>JAFEGL010000010.1 GCA_018239895.1 Verrucomicrobiota bacterium
GTATTTGCATTGCCTGTTATGCTGCTAGACAAAGCGCCAGAACCGACGGCTGTGCTGGCTGTGCCGAAGGTGTTTGGCCTGAGAGCATCTTTTCCTACGGCTGTATTATCGGTGCCAGAGGCATTATTGATTAGAGCGCCTGAGCCGAAAGCTGAGGTGAAGGGAGTCGCTGTCTGTGTAGTGACTGAGAAATTTACAGTGTTCTGATTGCTGCTATTTTGGTTGACCATGGAAAAACCTCAGAAATGAAAATAATTTGACGAGTCGATCTATTTAATTTTCATATACAGATAGTTGTGTTTCTTTAAAATAAATATTATCTTTCTGTAAAGATCCGAATGTGTTTGATCTTGTGTCGATATATCGGTAAAATTCTGGGACGTGTAACCGTTACACAAAAACATTGGAAGGAACATGAATTCGGAACGTAAACTTCAAGATAGGGCATTTTTAGGAGTGATACTGATGATCGGAGGATTGGCTCTCTATCCACTTTCCGATGCTTTTGTAAAACATCTCATGGGGACCTATTCGGTCCAGCAAGTTACCTTCTTGAGAGCTCTTACACGGTTTGTCCCTCTCTGTGTTGCTATGTTTCTACAAGGAGGGCCAAGCAAAATTTTAGCGACCTCATATCCTCTGCAGCATCTGGTTCGCCTGGGTGTGAACTTGGCCTACACTTACTCGTTTATGTTCGCATTCTCCATGGCGTCTCTCACTACGATCTACACGATCAGCTACACTTCGCCTTTCTTTATGATTATCTTGAGCTCACTCATTTTGAAGGAACAGGCGGGACCTAAGCAATGGGCTGCTGTTGGAATTGGAATGATCGGCGTTCTCATCGCTATGCGCCCAGGAACCGACCTCTTCGAGTGGGCTGTCATTTTAGTTTTGGCGGGAACATTCTTGGGCGCGCTCAACAAGATTTTGATGAGAAAGCTTGCAGCTACAGAACATAGCTTGGCGATTGCAATCTATCCAAATGTCGTAATGATGATCGTCACAGCTCCACTCCTTTATTCTATCTGGAAAGAGATGCCTTGGATCCATTGGGGACTCTTTGCTTTTGTCGGCGCGATCACCGCTCTCGGCCAATATGCGATCGCCCAATCGCTCCGGTACGCTCAAGCGTCTACTTTGGCGCCGATAGATTTCTCAACTTTCTTTTGGGTTGTCGCTCTCGATCTGCTCTGGTGGCAAAAAGGGCCTGATGTCTACACTCTTTTGGGGGCTGCAACTATCGTAGGGTGCAATCTCTACATCCTCTTCTTCGCAAAGAAACAGAAAACAGTCAAAGAGGCGTAGAAGTAAGAGTGTGTCTTCAAAATAATCCCGAAAAGCGACGAACCATCAAATTGAAGACACACTCTAAGAGGACATTTTTTGGAGGAGGAGTTTGACTTTTTGCGACTCGCCCCGTTTGCAGATGAATACAGCCTCTTCGGTCTCTACGATGATGAGATCGTGGAGGCCGATGGCGGCGATGGGTCTTTTGTGGCTCAAAATCAGACAATTGTCAGTTTCGATTTCCTGGACGTTTCCCATCTTGACGTTGCGATGGGGATCTTTGTCCAACATCTCGTAGACGCTATCCCAGGAGCCGATATCGGACCAATTGAGAGGGAGAACGGCGACGGCGAGACGGCTGCTCTTTTCCATCATCGCATAGTCGATGGAGATATCGGGAAAAGAGGAGTAGTTGTTTTTTGAAAAGTCAAACCCTCGGCCTATGAGATTGTAGATTTGAGGCGCATGGAGTTTCATCTCGCTCCAAAAGGTCTCGATAGAGAAAAGAAACATCCCCGAATTCCAGTAGAATCGGTTCGATGCGATGAAATATTCAGCTTTGGCCAAATTGGGCTTTTCGACGAATTGGTGGATTTTATAGGAGGACGAATCGATCGGCTCTCCTATTTCGATGTAGCCATAGCCTGTTTCGGGCTTGGTGGGCTGGACTCCAAACGTGACGATCCGGTCTCGAGTAAGCCCAATTGCATTCTTTATCGACTCGAGAAAAACAGATTCGGGGTCGATGAGATGGTCGGAGGGGAGAACAATCACAGGATCGGATGGCTGGCAATCCCACTCTTCTTGAAGATAAGAGAGGGCGTAGGCAATCGCCGGAGCGGTGTTTCTCCGATCGGGCTCTACGAGGATTCGGCAGCGTTGATCTGCTTGAATCTGCTTGAGATTTTCCCGAACGAGCTCTTCATATTGGTTATTGGTCGCGATGAGGATTTTTTGGACATCGTCCAAATGCAAAAATCGGAGAACCGTCTTCTGTAAGAGAGAGGGCTGGTTCCCAAATGCGAGAAATTGTTTCGGATTCTTTTGGGTAGAAAGGGGCCAGAGTCTGGTTCCCCCTCCTCCTGCTAAGATGAGGACGATCATGGAGTTTCTCGAGATAGAATTTTCTCAAAATAGGCAATTGTTGCTTGGAGTCCTTTCCAAAGGGGAATTTTAGGGGTCCACTCCAAGGAAGTTTGAGCGGCTGTGATATCGGGCCGCCTTTGTTTGGGATCGTCTGAAGGGAGCGGTTTATAGACGATCGGAGAGCGAGATCCGGTTAGCTGAAGCACCTCGTGAGCCAGTTCAAAAACTTGGAATTCGATCGGGTTTCCCAAATTGATAGGACCGGGAACGGAAGAGTTCATGAGTTTGACAATCCCGTCGATCAAGTCGTCGACATAGCAAAAGGAGCGGGTCTGTGTCCCATCGCCATAGATTGTGATCGGCTCGTTCTTGAGAGCTTGGACAATGAAGTTCGAGACGACTCGCCCATCGTTCGGGTGCATCCTGGGGCCGTAGGTATTGAAGATTCTGGCAACCCGAATCGGAATTTTATGGGAGCGGCTGTAATCGAAAAATAGCGATTCTGCGCACCTCTTCCCTTCGTCGTAACAAGAGCGGATGCCGATCGGATTGACGTGGCCCCAATAGGTCTCCTTTTGGGGATGGACTAAAGGATCTCCATAGACCTCGCTTGTCGAGGCTTGCAAGATCTTGCATTTTTTCCGTTGAGCCAGCTCGAGAAGGTTCAGCGCGCCCAAAACGCTTGTTTTTGTCGTTTGAATCGGATCGTATTGGTAGTGGGGCGGCGAAGCTGGACACGCGAGGTTGTAGATCTCATCGACTTCTAAATCGAGAGGCTGACAGATGTCGTGCTGCATTACAGCAAACTTCGGGTTTTCGAGAAGATGCTGAACATTCTCGCGCGACCCGGTGAAAAAATTGTCGACGCAATAAACGTAGCAATTTTCTGTAGTCAACAGCCGCTCGCAAAGGTGGGATCCTAAGAATCCGGCGCCACCAGTAATCAGAACTTTCTTTTCCATTCGTTTAAATTAATACAATTTGGTTTCAAAATTGACAAGTTTGATAAACACAGAGATGTTTAATTAAAAATATTTAGTTCTATATCTTATTGTTTGTTATAAGCAGGTCTTTTTGAGAATAAAATAAATGCCAATCGCTATTATCACCGGCTCTTGCGGATTAGTTGGTTCCGAGGCGGTCCGCTTTTTTTCAGAAAAGGGGCTCGATGTTGTCGGGATCGACAACGATTTGAGAAGCTATTTTTTCGGTAAAGAGGCGAGCACTTTATGGAATCGGAAAAAGCTCCGCTCCTCGATCCAAAAATACCGGCATCTGAATCTTGATATCCGGAATCTGAAGAAGCTCGAAAAGATCTTTTCCGAATATCAAAAAGAGATCCAACTCATCATCCATTGCGCGGCGCAGCCCTCGCATGATTGGGCGGCTCGCGAACCGTTTACCGATTTTTCGATCAATGCGACCGGAACTTTGAACCTTCTCGAGATGACCCGTCTTTATGCGCCTGAAGCGGCCTTTATTTTCATGAGCACAAATAAAGTCTACGGCGACACGCCGAACCGGCTTCCCCTCATCGAGAGAGAAACTCGCTGGGAGATCGATCCCAATCACCGATTCGCCGAGTTTGGGATCGATGAATCGATGAGCATCGATATGACGACGCACAGTTTATTTGGCGCCTCGAAGGCTGCATCCGATCTGATTGTCCAAGAATATGGCCGCTATTTTGGGATGAAGACGGTCTGTTTCCGCGGCGGCTGTCTGACCGGATCGGGCCATTCCGGAGCAAAACTCCACGGCTTTTTGGCCTATCTCGTGAAGTGCGCCTTGCACAAGATCCCGTATCAAATCATCGGCTACAAAGGCAAGCAGGTTCGAGATAACATCCACGCTTCCGATTTAGTGAACGCCTTTTGGCACTATTTTCAAAATCCTAGAGCTGGCGAAGTCTACAATATGGGAGGCGGCCGCTTTAGCAATTGTTCGATCCTCGAGGCGATCGAGATCTGCGAGAGGGTGGGGGAAACCAAATTAGAGACAGAGTATCTCGACTCCTCTCGGAAAGGGGACCATATCTGGTGGGTCGGCGATTTAAGAAAATTCAAAGAGCACTACCCCTCTTGGGACCTTCAATACAATATCGAGAGGATCATCACAGAAATCATTCAAGGACAACGGATAAGAAAGTAAGGATAAGTATGAAAGATAATATTCTCAATGCCCCCCTTCCTACAATGATCGATTTTGGAAAGATCAAACCAAAATTCAAGAAAAATCCGAATGGAGACGAGGCGGACGCTTGGATCTATGACATGGGTTTCATCCCGTTCCAATCGGAAGGGGCCGGAGCTCCGATGGCCAATTCGATGATTGCCTTTACATCCGCGCCTGAATTGGGAGCCTTTTTTTATCTGATCAAGAGAAAATACAATCTGGATATTGCGGTAGAAACCGGTACCCATATCGGCCACACAGCCCGCTTTCTCTCTCTTTACTTCGACCAAGTCTACTCCGTCGAGTTCATGCCTGAGTTCTACCAAGAAGCCACTAAGAATCTCAGAGACTGCGCGAATGTGAAACTCCATCTAGGCAGCTCAGATACCTTTTTGGACAACCTATTGCCCACTTTGAAAGAGAAAAGGCTCTTTTGCTACCTGGATGCGCACGGCTACGACTATTGGCCCCTGCTCAATGAGATTTATGCAATCGGGAAGACCCATAAAGACAACTGCGTGATCGCCATCGACGATTTTAAAGTGCCGGGTCGCCCCGAAATCAAGTACGACTATTACAACAACCAATCGTGCTCTTTCGAATACATCGAAGAGGCGCTAAAGAGCGCATTCACTGAATACGATTATCACTATGTCATTCCTTGGAATGTAAACACCCGGGCGAAGTTCCTCGCAATCCCAAAAAAATGGAAATCCAATGAATAAAAGCTCATCTTTTAAAGTATATAAGCTTGGCGATTTCAACTATTCTTTCGATTTTACTTTGGGCGCAGTCCCGATCGACCGAGCGGAGGCGATTCGCCTTTTAGCCACTCTATTCAAACCGGGAGACCTCGTCTTTGACGTTGGCGCTTGCCAAGGAGAGAAATCTCAGCGCTTTCTCGATGCTGGGGCCGGAAAAGTAGTCTGTTTCGAGCCGAATCCTGGCAATCTCGAAGGCTTTTTAAAGCCAGAGCTGGGAAGCAATCCCCGTGTAGTGATTGAACCTTGCGCCTTGGGATCTGAAGAGACAACTCACGAATTTTTCCCTTCTCCGCATGGAATTGGCCTTGGCACTTGCTTTAGAGATTGGACGGTCAACAGTCCGATCGCTAGCCGAGGGGACAAGTGGCATCCGCCGATCGAGGTCACTATGTCGACTCTCGACAAGATGATTGAGAAGCATGGGTTACCCCAATTTTGCAAAATCGACGTGGAAGGGTTTGAGTTGCAGGTTCTCAGCGGGCTTCACTACAAGATTCCGTACCTTTGCTTCGAGTGCATAGGATCTCATTGGGAAAGGCACCTAAAGTGCATCGATCATCTGCTCTCCTTGGGCTACGATGGATTCAACTATTCTCCAGTCGATGGGATCTATTTTTCGCCTGAGTGGCTCTCCTTCGCTGCGTTCAAGCAGAAGATGGAGGAGTTGGATAGCAACATGGATTTTGGGCCTTCGAACGGCCGGACGGGCGATTTCTACGTAAAGCACAGCACCGTCTCATAAATGCCTCCTGTTACTGCCATTGGCAGCAAGAGAGAGTTCTATCTGGGGTGCGGGGCAAAGCCCTGCATCATGCCTATCATTAGCCGCGCTTCGCGGCGTATCCTGTACTCTGGGTTAAAACAGGGAACAGGATACG
>JAFEGL010000011.1 GCA_018239895.1 Verrucomicrobiota bacterium
TCATCATGTGAGCCGCGCTTCGCGGCGTATCCTGTACTCTGGGTTAAAACAAGGAACAGGATACGCCGCGAAGCGCGGCTCACATGATTAGCATGATGCGGGGTTTCGCCCGACTGCTTAGTTATTCGTGAGTTGGGCGACGGTGTCGTGGAGCTCGGGGGTAAAGTCTTTGGGTTGGGATCCGAAAGAGAGCGGATCGCCCATGACCTTGCCGCCAAGCCTTTTGAGAATGAAGGTTAGGTGCGCCGCAGCGTCGACGCCCCCGCGGGGCCCTGGAGATGCGCTCAAAATAATGAACTTCTTCCCCTTGAATGCGTCGAGCGACGGCCTCTTCTCTTCCGAACGGGAAGCCCAGTCGATCGCATTTTTTAAAACGGCCGGGAGAGAGCCGTTGTACTCAGGAGTGGCGATGATCGCCCCATCGGCTTGGAGGAGAAGGTCGCGGAATTTCTTCGCGTTTTCAGGGAGTCCTGAGGCGCTTTCCAGATCTGCATCATAAAATGGCATCGGATAGTCGCGCAGGTCGATGAATGTGACTTGAGCTCCCCTATCGCGGGCGATCTTTGCCGCTTGCTGGGCGAGCTTCTTGTTGTGCGAATCGTTTCGGGTACTGCCGGCGAAGGCGATGAATTTTTCTTCTGCAGAAATCACTGCAGAAAGGAAGCAAAGTGCAGCTAAAAAAATCTTTTTCATGAGAAGCAGAATAGCAAATCGGAATTTAAACTAAAACAGCTTCTTTTGATCCGATCGGCCGTAGGTTCGATTCCCAGTTCTTGATCGCCTCTAAAACTTTCTCCTTGCTCGGCTGTCTCCTCATGAAATCGAGATTATCCTGCTTGCTGCTCAAGTGGGCCAGCTTGGCAAGGAGGTGGAGGTGCCGCTTGTCGTCGCAGGCAAAGAGAAAGAAAAGGGTGTGGACAGGGATGTTGTCTAGAGCTCCGTATTGGATCGGTTTTTGCGGGAACACGAGGGCCACCACGTCGTACGAATCTTGGAGAAGGAAGTCGCGGGTGTGGGGCACGCCGACGCCGTTCGAGAGAGCGGTCGGCATCAATTGTTCTCGATCCAAGAGGAGTTCGGTGATCACGTCGGCGTCGAGACTGAGATCGCGGGCGATCAGCTTCATGGCGTTGCAGATGACCTCTTCTTTCGTGTCGCCGGGCACATTGGTGTAAACGCCTCCTTTGTGGATGGCGCGATAGAGACCAAATTGCTGGGTGCCAAGTTTCATAGGCTCATCCTCGCATTCTTCTTTATCGAAAGGAGAAAAGTCCCCGCCCTGTTTGCAGCTGAGAACCCAATTTTCGATCTCGTTGCGGCTAAAGCGGAACTGATGATTTAAACGATAGTAGGGAATTTTACTATCTGAAATCCAACGACGGATCGTTGTTTCTGACACATTTAAGAGTTCAGCGACATCTCTTAACTTTAAATCCATCTGCCAAACCTATTTTACACGGATGTAGCGGCCCATAAGAGGCTGTAAAAACACAAATTAGCAAAAACGGGATAAAAGAGGGAGCGATTTTTACTCTGCGCGGGAAAATTCGGAAAAGAGGGCGATCGCCTCCTCTTCGCTCGATGCTTTCAAAAGCTCTTTCCTCAAATCGACATCGCGAATAGCGGCTGTTAAAAGGGAGAGAATCTGAAGATATTCGGTCTGCCTCCCCTCGGGTCCTCCGATGAGGAAAATGAGGCGGACGGGCACTTTATCGAGGGCATTCCACTCGAGCCCCTTCTTTTTTTGAATGCCGACAACGATGAAAAAGTCAGAAAAATCTTTCATCTTGGCGTGGGGTATCGCGACTCCCAGGCCGATGCCCGTAGAGACGAGCTGCTCTCTGTGGAAAATAGCCTTTCTAAAAGCAGCTGGATCGGCCAGACGTCCTGTAGAGTCCAATCGATCAATCAGGGAATCGATCGCTTCATCTCGGCTTGAAATGTCTAAAAACAAGACGAGCTTGCGATCTAAATAATCGGCAATCTTCATGCGGGCCTTTTTCTTAAAGGGCTTCAACATCGCTGCAAAGGGGCTAATTCGTGCCAGTATGGCCAAATCCACCCTCGCCGCGATTCGTTGAAGTGAGAGCTTCGTGCAGTACAAAGTCCGCTTGGACGACGGGCGCCAGCACGAGTTGGGCGATCCGCATCTTCGGTTCTATTGTGAAAGGATTTTTTCCGTGATTGATCAAAATCACGCCGATCTCGCCTCGGTAGTCGGCGTCGATCGTCCCAGGCGTATTCAACACGGTGATCTGATTTTTCAAAGCCAGTCCGCTGCGTGGGCGCACTTGGATCTCATAGCCGGCTGGAATGGCGACTTTGAGCCCTGTGGGGATCAAGATCGAAGCCCCAGGGGCCAAGATGACAGCTTCTTTGATGTTTGCTTTTAGGTCGGCTCCGGACGCGCGCTCCGTCGAATAAACGGGGAGGAGCTCTTCATCGGACAATTGAATAGGGACGAGGATTTTATGCATGGATCTTTTCTGCTATTTTCAGCAGCTCTTTTAAACGGTGGGGCATTTTTTTGGCAAGTTCGTCTGACATTTGTGGTTCAAAAGTCCGGTCGTTCCCCGTAAAAAATTCGATGAAAAAACCGACGCTCTCTTTCAGTTCAGCTCGCTGGACGATGCAATCGACCATCCCCTTTTCCAACAAAAATTCCGATTTTTGAGCGCGGGGCGGCAATTTTTGGCCAATTGTTTGCTCCACGACGCGAGGTCCGGCAAATGCAATCAGCGCATCGGGTTCTGCAATGATGACGTCTCCCAACGTCGCAAATGAGGCGGTCACGCCCCCTGTTGTGGGATTGGTCAAAATGGAAATGTAAGGAACTCGGCTCTCGCTCAATTTAGCCAAAGCAGCTGAAGTCTTCGCCATCTGCATCAACGAAAGGATCGACTCTTGCATCCGGGCGCCGCCCGAGGCGGAAACGACAATCAGCGGCAGTTTTTTTTCGATGGCGAGCTCGATGAGGCATGTGAGCCTCTCCCCTACCACCGAACCCATCGACCCGCCCATGAAGGCGAAGTCGAGAATCGCTAAAGCCACATCCGTCCCATTTAGCTTGCACGCGCCAACGCAGATCGCATCGTCGCGGCCTGTCTTTTTCACAGCTTGCGCCAATCGATCTTTGTAGCTTTCGGTATCGACAAAATCGAGCGAATCGACTGGCTTGATGTGGGTGAACATCTCTTCGAATGTCCCCTCATCGGCTAAAAGAGCGATCCTCTGCTGCAGAGTCAGCCGATAGTGGTAGTCGCACTTCGGGCAGCAGTTGAGATTCTGCTGCAACTCATTGGCATGGATCAGCTCAGAGCAGCCGGAGCACTTGACCCAGCCGCTAAAGCCGTCTTTCTTCGTGGTTTGTACTTTAATTTTTGGTTTATTGCGAGAAAATAAGCCCATAACTCATCCAAATTGCATCCATGATACCACTCTGAAAGTAGACACTCAATTCAAATAATTAGGCTGTGGCCTTAGTAAATCTTTCTTCAATATTCTTCCAATTAAAGATTTGCCACAAGGCTTTCACATAGTCGGCTCTAACGTTTTTATATTGAAGATAGTAGGCGTGCTCCCACACGTCGGCCCCCAAAAGTGGGACGAGTCCCTGAGTGCTCAACGGGTCCTGGTTGGCGCAGGTGGCAATCTCAAGTCTTTTTTGCCCTTTGTTGTATCCGAGCCAGCCCCAGCCGGAACCTTGGATGGCGGTTGTTTGCGAATTAAATTTTTCCTTGAAAGCGTCGAAGGACCCGAAATCCCGGTCGATCATCTCGGCCAGCTCTCCTCTCGGTCCCGATTCGCCCCCTTTCGGAGCTAGAATGGTCCAGAAAATGCTATGGTTGATATGGCCGCCGCCGTTGAATCGAATGGCTGACTGGAGTGCGACCATCGCCGCTACGTCGTTTTTGCTTTCCGCTTCGTGGTATTTTTCCAAGGCGGTGTTTAGGTTTGTTACATAGCCTTTGTGGTGCTTCGAATAATGGAGCTCCATAATTTCTGCAGAAATTACAGGCTCAAGCGCGCCGAAATCGTAAGGCAAATCTGGCAATTGATACGATGTCTTTTGATTCATAACATTCCTCCATTTCCCCAAAAACCATACCAGATCGGAGAATTTTAGAAGAAAAAAAGGTGTTGATTAATCGGATTGTGTTGCAGAATTTTGCCTCAAATATAAAGAGAACCCGCTTATGAATCAAATAGGTCACGAATCCTTTGATCCCCTGATCCAGCAATACCGCGCGCTCAACCAAAATGGATACATGAGAAGGAAAATAGACGCCGCAATCGCTTTAGCTCCAAAGACCCATCACCTAGAGGTTATACACCAAGTCTTTAGAGAAACTCAAACTCAGTTAAACCAATTTATTTTCTATTTATCGCCCGAAGAATGGGAAAGTTCGGAGATCCGTAACAATTTACCGACTCGCATATTAAATTTCAGAGGACGAACTCCAGATCCGTCAAAGTTCAACCTTTGTGAATTAGATAATATGGCCCGGTTGATTTCTATGAAAATTCAAGCCTCTTTCGATCGGGTTGCGCGGATCCGGGATGTAGATAAAGTTGTAGATTGGGATGACGCTCCGACGGCCCGCGCCTGGCGAAATTCCACTCTCGCTACGATCAAAACCCTTTGCAGGGAAAATAAATTCACCCTGGTGGCTTCTTCTCATTTTGCCTGGGCCTGTGTGTTGAATGATCCCGAGATGCAAGAAATCTGCAAGCCAGAGTCGATAGAAGAAGAGAGATGGATGATCGGCAATTTAAAACGTTCTGGGCAAGCCTATGAACGGATAGATATCGTTGCCCAATACATCACTAGTATTCAAATTGCTGGCAGAATTTTTGCTGAATTTTTAGGCAATGTATTACTCTTCCATAAACTATATGCTTGCCTACAGGAAAAGTCCTTTTTCCGGAACGGCAACCTAGGAAAAATCATCTTTGAGATGATTAAAGATTTTAAACAAACAGGCAGCGCCGAGTATGCCCACTTGAAAAAGGCTGTGGCCTATATGATCAACTCTTCCAGGGACGACGAACTCATACGCAAAGACTTAGAGGAAGCTGACGAATTCTGTACAGAGCATCCAAATTTAAAGGAAATCGGCGACCTGATTTATGCCAAGCTCGGCCAATATGAGTTTTAGACTTCTTCCATTTTCCTTTTCAAAGCCTCGGCTGTAACTGGCCCGATAGGTGTTAGGCGGATATTGCGCGGCAGGGCTCCGTAGATTGCGAGGAAGGCATCGATGGTAGAGGGGCTGGTGAAGACAATTTCGGTGAAGAGAGCGAGATTTGGCGGCGGCCCTGGCTGCTGGAAGATTGTTTGGTAGAGAGGAATGATGGTGTGGCGGATGCCACTCAAACGGAGATAATCGGCGATATGGTCTCGGGAGAGCGTAGAGCGGGGCCAGATGAGGTAGCCGGGAGAGAGAGTCCGGAGCAAATCCACTACGCCCTCTTGAGTCGGAATGGGTGCAACGAGGGGCTTTTCGAGGAGAAGCGCTGTAGCCGTCCCAAGTGCAATGATCTGCTTTGTGGAGTCGAAATATTTCCAGTGGCGCACCGCACTGCGCGAGGTGAAGAGGATGTGAGTCGCCTCGTGCCAATCAGTAGGTTTTGAAACTTCCAACGGCTCGGTCCGGATGACCGGATAATGGAACACTTTTTCAGGCCAGCGGCTCGGGTCAATGCCTAAGTAAAGGATCATGAAGACTCCAGAGTCGGTTACAAAATTCCCGGGCTTGGGAAAATGGCCCTTTTAAGCCATCCCCGCCGCCGGGTCCTACTTTTCAAGTATGTCCCCGGCGGCGAGGTTCAGGCGGCTGTGCTGCCCTCGCAAACTGACTTAAAATGGCCGTTTTCCCAAGGCCGGGAATTTTGCAACCAACTCTCCATATATTGAGCCTCATCTCGTCGTCGTCAGCGTGGATGAGGAGGGCGAGCTTTCCCTGAAGCGGATGAGTTTCGCCCGGAAGGTGGATCCGGTGGAGATGGGTGAGATTGAGGCGGATGAGGGCCGCTTCGGCGATGACTAGGCCGTCAACCTCGCCTTGCTCAAGCAAAGAGAGCCGCTCGGAAATGGTCCCTCGAAGATCGGAGAAAATGGCGTCGGGGAAAAGAGCTCGAACAGTCTCCTCTCTCCGCACAGAAGAAGTGGCTATGCGAGGGCGCGCTGGCATCGGAGGTCTAAATACAAGGCTGTCTCGCGCATCGAGCCCAGGCGTGATCGCGGCGATGGAGAGTCCCTCTGGAATGGGATCGGGCAGATCTTTGGCCGAGTGGACAGCAAGGCGGATCTTCTTCTCCAAGAGCATCTCGTCTAGTTCGCGAGTAAAGAAGTCGGTCTTTTCAAGGGTTCGAAGAGAAGTTTTTTTGTCTTTGTCGCCGAGAGTTTCAACGTAGATGAATTCGAGCTCAAACGGGAGCAGCTTTTGCACTTCGGCCGCTTGTGCGCGGGAGAGGGGCGAACTGCGGGCGCCAGCTAAAACCTTCATTTTTTCGTCCCCTTCAAGACTCGAAGTGTGGGGCAATACTTGTAGATCGGCTCCAAGGAGATGGTTTGAGTTTTCTCTTTCAAAATTTGGGCATACTGCTTGGCGTAGTGGATATCGAGAAGGAGGAAGGAGCCGCCCGGTTTTAGAACCCGCATGATCTCGGAGAGGGCTTGCAGTCTCCCTGCTTCACCAGGGACGTTGTGGATTGCGAGGTTGGAGACGACGACGTCGAAAGAGGAATCGGGATACGGGATAGAGCGCATATCGGCCGTCTGCACTTCAATTCGATCGTCTACCTTTTCCAGTTGGGCGTTGGAGAGAGTTTTGTCCATCGAATTTCCCGATTGGTCTTTGCGGCTCCAAAGATCGATCCCACATACTTTTCCTGTCTGGATCCGCTTGGCGGCCTCGATGAGGAGCATCCCCCGCCCGCAGCCGATGTCGAGAATCTTTTCGTCCCCTTGCAAATGGAGCTCTTCGACGAGCCGCGCCAGAAGGCGGGGTTTGGCGACCTTCGTGCTGTAGATCAGCCAACATCCAGTGCAGAAAAGACTGAGCGAGATGGCCGAAAAATAGAGGATGAGCCACACGGGCTTGTCAAAGTAGAAGGAGAGACCGGTGAGCAAAAGGGCGACGAAGGAGAAGACAAGGAGATTAAAAACTACATTCGGAGCGTCGATTCCGTAGGAGGGCTTATTCATGACAAAATTTCCTGAATGGCTTGATCGACGAGATCGACGCCGACCAATTTGATTTTTTCTTGGAGCGAGGAGGAGATTCCCTTCAGATTTTTTTTGGGGAGGACGCACTTGGAAAATCCCATGTGGATCGCCTCTTTCAACCGCGTTTCGATCCGGCTGACTCCCCTCACCTCGCCGCCAAGCCCCACTTCGCCAAGGACGATCGTGTCGGCCGGGATGGGTCGATTGGTGAAAGAGGAGGAGATCGCAAGGAGGATGCCTAGGTCGATCGCCGGCTCGACGATCTTGAGGCCTCCTGCGAGAGCGACAAAGACATCGCAGTGGTGGAGCTGATAGCCGACCCGTTTTTCAAGCACAGCCAAAAGGAGCCCCAACCGATTCTGATCGAGCCCTGCCGATCTTCGGCTCGGATTGGGAAACGAAGTCGCGGAGACCAGTGCTTGGATCTCGAGCAAAAAGGAGCGGGCCCCTTCGAGACCCGGCACAATCGCAGAACCAGGAATCTCCTTCATCCGCTCTTGCAAAAACGCTTGCGACGGGTTCGGCACTTCGGCCAAACCATCTTCTTTCATTTGGAAAATGGCGATCTCATCGGTCGCGCCAAAGCGGTTCTTCATGGCCCGGAGCAGCCGGAAGCCATGCTGCCGATCCCCTTCGAATTCTAAAACCGTATCTACGATGTGCTCCAAAACGCGAGGTCCTGCAATTTCGCCCGATTTCGTCACGTGGCCGATCAAAAAGGTCGTGATCCCCTGCCCTTTGGCCAGATGCATGAATTCGGTCGCAATCTCCCGGACTTGAACGACGGAGCCAGGAGACGAAGGGATCTCCGATTTGTAGACGATCTGCACCGAGTCGACGATTGCGATGTCGGGCTTTAGCTGATCGATCTGGTTTTTAATCTGGGTAAAATTTGTCTCGTTGAGCAAATAGAGATTTTGGTGGTCGATCCCTAGCCGGCGGGCCCTGAGAGAGGTCTGTTCGGCCGACTCTTCGCCGCAGACATAAAGAACTGTGAGCCCCTGGCTCGCCAAAGAGTTAGCGATCTGGAGCATCAAGGTCGATTTGCCGACGCCCGGCTCTCCGCCGATGAGAATGAGCGATCCAGAGACAATGCCGCCGCCGAAGAGCCGATCTAACTCTCCCATCGACGTGGCGACCCGTTTGAATTCGCCCGCGTTGACGTCTCTTAGGCGAACCGCTTTAGCTGGCCCCGCCTTCTTCGACTCAAACCGCTGCTTTTTCTCCTCGACGGTCGTCTCTTCGACGAGGGTATTCCAATTCTGGCACGATCCACAACTGCCAGTCCATTTCATCTGAGAATGGCCGCATTCGCGGCATGACCAGATTACTTTGGTTTTGTTCATAAGCTGACCTCGGGGATTTTGGAGATTGCATCGAATGCGGCCCGCTGTTCCGCCTCTTTCTTTGAGGCGCCGATGCCGAGGCCCGCTTGTTTATCGTCGATGAAGACCATCACATGGAAAATTTTCGAGTGGTCGGGACCGCTCTCTTCAACCACTTTATAAATCGGCGTCTTCTGGAATTTCTTCTGCGAATAATCTTGCAGCTCGGCCTTGTAATTTCTTGGAGGGCTCCCAATCGCCTGATTGATCTCCTCTTCGAAATGGCAGATGAAAAACGACTTGGCGACGCTGAGTCCCCCATCGAGATAGATGGCGCCGATGATCGCCTCAAAAACGTCAGCTTGGATCGATTGCTTCGAGCGCCCTTCGGTGATTTTCTCGCCGCGCCCCAGCAAAATGAAATCGGCTAAAGCCAATTTTTGCAGATAGTTCGCGCAGGAGTTCGAATCGACGAGGCGGGAGCGGAGCTGCGAGAGCTGCCCCTCGGGGTAAGATGGAAGCCTGTGGTACAAGTAATCGGCCATGATGAGTCCGAGCACCGAGTCGCCCAAAAACTCGAGCCGCTCATTGTGCTCGATCGGCGCCGCCTTATACTCGTTCACAAACGACCGGTGGACCAAGGACAAGATCAAATAATCTTTATTCTCGAATACGTACCCGAGCTTTTCCTCTACAGATAAGATATTATTTTTCAGGTCTTCCAATGCATTCATAAGCTATATTCTAGTTTTTCAACTGAAATGTCCCAAAGCAAAATCTTCTGTCCGAATAAGGTTTTCCTGGGTTAGACTATTTGTCATGGCCAAAATCAACGCGCATTACAGCAAGCTATCTGGAAACTACATCTTTGGCGAGGTCGCTGACCGGGCCAAAGTCCGCAAATCGACGCTTCCCCTCATCAGCCTCGGAGTGGGCGACATCACCCTCCCACTCCCCGCTGCCTGTGTTTCTGCCCTGATCGACGCGGCGAAAGAGATGGGCGACCCCCTCTCCTACAAAGGCTACGGCCCCCCTTTCGGATACGATTTCTTGCGCGAGGCGATCTCCCAGCACGACTACAATGGAAAAATCGCCCCCGACGAGATCATTATTTCCGATGGAGCCAAGTGCGACATCTCGAACATCCAAGAAATTTTTTGCACCCAAAACCGGGTTGCCCTCGCCGATCCGACCTACCCCGTCTACATCGACACGACCGTCATGGCTGGACGGACCCGCCCCCGCCTCAAAAATGGGCGTTACGGCGGCGTCACCTACCTCTCCTGCACCGAAGAAAATGGATTCAGACCGAGACCTCCGAGGGAACATTGCGATCTCGTCTACCTTTGCTCGCCGAACAATCCGACCGGCGTCGCGATGGACCGGGAACTCCTTGCCGAGTGGGTTGCCTACGCGAAAAAAGAGGGGGCCATCCTCATTTACGACGGAGCCTACGAAGCCTACATCCGCTCCAAAGACGCACCCCACAGCATCTACGAAATTAAAGGGGCCGAAGAGGTCGCCATCGAAATCAGAAGCTTCTCCAAATCGGCCGGCTTCACGGGACTTCGCCTCTCTTACAGCGTTTTCCCCCACGCACTCAAAGTATTTGACTGCGGCCGCGAACACTCTCTCAACGCACTCTGGAAAAGGCGCCACGAGACGAAATACGGCGGCACACCTTACGCCGCGCAAAGAGCAGGAGCTGCCCTCTACACGCCCGAAGGGAAAAAACAACTTCAAGCCGTCGTTCAAACCTATAGCGACAATGCGCTTCTTCTCCGAAAAGGGCTCCAAAACCTCGGACTCACCGTCTACGGCGGCATCGACGCCCCTTACATCTGGTGCAAAGCCCCCGCCCACCTCACCGATTGGGAGTTCTTCGATATCCTCTTGAATAAAGCTGCCATCCTCTCGATCCCCGGCTCCGAGTTCGGCTCCTCCGGCTCAGGATTTCTCCGGATGTCGGCCTTCGCTCCCCGCCCTTCAATCGAAGAAGCTCTCCAACGCCTCAGGAGTGCGCTATGAATCCAATGATCTCTTCTCAACAGGCCCATTTCTATCTTCAAAACGGCTACATCGAATTTGAGTCGCTCCTTTCGCCTACCGAATGTGAAACCCTCGAAACCCAAGTAAAGCAAGCGCTCCGGGCCCGCCTCAAAAAAGATCCCTCCCGCTTCCCCGCTTCCCAGCTCTACGCCTCTGGCCGGGACCTTTGGCGCGAGATCGAACCGCTCAAAACACTCCTCCTCTCCCGCCGAATGACCTCCGTCGCCCTCGGCCTCGCAAACAAACCCTCTTTGCGCCTCGGATGCGACCAGTGGATTCCTGGCGTCTACGAGTGGTCCGGCCCCGCCAAAACCAAAGATCTCTTCAGTCTCCAAGGGCTCGCCTGCATACTCCTGATCCGAATCAACACACCCGCCGAAGGCGAAACGCCCCATCCGACCTTCCGCCAAGAGCCGGGCCTCGTCCCCATCCCATCTAGCCGCGGGAACGCCCTCATCGTCCACCCCAATCTCCTCCTCAACTTCCCAAAAATGGCCCTCTACTCCCCTGCCGATCTCTACCTCGCTGCCTATACATTCCCGAGCGCCGTCTACATCCACAACCAAGCGGACCCCGCCAACCATCTCCTCAAGCAAATGGGCTACAACTTCGGCGACACGCTAATCAACCAACACCACCCCCTCATCACAAAATAAGTTACGACGTTTTCTTGAAGTGTCACGAGGTTCCGCTCTTTTGCTGCTGCCAGCAGCAGCAGCAAAAGACCGTCGGGGACGCCCCGCCGCGATGCGGCAGAATTATTTTCGCTTTCTTAGAAAGATTTTTTCTAATTCAAAATCAATATAAATTGTGTGGGTAAGAAAAAAATCTATCCCCAAAATACCGTCAAAATGAGGAAATCTCAAATCAGCGTTGAAAACATAGAAAGATATCGTGCCAAAATCGCGGGAACCCATGATGCTTCGATGGGAATTGATTTTTCTAACCCCCGGTTGAATTTCAGGGATTCCTTCCATTTCGATCAGATCAGCGTTAAGGGTTGAATGTGTTGAACCTGAATCTAAAAGGAAGGTTAAACTACCTAAATCTGTGTCCATTTTCAACAAGATGCCTCTATCGCTGATCTCACAGGGAACTTCAAAAAATGTGTTTAAAAAAGAGGGATTGTCCACATCAAACAGAAATCCAGGAAAGACAAAAAGCAACTTTCTGTGTTGGAAGAATCCTCTTCCAATCCTTCCAGCAACCTCTCGGGAAGTTTTATAATTAGCCTCCTGCTCAACGGGCTCTTGAAATAAACTGTTTCTCAAGAACTCATCACTTTCTTCTACGACGATAGGATCTCTGAATTCTATGTTCAAAATCTTCGCTTGGGGAATTTCGTAGGAGGGAGAAAGATAACGGTTATTCTTAATATCTAAACTTGCAACAGGTTCTCTCTCTATTTTGCATTTAATATCTTTAAGCACGTAATCGAGGAGAACCAAATCAGCAAACTCGCCGGTGTCGATTTGAAGAGGATATTTTTTACTCTCAATTTCCACCTCTAATGCAGCACAATGCTTCTCTGGGTCGAAACTCAACGGCAACTTGACAAGACCTCTTTCTGACTCGAAGGATCTATAGCAGCCGGAAAATACACTTAAACAAAGAAACAACCATAAAAAATATGTCTTGTTCATACCTGTAATAAAATACCCTCAAGCCTAAAACATACTAGACTTTAAGCTCGAGGGCAACTCTGAAACATCGGTGGTTGATTACAACGATCAGACCCGAATCAATTTGGGGTCATCCTTCTTATCATCTTTTTTGTTTGGCTGTTCAGATTTAGGAGCATTTGCATTTCGATCAGGGTCTCTAAATGTCCAAGCAATTTCTACTTTTTTTTCTCAATTTGGATTAGAAGACAAAGTAACAGACCCTTCCTCAACATATCTCGTGCACTTATTCATAGTCACGGCGTTGTAGATGATCCGATTATTTAAAGAAGCTAAAATTTTAGCCGCTTTGTTGAAGTGTTCGTGTATTTCACCTCTTGCTTCACCCTCTCTTCTTACCTCCCGCCCATCCAAACTGGTGGATATATCCTCTTTCTCTATCTCATAGTTTCTTCCATCAAAATGAGATCCTACGTTCAAGTCAATCATGTCCATACAAGTCTCCTAAATATTAACATTGTAACAAGATCCGGAAAGCGTATCATCAAGAAAAAATTTAAGTCAACCACTACTGCAGGAAATAAACGGAGGGGGGGATAAATCTCTTGGAATTTTATAGAGGCGGCTCTCAAAATTCCCGGCCTTGCGAAAATGGCCATTTTAAGTCAGTTTGCGTAGGCGGCGCAGCCGCCTGAACCCCGCCGCCGGGGACATACTTGAAATGTAGGACCCGGCGGCG
>JAFEGL010000012.1 GCA_018239895.1 Verrucomicrobiota bacterium
CACGTTCAGGTGTGTTTGATGCGGACATGCTCGATGTTATCGAGAAGCAATATGAAACTTGGCAGACAACCAGTCCTCTAGCCAATCTAAAAATTCAAGAAGCGACTATCAAAGCTATGGTTGATGAACTTTGCCAGGGCGATTCAAAGCGTGAATATTTTTACCTATACTCGATGCCGAGCCTAATTGCGCATGCACGCCCTCATGGAATAACTGACGTTCTCAAAATGACGACGCCAGGTCAATTTGAAAGATGGCCAGACAGTCTTTGGTTTAATCGCATTGATGCTTTGAATCAGGCAATAGGACTCATCTTCCAATATGCAAGTTTACTGGCCGGACATTTTGAATGTGATACCAAATTGCTTAGTGATTTGAACAATCAATTTGGAAAGATATTGGTAGAACTAGGACAGAAGCCAGAGCTGGTAGCAGTTAAGTTCAAGCCATAGCAGCCAAGACGTCACTCGGAATTTAATTGTGGAGGTCCAGCTCTGCCAGCCAACTCGCGCCGAAGCTGCTGAATGTATGGTAGGAGTGCAGTAGCGTCTTCTTCATAAGGGGCAACGCTTAGATATCCAGGCAAAACAAAGAGCAAGGCTTTGATCTCACCAATCGATAACGTAGGTGGCGAGGCGGTGGTAAGGACAGCGACCTTCGCCCGCCAGGCTTTGTCTGCATCATCTTGAACACTTTCTTTCTGACGAACAGACTTGCGAATATCCCTATGCGCCCTCATAGATATCTCAGCGACAATGCGTTTAGCTGCCAAGAGTCCCGGTGGCGTAATTTTTTGAGAGACAGTGGAAGGAGGCAAGCTTTCTGAGGAAGCAGCCTCCACCACAGCGTTATATTCGTGTATACAAGATTCAAAGAAGCCAGCGGCAAGGTCTTCATAGTCCTGGCGCCAGATATCTTCATGCTTGTAGAGCGTGCGTCTAGAGACATCGGCGCACTCTTCTAATTCCACAGTCGTGAAAGAGCGTCCCAATTTTTTCATCGAGTCCAGGGCTTCCTGAATTTTGTTGCGAGCGTCACGCTTCTTATTCGCGTTAGCCCGTATCCAGGAAATTGGTCGGACGGCTGTATAGGTTCTAGGTTCAGCGTCCCGCTTGCTTGGCGGACGCCAGTGCGCGGCACGAGCGGATTGCTCGAGCGCGTCGGCGCGACCACGGCTAATGTCTTCGCTTTGCCCATTATGGCGAGATTCCAGAAATTCTTTGACGGCCCAATCGCGCTCTTCTTCGAAGCCATAGCCCATGGCGAGCAGGTTTCGGCTGGGGTCGCCGTAAAATAGATAGTGATTGAGGCAGAATATAGCCTCAGCCCTTTGCTTTGGTCCAGTCAGACCTTCGATAGAAAACTGCCGGCCACGACACCAATCCTCAACGTTCATCCCCGAGGGCCGGTGCCCGAATATTGTGGTTACCAGATGCCCATAGTCGTTATCGGGCATCGTAACCGGAGAGCGCAGTGGTACTACATTCGAAGCCGGGTTAGTTGGTAACTTCGCTTTTTCTCGTTTGCTTTCGAGGTCCAGGACGTGGGCCTTAAGTTGCCGAAAAGCCTTGAAGCTGTTGGCATAAGAGTCAAGGAGGTCGAGAAAATATGTTAGGGCTTTGGTGGCAGTCATCTGTTCACGGTAGTAATCGACGTCGAGTGTCTCTTTATCAAGCCACGCAAAACCTTGTTGAAGCGGTAGCCTTAAACCCATGCCCTGAGAATTCTTGCCGGGATTCGGGAAAACTTCGAGCGTCCCTTTTGATACGACAAAGTCATTCAGCTTAAGCAGTGCCACCAGATGGCGGTGCAATTCTGCACTATTAATAGGTTCATCGAAGAACAAGTAAAGATGCCAGCCTTCAGATTCGCTGGATCTAAATAAAGTCGACCTGGTCAAACCCGACCGGTCCAAAACCTTGAGCAATTTCTCCAACTGCTTCTTATTATGGTACTTGCTTCCAGCATCAATATCGATGACGGCGAACTGGCTGTGTCTACCAGCCCTGGCGCCTAAGAGGAATTTGTCGTGGGCAAGCGAAATGGCTTTGATGATCTCAGTGTCGGTGAGTGACCAGCGGTCATTTGCCGAGGCCCAGGTGCCACCACTCAATGGCCGATAAATGTAGCCGTAGCGGTGAAACAGCGCAACGAAGCGACTTAGGTCCGCTTCCCACCCGGCGGGGAAGTAGTTTGCGCGCGCAAATTTAGGCCGCACACTAGGCGTCGCCGAGTGCGCATGTGCAAGTCCAGAAATGGCTAGTCATCCTGTAAAGGGACGTGTTGACCTAACCGGACTTTTCGCTTATTCTTTGATCAGTTCAGGGAATTCGACAAACCTGATAGACACAAATGAATAGAAAAGGCCGCGAGGTCTTTCTTAAAGCACTGCCCCAGGCAGTGTTTTTTGTTTGGGAATCTAGGCTGGGCTTTCTAGGAAGGCAGGCGCCTTCTGTATATACTTGCGATATCTCTTAACAAACACCACCAGTGATACCGCGAAAATAACTATACATGGTGCATTAATTACGTGCAATAACGTAATCGATCAAACACCGCACAAGATCCTGATCTTCAAAATTGCGGAGGCTCCGGAGGTATATACGCCAGAGCCCCGGAGGTTGGCGGGGATATAAGCCTAGCAGTGCTTTACGGCTTTGCGGATCTTCCGGAGCCCGCAGGCAAAAAACTCCGCACCACCTCCGTGTAAAAATTGCCACCATTGAAAATTCACCATATTTGGCACCATAAATAGCCTCCGAAAAACCTCCGGAGGTGAACTCCAAAACCTCCGGCAACCTCCGGAGGTATGCGGAGGTAAAACCGCCCACCTCCGGACCTTTCGAGCAACACCCGGAGTTCCACCTCCGGAAGCATCCAAAACGGTGCCGCCTGGAACACTGTGCCAACAACTGCCACCTCCGGAGGTAAATGACACCAAATCCAAAGCCCTCAAAGATCGATTGCGCCACCACCAGAAAAGCGGCAGTCAAACAGCCTCCGAGTACCTCCGGAGGTCGGTAGACTTAAGCTCCGGAGGCTATGCGGAGTTTTCAAAGTGGTGCTTCCGGAGGTAGTAGATTTAGCGTATAATCCTCACGGGCTCAAGCTTTCGGGGTATATCGCCCGGATATAGAGGAAATAGATGCAAGGATCATCATTGCTGACGGTTAAACAAGTAGCGACAGCGCTTGGGATTGACGAGCGGTCAGTCCGCGACAAACTTATGCTCGGTACGCTCAAGGGCACCAAGAAGACAGTTGGTCAACGCGACCAATGGTTTGTCCATCAACGTGACCTCGATGCCGAACTTGCCCGCAGAGGAATAAGTCCGATAAATCAGACGCCACAGGTGGCTGGGCAGTCCTCCATGCCTCCGGAGCTATCGGCCCCTCATGTCACATCATCGTCCTTTTATCAGCCGGAGGCAGCGCCCTCACAAGGCTATTTCGCACCTCCGCAGCAACCTGCAACGGTCCACCAATACGCATCCACGCAGCCTCCGGAGGCTCAACCTCCGGTAACCAAGACTTATCAGCCAGGACCAGCTCCGGTAACCTCCGCACCGGTCACGCCAACAGTTCAAGAACAGGCGCCTCAAGTCACCGCCGTTATGGAACAGCAAGACTATGAGGACGTGACGGACGCGACCGTGCTCGAAACTATGGCTGACGGATCTATCTTTGAAAACGAAAGTGCGGAGGTTCCAACCTCCGGAGCCACACCCCGGAGCTGGCGCAACGAAGACCTGGAAGGTCAAGTCGTAGCCGCCGCCGAGAAAATCCTCCTGCCGATGATGGACCGGGTCCAAGAGCTAACCAAAGAACTCGTGCTCAAAGACCTCAAGATCGAGGAGATGGATAAGCAGCTCAAGCTCCTCCCCGATTTTGAAGCCCAGAAGGCAAAGTTGATGCGCGAGATTGAGGCGGAGCGTACAGCGGCCGAGATTCAGTACAATAAAGTCAAAGAGAAGGAAGAAGAAGCAATGGCTCTCGAAGCCGAAAACGCTCTACTTAAGCAGAAGGCCGAAGAAGCGGCGTTTAGCGCTGCAAAGCTAGCCGACCTTGAGAAAGTTGTTCAGGAATTACAAAAGCCCAAACCGACCTTCTGGCAGAAATTATGGGGAGCGTAATTTGAGATCGGTTCATTAGGCTTTAATAGATATGGCCAATTTGGTCAGCAAAGGTTAAACGACGTTCTTCCAGCGCAGCAAACCCCAACTCCGGCTGGTCGCGAAGCACTTTTTGGCCCAAATCCACCCCCCTCAACCCTCATCTCAGCCCTTTTGGTCTTAGCCTACTCCAGCCCCTGACTCCGCCTCGCTCAATGTAGGTCTGAAGGGCAAGTCTAAATCTGTTGTTTTAAATATTCGGTTTATTATATCTAAAGCTAGAAAGGTATGAAGCCAACTCAGGCGAACTCAGAGCTATTGCTTGTTGATAAGTCAATGCCCCGTTTTGCAACATGCTTGTCAGAGTTGATCCATCAAGTCCAATCGGAGTAACAGTCTTATCCGCTCCAGTCGCTCCAACTTGACTTGTTGAACCGTGATTATGGCCATCCCCAATTGCAGGAATTGCATCTAATTTACCTGAACTGGCCGCTTCCACAGCTCCATGGTTGTGTCTATCACCATTACCTGTATCTGAATTGTTTCTGGTCGTGACAGCTTGTTGATTCTGACCATCACCAGTGATGCGACTGGAGCCGGTCCCGTAGATCTCGTCGCGCATCAACATTCCGGCGCTAAAAGCTGCTGCATCATATGTAGTACCAGTAGCTTTATCCGTTAATTTAGAATTGTCATTTTGTTCATATGGCATGACTAAAGTCCTTTAAAAATTTGTTTGTGTGCGAGACTGAGTTTGCCCGATCTTAAACGTCTAAGGCGTTTAAGATCGGGCAATGTCTCACAGAATGTTTTCCTGAGCATTGAGCAACAAGCTCGCCTAAAGAAGTGCGCATCTTCTGCAATGTAGTTATGCGATTATCGATGTCATTCAAAAGAGCGATACTTATTGCTTTTACGTCATTGTCGTTAGCAGTTGGACTACTGTACAAATATAGGAGTTGCTTAATGTCTTTTAGTGTAAAACCCAGATCCTGAGCCTTTTTAATAAATTTGACTACTCTTATTGTCTCCTGTGAAAAAAGCCTGTAATTCGCGCGAGTCCTCTCTGGCGCTTGTAGTAACCCGAATTTTTCATAATATCTGAGGGTCTCTACGCTAGTTCCAGTCACGGTAGCGATTTGACCGATAGTTAAACCAGATGCCGATTCTTCCTCCTTTTTGGCATTTCTCATACTTCAACACCCCTCGATGTCAAGCAGATGATAAACCCTGAAGCAGAGTAGAGGGTCAAGCTTTTTTTCCAAAATTTTTGACCCTTGTAATACCAATTTTGATACCGCAGGCGATCTAATGACGACCCTATCATTTGGTAAGAGGTATTAGTGTCTATTCTCAGAATCATTTTGCAGATTACCTTCAATTGAATAAGGCTGCATCACGAGCTGAGGCGACTAACCAATTGATCATGCCGGGAGTAGCTAGACCACCCGTAACCCCACATGCTCCATATAAAACCTTTTTTTTCGCATCGTTGGTACCGGCAGCTAGATGCATAAATCCCCAAATCATGGTGGGGCCGCCCCATGCTATCCCCAAAATTTCCATTCCGTTTGCAATGATGTTTAGTAGCGCCTCTAGATTGGCTAGATTGTTAACACGAACCGTACCTGCTGTATTCACTCCCTGCACGACAGTCGCTTCAACACCCTGCGGGGCAATGGTGCCGTGTGTAGCGCCTTGTAAAACAGGTGACCGTCCGGTTCCAAGATGCTGTGTCTGAGAACCTGTAGTATTGTTCTGTCGGCTTTGTAATCCTGTAGCTCCGAGCGAGTTTTCCGCACTCTGACTTCCCGAACCAAAAGCGTCTTGAGCTTCAGCCGGGCAGGCAGTAAGTAAATAGCCAGATAGAACCAGAAAAATCACTGACTTATTAATACTGTTTTTCGTTGACATAGAAAGTCTTCCTTTTCAAAAGATGGTGAAATAGCCTAGTTGCATCAATCAACCTGCTGAACTTTGTGCCAAGCACAACAGTTTTACAGAACTGACTAGTCCAAAGTATGTTGATAAGAAACACAACTAGAAGCAAAACTGGCTGCCTAGTATATTGTTCGCTTGATCTGAAAATTCACATTGACTGGAAATGTGCAATATCCGCCGAAAAAAATCGACAGATTTACATCACCGTTTTCATACTAATGATGTTCGCTCATGAGAGGTGAGCACCAAACATTACCACCGCAAAGTCTGCTTGTCAACCACAAAAGCTGCACCAGTGAGGCTTACAAGGTTTGATTATCATTTTCATTTTCATCTATTCCTTTCTTAGCAAGGTAGATGTGAATGTCCCATTGTGTTTGAACGTGGTATTAGATGTAGTATCACTTCATCCAAGAGGATGTCCGATAGCTTGCTCAAGATCTGTTAGTGCTTGCTGATAGTTACGAACGGCTTCAAGATATGACACTTTCGTTTGCACATTGGCTTGTTGGGCGGCTAATGTAGAGGTAATGTCATTTTGACCAACTTCATATCCGCGCCTTGCCATTTTTGCTACTTTTTCTGATGCTGGAATTATCTGACTTTGAAAAAGTCCAACTCTTTCTCGGGCGGCAGCAAGCTGTTGATAAGCGGATATCACTTCCTCAGTTGCTATGTTTTTAGAAGCTTCCAGCTCGCGAGTGAGCTGTATCGATATCGCCCGAAACCGCGCGATATCGCCCTGTTGAAAATTGAGCAATGGTATTTCCTGAGTAACGCCAATAAAATAACCGCGTGTTGCTGGACCATCTGGTGGATTTCCCGAATACGAATTTCCAATATTGAATTGGCTGTTTGGTAATATATTAGCCTTTGCAGAGCGCATGCTGGATTTATTAACAGCAATTCGCTGCTCGACAGCCTTTAAATCAAGACGGTTTTTTAGAGCGTCATTTACTAACTCATCCAGAGATGGCAATTCTTTAGTAAAATCTGGCAGTAGTTCATTTGTTTCGGCCGAGAGTTTAAACATTGGCAATCGCTGCACATCCACCGCTTGATGATAATCTCGGCCCATCATCACAGTTAATTTTTGTCTTGTTTGCTCAAGACGTTTCAAACTTTGTTTGTAGTCTGCTTCCGCTTGCATATTGGCTAATGAAGAGCGTTCTACATCATATGCAGCCACATCACTTGCGCTAAAACGACGCCTAGATATTGATACGAGGGTTGCAGAAAGTGTTTGTAATTCTTCCAAAGTTGCGCAAGTTTCTTTGGCCATAACAACATCAAGGTAGGCTCTTCTTACGCTGGCTCTCAACTGCCAAAGATTTCTCTGAATTTCAATATCAGTTAATTTGATTTGTGATTTAGCTAGAAGCAATCTGAATGCTAACTTCCAGGGCGATTCGATTGGTATTGAAGCACCAACTTGTCTTGCTCGTTGAGCAGTATCGTTCAAAAAGAAAAATGATGGATTTGGTAATGTCAATGCTTGAGCATAAGCGGCCCTGGAAATACCCAACTGTGCCCTAAGAGTTGCGGCTCTAGGGCTATTGATGAGTGTTTCATCAAAGGCTACAGTCAGATTGGTAGTTCCTTGAACAGATGGAGTAGCATTGGGTGCGATATTGAGTAAGCTCGGGTCTATTGCCGATGCCAAACTAGCCTCCTGTGCCGAAGACAATAGAGCTAGAAAACAAATAGCCTTTAGAGTGTTTCTCATTTTTTGAAACTTCCTCCAGTGAAAAGCACCTGCCGCCGCTGGGTAAACATAGAAATTGGGTCATTTACTTTCATGATTGATACCTTCGGTGAGCCCGGATTTTGCCTTTGGCTTCGGACTTTGCCTAACGTTTTTTCTTCGCTGCTCCATGCGCCGGGTCACTTGGTCAAACCAAAGATACAAATTAGGGAGCAGCAGCAAAGTTAAAACACTAGAAGTAACCAGTCCACCGATGACGACAGTTGCTAGGGGGCGCTGTACCTCAGCCCCTGCTGAACTTGAAAAAGCCATAGGGAAAAAGCCCAGACTAGCAACTAGAGCCGTCATCATTACCGGCCTGAGTCGTGTCAGCGCCCCCCGTATTACAGCTGTCTCAGTATCCATTTTCTCCCTCAAGCTATTTATATAGCTGACCATCACGACTCCGTTTAAAACAGCCACACCGGATAAAGCAATGAAGCCGACACCGGCAGATATAGAGAACGGCATGCCGCGCAAAGCTAGAGCAAAGATGCCGCCTACAGCAGCAAATGGAATACCGGTGTATATGAGCAAAGCCTGACTAACTGAACCAAACGTCATAAACAGCAGAATAAAAATCAGCAAAAGCGCTATTGGAACTACGATTGAGAGCATAAGCGTAGCTCGTTGCAGATTCTCAAATTGTCCGCCCCAGGTTATGTAGTAACCCTCAGGTAGCTTGATTTCGCGATCTATCCGTGCTTCTGCATCTTTTACAAAGCTTCCGATATCGCGGCCCCTGACATTCAATTCAACTACGATTCTTCTTCTTCTATCCTCGCGAGAGATTTGAGATGGCCCTTCGACTGTTTTGATTTTAGCCAGACTCGCAAGGGGTATCATTGCGCCACCGGCCTTCGCCACTAAGGGTGGTGCGGCTACGAGCAATTTTCTTATTGATTCAACATCTCTGCCGCTTTCTTCGTTCAATCGAACCACGATTTCAAA
>JAFEGL010000013.1 GCA_018239895.1 Verrucomicrobiota bacterium
TCCTGGCGCAGGTCTGTGGTGGCCTCGTTGGCGTGGCGGTGGCGCACGTGATGTTCGACCTGCCGCTGGTGCAGCTCGCGACGAAGGTTAGGACTGGAACTGGCCAATGGTTCGCGGAAGGCGTCGCGACCTTCGGCTTGCTGCTGACCATTCTCGGCACGCTGCAGGCAAGACGTAAGGCCGTGGCGGTCAACGTCGGCCTTTATATCACGTCCGCTTATTGGTTCACCGCCTCGACGTCGTTTGCGAACCCGGCGGTTACGATTGCCCGAGCCTTCTCCGACACCTTTGCGGGCATCCGCTTGACCGACGTAGCACCCTTCATTGTCGCACAACTCGCGGGCGCGCTGCTCGCCATGCTCGTGACTGGCTGGCTCTTCCAGCCGGTGTCTCGAACACAGAGCAACACCGTTCCTGCGGAGTGACCATGACCATTACCATCTATCACAACCCCGCATGCGGCACCTCGCGGAACACGCTGGCTATGATCCGGCAAAGCGGTGAGGAACCAGAGGTCATCGAGTATCTCAAGACGCCGCCGCCGCGCGAGACGCTGGTGGATTTGATGAAACGCATGGGTATCGGCCCGCGCGAGCTGCTACGCCAGAAAGGCACGCCCTACGCGGACCACGATCTCGGGAATCCCAAGTGGACCGATGACCAGCTGATCGACTTCATGTTGGAGTATCCCATCCTGATCAACCGGCCGATCGTGGTGACGCCGCTTGGGGTAAACTTATGCCGCCCTTCGGAAGCCGTGCTGGACATCCTCCCAAATCCCCACATCGGCGCCTTCACCAAGGAAGACGGCGAAGTGGTGCCCGCAAGGAAGACAGCCTGATGAGTAAGAACGGTACCAGCGACCTTCACAACGTCGCGCACGAGCACCTCCATATCCCTGCCAAGGACAAGCTTGCGGCAGCCGCCGCCCACAAGCCACGCATCCTGTTGCTTTACGGCTCGCTGCGCGCCCGGTCGTACAGCCGCTTCCTCACCATGGAAGCGGCGCGACTTCTGGAGCACTTCGGTGCCGAGACCAAGATCTACAACCCGCATGGCCTACCGCTGCCCGACGACGCGCCGGAGACGCATCCCAAGGTGCAGGAATTGCGCGAACTCGCCGCCTGGTCCGAGGGGCAGGTGTGGTGCTCGCCGGAACGCCACGGCGCAATGAGCGGAGTGATGAAGTCGCAGATAGACTGGATACCCCTGTCCACCGGCGCCATCCGCCCAACTCAGGGAAAGACGCTGGCGGTGATGCAGGTCAGCGGCGGCTCGCAGTCCTTCAACGCCGTGAACCAGATGCGCGTGCTGGGCCGTTGGATGCGGATGATCACCATTCCGAACCAATCGTCTGTGGCGAAGGCCTTCAACGAATTCGACGAGGACGGTCGCATGAAGCCGTCATCTTATTATGACCGCGTGGTGGATGTGATGGAGGAACTCGTGAAGTTCACTCTGCTGACCCGTGACC
>JAFEGL010000014.1 GCA_018239895.1 Verrucomicrobiota bacterium
CTATCTCAGTAATAAGTTTCAGTCGATTTTCGGGTTCTTTTGAATCGAAAATCGGTCAAAATAATCCCGAAAATCGACGAAAATAATTACTGAGATAGGTTCCGCCTGCAATTTTACGGCAAATCAGAATTTAAACTCATCAGAATCTGTCCCTCTCCGTAAATTTTTTTCCCTTCAAATTTAACTGGCGTTTAAAATAAATTCTCCCTAAATTTTCAAAAGTATGAAGATGAGTGAATACCGACTTGGATTTGTAGGATTTGGCCATATGGCGCAGATCCTGTTTGAAGCGATGGACGCCGCCCGTCTCATCCCCCGTTCGCAGGTGCAATTCATCCAGCGCGACGCGGATAAGATGACGAAGAATGAGCAGAAGTACAAAATCACTTCGACCTCGATGGAGAGGCTCGTTTCGACCTCCGACATCCTCCTCCTTTGCGTCAGACCGGCCCAAGCAGAACAAGCGGTCTCTGAGATGGCTCGCTTCGGCGCGTCTC
The DNA here is from genome assembly GCA_018239895.1 of Verrucomicrobiota bacterium. Taxonomy (GTDB): domain Bacteria; phylum Chlamydiota; class Chlamydiia; order Chlamydiales; family SM23-39; genus SZAS-17. The sequence continues at coordinate 498 of JAFEGL010000014.1, forward strand.
AAAAAATGATTATATCAGTCCTCGCAGGCGTTCCGATCCGATTTTATCAGAAGCATTTTGGGGAAAAGGCCCAAATCCTCCGGATGATGCCGAACGTCGCCTCTGCGGTGGGCGAGGGGATGACGATCTTTGGCTTCAGCCCCCATGCCCGAGCCGATTTCCGCTCAGCGGCCCAGATGCTGGCGGCTCCCCTGGGACCCTCCATGGAGGTCCCTGAGACGCTTTTCGACGCAGCTACAGGCATTGCCGGCAGTGGCCCAGGCTTTGTCTTCAAGTTGATTCAGGCGATGGCGATCGTTGCAGAGAAAGAGGGGTTTACCAGAGAGCAGGCCCTCCGGATGGCGTCGCAAGTTTTCATAGGCGCTGGCCGCCTGGTCTCAAAAGGGGAAAACCCAGCCGACTTAATGATCCAAATTGCGACCCCTGGCGGGACGACTGAGGCTGGTTTTAACGTCATGGAAAAAGCCGAAAGCTCCAAGTGGTTCCAAGAAACCATTGAAGCTTCCATTCGTAAGGCGAGATTTTTCGCAGATCAGTATTAACGCTGGTTGTGAAGCTGATCAATAATCGCTCGACCCACATTAACGACTAAGTTATGAAGACGGTCAAGTCTAGCATCCTGATCATCTAGCCGTTCATTCAAGTTGTAAAGCGCAGAACCCTCTTGGTTAGGCAAATCGCTTCTTGCGGGAGATTGCGCCAAGGGGGATAAATCTGTTACAGAAATCCCTGCTGCTGCGCTGCTGCTGGCCGAAGTTGGCACCGCGCTGGGAGACGGCGCAAAGGGGGACAGGTCAGGCACAGGCACTCCACTCGCGGGAGTTCCTGCTCCGGCGCTGCTGCTGGCTGAAGTTGCAAGTGGAGATAAGTCTGGAACAGGCACTCCGCTCATGGGGGTCACGGCTCTTGGGGAGGGAGCTGCGGGGGCTGGAGCGGGCTGATTGAAGACGGGAGCTGCCGCAACTGTAACTGCAGGGGTGGCCTGAACGGGTCTGCCGACGAACGATCCGCCGCGTCTGGGGTCTGAAGAAACGGTATGTACGCCTGGAAAACTAGCTCTCATAATATGTCCTTATTTGTTAGTTTGTGCGTATATTATATATTAAAATATTATTAATATTAACAAAATTATTATAATGTTAATTATAAGCAACTTAAGAATTAAACTAATTTGTATAAATTTGAGGCTTTGAGTGGACAGCCTCTTAGTTCAGGCCGGTTCATCAAACAAGAATCTAGCCCCCCCCCTTCAAGAAATTCAAGGTCGAAATTTCTTCGCAAAAAAATTCGAAACCCGTCATGATTAAATCCAATTTTTTAGCTGTGGAAGAAGATGGAGAAGCGAAAATTAGTGATCATCGGTTCGGGCCCCGCTGGTTTTACAGCGGCAATTTATGCCGCGCGGGCCAATTTAAACCCGATGCTTTTTGAAGGATTTATGAGCGGCCCCTCTGGCGGGCAATTGATGACGACTACAGAAGTGGAAAACTACCCCGGTTTTCCCGAAGGGATTTTAGGCCCGGAACTCATGATCGCTTTCCGCAATCAGGCGGAGCGGTTCGGCACGAAGATCTTGACCGAAGATGTCGAATGGGTCGATCTGTCGAAGAGGCCTTTCGTCGTGAAAGGTTCGAATACACAAGTGCAAGCCGAATCGATCATCATCGCAACGGGAGCGACTGCGAAAAGGCTCGATATCGAAGGGGCTGGCGATGGGGAGTTTTGGCAAAAAGGGGTCACAGCTTGCGCCGTCTGCGACGGAGCTGCCCCGATTTTTAGAAACAAGCCCCTCTTTGTGATCGGCGGCGGAGACAGCGCAGTCGAAGAGTCGGTTTTCTTGACCAAATATGCGAGCCGCGTCTACCTCGTCCATAGAAGAGATCAACTCCGCGCTTCGAAGATCATGGCCGAAAGGGCGCTCAAACATCCGAAGATCGAGATACTCTGGAACAGCGCCATTGAAAAAATTTCAGGCGACCAAATTGTGAAAAAGGTCCTCGTGAAGAATTTGGTCACAGGTGCGGCTGAAGAGAGGGAAGCGGGCGGCGTTTTCTTTGCAATCGGCCACCAGCCAAATACCGGCTTTTTGAAGGGGCAGCTGAAGACGAATGAGACAGGTTATGTTTTGGTCCGCCCAGGGACGACCTATACCTCGGTTGAAGGGGTCTTCGCAGCGGGCGACGTACAAGATCCTACCTATCGGCAAGCGGTGACTGCGGCCGGGAGCGGCTGCATGGCAGCCCTCGACTCCGAGAGGTGGCTAAGCGAAATGGGAATCGATTGAGAAAACTGAGAGCATTGCTTTTTGCCCTTGTTCCTCTGGCGGGTTTCAGCATCGAAGTGCAACCCTGGTTCGGCGACGTCTACGAATTTCACTTTTTGGGGCGGTATGCCTATAGCTTTTTCGATCGGATCCAGAATGGATTCCCGCAGCTGACATCCCAGTTCAATTCCCACGTGGCCTACCTCGGCCTCGATTTCTCCCCCTCGCCAGAGTGGAGCATCGACTATGACCTCCAGTTAGCTGCCACGACCCAAGAGTCGTTCAATTTCCGCTCGACGGCGATCCAGGGACGCTATCTCTGGTTCGATGACATCGTCGGCGACCCGATCAGTTTGGCGACCGGCTTCAATACCCGGTTCACCAACAGCGCAAGTTTACACGACGTGAGCTGTCCGTACCATTCAAACGCAGATTTTGAAGTCAATTTTTCGCTCGGCAAAGAATTCGACGCCTCTGAGAGCTGGCGATTCAGAGCCTGGGGCTTTGGCGCTGTCGGACACGGCATCCGCGGTTCGCCCTGGGTCCGCGCCATCGTATCGCTCGAATCCAATATCGACGACGAGCACAAGTTTGCCCTCTATGCCGAAGGGATCAACGGATATGGCCGCCACACCCGCGTCAACATCGACCATTTCAATGGATACGCGAAGATGCGGAACAAATCGATCGATATCGGATTCCGCTACGGATACCGGATCGGAGTTTGGGGAACGCTCCGCGCAGAATACATCCGCCGCGTTCTAGCCAAATCGTGCCCGCAAGTCGTCAACACAGTGATGATCAGCTATCTCCTTCCTTTCTCTCTTTGACAAAAAGAATGCCTTCTTATAAATTCCTTTGTCTTTTTTAAACTCAAGAGGCTTAAGAGACCGTCCACAAAACTGGACTTCGTCGCTTTTCGGGATTATTTTGGCCAAATTTCAATTCAAAATCGGGGGGGCATATACGGGATGTTGATATTACCCCCCGATTTTGAATCGAAATTTGGCTCAAAAGAACCCAAAAATCGACAGAAGCCAAGTTTGTGGACGGTCTCTAAACACCTCAAAAAAATGGAAGGAAGTTATGAAGAATTTTCTCATTTGCCTATTTGTCGTATGCGCAAGCACCGCATTTTCGTGGGGATTGAAGACAGGAACTTACGATCTCGTCGGCTACAATGCAAACGGCAGCACATATTACGGCGAAGTCGTGATTGCTCCACAAGGCGACAACTACAGCGTCACCTGGAGAGTTGGATCGAACCAAGCACAACTTGGCGTAGGCATCCACCGCGATTGGGATAGCGTGTTCAGCGTCGCTTTTGCTGATCTTTCGAAAAACTTCTGGGGAGTCGCCTCCTACAAGATCGGAGTCTTTGGAGAATTGGAAGGAGCCTGGTGCGGAGCCAACGGCTCAACCCAAGGGACCGAGATTCTCAAGTGGAGAAGCTACTCGATTTACTAATCGATGTCGCAATAGAGGCGCCTGTAGTCTTTCAAGGCGCCTTGATACGTCCGACTCGCAAAGAAGTGATCTCTGTGAATCCCCGTATAGCCATCTTTCCGATCTAATAAAATCACATTTGCATACTCGTCAAAGGCCATTGGATTTACAACTAACTCTTGATGGAGATAGAGACAAGCCGGATCTCCTTTCGAAACGAGATTGTCTACTCTGTTTCCCAAATACCGTGGAAGAATCATCGCCGAGCCGCAAGAGAGGATGACGAGGCGGCCTCTTTGCTTTTGGTTCAAGGTTCTTGCAGCATGGTAGATGTCGATCCCTCCTCGGCTAAAAGGGACGATGAAGATCTTTTTTGGACTTTTTTTCTTTTCGAGTTCCGCAATATCTTCAACGAGCCTCTTTCGAAACATCTTGGCAAATCCGCTGTCGTATTCAACTATGTTGCGGCCGAGCCAAACGGAAGCTAGATCCTTTAAAGTTCCGTGGGCTTTCGAATAGGCGGCGATCACATTGGCGTTCGGACCGAATGTGTGGAGTAAAACTTTTGCATCTTGGATGCATTGATTGAGAGTCGTTTCCATCCCATTGATGTAATAGAGTTTTGGCAGTTCGCTTTTGGGATTGAATGGGGGGAGAATTTGGGAGCGTTCTGGATAGTAATACATGCGGAGATTGTAAGGTAACATGGTGGGATTTATGTGAGTTATTTATTAACGACACATAAATTAAATATAAATAAAATTCTAGTGATAAATAGCTGTAGCCGTTGCGTAGGATTCGCAATGGCTGATGGAGACGAGGATTGTGGGGGAACCGAAATTATTTTGTACGTTGGCCGATAGGACGACTGTCGGCTTGCCGTGGTCGTCGTTGAATACTTCGATGTCGTGCCAGGAGACATGGGATCCGAAGCCTGTGCCGAGAGCTTTGACGATCGCCTCTTTAGCGGCAAAGCGCCCCGCAAAATGGGGCACCGGGTCCTTGAATTTATAACAGTAGTCCTGTTCGACCTGAGTGAATAGCCGATTCAAGAAATGGAGACCGTGCCGCTCGATACTTTTGCGAACTCGGTCGATCTCAATGATGTCGGTTCCTATCCCTTTAATGGGGCTATTGTTCTTCATGGTCGTCGTGATAAGTGTGGTGTCTAGCGTGGCGGCTGCCGTGGCGGGTATCTGAATCTTCGTCGTCGTAGTTATTGCCATCCATTGCGTTGCAGAAGATCATCCGGCCTGACGAGGTGTGCTTGACCGAGAGGACCTGAGCATCAATGGTTTCACCGATGAATTGTCCGCCGCCGTTGACGACGACCATCGTCCCGTCTTCCAGATAGCCGACCCCTTGGCGAGGCTCTTTTCCGTAGCGCTGGATTTTGATCTTAATGTTTTCGCCCGCCTGCATAAGGGGTTTCAGTGCGTTGGAGAGGGAGTGGATGTTAATGATTCGGACCCCTTCAATCGCGGCCATTTGAACGCGGCTGATGTCGGCGGTGATGATGTTTGCATCGAGGAGCCGAGCCAAACGGATCATCTTGTTCATCGGATCTTTGACTTCGGGGAAATCGGTGTCGTTGTAGCGGAGGTCGAGGTCTGGAACCGACTCGAGTTTTTTGACCACTTCGAGAGAGCGGCGCGCCTTGTTTCTCATCATCTCGTCAGAAGCTTCGGCCTGAGCGTAGAGATCCTTGACGATGAAGCGGGGGACGACCAGGTGTTGGTCAATCAGGCCCGATGCAGCCAAGTCGATGATTCGGGCGTCCGACACGACGGAGATGTCCATCAAGAGGTCTTTTTTCTTGTGGGCCGTCGGGGTGAATTTAACAAATGGGATGCTCACGTAGAATTCGTCTGCGGCGCGAAGCGTCATCAGGGTTCCAGTGTAGATACCAAAAAGGAAGAGGGCAATTTTAATGACTTCGAGGGTTTGCGTATTGAGGTGGATTGAAGCGGCGCTGATGTCGAGAATGGCTGAGAGGATCAGGACGAGCGCTTCGCCCATCAGATAACCTGTGAAGAGGCCGATGATCGCGATGTTGAATGCGCGGAGATTGAACCTTTTGAACAAGATGTCGAATCCGATCAGGAGAGCGCCTAGGCCGCCTCCCATGAGAAGGCCCCAAACCAAGTTCATCGGGGTGTATCCCCCTTCTCCTGAAACCATGTACATTGTGAGAAAGAAAACGCTCAAGATAACGAAAAATACTCGGGTAAATGCCAGCGACACGTTCATAAAATCCTCATTTTTACAGCTAACAGCACATCTTTAAACTTGAGAGCGGATTGTAGTCTGCCAGTCGATTTTTGTCGACTAAAGTTAAAATAAATTTTACTGTATTTGTTGAAATACCCATTTTGCTACATTGAACAGAACGTCTTCAAGAGGAATTTTATGGGACACAAAAGTTGGATTGTGGTTACAGGTTTTCTTTGGGCCCTCATTGGCTGCACGCTCCTTTACAAGGGGCTTCATTTCATATCGCTCGCAGCGCTAACTTCCCCCGCCTTTCTAAGCTGGTTTGGAGAAGGGGAGAGGGGGGCGACGACCCTCGTGGGGCTCGGCCTCGTCGTCGGCTTCATCAAAGGCCGTTTTGTCCTTTCCAAAACAGTTCGGAGAGTCACGGGCCGGATTCTCTCGCTCCCTCTTCCGATCCGATTTAACCAAGTGTACGGCCTGCCCTATCTCATCCTCATTGCCTCCATGGTCTTTCTCGGCTTCTGCCTTCGCTTTGTCCCCATCGACATCCGCGGCTTTGTCGATGTAGCCGTCGGCTCCGCCCTCCTCAACGGCGCCATGCTCTATTTCCGGACATCCAGGGCGATCCGCTACCAACAGAACTAACAACAAGCCGCCCTGCCCTTCTAGCTGGGGTGCGGAGCTCCGCACCCCAAAAATAAGCTCTGCGCCTCTAGTTATTTGTGGTAGGGGGTGTTCCGGTCGATCTCGAGGGCCCGGTAGATCTGCTCGGCGAGGACAAGCCGGACGATCTGGTGGGTGAAAGTGAGCGGTGAAAGACTCCAGCGCCGCTTGGCTTGGGATAAGATTTTGGGCGGTATACCCTCAGCGCCGCCAATAACGAAGGAGAGGCGCGAACCGGCTTGAAGCAGTTTGAGGCTAAATGCCTCGCTCGTGAAGAGGTCGCCTTTCGGGTCGAGGGCGATCAGGTTCGGGTCGGCGTGGGTCCAATCGATGAGCTGGGCGTCGTCTTTGGCCAGGTGCCATTCGAGCTCGGCTCTTCCTTGGAGCCGTTTTTCATACTCGGATAGAGCTTCGGAGAGCCACTTTTCTTTGCAGCGGCCTATAGTATAAATTTTGACTTTTAGCATGCGATCATTAGAATATAAACCATGTTGTGTTCTTTTGCCTACATTTATTGGGACCCAGACCCTGAAATCTTTGTGGTGCCGATTTTGAATTGGCCGATTCTTTGGTACGGGGTCCTTTTCTCTGCCGGTTTTGCCATCGGATTTCCCATTTTCTATTCGCTGCTTCGAAGGTATTTTTTGAGCAGGCCCGATTATATCGAGGCAGATATTTTAGGGGATGTTGCACTTGAAAAAGCGGGGCTCAAGGGGAGAGATCCACTGAAGGCGCTCAATGAGGCGATTGAAGGGGAAAAGAGGTTTCCCCATTCGAAGCTTTTGGAATCTAAGGTTAAGCGGTGTTACAAGCCGATGAGGGCCCTTTGCCGCTTGGCTCTCGATCAGATTTTGTCTCCGGCAGTCCGGACGATTGAAAAGAAGACGATGTTCGTGGCCGATCGGGTCACCGTTTACATGGTCGTATCGACGGTCATTGGCGCGAGATTGGGCCATTTTCTGTTTTACGAGCGCCCTTCCGATTATTTAGCTAATCCGATTGAAATCTTCCGCGTTTGGGAAGGGGGGCTGGCAAGCCATGGCGCTGCGATCGGAATCGTTGCGGGGATGCTTCTTTTTTCTTACCGGTATCGGACAGAAGGGCTCAATTGGATCCGGCTGCTCGATTACGTCTGTGTTCCTACTGCATTTGCAGGAGGCTGCATCCGCCTCGGAAACTTCATCAACCAAGAGATCGTTGGGACCCCGACCGATTTGCCGTGGGCTGTTTTATTCGCCCACCCGCTCGATCATAGTTTGGCTGTCCCGAGGCATCCTGTTCAGCTGTATGAATCGCTCTTCTATTTTGCCGTCTTTTTCCTTCTGTGGCGCCTCTCTTACAAGCCGGTTTTTCTTCTGGCAAAAGGGCGGTTGATCGGGCTGTTTCTCGTCCTTGTCTTTGGATTCCGTTTTTTCATCGAGTTCATCAAGACGGAACAGAGTTTCCTCTTGTCGAGGAGTTCAGAACTCACCATGGGGCAGATCTTGAGCCTCCCCGCAGTACTTGCAGGGCTTTTTTTTCTATTCTTTTTAAAAAAAGGTAGGAACCTATCCCAGTAATAAGTTTCAGTCGATTTTCGGGTTCTTTTGACCCGATTTTCGATTCAAATTTGGGGGCCAAAATAATCCCGAAAATCGACGAAAATTATTACTGGGATAGGTTCAGAAGCGTTTTAAGAAAGATTTTTTCTCAAAAGGTACATTTTTGAATTCTCGTCGTAGCCTTCGCGGACGAATTCTATCGAGTACCCTAGCTTTTGATAGAAGGGGAGCCCTTCCCAGTCCATCGTGTTGACGGTGGCGAACCGGGCTTTCCGGTCGCGGCCGATTTTTTCCGCTTCGCGGATCAGTTTGCTCCCCCAGCCTTGGCGGCGGATCGACTCGTCGATCCAGAGCGAGTCGATGTAAAGAGAGCCATAGAAGGTGACTCCCGAGACGCCGCCGAGAATTTTTTTGTCTTGGATGAAGATGCTAAAAGGGCGGATCGGGGGTAGAGATTTTTTTTGAAAAGCATAGTTGCTGATCCCCTGGAAGAGGATCCCTTCGTACTCAGGTGGAATGGAATCGTAGTGTTGTAAAGACGGCATCGGGTTCAATGAAAAGTTTTTAGTTTATACACAACATCATTCAAAATTTGGTTTTGGACAAAGCCAAATTTTGAATGACATTGTGTATATCACGCGAATCGCGTTTTCACAAATCTTTTGTTCTCATATAATAGGTTAAAGACAATTCAATTCACCTTTGGAGGTATTTCGTGAATAAGATCACCATCGCTGGGCACCTGGGTGCCGATCCTGAAACCCGCTTTACGTCGACCGGTAAAAAGGTGACCACCCTCCGCGTGGCGACACGCACCCGAAAAGGGGCCCAAGACGATACAATTTGGTGGCGAGTCACGGTCTGGGGCGACCAATTTGAAAAAATGATTCCCCACTTCAAAAAGGGGAGCCCAATCATCGTCTACGGAGAGATCCATAAACCTGAAATTTTTAATGACAGGGAAGGGAAGCCGCAAGTTTCCATGGAGATCACCGCAGTCGATATCCAATTCAGCCCATTTGGCAAGCCAGATGGACAAAGACAAGGAGAAGGAGCTTCCGCAGCGCATCATGCTCCAACAGGACCTGCCGCTCCATTCGGAATGCCGCAAGAAGGGGCCGCTAATCCTTACATGGGCTACTCGCAAGCGAAATCAGAGCCTTACGCGAAGGCCGCTTCTGGACCTCAAGGTCAGACATACGATGATGAGGTTCCATTTTGAAAATCTCCGTAGCCTCTTTCGGCGAGCGGCCTAAAGCCGATCTTCTCATTGTCCCTTTTTGGGAGGGGCATGTCGATGCTCACAGATTTCCCATGTTGCAGCCGCTCGTATCGAGCGGCGATTTCAAGGGGAAGCAAGGGGAGACAGCTTTCTTTTATCCAGAAAATGGGAGCGAAACTCGCCTCCTTCTTCTGGGGCTCGGCAAAGAGGAGAAGGGGAGTCTCGAGTCGATCCGTAGAGCCTACGCAGCAGCTTCTCGGGCGGCTCAGGCGAAAAAGGTCAGATCGGCTAACATCTTGGTTCCAACAAGTGCGAAGCTGAGCCATGAGCAGCTCCTTATAGCGGCGGCGGAATCTCTCTTTTTGACGAACTACTCGTTTTCCAAACTCAAAGGGGATTCATTAAAAGATAATCCTCCCGTTCTTCTCGAGCAAATTACCTGGATCGACGTCGAAAAGAGTTCTCTGAATCATCTCGAAAGGGCAAAAAAGATTGTAGACGGTGTCTTTTTTGTCAGAAATCTCGTCAACGATAACGCCGACGATAAAACGGCCGCTTTGAAAGAGGCTGCTTCCCATTTTGCGCAGAATCATTCCCACGTGACAACTGAGATTTTCGATAAGAAAAGGCTCGAGCAAGAGAAGATGGGATTGATCTTGGCGGTCAACCGAGGTTCGAAGCAAGAACCATGTTTGATTATCTCTTCGTATAAAGGGAATCCCGCTTCAAAGGAACACATCGTCCTCGTCGGGAAAGGGATCACCTATGACACCGGCGGACTCAATCTGAAAGTGGGCGACGGAATGCTCACCATGAAATCTGACATGGCGGGTGCAGCGACGGTTCTCGGCACCGTTCAAACGGCGGCGAGCTTGGGATTGAAGATCAATGTGACAGCTGTAGCCCCAGTGACGGAGAACGGGATCGATGGCACCAGCTACAAACCGGGCGATGTCTACCGAGCCTACAATGGAAAAACGGTCGAAATCACAAACACCGACGCCGAAGGGCGCCTCGTTTTGGGCGACGCCCTCTCGTATGCAGCCAAAAATCTGGCGCCAAGCTGTCTCATCGACTTTGCCACCTTGACAGGAGCTATTGTCGTCGCTCTTGGGGAAGAGGTCTCAGGCTTTTTCACAGATGACGAGAACCTCTCGAAGGATCTGATGAAAGCTTCGAAACAGACGGGCGAACTGATGTGGCGGATGCCGATTCATCCTGACTACAAAGACGCAATGAAGTCGGAGATCGCCGATCTGGTCAATAGCGGCGGACGCGACGCCGGGTCGATCAAAGGGGCTTTGTTCCTTCAGGAGTTTGTCGGGAAAACTCCATGGGTCCATATCGACTTCGCCGGACCTACCTATGTCTCCAAACCGAAACACTACAACACAGCCAAGGGGACCGGATTCGGAGTCCGCCTCATGATCGACTTTCTCGAGAGGAGAGAGCGGCATTGAGGTTTTTAGCGACTCATCCAGGGCGGCTGATCGATCTTTTGAAAGAGAGACTCCCAAACCCTTCCGCCAAATATTTGCGGCGCGTTCTCGAATCAAATCTATGCCGTGTGAATGGCAAGGTCGAACGGTTTGCCTCGGCTCACGTCGAAGCGGGCGATCCGATCGAACTTGCCCCTTCTTGGGAAAAGTTAGAAAAAGAGAGCGATGCGATGAGGGTCGTTTTCGAAGACGACCATTTCAAGGTCGTCGAAAAAGTTCCTGGTTGGATCTGCAGCGATGAATTGGCTCTTCGAACGTTCGGCCCCCGCCATTATCTCATCCACCGGCTCGACAAAGATACTTCGGGTCTTCTCCTCATCGCCAAATCGGTTCCCGTCAAAGGAAAGTTCGTCGAGCTCTTTGAAGCCAAACAGGTATCGAAGCTCTATTTAGCCTTGGCGGATGGAGTTTTCCTTGAGGAGAGCGCCAAGAGAGAGGGATTCTTCGCAAAAAAAGGGACATTTCAAGGGCAAACGATCTGGGGATCTGCTCCTCGGGGACTCTATGCCTGCACCCACTTCAAAACCTTGGGGCGGGGAGAAAAGGCGACCCTTTTCGCCTGCCAGCCGATCACAGGTCGAACGCACCAGATCCGGGTCCATCTTTCAGAGCTGGGCCATCCGATCTTGACCGATCGGCAGTATTCGGAAAGATTCCGGTGCCGCCACTTCTTTCAAAGAACTCTCCTTCATGCGGCCAGACTCAAATTCACCCATCCGATCACAAATGAACCGATCGATCTCTTTTCTCCCTTACTTGGGGATATGAGGAGCGCTGTCGGTCTTGTGGGAATCAATACGGGACATCTTCGTGAGTTTCTTGGACAAGAAGAAGAGGATTGCGGCAGCGATTAATGTCACGAAGACAAAAAGGCTGAAGAAATGGCTAAGGCTCTCCACCTTCCCCATCCAACCAGCGATGATTCCGCCCAAATAGAAAGCTACCCCGACGCATACATACCAAAATCCGATCAATAAAGCGGTAAACCTGCTGGGAGAAAGGAGACTCACCATAGAAAGGCCAACCGGCGCCAAAAGCATTTCTCCAACAGCCATCAAAAAGTAAGCGCCGAGAAGATAGCCGGAGCTGACGGAAGCCGAAGCGGCGCCCGCCGGAATTTGAGCTGATCCCAGCATCATCAATAGAAAGCAGCCAGCCATAAAGACAAAACTCAATGACGTTTTGGTAGCGGGCGAAGGGTCTTTCTTTCTCTTTTGCAACCAGGCGTATAGAACTGCAAGGCAAGGAGCTAAAACGATCAGAAAGAAGCTTTCGCTCGAGAGGAACATCCCCTCTGGAAGTTCCATTCCGGCAATTTTTTTATTCATAAACTGATGGACGAAAATCTCCATTGAAGAAAAGCCCTGGATATACGACGCCCAGAAAACAAGCGAGAAAAGACAAAAAATAACAATGACCCAGATCTTTCTCCAATCGCCTGAGGTAAGGGGAGATTTTCGATGTTCTTGCCGCTTCATCTCTTGGAGCACATGGTAGGATGCTTTGTGTTTGCATAGATACCAAATGAGGGGTAGCAGTCCAATGAGCTGAACTGTGCCTGCGACGATGAATGCTGTCCGCCAGTTGATCCATTTTGCGATTGAACCTAAAGAAAAGAGGGCGAGAAACACGCCGATATTGATCGAGGCGTAGTAGATCGAAAAGCCCGCTTCGCGTAAGTGCTCCTTATCTTTGTACGTATGGCCCAAAATAGTCAGAATGCTCGGTGTGAAAAGTCCATATCCGAAAGCGAGGATCGCGAGGGCGACAAAGAGAAGAGATTGCATTTCCGACGCCAAGAGCATACATCCGATCGCGTTGATCAGAGCTCCCGCGAAGAGGGGAGCTTGGTAATTCCAACGGTCGGCGATCCAACCTCCGACCAGAGGAAGAAATGCTGAAAAACCGGCGAAGACCCCATAAATGTGGGTGGCTTTTACATTTGAAAACTGGTAAGATTCGATGAGATAAAGAACTAATAAATTACCTACGCCCCAAAAGGCGAACCGTTCGCAGAGCTCGGTGACAGCTAAAATCCACAATTCCTTGGGATGGTTTGAAAGCGACGCGCTTTTCGACATAATGAACCTCTCTTCTAATCATCATGTATAAAGAACCCGAATTCGATTCAATACTTATCGTTAAAACATCGGCTCTTGGCGATATTATTCAATCTTTCAATGTTTTGGATTATTTGAGACAAAAGTTCCCAAACGCCGCGATCGATTGGGCCGTGGAGGAGTCGCTGGTCTCCTTAGTAGCCTCCCATCCCCACGTCAGAACGGCCATTCCACTCGACCTCAAAGGGATGAAAAAGGGATGGAAAAGCCTCTCAGCTTGGAAATCGCTCTACCGATCTTTTTCCCATCTGCGACAAAAATGCTACGACGTCCTTTTCGATCTGCAGGGCAACTGCAAGTCGGCCCTGGTCACCTCGGCCGCTCGAGCCAAGACCAAGGTGGGGTTTGGATACCGATCCGTCCGAGAAAAGCCCAATATTTTTTCAACAGACGTCCGCTTCGAAATTCCCCGCCAGATGAATATCCGGCTTCAGCATCTGCTTCTCGTCCAAAAATTTTTCCGAGATGAAGAACCGGCCGAAGTTCAAGGGGTCCGTTTCAAAATGAGCGAGCCTGAAAGACAAAAGGTCGATGGAATCTTAAAACACCCTGCCTTGCAAACACCGCTCAAAGTGATGGTTTGCCCCGGCTCCAAATGGGCCAACAAGCAAGTGTCGTCTGAAACTCTGACGCAATTTCTTCTTCGGATTGAAAAGGAATTGAACGCCTCGTTCCTCCTTGTCTGGGGCGCCGAGTCGGAAAAGGCCTATTGCGAAGAGGTGCACGCCAAACTGGCGCAGAAGAGTTGCATCGTCGACCGGCTCAGCATCACCACGTGGCAGAATCTCATGAGCGAAGTGGGCCTTCTCATCGCCGTCGACTCGAGCGCGCTCCATCTCTGCGGCACGACTCAAACACCAAGTTTCAGCGTCTTCGGCCCTACCTCACCCGACATCTTCCGGCCCATCGGACCGCGCCACTTTTCTCTCCAAGGCAGATGCCCTTACGGCCGTACATTCGACAAGACGTGTCCTGTCCTCCGGAGCTGCCCGACGGGAGCCTGCATCCGGAGCCTGACTGCCGATGAGATCTTTGCCTCGTTCATTCAATGGTGGGGTGCAGGGCTTCGCCCCGCATCCCGGATAAACTAGAGAAGGTCGAAGTTGACGTGGGATTCGACGAGCTGAGTTGCTTGAGCGATTTTCTCAGTGTCCTCGCGGCGGATCTTGGTAGTGTAGGCGTTGATCATCTTGAGCGCCACGAAGCTGTTGAGGGGAACGTAGAGCATCGGGATTCCCGCTCTTCTGATCTGTTCAATCAGGGCCTCTTTCGGAGGGTGCTTCCCCGTGAGGATGATCCCTGCATCGAGGTCCATGTCGGGATGGGCGATTTTAAGATCCCAAAATCGGGTCAAGGTCGCCAAGATGATGTCTTCACGGCTGGCGGGGGTGATGATGAGCTGGTGGGGGATGATGACCGTCCTGTACATCTCAACTGAGGTTGCGACCATCCGGATGTGGCGAAAATGGCGCAGCCTAAATTCCTCGCCTGTCAAAAGCTTGCTGCTGAACAGCTGCTCAAAATCGTTCATCGTGGGAGAATTGAGAAAGTCATTGTACGGGATACAGCCGATCAGAGGGACATTCCATCGGTCCAACGCCTTTTTCATATAAGTCTGAATCATTTCCCTCTTCTCTTCCAACACCCGGTTTAAGATGACCCCGGCAACTTTCACCCCATATTTTTCGCACTGAGCGTAATTCAAACTAAGTTCATCAAAACTGGAACCGAGACCGCCCGAAGCAACGAGAACGATCGGAATGTTCAGTAAAGAGGCGACTTGAGCGTTGTTGAGATCGACGATCGAACCGACGCCGGTATGGCCCGTCCCTTCGACGATCGTGTGGGAGTGGTTTTTGGCTATCGAAGAAAAGGAAGTTTGGATTTTATGGGCGAGATCTTCCCGCTTGATTTTGCCGTCGAGATAATCGCGGGTGAAGCCGCGTGGAAATAAAACGGGGCTCATCGTTTCGTAAGGATCGTTCAATGAGAAGTAAGATTTAAAGAGGACGACATCTTTATCGACCGAAGAGCCTGTCTCTGTTTTGACATGTTCTTGCCCGACCGGTTTGATGTAGCCGACATTCATGTGCCGTTTTTTCAAGCCAGAGACAAGCCCAAGACAGATCGTTGTCTTCCCGACGTTTTGACCTGTAGCCGCAACAAAAATTCCACGATGCATATTCTCAATCTACATGTTTTATAAAATTATGAAAAGCAAGCTCTAAAAAACTTGAAAACAAAATTTATTTAAATAAAACTTGAGCAAAAAAATATAAAAAAAGTATAGGCGGAATTAATCGATAGTTATGTTTGAGGTGCTTTGATGTTCAAGAAAATCATCTTAGCTTTATTTGGAATAGCATTTGCATTCGCAATTACTTCTTGCAACGATCAAGGTAAGAAGAAAGAGGCGCAGAAGTGCCATGAAAAAGAGAGCAAGCCTTATTCACGCAGATGGTAGAAGCAGGTTTAAAACCTCTTTCGTATCGTGAAAGAGTTCGCTTTCTATCTCCGTCAACTCATTTCTATTGAACCAACGAAACCCATTCGGCATATCATTTCCAGGGGCGGCCACGGGGCGCCCGACGTAGATCATATCCATGTGCTGGTGGGCCGGCTGATCTTTTCTGGCTGGGATCTCTTCGAGTAAACAAAGAAAAGGTCTCTCAAAGCTAGAGGCATTCGAGGCCCTAACCCAGAGATTTTCTTGAGCCACAATCGAAACCTCAAGTCCGGTCTCTTCTTTCGCTTCGCGGAGCGCGGCCTCGGGCGGCGTCTCATTTTCTTCGACGTGTCCTCCGGGGGGGAGCCACCGCCTCAGTTTTTCATGGAAGTGCAAAAGAGCTTTGCCCTCGTGCAGGATATAGATCGTCGCTGTGAAGTGCCGTATCATGAGGATGAGAATAGCAAATTAGGCAATTCAATGTGTGCCGATTTTCAGGTTACTTTGTACGGATTTAGTGGACAGTCTCTAAGAACTCGAAAATCGACGGGTCCTAAATTTTAAGATGAGCTTCCATTCTTCCCGCCGCCGTAGCAAGTAGAAAAGGCATGGAGACCTAAAAGGTAGATCGTTTTGAAATTCGTTGGTTGTCTTGATTCTTCAAGAGCATTGTCTAGCAGGGTTACGACAGCAGGGCAAACCACGGTGTCTCCATATTGGAGAATGATATCAGGAATGTGGTGGCCTACGTTAGCTCCGGCTGCAGCTGAAACAAGAGCGGTTCCGCCCGGAATCATCCCGGCGACAAGGCCAACAGCTGCGCCTTGCAAGGCAGTTTCTGTTTTCTTAACATTGGAGCTCTCGAGCTGGGCTAAGTTCTCTGGCTTGGGTGTGTTATTTGGGTTCATTTGAGAGACAAACATCCCAGCAGCACCGGAACAAGCTGCGACGATCGGCCATGGAATGAACATGCTTAAGAGAGTTCCGCCTGCTAAACCGCCCAAACCGCCCGCCAATGTGGTAAACGATTGAAGATCGATATGTTTTTCAGGTTTAATATTTTGAGCCATTGTTTTGAGTTGAGCTACTTCCCGGCGAATCTGTCTAATATTTGCGGCCAATTTCTGGTATGTAGGAGCTCGGCCGTCATCGAATTTAGGTTTATGTTCTTCAGACAGTTTGCTTAATCCTTCTAAAGATTGTTTGAGGCCATTCTCTGCGGTCGTTTGGTGGATTTCATGGATCATGTGAATGGCTTGGATCCGATCTTTGTATCTTCGCAACTTGGCCTTGATGATCGAATTTTCCGCGAGGAAATCATGGATCTGATTCAAGAGGGGTTCGAGTTCTAATCTTCGACTTGGATCGAATGATTCTATAAATCGGATCCCATTCCCTTGGAATGATTCCTCAGAAAAGTCTTGAGAGCGTTTTAAATTTTTGAAAAGGGCGTCTAGCAGAGGACCCGCAGTATCTTTTAAGTCTGGAGCTATTTGGCTGAGAATATGGGCTTTAAATGGATCCCAATTCCCTAATTTAGAATGGGAGACATACTTTTCCATGTCTTCGATTAGAGCCGTTAACTCGGCTTCATTTTCATTCAGCTGCGCTAGTTGAACTCTTACTTCGGCTAAAGTAGGCACTGGATTAAATCCATGGAGCGTCCGGTCTCTTTGATGGTATCTCACGAGCCTATCTACAGCTCCTCCTTCTTTCATCAACCATTCGGATGAAAGGACTTTTTGTTTTGCAATTTTTAGGGTAGCCGCCTGTCTAGCAGCTGCTTGGCTGAAAACTGCGAGATCAGCGGCTAAAGCGGGTAATCTCCTATGAATGAGGGGAACAATTTGATCCCTTACGATTACGCAAAGGTTCTCGATGTCGTCGCAAGCTTGATCAATATTCTTGGAATCCAACGGAGGTTCGATAAGACGGTTGATCTCATTCAAAAGTTCCTGGATCATATGGAAACTTCCGCTTACATTTGTGTAGTTGCTGAACTTCTGTTGAAGGATCTTTTCTTGCCCCACTCTATGGATTAATCCAAGGGCTTTCTCTCTAATCGGTTGCAGAGTTCTGTCGAGGCCTTCTTGAAGAGCTGGGCTCATTTGGCTGCGGATATGCTCGGGAATTGCCTGAAGAGTCGTTTGGTTGACGAATCTCTCCATAGAATCGCAAAAATCGTCTATTTCTGGGAGAACGCTGTTTTCATCTGTCGGTTCTACAGATGCAGCCTGAATTTTTCGACCCATCTCATCAGCCAGAGCTTCGAAAGAGTCAAATGTATCCTGGATCGCTTCTTGAACATCAGAGTAAGACTTTTGTGTTTGGACGGCTGCATGATGAAACGAAGGATCGATCTGTTTGCGGATCGAGTGGCTGATAACTGTTTTGAAGAATTTTTTTGATTCGCTTTTGAGAGTATCTTTTTTAGTTTGACATGTGCTCACCAGCTCCTCGTACTTAGTTTGGCTGGTGAAAATTGAGTTAGCGGTTTCTAAAAGCTTACAGAATAGTTCTTCGATTTGGCCTCGGTTGTGGAGAATTCCAAGACCGATACGCGCTGAATCTTCGACACCCCTTTGAATCCCCTTTTCAATGAGCCCCTTTCCTCCCTCTAAGAACCATTTTATGATCACTTCAATCACATTGGTCGGGGTCGATGTGCTTTTGAGTTGTTCAGCCAACTCTTCAGGTGTTTTGAAAGGAACTAGTTTCAAATATTTAACCAAAAGCTCAGATACTACTGGTAATTTCTCAACTCCACGAAGACGGGGGAGATGTTCGCGAGGTTTGGGATCATTGACCATTTGAGTCACCTTATCGATCTGATCAATGGCCGTCTCATATATTGCTTTCTCAACCACCAAAATCCTTTCAGGGGTTGAGTTCTGGGTTTCTTGCAGGAGCGAGCCTAGAACTGTTGGAAGAACTTTCTTCCGCAAGATGATCCGGACAATTGCGTTCATAGGTCTGTCCAAGAGGGTTGAAAAGACCTTTCCAATCCATCTTACAGGACCTTTGCCCGATTTCCATTTTTTGAAAAAATCGATGGGAACGAAAAATTCACGAACTACGATTTCAGCAATTTCAGGCAAAGCCTCTTCAATAGATTTTTGGAAGAGCCCTTGAATCATTTCGTCTAGCGCCGCTTTTTTCGCAGCGTCGGGAGATCCATGAATTCTTCGGTCTCGCTGGAAAGTTTCGATCGCTCCGATCGAGACATTTAAGAACTTTTCTGTGTAATCCAGAACAAAACGGGACAAAGTTTCTATCGATGTCCCTTTCGTGAGATCGTTTCTAAAGGAATTGATTAAATTCGTCGTAAATTCTTCAGCGGCTGTAGGAATTATCCCTGTTAAACGGTAGAGGAAGAAATAGAAAAGGGCGGCTTTGAATTTTTGGAAAAAAGTAAGGTCCTTACCCAAATGTTTCATATAGACTTTCCAAAGAGACGGCTTTTCATTGCCGCTTTCTGAAAGTTCCCTCATGATCTCGCGATAGACGCCGCCAGTAGGCGCTTTTTGCTCTCCGACATATTCGTGCAAAATATTGAGGGTTGCATAGATATGGATATTTTCATTGAATAATTTCAGTTGATCGTCGGTTTTTGCCGTTTTTTGGGAGAGAGTCAAGGCTGGAGAGTTAGGGGAAGATTGAGCTGAATTAGACGCGCTTGAGTGGGGAGGTGGAATGGCTAAGCTAAGAGGATTCATTCCAGGTCGATCGATTGGCAAGGACATAGGTCCCGGAGGTCCAACGGCTACTACAGAACTCTGAATGGGATTATCGGAGGGAAGTGGTAGAACAATATTGGAGGCATCGGAGGCTTCTGAATGGGTACTCAGCGATTGTAAAGCTTCTTCCAGTTGCTCTTCTTCATCTACATCTGAATCGGTTTCTTCCGGAATAGTTTCAGGGAGATCTTCCTGAAGTTGGTTGTTGCGAGTTTTCCGGAGGGTATCTGTAATCGCACTGGATGTCCTTTCGGAAAGTTCAGTAACATCTGGAGTGAATTTGTTTAAGTTCTTGCCTCCGATGATCAATGGGCGTTGTATCAAAGGAAGATCGCTCGGTTGAAGAGGATTTTGCGGGGGCGGCGGAGGCGGCGAAGCTTCTTCCACCTGTCTGTCAAATGTCTCTTTGACCCCAGACACTACGCTCAGGGCAGTATCAATTAGAACAGGCGTCGATTCAAAGATCGAATCGAATGTAGAGGTAACCCCATGTGAAACGGCATCCGCTCTATTTACAATTGATGAGAGGAGGGAGGTTGAGGAAGGGGGCTGCTCATTAGCTAATTCAACATCGTCTCTTTCTACCTCCTCTAATTGGGGAACTTCGACCTCCTGAACAGGTGCGCCGTTAGAAGTGCTCATCAATTGGGAGCTAACCTCTTCTGCAGTGTCGAATACTCGGGTAATCTGATTTGTTCCACTCAAGAGTAGCTGCTTGACCCTTTGAGGCATGAGGCTGGCAGCTGTCACACTCACGCTTCCAACGGCCGCTGCCGTCCCTATGACCGGAGCTGCAATATAACCTGCAGCTGCGGCTCCAACTACCTTAGCTGTATCTTTCATTCCTTGCGGAAGTGAGTTCCATGCATTTTGAGCGGTCGAAGTGATAGGAGAGGTCCATTTCTGCAATCGACTTCCGACTGACCAGGGGGAGGGTGGCTGGCTCATGAGCTTTCTCTGCGCTTGACTCTAGTTACTGGCTGTCGTTGAGCTAGCTGTAGACGAGGAGCTGTTAGATGCCGACTCGCTGTTGCTCATAGATAAAGCTGGAAGGGGAGTAGATGAAGCAGCTGTAGCATGTCCCGAAAATGGGGCAGTTGGTTCCTCCACTTTTTCTTCTTCCTGATCTTTATTTGTTGAATCGGCCGTCGATTTAAGGTGGTTTTTCAAAGAGGCGTTTAAAGCAGAATACGTAGCAGCAGAGGCAGCAGAAAGCTCTGCAATCCAGAGAGTTTTATTGTATCCACCTTTAAAAAATGCCCCATATCCGCAAGATGCGCCTGCAAATGTCATACCAAGTAAAATAGCGTCTCTATCGCCGCCCAAATTTTTAGCTAGCTTAAAAAATCCGCTTTCAATGCCGACGACTGTTTCCTTTGATCTATCCCAAACGATTTTTGCTTTCTGAGAAATTTGTTTTGCCAAATCAGAATTCGCTTGAGGTTGAGCTTGCGAATTGCTGAAGGACGGTATTGCCTTCTGAATCAATGCTTTTCCTCTGCTCCAAGCAGAAGAGAAGACTCCTATCCCTTTTTCGAACGATTCTTTGAGATTTTCCGTCTTGTTGTATTCGTAGAGAGTTTTTCCTGCAAGAATCGAGCCGCAAATAACAGTAGGCCAAAACCCATATTGAAAAGCGATAGAACCGACTTTCCAAGCAGCCGATCCTAAGTTGGAAATTGCAACTGACTGGATGACGGAGGCTCCGGCACTCACAAGCGCCTTTTGTCCTATATTTAGGTAAGAGTTGGTGGGATTCATGTTTGACTCCTTTTGATAAAGATATTTTATTATTAAAGTTCGTTTATTTCAACGTAATTACGACATTCAATTAATTCGTTTTTTGTTCCAAATTTTTTACTTTTGTATTTCTAAATTTTAAAATTGATTCGTATTTCTGGTTCAAGTATAAATTTTTCAGGTAAAAGTATAGGGTGGGTCATGGTTGAATTCAACAATCTTCTAGCTATTGCAGATAAGCTATTGGGGCCTGAGGGGTGTCCTTGGGATAAAGAACAAACTTTTTTTTCACTGCAGCCTTATCTTTTGGAGGAGACCCACGAGCTGATCGAGGCGATCGATTTGCAAGATGGATCCAAAATCGCTGAAGAGCTCGGAGACGTCTTCTACGCCCTCGTATTTGTGGCCAAATTGGGCGAGAAAGAGGGGAGTTTCCAGCTAGCCGAGGCGCTCGATCTCGTATGTGAAAAGCTGAAAAGGCGCCATCCCCATGTGTTCGGCGGCATTGTTGCCAAAACTAAAGAAGAAATTATCAAAAACTGGGAACAGATTAAAAAAAATGAGTTTAAGGAAAGGAAGAGCGCCATCGATGGGGTCCCCGCCGCCATGCCGGCCCTCGCCCGGGCTCAAAAAATAGCTCACAAGATCGGAAGGGCCGAAAAACGGAAGACGTCTGTGGACTGGGAGTCTGAGGAGGAACTAGGCGAGGCTCTATGGAAAATTCTTGAAAAGGCCGATGCGAAGGGGTGGAATGCGGAAGATGTCTTGAGGAGGACGATTTCGAGGAAAGAGGGGGAATTCCGAGAGAGAGAAAAAACACCGGAGATTGGCTCGTAGCATGAGGCAGATCCCTTAAGGCTGCTACCTTCCAGTCCTGACCTGGTTCGGGCTGCTCATTCTACGAGGTCCCCGGTGACACAAATGTTACCAACTTCTGTCCATTCTGGACTAGTTAAAATCTTTCCTTTTCGCTTCCGCTTGGTTGGGCGTTGAGGTTGTAGAGGTAGGTTTCGGGGAAGAATTTGGAGAGGATCTTCACCGCGTTTTCGCCGTTTTGGGCGAGCGCTTCTGCCGAGTAGAGGCAGAGGCCGACGCCGTGCCCTTTTCCAAATCCGCTGAAGAGAATCGCATCATCTTTTTGGGAGATCGTGAAGTCGCTGCTGACGATGTGGTTTTTACCTAGCTTCGATTGGAGAGTGAAGAAGTCGAAATCGTAGGTCGCTGTTCCGTCTTTGACTCGGACGCCGTAGACTTTGCTCGAAGGCTGGTCGACGAAGAGTTCCATCGATTTGATCTGGGGGACATCGAGAAGGTGGGCGAGTGTCTTTTTTGGAATTTGGTACGACCACTTCGATTCTTGCCGGGCGATTTGCGCATGGGGCGCCTCGACTCCTTTTTCAGGCCCGAATGCCTCTTTGCGGAAGATGGAGAAATAGGGAGCAGTTTTCCCGGCGCTATTTTCAGTCCATGCGGTCGCGAAGGGGAGGTTCATCCCGTTTTCTGGATGGACGAGGATGAGGTGGCGGGTCGAATCGATCGCTTTGTTCAAGGCCGATGTGTCGACGACGAGAGCGGAGCCTTGGTAGCCGACTTCTTGGGCTGCGACTTGCCAGAAACTGCTCGAGTTGCGGGTTGCCCGGTAGTAGGCATCGGTACGTGTCAGGATGGCGAGGGCTGAAAGGACTTCAGGCTCTTCAGATGCGCTGAACTGGGGCGCTAAAACTCCTTTTACGTAGCTCTCGATGTCGAGTTCGTTCACGATGTTGATCATCCCCGAGACGCCGTAGATGGCGACGGAGCCTTGGTATTGAATCCCGTTGACGAAGATCGCTGTTTCCGGAGAGCGGGGCTTGATGTAGATCTGGTGGATGCCAGGAAACTCTTCTCCCCACTTGAGCCCACCTTCCATTTCGTGGATCATGAACCGCTTGCCGAGCAGGCCCGATGCGACGCGGATCCCGTCGTGGGGGTTGATGATGTAGTAAGGGCCTTTCACTTCCAGCAGGGCTTCCGATCCATCTTTGACGAGAAGGACGTTGATGTTCATCGGAGACATCGGCTCCGATACGCCCGAAAGCAAGGGGGCGTGGTGGTCAGACCAGACTGGCGAGAGAAGTGCGCTGCAGAGCAGAGCAGCGGCAGCGAGTGTTTTCATGTTTTTGACTCCGGTAAATGGGGTTTTTTCAACCCGATATGTTCATAAGCTAAACCTGTCGCCTGGCGTCCCCGCGGAGTTCTCTTGATGAATCCCTGCAGGATTAAAAACGGCTCGTACACCTCTTCGAGGGTGTGGGCCTCTTCGCCGACTGCGGCGGCCAGACTGTTGAGGCCAACTGGGCCTCCATCGTGATGCTCAATCATAACCTTTAAGATTTTTTTGTCCATTTCATCCAGACCTAAATGGTCGATGGCGAGCATTTCGAGAGCGTCGATCGCCGTCTTTTGGTCGATCTTCGCTTTTTTGTGGATTTGCGCATAGTCGCGGACCCAGCGGAGGAGATTGTTAGCAATCCGGGGCGTCCCTCTTGACCTGCGGGCGATTTCTAGAGCGCCGTCTTCGAGAAGCTGCATGTGGAGAATCGAAGCGGAGCGCAAAATGATTTTCATCAATGTGGGCGGATCGTAGTAGTCGAGGCGGAGCGAAATCAAAAAGCGGGATCTCATCGGGGCGCTCAAGAGGCCCGATCTCGTCGTCGCGCCGACGAGGGTGAATGGGTTGAGTTTGACCTGGACGCTGCGGGCATTCGGCCCGCTGTCGATCATGAGATCGAGGGCGAAATCTTCCATCGCAGGATAGAGATATTCTTCGGCGACGTTCGAAAGTCTATGGATCTCGTCGATGAAGAGGACGTCGCCCGTTTTTAAGTTGGTGAGGAGTCCCGCCAAATCGCCCGGCTTTTCAATGGCGGGGCCCGATGTGACGACGAGCTGCGTCCCCATCGCCTTCGAGATGATGTGGGCCAATGTGGTTTTCCCCAGTCCAGGTGGGCCGCTGAAGAGGCAATGGCCGAGCGCTTCGCCGCGGCTTTTCGCCGCCTGGATGAACACTTCGAGCCGGCTCCTCACCGATTCCTGACCCACAAATTCGTCCAGCGACTGGGGTCTCAAGGGAACTTCGAAGGGGACATCGGGCGCAGCCCAGGATGATTCAATAAATGCATCGCTCATATTGAAAAACTCTAGCAAGAAATGGATTTCGCGCGCTACTCTGAACATACACCCCATCTATTAAACGAGGAAATCATGTCACTTAGATCCGACAAATGGATCCGTCGTATGGCGAAAGAACACAAAATGATCGAACCTTTTATCGAAAATTTGGTGAAAGAAGGCAAAGTCAGCTACGGACTTTCCAGCTACGGATACGATTTGCGCGTCGCCGACGAATTCAAGGTTTTTACCAACGTCTACAATTCGATCGTTGATCCAAAAAATTTTAGAGCCGACGCTTTTGTGGATATCCGGGGCGATACCTGCATCATCCCGCCCAATTCGTTTGCCCTCGCGAGAAGCGTCGAATACTTCAGAATTCCACGGAACATTTTGACTCTTTGCATCGGCAAGTCGACCTACGCCCGGTGTGGAATCATCGTCAATGTGACCCCGTTCGAGCCCGAGTGGGAAGGGTACGTCACTTTGGAGATCTCCAATACGACTCCGCTCCCTGCGAAAATCTATGCGGGAGAGGGGCTCGCGCAAGTCCTCTTTTTGCAAGCAGACGAGATTTGCGAAGTCTCTTATGCCGATCGTAAAGGCAAGTATATGAAGCAGATGGAAATAACTTATCCAACTATTTGAAGAATACTCATTTATCGCTACAATAGCGCTTTGGGGTCAGCCATGCAGCATGCGATTTCTTCTTGGATTCAGAGGAGCTGGTGGGTCGTCGCTTTTTCAGCGGTGGTCGGCCTGATTTACATGCATGCATTGAAGGACAGAAACGCCGCCTTAGCGGAAATCTCCTTTCGATTCCAAGAGATGGAAAAAGAGCGGTTCATGGTCCTCCAAGAAAAGGAGGATCTCCAGCTCCGGATCGCCTCCCAAAATGATCCTGCCTGGATCGAAATGGTCCTCATGCGAGAAATCGGGGTTGTTCCTGAAGGATGGATCAAGGTCCATTTCCAAACTGACCGTCAGTTATGATCCTCTCTCTACTCCTCGTCCTTCTCCTCCTGATTTTTCTTTCGGGGTATTTCTCTGCGGCTGAGACGGCCCTTTTTTCCCTTTCGCCCCTCACATTAAAGACCTATCGGGCCAGCACCAACTCGAGGCTCAACCTGATCGCGCGGCTGATGGAAAATCCACGCCAAGTCCTCGTGACGATCATGATCATGCACATCTTCGCCAATATCTTGGTGCAAAACGTCATTTCAAGCCTCTTCCAGTCCTTTCCCGACTGGTCATTGAAAGTGGGTCTGCCGCTTGCCCTCACCTTGATTTTCGGGGATATTCTGCCCAAATCGGTCGCGATGCCCTACAACGCCCAGATCTCCTATCGAGTGGCTCCTACGATTTCTAAAGTATCTCGATGGATCGCTCCGTTTCGGAAGATTTTGACCTCAGCAACCAGCTATGTAACCCGGATCCTGTTCTATTTCTTGCGGGAAGAGAAGGAGATCTCGGCCGAAGAGCTTCGGCACGTTTTAAAGACTTCTGAGGAGACCGGGGTCCTCTTGCACGAAGAGGCTGAGCTGGTCGATGGGATGCTCGATCTGCAGCAGACTCTGGTGAAGGAGAGGATGCGCCCTCGAGAGGAGATCCTCTTTTATGATATCCAGCAGCCTCTTTCAGCTTTGAACCGCATTTTTGTAGAACTTGAGATTACCCGGGTTCCTGTCTGCGATGGAGATTTGGAAAACGTCCTTGGCGTCTTGTCGACCCGCCTCTACTTTTTCCACCAAAACGAAATCCAAAACTCCTCCGACCTCCTCCCCATTTTGAAAAAGCCCTACTACGCCCCCGAATCGACCAAATCGTGGGTGTTGCTTCAAACCCTCCGGGAAAGGGGAGAGAGCCTCGCCCTTGTCGTCGATGAATATGGCTCGATTTCTGGACTGATCACACAGGAAGATCTGATCGAGGCGGTCGTCGGGGAGATCTCCGATCGGCGAGACGTCAAAAGCCTCTACACCCGCTCCGGCCCCGATGTGATCATCGCGAGCGGCAAACTCGAGCTAGAAGAGTTCAAAGAGATCTTCGCCGTGCCCCTCAGATCAAAAGAAAACGTCGTCACTTTGGGCGGCTGGCTGATCGAACAGCTAGGAGACATTCCGACAGCGGGGACAAAATACGCCACCGACCAATTTCTCTTTTATGTACTGGCGGCCGATCCGAACCGGATTCGGCGGATCTATGTCCGGAAGCTTAAACCTGAGAAGAAGCCGTGAGCAATTGGGCTTTTTTCCTCTTTTGGACCTTTTTTGCCGTCTTTGTGCAGGGGCTTTTTGCCATGTTTGAGATGGCTTGCGTCTCATTCAACAAGGTGCGGCTCCAGTACTACGTCAGCCTCGGTTCCAAGAGGGCCTCTTGGCTGAAGTACTTCCTCAAAAAGCCATCGCGCCTCTTCGGAACGACGATGATCGGGATCAACGTGGCGCTCCAGGTCGGCTCCGAGTTTTCCCGTAGGTTCTATGAATCGATCCACCTCGATCCTGATTGGGCTCCGATCACCCAAGTTCTCATCGTAGTCATGTTCGGCGAACTGGCGCCGATGTTTGCCGCGAGGCGCCACTCGGAACAGCTGGCGATGGCGCTTGCCCCCTTGATGGTTCTGATCACGCGGCTCATCTCTCCGATCATTTGGGCTTTCGACGCCTTTTCGCAGCTTATCCACCGGATGCTGCCCCGGGCTCCCGAGAGTTCCCTCTATCTATCTCGCGAAGAGGTGAGAGCTGCATTCGAAGAGAGAGAAGAATCCCGAGACGAATTCAACGCGATGGTCGCCCGCGTCTTCAGGCTTAAAAATCTGACGGCGAGCCAAGTCATGAAGCCCCTCTCCGATGTTTTGATGGCCGCATCGACCGCTTCTGTCTTGGAGATTAAAAAGGCCCTTGCAGAGAGATATGTCCCGATCCTCCCGATCTACCACCGGAACCGGAACAATATCGTTGCGATCGTCCACTTGCGCGATCTCCTCAACAAAGCCGACCCGGTCCGGATCCTCGACTGCTCCCGTCCCCCTTGGTTCATCACAAAAGATGCCTCCATTCTCCAGATCCTCGATCAGTTCCGCCGCAACAACCAGAGCATGGCGATCGTCCTCGAAACCTCAGGTCAAGCCTGCGGGATCCTCACTCTCGACCAGATCCTTGAACAGATCCTCGGCGAAGAGAAGATCGTCGAGGCTTCTGAATCGCCGATCTACATCGAGAGAACTCTCCCAGCCTCGATGAAAGTTGCCGAGTTCAACAGGCAGTTCCAAGCCGATCTGCCCCACGAGCTTGACGACACTCTCGAAGATCTGATTCTTCGCCAGCTCGAGCATCCTCCCTCCAAAGATGAGACGATCCGGATCGGCGATTTTCTTTTCACCGTCCTTGAGACGACGCTCCGCGGCGTCAAGCTCCTCTCAGTCCACTCCGCTGAATAGTCTCTTTTTCTCCGGGCAGGGTCCCGGCTTTTTTTTCTCTGCGTCTCTCTAGACTCCTTCTATCTCTGCGCTGATCCTCTTTCGTACCGGTGGAAAAAGCTAATTTTCAGGTCAAAGAAGAAAGACTTCTGTGTTTGAGTAGTGTCGGTTTTTTGAGGAGCGCAATGAACTGTCTTTCATGAGATTGGGAAGGGTATGAAAAGAAATTCGTATTAAATTAGCTGCTGTTTCAATTATAATCTAACCTCTCTATTGAGGTGAAAGTGAGTTCAGCTTTAATTAATCAGGCTTCTAAAACAGATCCGTTTTGGAAGGGGACTCGGAAAAACCAGGCTCTCTCGTTCATCGACAGCATCGAGAGCACATGGAAAGGGCACGAGGCATTTGCCCTTTGGTTGATCCAGGCATTGAAGCCGAGGACCACTCTCGATCTGGGCTTTGATAGAGCTCTTTCGACTATTGCTTTTACGTATAAGAATAAAGGCGATGTCTTCGCGATTGACTGGTTCGATGAAGGAAATTACTCGGAAAAAAGCTTTGCGCTCGAGAGTGCCTTTCGGAATGTCCAGTCAGCTATTCGGATGGGCATCTCCAAGAATATCCACTTGATCATCGGCCCTTTTGGCGACATCTCGAAAGATTGGAGTCGAAAGATCGACCTGTTCCATATGGATTGGATCCATACTTACACGCTTGCGAGTCAAAATTACGAGACTTGGAAAAAGTTTCTGAAACCCGATGCGGTGATTTTAGTCCACGACGTGGAGGCCTATCCGTCGGAAGTCGGTAGATTTTTCAATCAGCTTCCGCTCCCGAAGTTGATTTTCCCCCACGCTCAAGGACTGGGAATCGCCACCTCGAATCTTGGCCTTCTGGCCTCGATTGAGAAGGAGTGGGGGCTTAAAAAATTGGACTAGCAAATCCTGTCTCGTGGATTGCCTAGAGTGGCGAATCTTAGCTGCATCGTTGCTATGTGTGCTTCAAGCTGCTTTGAGAGTTCTTCGCTTCTTTCAGATGGATGATCGATTTTCTGATCGGCCAATTGATCGGCTAAAGTCATGTAGTTTGAGTAGCTTTCGGTTAACTCTTGGATCAAATCTCTTATCTCAATTAATCCAACTTGGGATTTCAAAGGATTTTGGGCATGTTCGATCTCTTCTTGATCTGAGAGTGTGATCGTTCGGACCGTCTTGCGGAAATTCCTCACCTGTTCTAGGAGGGGAGCTGCTTGATTATAGTCTGAGTTTGCAGTCAAAAGATTGAAAAGAGCAACTATGCGGGCGCGGATGGTATTTGGATCGTAGTCGGGCCACGCTTTGTAGAAATTTAATTTGTCGACGACCCTCTGCGGCAGCATGCAAGGTGCGATGAAGTTTGCGAAATTATTGAACGCACTCCATTCGCCGAGGTCGACGCTCCAGGTCTCTTCTACCCATCCATAAAGAAAGCGGCCTAAGACTGGATCTACGATGCCGATCAGGCTCGCAAGAGTCGCTAAGACAGCGGCGATGGGAAGAGTGATGAGTTTTGCAACAGCTTCTGAGAGGCGGTAGATGCACCGGAGAGCTACCTGTTTTTGCAATTGAGCTCGATCGGGTGCGCGAGAGGGGTCAGTCACTGCAAAGGTGCGCCTAGTGGCTTTCCAATCTTTAGTCGCTTCCTCAGTTCCTTGTCTGATCCAGTGCTTGCTGAAAAGATGGCCGATGCGGAGAGCAGTCTGGACGGGATATATAGCCATGCTTCCTGGGAAAAGAGCCAACATCTTGAGTCGGATGTTATTATTTTTGTCTCTAGTGACGGAGCCGTGTCTATCACCTGTGAGAAGGCAGTCGACCAC
Source organism: Verrucomicrobiota bacterium (assembly GCA_018239895.1). Taxonomy (GTDB): domain Bacteria; phylum Chlamydiota; class Chlamydiia; order Chlamydiales; family SM23-39; genus SZAS-17. The sequence continues at coordinate 29,815 of JAFEGL010000014.1, forward strand.
GCCTTTCTCTGAGCTTTCACTTCGCTGATCGTCCCAAAACTGCGGGCAACAAGTAAATTGTTTTCTAGCAACTGTAGACATATCCTACCTCTTTGTGGCGGAAAGTCTATAGAAACTATGACTAAAACACCATTGATTTGCGGAATTTATTAACGATCAATGAAATCTTTTCTAAGAAGGTGTCGATCTCTTCCCGGGTATTGAGGCGGCTCAAGGAGATCCGGATCGAAGAGCGGGCGATTTTTCGGTCGATCCCCATTTGAGTAAGGACTCGAGACGGCTCGAGAGCCCCTGAAGAGCAGGCGGAGCCGTGGCTGACTGAGATTCCAGCGAGATCGAGGTGCATGAGGAGCGATTCCCCCTCGATGCCCGGTAAGGCCACATTTAAGGTGTTTGAGACGCGGGGTCCTTGTCCATTGATGATCGCGTCGGGTAATGCAGAAAGGAGCCCCGCCTCAAGATGAGTCCTGAGGGCGAGGAGCTTTTCGGTGATTTCCGTTTGGCTCTCCTTCAAGATTTCGAGTGCTTTGGCGAGACCCAAGATGCTGGCGAGGTTTTCTGTGCCGGCTCTCCTCTGGAATTCTTGGCCGCCTCCAGCAAAGAGGGGTGAGATTTTGAACGAGGAGCGGGCAATGAGGGCGCCGGCCCCTTTCGGTCCGTGGAACTTGTGGGCGGCGATCGCGACGGCCGTAGCTCCTTGAGGCATCTGGAATGGCTCTTTGCCGATGTAGGCGATCGCATCTAAAAGGAGGGGAATCTTGTGCTTTTCCGCAATGGCGGCGATGGCGCCGAGGTCGATTTTGACTCCCGTTTCGCCGTTCGACAATGAGAAAATGAGAGCTTTCGTCTCGGGGCGGATCGCCTTTTCAATGAGTTCCGGATCGGGCGCGCCCCAAAGGCCGCACGGGATGTAATCGACTGTGTATCCGGAGAGAGCCTGGATCGATTTGTAGACGGAAGAGTGTTCGATCGCAGTCGTGATGATGTGCCCTTTTTGAGGAAGACCTTGAAGCATGAGGCTGATCGCTTCGGTGCCGCCCGAGGTAAAGAGAACTTCTTCAGGCTTTACCTGGAAAAAGGAGGCGGTCGTTTGGCGGGCCTTGGAAAGGAGGCTTCGGGCCCTCTGGCCGAAGAAGTGGACGCTAGACGGGTTCGCTGGCGGGCCGCTGAGATCCTCCAGCATAGCCTGGAGAACTCTCGGGTCGAGAGCCGTCGTCGAGTTGTTGTCCAAAAAGATTCTTTGCATCCTCTCCCTCGCATTGGATGATGAGGACGGTAATGTTATCATGACTCCCTTTAATTTTCGCCTTTTGAATGAGTCTTCCTGCGGCGGTTGCGAGATCGGGTGATCTATGTAGTATTTTTTTGATCTCTTCGCTCTCCAAAACATCGCTTAGACCATCGGAGCAGAGGAAGAAAAGATCCCCAGGCTCGAAGGGGCAAAAGGTGATTTCAGGGTTGGCTTTTGCATGGGTGCCGATGGCCCGGGTGATCACATTTTTGTACGGGTAGGGAGTTTCACACTCTTTCGCTTTTTCTCCCATCGACATCCACTTGGCAAAAAGGGAGTGGTCCTGGGTTAAGAGATCGAGCTGATCGCCTCGGAGCCGATAGATCCGGCTATCTCCGACATGAGCATAAATGACCGAAGTTTGGCTCCAATAAACGCAGCACAACGTCGTCCCCATCCCCGTATATGAGCTCGATTGCCTGCTCATTTTATGGACCCATCGGTTGGCCGATTCAATTGCGTCGCGCATCTTTTCAATCATAGCCGTTTGGCTGAGATTTGGGTCGATTTCGCGGATTTTGTGGGAAAGGTGGTCGATCGCCTCTTTGGCGGCAACTTCTCCTGCCTGATGTCCCCCCATCCCATCGGCGAGGGCAAAAAAGCCGATTTCGGGCAAGGCGGCCCAAACATCTTCATTGTTGGGTCGCACGAGGCCGATGTCAGAGAGCCCAAATGACTTGAGCCGCGGGGGCATAAAACGTCTCCCGATTTACAAAGCGCCTCTGGGCGCGCCGCCTAGGAAATACAGATTGAGGACGCTAAGTATATTGAAGCAGGCGTGGAGTGAAATCGACGCGAGCAGCGATCCTTGTCTTTCGTAAACAAAGCCTAAAAAGAGGGCTAAAACGAAGAGAGAGCCGATGATGGGGATGTTGGCAAGTCCCTGTTCGGGGGTGAAGTGGAAAAAGGAAAAGCAGATGGAGGAGACCAAGATCGCGTTTTTCGGACTCATGAATTTTCGGGCGAAAGTCTGCAAAAAGCCACGGAAGATCAGCTCTTCAATGAAGGGAGCGAGGACTACGATCGACAGAGTTGTCAGGAGAAAGTAAAACGGGTGGGCGAACGTCATTTTTAAAAAGTATACAGCCACTTGATCAGGCAGCTGGGTCACATGGAAGATTGCATAGACGAAGACGTCGAGAAACTGGCTGACCGAGAGGACGAGGGGGAAAGAGATGATCCACGACACGGCGCCAATCGCTACATCCTGCGCATAGGGCTTATGCGGATCTCTTTTCCAAATAGCTCGAGAGCCCCTCTTTACCAATAAACTAGCTAGCAATCCAGCGATAATCACCGAGATGATGAGGTTGCCCCATGAGGAGAGACCGATGGCATTTGTCTGAGTCGGCGCCGAAAAGAAATTGGCTCTTAAAAAAGTGAGGACAAAAGGGGAAATGAGAATGATGACGCCGAAATAGATGGCGAAACTGATCAACACTTGCCCAATCGTAACAGGGATCTTCTCCTCGTGCCATGCTGGAAGGCGAAAATAACCCTTCCGCCACGATATCCGTAGGACGACGGAGGAGATCGCAGCGAATGCGATGGCTCCCCACAATTCTTGAGTTATTTCACTCATCGGCTTTTAGCCAACAGAATGTAGTCGCTCAAACGATTGGAAATTTCTTGTACGATTTGCGCGTGGGCAATCCCCATCGGAGAGTTGCGGTACTCCTCTGTGCCCCAGGTCGCTATGTTGTAATTCGTCGGCAAAAGAGATCTCGGGATGTAATACGAATCCCTCACCATCTCTTGCAATACGATCTTGGGCGAAGAGCTGCGCAGGTCGACGACCCGGACTCGGATCGCCATGTTCAAATTGGTCGCCAATTCCTGTGGAGGAAGGGGATTTTTCTTCCCTTTCAAGGCGGGGGCGAATTCGTGTTGGACAAGCTCCATGAAGACGACGAATTCCTGATTTGGAAATTCCCGCTTCATCCAAGAGAGATCCTGGTCGAATGGATTTTCTGTCGGCGAGAAGTCTTCAGCGGCTCTCACAAAAATTGATCCGCCGAGCGAGACGTCTCGGATAACCATGGTGGTGAGCTCTTCTGAGAGGCTCCAGGGGATGTCGAATGAAGTTGTGTCAATCATTGACGCGATGGCGACGATAGGTTTCGCTCTTCCATCTTCGTGGTAGCGAGTCATTTCATCTTTGCAGCTGTTGCAGCAGCCGCCAGCCAGCAGCGCCGCAGCGAGAAGAGCCGATAGTGTGCGCATGTTCATCCTCCAACGATGATGCAAAGTCCAACTGTACCATAGAAATTTTATTCTCTTCAACACTTGATCAGACTTTTGTTTATTTAGCGGTACGAAAATTGATCAGCGCAAAGGGAAGAAGGAGTATAGAGAGACGCAGAGAGTAGAAATTGAATTTGTTGTTTTTTTTACCCTCTGTGTCTCTCTATACTCCTTCATTCCTCTGCGCTGATAAAATTCAGATGATTCGAATTTAAGAAGTCTTTCCGCCGCCGTTCATGCTCCCGGGGGAGCATGAACGGCGGCGCGCCCCTCTACAGTTTATAATTTTCTATCTGGGGTGCGGAGCGGAGCCTTGCATCATGCCTATCATTAGCCGCGTCTCGCGGTGTCCATCATGTAAGCCCCGCTTCGCGGCGTATCCTGTTTCTTAAGTTAAAACAGGGAACAGGATACGCCGCGAA
>JAFEGL010000015.1 GCA_018239895.1 Verrucomicrobiota bacterium
CTATCTCAGTAATAAGTTTCAGTCGATTTTCGGGTTCTTTTGAATCGAAAATCGGCCAAAATAATCCCGAAAATCGACGAAAATTATTACTGAGATAGGTTCTTTACATTTTTCTTTTGCTTCTCTAGAATGCTCCTCCTTCAAAAGGAGAAGCTTATGCGCATAACTGAATGTCAGCCAGGAAGTTGGGTTCAAATCACCAACACACCTTGGTCAGATGCTGGAGTCCTCGGCGGCAACCTCCTCCGATTCGATCAGCACTACGTTGTCATGAAAACGGCCGACGACGGAGGAATGACCGTCTTGTTAGATAAGAGCTTGTCTCGGATCTATTTATTTACCGGGCAGGGCAAAATACTCGCCGATTCAAAAAATCACGAGCGGCTCTTTCATGAAAATTTCGAAAATCCTCAAGCCGATCTAGCGCCTCCTCCAGAGAACGCTCAAGAGATGATTGCAGAGGCTGCCAAAGTGAGAGACCAGTTCTCAAGGCGGTATCCCCATCTGAAGGACTCACTCACTTTCTATTCCTTAAAAAGCAACCTGTAGAGAAAACAATGCCATCGATTAGCGAATTTCAACCCGGAAGTTGGGCCACGGTTCAAACCGATCTTGTAGGCCGCAACAACAAACCTGTCATACATAATCCGGTCTTCGTACTTTCTCAAGAAAAATCAGGTAGCCGGAACATCACGATTCTGCTAGACCAGAACTTGCAGCAAATCACATTTGATACAGGGGCAAGGAAAGGTTCGCTCCGAACGGGAGCTGCTTATGGCTTCGTTGACCTCAAGCTCTCTTTCATTCATTACACAAAAAAGCTCAAAGGGACCCATTCCTTCTCTCCGAAAGAACCAGAGCCCATTATCGAGGAGGCAAAAAAAGTTAGAGCCGTCTTTCTTGAGAAAAACCCGAAATTGAGAGGGAATTTTTTCAGGCTTCCTGATGATCCGCCTCTACAGAGCAAAATATAGCTCGATATTGCCGGGCGAGCTTGAGGAGGACGTGCCATCTCCTATCGGGCTCCTCAGTGCGCAGCATTTGGGGCAGCAATGTGGGGATATCATAGAAGAGGACGCAGTAGGCGATCTCCTCTTTCATCTCCATCTCGGCGAGCGCCCCGGAACCCTTCTCCTCGCCCGTCAAGATGTGCAGGTAGGAGATGACTTTCTCTAAACTCTCGCGGAGTTCAGCCATTTTGGCGGGGATCAGCTCCGATTTTTCGCTCATCTTTCCCTGCGCGATGGCCGCGTGGATCATCCCCCTCAAATCGTACTCGGCCGTGAGCTCTTGGGCGGCCTTTTCAAACGGGAGATAGTCGATTTTCTCAAAGCCGATCCCCCCCTCGGTTGTATTGATGAACCGGATCTCCGGGTGGGCCTTCGCGTAGTGGGAGAGGCTCGCCGACTCCATCACCCACCGGACAGCAGAAAATACCGTTTGCCCGCTCCGATCTTTTTTCGGAACGATCCGGTCGGCGGCGGTCCTCACTTGATCGAGACCTTCAAGCCCCTCGTTAACCCCGACGCCAGAAGAATAGCGCTGTCCGCCGGTGTAGGCCATGTCGAGACCCGAGAGCAAAATCGGATTGCACCCGAGCCACTGGGCTGCGGAGACGGCGATCGCTGTGACGGTGATCGATTCTGAGGAGAGGTGTTCGCCGATGAGCGGCTCTGTGAGCTCCAACTCCTCTTCGATCCAGAGTTCCGAGACGCCGCCGATGCCGGAACGTAGATAGCCAAATGGGCCGTTCGAGGTGTGGAAAACTCCCGGGTGGACCCGCGTGGAATAGAGAAAAGGGATCTCGAAAGCAAAGCTGTTTTTCAGCCGTTTGAGCTCCTCTTCGTTTGGATCGATCGCGATGCAAAAATGGGGCTGAATGCCAGCGGCGCTAAAGGCTGCGATCGCAGAGCCCCCCGCAAAAATGAGAGCCCGATTTTCAAGCGTCCGGATCGTCTCAAACGCCTTTTTCAGCGACGGACCCGCTCCGCAGATTATGGCTGGGACGCCAGCGAAGGCACCTTTCATCCCATTGATATAAAAAGAGTCGGCGAGATGGGGGACGTTTTTTAAGAAATTTTGGAACGGCTGATACCCGTGGGAGCGATCGATGAAAAGGGCGTGGGTGAGGGTCGTTTTTCGGAGCAGCTGGAGCCGGATCGAACGGAACCGGTTGCCGCTTCGGGATGGGAGCGAAAGGACATCGAGCGTCTTCACCGGGTGTTTTTCTGCGAGCGCTTGGAGAGCGGCGCCGAGCCCCCGACCTCTGGGCAAAAGGACCAACTCCACCTGGATGTCAAAGAGGAGCTCTTGGCTCTTTTTGTATTGCAAAAGGGCGCCGAAAGCTCCCTCTTCGCTCTCGAGAAACACGAGCCGCCTTTCTTTTTTCTCCTGAAGCCAAGCTTGAACCTGCCGATAGGCGCCGAGCGAGAGGCCGTAGATGTAGAGAACTTCGACGTCTTTGAGCCGCCAGCGTGAAAAATCTTCTTTTAGCTCAGCTTGAACAGGAAACGTGGAGGCGAGGAGTCCGATTCCGGGGAACCGCTCCATCAGAAGGCTCAAATTCTCTCGGTCCATTTTCCATCCTGGTAAAAATCCTCTTCCACCAAAGCGCCTTTCTCGCTGTACATCTGATCGGGGCCTTGGCGCATCCCCTTTTCGAAAATGGTTTTCCTTTTTATCTTCCCATCGGGCCAATATAAAGTGGCGTTACCGTGGAGTTTCCCCTCGAGATAATTTTCCTCTGTTTTCAGCTGCCCATTTTCATAGAAATACTCTTGGCGCCCCTCTTTTTGACCCGCGCGATAGTGGAGGGTGGCGTAGATGGTCCCATTTGGGTAATATTGGAGACATCGGCTCTCTCTCTTCCCTTTCCAAAACCACGATTCGGAGAGGATCTGCCCGTTTTCGTGGTAAAATGTGGAGCGTCCATGAAGCAGCCCGTTTTGGTAATGGGCTTCTGACTTCAGCGCACCGCTGCCGGGGAAATAAGCGCGAGAGACGATGAAAGGTCCCTTGCAGCGGAGATCGAGTCCAATCGAGAGTTCCTGTTCAGTTTGCTTGTTCATTGAGTACCTGCTGAAAAAATAGCATCTGGTTCAAACGGATTTTTTCCTCGATCGGAATCGGCTGCGAATCAACTTCGAGCTCCCGCTCGAAAAGGGGTCTCCAAATTTGCCAGAGAGGAAATAGGAGTTTTTGATAGACAATTTCACCGTCGAAATTCGCCGGTTTTTTCATCCCTTTTTCGCAAAGTTTGAGACATCGCCTCAAACTTTTTTTCCAAAGCCTCATCTTATCGAGAGGGACCTGCATATAATTCAAGCTGACTGTTTCGGCGTGGACCCACCCGGCGAGATCTGCCCCCCCCTTCAAGCCAGCCAGCGCCTCTTGGAGCGAAGTCTCTTTCACCTTAGAAAATCCAAGCCCCCCTTCCGTCGCGTTAATGAAGGTCCTGTCCCACCTTTTCGTCGCCAAATCGGAGATCCACTTCGCCGCCATGAGCCAATCTCTCTGCGTCATCACCTTCATTCCTGACGAAGAGACCGCCTCGACGAGCATTTCCCGCTCCGACTCATGTTCTAAGAGGGCGTATTTCTTTTCATTCTCATAGCAAAAATCCATCCCGACAAAAATGATCGGATCGCATCCGAAATGGAGAGCGAGCGACGTCAAAAAAGTCCCCACAGTCCAGCCGCCATCGAAAAGATCAGTTCCGCTTAGCCAGACTTCAGCCGGGTAGCATCCGTCGGGCACGTAGAGTTTCTCTCCATGGAGAAGCGAGAAATTGACCGGATTCATCCGACTCTGATAGAGGAAGGGGGCTTGCCAAAAAGTTTTAAGCGGAGGCGCTTCTCGATCGATCGAGGCGGCGAAATGGGGTTCGACGCCGATCTGATCGAGGGCCGCGCCGCCGGCAAAAATCAGAGCCTTTTCCCGGTCCAATAAGTGCCGATTTTTTTTCAGCGAGGGCCCCCCGCCGCAGATGATGGCAGGGACGTTTTGAAACTTGTCTTTCAGAGCCAGAGCCGATCGGACATCGGGGATAGAATTCCAATGGGAAAAGGCGTGCTTTAAAACCGATCCGCCCCCGTCGGCCCAATCGGAGAGCAAAAGGTGGGCCGCCTCGCGACACTCATTCAGCGCTTTTTCAAACTGGGGCGCCAGATTCAACGGGTCGATCACCGCTGCCGTGCAAAAGACAGACTTCCAGCCCAGCTTTCTGGCCGATTCCAACAATTCGCCATGCGTACTTCCCGGATAGACCTGCGCTTGCGGATGGTCGAATGAGCCTCCCTCTCCCTCGATATCAATAAAAACGAGCCGCCGCTTGGTCTCTTCATCTAACCAAGGTCGAAGTTTTTCAAATAGCTCGGGGCGGATACCGATGGAGCAAATCCAATCGGCATCAGGAATCTCTACAGACATAGCTTTTCAATCAATTGAGCGTAGGGCGGGATGAAGGGGACAGAAGCTGTCCGCCCTTGTTCTCGCCAAAGCAATCTCGTTTCGCTCCCGTTCGCCAGACAGACGAAGGGGGCGCCGAGCTTAGCATTATATCCGAAGAGCTGGTTTTCCGCCTCCACATTCAAGGAGTGGGCCTTGCATTCGATCAAAAGGAGCGGTTTTAATTCATCTGCCCGATAGTAGCAGAGGAGATCGAAGCGGCGATCAGCCTCAATCCCCTTTTCCACCGCAATGAGTCCCTTGGGAAACCCCAAATGGATCAACTTCCCGATGAGAGCTTGCCGGACCGCCTCTTCTGGAGTAGCTGCCACCCACTTCTTCCGAATGAGACAAAAGCTACGATTGGATCTGGACGATTCCATAATTCTGGTCGGGGCGCCGGTAGATCACTTTCATCTTTTGATCTTCTTCGCTCCGGAAAATCAGAAAAGGTTCGTCGCTGATCTCCATTTTGACAATAGCTTCGTCTTGGGTCAGCGTCTTGAGTTTCATCGTGTCTTTAGCCACGACCTGGTGGAGATTGTATTTTTCCGACTCGATTCGGGCATTTTCGGCCTCGATGTCTTCATTGATCGCTTTGAGATCGTCGCTGAGCGGCTTGATCACATTGACGTGGATATCGACAGTGGTCAGATCCCTAAAACGGCGGGATTGGAGTTTAGTCTTGTATTTCCGGATCAAAGTGATCAGCCTGTCGGTCGCCTTGTCGATCGCAGAATACATGTTGTCGGTGCTGGCCGAGACTTTGACGTGGAAATGGACGAAGTTCATCATGATGGAGCAGGTAAACGCCATTTTCTGGGCGTCGAGCGTCGCAATCACATCGATGATCTGATCTGCGATCCGCTCTACTTTGTTCATTTTCTCGAACACGTAGTTGTTGATCGCATCGGTGATTTGGAAATGTTTCCCCACGACGGAGATATTATAACCTTGATTATCGAACTTTGTTGTTTTTCCCATAGGACACACCTTAAAAGAGACTCATTCTAACAGGAAGCTCGCGCCCTGCCAAGATAAAAATTGACCGTTTCCACATTTCCATTTACAATTTTTCCTCTAATATAGGTGATTTATGTTAAAAAGAGCCCTCGTCGCATTTTGCCTTTCCCTTCAAACGGCCTATTCGGCCGACATCGCCGGACATTGGTCGAGCGACCTCGAATTCGGCCCCATAAAAATCCAAGTGACCGTCTTCCTCGAGCAGGAACCTTCGCTCCAAGGTTGGTTTTACTGCCCAGAGCAAGGCATCTACGAACTGCCGCTCGATGAACTCTCTTTCGATGGCGACCATCTCCAATTCAGGTTGAACAACCTCGACGTCGCCTTCCAGGGAGATCTCCGAGAAAACCAAATCGACGGCCATTTCACCCAGTCCAAAATCCCCTTCAAACTCACCTTTAAACCCACCGACGAAAAGCCTGCACCCATCCGCCGTCCCCAAGAACCGATCGGCCCCTTCCCCTACCAAATCGAAGAGGTCGCCTACCGCGGCCCCGATGGAATTCTCTCAGGAACACTCACACTTCCCGATTCAGCCGGACCGCACCCCGCCATCATCCTCATCGCCGCTGCAGGACCCAACGATCGGGACGAGACGCTCCTCGGCCACAAAACATTCCTCGTTCTCGCCGACCACCTCACCCGCCAGGGGCTCGCCGTCCTCCGCTTCGACAAGAGGGGCGTTAAAGAATCTGAGGGCGATTATCACAACGCCACCTCATTCGACTTTGCCGATGACGTCCTCGCCGGCGTCGATTTTCTCAAAACCCGCTCCGACATCGCTTCCATCGGCCTCGTCGGCCACAGCGAGGGAGGTCTAATCGCCCCGATTGTAGCATCCCGCTCTCCCGACATCGCCTACATCGTCATGATGGCGGCCCCTGCCGTCCCAGGCGAAGAGATCATCTACGAGCAACTCGCCTATTGCGAAAAGCTCCAAGGCTATTCCGACGCCCTCATCTCAGCCGATCAAGAGCTCTCCCACCAGCTCTTCGCTATCGTCAAACAAGAGTCCGATCTCCTCCAAGCCGAGACAAAAATGCGCGAGACGATCCGCTCGTTCCTCGCCTCGCTACCAGCCGCCCTGAAAAAAGAACTCAACGACCGCTACGGCGAAGAGGCCTACTGGCTCCACTCAGAAGCGGGGATCAGCCAGGTCAAAAGTCCCTGGTTCCGGAGTTTTCTCACCTACGATCCAGCCGAAGCCCTCAGAAAAGTCACCGTTCCGGTCCTCGCTCTGAACGGCACCCTCGATTTCCAGGTCACCACCGCCCAAAACCTCCCCGCCATCGCCGAAGCGCTCCTTGAGGCCGGCAACCCCGACGTCACGATCGTGCCGCTGCCGCAGCACAACCATCTCTTCCAAACCTGCGTAACGGGCGACTTCCAAGAATATGGGCAGCTCGAGGAGACCCTCTCCCCCACCACCCTCGAAACCATCACCACTTGGGTTCTCGACCGAGTTCAGAAAGATTAGTTTTTTTCTCAGAAGCTGTCTTAAACTCTAGAGGCGGTTGCAAAATTCCCGGCCTTGCGAAAATGGCCATTTTAAGTCAGTTTGCGAAGGCGGCGCAGCCGCCTAAACCCCGCCGCCGGGGACATACTTGAAAAGTAGGACCCGGCGGCGGGGTCGCAAAATGGCTTAAAAGGGCTGTTTTCCCAAGACCGGGAATTTTGCAATCGCCTCTCTAGACGCTTTTAGAAATCGATGATTTTGAATCAGTTTGTCGGGGCCGTTGCGGCCCCTTGCTTCGCCGCCGAGCACATACTCACAAAACGAGTAGGGCTCGGCGGCGGAACGACAAAATGATTCAAAAGGGCGATTTCTAGAAGCGTCTAGAGTTTAGGACAGCTTCTTACCTGGCTCCAGTAAAACCAATTCCTCTTCTCTGGAGCCAAGTTGGGGTCTTTGGCCTGCTCGATGGCGGCGCGAAAAACATCTTCGACGCACGGATCGTGGCGAGTTTTGGTGATGCGGCAGAGCCGCTCGTAAAGTTCCCGAGCATCTTGCTCAGCCAACGCCTCAAGATCGTAAATCTCCAGCTTGGCGAAATCTTCGAGGGCAGCCGGCCCCACGGAGACAAGGTCGGAAAGATCTTGGGGCGGCACTTTCTTTTTGGGCATAAGTTATCTTTTGAGCTATAATCGTACCCGCAACCACCTATTTTTGATATGAAAACGAATCTTCTCCAATCGAGAGCTCTTGCGAGCGACAATTTTTCCGGCGTCCATCCCGAAGTAATGGCCGCGCTACAAAAGGCCAATGCAGGCCATGCCATCGCCTACGGCGCCGATCCCTGGACCGATGAGTGCACAGAAGTTTTTAAGCGCCATTTCGGCCCCACGGCCGAGGTCTATGCGATGACCAATGGAACCTCTGCGAACGTGTGTACCTTTAAAAGCTTGTTGAGATCGTGGCAGGCAGTCCTATGCGCAGACACCGCCCATATCTGGACCGACGAGTGTGGCGCTGTCCCAGCAAATTCAGGCTGCAGCCTCCTTCCCGTCCCCGGCAAGCAAGGGAAGCTCCCGATCGAGTCGCTCCATTCTCTCCTCCATTTCCAAGGAGTGGAGCACCATGTCCAACCTGCAGCCCTCTCGATCACCCAATCGACGGAGATGGGGACCCTCTATACGATCGAAGAGCTGAGAAAAATCGGGCAGTTCGCCAAAAAGCACCAACTCCTCTTCCACATGGATGGAGCAAGGATCTCCAATGCCGCCGCGGCGCTGGGCGTCTCCTTCCGCGAAATGACGACCGAGGTAGGAGTCGACGTCCTCTCTTTCGGCGGCACGAAAAACGGTTTGATGGGGGCCGAAGCCGTCGTTTTTTTAACGCCTGGCCTCGGGGAAAATTTCAAATTCGTCAGGAAGCAATCGCTCCAACTTGCCTCCAAAATGAGATTTTTGTCGGCCCAGCTCATCGCCCTTCTCGAGGGAGATCTCTGGCTCAGAAATGCCCGCCACTCAAACGCGATGGCCAAGTTGCTGGAAGAAAAACTCCGGAAAAATTTTCCTCAAATGAAAATCCTCTACCCGGTCGAGGTGAACGCCCTGTTCGTCCAACTCCCCGCTTCGATCTATAAAAAAGTCCAAGAAAAATTCTTTTTCTGGATCTGGGATGAGGAGAACTCGGTCGTCCGGTGGATGACGACGTGGGACACGGAGCCCGAGTTCATCGACCTATTTGTGGAAAATCTGAAACATGAATTGAGATGAGCGAAGAGAAGACACCGGGCCTCTTGCTGCAGACGATTCCTTATTTGGGGACGAAAAAGATCCTCAAAGTATTTACCCCTGGCGCAGGGCTCCTCTCGCTCTTCGCCAAGCGGGTAAAAAACACAGCTCTCGTCTCCCCTTTTTGCCTCGCTGAGTGGGTTTATCAGAAAGGGAGTCGGGAGATCTACTCTCTAGTTGACGGCTCGCTCACCGACGGACTCTTCAACCTCCGCTCAAACTACGAAGTCTTGTCGACCGCCGGGGAAATCGCCCAAGATCTGCTGAAAACGCAGCTCCCCGGCAAACCGTCCCACGACCTCTTTGCCCTCGCAGCGGCGATTTTCCAAAAACTCCCTTCCTTCAAGCATCCCGAAGTTCTATCGGCCCTCTTCCGGCTCAAATTGCTGCTGAACGAAGGGCTCCTCACGCTAGAGCCGACTTGCGGCAAATGCCCCTCTCCCGCCCTCCATCTCTCTCAAGGCGAAAGCCTCTGCCTGAGACACGCGGCCTATCCAGGATGGACATTTTCACCCGAAGAGTGGGAGCATCTCCTCAACCTCTCGACAGCGCGAAGTTTTGAAGCGCTAAAACTTGAAGTTCCCCGAAAAGAGTTGTATACCAAGATCCGTTCGCTCTTCGACGAGCGGACAAGGCATTGATATGAAATTATCTCCGTTACAAAAAGGGGTCGGCCTCATGGTGCTGGCCTGGATTTTCTTTGCGATCATGAGCGCCCTCGCTAAACATTCGCACCAACACGTCCCCGCAGGCGTCGCCCTCTTCTTCCAAAATTTTGGCGCCCTCTGCTTCCTCTCTCTCACTTTCTTCCGGAAAGGGAAACGATACTCGATTCCACCCACCTGGCCCTGGCTTGTCGCCCGCGCTCTCGTCGGAGCCTTCTCTTTCTTCTGCCTTTTTTGGAGCCTGGGACACATCCCGCTCACTGATGGAGCCGTTCTAAACAACACAGCTCCCCTCTTCGTCCCCCTGGTCATGCAGATCATCCTGAAAAAGAGATCGAGCCTCCGGGTCTGGATGAGCGCCCTCGTCGGCTTTTTAGGAGTCCTTCTAATCCTAAAACCGACCGGAGAAATCTTCCAAATGGCCGCCTTCGGCGCGCTCGTCTCAGGGATCGGCTCTGCCTTCGTGATGGTGATCATCCGCCGGATCTCTTCGGAAGATCCCCAGCTGATCATCCTCGTTTACTTAACGCTCGGAAGCCTGTGCGCCTTTTTCCTCGCCGCGCCCCATCTCACCTCCATTCCCCTAGCAGCCCTACCCACCCTCCTCGGTATTGGCGCTACTTTCGGAGCCGGGCAATTCGTCTTCACCCGCTGCTTCCGCTACGCCGAGCCCCCCGTTTTGGCTCCCTTCAGCTACACGCTCGTCGCCATTTCAGCCCTAATCGACTGGCTTGTTTGGAACCACGCGCCGAATCTCCTCAGCGCGCTCGGCATCCTCCTCGTAGTCACCGGTGGAGTATTCACAATCCTCGCCAGCCGCTCCGAACCCCGCCAAGAACCCATCTAATTTTTCCTGCTGGCGGCAGCCGCAGGAAAAGAGCATCTAGAGAGCCGAGTTTATGTCCCGCCAGGAGCATATACTCGGCGGAATTTATCTAGCCCACTCCGCCGCTTTCGATCGTGCGCATCCGGTACATTTTCAAAAAAGCTTCGAAGTTCTTGAGAATAAATTGAGATAATTAAGTCGGCATAAAATAAAAAAAAGACGCTTTCTCAAATATATTGAAAGCGTCTTTATTTAAAGAACGAGTTTAAGCGGGGTTTAAAAGATTCGTGATTGCTTGCAGCTGCGTAGTCACAGCTGTAGAATCTCGCGCCGTCAAGGCCTCTTTTAATTTCTCAAATTCTTGAGAAAAGGTGGATGGCAAACCAAGAGATGCGCTCTGATCGCTAAGGGCTTGCAAAACATCGACGTATCCAGCGATGCGGCTTACGCTTCTTATGTATGCTGGAGATCCTACAGGTTCGCTAATATGATTAAAAAACTCAGACTTTAACTTACTATTGAGAATATTGTTAATAGCGTCAGGATAATTAATAGCCGGAATTGGGTCATTTTTAAGCGAATCTAACGCCGGTTGTAATTCACCCATTTTCCCAGACTGCATATCTTGTAAAGCATTGAAGAGGGTATATGTGTCTTTATAAAAAGGATCTTGATCTGAGCCTCTTCTAACAAGAGCCTTCATTGAAAAAAGAATGGAGAAAGTTTCTTGATATTCAGGGTTCGAGGCATAAAAATCTTGGAAATTATCAACTCCCGGAGGTAAGGTCGTTGGAATTGATTTGATCAAATTTTCGAGCTTTCCATTGAGCAGCTCATCCCAGAACGCTTGCGGAGAAGTGGCGTTTAAATTTACGTTAAATTGAACTGAATCTGTATTAACATTTGATGACACTAACATATTAACTCCCTTTATTATGCTTATATCTATTATACACGAATTTAATTAAAAAATAAAGAAAATATTAACGATCCTAATACACAAACAATAAACGACTTAAGACAAGCAAAACCTAATAGAGCGCCCACAATTACCGGGGCGAAATTCCGCTCTTCATAAGAGTTGTTGCAGTATTCAATCTCATACAGTAAATTTTCCTACATTTTACAGGTCGCCATGAAAAACAAGATATTTTCTCTGGTTTTGGCTTTTCTCAGCCTCATTTCTGAGGTTCTAGGAATACAGACTCGACTAGAATATGGAGGAATCACTTTCAATTGTTCCTACGGATGCGGATCGCCCAGATATGATGCAGATGCCAAAGAAATCCTGCGGATCTTCAATAAATGTTCTCATGCTGTTCGCGATTTAGAAGATATACAAATGCTCAGCACATATCCCTGTAAACGAATTTACATACAACCACTAAAAAAGAATAATTAATATGATGAACAAATTAGATTGGACTCAATCCGTAATTATCGGTATTTCAAGAATTGCTGATTCGGAATATCAGATACGAGGCTGGATTAACCAAGAGTTTCATCCTTGGGTTACTTTTGTCGAAACAATATGCAAACTTAACGATGATGCTGATTTTAGAAACTTTGTAGCGCTCTCTGAAGGTCAATTCCATTTCCCAAAAGTTCTTTGCGAAAACTTAAGACGATTTAGCGCCTTATTTGATGCTTATGTTGATAAACACGGTTGGGCGGAAGATCCAGATATTATCGTTGCTGACCCTGAGTGGCATACCGTTCAAGCTTCAGCCCAAACAGTTCTTGATGAATTTAAAAAGTTAAATCTTTTTGAGAAATTCCCCACTTGGAGAGATGGGATGTCTAAAACGGGGTAGTTGCCAACATCTCTGTCTACATCGCGGCCAAGTTTCGCTCTTTTCCTGCTGCTGACAGCAGCAGGAAAAGAGCGTCAGGACACCGCGCAACGCGCGGCGCCCTTTTCTATCTTGCTTATCCTGCCGCTTGCGATCATGCATATCCTGTACCTTTTTTGAAAAGTTTTGCCCCACGCTGCGTCCACCAGCGAATGAAAAAATACAGGATATGCATGATCGCAAGCGGCAGGATAAGCAAGATAAATTGGTTTTGGGAAAACGCACCGAAAGGGACTCGAACCCCTAACCACTTGGTCCGAAGCCAAGTGCTCTATCCATTGAGCTATCGGTGCTTGATGAGAAGGGAGATTGCGAAAGGGGGGACTCGAACCCCCACGAGAGTGAACCCGCTACCACCTCAAGGTAGTGCGTCTGCCAATTCCGCCACTTTCGCACGAAATGAAGTGGAAAATATATCTTTTCTCCCACTTTCTCTTCAAGTGTTCTTTTTCGGCAGCCCTAAATATGTATTGCCGAACCTTAACCCGAGAAGGGGGCAATCTGCCGCGTCGCCCTGCATCGTCAACCCCATAAAGGGGTTGCCTGCTTCGGGAAACCCCTGCGGGGCTCCTTGCACCTTACCCCCTTCTCGGGTTAAGTTTGCGACAATACATATTTAGGGCTGCCGATTTTTCAAGAAAATTCTTTTATCCATGCGTCAGGGGTGAGAGGATGGCCCGTAACGTGCTTGACGAGCTCGCTCCAACTCATTCGGTTTCCAGGGGAAAAGAGCCTTTTTTGGAGGAATTGGCCCGCCTTTTCGGTCGCAAGGGCTGAAGCCCCACATTCTTTGGCCAGGGCCTCTTGGATCGCCGAGGCGAACATCTCGCCGAGAAGGTAGCTGAAATAGTAGACCGGGGCGAGGCCGATGTGGTACTTCGTCGCCCAGTCGAATTGGTGCTCCCGGTGGGCTGGCGCTTTGATTTTTTGGTACTTTTCGACAAGACGCCACCAGAGGGCGTTCAGGTTTTGATCGGGATTTCTGTAGAGCTCGCTTTCAAAGGCGGTCATCACGAGGACCCAGCGGCTGAAAATCAGCTGGCGCCGCTTAAGGCTCTTTTCCGCTTTTTGGAGCAGCTCTTTTTGAGGAGAATTGACGAGATTTTTCAGCGGCTCGGAAAGATACGCTTGGCGGCCGGCGATGAGGGCCATCCCTTCGGTTGGGATCATGTGGGGCGGCTCTTTGAGTAGCCAAGGAAGATTTTTCTCAAAGCCGAGTTCGTAAATCGCATGGCCAAGCTCGTGGAGCACCGTTTCCAGCCACTTGATCGACTCTTTCACGTTGTTGAGGGTTCTGACATCCCCCTCCCGGTCGATGTGAATGCAGAAGGCGTGCTGATTTTTTCCGGGCCTTTCGTACATGTCGCTCCGATCGAGAATCGGCTTTACGTCGATCCCCATGCGTCGGTAGAAATCAAGTCCCGCTTTGGAAAGGTCGACTCCCGAAACGAGCGCATCGAGCTCGCGCGTGTCGAGGGGATCTTC
Organism: Verrucomicrobiota bacterium; assembly: GCA_018239895.1. Taxonomy (GTDB): domain Bacteria; phylum Chlamydiota; class Chlamydiia; order Chlamydiales; family SM23-39; genus SZAS-17. Next base: position 13,536 of record JAFEGL010000015.1, read on the forward strand.
CTGACTGAACGGCTCGGTCCAGGCCCAGGGCCCCAGCTCCTCTTTTTTCACGCCGAAACGATGGGAGAGCGAATTTTCGATCTCATCGAGTGCAGAGGCATAAGCTTTGTCCGATTTTTGCGACAGATCGTCGAGAGTCTTGAGAAGCCAAGGGGCGTCGACCTCTTGCAGATCGAGCTGCATTTGGAAATAGTCGCTGTAGCCGAGGTTTTTGGCCGAATCGTTTCTCAATTTGACGAGGGCGAGGATCTGGGGCGCCAGCTCGCGGCCGATCTCTTTCGAGGCTTCCCAGGCCTTTTTGCGCCGGGCTACATTGTTTTCATTCTTGAGAATGTCGCGGATGTCGTTTTCACTCACTTTTTTCCCATCGAGTTCAGGGCGGAAATTCCCATACGATTGGGCAAGGGTCGCCTCTTTTTGCGCCATCTCTTCCAAGATTTTTTTTGAGATTTGATTGGGCTTGAAAGTGCGAACCAGAATGTCGGCTTGCCGTTTTAAGAGCGGGTCTGTGAGCTCTTTTTCCCACTGTTGCAGCTGTTTGTAGGTGGCGGCATCGTTGAAGAGGAAGCGGTATTCGGCATCTAGCGAGCCTTTTAAATCGGCCGCATCGTCGGAGCCGGTCGTCTCGAGGATCCACATCGCCTGGTTGAGCTGCTTAAATTTGCGGGCGACTTGAGGGACAAAATGATTTAAAAACTCTACAAAAGGGTGCTTTTCCATTATATTAGCCTCTGTGAAAACGATTGTCTTATTCCTAATCCGTGTTTATCAGGCGGCGATCAGCCCTTTCGTGGGCCATTGCTGCCGCTTTTTCCCCACCTGTTCCGAATATGCGCTCGAGTGCGTGGAGAAGCATGGGGCGCTGAAGGGCTCTTGGCTCGCCTTCAAGCGGGTGATGAAGTGCCACCCCTTCCACAAGGGTGGCTCCGATCCCAGTCCTTAACGTTTGGGTATTCTTAAAGTCATCCCGGGAAAGATCCGGTCTTTCTCCAGATCGTTCGCCTTGGAGATCTCCTCGACTTTCATTTTATACTGCCGGGCAATTTTCCAGAGACTCTCTCCATCTTTAACCGTGTGGTGGATCCAGGGAGACTCTTCTGCAACGGGGGCAGGAGCCGCTGGGACCGGCATACTTTGGGACGGAGCGAAACGGGCGAGAGCCGCTCTTAAATCGAAAGGAGCAGGAGCCGTCTCCCCTGAGCGGGCATAGAGGAGCGAGGCCGATTTTTCCCAAACGGCGTCGCTGCGCGGGGATTTTAAAAGTTCGAGGCAGAATGTGTCGGCCTCTTCCCCTTTCAAGAGATCGAGAAGATCCAAGATCCCCTGATCGTTCAGCCTCTTCAAGGCGAAGGCGAAATCGGTCTGGATCAAAAGGCGGGCGGCCATTGGCGAGCGGAGGGAGAGGTAGCTCAAAAGAATGCGGCGCCGCTTCTCGACCGAGAGGTCGAGCATTTGAGTCTGCTCTTTGGCAAGCCGGTCTAAAAGATCCCAGCTCCCTTCGGAAGCGAGTTCGAGGAGGGCGGCCGTCTCTTGAGGCGCCTCAGTCTTCTGGAAAAGGAGCTGAAGGGCGTAAAATTGGGGGGTCAAAGCGAAGGCCTGATCTAGGGATTCATCGCGAGGGTGAGGAGTTTTTTGAACGAGTTTGAAGAGCCCTTCCGGCGTGAGGGGCCATTTTTCCAGGTAAACAAACTGGATGATCGCCTTGAATTGATCGTCGCTTAAGCCCGGATACATCTCGACGGTCTGCTCAGGTCCAATCGCGCAAACTCTCCTTTGATGGAGAGAACCGGCGAGCGCTTTTTCCACATCGAAGTGGCGGAACGCAGCCAGGACGGCTAGAGCCAAATCCCTTTTTGCGTATCCCTCTTCGACTGGCTCTTTGTTCGTAAGACAGGCGCACAGCTCGCGGAAAGAGAGCTTTGACATCGCCTGGATCAGATGGGCGTTCGTGGTCTCGGCGGCCCGGCTGCTGGAGACGGGGCGGGCGAACGAAAGATTGTTTTGACGATCTTGAAGGACGACCGCCAAGAAAGCCGCAATCAATCCGATGTTCAGAGCGCCGCTGAAGATAAGCGATAGGGTGAGGATCCTGAATTTTCGGATCCATCTCTGTGTAAAACTTGCATCCATGAGAAAACCTGGTACGGAAGAGGCAGCTGCAAGACTCCCGGCCTTGCGAAAGTGGCAATTTTAAGTCAGTTTGCGAGGGCGGCGAGTCGCCTGAACCCCGCCCCTAAGGACATACCTGAAAAGCAGGACCCGGCAGCAGGGGCGCAAAATGGCTTGAAAGGGCCTTTTTCCCAAGGCTGGGAGTTTTGCAACTGTCTCGAAAGTTTTTAGGATACAGGATAAATTCTATTTTGAAAAGGGCGAGTGGTTCTTGCGCCAGATAGGCCCGATGTGTTTAAATAGTTCGATATGAAACTGCCACTATCCCTTTTAAAGCCATTCATCCACCAGGATCTTCCTCTCGCCCAAATCGCTGAAACCCTCACGTTGCTGGGGATCGAAGTCGATGCGATCGAAAATGAACGCCCCCCGTTTGCAAATGTCGTCGTAGGCGAAATCCTCTCCGCAAACCGCCATCCGAACGCCGAGAAATTGCAAATCGCCGAAGTGACAGACGGCAGCAAAACGTACCAAATCGTCTGCGGAGCTTCCAATTGTAGAGCAGGATTGAAGACAGCTTTCGCCCGCGTAGGGGCCGTTTTGACCGATGCGAAAGGAAATCCGATGACAATCGAAGCGGCGAAACTCCGCGGCGTCGACTCGGCCGGTATGCTCTGCTCCGAACAGGAATTAAAAATCTCCGACAGCGGAGAAGGGATCATGGAGCTTCCCAGCGACTGGAAAAATGGGAGCGATCTCGTCCCTCTTCTTTGGGATCCTGTCTTCGAACTCTCTTTGACTCCAAACCTCGGCTACTGCCTCAGCGCAAAAGGGATCGCGAGAGAACTTTCGGCCTCCCTCAACCTTCCGTTCCACGTCCCCTCTAAACTGGCCCATGAAACGAAAAAGCAAAACAGAGTTTCCGTCTCGGTCCGCGATCCGAAACTTTGCCCCCGCTACATGGGGCGATTCTTGGAAAACCTCAAGATCGGCCCCTCTCCCTTCTGGCTCCAAAAAGTATTGAAAGCCGCCGGCATGCGACCGATCAACAACGCCGTCGACATCACAAATTACATCCTCTTGAAATGGGGCCAGCCGATGCACGCCTTCGATGCAGATCTGCTCGAGGGATCAATCCACGTGTCCGTATCGGATAAAGCGATGAACTTTGCGTGTCTCGATGGGACAGAGCGGGAAGTTCCTGTGGGAACACTTCTCATCTCCGACTCCCACAAACCTGTTGCCCTCGCCGGGGTCATGGGCGGAGCTAACACATCTGTCTCTGAGAATACCAAGAATATCTTCCTCGAAGCTGCCTACTTCGACCCGATGGTCGTCCGGATCGCCTCGAAGAAAATGGGACTCCGATCTGAAAGCTCATTCCGCTTCGAAAAAGGGGTCGACCCGCTCGGAATCCCTGAAGCTTTGAACGAAGCTTGCGCTCTCTTCATCGAACTCTGCGGCGCTCAACTTTTAGAGGGGACCGTCAACATCAAAGGCGAACCGTTCGCTCCAAAAGAGATTCGCTGCCGCGCCCGCCGTACCCGCGAAATCATCGGCCACAAATTCTCTCTCAATGAAATCGAAGAGATCTTCCACCGTCTCGGTTTCCACACAAAAGCATTGGAACAGGAGACGCTCCTCGTCCAAGTCCCCTTCTACCGTTTCGACGTCAACGAAGAGATCGATCTCATCGAAGAGGTCGCCAGGATCTACGGCTACAACAAAATCGAAAAAGGGACGCCCCTCTGCACGATCTCCCAGATCCCCCACGATCCGCTGTTCCTCTTCGAAAGAAAACTCCGCTCGGCTCTCATCGACCTCGGCCTCCAAGAGCTGATCACCTGCGATCTCATCAGCCCCAAACTCGCCGAGCTGGAGATCGAATCGAAAACGGCTCCGCTTAAAGTGCTCCACTCAAAATCGGAAGAATATTCGATCCTCCGCTCCTCGTTCTTGCCCGGATTTCTCCAAGTTGCCCAATACAATATCGACCAAAAAAATCCGACCATCGCCGGATTCGAGATCGGCAGAGTCCACCTCCTTCAAGAAGGAAAACCAGCCGAATTCCCCACAGCCGCCCTCGTCCTCTCTGGGAAAATTGGGCCAGCCCACTGGGATCGAAAATCTAATGACGCCGATTTTTACGATCTCAAAGGGATCCTTGAAAACCTCTTCGACGCGATCCACATCGAATCGTCCACCTTCAAACCCTCAAAGCATCCCAGCTTCCACCCGAACCGGCAAGCTTCGATTTATGTCGGCGACCTCTCGATCGGATCTTTTGGCGAAGTCCATCCGCTTTTGTTGGAAAAAATCGACATCAAACAGCGGGTTTTCTTTGCCGAGCTGAGCCTCGCGCCGCTCCTATCGCTCCAAAATAAGACCGTCATCATGAAGCCGCTCCCCCAATTCCCCTCTTCCGAGCGGGACTGGACCATTCCACTGCCGAAAGAGTTCCTCATGCAGACGATCTTCGATGCGATCGCCGCCGCCCGATCTATGCTCCTAGAAAAAGCTGAATTGATCGACCTCTTCCACGCCGAGACCAAAAACGCCACCTTCCGATTCACCTACCGCGACCTTTACAAGACAATCTCATTTGAAGAAGTGGAAAAAGAACACGCCCATATCATGCAGGAAGTGACGAAGCATTTACCAAAATAGGGGGTTTATGCAGTTTACCTTCTTAAGAATTCCAGTGACGATCCATCCATCTTTTTGGATTTTCATGCTGCTCGTAGTTCTTCAGGGAGGTTATGGAGCCTCTGAGACGACTATTTTGGCCTTCATTTTTTTCTTCTCGCTTCTCTTCCACGAGTATGGCCACGGCCTGACGGCTCTCGCCATGGGAAAAGCCCCAGAAATCCATCTCGTTGCCTTCGGAGGCTATACCACTTTCAGAAACTTGAGGATGACCAACAAAGAGCACTTCATCATCACGCTCAACGGCCCCCTCTTTTCGGCCATTCTCATCGGCCTCGCCTACTATTTGCTTAAATTTAGCTCAGGCTTCAGCCGCGAATTTTGTTTCTTCCTCTATCTCACTATGAAACTCAATATTTTCTGGCTCATCGTCAACCTCATCCCTCTGGAACCGCTCGATGGAGGACAACTTCTCCGCTCGATACTCACCAAGTATCTAGGCGAAGCGAGGGGATCAAAAATTACCCTCGTCATCGGCCTCATTTCAGCCAGCGTCGGGTCGGCCTATTTTCTCGCCACCGGCTCCTACTTTTTCGGCACCCTTTTCCTATTCCACGGCATTCAGAACTTCCAAATAGTCCAACGGAACGCCACCCGAGATCGACCGGCCGATTTTACTCTCTACAACAACGCGATGGAAGATCTTAAAGAGGAGAGGATCGAGCAAGCCAAATCGACGCTCAAGAAGCTCATGAAGGCAAAAGACCCATTCATCCAGATTTCGGCCACGGAAGGGATGGCCGCCGCCCTGACGCGTCAGGGAGCCAAGAAAGAGGCTTACCACCTCCTCCTGCGAGCTGATCATGGCCGCTTAAAAAGAGGCAAAATCCTCCTCTGCATGCTTGCCTTCGAAGAAAAGAACTACCAAATTATCGACGCCTATTCGAGAGAGATCTACGAGATCAATCCCACTTTCGAGACAGCCCTTTTGATTTCTAAAGCCTGCGCCGCACTTAAAAAGCCTGAAGACTCAGGTGGATGGCTCCACACCGCTTCTCTTTTCGACAATGCCCCGAAAGAGGGGCTGAAAGAACTTCTCAACCAACCGATCTACGATCCGATCCGAGACGATGAAAGGTTTCAGACGCAGGTGCAAGACCTGCTCCACGAGCCCTCGCTAAAATAAACGGGCATATCTCGTCAGCAAATGATACAAATAGACGAGCGTATCTTCCTGCGTGAGGTTCTCTTTCGTAAACCGCGTCGCCTCGTCGGCCATTAACCGCGCTTCCTTATCGTGATTTTTCGCCCATTCGATCTTCTCGACCAGATCCGACAAGTCTTCTTTGACTGGTAAAAAGTGTTTGTAGGGCTCAAGGGCGCCGTAATACCACTGAATTTGGGGGGTGATCTGCTTGATTACCAAAGAATTGGAAGCCAAAAGCCAAAAATATCTCTCATACGAGCAAGAGTTTCCATCTACATCGACAAGGTACTTGTATCTCAAGTGATCCTCTTTCTTCACACTAGAGGCAACGAGCCCCTTGTACTTCATCATCTCCCGAACGCCCGGCTCGCATTGCGTGACGCTGTGGAACCTCGCGTCGATCACCCCTGGATGGCTTTTCGAAAGGAGAACCAATTTTGCCCGAGCGAAGCTATCCCATCCCGCATGGGTAAAATAGCCCCCCGTCGTAGAACCGCGCCAAAAGGCCATCTCCCTCTTATTTTCCCAAGAAAACTGCCGATTCGCATCGGCGATCTGATTTCTGAGCTTCCCATATCCGGTCATCGCCTTGATGTCGGGCACCAAAATCAAGCTATCGAGCCCTCTCTTCTTCGCAAAGACAAAGCAGGGGCCCAAATCGGGGTTGTCATCAAACCCATCTTGGAGAGAGACGATGAAATCGACATCCGGGAGTTCAATCAGCTCATTGAGCTTCTTGATACAGGCCAAAAGCTCTCGGAAGTGGCGGCTGCTCAGATGCTTCTCATCGTGGGAAAACGAAAGGTGTCTATCATGGATCGAAAACCGGACAAGGTTGTAAGTCGAGATCTTCTCTCCTCGGAATGCTCGGTCAAGCAAGTCTTTCGAAATGCCCGAGGCGTAAGGGGCCAGATCCTCCTCAATCTGCTTCACAATCCACTTGGGAGGCTCCTCCGCCAGCTTAGCCTTCAGCAGCTCCGAATCGATGGAGATCGTCGAAATATCGCCTCTCGCTTTCTTTAAGCTGTGAGAAATCGTGATCGTGTAAATAACCGAAGCGATGAGAAGAAGAATGAGGATGAAGATGAAATGGTTTTTTTTCATGCGATCTAGAATCGCACTGAAACACTATTTTGTCAAAAAAAACCCAGGGTAAAACCCTGGGTTTGACGAATAAGCATTATTTACAGGTTCTTTTGCTGATGTAAGGTTTTCCAGTTGCTTGATTCAGTTCAACTTTTGCTGTGCAGATCTTTTGGCTAGGAAGAAACTCACATGCTTGGCCAGCGACAGGAGGTTTCTTTGTAAAACCATCTTTACCGGTTACTTTATCTCTGCAATAATAAACGTTGCGGGCTTCTTGTTTCTGTGTATTCCTAAAAGTAACTGTAGGATGTTGAGCCGCGGGAGACTTGGAAGCTTCTGGCTTCGCCTCAGGCTTTGCTTCTGGTTTCGAGGTTGGTTGTGGTGAATTTCTAAAGGTTCGTGGCAGCTGAGAAGCTTCTTGCTTCGGCTCAGGCTTTCGAGCTGACTGTTGCTGTGTCCGTCCCATGCCAAAGGTGCTTGGCGGATTTTGAACAGGTTTTGGCTCAGGTTTTACTTGAGATTGTTTGGCAGCTTGCTCTTGTCTCGCGTTGTATTCAGCTTCGTTTTTCTTGAACAATTGTTCCATCGATTTTCCCATGTTCTGGAGAACATTGATGTTATGTTCAGCTTGCCTTTCCTTCTCGATTTGCTCTGGAGTCTTTTCAACTTCTGGAAGTTTCAAAGGTTCTGGATGGGAAATACTTATGTTGTTAGAAAATGCATCCAAACTTCTTCGCAATTCAACCTGAGTTTGGGCGATCTGATCTTGCATGTATTGATTGTAACGCTGTTGCATCATCGGTGCGGGGTTGAATCGGTAAGTCAAAACCATCAAGCCTGCAAACAAAGCTACTTTAACTGCCGTTACCACTGTCGCCTTCCGATTTTGGGAGGTTTCTGCGGCAGTCATATTTTTGAGAATGCTCGTCTTTCTATCGGCCATGTAATTTCCCAAGGCACCCTTCACGTCGGCATGTTTAGGATTTGTGAGAGCAATCTTCATGGCAACGAATGCCATCGTTCGGTCACTCGTCGTCTTAGCCGCATCGATTTGCGGTCTCAAAGCAGCAGGGATCAGCTTTTTTTTAGCCATATCTTCAACGATCTTACCAAAGAGCTTCCCATCTGAACTGATGTCATCAGAAATCTCAGAAGACCAAGCCTTTATCTTGGTAACTAAATAATTTGGTGTAGCGGACACAAATCCTCCAATAAATTAATCACTTTTTGGCAAAAATTATAATTAATTAATATTAATAAGTAAACACTCAAAATAAATTTAACAATAAAATTTTAACTTTGTTGTTGTGCGCACAAAATTGCAAGCCCAAAAATTGTTCTTGCATCATTGCGTCCGCAACTAATAAGATCGTTGCAGATCCACTCTGAGATGAGGTCGTAATGAAATACATTCTTTTCGCGGCTGTTAGCACTGCATTTTTATCGTCTTGCTTCTACTCCAATGATTCCACTTCGCAAGTCGTCTCCCAAAAATACATCCACAAGTACGGATTCGACGTCAGCGAGGATGAATGGCAGGAGCGATCTCAAGAAGGGCTCGTCGTTTCGATGTTGAAAAACGGCGTCAAAGTCACCCGCTCCTACGAGGGAGGCCAGCTCCATGGGCCGACCACTTATACATTTCCCCACAGCAGCGTAGTTGAGAAAACTCTCGTCTACGATCAAGGGACCCTTCTGAAAGAGACCCAATGCGACGCTGCCGGCATGCCGATGAGAGAAGAGGTCTATGAGTTCGACGACCGGACCATCATGACGATGTGGGATGAGAAAGGCGTTCCAATCAGCATCGAGGAATACGACAACGAGCTCCTCGTCGAAGGGAAATACTACACGCCCGAGCACCTTCTCGAGGCAGCTGTCGAGTCGGGATATGGAGAGAGGATCAAGAGAGACCGCTCTGGACAGCTCCTTTCACGAGACAAAATTGAAAACGGATTGATCGCGCAGAGGATCAGCTACCATCCGAATGGGCAGATCCACACGATCTCCCACTACCAAGACTACCAGCTTCATGGCGAACAATTGAAGTTCACCGCCTCTGGCAAACCCCTCATGAAACTCGACTGGGCTCACGGAGTTCTCCATGGCCAAAAAGTCGTCTATCGGAACGGTTTGAAAGTCGCCGAAATTCCCTACAGCAACGGCCAAAAGAACGGCATCGAGTTCCACTACGACGATCTAGGGCACCTCACAGCCGAAATCGAGTGGAAAGTCGACAAAAAGCACGGCTGCAGCAAGTTCTACACCGAGGACACCACCGAAAGCGAGTGGTTCTTTAAGGGACAAAGTGTGACAGCCCAGAAATATGAGATGCTCGACAATCGCGACCGATTGATGGCCGAACTCACAAATGATTGAAGTTTCTCTATCTTGGAGCAAAGGCCGCATCGCCTCGGTGCGGCTTTCGCTCAGCCCTGTCTTTTCCATATCCAGCGATACAAAAAACCAGGCAGAGCCGATCGTCCAATGGCTCAACGAATATGCAAAAGGCTCCAAAAAGCCGTTTCGCGGGATTCTCCCCCTCCATCACCTCACCCCCTTTCAACAAAAGGTGCTGCGCGAACTTCAACAAATTCCCGCAGGAGAAACGATCAGTTATGGGGAGTTGGGAGCCCTTGTCGGAACTCCGAATGGAGCCCGGGCGATCGGCGGCGTTTGCCACATCAACCCATTTCCCCTTTTGATCCCGTGCCACAGAGTCATCCGATCGGATGGCCAAATCGGCGGCTTTGCGACAGATCTGGAGATCAAAAGGAGGTTATTGGCCTTCGAAAACAGTCCCGTTTAGTTCTGGACTTGCTCAACCACAGGCGCAGCTACGGTTTCCGTCACAACGGCCTCGATTTTTTCCACAGCTGGAGTTTCTACTGCTACGGGAGCTTCTACTTTCACAGCTTCTATCACGACGGGCGTAACGGAGAGTATTTCTTCCGCAACAGGAGCAGTTTCCTGAACAACGGCTGCTGGCGCTTCATCGATTTTATTCACAGGCTCGGCAGTGGCGCCCTCTTCGCATTCGCAATCTTCACACTCGCAATTTTCAAATGGACTTTGCTGAGGGCCTTTCTGCGGCGCCGCTTCCTTTTTCTGGCACGTGCAAGAAAAAGCGAGAGCTAACATGCTCCCAGTTAAGAGCAATGTTTTGCTCAGGGAAAGTTTTTTCATAGATCAACCTCTAAATTTCAAAAATCGGTTCCAAAGAGAACCTTGTCGAACATAGCTTCTCATTCCAAGGATTTTTACTGCAAACACTAATCGTTTGCACATCAGGATTGCCTCCCTCCACACCCCAAATAGAAAACTATGAACTGCGGCGGCGCACCCAAAAACCGTGGCACGGGATTCGCAAGATGGATGGGTGAAGGATTTGGAGGAAATCATGAAACAGAATAAAGACCTTGTAAGAAAGATCGCTAAACTTGAATCCATCAATGACCAGCTGGCTGCTGAAATCAACTACTTAGAGAAGCTGGCCAGAGCCTTGGGCTTTGCCGAAGGTCTTAAGACTTTGAAGGAAGCTGCTCTCGAGATGCTCGAGCAAGACCAGAGAAAGACGGTCAAAAAAGAAGATGAAGCAAATCCTCCGATGTCCAACTAAATTCCTCTTCCTGGACTCCAGGATCGAGAATTTGGCTTGCGGCCGCTTGCTTTTTCTCTTTGAGCGCCAACATCTTCTCTTCGATCGAATCGGGCGTCAAGTACCGTTTGGCAATGATGGTCTTCTTCTGGCCAATCCGGTGCGCCCGGTCGATCGCCTGCCGCTCGGCCGCCTCGTTCCACCAAGGATCAAAAAGCAAAACATACTCAGCTGCGGTTAGGTTGAGCCCCGCGCCTCCCGCTTTGAGGCTCAGGAGGAAAACAAGCGAATTCGGATCCTCTTGAAACTGCTTCACCTGAGTCCCCCTCTCTTCGTAGCTCATCGAGCCGTCGAGATAGAGCGGACTGTACTCTGCGAGCTCCTTCTTAATAAGGGTCAGCATCGAGGTGAATTGGCTGTAGATCAAGATTTTTCGCTTTTCCGCCACGGCCTCTTCGACATCGGTTTTCAACTGCTCGAGCTTGGCTCCGAGGAAATTTTCTCCAAGTAGTCTCGGGTCGCAGCAGATCTGCCTGAGTCTTAAGATCGCTTCCAAGATCTCCATCCGGTGGGCCACGGCTCCCTCTTGTTCGATCTTCTTGAGAAGTCCCCCTTTGAGCCCCTTCTTATATTCTTGGTAGAGTTCGCTCTGCGATGGGTTCATCTCGATCCAGACGCTCTGGTCGATTTTTTCTGGCAGCTCAATCTCAACATCTTGCTTGCGCCGCCGCAAAATGAAGGGGCGGGTCTTTTTCTTGAGTCTCTCGATCGGGTCGGTCGGCTCCAAGAGATCGGGGAGCAAAAATTGGAATTGGGAGACCAGTTCCGAGGTCCTGTTTTCGATCGGGGTGCCGCTCAGACAGATACGGAAGTTGCTCTTGAGCCGACCTGCCGCCTGGGCCGTTTGGGTCGAAGAGTTCTTGATCGTCTGGGACTCATCTAAAACGATCGCCTCGCAATCGATCTGACTCAAGAGATCTTCATCGAGACGGAGCACGGAATACGAGGTGAGGATGAGCGGAAGTTTTTGGAGCTGAGAAGGATCTTTAAGTCTTTCAGACCCGGCATGGATGTAGACGGGAAGATTGGGCAAGAACCGGGAGAGTTCTTTTTTCCAATTGAAGAGGAGCGAGGTGGGGGCGACGATCAAAAGCGGCAAATTTGTCCGCATCCGAGAAAAAAATGCCAGGACCTGGACAGTTTTTCCCAGTCCCATCTCGTCGGCCAAAAGCCCAGAAAACCCGTATCGGTGGAGGTGAGAGAGCCAGTCGACCCCCTTTTGCTGGTAGGGGAGGAGTTCGCCGCGGAAGGCCTCTCCGGGAAGGGCATCTTCAATGCCTCGATCGAGACGGCTGACCGTCTCGCGGAGCTGCTCGCTCCAATCGACATTCGGTTGATCGAGCCAATTGCTGAGAGCGGAAATTCTCTGTTTCGGCACGATCCATTTTTTCTCGACAAGCTCCGCCTCATCGAGCAGTTCGCCCAATGTTCCAAGAGCTTTTCTATCGATCAGCCCCACCGATTCCTTGTCCAACTCGAGCCAGAGCCTTTGCGGAAATTTTCCGATCGGCGCCTCTTTGTCCTGGAAACGGACCCGCCCCGAAATCTCAATCTTCCCCCGATTTTCTTGGATTGAAAGATCGCAACCCGTCTGCCGAAGAATACTTCTCCCCTGCGCGTCGATGATTTTCCAACCAATTTCAAGCAAAAAGCAGAGGCTCTCCTGAATCCGGTCGCTGGGGCAAAAATAGCGGGTTGCGCCGACAACTTTCCGGATGAAACCTGTCTCCAAGAGATCTTTTTCCCACTGCTCTTCATTCGCGCGGAGCCTCGCTCTGCCGCTGACGGTCGGAGAGAGATCTTCAAAAACGACGCGGCCAACGCCCGGATAATCCATCCAAAGATGGGCAAAGCACCCCGTCGCATCTTGCAAGACAAGCTGAGGAAAGACCTCCAACGGTTTTTCCGCTTGCTTAGCTTTCCAAAGAACGGGCGGGTTTTCCTCCAAAAATCTTTTCAGCTGGACACCTTCAAGGAGCGCCGATTTCTTCAAAAACGGTTCGATCCATTTCCAGGGCAAATCGGTCGAAAGGGAGCTAAATACCCCTTTTTGAATCACCCAAAAAGGGAAGGCCGCCTCAGCTTCCGCCAGCGGCAGTTCTCCGGCGATCGCCTCGAGAGTAGCGGACTTTTCCGAAAGGCGCTCCCCTCTCCAATACAACTTGGCGGGAACCGGGTTCACCGATAGAAGGGTCTTTTGGAAATAGAGACGCCCTGTTTTCGCCATTAAGCGGATCGCCTCGCTCGATTGGGCTGCCGGCACCTCAATTTGCTGAAATGAAGCCGTGTCGGAAGTTCTGGAGACATTCGGCGAGCGGAGATGAATTTTAATGAGAAACGCGAGAGGTTCCCTGTCAGCCTCTCTAGCCAAAGTTTTCAGCGTATCTAAATAGAGGACCCTCTTGCTCCCCTTTTCTTGCAGGTGGACGAGAAGAGAGTTGGGTTCTTTTGGTTCAATCCGGTAAACTAGCTCAGACATTGCGACTCATTATGTTTTGGGATAAACACTCCGATTGGAAAACCGCCGAGACCGCCTGGGACCGAAAAGCTGAAGAGCTTCGAGCTTCCCATCCTCTCAAGGTGCTCGGCAAACTGCCGAAGATGGCGGGGATCGCCGAGCCAGGCATCAAAAGGAAAGGACTCGTCTATCTTCTCAGCCACGATCGGAAACTCTTTTTTTGGCGCCATTTCTTCCGTTCGCCGATCCGCTACGCCTACCGGCTGATCCGCTCCTATTTGCGCGGGAAATCTTACACTCGGGACGGCGATTTTTTTCTCTACGGCCTCTCCTCGGAAGAAGATTTGAAGCTTGCACCCGATTCTCTCTTCATCCTCGGATTTTCTTACTGCCACAAACCGTTCGAATGCCCTTCAGGAAGATTCACCGACCAATGCATCCGCGACCCGGAACATCCCGTCTGCCGTCAATGCTTCATCGGCAAGTGCGCCCACGCTGCGCCGAAAGAGACCCGACTCCTCTGGATCCCCACCATCCACTACATCGGAGAAAAAATCTTCGAGGCGGCCGCAAAAAATCCGAAGCAAAAAATCTTCTTCCTCATCACAGCTTGCGAAATGTCGCTCGAGATGTTCGGCGATTGGGGCAACATGGTCGGCATCGAAGGGATCGGCGTCCGGCTCGACGGGAGGATCTGCAACACCATGAAAGCCTTCGAACTCTCTGAGAGGGGCGTCAAGCCGGGGCTCACCGTCGTCCTCGACGAGACCCAAAAAAGAATGCTAGACTTGCTCCGCCGCTTGCGCTCTTGATTCTTTCCAAGCCTGCTTCTCTTCGTAATTCCACTTGCGGAATGGCTTCGCGTTCCCATCCTCGTGGAATGGGCGAACCCTCCCCTCGGACTGACAGTCGCAGCAGCAGCAACCTTTGAATTTCCTCAAGCAATCGAGGCAGCAAGTGAAAAGCTCGTTGCAATCCATGTTCGCGCAGTTGTAGTAGACGTCGCAAGAAGTCCCGCAGTGTTCGCAATGACCGATCGTTGTAGAATCTTCGCTCAAAGGGACGACCAACCGGTCGTCGAAGACAAATAACTTTCCATGCCACTGGTCGGACCCTTCTTCCAGGCCATATTGGATCACGCCTCCATCCAACTGATAGACGTTCTCGAATCCCTCATCCTTCATCAAGGCCGAGTAGTATTCACACCGGATGCCGCCCGTGCAGTACATCATGACCCGGGTCGTCTTCGGATCGCGCGCCTGTTTAAGCTGTTCGGCATAGCCAGGGAACTCCCGAAACGTCTCAAAGGGGGGCAAATCGGCCCCGTCGAAGTGGCCGATTTTCCACTCATAATCATTGCGGACATCGATCACGATGGTATTTTCGTCCCGCTCCTCGATCATTTTTTTCCAGACTTTGGGCGGCACGTGCTCCCCCGTCTTCGAGAGGTCCACCTCGCAATCGATCGCGACCAGCTGCCGCCGGTATTTGATCGTCGCTTTCGGGAAGGCGTGCTCGCTGGCCTCGTGGAGCTTGAACTGGATATCGGCAAATCGGGGGTCGGAGCGCATCCAGGCAATATACTCTTCGGCATGGACATCGAGGGCGCTCATCTGGGCATTGATCCCCTGTTCGGAGATGTAGATACGCCCCATCATGTCGCGGGTTTGGAAAAATTCCTTTTGCCGAACGATCTCCTCTTGCGGATTCTCGAGCGGCTTCAAACAGTAGTAGGCAATGACACGGTACTTCATAAGATGCGAAATTCTAGCCGAAAAACGCTTTCCGAACCACTATACTTTTTTCTCCAAACCAGAATCGCTAGAAAAATTTTACTTTCACGATGAAAAAATCGACGTTTGGATCTGTTCAAAAAATCGATCCTTGGATACACTGTCTACCTTTAGTTCGAACCAACCGGAGAAACAATGGCTCGTTACAGAGGTCCTAAAAATCGCGTTGCCCGCCGCTTTTCTGCTAATATTTTCGGCAAAGCGCGCAACCCGATGCTCCACAAGCAAAACCCACCCGGGATGCATGGAGCCAAGAGAAAGAAGAAATCAGATTTCGGCGTACAGCTCGAAGAGCGTCAAAAATTGAAGGCTGTCTATGGCATGTTGAGCCAAAAGCAGCTCGTCAACGCCTACCGAAAAGCGCTGATCACCCCAGGCAATACCGCCCACAACTTACTGGAGCAACTCGAGTGCCGTCTTGACAACGTCGTCTTCCGCCTCCGCCTAGCTCCTAGCATTTTCGCTGCCCAGCAGCTAGTATCCCATGGCCATATCCAAGTCAACGGAAAGAAAGTGGACCGCCGCTCCTTCCTGGTTCGCCCAGGCATGCTCGTGTCGGTGAAGCCAGCTTCCCGTCAGATGAAAGCGATCATCGTCGCCCAAGAGTATGCAAGCCGGGAGATCCCAGGATACCTCGCTCTGGAAGAAGATAAGTTCTCAGGCAAACTCCTGTCCGCTCCACAGATGGACCAGGTTCCGCTTCCCCTGCCTGTCAACGTACCTCTCGTCTGCGAATTCCTCTCTCACTCTTCCTAAAGATAGCTCACACTCCTCAGCCCAAAAGCTGGGGAGTAAGAGTCTTTTAATTAAATGCGCGTTTTCAACAAACCTTTAATTTCATCTAACTGGAGCCAGAGGGACATCCCGACGACCCCACCCATGTAGATAGACGACAAAGTTAAAAATTGAATCACTTGCCCCAATCCGGGAAAAGCCAGCCCCCCAAACCCTAACTCTTGCGCAGCCAGAACCAAAACCGCGGGCAAGAGAGAGGCCAAAACCAACTTGAAGCAGTACAAGACAAAACCTCGGTCAAACACCGAGCCAAGATGTTTGGCCAATACCCAGCCATTCACTGCAGCGCTGACACTCGTAGCCAGCGCGACGCTGATAGCCCCCCAGCCAAACCCAAAGACAAAAAGTCCATTTAAAGCCGTATTGACGCCGACAGCGATCAAGGAGGCCCTAGCGGGGATCCAGTACGATTTTTGGGCATAAAACCCCTGCGCCATCAAAAGGACAAACACAGCTGGCACGAGCCCCGCGCCATACGCCCAGAGGCAAGCGAGCGTCTCATAGAGGGCGCTTCTTGAAAAATCGCCGTGGCCATACAGGAGATTCAGACCAGCCCCTCCCAGGGCAAATAAGCCAAATGTGCAAGGGATCATCAATGCCGCGCTGTTTCTCAGTCCAGACGTCAAAAGCTCGCGGAACCGCCCCATATCCCCCTGCTGCATCGCCCTCGAAAGGGGCGGCAAAAGAGCCCCTGACAGCGCAATCCCGAAGAGAGCCAGCGGAAGCTGCTGCACCCGGATGGCGTACCACAAATAGGCGGGTCCCGAAAGATCGGCGATCCGGGCAAAGATCGCGTCGAGCGCACTGTTGATCTGGACAGCGCCGATGCCGATGAGACCGAGTGTCATCGGCCGGATCATCTTCTTCCATTCTGGAGAGAACAGCCGCCGTTTCCCTTCACCCGGCCCCAACTCTCTTCGCACCTGGATTGCCGTCATCGCCCATTGCACAGCGCAGGCTCCGGCAATCCAGATCGACAGCGCCCTCGCGCCATCGGACAAGAAAGCGGCCGCAATCCAAACGAAATTGAAGGCAACCGGAGCCGCCGCGGGCCAAAAGTATTTCTTTTGACTTTGCAAGAGGGCCGTATTGAGCCCCGAAAGGGTCAAAAAAAGAAGACTAGGCACCATCCGCATTGTCAAGAGGGCGATCTCGCGCCAATCTGGACTCAAAAACTCCAGAAGGCCCCACAAAACAAGCTCAAATCCTAAAGCGACCGCGCCGCTGAGCGCCGCCATCGAAAGGGCTGCTTCCCGATAAAACTGAGCCGCCGCGCCAAAACTTAGCCCCCTCATCGTCTCGAATTGAGGGACGAACCCCGCTTGCAGATTCCCCTCCCCGAGCAGCCGCCGAAACAAGTTCGCGAGCCGATACGCCACCAAAAGCCCTGCGATCTCCGGCGAACTTCCAAAACAAAACGCCATCGCGATATCGCGCAAAAGCCCGCTCACGCGGCTCAAAAACGTCCCGCAAAAAAAAAGTTTTGCTGATCTTAGAACAGTGCGGCTCGTATCCATCGAGTCTAGGATAACGATATTTTTTGATTTTGGCTACAGAAGCGCAAAACAATACAACATTTTTCACAATTCTAATTAATTACAACTAATCATATAATTAACAAACAAAAATGGATGAAATATGATATATGCAAATAATAGCAGAAATTTAAATGCAATAAATCTACCATCAACATACTCAATTGAACTAGAAAGGGAAAATTGCGGAAAGGTCGCCTTAGCCGTAGCTTGTTTCTTCCTAACGCTGGGAATTGGCTTTTTTGTTAAAGCATATTTAGAAAAAAAGCAGTTTAGAGAAGCCCTCGAAAACACCGATGTAGAAAAAGCCAAGAATCTCCTTTCTTGGAATGTCTGCATCGCTGAAGCTCATATCAGCCCCGATTTTGTTCAAAAACTACAGAACGAAGGGAAATTTGACTCATTGCGATTCTTGGACAAGCTCCTCCACACGCGCGGTCAGTATTTTGTCGAACGCCCTCACGTTGGTTTTTATATAAATATTTTCCCTCCCCGCCCTTCAATCGTCAATCAACTGGGGCAAATTCCAGAAATCCAACAGGCGAGAAAAATCGCAAAACTAGAATATCTAGTAAGCCAAAAACCGGCGGCGCGAGCAACCCATACCCATGAAATTGGCTGGATTTTTCCAGCTTCATTGAAAAAATAAGTTTATTCAGCCACCCGCCCACTAACGATAACAGCGGGCTGGCTACATTCTTAATAATAAATATTTCAACAAATTAGATTTACTCATTATTAATATACAAATATAATATTAATAAATAAAATAAAGAAGGTATTCATGTCATCAGTTTCAAATAAACTTTCACCAGACCAAAGAAATGTAGTTCAATCGCAAATCGATGATATTAAAAGAACCGTTGGCACATTACGGCGCACTGACGGACCCAATTTCCAAGTTCGGGATCTGATTAGTCGTAAAGATCCTGAAGTACAAAGACTTCCGAATGAATGGAAAGAAAAAGTTACTTCTCTTATCACTGAGAAAGGGAGAGCAATCAAACTTTGCTCGGACA
This sequence comes from Verrucomicrobiota bacterium, assembly GCA_018239895.1. GTDB lineage: Bacteria > Chlamydiota > Chlamydiia > Chlamydiales > SM23-39 > SZAS-17. The sequence continues at coordinate 31,842 of JAFEGL010000015.1, forward strand.
GAAAAATCTTAAATCGTACAATAATTGATCGAACTCAAGAAAATTCGCCTCTTACAAAAGGACTATTCTCAACTTATGTAGGGTTATCACTTTTAGCTATTAGGAGCTTTGTTAATACACCTCCGTTTATTTTATACGCTTCCTCTGCAACTCTCGCTTATGGAGTCTATTCAATAGTCAGTTCATGCTGCAGCTCTAGACCTGCTCAACAAAATGAGCCAGCAACCAATATTTCAAAAGAAGAGAGAGCTGCTAATTTTGATAGAATTTTAAGAAACTCTCAGGTGGGCTCTCAGTTCACTGAGGAGAGAAGAAGAGCTATTGCAGACAATTGTGCTAAAGTAGCCGACAACGCTGAATTTGAGAATACTTTAAGAACGCTCGAAAATCATGCTCATCAGTTACAAACTGATCTGAACAATAATGCGGACGAATTGTCGTTCTTAAGATAATTGAAGAACCCCTTCATAAATGAAGGAGATTCTCCTACGAGTAAAGGGCGGCAAGTACATGCCCGCAAATCAATAGTTAGCTCAGCTAACCCACCCCTGAAGGAGTGAGACTCTCGCTTTGAGCAGCTCGTTCAATAGGCTTTCGTTCCGCTCCGCTGCCGAAGCAGCGGAGCGGAGGGCTGCCCTTGTAATTTCACAAAATACTCTATTTATTCTCCATTGCGATAGCGGTGATCTAGATCATCCTGTTTATTTCACATGAATAGGGACGTGATCGGCAAAGCCGACAAGATAAGCAAGACAGCTTTTCTTTTGACAAATAGATCCAGAAGTTGGATTCTATAGAGCTGAATTTAATCGGTTTTATTATGAAATCATTTTTCGAGCCCTGGAACAATTCATTCACTCTAACGCGCCGCCTTTGGCTGATTGTTTTCTTAAGCTCTCTGGCAGGAAATTTTGCTGCTTTCTTCCAGTTCTCCTCACCCCTGCCCCTTTCCGCGAAGTTGTACTCTCTTTTGGGATGCCTGATCGTGAACTCGATCTTCTTCCGATACGCATTTCTTGGGTCTGGAACAAAGTACCTCGCTTTCAACCTGGCGGCAGCCTTCATTTTTCCCGCTTTCACACTCCTCGTAATCATCGGAAAAATGTTCGGGATCTATTCAATATGGACAAAGGAGCTAGGCTCGCCGGCCGATCTCCTCACCTATCTCTTCACCCCTCTTTGGATCGTTGCCTTGATCCTCCTTTACCGAGAAAACCACTACCGGAAATCGCTGGGACGGGTTAAAATAGCTCAAATTGAAGTAGAGTCGCTATGACGTTGATTGGAGCTCACACCTCGGCAGCGGGAGGATCCCAAAATGCTCTCTATGAAGGGCGCGACATTGGGGCAACCGCCATCCAACTCTTCACCAGCAACCAGAAACAGTGGACGGGGCGAAAGATCTCATCGGAAGAGCTCGGCCTTTGGGAAAAAGCCCTCGATGAGACAGGCATCACCCACGTGATGAGCCACGATAGCTACTTGATCAATTTGGGCTCTCCCGTGGCAGAGTCGCTCGAAAAGAGCCGCAAAGCGTTCCGCGAAGAATTGGAGCGGTGCCACCTACTCAAAATCCCCTATTTGAATTTCCATCCCGGCGCAGCGACGGGGGGCTCCGAAGAGGAGTGCCTTGAGACCATCGCCGAAAGCCTCCTTGAAATGGAAGATCTGGTTCACAAAGGGAAAACTCTCTTGGTTCTAGAGATGACCGCAGGGCAAGGGACGAGTGTCGGCTACAAATTCGAGCACATGGGGACCGTTCTACAGAAAGTCGGCAATAAAATCCCGCTCGGCGTCTGCATCGACACTTGCCACATCTTCGCCGCCGGCTACGATATTAGAACCCAAGAAGGGTGGGAAAAGACGCTGCAAGATTTCGATCGAGCCATCGGCCTCGAATATCTCGCCGCCTTCCACCTGAACGACTCGCTCAAAGATCTCGGCTCCCGCGTCGACCGTCACGCGATGCTGGGCGAGGGGAAAATCGGCATCGATTGCTTCCAAGTCCTCATGACCCATCCCAAAACCCGCCACTTGCCCAAGTATCTTGAAACTCCCGAGGGGCCCGAAGGGTGGAAAAAAGAAATAGCTCTATTAAAACAATTTGCTGAAGGCCACGCCTATGCGCACGAAAATAAAAAGCATACTCCAAGCTAAAAACCCCCAATCTCTCGTCGGCAAACCGACCACTGTCTGCGGATGGGTCCGGACGCTCCGCGACCAAAAGTCATTCGCGTTCATCGAAGTAAATGACGGATCGACCCTCGCCAATCTCCAAGTCGTCGCCGACGCCAGCCTCCCGAATTACGCCGAGCTTATGCAGCAACTGGCGACTGGCGCATCTCTCTCGGTCACAGGACACCTCGTCGAAAGCCCCGGCAAAAACCAGGCGCTCGAACTGAAAGCCGAACAGATCACCGTCTACGGCTCCGCCGATCCGGCCCGCTATCCGCTCCAAAAAAAGCGCCACTCGTTCGAGTTTCTCCGGACGATCGCCCATCTCCGCCCCCGAACCAATACGCAGGGAGCCGTGACCCGCGTCCGGAGCGCCCTCTCCTACGCGACCCACCTCTTTTTCCAACAGCGCGGCTTCCTCTACATCCAAACTCCCCTCATCACCGGTTCCGACTGCGAAGGGGGCGGCGAGATGTTCCGCGTCACCACGCTCGAAAAAGGGGGCGACTACTCCAAAGACTTCTTCGGCAAACCAACCTACCTCACCGTATCTGGCCAGCTCGAAGCTGAAATTTACGCCTGCGCCCTCTCCGACGTCTATACCTTCAGCCCCACCTTCCGAGCCGAAAACTCCAACACCTCGCGCCACCTCGCCGAGTTTTGGATGATCGAGCCCGAGATGGCATTTGCCGATCTCAAAGACAACATGGAATGCGCCGAAAGCTACCTCAAGTTCTGCGTCCGCTACGCCCTCGACCACTGCCGCGAAGATCTCGAGTTTTTCGACAAGTTCATTGAAAATGGCCTCATCCAACGGCTCGAGCACGTCGCCTCGACCCCATTCGTCCACCTCACCTATACCGATGCAGTCGACATCCTCCGCAAGGCACCCAAAAAATTCGAATTCCCTGTCGATTGGGGCACCGACCTCCAATCGGAACATGAGCGCTACCTCGCCGAAGAGTATTGCAAGAAGCCGGTGATCCTCACAGACTACCCGGCCCAAATCAAAGCCTTCTACATGCGGGGCAATCCCGACGGAAAAACCGTTGCGGCCATGGACGTCCTCGTCCCCAAGATCGGCGAAATCATCGGCGGCTCCCAGCGCGAAGAGCGGCTCGATCGGCTCGAACACAAACTCGCCGAGCACAAGCTCAACCGCGAAGACTACTGGTGGTATCTCGAGCTGAGGGAATACGGGACTGTGCCCCACGCCGGCTTCGGCCTCGGCCTCGAGCGGCTCGTCCTCTTCGTGACCGGCATGGAGAACATCCGCGACGTGATCGCATTCCCCCGCTACCCCGGCCACGCCGACTTCTGAAAATAAAGAGGCCGCTCAGCCGCTATGCGGCAGAGCGGCAATTATTTGATGGGTGAATTGCTTACTATGTCTTTTCTGACTCTCACATCGCGCCACATGTAAGTATTCCGATCGAAATAGACTTTTATGAGCTCCCTAAAAGTTGTTTCAAGTTGGTATCGATCGTCTAGTAATTTTGCCTCTTTCAATGTATTGCGAGACGCTTGGGAGACTAGAGGCGTCCTTGGATTCCAGGCGATTTGGATGAGCAGCTTCCGAATTTCCGGCCCTAGTGAATCGAGGAGCTGCATGTAATGATCGTAATTTTTTTGGGGAATGCATAGATTGTCAGCGTAAATTAAAGTCGTCCGATTTACCACAATCTACTCAATGAAGATTTTTTGATTTTCTTGATCTATGTAGATCCTGTGCTTCTTAAAAAAATCTTCTCCCAAAATGCCGTCGATATGGCGGCCGATCTTGTCGGGCAGATCGAGCAGAATAAACCGCTTGCTCCCGATTTGGACGCCCCCAATTTCGAATTTGCGGCTTTTGAAATGGCTTAGGCCTCCAATCCAACTTTGGGCCATCGCCTCATCGACGTAAGAGGCGTTGAGGAAAGAGAGATTTGCTCCGGTGTCCAATAAAAAGCGGAAAGGTCCGAGATCGGTGTCGGCGGTGAGAATGATTCCACATTCGCTCCTCTCAAAGTCGGCTGAGATCGACTCTTCAAGAGCGGGCATCTTCCCCTCCACTTCGAGAATAAACGAGTCGGGAAATTGGAAGAGGATGTTGTAGCGGCCCAAAAGGCCGAGGCCAATTCTCCCATCGGCCATAGTCATCGTCTCCTTGGCGACGGCAGAGCTTCTTTTCACAATGGAGCCCTTCGTGACAAACTCGGGATCCTCTTCTAAAGCGAGAACGTTGTGGATTTCGAGTTCTTGGATCATGAGGGATGGAAGACGATAAAGAGGCGAGTGGCGGAGAGTCCCCTTCACATCAAGATATTTAGCGTGTCCCGCGCCTCTTTTTCGTTCGATCTTGTCTAATATTTCCTTCCGAAGCATCAGATCGCAGCTCGCCCCCGAGTCGATGACGAGTTTCAAAGGAATGCCTTGGATCTCCGCTTCGATGATGGGGAGTTGAACTCGGGTCGTGAACTTGACGGGCACTTCGACGAAATGATCGGCAGCGTGCAGGTGGAAACAGAGGATAAAAAGGATCAACTTTCTCATAGAGCTTAAAAGAGTAGCTCAACTGTGAGAAAACTGGATAGAAAATTCTTGCTTCTCCCGATATATTTTTGCCAACCTAAGCACGCTTTCGCGCACATAGGTTTCTGAAAATGTCAGATCGTTATCCGATGCGCGGCGGCTCTCTTGGATGAGCTGGTCGATGTTGTAAAGTCGAGATGTGGAGCCAAGAATCGGATCGATGTTGCGCGGCACGCTGAGATCGAAGAGGAGTTTTGGCGTGGAACTCGGTTTTCGGATGAGGGGCTCCCCCGCTTTGCTAGCGCAAACGACAATGTCGTATGCGTCCCACCGATCGAGCTCTTTCCGACCTACAAGGGCGGAGCCAGGGTGCGACAGATTCTCTGGATTTTTTGTGCAGATCGTCAAATCGGAAAGGCCTCGATGGAGGAAAAAGGAGGCGAGGGCCCGATTCAGTTCCGAATAACCGACGAGGAGGATTTTCTTTTGCAGGAGAGTTCCATAGAACTCTTCTGAAAGCTTCCAGATTGTGCTGTAAAGCGAGGGAGAGCCCCGCTCCAAGGCAATCTGACTCCGGACCGATTTTCCGACTTTCAGCGCCTTTTGGAAAGCGTAGTGGAGGCTAGATGGGAGCGATGAAGCCGAGTTCATGTAGGCGACCTTCACCTGCCGCTGGATCTCAGTTTCGGCCAAGATCGCGCTGTCGAGCCCCGCTGTGACACGGCACAAATGGGTGAAACAGTCGATCCCAAAATAGGAGTAGAGGCGGTGTTCAAATGGCTCTTTGATATGAGTTCGAAGAGTGGCGAGAAGGTCGCTGTGGGCCGCCGCTAAATCTTCGCCGCTGAAATAGATTTCTGTCCGGTTGCACGTTGAAAGGAGGACGATGGGATGGATGAAAAAGAGTCCCCGCTCCCCCGACAGAACTTCTGCGCCGCGAGCAATTGCTTCGCGCAATTCAAGGGAGGCAGTTTTGAAGTTAATCCCCAAAACCCCAATTCGCAAAACGCAAGGATCACCTAAAAGACGCAGCACCGATTCAAATTCTCCGACCTTTTTTTGAGATTAGGTGTTGTCAGGAGAAATTTTCAATGATGATGTCGTAATCGAATCCTCGCTGCTGGAGAAAACGGATCAGTTTCGCCCGGTCCCTTTTTCTGTTTTGCAGCTCCAAAATTTTTTCCCGCTGCCTTTCTCGTGTGATAAGGTCTCTGACTGAACGGGAATCGAGCCCTTTCGATTGGAGCTTCATCTCGATGTAGCGGGGGCCGTAGCCTTTCCGGAATTCTTTTTCGATTGCATTCTCCAAATACTCTCCATCTTGGATGTATCCAAGCCGTTTGACCTCTTCGATGATGCGAGTGCAAATGGGGGCGCTGATCCCTAGTTTTTGAAGTTTGCTTTGGAGTTCAGCAGAGGAGTAATTTCGGGCGCTTAAAAATTGGTAGATTTTCTTTCGGGCTAATTTCTCTTCGCTCTCGGCAACCCAAACCTCCAGGTCTTCAAGTGTGGAAAAAGTTGGGGTTTTGGGGAGCAAAAATCGGATTTCGAGCTCCCGGATGACCTCTCCATTTTGGAGGACCTCGTAAATCCCCTTTTCCACGCGGCTTTGCTGCAGCTGATAGTCCATAGTTTTAACCAAGTAATTTTTAGAATGTTACGCGAATCACATTTAAATTGAAAAGAGAATCCAAACTTACTTAATATTAAATTAGATCTAATGAGGAAACTGCCATGCCCAACCCCGTCAATCCATCTGGTCCTTCCCAACCCTCTTCCCCCGAACAGAAAGGGCCTGCTCACGCTGCCCATGGAGGCATTAAGGCTGAACCATTTACGTTTTTGGGGATGCATTTTGACCAAGAGCAGGCCCAAAAGTTCTGGACGATCCTTGTTCAGGATATGGGTCGCGTGATCAATAAGCAGACCAAAGAGGGGATCCGAGCCATCCACAACTTCGGAAAAAGCCCCGGCGATCCTGACTACCAAGATGACGCTTGATTATCAATGACTTAAGAAAACACCTTCCCTTGACAAATTAAAGAAATTCTGGTATACTAGAACCATAAGGAAGGTGTTTATGCAAGTTAATCCAAACTTCTCAGCTGCCGAATGGAAAGCCGCGATCAACGGCGTCAACCAACAGATGGAAGACGACAAGAAATTCCACGAAAAAGAAGAGCAGCAAAGACAAGAGATTGCTAACGATTCACAGAAGTAGTTGAGAGCAATTTAAATAGTCGTTAAAATGAGGGCTGGTTTTTATGAATCAGCCCTTTTCTTTTGATCCAGATTTTATCTCCGTAGCCCCTGAAGAAGAGGGGTTTCGGATCGATAAGCTCCTCGCAGGCCGCTTCCCCCATTGTTCCAGAACTTATTTCCAGTCTTTGATTGAAAATGGGTCTGTTTTGATCAACGGCCAACCGGTCAAAAAACGGGAAATCCCCAAAATCGGCGACGAGATCGAGGTCTGCTTCCAGCTGACCCCCGAACTGTCAGTCTCGCCAGAGCCGATGGCATTCGAGATCCTTTTCGAAGATGACCACATCATCGCGATCAACAAACCCCCCGGCCTCGTCGTCCACCCGGCCCCCGGCCATTGGACCGGCACCTTCGTCAACGGCCTCTTAGCCCATTGCCGCAATCTCCCACAGACTGGAGACCCTCTCCGGCCTGGCATTGTCCACCGCCTCGACAAAGACACTTCGGGAATCCTCATCGCCGCCAAAACAAGGGAAGCCCACCAAAAACTCATCGAGCTATTTGCTAGCCGAAAGATCGAAAAGCATTACCTCGCCGTCTGCTGCGGACGCCCTCCCAACGGCCCCATCAATGCTCCGATCGGAAGGCACCCCGTCAAACGGAAAGAGATGGCCATCGTCCCCGAAGGAAAAGAGGCGTTGAGCTACATCCAAGTCCTCGCCTTCAACGACAAGGCGAGCCTTGCCCTCATCCGCCCGATGACCGGGCGGACCCATCAAATCCGGGTCCACCTGAAACACCTGGGCCACCCGATCCTCGGCGACGAGGTCTATGGAAATCCCCGGATGAACCAGTCCTTAGCCCCCGGAAGACTCCTCCTCCATGCCTACCGGCTCACCTTCGATCACCCCTGCACAGGAGAAAAACTCCAGCTGATGGCTCCCATCCCGACCGATATAAGGAACTGGATGAAAGGCCTCTGCGGCCCCTCCCTCTGCGAACCCGCCCTTTCGAGAGCGGAAGACCTCCAGAAAGCTGGTAGTCCTTAATAAGTAGCGCCTTGAGAGATGCGAAGCGCGGGAGGGTAAGCTGCAAGGAGCCCCACAGGCGGTTCCCGAAGCAGACGACCCTGCGAGCAGATCTCAGCTCCACTTGTTAAGGACTACCAGAAAGCTGGCTTTTAAAGAGATCCTATTGTAAAATTAATTAGCAGAGGGTAAAGTTTTCTCGAATTTTCGAATGACCCCTCCTACTTGAGGAACCGATATGAAAGAATTTGTTGAATACATCGTAAAGAACCTAGTCGACCATCCCGACCAAGTACGAATTAACGAGATCGGCGGCACACACACCCTGATTATCGAACTCGCTGTCGAGAAGTCCGACATCGGTAAAATCATCGGCAAAAAAGGGAAGACGATCAATGCGATCCGGACCCTTTTAATGTCGGTAGCTAGCCGCAATGGCATCCGCGTCAACCTCGAGATCATCGAGGAAGAGAAGCAGTAATCTTTACTGCCCATCTACAAGACCGCTTGAAAGAAAGGGTTTCTCTGGGGAATGCAGAAACCTTATCTCTCAAGCGGTCTTTTTTATTCTACCGTCGGCAAGAACGGGGAAACCATCGCCTTGCGCGAGTTGAGCGACCCTGCATTGTAGCGAAGCACCGCGATCGGAAGGTGGCCTTTGGTCGCTTTTCTGGGAATCTCAGCGAAACTTTCCCTGAAAATCAGAGAAAGATCCTCTCCATTCTCTCCTAAAAATTCGACATCCATCGGATTGTTTTTCAAGCCGGGCGAATGTTGGAAGCTATTCAAAAAGCGCTTCAGGTGGTCTACGGAAGTCTCTTGGCCGCTAACCCAAATCCAAAGCTCATCTTTGTGCTTGTATTTCCCCTGCGTTCCCTGGTGCACTTCGTCGGCGCTGACGATGGTGCTGATCATGTGGATGTGGAGATCGATCTCGGGAGATTTTTTAGCGACTTCCTGAGCTTTTGCGAGCCAAGCCGCCTGGATTGCTTGGGCCTTTTTCTCGTAGAGCTCTACGTTGTTTGCGAAGATCTTCGTTTGACCGACGCGGCAGCAGCCGTTTTGTTCTTTTGTGTCTGCAAAGAGGTTGGAAGGCTTCCCTTGCGACGCCAGCTCAATGTTATGGGCCACCTCTTTTTCCCGGTAGGCGTAGACGCGCCGATAGAGCGAGTACATATCCTCATTCTGCAAAATCCGTTGGGCCGCTCTTTTAGCGAAACTTTTATCTCTCGGGATGTCGTCAAGATTGACGATCTCGACCTCTTTTTGCAAAGAGAGCGATTTTAAGCGGTTTAATAGCTGAGCCATAATCTCCACGTCGATGACTGAAACCTTGCTCAACAAATCGGTGTCGTCGATGATCCCGTAGAGGAAGTGTAGATACTCGATGTATTCCCGCTCGGGATGGATAAAAAAGTGTCCCTTCATATCGGCAGCCTGCGACCGCTTTAGAAGGCGCATCAAGAGGCGGCGCCCTTCAGCCGTAGAATCTACTTTTTCAATCTGGCGAGAAAGATCCTCTTTCGTCTGTCCCGACAAAGAGTATCGGTCATTGATTTCGAAGGCTCGGTCGGCCACCAAAGAGTTGCTCGACTGGGCGTCGGCGATGATCGCCATCGGAGCGCCAAATGTATTGAGGGCCGATTTGTGGTGATCGATGACGCTGATCACCTCCAAATAGGCGGGGATCCCCATCTCATCTCGGTTGCAGAAATCGCGCAAAGAAACAGTTCCTAAAATACTCTTCCGAATTTGCGCTGCCGGGATAATTCCCACTGGGAAAAATCGGCCATCGTCGGGGTAATTAACGGTGAGGTAGGAATAATTTCCCATCTTCTCTTTGATCTCTTCCACATCGCTTCGGACCGTGACGAAAGTCGGGTGCTGTTCAAAAACTTCCCGCTTCGTTTTCAATGCGATGTCGAGCCGCTCGAGCCTCCCCCGGATCTTGAAAATCGCCTCGTGCAGTATTTTGACCGCCTGCTCCAAGTAGTGGAAAATTTTCGGCCTCTGTTCGATCAGATGCCCTTTTGCATCGAAGAGCTTCTCAGCGCGCATCCGCCGGAGCAATTCCTCGACTCCATCGAACGGGACCTGGGCCATTTTCGCTAAGTAAACTCCGAGCTCTTCCAATGTACACTTCATTCCCGACTTCAGATGGAGCACGCGGACGATGAAATGATCGACTTGGGATTTTTGCCGCGCAGTGAACTCTTGGGCCGGCTCACACTCTTGCAATTGGAGGCCGAATAGCTGGCGCAAGAGGGGTTCAATCTCATCAAAATTCAGCGGATCTTTTGCAAAGAGGGAGATTAGTTTTAAATGGAGGTTGTTTTCGAACCAGCGGAGGCACGAGCTGAGGAGGACGATCACATGCTGAACCCCTTCGACGTCGAGATGGCGCCAGTCGCCGAGGTAAAATCCCTCCTCGTCGACGATGACGACCGCGTTTTTTTCCCGATCGTGGTCGATGGAGGCGAGCGGCACTTCCGGAGTCTTTTTGAGCATCCCTTTTTGAGACATCAGATCATTGCCCGAGAGATGGAGCGCTGTCTTCGTCTTGGGAAGATGGGTAAAAACGGCTGGGCCAAATAGGTCGCGGAAAATCCAATCGATTTCAATCTGCGAAGGGGGAGGTCCTCCCGGTAAGTTCCACACGTGGAGGCTATCGCCAACGCGGGCGGCGAACGCATCGAGCCAACCCCAAAACGAGGCGATCGTCGTGTCGAGGTCGGGCGACTTGTGGGCCGTCACAAAGTGGGTCCCTTCGTAGACTTTCCCCATTCCGATCGGAAACAGGGCTTGATAGTCGCTCCGATCGATCCACTTTCCGGCAATTTTGCCGCGCACTTTGTAATTTTCCTCGAAACTGAGTTCAGAAAAATGGTTCAGCCAAATTTCGAAGCTCGAAAACTTATAGTGTTGGAGAAGTTTTTCCGTATCGACCCGCTCGACAAAATCGAGGACTTGTGGAAGCAAAAAACAGGGCTCCGGCTCTTTCTGGATCAGCTCCAGAAGGGTCCGGTTGATTTTTTCGCTCCGTTTTCTATCGATGAGAGAGTTGAATTCTTTGGTATGAAACTGTTTGAAAATGGCGTCGAGATCGGCGAACGTACGCCGTTTGATTTCGACGTCTCCGAGGAGTCCGTTCTTGTGCTTCATAGGGCTGTCCAATAAAAAATCGGATTGAGCAGGACTCGAACCTGCGACCGCCCGCTTAGAAGGCGGGTGCTCTATCCACTGAGCTATCAATCCAGAAGAAGCTTCGATTTTAGCTGTTCGGCCCCCTATTTTACAACATGGAATTGTTTTTTTTGCTGTTCTCTCCTACACTGGACCCCTTTAAAAAATTGGATGTACCATGCGAAAAATCTGGATTGCCCTCCTCTCATTAACGACTGTTTGCGCCGACGAACCGATCTCTACAAGCCACGAAATCGAACTCCCCTCGGGAAAACTCGAATACACAGCCACCGTCGGATCCCTCCCCACCTACGACCCCGAGACGGGAGAAGTGCTGGGCTCAATCGGCTACACCGCCTATACGACTGGCGATCCGAGCCGCCCCATCACCTTCGCCTTCAACGGGGGCCCCGGCAGCTCCTCATTCCTTCTCCACATGTGCGCCATGGGCCCCAAACGGGTCCTCTCCCCCTTTGAAGGGCAGCCAACCTCCCCTCCCTACGAGTTCATCACCAATGAGGCGACCCTCCTCGAGGAGACCGACCTCGTCTTCGTAGACCCGATGTCGACCGGCCTCAGCCGCCCTGCCCCTGAAAAAGATCCCTTCGACTTCTACCACAGCGAAAACGACGCCCTTTCCCTCAGCGAGTTCATCCGCGACTATATCACCAACGAAGGGCGCTGGAACTCCCCCAAATACGTCGCCGGAGAAAGCTACGGAACCTTTAGAGCCTGCACCATGGCCCGCTATCTCCAGGGCACCTACGGGATTCACCTCAACGGATTGATCCTAATCTCCTGCGCCCTCGACTATCAAACTTTAGTTTTCGATTACGACAACCCGCTCCCTTATTTTCTCTTCTTGCCCACTTATGCTGCGACCGCCTGGTTCCACGGCCTTGCCCACGAGGGGAAAACAATCGAGCAGGTCGCCGAAGAGGCGCGGGTTTTTGCCTATGAAAAGGCAGCACCTTACTACATCCAGCCCTACCGTTACTCTACCGAACAGAAAAAAGCCATGTGGAGAGAAATGGCGGCGCTGACAGGGCTCCCCTACGAGGAGTTTCTCGAAGAAAACGGAAGAATCACCGAGGATACATACCTCAAACGATTGTTCTTCCGCAAATGCGTCGGCCGCTACGATACGACCGTCGTAGGCGACCGCTGTCCAAATGGACACTGCATGGACCCGAGCGCCCTTTGCATCGATGGATCGACCACGGCCCTTTTGAACCACTATTTGACACAAGAACTCGGAGCGGAGATCTCCTTCCCCGTCTACAACACATTTTCGGAAGAGTCTTTTAGAAACTGGCAGTGGCCCCGTTACCGCTATTTTGGCTACCCGACATCCCTCGACGCCTTGAGGGAGGCCATGATCATGAATCCATCGCTCAAAATTTATATCGGCAACGGATATTACGACATCGCAACGCCGTACGCTGCCACCGAGCACAGCATTGCCTCGCTCGACCTCCCTGATGCATACTCCTCCAACTTGCAAATGGAGTATTATGAAGGGGGCCACATGTATTATCTCCATCCTCCCGCTCTGAAGAAATTCAAAAGCGATTTGGTGAAATTTTATGCAAACTCGCAACATTAAAATCGGTATTTTTGGTGCGACGGGGCGCCTCGGACGAGCCATCGCCCTCGCCGCACTCCAAAATCCCACTTTCCAGATCGGATCGGCCCTCGGCCGGTCCCATTTGGGAGAAGATCTAGGAACCCTTCTCGGGCGCGCTCCGATCGACGTACCCATTGCCCTCCAGCCCGCCGAGCCGCTCCCCGATCTCTTCATAGATGTTTCCCTCCCCGCCAACCTTTCTGAACGGCTCCAAGTAGACCGCCCTCTCGTCATCGGAACGACCGGATTTTCACCCGCCGATTTCGAGCAAATTCGGAAGGCGTCAGAGAGGATCCCTATCTTCTATACTCCCAACTTCTCTCTCGGGATCGCCCTCATGAAACAGGCCGCGGAAGAAATTTCCCGCCGCTTTTTCACCGACGCCCACGTCGACTTGATCGAGACACACCATGCCGAAAAAAAAGATGCCCCGAGCGGTACAGCCCTATCGATCGCCGAAGCGATCCCAAATGTCAACATCCATTCAATCCGCTCAGGAAAAATCGCCGGAGAGCATACGCTCCGATTCAACACCGCCGAAGAGCAAATTGAGATCACTCATCGAGTCCACACCCGGGACGCCTTCGCTCGAGGCGCTCTCGCCGCGGCAAGATTTCTCATCGACCGCCCGCCGGGACTCTACGACATGAATTGTTTGTTGCGGGAAATCTAGATTCCGTACGATCATTATTTCAAGAATTATGGAACTCGTCGAAGTCAAAGATTTCCTCATCGGTCCAGGCCAGCCCCTCGCTGTGATCTGCGGCCCCTGCGTGATGGAGAGCGAAGAGCATACGCTCCGCGCCGCTGAAGAGTTGAAAAAGATTTTCGCGCCGCGAAAGTTCTCTTTCATTTTTAAAGCCAGCTACGACAAAGCGAATCGGAGTTCGATCCGTTCCTTCCGCGGCCCCGGCGCTGCCAAGGGATTAAAAATCCTCAAAAAAATTAAACAAGAGTTCGATCTCCCCGTTACAACAGATGTCCATTCGCCCGAAGAGGCAACTGCGGCGGGAAGCGTCTGCGACATCCTTCAGATCCCCGCCTTCCTCTCGCGCCAAACCGACCTGATCGCCGCCGCCGCCCAGACGGGCGCCGCCGTCAATGTGAAAAAAGGTCAGTTCATGGCCCCCTGGGATATGAAGAACGTCGTCGATAAAATCCTCTCGTGCCAAAACAGGCGGATTATCTTGACCGATCGAGGCACCTCCTTTGGATACAACAACCTCGTCAGCGACATGCGGGCGATCCCAATCATGCAAAAATTCGGATTCCCCGTCTGCTTCGACGCCTCCCACTCGGTCCAACTGCCAGGAGGACTCGGCAATGCGTCTGGGGGGCAAAGAGAATTTATCCCGACCCTCGCCCGCTGCGCCGTCGCCGCCGGATGTAATGCCCTATTCATCGAAGCTCATCCCGATCCCGCCTCTGCGAAGAGCGACGCCGCTTCGGTGATGCCCTACGACGAGTTGGAACTTCTTTTAGCCGAAATAGAGAGGCTCTACGATGTCATGCAAAGTGGGAACTTGGCCGCGTCTCTATAAAAGAGCGTCGGCGATTTTGGCTCTCTACGCCATCGGCATCTACTTTTTTGCCCTCCGAAATCAAGAAGGCGATTCGGCCTCCTACAAAAAGCTCGTCGACGAGAGTGTAGACCTTAGGTCCAAGCATGCTCTGGAAAGAGAGCCGGCGATCCAACACAGAACCGGCGTCCAAAAAGAGATCTGGACTGTCGAAGGCGCCGAAAGACCCCACATCAAAATCGTCAGCAAAAAATCGGAATTGACCCTCCGCCAAAATCGGGGCAAATTCACTGGCGACGAAACCTTATTTTCCATCGATTTGCAACACGCCGGATACAAACTTGAAGCGGAGCAGGCCAAATACGACGGCGCCCGCCTCGCCTTAGATGGGGCATTCCACATGACCCACCCAATCGGGGAATTGAGGGCTCAATCGGCCCTGCTCAACGGCCTCAACTTGAAACATGACGCCAGCGAGCTGCAGCTCGGCCGGGGTGTCAGAATCGATCTACCGCCATCGGAAAGCCTCAATGAGTCCCTTTCGATCGTCTCCGACAGCGCTTTTTGCACTCTTCTGCCTGAAACTCCTTTCACCCTTCTAAAATTCGAAGAGATCCAGTTCAAAAAGAACGTTGTGATCGAGAGTGGCCGCGGGATCAAAGCGCAAGGGGGAATCGCCATCTACAAAAACCGGCAGATCTCCCTTTATCCCGAACTTCCTCTTCTCCATTGCCGTTTAACCCACGACCGGTTCGATCTCGAAGCCGAGACGATCCAACTTCAGCTCGATGGAGACGAAAAACCGACTCTGGCCCACATTGCTACAACAGGAGACAGCCTCATCCATTTCCCCCCGGCGGGCCGCCTCTCATGCAAAGGGGCTATCCATTACGATCCTGTTTCCCAAATTCTCTCTGCGTCGCCCAAAACTCCGCTCCAATTTTCCGATGAGACCCTCGCCATGGAGGCCGACAAAGCGCAAATAGACATGGGAAGCGAGCTGTTGACTCTCGAAGGGAATATCCGCTTCATCTCCTCCCATTTTCAAGGAAAGGAGACCTACGCAATTGCTGAAAAGGCCTCCTATTTTCCGAAGGAGAATCGGCTTGTGCTGAATAGTTCTTCTGCGAGAAAAGTCCTTTTTTGGCAAAATGGCTTCACTCTGACCGCGCCTGAAGTGCACATCCAGCGCGACACCGAGACTGTCCAGGGAGTAGGAGATGTCCATTTCTCCTTCGACCTAGACGAACAAAACTATTTTGATGAGATTTTCTCGAGATACTTATGAAATTTGCAACTTTCTTTGTTTTTATCATTGCTGCCCTGCATGGCGAAATCTTAGAAACCGCCCACTTCAAAGACCTCTCCCAACATGCGAGCAGCTCAACTCTCATCGTCCTCGACATCGACGACACCCTCCTCGTCCCTACGCAGACTCTCGGCACCGATGTTTGGTTCCTCTATCAGCTCGATAAAAATAGCAGCGCCCCCGATCCGCTCGACAAAACCCTTGCCCAGTGGGAAGCGATCCGCCATCTCACCGAAATGAAGATCGTTGAAGAGGGGTCAGACAAAATCGTTTCAGAACTGCAAAGTAAGAGTATCCGGGTCATGGGCCTCACAACGCAAGGGATCGCCCTTGCGACCCGCACCGTAAAACAACTCCTCTCGCACAACATCGACCTTTCCAAGACGGCTCCCAATAAAGAAGACCACTATTTCCTCAACGGCCACGGAGTCCTCTACCGAAACGGGATCCTCTTCACAGGCGGATCGCCGAAAGGTCCCGCCCTTGCCAAGCTCCTCGACCGCCTCGGCTACCGCCCCGAAAAGATCGTCTTCATCAACGACAAAAAAAGCCATCTCCTCGACGTAGCCAAAACCATGGAAACGATCGGCATCCCCTTCACAGGACTCAGATACAGCTACAGCGACGCGAGGGTCGCCTCCTTCCGCCCCGAAATCGCCGAGATCCAATTCCACCACTCAAATTTTTCGAAGATTTTGACGGATGAAGAGGCGATCGCCCTCCTGGAGTCGCATGAGTCTCCTTGAGCTAAGGCATCTCGTCAAGTCGTACGGAGGCAAACCGGTCGTCAATGGACTTACCCTCTCCGTCCATCCTGGCGAAGTCGTCGGCCTTCTGGGACCGAATGGCGCGGGGAAAACGACCGCCTTTTACATGGCGGTCGGATTGATCCGCCCCGACGAAGGGGAGGTTTTTTTCCGCGGCGAAAACGTCACCCGCCTTCCGATCCACGAGCGGGCGCTCATGGGGCTCGGGTATTTAGCGCAAGAGCCTTCGATTTTCCGGACCCTCACTGTCGAGGAGAATATCCAATGCATTCTGGAGACGCAGGTCAACCCGACACAAAGTGTCGATGAGCTCCTCGAAGAGCTCCATCTGACGCCGCTCCGCCACAAGCGGGCGAGCGCTCTCTCCGGCGGCGAAAGGCGGCGCCTCGAGATCACTCGAGCCCTCGTCACACAGCCGGCGCTCCTCCTTCTCGATGAGCCGTTCGCCAACATCGATCCCCTCGCCGTCGCCGACGTAAAGCATCTCATCCGGATCTTGAAGCAAAAACAGATCAGCGTGCTGATCACCGACCACAACGCCCGGGAAATTTTCACGATTGTGGACAGAAGTTATTTGGTCCAGCAGGGGAAAGTCCTCCTCTCCGGAACGGTCGACGAACTCGTCGCCCATCCCGAAGCCCGCCGCAGCTACTTCGGCGAAGACTTCAAGCTTTGAGTTTCAAAGCTCTTTAATCGCTTTGAATAAAGCCTCAGGAATCCACAGCTGATCCTTCAATATCTCCAGGGCATCTTCAAATTGCTCAAAATCTTCGTGGATGATTTCGTAGACGGTCTCGCCAGAGCTGTTCGTGACGATCTCCCCATCCTTATCATGGAGCCTGTCATCAGATGACAAGAGATTGATCGGATTCGTCCCATCCTCAGGTTTATAAGAAAAATCCTTTCGGAAGACAAATGTGCAAACGTAATCTGGAACAAGAGGACTATCATCGAATTCATCACCGTGATCGACCTTCGAAATTTTAAATTCGGAAACGACTCCTCTCTCTGCACCGAAGGTGATGTCGATATTTTTCGGATCCTCAGCTAATTTTTTCTTCTCTTGCTCGGTCAAAGGGACCCGGAAAGCTGAGCGGACTGACTCCAAGATATTTTCTGCCGCTTTTGGCAGCGGTCTAGAATTCTGAAACTCGTACACTTCCGAAGTCGGCGAAAACCTGCCTCCCACTGAACTCGCCATAGAACCCTCATCCTTGTTTCGATTCATCGCTAAAAGAGCTTGCCGCTTTTTCAAAACCCGCCTGCATTGCATAAAACAATGCATGGGGAATCCAGTTTTGCTGCTTGAACTTCTCAACAACAGTTTCAAACCACTCAAAATCATCGTGTAAAATCTCGTAGACAATCTCTTCTTCATCGCTCTTAACCGCCTCATCCTCCGTTTTGTGGAGGGTATAGTCGGCATCCAACTGATTTAACGGATTTTTGGGATCGTCCTTTCCATAAGGAAAATCGCTTTTAAACGTGAATGTAAATGCATAATCGGGAGATAAAGTGGGGTCGTCATAGACAATTTTCGATATTCGAAATTCCCGGATGACTCCTTCGGGCGCAGTGAAAGTAATGTGGTAGTTCTTTGCTTTGTCGACGATCGTCGCTTGCCGATCTACCCGCTGAGCCGAACGGACCGACGCCAAAATATCCTCGGATGCTGCCGGCAGCGGCACCGAATCTGCAAGATTGAACTCTGAGGGGAACGAAACACTAGCTGGCGAATTGGTTCTCGCTGGACTCGGTGGGGTGGACATAAAAAACGCTCCGGTTAAAAATGGAAAGACAGTTTAGAAAAAACACCATTTGAAAGCTAGCATGGCCTATTTATTCATCTTTTTTGCCGCTGTTTGCGCCGCCTCGGTGAACTTTTGTCTCCGAAAAAACCTCGAGTCCCAAAAATCGGCCGCCGGCTACTTGGCCCTCTATTTCATCTTCTCCTTTTTGGTCTCGCTCCTTTTAAGATCTGAATTCGACTGGGCCTCGTTTAGTTGGACTCTCTGTTCAACAGGGATATTGGCCGGATCGCTCAATCTACTGATGATGTTTCTGATGGCAAAAGCTCTGAAGGTCGGCCCATCGAGCCTCACATTCGCCTTCCAAAATTCCGCCTCGGTTTTTCCTGCGTTACTTCTCTTTCTTCTCTTTGGCTCTCAATTCGGCTTCCACTTGAACGCTTTTCTCATCCTCGGATCTTTGTGCCTCGTAGCGGGCCTATTCCTCTCCATCCGGAAAGACTTTAAAACAACCTCCTCCAAGACTTGGCTCCTCCTAGCGCTGACCATCTTCCTTTTGCAAGGGACCATCTTGTCGATCTTCCAATGGAGAGTGCTCTTGCAGCAGTACCCCGCTGAGAGCCACTTCCTCATCCCCTTTTCCTGCTCGCCGCGCGAAGATGAGTGGTTCATGCCAGGATTTTTCTGGATTCCGGCTCTTGCACAAACCCTTATTTTCTTCAGCGTCGAAAAAAGATGGTTCTCTAAAAAAGAGTTGTTTTTGGGAACCGTCGGCGGAGCCTTCAACGCCGGCTCCACATTTTGTCTCCTGCTAGCCACAAAAATCGCCGACGACCATTCCCGCTCGCTCTTATTTCCCCTTTTTGCCATCCTGGTCATTTTCTTGTGCAATCTCTGGGGAAAAAGGCTCTACAAGGAGCCCATCGATTGGAAAGGGACAGCCCTTTGCCTCGGAGGCGTACTGATTGCTGCGTGGAGATAAATACCTCCTCCGCCAAGTCTATGTGAATTTGGACTCGGCGAGACAAAGTCAAATTGAAGCTTGCGTTCCGATCGACGAAGCCCTGCCCCAAGTGGGCAGGGTGAAGAGAAGGATCGATTTGGCAAAGTCGCAGCAAGTCCAAATTCACATAGACTTGGCGGAGGAGGTATAAAATGAAAAGATGTTTTGGGAATGGTCCCGGAAAAGAGTTTTACGCTGAATACCATGACAAGGAGTGGGGCATCCCGAACCACGACGACCGGCATCTCTTTGAGATGATCGTGCTAGAAGGAGCTCAAGCGGGCTTGAGCTGGGAGACGGTGTTGAAAAAACGGGACGAATACAGAAAGGTCTTCCACAACTTCGATCCCAAAAAGGTCGCCGCCTTCACGGATGACGAGTTGGAAAAGATCCTCCTCAACCCGGGGATCATCAGAAATCGGAGGAAAGTCTTTTCCGCTCGGGACAATGCCCGGGCTTTTCTCGAAATCCAAAAGGAGTTTGGCTCATTCGACCGCTATGTCTGGGGATTTGTCCAAAACCGCTCGATTAAAAACCACTGGAAAGAGTTCAAAGAACTCCCTTGCCGTTCCGAAGAGAGCGACGCCCTCTCCAAAGATCTCAAAAAACGGGGGATGAATTTTGTCGGGACTAAAATCATCTATTCGTTCATGCAGGCAGTAGGGATGGTGATCGACCATCCGAAGGATTGCTGGCGGTATCAGCCATGATGTTTTTTACCCTTCTCACCATCGGAGCTTTGAGCCTCATCCCCTTTTTGACGCTCCCCACCTCGCTCTTTGCAAGCGGCGCTCTATTGCTTCTGACGATCTTTTTTTGGGTTAAGAAAAGTCCGACCAACCTCCAGATCGCCCTTGTGTCGACAATCGGAACATTCCCCTATTTTCTCGACGCGACTTTCTGGCCCATTCCGCTCGTCGCAGGGATCGCCCTCTGCGGGTTCTTCTTCTCTTTTGATTGGATCCCGATTGGAAAGTGTTCCACAAGCCTCTTTTTGCTGGGGCTCCTCTTCATCGTCCTTTCGAGCAGCGCCCTTATTCTTTGGTACAAACTTTCTAACCCCGACGTCTCCGACCTACAAAAAATTGTGGCGGAAGTCCCCGTCAGCTGGCTGATCCCCCTCGGACTCCTTTTCTCGCTTGTCAACGCCTTTGCCGAAGAGTTTTTGTTCCGGGGCCTCATCTTCTCTGCCCTGCAGAAAATGGGTTCAACTGCCGCCATCTTGATCCAGGCGGCAACGTTCGGATGCTGCCACTATCACGGCTTTCCCCGCGGACTATTCGGCGTTTGCCTCGCTTTCATCTACGGCCTGATGATGGGCTATCTACGGCACAAGTCCCAGGGCCTTGCAACGCCCTGGTTTTTCCACATTTTCGCCGACCTCACGATCGTCGCAATTCTCTACGGATCCATCGTATAAACTATCAAAGGCTGACAAAACTTGAGCTACGCTCAGCGTGTGGAGACAATCGCTCATCTTGCTGCCGCCGCACCCATCTTGATAGCAAGGCCGGCAGCTCAGCTTCTGCGCGACGACGCGAGATCTCGAGTTGCGCCAAGGCCCCCAAGTGACGTCCGATGTGGGACCGAAAATTGCGACGACAGGCGCTTTGAGCGCACTCGCCATGTGCATCGGAACCGAGTCGACGCAAATCAGAGCCTTCGATTTTTGAATCAGAGCCGCTAGCTCTTTCAGAGAAATCTGCCCCGCCAGGTTGACTGCAGGCAATCCCTTCACAATTTCTTGAACCATCTCGACCTCGAGCCTGTCGGGCCCCGAAGTGAACACGAGCCTCTCGCCCCGCTCGATCAATTTCTTCGCAAGCGCTCTCATCCGGTCGGCAGGCCAACATTTGAACCGCCATCGAGAGGTGGGGTGGATCAAAACAAAAGGCGCCGTCCCGATCCTTTTTTCCACAGACCTCATCGCTTCATCGGGAACCCGCAAAGAGAGATCCCTCTCTTCGAGCGTCGGGAAAATTCCAATCCGGCGGACCGCATCCAAATTCCTTTCAACCGTGTGCCTGAGCCCCGGACAACTCTTCACTACATGTGTATATAACCCCTTTTTGCCCCAAAGTCCGCTCCCCTTTGGATCGAATCCTACGCGGATCTTGGCTCCTGAGATCTTCGCAGCCATTGCGCCCCGGTCCCCTTCCGTCAAATTGATGACTAGATCGTAGCCCCCTCTCCGGATCTTCCGGAGAAGCTTCCACTCTTGGATAAACCGTTTTAGGCCGAGCTTTTTCCACCCCCGGTCATACTCGACAAAGCCGTCGATAGCTGGATGCCCCTCCAACATCGGGACCGATTCAGACCAGATGAAAGCGTCGATCGTAGCTTGAGGCATCGCCCCCTTCAAGGCTCCGAACACCGGCCCCGTCAAAAGGACATCGCCCAGGTGTCTGAGCTTGACAACCAAAATTTTTTTTACACTTTTCAGATCCGGATAATCGCCGTAAGTCATCGTTTACACCCTATAAATCATAGAAATCGTACTCTTTTTTCTCAGTTTTGCAACAGTATCTTCGTGAGATTTATTGTCCCCTCCATTACAATGCCTTTCAACATTTTATCTTATGGAGAACCTCATGGCCCAAGTTACAACTCAGACTTTAGAGCAGACGCTCTCGATCATTAAGCCCGACGCCGTCGGCCAAAACCAGATTGGCAACATCATTGAATATTTTGAGCGAGAAGGCCTGTCGGTCGCTGCAGCGAAAATGCTCCACCTCACACTCGAACAAGCCAAAGGCTTTTACGCCGTTCACAAAGACCGCCCATTCTTCAAAGAGCTGGTAGAATTCATGACCTCCGGCCCAGTCCTCGTGATGGTGCTCGAAGGGGAAAACGCCGTTGCCCGCAACCGCCAAATCATGGGCGCAACCGACCCAATTAAAGCCGACGCCGGAACCATCCGCGCCGACTTCGCGACCAGCATTGAGCGCAACGCTGTCCACGGCTCCGACTCTTTGGCGAACGCCAAAACGGAAATCTCGTTCTTCTTTAAACCGAACGAAATTTTCCCGAGGTCCTAATGCGTTTCCTCGCTATTTTTCTCGCTGCGGCCTCGATCGGCTTCGCAGCTCAAGAGCAGACCCTCTCGATCGTCAAGCCCGATGCAGTCGAGCAAGACCATGTCGGCGACATCCAGGAGCTTCTTGAAAAAGGGGGTCTGAAAGTCGTTGCCGGGAAAGAGCTCCAGCTAACTGCAGAGCAAGCGAAAGAGTTCTATGCCATCCACAAGGATCGCCCCTTCTACAACGACCTCGTCGCCTTCATGACCTCGGGCCCAGTTTTCGTCCAAGTTTTGGAAGGACCTGACGCCGTCATGAAGAACCGAGAGCTCATGGTTTCAATCCGCGAAACCTACGGCACTGACAAGCAGAAGAACGCAGTCCACGGCTCCGACAGCCTGGAAAATGCCCAAAAAGAGATCTCCTTCTTCTTCACGTCCGAAGAACTCAACTCCGCAAACTAAATATTGCGCTCGTTTCCTGCTGCCCTCGGCAGCAGGAAACAAGCGACCCTCTCAAAGCAAGAACCTTGCTCCATTTATTTGAAGGATCTTTTCCGATTCACCTTCATCAAAAAATTTCTTTTTTCTCCTCGATTTTAAAGTTCGGATGTGCAAAAGTTGCCTCTTTTGTAGCCAGCAATGCAAGAGACTTTAAAAAAATCGGATCCTTTTTCACGCAAGATGGAGTTCCACTCCCTCCTCCCGAAAGCCATCAGCAGATTCCCCCTTATTTTTGACAATCGCCTCTCGGAAGGTCTCGAACGGTTCGCCGTCAACGCCTCGAGCCAGTTTCTCAAAGAGCGGTCTCATCGGCATATTAGAAAAATCCTCCTGACTCAGTTCTTCCTTCAGAAACGGATCGAAGATACTTTGCATAAGGAAGATCCTCCGCAAAAGCACCTTTTTCTCAAATTGTTTTCGGCCCAATCTCGGGTGTGTCTCGCGATGACCTACTCGAGTTCTTACGGATTTCAAAAAGAACAACTGCTCAAGGCGCTTCAAGCTCTGATGCCCAGCATCCGAGAAATCCCCCGCTCATTTTATCTTTGGTACAACTGCGATTTTTCGTATTACTTCTGCTATCTGGAAATCCACAAACTCAGAGGGCAGGAATACTCCAAGCGGGAACTTAAAAAACTGTCGAAGCTGCTTCAAAATCAACTCTTCGCTACGCCCCCTCTAACTCCGGCTCTCTTTTGGCCCTACAACAAAGAGGAGTCGATCCGGCAAATCCAATTGCTGCAACGGGAGATGAACACCTCGAACGACCTTCCCCACATCTCGGTCCATTTCAGAGAACAGACCCCCACCTTCCTCGAATTCCTCATCCACTTCGCCCGCCCCAAATCGACCGAACCTCTCGATAAAGCCCTCAAGCGGCTCCCCGATTCACTCCCCTGCTACTGCCAGTTCCGCCATGAGAATAGAACCCCTTTCGAAATTGAAATGGGGGCCTTTTCGATCAAAGTTCCCTCTGATGCATTCGAAGTTCACGACTCGATCAACCTCCTCTACGCCAGAAGATATGTCCTCAAAAATGTCGAGGAGATCATCGGCCCATTCCGCGACTACAACGGCGGCCTTTTCGAAAAACAGCAGGAGCATTTCGAATCGATCCGCTTCCATTTGAGAGACAAAATTCTCCTCTTCGATCTCTTTGCCGAAAAATTCTTCTACGCCCTCAACCGGATCGAAAAGTGGATCTCCCTTTCGATGGAAGAGGCCGAATATCTCTTCAGCGCATTTTCCGAACTGATCCAAGAGAAGACCTCCGCCCCGATCAAGCGGCATCTCAAATCTTTTACGATCATCAAAACGCCAAATAGCTCCGACTTGCCGAAACACCTGACAGCCGAGTCGGCCTCCCACGCCCATTTCATGATCGGTGAATACTATTATCTATGCCTTTTGGAACCGAAAGCTCCCCAGCTCGAGAAAGCCTCGCAGAAGAAGACCCTGCGCCTCATCATGGAAGAGGGAACGCCTCCGTCGCTCAACCCGCAATACTCTGCGGGCGATATCCGCTCCCGCATCTTGTGCAAGCTTCTCTTTGAAGGGCTCACCCGCCTGAATGAACAAGGCGTACCTGAACTGGCCGGAGCCGCTGAAGGGATCAAAGAGGGATCTCTCTTCACATTCAAACTCCGCCCTTACCGTTGGTCGAACGGAGAAAAGGTCACGGCGGTCGATTATCTTGCGAGCTGGCAAAACTCGATCAGCGAGTATCCCGAACTCTTTTATGGGATTAAAAACGCGCGGCTTTTCAAAGAGAAAAAATGTGACTTCAAAGAAGTGGGAATGAGAGCTCTCGACCTCGAGACGATCCAAATCGAACTCGATCATCCGGCTCCCCGATTTCTCTACAAACTCTCACAGCCCTATTTCTTCCCTCTCTTTGGATCGCTCAAAGAACCCAAATGGTTCAACGGCCCCTATCTCGTCCGGCATCAGGACCGCGGGGGGATTCTCCTCGAAAAAAACCCCTATTTTTGGAATGCGGATCGACTCTATTTCGACCGGATCGAGTGCAAGTGGATCAACGACCCCGAAACAATTTTTTCTCTTTTCCGCTCAGGAGAGATCGATTGGTGCGGCGACCCGCTCAACATCCTCTCTACCGACCAGATTCGACAGCTCTACGACCAAAAAAGACTCAACAAGCTCAAAGTCAAACGGCGCTTCTTCCTCTACTTCAACACGCGCCATCCGATCCTCTCCTCGCCCCTCATCCGCCGGGCTCTCGGGCTCGCGATCGACCGCTCCTACATCGCAAGCCACATCGTCCATTATTCGACACCTGTAGGCCCCGCCCATCCCCAAATAGAGGAGGCAAAAGCCCTATTCCGCCTGGCCGTTGAAAAGTTCGGCTCGATCCCCCCCCTCACCTTCCACTACTTTCACCACCACAGATCGGAAAAGCTCGCCGCTTATCTCAAGCACATTTGGCAAGAGACATTCGACCTCCAAATCCAGTTGGAGGGTTTCGAGTGGGACCAATTCCGAAGCAATCTCGAAAAAAACAATTTCGAAATCTCCGGGACAATCCAAGAGACGACCCAAGAAGACTCCTTCGATTACCTAGATCGGTTCGAAGGGGCCAACTCCTGGAACTTTTCCCAGTGGAAGCACGAGCCCTACCGCGAGCTTCTCCAAACAAACCAGCGCGAAGCCGCCAAAACCCTCCTCAACGAAGAGTCCCCCATCGCCCCCCTCTTCGACTACGTCCATCTCTACGCCCAAAACCCCCAACTCAAGCGGTGCTTCTTCGATCCCGAAGGGTGCATCGACTTCAGCTGGGCCTACCTCCAAGACTAACCTCCAGAGTTCGGCAGAATTTATCTTGCCTATCCTGCCGCTTGCGATCATGCATATCCTGTACATTTCTAAACTTTTCAAAAACAGTACAGGATACGCATGATCGCAAGCGGCAGGATAGGCAAGATAAAAAAAATTTCTATTTTAAAAAAAACATTCACCAACTACAATCTCGCCCTTTTTTGGAGGTATTTTATGGCAACAGTAGCCCTTACGATGAATGGATCCCCCGTCCGCTTGGATTTTGCACACATGCCCGCCTACTCTAAAACGAGCGTTTCAATATTATCGGCTATAAGCCCCGATCTGTTTAAAACTACACCCAAACTCACAGCCATCCGGCGGCAGTTGACCCATATGAAAGATACGATCAAACAGATCGAAAATACGAAGGAAATAGGCACCCTCACAAAACTCGTCGCCTTCCTCGGCACAGTTTTGAGCGTAGTTGCGATTACAGGTACTATTTTCCTTGGAAAAGACGACCCCGGCAAGGGACAGCAACTCTTAATTCTATTCATGATAACAGTCTATTCCTGCTTCAGCGGTTGGAATTGCACGAACTCTGTGAAGAAAAACGATCAGATTAAGCTGAGAGACCCTCTCTACACTCCCCCAGAAAAAACGTCTTGCGCCGAAGACCCCGTCCTCCGTGGGATCGGTTGGACTATCCTGGGAGGCGGCCTTTACTTCCCTCTGATCGAAACCTGTACGAGGGAAAAGAGGCTCAATACCTCGCTTGCTGCGCAAAAAGCTTGGGTTGAAGCCCAGCTGAACACGCAGAAAGAGGCCCTCTCGAACGAACTCACAGAAGCGAGCCCCTTCTACAAAGAGAAGGTAGCCGAGGTCACGACGGCAATCGACAAAGTGATCGAGCTGTTGAATCAAGCCGAGAAACTCCCTTATAAAACTGGGGATGACCAACAAACCTTCAGAAGGCTGCTCCGCGAATACACCAACGCCCTCCACGAACTAAAGCTGTTTTCTACATTTTTTGAAAAACTTAGAACCGATCGATTGGTTGAAGTTGAACGGGCCGATGGAAGCTGGGTTCCCCTTAATCAGGCATAGCCTGCTCTCTATAGTTTATAGTTTTCTCGGCCAGTCTAAAAATCCTCTCTCGCCGCCTACGGTAGCTCGAGAAAACCGTCGGGGGCGCGCCGCCGCGCAGCGGCTGGCGCGCCCCTTTAGCAGAGCTTATTTTTGGGGTGCGGGGCAAAGCCCTGCATCATGCATATC
>JAFEGL010000016.1 GCA_018239895.1 Verrucomicrobiota bacterium
GAATGCGTTAGGGGGAAATATTGTAGGGCTAAGAAACACGGCTGTAGGTCACGACGCCCTCCAAAACTCGACGGCAAGCGACAATACTGCTGTTGGGGATTTTGCTCTGCAAGCCAACACATCCGGCACAGCTAGCACAGCTGTAGGTTCTAGCGCACTTACTGCCAATATCACGGGGAATGCCAATACGGCGGTGGGCTACCAAGCGCTCGCTTCTTCGACGGCCGTTTCGAATTTGACAGCAGTGGGCTATCAAGCTTTGGCTCAAAATGTTTCAGGAACGAGTAATACAGCAGTAGGGGCAAATGCATTATCCTCTGTTGTACAGAGTGGGTTTTGCACAGCAGTAGGAGCTCAAGCTTTGCAGGTCAATAGGGGATCTACGAACGATGCTTTCGGGGCCGGAGCCTTGGCTTCCAACACAACAGGGACAAACAATGTTGCTGTTGGTGCAGGAGCTTTAGGTTCGAATACAGGAGCTTTTTTAAATACAGCTGTTGGATCAGGCGCCCTTGCGAGCGTTTCTACAGCCTCTCGCAACACAGCTGTTGGAGGCAATGCCCTCACTTTAAGCGTAGCAGCAGAAAATACAGCTTTAGGATACGACTGCTTAGAGTCAAATACAACAGGGACTCGTCTAATCGGAATCGGTCCACTGGCTCTTAATCTCAATACAACCGCCTCGGACAACGTAGGGATAGGAGCCCGGGCATTGATGTTCAATACAGGCGGCAGCAACAGTGTCGCTGTTGGTACGAATTCAATGATAGCCAACACATTTGGATCTGACAACACAGCAGTTGGTACCTCGACTTTAGCCCTCAACACAACCGGCACGGCCAGCACGGCTATCGGTTCGGGAGCTCTTGATTCTAACATTACTGGCAGTGCCAATACGGCTGTTGGCTTTCAAGCCCTGACTTCATGCACTGCAGCCTCGAACTACACAGCCGTCGGATATCAGGCGCTAGCTGCCGCTATATCAGGCACCGGAAGCACAGCCGTGGGATTCCAAGCCTTGGCCTCTAACACAGTAGGCTCTGAAAATACAGCAGTCGGCTTTTTAGCTTTGTCCTTGAATACAACAGGAAGCCAAAACACGGCCTTTGGTTCACAAGCCCTCCAGGTTTGTACAACAGGCTCAAACAACACAGCTATTGGCAGATTGGCTATGACGAAGCTGACAAGCGGCTCAGGTAATGTCGCTTTGGGCATAAACGCGATGTTGAACAACACGACAGGTGGGAACAATATAGTAATTGGCCTCAACACATTCAATGGACCCGTTGGGGGGGATAATAATGTCGCAATAGGTGGAGGGGCTTTAAATATTGTAGGTACAAGCGTCAGCGATTGCGTTGCTGTTGGAGTTGGTGCTCTACAATTAAATAAGTCAAACCAACAAGTTGCTGTGGGAACCAGAGGATTGAATACGAATTACAGTGGAGCCGCTAACGTTGCGGTTGGATACCAGGCTCTCAGACT
>JAFEGL010000017.1 GCA_018239895.1 Verrucomicrobiota bacterium
CGGCTTACATGATGACGCTGCCAAAGGCAGCTAATGATAGGCATGATGCAGGGCTCCGCCCCGCACCCCAGATTTGTATTTGAAGAACTCCTTCATAAATGAAGGAGATTCTCCTAAGAGTAAAGGGCGGCAAGTACCTTGCCGCAAATCAATAGGTAGCTCAGCTAACCCACCCCTGAAGGAGTGGGATTGCGCTTTGAGCAGCTCGTTCAATAAGAACGACATCTAACTATTTATAATTTATGTATTTAAGATCTAAATTAAATCTATTCAAGTCAAATTGGAAGGATAAAGCTCTCGAATCGAGAGGATAATACTCTCGAAATGGAGAAGATAAATAATAGCGACTGCACCGCAGGCGTGTCGCCGCTTGCGGCGACACGCCCCCTCACGCCCTTTTCTTGCTGCCATCGGCAGCGGGAAAAGGGCGGAGTCCGTAAGGAATCTTGCACTTATACGTTTTTGAAGGTGTTCATCCGGAGGATGGGGTAGGCTGAGATGATCTCTTGGATGCCCGCATCGAGGGTGACTTGCGGCCGCCAGCCTAGGCTCTCGAGCTTCTCGTTGGAAACAATGTAGTCCCGCTTGTCAGGATCTTCTCCCACTTTTGCGGCATGGATATAAAGATCTGGTATGTACTTTTTAATCGTCTCGCAAAGTTCGCGCTTGTTTAGATTTGCTGACGAAAGACCGACGTTGAAGGCTTGGCCTCTCATTTGCTCGAAATGGTCGATCCCATGGAGGAAAGCGCCCACGACGTCGCGGACATGGATGTAGTTGCGTTTGAAATGCTCTTCGAAAAGGACGATGAAACGGTCCTGGCAAGCTCTGAAGGTGAAATCGTTGACGAGAAGATCGAGCCGCATCCGGGGCGATACGCCAAAGACGGTCGCCAAACGGAGCGAAATGGCTCTGTTGGAATTGAGGAGGATCTTTTCACTTTCGACTTTTAATTTTCCGTAAAGAGAGATCGGGTTGAGCGGCGTTGCTTCGGTGCAGAGCTGGTTTTTCTCCCCAATCCCGTAGCCGCTGTTGGTGTTCGGATAGAGGATTTTTTGTGAGGGGCTCGAGTGTTTCAGAATGAGGGCGATCGCGTCGTAGTTGAGCGAGGTCGCGAGGAGCGGCGTCCGGTCGCAGGAAGGGGCTCCGACGAGAGCGGCTAGTGGGATGATGATGTCGGCTTTTTTCACTTCGCTTTGGATCAGTGTTTCGTTGCAGGCATCCCCCAAAATGAATCGGAAGTCCGGATGGGTGAAGCAGGAGAGGAGAGAGGTCTGCTTATAGTAGAGATTGTCGATGACGGTAACGGCGTAGCCTTGGCTGAGAAGTGTCGGGCAAAGGACCGATCCAATATATCCGGCGCCGCCGGTGACGAGAACTTTTTGTTTCATGGAGATATCCAGGGTTTTAAAAGTTGCTGGGCTGTTTGATAGGATTCTGGGGTTCCGATATCGATGAAGGTCCCTTCATGGACGTAGGCGTAGGTCTTGTGG
The DNA here is from genome assembly GCA_018239895.1 of Verrucomicrobiota bacterium. Taxonomy (GTDB): domain Bacteria; phylum Chlamydiota; class Chlamydiia; order Chlamydiales; family SM23-39; genus SZAS-17. Next base: position 1,494 of record JAFEGL010000017.1, read on the forward strand.
GAGAGCCATTGGGGAAAGAGATCGGTTTCGATCGAGAGGGGGCAAGGTTCAATTGAGTCGAGAAGAGAGCGTTGGATGAGATAGACTCCGCCGCTGATGTATCCGCTGCCCGAAGAGGAGGATTTTTCGAGGTAGCCTTGGATTCGGCCCGATGAGTCGAGCTGAAGCGATCCGTAGCGGCTTCTGTCTTCAACTTTACGGGCGGCGATCGTCAGCTCGGCCTTTTTTTCGAGATGGAAATTGAGGAGGGAGGTGAAGGGGAGATCGAAAAAGGTGTCGCCGTTGAGGACGAGGAGAGTTGACTGAGAAAGTTTGGAAAGAGCGTAGAGAATGGCTCCGCCTGTCCCTAAAGGAGAGGGCTCGATGCTGAACTCGACTGGGAGCGGCGGCGACTGGAGCTCTTCGATGATCTCGTCGGCTTTGTATCGGAGCGCTAAGACGGCTTTTGAAACGATTTGGCTTTTTTTGAGCTGGTTGAGGAGGATGCGCAAAAAGGGGATCCCTTGGATCGGAGCGAGTCCTTTGGGTAGATTCGGCACGGCAGAGGCGAGCCTTGTTCCAAGCCCTCCCGTAAGAATCAGAGCGTCGAGCATGTTACTCTCTCATGAAAATGATGGTCGAGCCCTCGTCTTCGAGCCGGAACCGGACTTCTAGCAGGTCTTTGAGCTCTTCGCGAACCCGGGATCTTGCTTCGGGGGGAACCAAAAAGGCGAGAAAACCTCCGTTCCCAGCGCCGCAGAGTTTGCCGCCATAGGCGCCGGCTGAGAGGGCCGCCCCATAGCACCGGTCGATGAATGGATTGGAGATTTGACTTGAGAGCTGCTTTTTTAGATTCCAACTCTCGTGAAGGAGATTTCCTAAAAGGGACATGACCTCTTGATCGGAAGATTGAGAGACGATCTCTTCTGCCTCGAATACCATTTCATACATCCGATCCAGGTAGCAATCGTTGCTCAATGACCGGGTTTTTTCAATTTGCTCTTTCACGACTTCGGTGGCATAGCGGGTCAAACCGGTGTAGAAAACGAGGAGGTGGGCTTCAAATAGCCTTTTTTTCTCGGGGGAGATCACGATGGGACGGACTTTGATTTTGGATGAGCTGAATTCAAAAATATTCATCCCGCCATAGGCCGCATGGTATTGATCTTGGGAACCGACGTTTTCTCCGATCTCCGATTGTTCGACGTAGCAAGCCTCTTCAGCGAGCCTCTTTTTGGTCGCTTTGATCCCTTGAAGAGCGTAGAGGGCATTGAGAAACCCGACGGTAAAGGATGAGGAGGAACCCAAACCCGTTTTCGCAGGGAGATCGCCTGAAATATGGATGTCGAGAGGCGAGCTGATGTTTTTGAAATTAAGGCAAGCTTTTACGCTCGGATGTTGGATCTCATCGATCGTTTTGACAAGCTCGATTTTCGAGTAGCTGATCCTCATCTTGTAATCAAAAAAGGGGCTCACTGTGTGGAGGCTTACATAGATGTATTGATCGATAGTCAAACCGAACGTGGCGCCCGGTTTTCTTGAGTAATAGGCGGGGTAGTCGGTGCCGCCTCCAAAAAGGCTGATGCGAGTGGGCGTTTGAGAGATGATTCTTTGCATATGATTTACACAATCTGAACAACAGCCTGTTCATGCATCGCGTTGAATCCCAAGACGCGATAGGTTAAAGACTTTTGCTCCAAAAACTCTTCAAAAGCTTTGAATTCATGCTCTTCGCTGCCTGGATAGTTGTAGAGTTCATCGAAGAGGATGATGGTTTTGGAGACGATGTGCTCGCCAAACGCTTTGAAAGCCTCTTTCGTCGAGGAGTAAAGATCGCAGTCCATGTGGAGAAACGAGATCGGACATTTGTGCTCTTTCGCAAAGGGATGAAGAGTCTCTTCGAACCACCCTTCGATGAGATGGATGTTTTCGGGAACCTCTGGCAATTTCTCTTGCATGAAGCACCCCTTCGGCGTGGTCTTATCGCCTCGAATCCAATCTTCGGGAAGCCCTTTGAATGAGTCGAAGCCGTAGATCCTTTGATAGGGGAACGTTTTGGCTAAAAACCGAATCGTCCTCCCCGAGGCGACCCCAAGCTCAATCCAGAGCCCCTCGAGAGAAGCGCTTTCGGCTGCAAATTTCAAGATTTCCGAATCGAGACGGAAATAGCGGGCCCCGTCGAAATGGGAATTGGCGAACTCTATTGCCTTCGGATCGTTCCAAAAAGGTTTGGAAGGTTTCGTCGGGGCGTGGAAAATTTGGCTGTGCATGTATGCCTTACGCAGAGAGGTATTTCGAGGCGTAGTTAAAAATATTTTTATATTCTTGCCGCACTTTCGAGATGACGTTTTCAGAATCCAAAATCGTCACCTCTTTCCCTTGATCTGCGAGCGTTTTAGCGATCGCGAGTTTTTGCGAATGTTCGATGATCGGCACGGGGCAGTTGGGCTTATAGCAGACGTCCTCGAAGACATATTTGTCGAGGTTTTGCTCGATCAGCTTTTTCGCTTGGTACGCCGTATGCATCGCATTCACCTCGTCGGTGGCTCTAAACAGAAGCGGTTCGATGCCGATCAATGTCGCATAGTTGCCAAGGGCCCGGTTGTCTCTGGGGAAGCAAGGGCCGCCAAAGCCGTAGCCTGGCATCAGGTTTTTGGATCCGATCCTCTGATCTTTTCCAACTGCTTCCAAAATCGCGTTCTTATCGGCGTTCGGCGTCTCGTCGGCGATATCTCCAATGAGGTTGGCAAAGGCGATTTTTGCAGTGACGAAACAGTTGACGGTCAACTTCGCAATCTCAGCGCTCTCGGGAGACATCCGGGCGATATGTGGCGTATTGGCGCAGAGCTTTGTGTAGATCGATTCGAGAAGCTGGCCCGCCTCTTTGGACCCTTCGCCGATGAGGACCATGTCGGGATAGCGCATCCCATGGATGATGTTCCCTTGCGCGATGAATTCAGGGTTGTAGCTGACGGTCGCATTGGGGCAATTTTTAAGGAGCGGCCGCGCTGTCTTCGCGATGTAGCCGGGAAATACTGTCGAGGAGATGACGACGTGTTTGTTTGAGGGGGCGCACTCATCAATTTTTGCGAGGACGTCGGAGAGGATCGTATGGTCGTACGACTCGATTCCAGGGGCCGTGTTCGTCGGGACGACGAGGAAAATCAGGTCTGAAAAAGCGACCCCTTCCGGGATTGAGGTGGTGGCTTTGAAATTTTTGCTCGATCGGAGGTAGTCGTTTACGCTGGGCTCCAAAGAGGAAAAGGTCTTGCTGTTGACCTCGGCGATGTAGGCAGGCGAGACGTCGACTCCCAAAACATCGTATCCCGCTTTTTCCAAGCAGAGTGCGAGGCAAATGCCAAGACGGCCGATGCCGATGACGGTGATTTTTTGATTTTCCATGGTCATTGCCTCATTATTTTTGCGGAGTCGTTTGACGATTGACAAAGAGGCCTCTGGCGATCGCTCGCAGAGCCACTTGCTGCTGAATCCAAGGATAGAGCTTTTTCAGCCCATCTTTCAGACTTTGAGAGGGTTGCCATCCGAGCTTTTCTTGGAGAAGGAAGTTGTCAGAAGTTCTCCCACGTACACCTTCCGGCCCTTCGACGTTTTTGATCTCAATTCTTTTATTGGCGATCTCTGCGATCATCTGGGTCAGTTCATTGATGGGGATATTCTCTTCCGACCCTAAGTTCAATACAGGAAGCCCCGCGGGTCCATTCATGACTCTCCGGATCCCCTCGATGCACTCATCTATGTAGAGAAAAGAGCGGGTTTGATCGCCTCTTCCCCAAACTTCGACCGTTCCTCCATCTTGGGCTTCAGCGACTTTGCGGCATAAAGCAGCGGGAGCTTTTTCCCTCCCACCTTGCCACGTTCCTAAAGGGCCAAATACGTTATGGAGCCGGACAACGCGGGTATCCATCCCATAGTCTTTCGCAAAAGCTTGATAGAGTCTTTCGGCGTAAATTTTTTCCCAACCATATTCAGTATCGGGGGCCGCAGGATAGGCAGTCTCTTCGGCACATTTTGGGTTTTCTGGATCTTTTTGATTGTGCTCTGGATAGATGCACGCCGAAGAGGTAAAGAGGATCTTTTTCGCTCCCGTTTTGCGCGCCTGTTCCAAAATATGGAGGTTGATCAGACTCGAATCGCGCATGATCTCGGAGGCGTGGGTAGAAATGAACCCCATCCCTCCCATGTTCGCCGCTAGCTGGTAAACCTCGTCAAAAGGTTCGTTGTCTGGCAAAGCGAGAGCTTTGATTGCATTTTCGACTTGTGTCAGATCAGCCACGAGAAAGTCGTCGGCATGGGTGGCTCCAAACAAAGGCTCTTTTATATCGGCGCCGCGAACCCAATATCCTTCATCTTTCAACCGTTTGACTAAGTGGTACGCGATGAATCCGCCGGCCCCGCAAACGAGGGCTCTTTTTTGTGTCATATTAGATCTCCGAAAGCATCAGATTTTTTATAGGATTTGATTTCTTCTTTTAAATTAACTTTCAAAAATCAGCAATATTAATTTTAGGATAAATTATGTTTTTTTTATCTTTTAAAGTTGGTATACCAATTTTTTGATCAATTTGATTTCTATTTTTAATGATTTAATTATGAAACATGCATTCATTACAGGAATCACCGGACAAGATGGATCGTACCTCACTGAGTTCCTGCTAGAAAAAGACTACAAAGTGCATGGACTGATCCGAAGATCTTCGTCGCCCAATACGTCGAGGATCTCCCATCTATTGGACGATCCGCGCTGGAAAGAGAGACTTTTTCTCCATGAAGGGGATCTCGGCGATTCTTCAAATCTTCTCCGGATCGTAGAAGAGGCCTCTCCTGACGAGATTTACAATCTCGCGGCGATGAGCCATGTAAAGGTCTCGTTTCAAGTGCCCGAATATACAGGAAATATCGGAGCGTTGGGGACGATCCGGCTGCTCGAAATCATCCGGGCTCAATTTCCAAAGGCCCGATTTTACCAAGCCTCAACTTCTGAATTGTTTGGGAAAGTATTTGAAACTCCTCAGACCGAGTTGACCCCATTTCATCCCCGCTCTCCTTACGGAGTGGCCAAACTTTACGCCTACTGGGCCTGCATCAATTACCGCGAAGCTTACGATCTTTACGCCTGCAACGGGATCTTGTTCAACCATGAGAGTCCAAGGAGGGGAGAGACGTTTGTCCCCCGGAAAATCAGCCTGGCGGTTTCTAGGATCAAGATGGGTCTGCAAGAGGAGCTTGTCCTTGGCAATCTCGATGCAAAAAGGGATTGGGGATACGCCCGCGATTTCATCGAAGGGATGTGGCTCATGCTGCAGCAGCCGAAAGCGGACGACTATCTCTTGGCGACGGGGAAAACGACCTCTGTCCGCAGGTTTGTCGAGCTCGCTTTCCAGTATATCGGCATCGAAATCGAGTGGCAGGGAAAGGGGATCGACGAGGTGGGGATCGATCGGAAATCGGGAAAGACCTTGGTGAGGGTCTCCACTGAATTTTTCCGTCCGGCCGAGGTCGATATTTTGCTTGGGAACGCTTCGAAAGCCAAATCGATGTTGGGATGGATTCCACAAACCAGCGTGGAAAACCTTGTTCAGATCATGGTGGAGGCCGATCTCAAAAAATGTAAATCAACCGCCTCAACATAATCGGGAGTAAGATGGATTCTAAATACAATAAGCCTCTGATCACATGCCAATTCTATGGACAGCTCGGCAATCAGCTATTCATCCTCTCGGCAGCTTTAGCTTACGCATGGGATTACGGCGCAACGCCGATCTTTCCAGGTTTACATACGCAAAGAAACAGAACCTCCTACAACAAAGACCGTATTTTTTTTCGTCTCGATGCCTCAAATCCTCCTCGGCAATTCAAACATATTTTCCGGGAAAAAGAGTGGTATAGCTCGGAGAGGATCCCATTTAAAGAAGATCTGATCATCGACGGCTATTTCCAGTCTTGGAAACACTTCCACCACCATCGAGATAAAATTTTGCAAATTTTCGCCCCCTCCGACTTCACGAAGAACGTCATCGAATCGAAATACGGGGAGATTTTAAAGCGGCCCAATACGGTCGGCTTCCATGTTAGAACCGCAGGGATCAACGTCCACAACACGAACCAGCAACACTTCTTGGGCTTTGAATATTACGAAAATGCGATGAACTTCTTTCCAGAAGATTCGACCTTTGTCATCGTCGCCGACCGGATCAATTGGGTGAGGAAGAAATTCACCGAAAGATTCAAGAAGAACTTTGTTTTCGCAGAAGGCAATTACGGGATCGAAGATATGTTCCTCATGGCTAGCTGCAAACACAATATCATCGCCAATTCGACCTTTTCCTGGTGGGGCGCCTATTTCAATCAGAATGCAGACAGAAAAGTGATCGTGCCGAACGAGTGGTCAAGCGCAGTGCCCCACCCGAATGTAAGAGGAGATCTCTACTTGCCCGATTGGACTCCGATCCCTTATGTCGTCCATCCTTATCCTGCCGACATGTATGCCTTCGACGCCTCTTCGCAATCAGTAGATCTAGTTTCTTGGAACTAACGGATAGGTTCATGGACACAATTATCAAGCACTTCAAAAAGATCGATGACAAGTACGAAGAGGAGAAATTTTTAGTTCGGAACGTAGACCTCATCTACTTGATCAACCTCGATCGTAGGCCCGATCGGTGGAAAAGGTGTCTGGAGCAGTTTCTTCCTCATAAGATTCGGCCACACCGAGTGGCGGGGATCATCGGATGGGATCTGACCCAAGAGGTTTTTGACGACATCGCTATGCGCCCCAAACCTCCGATGCAATACGACAAAGGGGTCCACTTCAAATTCGTTCCCGGCGGCTATCCGAGCGAACCGTTTACTGAAGCTGCCTATGGCCGTCCTTGTCTGCACAAAGATGCCCCCGCGGGAGGGATGGGCGGGTGTTTGACCCACTATTCGAACATCTACGATGGCTACGTTTCTGGATACAACGTGATTTGGACTTTGGAAGATGATGTCACCGTCAAAAGCGATCCTCACATGATCTCCGAATACATCAGCCGCCTCAATGCGCTTGCGCCCGATTGGGATGTCTTGTACACCGATGATGACGACCATTTTACTGCCGCGAATGTCTTCACCCACTTTGGAGGGAGCCGCTGGATGCGCCCCGGACGTCCGATCCCCGAATCGATGATCGAGCGGAAACCCGTGGGAGCCGATTTCTTTAAAATCGGCGGCCGGACTCAGACCCATTCCTACCTCGTCAGCCGAGCCGGTATGAGAAAGATCCTCGACTACATTTTCCGAGAGAAACTATTTGTCCCCTTCGATACAGAGATCCCGTGCGTTCCCGGCATCAACCTCTATAACTTGAGATACGACGTCGTCCACGGGAGAGATCGCCAATATTCAGATACATGGGTGAGGAGAATATGATCATCAGCCGCACGCCATTCCGCCTGCCTCTCGGCGGCGGGGGAACAGATTTGCCCTCTTACTATAAAGAACACGGGGGATTTCTCATTACGGCCGCTTTGAATTTGCATATGCATTTATGCATCAACGAGCCGGCCATGGTGAATAAGATCAAATTGAATTACTCGAACACCGAAGTGGTCGAACTCGACGAAATCAACAGCATCAAGCACGAGATTGTCCGGGAGACCTTGAAGTATTTAAAAGTGGTCCGGCCTCTAGAGATCAGCTCGATGTCTGACATCGCAGGGGGCACAGGGCTCGGTTCATCGAGCTCGTATACGGTGGGACTTTTGAACGCGCTAAATACCCTCCTTCGCCGGCACGTCTCGGTCCATGAGCTGGCAGAAGAAGCTGCAAGAATCGAGATGGAGCTGATCGGAAAACCGATCGGCAAACAAGATCAGTACGCGGCGGCCTTTGGCGGGATCGTCGCCCTAGATATCGATCGGTCGGGCGATGTTCAGGTCACCCGGCTCAAATTAGAGCCTGAGTTCATCACCGAATTGGAAAACCGGCTCCTCCTTTTTTATACAAAAATCCAGAGGGATGCGAACGAAATCTTGAGCGATCAGCAGAAGATCATCTCGAAGAAAAATGCCTCCTTGGATTCGATGCACAACATCAAGCGGATCGGCTACCAGATAAAAGACGCCCTTTGCTGCGGCGACGTCGACTCTTTTGGCGAACTTCTCTACAAACATTGGCTCGAGAAGAAAAGGGTCAGCGACAAAATGTCGTCGAGCCAGATCGACCAGTGGTATGAACTTGCTCTAAAAAATGGGGCGATCGGCGGTAAGATCATGGGGGCGGGCGGGGGAGGCTTTTTCGTCTTCTGCTGCCAGGCGGGCAAAAGAAGAGAGCTCCGGACAGCGCTTGAATCGGCTGGCCTAAAATATCAACGTTGCTCGTTCGATTTCGAGGGATCTAAAATTGTTGGGAATTTTTAGATGAAAGCTCTGGTTTTATCGGCAGGAAAAAGCACGAGGATTGCGACGGTTTCTCTCGGCCGGCCCAAGCCGCTGATCGAAGTGCAGGGGGCCTCTGTTTTAAGCCGAAACATCGAGTGGCTCGCCAAATCGGGCTTTTCCGATATCTGGATCAACCTCCACTACCGCCCTGATGAGATCCGCTTTCATATTGGTGACGGCTCCCAATTTGGCGTGAAAGTCCACTACTCCTTCGAACCTGAAATTTTAGGGACGGCAGGCGCTGTCAAAAATTTGGAAAAAGAGTGGGATGGCCCATTTTTAGTTGTCTGCGGCGACAATCTCTACAACTTCTCTTTAAAGGAGTTCCGCGAGACGCATGAGAAAAACCGCTCGGTCGCAACGGTGGCCCTTTTCGATCGGCAAAAACATCTCAATACCGGGATTGCCGGCGGACAAGTGGTCGTCAGCGGAGAGAGGATCTTGGGGTTTGTCGAGGGGAGTCAAGAGAAGATCTCTCCTTACGTCAATGCCGGAGCCTATTGGCTCGAGCCTGAGATTCTTAGTTCAATCCCTTTTCAATCTTTTTTCGATTTTGGAAAAGATCTATTTCCTAAGTTAATCAAAGATGATATTAAAGTGGGTTTCCATATTATTAACGGTTATTGTTTAGGAATTGATACTCCAGATAGTTTTCAATCAGCTCTAAAAATATTAGAAAAACTATGAAAAGAGTCTTAATTACTGGAATCGCTGGATTTATCGGCTCCAACTTGGCCATGCGCCTTCAGGAAGAGGGGGATTTTGAGATCATTGGGATCGACAACCTATCGGCGGGACTTCCTGAGCAAATTCCGCAAGGGATCGAATTCCATCGGCTCGATATCCGTTCCGACCGGATCTATCCACTCTTTAAAAATGTCGACTTTGTCTTCCATCTGGCGGGGAAAAATTGCATTGCCGATTGCCAGGCAGATCCGGTTGAAACGGCCGACATCAACGTCAGGGGGTCGGTCAATGTCTTTGAGGCGGCCAAACAAGCGAACGTGAAAAAAGTGATCTACGCGGAGTCTTCTTCGATCTATGAAGGGAGCTCTATTTTGCCGACGCCCGAGTGCGAGGCGAAACCAAATAGCTTTTATGCGACGAGCAAGTGGGCTTCGATGGGATTTGCCGAAGCGTATCAGCGCTACTCAGATATGAAATTCACGGCGCTCCGCTATTTTTGCGTCTATGGGCCAGCCCAAGATTATCGGCGGACGATCCCGCCCGTCATGAGTGCATTCATCATTCATCTCCTTCAGGGAAAAAGGCCTACGATCTATGGAGATGGAGAAAAGAGGCGGGATTTTGTCTTCGTCGACGACGTGAACGATTTTCATCTCCTTTGCATGACCCATCCTGGGACCGATGGAAAAGTATTCAATTTAGGTTCCGGAACGAACCATTCGGTGAACGAGATCTTTAAAGAAGTCGCAAAGCTTCTCCATTCAGATTTAGAGCCAATCTACAAAGAAAATCTCCCCGGCGAGGCGCAAGACACCCTCGGCTGCATCGAGGAGGCGAAAAAAGTGGGCTGGATCCCAAAAACCAGATTGGAAGAGGGATTGAAGAGGTCGATCGAATTTATACGGGAAAGGGTTTTATGAAAATTGGCGTAGTAGGATTGTGGCATTTGGGGTGCGTCATTTCCGCGTCTTGGTTGAAGATCGGGCACGAAGTGGTCGGAATCGATTTCAATGAAGAGGCGATCCAAAAGCTCTCTCAAGGAAAAGCTCCCCTTTTCGAACCGGGGCTCGAGGAGACATTCGAAGGGGGATTTAAAAACGGAAAACTCCAGTTTTCAACCGATCCAAGCCTCGTCAAAGACTGCGATTTTGTCTTTTTGGCCTACGATACGCCGGTTGATGAAAACGACCAGTGCGACTTGAAAACATTGGAATATGCTCTAGCTCAAATCGGTCCCCATCTAAAAGCCCCTCTAGTTGTCAGTTCGCAAGTTCCCGTGGGCACCTGCCGCCGTTGGCGCCAAGCTATTGAAGGGCTTGAAATCATCTATTCACCTGAAAATCTCCGCTTGGGAGAGGCGATCCAAAACTACATGAATCCTGGCCACATCGTGATCGGAGCCGATACAGAAAAAGGGATCCAGCTCGGAAAATCTCTCTTTTCGGCGATTCCAGCCCGCTATTTGACGATGAGTTTGCCGAGTGCCGAGATGACCAAGCATGCGATCAACTCCTTTTTGGCCACTTCGGTCACTTTTGCCAATCAACTCTCCGATGTTTGCCAGATAGTTGGCGCCGACTATTTGCAGGTGGTGGCGGCGATCAAAGAGGATCCCCGGATTGGAAAGAGGGCATTTTTAAAAGCGGGGATCGGCTTTTCTGGAGGGACTCTCGGAAGAGATCTAAAAGTGCTCGACGCCTACCAAGCGACCCCTTTTTTTGGAGAGATTTGGAATTTTAATAAAATCCGCCCCAAGCTGATCGTCGATCGGATCCGGACGTCGCTGGGAGAGCTTCAAGGGAAGACGATCGCCCTGTTGGGGATGACCTACAAGCCGGGGACGAGCACGCTGAGAAGAAGCATTCCGCTCGAGATCGCCCATCTATTGGTCAATCAAGGGGCGGCTGTGAAGGTCTACGACCCCAAAGCCAACTGGGCTGAAGCCGATTTAGGTGCGGCGCAAGTCACCGATTCTCCCTACCGTTTAACGGAAAAGGCCGATCTTTTGATCCTTTTGACCGAATGGGAAGAGTTTAAAACCATCGACTTTATCCAAATCGCCAAAGAGATGAAAACGAGGGCGATTTTTGATCCCCACAGATTTTGGGACGATCGGTATTTGGCCTTACAATCTATTGGATTTAAGATATTTGTATGAATTTGAAAGAGAAGAACATCCTCATCACAGGCGGCAGCATGGGGATCGGCCTCGCCACAGCCCGCGCCTGTTTGCAGCAAGGGGGGAACGTGCTCATTTGCGCCCGGAATCTCTCGGGCGTAGAAGAGGCAGTTGCTCAATTGAAAGAAGAGGGACACTCGCAAGTGTTTGGTCTGGCGGCCGACGTCTCGAACGAGAAAGATGTCGAAATGCTCTTTGACGAACTCGAAAAAAAATTCGGTCCAGTCACCTCGGTCATCCATGCGGCGGGAGTCTATGGCCCCATCGGCCCGATCAGTTCGGTGAACCCGGAAGATTGGTTCGATGGGATCCGGATCAACTTATTTGGTTCGTTTCTTATCGCTCGCCATAGCTGTCTCCGGTTCAAGAAAAATGGAGGGGGGAGACTCGTCCTTTTTTCTGGAGGAGGAGCCGCGAGCCCTTTTCCCAATTACACCTCATATGCCTGCTCGAAAGCGGCGATTGTCCGCCTCTGCGAGACGGCGGCTCAAGAGATGGCCCCTTACAACATCGAGATCAACTGCGTAGGCCCCGGCTTCGTCATCACTCGGCTCCACCAAAAAACGCTCGAGGCCGCCGCAGTGGCTGGCGCCGAATTCGTCGAGAAGACCAAGACAGAGATCTCCCGAGGCGGCGTTCCAGCTGAGATCGGGGCCAATGCGGCAGCCTTTTTGATTTCAGATGACGCTGCAGGGATCAATGGAAAATTCATCGCAGCCCCCTACGACAGCTGGAAAGACTTCCCCAAGCGGCTCAAAGAACTTAAAGGGAGCGACCTTTTCACTTTGAGAAGGATTGTTCCGAAAGACCGGGGCATGTCATGGCAATGAACGTAGCTCTGATCGGCTGCGGCTTGATCGGTAAAAAAAGGGCCGCTCAAGTGGCCAAAGATCCGGCGGCTCGTCTCACCTGGGCTGTCGACGTCGACCCACGAAATGAGATGGCAGGGAGCTCCTTTAGCACCGATTGGACCCGAGTGGTAAATCGGCCTGAGATCGATGTCGTCATTGTCTCGACCCCCAACCACCTAGCCGTGAAAGTCGCAATCGAATCTTTAAAAAACGGAAAGCATGTCTTAATTGAAAAGCCTCTCGGAAGAGACGTCTCGGAGGCGAAAGCGGTTGTTTTAGAGGCGAAAAAAGCGGGCAAGATTCTTAAAACGGGATTCAATCACCGGTTTCATCCAGGGATTTATCAAGCTAAGGATCTCGTTGACGCAGGCAAAATCGGCGATCTGATCTCGATCCGGGGGCGCTATGGACATGGCTCTCGGCCTGGGATGGAGAAAGAGTGGCGCTCCTCGAAAGAGCTCTGCGGCGGAGGAGAACTTTTAGACCAGGGAGTCCACCTCATCGATCTGATCCAATGGTTCGGGGGCGACATCGCCCAAGTGTACGGGATGGCGGAGACGCAGTTCTGGAAGATCGATGTGGAAGACAACGCCTACGTTCTTGCCAAGACAAAGAGAAACGTCAACGCCCTCTTCCATGTCAGCTGGACTAACTGGAGAAATGTCTTCTCTTTTGAGCTCTTTGGAACTAAAGGATACGCTACCATCAACGGTCTCGGCGGCCATTATGGAGTCGAAACTCTCGAGGTTGGAATTCGGAAGGAGGAGGGGGGAAGACCCGATATCCAGACGTTTGAATACCCGGGGGAAGACTTAAGCTGGGAATGGGAGTGGGCCGAGTTCAAGCAAGCCATTTTGAATCAGCGCGAGCCCATAGGCAGCGGAACCGACGGGTGGAAAGCCAACCTTGCGATCGAGGCAGTTTTAAGATCTCACCAAGAAAAAAGGCTCGTCGATGTCGAAAGCGCTGTTTTTGGATAGAGATGGGGTTCTCAACAAAGTTGTTTTACGGGACGGAAAAGTCGGCTCTCCCCGGACATTCCAAGAGTTCGAGCTAATCCCTGAGGCGATCTCATTTGTCAAATCGGCGAAAGAGCTTGGGTTTTGCACCATTCTCATCACCAATCAGCCCGATATCTCCCGAAAAAAAATGACCCGTTACCAAATGGCTCGGATGCACCAAAAACTCCGAGAAGAGATGCCGATCGACTACATCGAGGTCTGCACAAGCTCAGACGACGCCTGTTTCCGGAGAAAACCGAATCCGGGGATGCTGCTCGAAAGCGCCAATAGATACAAAATCAATCTCTCCGCCTCCTTCTTCATTGGCGATTCAATAAAAGACATCGAAGCTGGAAAGAGAGCTAACGTCAGAACCATTTTGCTAAAGACAGAGTACAACCAAAACATCGACGGCGACTTCAACTGCCAATCTTACAAAGAAGCGCTCGCAATATTATGGAGAGAGCCATGGAATTTATCCGAAAATACTTAACACAAGTTCAGCAGATCATCGACCAAATCGATCCAGCCGAGGTCCAAAAAATGGTAGACGTTTTGCGCCGAGTCCGGGAGCAAAATGGGAGACTTTTTCTCATCGGCTCGGGCGGCGGGGCGGGCCACGCGTCGCACGCCACCTGCGACTTTCGGAAATTGGGCGGTTTTGACGCCATTTGCCCTCTCGATAACGTTTCTGAGCTAACCGCTCGCGTGAACGACGAAGGGTGGGATACCTCGATTTCCAAAAACCTTCAGACGAGCCGGCTCAATGCAAAAGACTGCCTCTTCATCTTTTCAGTTGGCGGCGGAAGCGAAGAAAAGAACATCTCGACGAATCTCGTCAACGCGATCAAAGCGGCGAAGCAAGTGAGGGCCCAAGTGGTTGGGATTGTTGGCAAAGATGGGGGATACACTGCTAAGTGCGCCGATGCCTGCATCGTTGTGCCGCCGCTCGATCCCGAGCTGATCACGCCCCACACCGAAGGGTTGCAGGCCGTCTTCTGGCACCTTTTAATTTCCCACCCCGACCTCAAGCTCAACCCCACCAAATGGGAATCGACAAAATAAAGCTAAAAGCGGCCGCCTTCTATCTGGGGTGCGGGGCGGAGCCCTGCATCATTTCTATCATTAGCTGCCTTTGGCAGCGTCATCATGTAAGCCGCGCTTCGCGGCGTAT
>JAFEGL010000018.1 GCA_018239895.1 Verrucomicrobiota bacterium
AGAGCGCCTCTGTGCGAACGAAAACCGCACACGATTGCTCGGCGCGTGTGATCGCGTTGTAAAGTAGACGGCGCTTGTGGTTGTCGCTCCCGGGAACTCCTGGTTGCCACAATACCACGACATGTTTGAACTGCCGATTTTTAGCCCCGTGAATGGTCATTACCGGAATGCCTTTGGTTCCGCTGTGTCCATAAGCTCTATGGATTGCGGCCTTGCGCTCCATCAACCCCTGCAATGCAAATCTTGTCCAAGCCAACTGGCCACATGCACGCCGCTGGTGTTTGATGGCGCCTACCACATCCGAAAGCCACGGTGGCATATGCGGTAGGCCGGCGAATGAATTGAGAACGGCTTCGCTGAGGATTGACTCCCCGGGAGGGATTGCAGCCATTACCTGCGTTACCTCCTCGTCTGGGCGTGTTTCCCAACCTAATCTTAGTGGGGGTATGGTTTGCCGGGAGGAACTAAAGCCTGCGAGAAGACGCGGAATCAATTGGTCGGCCCAAGCTTTGGCCGAAGGCGCAACGATCAGCGCCACATTTCCTCCATTGCTTAAGCCGCGGTGAAGCTCATGCCCGATTGAAAAAGGCGCTTGGTTCTTGAATTCGTATTTGATCTTAAGTCCAGCGCCATTCACAGGAGCCGCGCCTGCTCTTAGTGCGATGGCAGCATTCAGGAGACCTTGCTGACCTGTCCGTCGCACTTGAGTGAGTTGAGTGATATTCCCAGTTGCGAACCAGCTTCGAAAGGGCTCGGGGTCGAGATTTTCATCAAGACACTGAAATTCGTCCGCCGCAGCAAAACACTTCGTATGGCCCGCCAAAGCTTTGACCATACGCAGTCTGGCAGGTGTGAGTTCTTGGGCTTCATCGATAACAACAACCGGAAAACTTGAAGCTACCCAGTGCGCCACAATGGGTTGCTCTAGGAGAAAAGCGGCGCACGCAACAGTTTCTTCAAATGTGCCGGTTTGTATGCCGTGATGATTGCAAAGTGATTTCCACCGGCCGGTAATTTGCTCTGCAAGGCTATCAATGGTCATGCAGCAGAAGCGGCCACGAAGAGCAGGAAGGAGAGAAAGCCTCTGATCCAGACGCCGCCGTGATCCATGCATGAATGTGAGTGCGAGAATTTGTTGGTAAGGCTGGAGCGGATTTGCCGTAACCCACGCGACTATGTCCTCTACCAATCGATGGGTTTTACCCGTGCCGGCGGGACCCTCAAAGCCCTGGAACGGCATTTTTGAATGTCCATAGTTTCGTCGTGGCCGGTGTCATGATCACGTGATCCGCAGCCGTAGTGGCGACGGCCCGTCCGGCGGCAATGTCAGAAATGAGCTGGAGCAGATGACGAATGCGCCTCATACAGGCTGGCTTCGTACTGATCACATCAGCGACAAGATCGTGAACCACCTCATCGCTTTTCCTTGGTCCCTTCAGCTCAGTGAGAAATGCGGGCAGGGTGTTAGCAACCCCTGCAGCTGTTAACTGAGCGTCCGCCAGGACTGTGGGGTCTGCGTCAATTACCCAACCAACCACATCCTCGATGACCCAGCCGGTAGGCCATTGAAGGATATTCGTTGGCGCAAGGGGAAGCGCAGCCAGCTGTCCAGCATAGGTCGTTCCGGCGGCATCGCCATCCACAAGGCAAAGGACAGCAGGATGCATCTTCTGTAGGAGGCTAAAGGTCTGCACGACCTGAGCATCGCGAGTTGGTATGACACCCATCTCGTGGGTGAAAGCGATGGATGTTCCAACGGCAGTATCAGCAGTTATGTCGGCAAAACGGGCAAATAGTCGGAACCATCGTGCATCAAGTTTACCCTCGGGCACCATTACTCGCGG
>JAFEGL010000019.1 GCA_018239895.1 Verrucomicrobiota bacterium
GAGAGGAATCTCGCTGGAGATACCCCAGAGGACGACACAGAACGACGCCAGCGTCCCAACAGCTGACAACAGGCCAATACCAAGCGTCAGTGTTTGATCGATGAATTGTGCGATATCGTCGGCGATGCGCTGGTCAGGGTTGTCTGTGGCATCTCCACTTAGCCGCATACGATAGTGCAGACCATCGTCAAGCCAGTGGTCGAGATAGTAATGCGTCATCCACCGCCGCCAGCGAATCTGGAGCCACTGACTGAGATAGAGCTGGTAAACCGCGATGACCATGAAGGCAGCGGCGATGACCGAAAAGACAAGGAGCTGCCGCCAGAACGTTGGTAGATCCTTATTCTGAAGCGCATCAAAAAAGACGGCGTTCCATTGATTGAAGCAGACCGTGAGGCAAATCTGCCCACACTGGGCGCAGATGACCGCCAAGAGCAAGCCGCAGCCGATCCAGCCCTCCTTGACGCGGAAAGTTCCGAAACGCCCGAGATCGACAATGGATTTTTCCGCTGACCGAAAGTACGGGACCGCCAGCCGCCAGACTGTGTAAGCCTGCTCGCGCACTGTGATCATCACGCTTCTTCTCCCCATCAATCGCCGGGAACTACTCGACAGGTTTTTACGGTTCAAAACAAATGAGGCATGGACTGTGCCAGCACACTTGATGGGGTGTGCGGCTGATTTGACAGTAGAAAGCCGCTCAGTCTCAAAGAGTTAGTGCCACTTGCGACATTCCAGCGATGGCGAGGGGTTGTTCATGATCGCGCCATTTCAATCAGCAATCTGCTTAAATATCAGGCGGCATTGAGACGGGGAATGGCGACCGGTCATACCGGGTGCTCAAGGCTTGAGTCATTCCCAAGGACGACCGAACTGGCGATATCGGTAGAATTCGAGACGGGACCGACGTTGGTTATCCCCTCTGATCTTTCGTGATAGTCCGAGTATGAAATTCGGAAGGTGTCCTTCTGCTTAGAGCAAAGCTGATCATCGCCGATCTGCGTCGAACCGCTTCCGCTTGTATGCAAAGGTGGACATGCGCAACTGGCTGACAGGCGACGTAGAGTTCACCCTACGGAACATCTGCTCCCGACGGGAGAGCAGAAAGCAATCCGAAAGAGACCGAGACTTGCGGGGTAGCGGCGCTCCCCTACTCCTAATGCCGCCAGACCTTCACCGCCGACAGCACGAGAATCGCGGCCAGCACGGGCAACAGCACTGCCGCAGGCACGATTCCTAAAAGCAATCCGCCGACGAACGTTCCAGCGATTGATCCCGCGGCCATGGTGAGCAGGAACAGCTTGTTGTTGCCGATGACGGCGAAGCTCCCATCGCGGCTGTACCGCGTGAAGCCGACCAGCATGGTCGGCAAGCTGACAGCCAAGGACAGACTTCCAGCCAGCTTGATGTCGGCGCCGAACAACAGCACCAAGGTGGGAATCAAAAGCTCGCCGCCGGCGACGCCCAAGAGCGAGGCCACGACGCCGATGACGAAGCCCGCCACCACGCCCGCCACAACCAACGGAAGTCCGGTAAGTGAAGGGCCTGCCGCCGCGCCGGTGTCGTGACCGAAGAGCAGGATCACCGCGATCGCCACCAGCAGCACGGCGATGACACGGTATAAGGCCTCCTGCTTCATCTTCACCGCCCAGCTCGCGCCGGACCAGGCACCGACGAGGCTGCCGCACAGGAGGTTCACGATAATCGGCCAGTGCGATGCCACCGCTGAAAACGGCACAGTGGCCGCGCGGAACGGCAATGCCGACGCCACAACCACCAGGCTCATCGCTTTGTTCAGGATCACCGCTTCCAGGGCCCCAAAACGGAACAGGCCAATGAGCAGGGGTAGCCTGAATTCGGCACCTCCGAGGCCAATGAGGCCACCGATGGCCCCGATCGCGCCGCCGGAAAAGAATGAAGCGAGCGATGCGCTTCC
>JAFEGL010000001.1 GCA_018239895.1 Verrucomicrobiota bacterium
CAGCCAGTTTTCGATCGCGTCGCGGTCGATTTCCTCGCGGATCCAGTCGACCGTCGCGGCCGCCTTGGCGTCGGTCTCGTCCATCACCACGTAGACCATCGCGCAGACCCGCACCTGGCGGTCGAACCCGGCGGCCATGTCGTGCAGCTTCTTGGCCCTGCCCGCGTAGGCGTCGATGCTCGAGTCGTTGGCGGTGACGAAGAGGCAGTCGCACTGCTTGCAGGCGTATTCGAGGCCGCGGTCGGAGCCCGCCGCGTTCATCAGCAAGGGCCGCGGGTCGGCCGCCGGCCGCGGGTTGATCTGGGCGCCGTGGGCCTGGAAGTACTGGCCGTCGAAGTCGATCGGCTCGTCGCTGCTCCAGAGGTACTTGAGCAGGGTCGTGAACTCGTCGGCGATGTCGTAGCGGACCTCCGAGGAGGGCACCTCGTCGAAGCCGAACTGGTGGAAGTCGCCGATGTTCTGCGCGGCGACGAGGTTGACCGCGAGCCGCCCGCCGGAGATGTAGTCGGTGGCGCCGGTGATCTTCGCGATCAGCAGCGGGTGGAACTCGTAGCCGACGTGGATCGTGGTGAATAGGCCGAGCTTCTCGGTGGTCGCGGCCGCCGCCGCGGCGCCGGTGGCGAAGTCGAGGCTCGCGTCGTTCCAGCCGGTGGCGCCGCCGTAGCCGCTCCACATCCCGTACTGGATCTCGCTGTCGAAGCCCGCCGCCTCGGTCTCCTTCAGCAGCTTCGCGGCCGAGGGCCAGCGCCAGAAGTCGCGGTAGCGGTCGGGGTCGGCGAGCACCGCCTTGCTGGCGGAGAGGCCGGAGCGCACGTTCCAGGCGAACAGCGAGAGGTGAATGTGGTCCTTGCGCTTCAGCGCCGGCTGGCCGCCCGGGTCGAAGGGCCCGCGAAGAACATCGGCCTTGATACTGGTGTTCTGGATCATCTTCTCCCGTTCTCCCAACTATCCGTTCCGACGCGGCTCCTGCCAAGCGGCGGCTGCCAGCTTGACTTGAGCTTCGCGGTAGAGGACCATACCGTCCGGTTGGTTTCTAGTCAACGAGGAGGTTCCACATGCTCCGCCGCCGGTTCGCCAGATGCTGCTGAAGACCTACGAGTGGGGCGACGCCGACGCTCCGCCGCTCGTCTGCATCCACGGCGTCGGCAGCCACCACACCGAATTCCGCCACGTCGCCGAAGACCGCTGGTCGAAGCAGTTCCGGGTCATCGCCTTCGACCTTCGCGGCCACGGCTACTCGGGCTGGGAGCCGCCCTGGGACCACGCCACCCACCTCGACGACATCGTCGAGACGGTCGACGCGCTCGGGCTCGAGGCGCCGAACTGGGTCGGCCACTCCTTCGGCGGCCGCCTCATCTTCGACCTGATCGCGCGGTCGCCGGAGCGGGTCCGCCGCGGGGTCTCGATGGAGCCGGTGATCGAGGTCTCGCCGGAGCTGGTCATGCACCGCGCCACGCAGGAGCTGACCGGCGACGTCTGGGACTCGCTCGACGCCTTCCTCGCCAGCCGCGAGAACACCGGCGCCGACATCGACGTCGAGCTCTACAAGGAGAAGCTCGCCGACCACTTCGAGGCGCTGCCCGACGGCCGCGTGCGCCGGCGCACATGCCAGCCCGCGGTGATCTCGATCTTCAGCGAGTTCGCCAAACCCTGCGCGCCGCCGGAGACGATCACGGCGCCGACGATGCTGCTCTACGCGCCCGCCTTCGGCCTGGTCACCCCGGCGCAGCGCGCCGCCTATGAGCCCTACGTCGAGGAGGTGGTCGAGGTCCCCGGCCTCCACGACGTCTTCAACACCGCCTACGAGGAGACCGCCGCCGCGGTCGAGCGCTTCTGCGCCTGACGGCGCCCCGCCCCGTCGCGCTCAGGCGGTCGGGGCGGTCTCGGCGACGGCCTCGATCTGGACGCGGCAGTCGCCCGCGATGCCGAGCACGACGGTGCAGCGGGCCGGGTACGGACCATCGCCGAAGTGCTCCTTGTAGGCCGCGACGAACTCCATCCGGTGGGACTCGTCGCTCAGGTAACAGGTCGTCTTGACGATGTCCTTGCGGGCGAGGCCGGCGGCGGCGAGCTGCGCTTCGATTTTCTCGAGCACGATCCGGGTCTCGGCGGCGACGGTGTCGGCCTCGGGCACCCGCCTGACCGTCTCGATGTCGATCGCGAGGCTCGATGCGTAAACAAACGGACCGGTCATTGGCTAATCCTCTCTCTCCGGGGGCGGGGCCGCCATGGCCTTCCTTGCGATAATACCGGCCAGTTGGTACGTTTGCCGAAGTCGAGCCGATCGGGAAGGAGAGTCGATGCCGAAATTCATCAACCCGCCGGGGAACCCGGGTGCCCAATACGGGCTTTCCTCCGCCGCGGTCAGCGGCGAGTACATGTTCGCGGCGGGCATGGCGCTCGACTTCGACACGCTGCAGCGGAGCGCCGACGCGGTCGAGGTCGCCGACGAGACCCGCATCTGCCTGGCCGGCATCGAGGCGAAGCTGAACGAGGCCGGCTTCGCCCTCACCGACATCGTCAAGACGACCTGCTGGCTCAGCGACGAGTCCCACCGGATGGAGTTCATCCAGGCCTACCGCGACTACTTCGGCGACGGCCCGTACCCCGCCCGCTGCTCCTTCGTCGCCGGGCTCGCCGGCGGCTGCCGGGTCGAGATCGACGCCGTCGCCTTCCGCTCCGCCTGAAGCCCCCAACCCGAGAGAAAGCTGGTCCGCAATGGATTTCGGCATCTTCATGCCCAGCGCCCGCAACGGCTACATCGTCTCCGCGGCGGCGCCGCAGTACTCGCCCTCCTACCGGTTGATGAACGAGATCACCGACGCGGGGGAGGAGAACGGGTTCAAGTTCGCGCTCTCGCTGGTCACCCTGCGCGGCTTCGGCGGCCC
>JAFEGL010000020.1 GCA_018239895.1 Verrucomicrobiota bacterium
CAAAATTCCCGGCCTTGCGAAAATGGCCATTTTCGCAAGGCCGGGAATTTTGCAATCGCCTCGTTAGAGTCATCCGGTCCCTTCCCGCAGCCGACGCCAGTGGGAAGATATCGCGTTAATTTTCTAGGATTTTTAGTGAGCGAATGGCGTAGATCGTCTCGCCCTGTTTTGAAAAAGAGATAGTGATGGTGTTGGCCCCGTTGACGAGGTGTTTGCCAATGTCGAAGTTTTCTTTGACGAATTCGAGAGATTTGGGGGAGTGGGCGCTGGCCACGGTCTTTCCGTTCACCAAAATGTCGATCCGGGTGTTTCGGACGTCGAAAGCTTTGAACTCTCTGTGATCTAATTCCAACGTATACTTTTTCTTCGGGTTGACTTTCGGGATTTGGATCTCTGTGTTGAAATAGCCGGGATGGATCTCTAGATCCCATTTCTGGCGGCTTACAACCCAGTATCCGAGGGCCGATAGATAGCAATGCTTGGATTCGCCCATTTTGACGTTGGCAGAAGTTTGGATGCCGGCGGCAGTAAACGAGACTTCGCCGAGAGTCTGCCTGCCCATGATGCGGAAATGGGAGAGCGATTCTTGAGCTCTCATCATCCGGGTGCGCGCTTTATATTGCGGCTGCGGAATGGTCTCTTCAAATGTATAGATAGGGATAGAGTCTTCTGAAGAGATGTTATAATTAGTTTTGTGATCAGCAGAAATTTCTGTAATGTTCATATTATAAAGGATAGATAATTTGTGGATATAATTAAAGAATTAAACTTTTTAGTATATAAAACGCGATAATACTAAAAAGTGCGCAGAGGGGGATAGTGACGATCCAGGAGAGGGCAATCTCTTTGAGCATCTGAAGATTCAGAGCTTTGATGCCCCGGTTCAGTCCTACGCCAAGGACCGCCCCCACGAGGGCGTGGGTAGTGGAAACGGGTAGGCCGATCTTCGAGGCGATGAGGATGGTGATTGCGGCGCCGAATTCGGCAGAAAATCCCCTTGTCGGGGTCAGTTCGGTGATCTTTTTGCCGATCGTTTCGATGACGCGCCAACCCCAGGTCGCAAGGCCGACGACGATGCCGCCTCCGCCAAGAGCGAGGAGCCACGAGGGGATGTGGGAGTGGGTCTGGAGCGAGTGGGTTTTTAATACGGCGAAAATAGCTGCTACGGGGCCAATCGCATTGGCGACGTCGTTCGCGCCGTGGGCAAATGCGACAAGGCAGGCGCTCAGGATTTGGAGAAAAACGAAGAGTTTTTCGACCGAGTGGTACTGGGTCGCGCAGCGGGTAATTTGAGTGTTCTTTTTGACTGTGTCGGCAAGCGAACGTACTTGGTTGAACACTTCGGTGAATTGGCTCTGGAACTGTTCGTTTTGGTTCGAGAGGCGGGCTCTTTGCAAATGATGGAGCGCTTTTTCCAAACTGACGGCTTGGTAGGGTTGGAATCCGGAGGGAGGCTCGTGTTCGGGAGATCCGGGGATCTTTTGGACATATTTGTAACTGAATAGGAAAGCGAGGAGTCCGACGGTGGCAGAGATCGATAGGGCGCCGGCTACTTCTAAGTCGAGGTTCAGTTGGGAAAGGCCGTTGTAGAGGAGGCTCAAAGTGGCAATGAAGAAGCAGAAAAAGACGAAATAGGGCATCAGCCGCTGGGTTGCTTCGAGGGGATTGAGGGCGTAGAGGATCTTTTTCTGGATCAAGCCGAAGATAAAATAGGAGATGATGCCGCTGATGACGGGGGAGAGGATCCAGCTAGCGGCGATGCTTCCCACTTCTGGCCAAAACACGGCGTCGATTCCGCCGATCACGAGGCCGAATCCGATGACGCCGCCGACGATCGCGTGAGTGGTTGAGATGGGCAAAGCTAGATAGGAGGCCAATTGGAGGAGAGCTCCCGTTGCGAGCAGCGCGCCGAGCATTCCGAGGACAAAAATCATCGGGTCGGCTTCAAAGATTGTGGGGTCGATGATCCCTTTCTGGATCGTTTCAGAGACGCTCGAGCCGACGAAGAAGGCTCCGGCGAACTCGAGGATGGCGGCTAAATAGACCGCTTGGCGCAAGGTGAGTGCTTTTGATCCAACCGACGTTCCCATGGCGTTCGCGACGTCGTTTGCGCCGATATTCCAGGCCATGTAGAAGCCGAGAGCGAGAGTGAGAGCGCCTAGGATTCCTTCCATCGTTATTTCAACTCGAGCAGCATCCGGATCCGGTTCCCCAACTTTTCCGAGATGTGGGAGAGGGCCCCGATCTCTTCAATCAGAAGATTCAGCAGATGGAAAGAGGGGTGGGATAGCATTTCTCCCTCGCGAAACAGCTTTTTTAAGAGGGCGACTTGGAGGGTAGAGCTTTCGTACTCGAGAAAGGCGATCTGCTCGACCATCCCTTTGACTTTTTCCGCTTCGATGCCTCCGAAAGAGGATTCAAGGAGCTCTTCGATTTCTTTGATCACTTGCCGGGTCAACCAGAAAACTTCCATCACTTTTTGGCAGTAGAGGATGAATGTCTCTGTCATTGATTGGGGGATTTCGACCGTTTTAAATCCGGCCGTTTGTGCAATTTTTTCTGCCTGATCGCTCAGCGCGTCTTGGAGGCCTAAAATATCTAAAAGAGCGCCTCGGTCGACGGGAAGAAATAGACTTTTAGGAAGGTGATTCCGGATGTCGTTTTTAGTGAGGTCGGCTTCGTGCTCGAGCTGTGAGATTTTTTGACCAATTTGCTCGATGGCCGTCTCATTTTGATCGAGGATCGCTTTGAACAAATCAGGGAGTTTTCCGATGCAGCTCGCCACCTTATCCATGTGGGTCTGCAGCGGTGCAAAAGGTGATTTTCCGAAGAGTCGCGCAATGGTCAGCATTTAACCAATCATTCTATTTGAAAAGTCATTTTAAATGCAATTTTTGTGAGCCTCCCTCAAGTCACGATTTGGAGAGGAATAAGTTTTTTTATCTTGCTCATCATGCCGGCGCAGCCGATCATGCTTATCCTGTCCCTGCACATGAAAAAATGAACAGGATAAGCATGATCGGCTGCGCCGGCATGATAAGCAGGATCAGATTTAGTATTTTCTTATCCGTGAGGTTCGAAGATCAGTTTGTGCTCGCGCTCGGTGAGGCGGCGGTATTCGCCGACGGGAAGAGTTCCGAGTTGGAGGCCTCCGATCCGGATCCGGGTCAGCTCGACGATCTTGAGTCCCGCCCGTTCAGCGATGATTCTCACTTCGTGCTTTTTCCCTTCTTTGACGCAGATCTTGAAATTGCCGCGTCGGATTTTGGTGACGGAGACGGGCTTGACCCACTTCTCGTCTACACGGGCCCCTTCGGCGAGGGTCTCGAGGTGGTGGCTCTCAATTTCTTGGAGGGTTTTGACAAGATATTCTTTGATGACGTTTGAGCTGGGGTGAATCACTTTGTTGGCAAAGTGGCCGTCGTTCGTGACGAGGAGGAGCCCAGTCGTGTCGCGGTCGAGCCGGCCGACAGTGAAAAGGCGCTCGGTGTCGGCGAAGAGGTCGAGGACGATGGGCCGCTTGCCGGGGCGGACATTGGTGCAGAGATAGCCGGTCGGCTTGTTGAGTATGTAATAAACTTTTTTCTGCTCGGAAGTGACGAGGACCTCGTCGACCTTGATCTGGTCGCTTTCCCAATTGACTTGGGTCTGCGGTACCTTGATGACCTGGCCGTTTACTTTCACGCGGCCTTCAAAAATAATCTCTTCACAGGCGCGCCTGGAGGCGATTCCGGCGGCGGCGAGAGCTTTGCTCAATCTTTTCGTTTCCATATGGGGAAGAAGTATAGATAAAACCTCCTTTTTGATAAACTTCGAAACGAAGAAAAGATAAACTTTTGAGTTTGAGATGCATCCCAAGCTGATCCTCATGCGCCATGGACAATCGGTCTGGAATAAGAAAAATTTATTTACAGGCTGGGTCGATATTCCCTTGAGCGAAGAGGGGATTCGCGAGTCGGTCGAAGGTGGAAGAAAGATCAAAAATCTGCCGATCGACGTGATTTTTACTTCGACGCTGATCCGGGCCCACATGACGCTATCGCTTGCGATGAATCAACACTCGAGCGGCCGAATTCCCGTATTTCTCCATCCCGGCGCAGGCAAAGTCGACGAGTGGGGACGCAATTACGGCCATGAGAAGTTGATCCCGGTCTTTCAGGCGTGGGAGTTGAATGAGCGGATGTACGGAAAACTGCAAGGGTTGAACAAGGCGGAGACGGCCGAAAAATTTGGAGCCGAGCAGGTTCAAATCTGGCGCCGCAGCTTCGATGTAGCTCCTCCTGAAGGAGAGAGCTTGAAGATGACTGCCGCTCGGACGATCCCATTTTTTGAGAAAAAAATCGTCCCCCATTTGCAAAAAGGGGAAAATGTCTTTGTCCCGGCGCATGGAAATTCGCTTCGGTCGATCATCATGCACTTAGATGGGCTGAGTCCCGAAGAGGTCGTCTCGCTCGAACTTGCGACTGGCGATCCGATTGTTTACACATAT
The DNA here is from genome assembly GCA_018239895.1 of Verrucomicrobiota bacterium. Lineage (GTDB taxonomy): Bacteria > Chlamydiota > Chlamydiia > Chlamydiales > SM23-39 > SZAS-17. The sequence continues at coordinate 4,490 of JAFEGL010000020.1, forward strand.
CACGATGGGAAGTGGGTCCGTGATTTACCTAGATAACCACTCATCCTCCCGCCCCTGCTCTTCGGCTTTAGAGCGGATGCAACCCTATTTGAACGACCATTGGGGCGCTTCATTTGCTCCTCACAAGATGGGGCAAGAGTTGGTGTTTGCTTTGGATACCCGGTACCAGGCGATTTACGATTTTGTGGGGGCCGAAGCAAAAGAGACGTTCGTTTTCACCTCGTCAGGCGCTGAGGCGGTCAACCAAGTTTTGTGGAGTGCTTTTTTAGAGAAGGCGCGCAAAGAGGGGAAGTGCCACTTCATTGCAACGGGCTTGGAAGATGCTCCGACGATGCAGATGATGCAGCGGCTCGAAGAGTTTGGATGCTTCGTCAAGATCGCCCCTGTCGACCGATTCGGAAGGGTTGATCTCGAGCAGCTCGCCTCGTTGATCAATCCTCGCACAGCGCTCGTCAGCGCAACGCTCGCCGATGGATTGACTGGCGTCGTCCAACCGATCGAAGAGATCTCTAAGATTTGCCGGGAAAAAGGGGTTTTGCTCCATGCCGACGCCTCGTACGCGGTTGGGAAATTATACCTTTCATTCTCCGATTTAGGCGTCGACTATCTCACATTTTCTGGCGACCGGATCCATGCAGTGAAAGGTTCAGGAGGCCTCTTTGCAAAAGAGGGGAGTCCGTTGCATCCGCTGATATTAGGCGGCACGGGCCTCCGAGGCGGGGCTTTCGACATCCCATCGTTCATGGCGCTCTCCGCTGCCGCCTCGCAGGCGCAGCTCTTCCTCGACATGATGGGGTTGGAGACGGCCCGGCTAAGAGATCTTTTCGAGTCGGAGTTAGTGACTCAAGTGGGCGCGATCCCCCTTTTCGCCGATGAGCTTAGATTGTCGAACACTTCGGCGATTGCATTTCCAAACGTCCACGCAGAATCTTTGCTCTATCTCCTCAATCGGAAGGGGATTTATGCTTCGATTGGCGGCCCTTACGCCCAACATCTCAGCCGCCTTTTGCTTGCGGCAAAAGTGGAGGAGCGAACAGCTCTTTGCGCCGTGAGCTTTGCCTTGAGCCGCTACACGACGGAAGAGGAGATCGCGAAAGCTGTGGCAGCCATCGTCGAATCTGTCCGCCATTTAAGAACGTTGTCTGAAGGTCTGTTCTGATGTCGATCCAAAAACTGACGCAACCCCATTTCTGGGAACTTTTTAGCAAAAAATTGCGAGAAAAAATTGACCACTTGCGCTACGTCGGCCATTTCACAGCCAAGCAGGCCCATGAAAGAAACATGAGGCTCGTGACAGGTCGAGAGGGGAACCTCTGCTTTTATTGGCTGGTCGACGAATCGGACGGCGTCATCGCCGACGCAAAATTCCAGGCATTCGGTCCGATTGCTCTCATTGCAGCGGGCGAAATCGCCTCCGAGCTTGTCTTGAGGAAAAACTACGACCAGGCTTCCCGCATCTCGGCCGACCTTCTCGACCAGCACGTCCGGGACCGGAAGGAGCACCCCTCCTTCCCGAAAGAGGCCTATTCGAGCCTTAACCAGGCGATCGCGGCCATCGACCAGGCGGTCCAGCAGTGCCTGGACATCCCCTACACGGCCCAATACGACCTGACCCCCATCGAGCACGACTTTGGGGAGATCCCCGGGGGGATACCTGGCTGGGAGGGGTTCCCCACCCCCCAAAAGCTCAAGATCATCGAAGAGGTGATCGAGAAAGAGATCCGCCCCTACATCGAGCTCGACGCTGGAGGAGTGAAAATTGTTGAATTTAAAGAGGATAAGGAGATTTTTATCTCCTACGAGGGTTCTTGCACCACGTGCCACTCCTCGACTGGTTCCACCCTCACGGCCATCCAGCAGATCCTCAGGGCTCGGGTCCACCCCGGCCTCTCTGTGACTCCAGTGTTATAATAAGTATTTAAATTTTAATTATATTAGTGTATAATAGACCGATACTTATTAAGGTTTATTACAATGCAACCGACCTCGGTTATTCCAGAATTTAGGCTCGATCCGCCACCTAGCTCTGTAGCCTCGGTGTCCTCTGTCCCTCGGCCGAAGGGGAGAGATTTGTCTGGAGCAATCCCTCTGCCAAAAAGGTATGCAGAGCCTCTTTCCTCTTCGAGCTCAGCCCCCTCCATGGCGAGCGCTGCCTTGTTGGCAGATGGAGTTGCTCAGAGTTCGTTGATGCAGAGACAACAACAGAAGTTTGCGGCCTGGAAGAACTATTTCGGCTCTGAAATTGTCGACCGCTATGTCCCAGTTCAAGACCAAACAATTTTTAGTCACGAAGAGATGAAGGCTCTCTTTGAAAAAATCCACTATTGCAAAAAGTGGGAGAGTGAATACGGATCCGAGCTGGTTCAAAAATTCGTTCCGCTAGATCTCAAGGCTAAAATCGATCCCTCCTGGATCGAAAAGCAACTAGCGAATTTTGAAGATGAAGAGAAGTTCGTCGAGCAGGATATCCGATGGAAAAATAGACCGAAAGCCTCTTCCCTTTTTGAAGATGCCCCGGTTGTTAAAGGTGACTCTCTAACAAAAAAAGAGATTGAGTCTTTTTCTTATTCTCCCGAGGCTTTTACCGAGCGCGCTACTGTTTTGCGCAAAAAGACACTTCAACCAGAAAAGCCCGATTCTTGGAACGAGGCTGTTTATACCGCGGCTCATTTTCTCCCGTTGTCAGATCGCGTCGAATTCTACCGAACCCTCCAGGAGATGGAGAAGAATGCGAATGACTTTCGAACATTTATCGAATCTCTAGATTCTCCGGATCCAGAAACACTCCAATTTTTGCTCCAGACTGTTTTCCCTCACTATGCATCCGGAGAGATCGCTCTCACGGAGGAGGTTAAAAAGGAGATAGAGATCTGTTTAAAATGGATGCCGGATAGCCGAGTTTTGGGCGCGGCGTGGCGAAGATTGCTTAATTTTGACAAGTTGGATAGCGCTCATAGACCACCCTACAACATCGATGTTTGGAAAAATCATTTGCGAATAGAACAGAATTTCCAAAAATTCTTGCAAGCTATTTTAGAACGCTCAGCTAGGGAACGGCTGAGTATAAAGGCAAAACGGGATCTACTCATTTTGAAAGGGTTGTCGCAGGCCAGCTATCACGAATTGCATCAGATGCAGAAAGCTCTTCCTGAGTCGGCAGAATTCATTAATAAAACGATAAAAAAAGCTTTTTTGGTTCAAGCGCGACGCGAACAGCTTTTTTTCGATTCCATTAATAAAAGAGCAGAATATTTAAATCAGAATACAAAAGAAATTGAAGAGTTGCATAAACGTGTTCTTGGTTACGTTAAATTTGTGGAAGATAACCAAGGTTATCACGAAAAAGAGAGTCTTCGATTCAAAGAGCTATCGGCCGCCCATTTCGCAGAGAAAATTGCGGAGCTAAGAGGGAAGATTGCTAGGGGGGAAGGGGATCTAGATGATCTTGAAGCCCAAATAGATCGAGAAGAGGCTCAATTGAAGATGTTCGATTTAAGAAGAGATGTCTCTAATCTGCCCCAAAAATTTGCTAAAGAATCATCGAAGATCTACGTAAGGCCTCTAGGAGATATCCTCTACCGGACAAACGACGATAGTGGAACTCCCTATGTCGAGGGGAGATGGATGGTGGCCGATCTTCGAGATGTTAAGACTAAAAATCAGCAAAAAGTGCTTGATCAACTCAACACTTACTCTGAGCAACAAGAATTTAAAAATCTGAAGCCGGGAGAGCCTCTCTATTTTGATTTGGACAAAGAGGGCCGTCTCGTTAAAAAAGAGAAGAGCGGGGCCATCGTTTTATTTTATCTTTCCCCAAAAGAGGTCGTCACAACTTACGGTTCCAGAGAGCTTGGCGCTCACATCCGGATCAAAAAAGAAAATGGCGTATACAAATATGTGCAGAAACCTCCAGGAGACGTAACGATACAGGATTCGGCCACGTTGACTGCCTCGGTCGATAGCCAAATTGCAATCTTGATGGAGCGGGAGTTGATCTCCCGATTCATGGATGGTAAACCGCCCAGTTTCAAGGTGTATCAAAATACGTATGGGCACATCCTCACCGTCGCTCACACGGAACTTGCCAAAGAAACCTACCTATCCGATCCTCTCTTTCGAGATACATGCTCTTTGAATGAGCAAATGATGCGCCCCCTTTTGGAGCGGATCAATCAAGCCTCCCGCATTTCGAAATCGCTTCAAGAACTTGAAATGACCCACGACCCATCGAAAAACCTCCGTAGAATCAAAGGGATCGCCGAAGCCATTCGCCTCTATCATACTTGGGCTGGTGAGATCGATGCCTTTTTAAAAGGCGATCTTGCCAATCTCTTGCGAGAGCCCTATGCGAGAAACTTTAAAGATGTCTTGTCCCTTTTGCCTCCCGTTTCGATGGATGACCCGATTGATTTCTTGGGGGCGTCTATTGTGCAATTCAACTTCAATATTGAAGAATCGATGAATTCTCTCATTGAAGATTTGGAGAAGGCTCTAGTAGGACACAATTTGAAAGAAGCGGAGAAGACCCTATTGGCTCGAGTTAAGGCCGATAAAAACCGGAACGATTTGGCCGACTTGCTGATGAAGCTAGAACGGTTGAATTCAAAAGAGTTGAAAACAGTCAAAAAGAGCTTCGATCAAATATTTGATGGAGCTATTGGAGAGGGCGAACTCGAACCTGACGAGATAGCTCTATTGGCTCAAGTGAAAAAAGATAAAAAACGGGACGATTTAGTGGCTCTATTGGAACGGTTGAGTCGATTCCATTCGACGAGGTTACAAAAGGCGAAAGAAAGGCTCGATCTTTTCGATTTCGCCAAGAGGTGTGTAGAGATCGATAAAGAGCCGCAGATAGAAAATGTATATCGAATTCCTCTTGAAGAACAGCTTAAGCTCATAGATACAGGACTGCAATACATCAGCTCCATCTTGAAAAGCAAGGAGAGCACCTCGTTCCAAGCCGCTGTGTTTGCTTTAAGTTTTTATAAGAGTAGCAAAAAATTCCAAGAGATCACGGCTACTATGATCTCAGAATTTGATCCTATGACTCAGCTAAATTTCCAAAATATGCTCCAGAAATCTCTCCAATTTCCCGTCTGGACAGGGGATCTTTTGAAGGCTCTTTTAGGAGGCGCTACGGAACTTTCACGCGAATTTATCCCCATCAGCTCTAAATTCAATCAGATTCAAGAGGATCTTCGACTGCAAGAGCTTCTCCAGTCCCACATGAAGCAAGCCCTATTTTCTCAAGTGGAAAACGATCCAAGCAGCGCGATGGCTCACATCCAGTCAGTGAAAAAGAAATAGCGGTTAGAGGCTCCGCTGCCTATGCAGTTCATTGGCAGGGATCTGATCCCCGTAGATTCTTTACGTCACCGGCCGCAATCACTTGTATCGAATGGTCGGCGAGATACAGATTGAGCTGGCCGTCGTTCGTTAGCGAATGGCAAATACCTGTCCACTCCTTTCTTCCATCGAAACAGCTGATCTTTTCGCCTTTATAGGCGAGCAGATTCTCAAATGGGCTATGAAAGGGGGTAAACCCCTCATTTTTGAAAAGATTTAGGTCGGAGGAGAATTGCTCTTGCAGTTTGTGCAAGAGGCTCTTTCGATCCCAAGTTCGGCCCGTTTCTGCTTTGAGCGATGTGGCCGGCTGATCGATGTTTTGAAGCGTCTCTTTTTCCATGTTCACATTGATCCCAATTCCTAGAAAGATATCGGCGTGGCTTCGGTGGAAAGAGGTTTCGCAAAGGACTCCCGAGACTTTTTTTCCGTTCAGCTGCACATCGTTTGGCCATTTGATCTTGGGGGAGAGCTCCTCTTTGATGAGAAGAGAGGCGAAACTTACGGCCATTACTTGGGCAATTGAAGTGAGATGGAGTGTTTGAAGCGGGAGTTGGAAATAAAACGTCACTAAGAGATTGACCCCGCGAGGGGAGACCCAGTGTCTTTGGTACCGGCCGCGGCCGGCTGTCTGCTCTTCGGCTGTAATGCAGGTGATCTGCCCAGCTGGGAACTCGGCAGCGTGGAGTTTTGCGTATACGTTGGTCGAATCGATCGTATCGAGATGAATCTCGTGCATAGGCATTGCATTCTATCGAAAAACCCCTTTACAATCCAATCCATGAGACTATCCCGCTTTTCGCGTGCGCCCTTTTTGAATCTTTTTCCGCCCTTTTTAAAACCGCTTTGTCGCCCTA
>JAFEGL010000021.1 GCA_018239895.1 Verrucomicrobiota bacterium
GAACCTATCCGCAAAGTATTTCGGGCAATCCCGAGTTTCGGCCGGCGCTTTTCGAGAGAAAAGCCGAGGCCATATTCCCGTTCCGATATTGACCTCGGCTTTTCTCTCAAAAATCGCTCGCCCAAACTCTCGGGCTTGCCACAAACTACTTTACGGATAGGTTCATGGAAAAACAGAGTCTGATCAAACTCAAAGGGGTTCCCGAACCCTCATTACTCATTCTCCTTTTGCTCGTCTCGTTCCCGTCGGTTGGGGCCGTCTTGTTTACTCCGGCTTTGCCGGCGATCGCTCAGGCGTATGGGATCTCTTCGGGATTGGCTCAGCTCACAATCACGATTTTTCTGATCGGCTACGCGCTGGGGCAATTACCATATGGACCCTTGTCGAATAGAGTCGGTCGGAAAAAGGCTCTCTATTTGGGCCTAGCGATTTCGATTGTGGGTGCTCTCCTTTCTCTTGCGGCGGGAGCCCTGGAGCAATACTGGCTGCTTGCCCTCTCGAGGATGATCGCCGCTCTGGGGGCCAGCGTGGGGCTGATGATGACCTTCACGATCACCAACGATTACTATGAGCCGCAGCTGGCTCGGCAAAAGCTGGCATTTGTGAACGTAGCCTTCGCCATTGCGCCTGGAGCGGCTGTGACGCTCGGCGGTTTTGCGACACAGTATTTTGGGTGGGAAAGCACATTTCTGCTACAGGCTGTGTATAGCGTTTTGATTTTCATGTTGTGTCTGAAGCTTCCTGAAACGGGAACGGAACTCTCACCTGAGCCGCTCAATTGGAAAGTTTTATATGAGAGCTACGCAAAGCGGTGCAAGAATCCGAGGCTTTTTGTCTGCGGAGTTCTTCAAGGCTGCTGCACAGCTTTAGTCTACATTTTCGCCGCCAAGGCTCCCTTTTTGGCGATCCATATGCTCGGCTTAAGTCCGAGCACGTACGGCGCTTTGAACTTGATCCCTTCGGTAGGGATGATCTTGGGGGCGGTTTTGTCCCATAGGACAGCCCATATGATCACGCCGCAGAAAGGGATTCTCCTTGGACTTTGTCTGATTTTCCCCTCAGCTTTAGCTATGTTTTTGGCCTTTTACTGGGAAGTCTTCAACATGTGGACCCTTTTTGGACCTTATTTCGTCATGAACATGGGGATCGTATTTGCCTATATCAATTGTCCGACGTTAGGAACGGGCCATGCAAAGAATAAGCCGAACGCCTCGGCCGTCTTTGCATTTTTGAACATCACAATGTGCGTCATCACGGTCTTTGCGCTGCAGGCATTGGACTCGCCATCGCCCATCTTGATGCCGGTTTTGTTTTTGTCAGTATTTGTTGTTATTTTTCCTCTCTACGGGATTCTTGAATTCTTATTGAAAAGAACTCAATGAGAAAAATCAAACTGAGAACTCTTCTTTTGGGAGTTAATCTCTTTGCGATCGTGGCGACATCGGCCGCCATCATCTCCTCGACTTATACGAAATACAACAAGTCGATTGCCGATTTTTCCAAGCAGACGATCGTTCGGGTGGGCCAGCAAATTGTTGAAAGGATCTGTTGCTTAGAGCGGGAATTTGAGCAGCTGCCGAAAATGGGGGGCGTATTTTATTTGAAAGAGTCGGGGATCGGCATTGAGAATACAGCTCTCAGCACTTTCTTTCTCGATGCGGTCCAATATTTCCCCGATCTTTTCACTTACTATTTAGGGACGCCCGACGGGGGCTATCTCATCGCGATCAATATGACATTTTTCGGTTCGTCCAAAGAGCTCATTGAGACGCCGCCGGGCACCTCCTACTTGATCTTATTTAGAAATGGCTCCATGCCGAAAGATGCCCAGATGCAGGCTTTTTACGATGCCGATTTCGAGTTGATCGGCATGAAAGAAGTTCGGGGCCAAACCTACGATCCGAGGGAGAGACCCTGGTATTTCGATTCGATCCATGCCAATCGGCTCTACTGGTCGGAAATCCACCCGTTCCATTTTCCCAGAGTCGAGAACGGCATCTCTGTCTCGATGCCTTTTTACGATAAGGAGGGGAATCTCTCTGCCGTAGTCGGAGCAGCCCTCTCTGTCGACCTTTTCTCTAAATTCTTAACTGAGCAAACGATCGGCAAATCGGGGCAGGCATTCATCGTGGATGGAAAAGGGAAAGCGCTCCTTCCAAGAGACGCTCCCCATTCAGATCTTGCCAAGGCGGCCTTCGACTTTTACAAAAGGCACAATGAACCTCAATTTTCATTCAAATTTTCCCATGAAACTTACTTGGCATTTTTCCATACTTTCCCTCCCACTTTTCAACCTGAATGGAAGCTTGCCATCATCGCTCCCCGTTCTGATTTCTTTTCTGAACTGATGGCAGCGCAAAGAGATGCGATTTTGATTTCGGTGGCCATTTTGGCCGCAGCTTCGCTGTTCGTCACTTGGCTTTCGATCCGAATTTCCCGACCGATCGTCTCGATCTCTGAGGAGATCGATCAGATGACCCACCTCAATCTCGAAGGAGGGGAAATGATTGCGACAAAAATTTCTGAGATCGATCAGATCGAATCTTCTGTCTCCTCTTTAAAATCCTCTCTCCGCTCCTTTGGCCGTTATGTCCCCAAAGAGATCGCCAATCAGCTCATGTTGAAAGGGAACGATATTGAACTCGGAGGCGAAAAGAAAACGATCACGATCTTCTTTACCGACATCGCCAACTTTACCTCGATTGCAGAAACTTTTCCGATCGACACTGTGACTCATCTACTCGCAGAGCATTTCGATGCCCTTTCGAAAATCATCTTGGCTCAGGGAGGGGCGATCGATAAGTTCATTGGGGATAGCATCATGTCGATCTGGGGCGCTCCAAACGAAGTACCCGACCATGCGGCGAGAGCCTGCACGGCGGCTCTTTTGTGCCAGAAAGCGCTGTCGGAGCTGAATGAAAAACAGAAACAGACGGGGCTCCCCGAATTTGCTACCCGGATGGGGATCAATTCGGGGGTGGCCATCGTCGGAAATTTTGGCACTCCCGAAAGGATGAACTATTCGGTCATCGGCGATGCGGTCAATACGGCCTCGCGGCTTCAGGTCCTCAACAAAAACTACGAGACGAAGATCATCATTGGAGAAGAGACGAAGCGGGACATCGGCCCTCAATTTCTCGTCCGTCCGCTAGGCCTTGTCGAGGTGAGGGGAAAGAAAAACAAGATCAGAGTGTTTGAACTCGTCGCCAAATTTCAGGGGGAATCCTCAATATTGCCGAAGCCAGGGCAAGAGGAGCTTTGCAAGTTATTTGCTGAAGCCTATGAAGTCCATGAACAGGGAAATCTTGCCGAGGCCAAGAGGCTCTTCACATCGATTGCAGCTCGTTTCCCCGAAGACGTTCCAACTCAAGTCTATTTGAAGAAAAACTGAGAAAAAATTCACCACAGAGACACGGAGTACACAGAGATAGGAAGGAGATTTAATTTTTATTTTGCTCTTGCAAAAAGGAAATTTCTATCTCTTTCTTATCTCTGTGTACTCCGTGTCTCTAAAGTGGGGTGCGGGGCTTCCCCGCCTCCGCTTACTTCTTCTTCAGGTAGCTTTCGGTCCCTTCGATCCAGTCTTGGCGGACGGGAGCAAAGATGTCGATGTCGATCGTATCCTCGAGAGCCTCAAACCGATGGACGGCGTTCGGGGGGATGACGAGAACGTCGCCTGCGCTGACGATGAACTCCTGCTCCTCGACGAAAACGCGCACTTTCCCCTTCACGATGTAGGTGATCTGCTCGCTTACATGGTGATGGTCTGGAATGATCGCCCCTTTTTTCAAATCGAAGTGGACCAACATCCCGTTCTGGCCGTGGAGCCAGCGGCGGTAAACTTTGTCTTTCATGGCCTCGAGGGGCATTTTGTCGAAGTGGTATAACTTAGCTTTCATGGGAACCTCATTTTCTTTTCTATTGCTGGAATCTTGTTTTTTTGGAAAGCCCCTTTCTGGTATGGATCGTAAATATGGGTAAACAGTATCGGTATCAACCTTCCGCGATGGGCCAGCGGGTCTTGATCTGCTTCATTGCAGCGATCGCTGTGATCGTCGCTACTTACATGGGACTTTACGAGTGGCAATTGATCGATTCGGTCTGGGATCCTGTCTTTGGAAAGGAGACCGAAGATGTCTTGAATTCAGAGGTTTCCCATATTTTGCGGATCTGGATGCGGCTCCCCGATGCGGTCATGGGATCGGTCGCCTATTTGGGCGATATCTTGTTTGCTCTCGCCGGCTCGGTGCAAAGATGGAAGGATCGCCCCTGGCTTGTGCTCCTTTTCGGCCTCGATGTGATCCCGTTGAGCGGCGTCAGCGCCACGCTGGTCCTCTTGCAGGGGACCGTCGTCGGAGCTTGGTGCTTCCCTTGCCTGATCACGGCGGCCGTCTCGATTACTTTGATGTGTTTGGCCTACGATGAAGTTCGGACGAGCATCTTGTTGCTCATCCGCGTCTGGAAAAGGACGCGCGACAAACGTTTTGTGTGGGATACTTTCTGGGGAAAAGCCTCGCAAATCGCCGAAGATGAGGCGAATCGGCTCGTGGAAGAAAGGGAAAATAGGAGAAATAAGGCATGTGGGCGCGGGTAATCGAGTTCATGCTGGCTTGCTGGCTCTCTTTAAGCCCATTCATCTTGCGCTATTCGGATGAGGAGCCGACCTATTTTTGGGCGAGCGATTTTACCTGCGCTTTTCTGATCGCGCTGTTTTCTCTCCTCTCGTTTTGGCATCCCTTGCGGAAAATTCACTTGATGAATTTGGGCGTCGCGATTTGGCTTTGGACTCTAGGTTATCTCAATTTCCCTGAAGTGGCCCTTCCGCCCCAAGAAAACTCGGTGGCGATCGGCCTTCTGCTCTTGATGCTGGCCCTCATCCCGAACCACGCCCACCTTCCGCCCCCTTCCTGGCGCGATTTCTACGACCGGGGATAGACCCCGTTGAACGTTTTGAAAGTCTGAGGTTTGATCTTCTTGGGCAAGAGGCTTCGCTGTTCGACTTTTCTCCTTTTGAACCAATAAAATTCTCCCTTGCCGTTGGGATAGTACCCTTCGTAGGCGATCAACGGATTGTAGTAGCGGTTGACCCTGCCGAGATAGGTGCAGTCGAAGCCAGGTTTATGGCTCAGCTCATCTCTTACGTAATCCCTCAGCTGCAAGGCGAAGTCGCTCGAAACTTCGATGATGATCTGATCTCCCAAAGTGAGCAAATGATCTAAGATTTTTTTCCTCTCTTCCATGCAAGAGTCGATTTGATGGACGACGAGAAGGGCTAGAACGAGGTCGAAATGTTCCGCTTTTCCTAAATCGGCAAGCACTCGAGTTGTGATTTTCTGATGGAGAAAAGCGGTGTTGTTCAGCTTGTTCAAATGGCAGAGCTGATAGAGCATCGAATCGTGTTGGTCGTATTCGGCATTGGCGTGCTCGATCATGGTGCATTCAGCTTGAGGAAAATCTGAAGCGATCCGGAAAGAAAAATAACCTTGGGCAGCGCCTACGTCTAGAACGGAAAAAGGGCTGTTCCCATATTGTTGCGCAATCGATTTGATCAGCTCGTATCGATTTTGGCAGATGTTGATTCCCTGGAACTGAGTTTTGCCTCCAAAAAAAATATCTTGGTAGACGAGATCCTTATTTTCTAAGCAGTAAGCTAAAAATTCGGCGGGACTCATCGTCCCTTTCGGTTCGAAGGAACTTGGGAGAAATGTAGCGATGATGAGAGAGGCTGCTGAGAAAAATAACATCTGTACAGGGTTGATAAAAATAGTAAAAAAAAGTTAAAAGCTAAAAATATTTACAAAGGGGTTCCAATGTCTCAAGCAACGACATCGAAAACGCAATTTATGCTCTACCGATTGTCCACAATCTTCAAATCTTTAAAAACTTTATACACATTGCCTCAAGAAAAAGTCGATGCTTTTGTGAAATCATACGGCATCTACGATTTTGATTGGGCCGATGAGAATGAGCTCATCTCAAAAATGGGAAAAGACTATTACCAAGAGATCAAAAAAGGTCTCGTCGATTGGTATTCTGTCCTCAACCACCTCTGCGCGATTGGCCAAGTCGAGAAAATGTACATCCCGCCCGCCATCGACCTCTCTGTCAGCATCATTGAAAACCAAAAACTCATCGAAAAGAGAATGAGCCAGGATCTCCGCCTCAAGAAGGGGAGCAAAGTGCTCGATATTGGATGTGGAAGAGGTCGCGTCGCTGCGAACATGTCGTCGATGACAGGAGCCGAAGTGACTGGCATCAACCTGGATCCCGATCAATTGGCCTCCGCTAAAATGTTCGCGTCGGTCAAAGGTTTGCCTTGCAATTTTCGCCAAGGAGATGTGAACGATATTCCACTCCCATTTGCAGACAATTCTCTCGATGCGGTCTATCAGATCCAGGTGTTCAGCCTTTCAAGAGATCTAGAGAAGCTTTTCCGAGATATCCACCGGGTACTGAAGCCAGGGGGAAGATTGGCTTGCCTTGATTGGATGAGCCTCGACGCCTACAATCCAAAAGATCCTCACCATGCGAGCCTGATGCGGAGAATCAAGCCTCTCATCGGTGCGATCGGCACCCACTCGGTCGCCGAGTATGTCGAAAAACTGGAGAGAGCCGGCTTCGACGTCGTCGTGAATGAGAATCCGAGCATCGACGGGATGCAGGCTCCTCTGATCGACCGGGCCGACAAGTTCTTCACCCGCGTGACGAAGTTGGTGAAGTTCCTCGTCAAATGCCGCCTGATGCCGAAGCACTTCATTGCCCTCTTCGATCGGTTGACCCAAGACGGCCAAGCCCTGGTCGAAGCTGACCGGATGAAGCTCGTCACGACGACCTACTACATCGTCGCCGAAAAGAAAAGATAGTTTATTTCGCCCCCCTCCTCTCTTGAGGGGGGCTTTTTCTTGAAAAAATATCTCCTGCTCTTTAATCTCTAGGCTCTTCAAAAAAAACAGGAGTATTTTATGCCAAGAACTTCATCGGCGACAGCTGGTCAACTTTCCCCCACAAGTTCGGACACTTCAGGAGACATTCCTGTCTCCCACGCCACCCGCACCGGTTTAGCAGCACACACACGCTCGACTATGGGCCCCTCTCAGCCCAGACATCCCGAGACGGGGAGTGGCGAAACTTCCGGACCCAGAAAGAATTGCTGCTTAGTTTTCTTCGCAGTTCTTTGGGCTATCTTTTCTAAAATCTTCGGCTGCAAACGGAGCTCAAGCGAAGAGTCGGTCGGATTGCTTGAAAGTTTAAAGACCAAGATTCAAGGGAATGCACTGCACAGACATTTGGAATCGGGGTTTCTGATTACCCGGGATAAAGCTGGGACTTGGCTCGGGCAGGAGATGTCTGCACGTCTGGTTGGAAATCTCGATGGGACCGACCCCGAAGCAGCTTACCTTGTAGTGCCGGTTCCTCAGCGAAGAGGCGTCGAATTTAAGGTAACACAATGGAAATACGAAGGTCCAACTTTGATAGAAAAAACGCCTGTTGGAAAGAGCGGGGAAGAGGTGATTTTGGAATTGAATCAACTCAACGAAACACACCAATTTGAGGAAAATCTTGATTCCTCTCTAATATCTGTTGCAGCTTGGATCCGTGCGAAAGCGCAGACTTCGACTAACCGAGCTTAATTGAAGACTCATATCTCCCTTTTTAGTATGCTTGTCATCTAAAAAGGGGGACTTTCATGGAATTAAATAATTTCTTTGTCGTCGGCATCGCTGTTCGGACCACCAATGAGAATGGCCAATCAGGCGCCGACATCCCTCAACTCTGGGGCCGGTTTTTCCAAGAGAATATCCTAGCTAAGATCCCCAACAAGATAGATTCCACCATCTACAGCGTCTACACCGATTACGAAGGGGATTTCATGAAGCCCTACACGACCCTTCTCGGCTGCAAAGTGCCCGATCTGAAGAACATCCCTCAAGGATTGGTCGGAAAAGAGATTCCCGGAGGAAAGTTCCTTGAATTCACCGCAAAAGGGCGGATGCAAGTTCTCCCCGAGTGGATCAACATTTGGAAAACCCCGCTTCCCCGCAGGTACACGGCCGATTTCGAAGTGTATCGAGAAAGTGTGCTCCTCTCCGATGGGGATGTCCCGATTTTCATCGCCGTTTCTTCTTGAAGAAAATCTGTTTCGGGCCTAGTATCGACGCTCCTTAAAACCCGGAGTATACGATGCCAGCAACAGGTTCTTCTTTAATTTCTTCTAGTTCATCTCATAAAGCAGCACCCACGCATACAGATACTGGAAGATCTGCGCCGCCTCCCATGGGGCTCGCTTCACAGACAACCTCGACAATGAGCAGCAGCAGCGTGGGAGCCACAGAGTTCGACCGCGCCTCAACCGCTAGCGGCGAAAGTCCAACACGTTCCGAAAGGGGATCTTCAAGTCCACGAAGGGGGTGTTGGCACCACTTTTTAAGCTTCGTTTGGAATTGGTTCCAAAAACTTTGTCTGAGATCCAATAGAGATGGCCTATCTGTTGAGAGAGTCCGCTCGGTTCACTTACCAGCAGTTCCAGGAGCAACAACCAGTTACAAACTCATTCAAAGCCATGGCAAATGGCATATGGAATCAGGTACTGAAAGCGATTCTCAACAAGAGAATTATAGCTACGCAAGTAAAGTGATTCGGATCGTACGTTCTCAAGAGGATGGTGAGGAGACATTATTTCTCGTGGATCAAATATCCAACATTTCCGGTAAATGGATTCATGCACATAGAATAGCTAGCAATGCTGAAAATTTGGCTTCCTTATTGAACCAAAGGGTCTCCGCCTCTGAGTCATCGGACGCTCAGGATCTCGTACAGGGTGCTGTAAGATGGGCCCAAGCGCAAGCGGCTGATTTGGACAGCTTATAGTGCGGTCTAGAATTTTTCGAACGGAAAAGCTTGGATCAGTTTTTCCAGATCACAGATTGGGAGGGGTTCCCCTCCCATTTCGAGCGCCTCTTCGATTGAGGAAGCGTATTGGAACTCGATCCGCCCCGTCCCAAAATAGTAGTCTTTGTATTTGAACAGATCTTCCGTGTTCGCCTTATTTTCTACCTGTAACAGACGGGCCGGAATTCCGAAGGCCTCTGCCACGATGACGCCCGAGAGGGCGCTCGAGACGACAAACTGGCTGTTCAAAATCTTTCGGACAACAATTTCCCACGGCTCTTTGACGCTGACCATGTTGGGCAAATGTTCGAAGAGCTTTTCATCGGAAAAGTGGGGGATGACGATGTACTCATTTTCGGGTCTGGGATTCTTTTGAAACTCGGGGAAAAAGATTGGAAGCAAGAGAGTCGGATCTCCATAAACTTCTGGGCAGGCAATGCCTCTTTTCAATAAGAAGTCTCGAGTGAGCGGGCCCCGGACAGCTCTCACATCTAAATTCGAAAATCGATACGAAGTGCTCTTCCCGTTGACGCCTGTGCCCCAGACGATATCCCCCTCCTTAGCGTAGTTGAGGATCGAGCCCATGCCCAATAGTTTGCCTTGAGAAGAGGCCTGTGCAATGGCGACTTCTTTCCTAATCATCCTTTCGATGAGAGCTGCGCTCAGTGCATCGCCGAAGTTCGAAAAGCCGAGGAGCGGCCTCGCGTCCCAGTAGAAGAGGGCGAGTCCTTTTTTCGCGGCCAGTTCCTTTTTCAACTGTTCGACCGAAGTGAAGTGGATCGCGTCTATACCGAGCTTTTTAGCCGCTTCGACGTTGGCGATCTGGTCGTCAATGAAAAGGATCTCGTCCGCCTGCAAACTCAAGTCGTCCAAAAGATTCACATAGGCTTCAGCGGAGGGTTTTTCAACCTGCGTCTGGTAGGAGAGATAGAGGTGGTCGAATCGATCTCGATAGCCCAAATTGTCGATTAGAGGCTCCATCCAAGCGGGAAAGTTGGAGAGCATTTCGAGATGGTAGCCCTCTTTCCGAAGGTCCTCGAGCACACCTCCCATCCCCTCGAGCTCTCTCACTGAACCCAGTTTGACTGCTTGGTATTCCTGGCGCCACCCATTCGGAAGGGTTTTCCCCTTGGAGGCCGCGTACTTTTGCCAGAAGGCCCACTCCTCGTCGTTAACCCGGATCCACTGGAGCTCTTTCACCTCAAGCTGCTGGATTGTCTCGGGCGACTCTCCTAAAGACTCGGCCAAATAGTCGACGAGGATCTTTTGATCCGGCTGGGCTAGCACACCGCCGAAGTCGAACACGACGCTCTTCACAGCGGCGTTCGCCGTCCCAAGCAGGGTCGCAAAGGTCAAAAAAATAGATAGTATTTTTTTCATCGGCACTAGAATACCATGCGCCTTTGAAAATCAAAAGAGATTCTTCACTAGGGAATCCAGATCATTGGATTTTTTTTAGATCCCGTATCATCAATTTCTAAAAACCCCATTGCTTCAAAAAAAGCTCTAACTTGGGGGAGAGGTTCGACGAAAATTCCTCCGTAGCCTTCCCGGACGGACTTGCTTTTCAAAAAAGTGACTAAAGAGGGCCCAATCCCTTTGATTCTATTGAGTATGAATAGATTTTTAGGGTCGGTAGAAAGGTAATTGAGGTGTATGAATTTTTTTTGTCTTTTCGGAAGCTCGATTTCACTGGTTAAAGCAAACCCTTTCAGTTCAAGGGCGTCATCATGGCATAGAAAGGCAGTAAAGGTTTTTCTGTAGTTTGTGGCCCTTAAGTCGGCTCTTTGATACGTCACTCGGTTGACTTTTTCAGCAGCGTCATAGACCGATTTCATATGCTGATCGTCCACTTCGGCCATTTTTTCTGCTGAATAAAGCTGCCAAGATCGGGCTATCTTTGCGACCTCGGAACGGACCTCTTCATTGGTTCCCGGAGCTTCTTCAACATAGAGTGTTCGGTTTTGTAAAGCTGAGCACATTTTCTTCCATTAAAGGCATTTATTGTAGATACTCTGACGGAAAAGATCATCTTTAAAAGTATGAGAAAGTATCACCACTATGGCGTTCCCACAGAGGAAGAGCGGCCCGATGAAACTCTCGTCGAGGTGGGGGGATTTCGATTTTATTCGACTCCATTTGAGGCGAATCGTTGGCACATCCAGTGGCACCGATTCCCCGAAGGGCACGGACTCCCTGAGCTCGTGACAAAAGTTCCCCATATCGCCTTCCAAGTGGACGATTTGGATGCAGAGATTGCAGGGGCGAAAGTCCTCTTTGGCCCTTACAGCCCATTGAAAGGATATCGAGTGGCGATGATCGAGGAGCAAGGCGTCCCGATCGAGCTGGTCGAAACCCAACTGACCGACGAAGAGCTCTCTCTCCTTGAGCAAGAGGAGTTTGATAAAAATTAGATTTACTCAAAAAAAGGATTTCGTGTAGCATCTCGGCCGATTTTTTTAACCAAGGATAAAAATATGTCGGCACTCCACTTTCGAGCCTTTACACAATCAGAACTACAGAAGAGACTAGAAAATAAGTCAGATGATTGCTGTTTTTGCGACACTCTCACAGGCGCGACAAAAGTCAACCTGTTCAAACAAAAGTTCCATAACCATTTTTTAGAACAGAAACGGAGACCTGGATGCTTGGATACCTGCCTTGCAGGGTGCGAGTTTTACGGTCGATCCTTATGTTGTATGAATATGCATCAGCCGCCAAACACGAGCGACAGTAAGGAAGCAAGATGCGAACGCTCTAAAAAGGCCGCCTTGGCGACCCTTTGTCTCCCTTGCGGCTGCTGCTATGGTTGCGCCCAGCTCTGCTCGGCCAATTCGCAGATCAAGGTCTTGATCCCAGCACCTCAGCAACAGCAGATGAGATAATGCGCCCCGTCTCTTTAAGCGAACCATCTCCCTCTTATTCAGGGGCCCCTCGGCCCCATCCACTCGTCTCGTTGATGAGAAAGGTGACCTATTTTGCGCTGCCCTTGTTGATATTGTTCGTTATTGCCATGTCTAGGCCAGTTTCTGCGGACAATTACGGATATGTTTCTCGTACGGGAACCTCGTATTTCGAATCCTCATCGCGAGAGCTCGATCAAAAAAGGGGAGACGAGAGCGCTTCCAAGGGGATTCAAGAGCAAGGACACAAGCAGGCCAGCAGACTAGCCTCTGAACAGTACGATAAGCAGCGGCAAAACGAATACGTGGTTAAAGCAGCGCAAGAGCAGGAGGAGAAAACAAAGAGGCTTCATAGAGGAACTTGGGAATACCCCTTTCACTAAATAGTCGCATCTAAAGGGTTTTTTCCAAGAGATCGGAGATAGAGAAGCCAGTCAACGAATCGAGGATGCAAGAGGCCTTTGATAAGTCGTGCTTTCTCGAGGTAGTGGTGGGGATGGCAACTGTGAAGCAGCCGGCCTGGCTCGCTGCTGTCACTCCGGTGTAGCTGTCCTCGATTGCGATGCATTCAGAAGGGGAGAGGCCCAGCTGTTTTGCCGCCTCGATATAGATGTAGGGCTTGGGTTTGTTGACTCCCGCCGGATCTTGGTAGTTTCCCAGATCGTCATGACCCGAGATGACGAGGTCCAAAGTGCCATCGAGGCCCAAGTTTTTCAAATTGATGAGGATCTCATGTTTGGGAGCTGCTGAGGCGACAGCCAGCTTGAAGCGTCCTTTCTCTTGGAGAAGACGGCGCAGGAACTTGACAGTCGCTTCCATGGCCGGCAAACCCCGCATGAGGAACTCGTGGAAGCAGCTGTTTTTTTCTTCCCAAAGGAGCTGATAGGTTTTGAAGAATCGGCCCGCGAGTTCTTTCGCGATCACATCGTCCGGCTTTCCTGTCTGAGAAAGGTTATCCTCTTCGGTGAGCTCATGGCCGTACTTTTGAGCGACCTGGCGCCAGGCGGCAAAGTGGGCCCCCTCGCTGTCGACCAGGGTTCCGTCGCAATCGAAGATAAAGGCTTTGATTTGTGGTTTTGACATCAATTCACCCATCCTAGATACATGAACCTATCTCAGTAATGATTTTCGTCGATTTTCGGGATTATTTTGGCCGATTTTCGATTCAAATTTGGGGGCCCATATCGGCAAAAGCATATTGGCCCCCAAATTTGAATCGAAAATCGGCTCAAAAGAACGCGAAAATCGACTGAAACTTATTACTGAGATAGGTTCAGGAGTTTAACATGCCGACTTTATTCATTACAGGGGCTAATCGCGGAATTGGCCTTCAGTTCGTCAAGAAATATGCCGAAGACCAGTGGCATGTGATTGCCTGTTGCCGCAATCCCTCGTCCGCCAAAGAGCTCAAATCGCTCGCTAAGTCCCACCCTTCGATCGAAATCGAAGCCCTCGACGTTTCCGATTATCAACAAATCAAGACTCTTGCGGCCAAGCTGAAAGGGAAGCCGATCGATCTTTTACTCAACAACGCTGGGATCTACTCGGGCAGAAGCGGGATATCAGCAGAGACTGGCGATCGGGATCAGGATTTTGGCCAGATCGATCCGATAGCTTGGGAGCAGGTTTTGCGAGTCAACACCATCTCGCCGATTCTGGTAATTGAGGCGTTTCTTCCCCACATGAAAAAGGGGACGGGAAAAAAGATCGTCAATATTTCGAGCAGCATGGGCAGCATGACCGAAATGGACGGGGGCGCGATTGCCTACCGGACGAGCAAGGCGGGTTTGAACGCCGCGATGCGGGTTATTTTCCAAGATTTGCACGACCTCGGCATCGCTATCGTCAACTTCCATCCTGGGTGGGTCATCACAGACATGGGCGGCAAGGGAGCCGATCTCACGACCGAAAAGAGCGTCGATTTCATGCGCCGGACGATCGATGGCTTGAAATTGAAAGATTCTGGGCAGTTTCTCAACTACGACGGCAAAACAATCGCTTGGTGAAAGTATGGGCTACGTTACAGTCGGCAAGGAAAATAAACGGGACATTCGGATCTACTACAAAGATTGGGGCCAGGGGCAGCCGATCGTGTTCAGCCATGGGTGGCCTCTGACGGCCGATGCGTGGGATGATCAGATGTACTTTTTGGCTTCCAAGGGCTACCGATGCATCGCTCACGACCGTCGCGGCCACGGGAGATCCGATCAGCCGTGGGATGGGAACGAGATGGACACTTACGCCGACGATTTGGCCAAATTGGTCAAAGAGCTCGGGCTAAAAGACGCGATCCACGTAGGCCATTCGACGGGAGGCGGGGAGGTTGTCCGCTACATCGGCCGCCACGGGACAAAACGGGTCGCCAAAATTGTCCTGATCGGAGCTGTCCCTCCTTTGATGCTGAAGACGCCCAAAAATCACGGCGGATTGCCACTCGATGTGTTCGATAACATCCGGCATGGAGTTCACACCGACCGCTCTCAGTTTTTCAAGGAGCTGACTGCGCCATTCTATGGAGCTAACCGGCCGGGCCACCAAGTGCCCCAAGGATTGCGCGATTTTTTCTGGCTGCAGGGGATGCTCGGCGGGTATCGGGGACTTTATGAGTGCATCGAGGCGTTTTCCGAGACCGATTTTAACGAAGATCTCAAGAAGATCGACGTGCCGACGCTCATTCTACATGGGGACGACGACCAGATTGTACCGATCGCCGATTCGGCCCTCCTCACGGCCAAGATCGTCAAGGGGGCTCAATTGAAGATCTACAAGGGGGCGCCGCACGGGATGTGCTCGACCCACAAAGATCAGGTTAATGCTGATCTACTGAAATTCATTCACCAGTAAGGGTCCCAAGGAAAGAAGGGCTCGCTTTTTTCTAGCGTCTCGCAATGGACGAAAAAATCGAGTGTATTGTCCACTAAAATATCTGGTTCAAGCTCTATGGGGCGAAACCCATCTACTGGAGTTATCCGGTAGTAGTCGATGCAGTCTCCCTCGGAAAATGAAGATCGGAATTTTTCTTTATCAACGTAAATTTTAATTGCGCCATACTCCTCCAAAAAGACGATGAGCGAAGATCCCCAGTCTTGAATTTGATGGATCCGAAATGTGCCGATTTGGCGAATATGTGGTTGGTTATCAGAGAAATAGCTTTGAATTTGAAGTAAATTGTTTTCAATTCTCATAAAACCTCTTTATTTTGCTGTAATTGTAATTATGTTGTTTTATTTATTCAACTTTATAAGGAGTTTTGCGTGGCAATGACATTGCAGGAAATATCAGACCGGTTTGAGATCACAGATCTTTTGACCGCCTATTGTACGGCCATCGATCGGGGCGACATCGACGCGTTAGACAGAATCTTTTCCTCCGACGCCCGGATCGACTTCTCCAAGGCCGGAGGACCCCACTCAGATCTGAGCACCATCAAAAAGTTCCTAAAAGAAAATCTGGGCCATCTGCCTCGCCAGCATCTCATCTCCAATTTCCAGATCAAGGTTCTTGGGGATCATGCCGATGTCCGATGTCTCTGCTACAACCCTCTGGAGATGGGCGGAAAGGAAATTATGCTCTGGGGCCTTTGGTACAATGACACGTGCATCCGGACGAAAGAGGGGTGGAGAATCGTGGAAAAAGTCACTGAGCCCTGTTTTCATTGGAGGCTTCAGAAGCTATGAAAAAAGACCCTTGCAGCCTCATCATCTCCCCCGGATATGCCGATTCGGGACCCGATCATTGGCAGTCGATTTGGCTGAGACAATTTCCCCACTCGGTCAAAGTCGAGCAAAAAGATTGGCTCAACCCAAGTTTGGAATCGTGGCTGAGCGCTCTAGATGCTGCAGTTTTGTCGGTAAAGAATCGGCAGCGACTCCAATGTAGGCGAATGGCAAGAAGGTAAAGATCTACTCAAAAATTTTAATTTTTCTTAGAATCTAGGGGCTTCAAGGGAGGGTTCGATGTTTTTTAGATACTTTCTAGTCTTGTGCTGCGCTTGTTTTTCTCTACATGCAGATGAGGTGTTCCACCGGACAGGGGACATCGAGGAAGTTTTCCAGATATTATCCGAGGCAGATTCTCAAGATCTCATCATCTTTGACGTCGACGAGGTTCTCATCGTCCCAAAAGATAAAATTCTGCGGCCCAATGCGGGAAGGGTGTGCTATCCCGTTTTCGACCGCCTCTTCTTTCCTACTTCAGATGAGGAAAAAACAGAGCTCTTTGGCCATTGGATCCACCAGATAGAAGTGGAGGTTGTCCATCCCAAAATTGTAGAGGGGATTTGGGATCTTCAAGAAAAGGGGCATAAGATCATCACTCTGACCCTCATGCTGCCGGGTCCAGGCCCTTGCGGCCCCATCGGGTCCATGGAAGATTTTCGGTTTCATGAACTCAAGGAGAGGGGATTTGATTTCAGCGGCAGCCTCGAGGTGGAGTCCTTAAAGTTGTCTCTCGATCCCAAGCATGGCCGCGTTCCACTATTTAAAAACGGAATCCTCTTCTCCTATCCGTATCCGAAGGGACCTTCACTTGGAACCTTTTTAGAACAGATCGATTTTGTCCCTTCCAAAATCTGGTTCGTCGACAATGATCAGAGAAACGTCGATTCCGTTGCGAAAATGGCGCAGGCAAAGAACATTCCCTATGTGGGGATCCGCTACTTGGATCAAAAGTTCGAGCAGGAGGATTTTGACGAAGAGATCGGTTTGTTTCAATACGACCATTTTGAAAGGACAAAAATCTGGCTCGACGACGCATCGGCTCAAGAACGGAAGTAATACCTCTTGTTGAAAAGTATTCTTTAATATAACCTCCCTGGGCTAAAAAACTTGGGAGGGTTTATGATGAGAGTTCTTTCAGTATTGATGCCTATTTGTTCACTGTTTGCAACCATGAAGCCGGTTTCTATGGAAAACGATATCTATCTTGCAGGACCTCTCTTCACTTTGGCTGAGAGGCAATTCAACAGCGCGCTTGCAGAAAAGCTGCGGCAGCTGGGATACACCGTGTTTCTCCCGCAGGAGGCAGAACCTCGGGAAATTACATCGGAGTGCATTTTTGCGGTCGATGTGGGCGGCGTCGATGGGGCTCGCGCGGTTGTCGCGATCTTTGATGGTCCCGATCCCGATTCTGGCACCTGCTGGGAATGCGGCTACGCCTATGGCAAGGGGAAGCCGGTCATCGCTGTCCGGACCGATTTCCGGGGCATTGGAGATGGGAATCTCGCCCCTTACAACCTCATGTTGTGGGAGTCATCCGTCCGCCATATCCAAAAACCGTGCCTCCAACACGACATGCAGTCGATCGTAGACGAAATTGATGAGGCTCTCCAATCGGTTCTCAGCAACAAAAACTAATGCTTGGATCGAGCTAGCCACACAAAGCAATCAAAATAGCGGTCAAGATCTTGGAGAGTTGTTTTGAACTCGTCGCTTCCAAGAGCTGCGGCCGCAAATAACTCTCGAACACGAAGAATTTCTCTGCGTCGACCTTTCCATCGGATGTCTTCAATCGTGAGGTAGAATAAGTCTAAGGCCCTAGCTACAGCACCCCAAAAACGGGTTGGATTGCCCTGGGCACGCAAAGCTCGACTTACTTCGCTTCCAATATTGGCCATTTGTTCAACAAGAGAAAATTTGGCCCAACTAGCTCTCACCGATTCTAAGTGTTCTGTATCTTTGGCCATGCTTATTTTACTAGCCGGTTGACGATTTCTCGAATTTTCTGCTGGATTGCTGGATCATCGACGCCCCGAGAATCGTTGCCTTGAGAAGGGCGTAGATTGATTACCGAATCGTATTCGATCCAATCATCGCCAGATTGTTGTAGATAAAGATTGATTCCCCAGAGGTCTGCTTGACTGGATCCATTTTCTAGGAGAATCTCTTCTCCATCTGAATGCATCGTCATTCCAGCAATTATTATCTCTCGTTCGGTGTCGACCACAGCTTTAACTAAAGCCCCATATTTGTGCTTTAATTCCAACTCGTGCAAGTCGGCTTTTTTCACTTCTTGTTCGATGATCTTTGTAGGCATATCAAATCACTTAAAAACCGTGAGTTTATCATGAAATGTTCTGGGTTGCAAGACAGTCTCTAAGGAGCTGGGTATAAATTGAGTGTTATTTTCTTGAGGCATATGATTGACAATATGGCGATTGAGATTCGTGAGGCGGGTGGGAAGCCCGTGCAGGCGTTGGCGATTGGGTCGGTCGTCGATACGCTCGAGGGGCGGATCGACCCAAAGCTAAGCAAACGGCGGTTTAAGGCTGCCGATTATTCGTTTGGCTTCGAGGCGGGTTCTCCGAGGGGATTGTTCTCAATCGGCGAATCGGTTTTGGCAAATGATCTTTGCTATGCGACATCGACGGATGAGAGCACGCCTGAGTACGGAAAAGTCATTTGGGGCGACGAGTTTGTCACCGGAGGGATGTTCCTTTTGCCGAAAGGGGCTCAGCCAACGCACCGGCTGACTGCGAGTCGGGCCGTGGCTCTGGACGATCTGTATCAGGAGATCTATCGGCAGGTGGAGCGCCCCGTGGCGGTGGTAGGGACTTGGGAATCGGAAGCCCTCCACTCGACCGCGATTGCAAAGCCGCCCATTGAGGGGCTCCCCATTTTTGAAAATAAAGATTACTACTTCCCCGCGCCGCCCCAAGTCTTGGGGCGATGCCACTGCTTTGTTGTGGGTATTTTAGCATCTTATCAGGACAAGCGGTGGGAAACGTTGCATAAGCAGCTCGAGGTCGCTCTCTATCATAACCCCTACGACAAGGCGACGTTAGCCTCGCATACTCATGGCCTTATTTTAAAATCTGAGACGCCGGGCGTCAGGCCCGAACTCGTGGAGCAGTGCCTCCATATCTTCACAGGCCGGACGGTAGTAAAAAGCTGCCGGCTCGATCTTTTTTCATTAGAATCTGTAAAAAATATTTAAACAGTATAATAACATAGTTACTTCGTGTTATTAATTGATGTTTGTTTGATTATGTCAATTCAAACAAAATAAGCGTTATTTGCATGAATGTTACTCCTGTAAAATCATTTTATTTAAATACAGCTCTCTATTCGCCGACGATTGCCCAAGCGGCCTTGGCTGAGGCGCCTGCAATCAAGTCCTCCTATCGGGCCTCTGTCCGGAGGATGAAGCATCTTCTGGCCGCTCAAGCGCCCACGTTTGTCTCCCCCACGGACAGATTCATGAAGGCCCATTCTCTTATTCGGATCAATTCGGTGCTCCAGCGTTACGGGATGACAGGGAGAGATCTATCGCTTTTTAAGACAATGATCGCGGAAGAGAAGCAGGGGTTTTTTGGCTACCAAGCAGGCTCGAGCACGCTTCGAGTTTTCCAAGACATCCTTGGCATGCTTGTGAAAAAGGTTTTGAAGATCGACATGAAGGACGATTTTTTCTTTTTGAGAGTGCCGGGAGATTCCACATTCCATTACGAGACGGCCCTAGATTTTTTAAAGGACAAGCAGGGCGATTTAGCGGTGCCGCCAGGAGATAACGATCCAGATCTCCGGCAACACATCCTTTCAATCAATATGAATTTATACCAGTCATATGATAAACCCTGGGACCTGTCGCCCCGTTACTTTCTGGAGAACACAACCTGGACGCATGCAAATGCTCTCAAGCTCAGCAAGCCGTTCTTTGAGTCGTTGGGGATTTCAGGAGAGGTGGTTGACGAGTTGTGGATACAAGCGCTCGATCTTCTTCCGCACAACAGGGGCTATATTCTCCAGTTCTTCGATGAGAGCGAAGGGTATGCATTTACGAAGGAGCATGCCTACATCGCCCATTCGGGAGGCATGCCTCACCAGAGGTATCCAAATCATGAAATTCTCTTTGATGAGAAGGCCTCAGATTTCCCCCAAATGCGCCTTGTCATGAGCAATGGAGCGACGCTCAACCCCTATTCTTCTTTGCGGATGAAGCGCTATGATGGCTTGACCGACCAGGAGAGGAGCCAGTACGAGTCGTCTCTCCAAAATTTGATCGAAAAGCTCTCCTACGATCCTAAAAAAGTTCGAGAAACTCGAGAAAAGTTATTGAATCTTTGGCTTTAAAAAATGAAAGGACCCTGTGGGGGCTTTGAGAAGAGTTTCGATGAGGGTGGGCAAAGCCTCAAGGCGGCGGGCAAGCTCTTCTTGGGTCCAAGGGTGGATCCCGATGTCAGTGAGAAACTGGAACGAAAAAAAGATCATCTCGACACACTCGAGCGGATGCTTAGTTTGGAATAGCCCCTCTTTGCAGCCTTGGACGATGAGAGCCGCATAGAGGGGAGTCTGCTTTCTTAAGAGAGAGACGAGGATCCGAAGGTGCATCATGGCGTTGGCCGGCCTGTGGAGCTCGCTTAGAAGCTTTTCTGAAGAGAGATTCCCTTTTTTCAGCAGGATCTCGATCTTTTCGATGGCGTTCCCTTCCAATTCTGCGAAAAGGCGCTCCATCTGCGCCAGGTTTTCCTCGGCGATGTTTTCTATGACCGCTTCCAAAAGCTCTTCTTTCGACTTGAAATAGTGATAAACCGTCCCTTTTCCTATGTCGAGATATTCGATGAGATCTTGCATCGTTGTGTTGCCGTAGTCCTTTGTATGAAAAAGATGGCGGGCCGCTTGGACGATCTCTAATTTTCGGTTAGTCATGGGGGAGAGTATAGAGAGCTTGAACAAATTTATCAATTGACCGACCGTCGGTCGGTTTGGTATATTCCATCCTTTTTTAGGAGGCGAGCGATGAAAATATTGATCTCCGGAGCCGGCATTGCCGGGTTCACTTTAGCTTACTGGTTAAAACAGCGCGGCTTTACGCCGACGATCGTTGAAAAATACCCTTCATTAAGAAAAGGGGGATATAAAGTCGACGTGCGCGGGACAGCTCTCGAAGTGGTCCGGCGGATGGGGATCTACCCAGATCTTCTCAATGCCAATGTCAAACTCAAACGGTCCCAATTCGTCACTCCAGATCTCAAGGTATTCGAATTCGAAGGGGATATACTAGGCCACCCATCGGAAGAGGATCTCGACGTCAACCGGTGGGATCTTTCCCAAATCATCGCCATGGCCTGTGGCGAGATCGAGATCATCTACGGCGACTCGATCGTCCAGATCGAAGAAAAGGTACACTTTGAGAAGATGTCTCCCAGAACCTTCGACATCGTCGTCGGCGCTGACGGGATCCACTCCAACGTAAGAAAGCTTGTCTTTGGAGATGAATCAACCTTCTTAAAAGAGTACGGGGTCCATTTTTGTGTATTTCCGATCCCTAATCTTTTTAATCTGGATCGCTCCGAAATCGTCTATTTTGACAAAGGAAAATTAGTCTCCGCGTACGCTGCCGAGAACCACTCGTTTGCCTGCCTTGCATTCAAATCGGAGAACAATCTCCTCCCTCGCGAAAATCTAAAATCGATTTTTGAAGAGCGGTTCAAGAATACCGGATGGGAGATCCCCCGCTTTGTCGCCGCGATGAAAGAGAGCAACGACTGCTATTTCGATACGGTCGCACAGATCCGGATGCCCGCCTGGTCAAAAGGAAACGTCGTCCTCGTGGGGGATGCGGCTCACGCCGCCTCCTCAATTGGGACGAGCCTAGCGATCGTCGGGGCCTACATCTTGGCCCAAGAGATCGAGGGGGACTATCCCACTGCTTTTGCCCGCTACGAAAAATCGATGCGGAAGTTTGTCGAAAGGGGGCAAAACCTCGCCCAATCGAACCTTCAGATCATCGCGAATGCAGAATCGTCCTGGCTCATCAAACTTCAGCTCTATTTGATGAAGCTGCTGCCGGAGAAGTTCATCCGCCTCTCTTCGAAGTGGGAAAGATGGCAGATGAAACGGGCGGCCAACTCCTTAAAATTAGACAGCTACGTAGACCCAGGCCGAAATCCCCGAGAGTAGTTTCACCTGGACCCGTTTGTAATCGTCGACCTCGTACTGATCTGCCCGCTCGAGCTCCTCTTTGGAAATCTGAAAGACCATGCCTGGGATTTGGTCTTTCGGGTCTCCCGAAAAGTGGATGATCGAGTGGACATCCTCGCCGCTTTTGGCGATGACCTCAGGATCGGTGATTTTCACTTTTTTTAGATAATAGCCGGGGAGGCTATCTGGATGCCCTGCCAACTTCCGGCCAAAGGTGGTCATCTGCACCTTTTCGTACCTCAGCGTTCCATACGAAAATAAGTTCTCCGTGCGCCGTTCATTTTTCAGTTCTTGCATGATTGAACTCATTTTTTAAATCGGAATAGCTCTCGCGAAATGGGAATCATCCCTGGCTCAAGCGGCATGAAGAGGGTTTGGACGAGGGGGTGATCGGGATTTACTGCGTAAATAGAGAAGTCGGTCATGCCCGTCTCTCGAAGCAAGGCCTCGTCGATGAAAAATTGGCCTGTAGTATCTGCTCGAAGCGAAAGCTCGAAAGCGGCGTCCGCCATGATCGCGGGCCAGCGGCTCCCCGCGTAGACTTCGGGTAAGAGATGATCTTTGAGTCTCTGCGTGGCGATATTCGTCCGAGGCCAAAGGGAATTGATCGAAATTTGTGGAAACTGGGCGGCCATTCCCCGCGTGCACAAGCTCATCCCATATTTGCCGATGGAGAAGGGGAGATGGTCTCGGAGCCACTGCTCCTCAAGATTGAGGGGCGGCGCGACGTTGATGATGTGGGGATTTTCCGCCTTCTTCAAATGGGGGATGCAAGCCTGCGAGAGGAAAAAGGCGGCCCGGACGCTGGTTGAGGCGATCAGATCGAACTGCTCTGGTGTCGTGTGCAAGCTGTCGTTGAAGCAGGGGGCGCTGGTGTTGTTGATCAAGACGTCGATCCCCCCGAATCGGGCCGCAACTTCTGCAACAAGGCTTTTTAATTGAGCTGCATCGCGCACATCTGTATCGAATACGAGGGCTTGCCCTCCGGCCGAGATAATCCCGTCGACCGTTTCTTTGACTTGAGCCGGGCTATCTTTGGAGACGATGGCGACATTCGCCCCGCTCGAGGCAAATCGCAAAGCCATCGCTTGGCCGATCCCTTGACCAGCGCCTGTGATTAGAACTGTTTTCTTCATAGCCCTTTGATGAAGAGCTGTATTTTAACCGAATCAGCATTTTTATTAAATGAATAGTTTGATACAAGGGGAGATGGATAAAACCTGATTTGTGGTGATGGATGAAAAAGCAAACAGCTCTATTTCTTGGTGGTCTAGTGGTGGTAATCCTTGGGTATTATTTGACCCATTATGCGAAGCCAAATGTTCAAGTGAACAACAAGACATGCCCGGTCTCTGGACAAAATGTCAACCATACCGATACCTATGTTCACAATGGCAAGGAATACAGGCTCTGCAGCGACCAGTGCAAAGAGTCGCTTTCGAAGAATCCTGGAAAGTATCTAGGAGACTAAAAGATCTCGCGGAGGGCGGCCACGGCAACTTTCAGCGACTCTTGGGCTTTAAAGGAGGCGCGGGCGCCGTCCCCCGCCAGGTGATTGATCCCCAATTGGCAATAAATCTGTGTCGGGACGCCAGCGGCTTGCAGCCGCTTGGCGAAGTCTTCGCCCGCCTCGCGCAAATCGTCCTTTTCGGCGAGAACGACCATGGCAGGCGGCAAGCCACTTAAATCGGGCGCTCGAAGAGGGGAGACGTACGGGTTGTTTGCCTCTTTCGGGTCGGATAGGTATTGAAAAGCTTGCCATCGGAGCATATCCAGAGAGTCGTTTTGTCTGGCAATCGTTCCCTGGCACGTTAGATCGGGAGCTGGGTTGATCAAAACTTGCAGTGCGATCTTCGGGCCGGCTCTATCCCGCGCCATGAGGCAAAGCGCTGCGGCCATGTTGCCGCCTGCACTATCGCCTGCGACGGCTATTTTCATCCCATTCAGCTCCTCAACGCTCCAGAGGAGAGCGTCGTAGCATTGCTCTAACGGCAGAGGGAATTTTCCTTCGGGCGAATTTGTGTACCCGACAGAGACAACAACGGCTTGACTCCCAGAGCAAAGGTAGCGGGCCAGGTTATCGTGCGTATTGAGATTCCCGGCAACCCAGGCCCCTCCGTGAATGAAGAGAATGACAGGCAGATTACTTTGATCGTTGGGTTTGTAAATGCGGATTGGAGTGGTGCGCCCCTCGCGGCGAAGTGTCCAATCTTCAACGCTTGCCACAGCGGGGACCGGAGCCTCAATGCTCATCACCCGTTGGTTGATTTTTTCTCTGACTGTTTCCGGGGACATATCCCACCAAGAAGCATCTGCATTGTGCATAAAAAGAATCGTTCCAATGAGTAAAAAATTTTTCATCGCCAATCGTTATAGCACATTTGTCTATATTTCTACTTAGACTATGCATTCAAATTGAAGACACTTTTTTAGATGCGGATGGGTTTTTCAAATCCCTTTCAATCAATTTAAATACTGCCCAATCGCGTTGCCGGCGGCCCTAACGTGAATGGAGCCAATTTAAAAGCTTTCCATCAAAAAGCTCGGGCTCCTCATAGAAGGGGGAGTGGCCGCTTTGTTCAAATACGCATATTGATACGTCTTTGAATTGAGAGCGCAAAGGTTCCCATGAATCGGGAGGGGCGACAATGTAGTCGTATCGTCCCAAAGCCAAAAAAACAGGCTTATCGAATTCTTTGAGGCCCTTTGTTATATCGATCTCTTTGAAAAGAGTTCCCCAGACATATTCGAAAATCGTCATATTCACGTTCACCCCTGTCCATAGCGGGGTCGAGTCGAAGGCAAAATCGTGCCAGATCCGAGCGCCATGCCGAATGTAATTCCAAATAAAACGCCGGTTCGAGGGGATCTGCTCATACTGGGAATTGGGGCAACGTTCGAAGTTTTCCTGATCGGCGGCTTTTCGTTCTTTAGAAGCAGTTTCCAGCCAATACCGGTCAGCCGCCTCTTTGCTCTTATCGCTAAAATCGGGACCTGTCCCAATCATGACCACATGCGATACATGCTCCGGGTATTTTTTCGCATATTCCAAAGCCAAAAAGGCGTTCCCTGAATGTCCAATCACAATGATTTGGCCTAGATTGAGCTCCCGGCGCATCCCTTCGATGTCGTCCAAGATTAAATTGAGGTCGAAGTTCAGCGGGGGGTCCGAGCGGGGAGGCGGGGCAAAAGCCCTCATATCTGCAAAGATCAGCCGCAGGTGGCTGCGTAGGTTTTCTGAGATGATGCGGGGATAATAGATCGAGCTCCCAATGACTAGGGCATTGGGGCCAGTTCCTTCAATCCGATAGCCGAGCTGGCAGTCTTGAGACTCTATGATTCCTCCGTTATCCCCATAGATAGGCAAGATGCAGAGCGCTGAGAAGAGGGTGAATAATTTTCGATTCATGATTTTTTATTTTTCTATAGAGATTGCTTTATAGTTTAGAAAAAAGAAGATCTGATTCTTCCCGAAGATCCTGAGAGCAATACCTTCATAAAACCTTTTGAAGTAGAGCTTCTAGGACAATGGCCCTCTCTTTCGCCGAGGTGATAAACCCGTGCATTGTAGGGAGCTTTTCAGAGGAAATCCATTGTTTCATTTCATCGACCGTTTCGGGTGGACACCATGCATCTTGGTCGCAATAGATCATGTGGAGCTTTTCACGCATTGGCTCAGGTATGTGCAGCGTCTCTTTATGCCGGCCGATGATTTTTTGCTCGTGGTAAACTAAAGAAAAGCTTGCAAGTAATTCATTGTCAGTGACATAGGTTAGATCGCTCACGAATCGTTCCAAAAAGCTTCGGCAGCTTAGCAATGCCTCTTGAAAAAATGGGACCTTGTACAAAGCGCGCCCCAATTGCAAAATGGCTCTCCCTTTGAAACTGGGCCTTTTGAGGAAAGGGTAGAGCAGAAGACATTTCTCGATGGCGTCTGGATGTTTTTCAAGCAGGCGAAGGGCCATCCATCCTCCGAGCGAATGTCCGATCACAAATACCTTTTCTTTGGCAGCGCGGTGAAAAGCGAGAAGCTCCTTTGCGTGGATCTCTGCCATATCGTTTAAATACCGCGAAGAATCTTCATTCGCTGGCAGGCGCGGGTAGGGCGATATGTGGACGGTGCACTCTTTACGTTTGCGACAGATCTCTTCTGCCCATAGTCGATAAAAGTGAACCGCGGGAGGATTGCCCGGTATAATGAATAGGTGCAAGGGCGGCCTTTTAACTTGGAACTTATGAGGAGTTGTCTTACTATTTTTGCTCTATGAAAAAAATTTGTCAGCTATTTTTTTTGTTCATTGCTTATACCTCCTTATTTTCTGTGGAGGAAAATTTCCTGCTAGTCGATGGACTCACCAACGAAATCGTGTTGGAATTAGGTTCCCGCTTAGATGAGCGGGTCAGCCCCTGGTCTACCTTCAAAGTCCCTCTTTGTTTGATGGGATATGATGCTGGCATTTTGGAAAATGAACAGGACCCGATCTGGAATTTTGAAGAGGGTTATGACGATTTTATAGAAGCGTGGAAGGGACCTCAGACACCCCAATCTTGGATCAGGGATTCCTGCATCTGGTATTCCAAAATCCTAAGCTTGAAATTGGGAGCAGAGACAATTCAGACCTACTTAGACTCGATGGAATATGGAAACAGGGACTTGTCTGGAGGCTTGGCGCCGCCGGGCTCGACCCGTGTAGCGTGGATCGATTCCTCCTTGAAGATCTCTTTGAGAGAGCAAATTGGGT
Source organism: Verrucomicrobiota bacterium (assembly GCA_018239895.1). Lineage (GTDB taxonomy): Bacteria > Chlamydiota > Chlamydiia > Chlamydiales > SM23-39 > SZAS-17. The sequence continues at coordinate 26,455 of JAFEGL010000021.1, forward strand.
TCATTCAAAAATTGGCCTCTGAACACCTGCCCGTTTCGGAAAGAGCGATTCAAATGACAAAATCCCTTCTTTTTAAAGAAGAATTGTCCGGAGGATGGAAATTGTATGGGAGAACAGGTCATGGTTGGTTTATCGGGTGGATTGAAAATGGTCCACGCTTCTTTCCATTCGCCTATCATATCCGCGGACAAGAGGGGATCAACCCCGAGCAGAGGATCCAACGGGTTAAGCAATTCATTTTTGGAGATTACTTGGGCCGATTTTATTTAAAATGAGTACCCGATTTTTCCATAGAATTGATTGGAACTGTAGCCGCTTCCAAATTCTCCGTCGTAGCTGATGGAGCCGTAGCCGTTCCAATTTGTTTGCCAGAAGAGCTCGATGGCAGGTGAGACGAGGCTTTGGGCCGAGGTGAAGGCTTCGACGACAAAAGAGGTGGGGGCGTCGACAATAGCTGCTCTGATGTGCCCTACTTGGTGGGGTTTTTTGTAGACATAGCTCAACTTCGCTTGCGCGATGAAAGTGCCCCAGGCGTATGTGTTTGTTTTGTAGCCATTGAGGCCCGTTTCAAACCGGAGCATCCATGTTGTACTCGAAGGAAATTTCATGTTGTAGGGAGCCCCCCCTTTCTCTGTATAGCTCGGGATCCACTCATAGACCCAGTCTAGTAAACCGAAGGGTTCGATGGTTACTGTATTGATATTGACATCGTACCCGGTGCCAAAATGGAGATCGATCTGTTCTGCATGATATGAGCTTTTTGCGGTCCCTTTAAATCCTGGGTAGGAGATGATCCGCTTCTGGTCGACGCCCATGTATTCTCCATAGACCGCAGCTTCAAGAAAAAAATCGGAAAAGAATCTCGTTCCGTAGATGCTGAAATAGCCTGCATTCAAGTGGCTATTTCCCATGGACTGATCTGCGTGAATCGATGAATGGGCATATCCCGCCAAAGCACCGATGCACCCTTGCTCGCTATTGCCGTAATCATAACCTGTTAAAAATCCGGCGCTGTTGAAACCAAAGCCGGGGGTTTGATCTTGAGAGTCCTGGCTGCCGAATTGTCCAAAACTCATCATCCAGAATTGTGAATTTGTGTTTTTAGGAGGAGCATAAATCGTCTTGCGGGGAGATTGTTCGGCGGCGATGAGCTCATTTTCCACTACGAAGGCCGTTGCCTCGGCAGGGGGACTTGCACTGTGGTTGCGAGCCAGACGCGTTTTAGTGAAACGGGAATTGAGAGATCCGGTCAACATGAACATCACGTTTTGGGAGGCAAATGTCGATATGGAATTTCTCGAAGGGCTGATGGATTCAAGGGCATTTTGGTACTGCGAAGGGGAGAGGCCGTTTAAGAGGCTTAGCTGATTGGTCAGCCCGAGGGCATTGGCATTTGGAGATAAGAGATTGAGGTAATTGGCTACATTTAAGTTGTTCCCTTGAAGACCTTGTGTAGAGAGAGTGGAGTTGGAAATGGGGAAGCCTAGAAAATTAAATTGGACGAAGGTTGGACTTCCGATCGGCAAATAAGAGAGAGAGTAATTTGGGGTTGTCCCAGTAAATTCGACCGAGTCAAAGGTCCCGGTGATACCCGAAGAAGTGAGAACATTGTAAAGTCCTGGCAGAGCGTCGGAGCTTATGTCGATTTCCAAGGTGCCCGCTAATGCTGCAGTTCCCGTAACGGCGACTGAAGTTGTCCCGCCCGAATCGATCCCGATATGGACAAGGCTTCCGAGAGAGCCGCCCACTGGATCTGCTGCACTAAGAATTAACAGGCCTAGAGTAAGCGTTGTATCTGGAGAGATAATCCCAGAGTTGGCAAAGACATTGCCAGTTAAAGTCCCGCTTCCGCTGAGTGTTCCTCTTTGCGAGCTGAACCCAAGATTTCTACAGACATTCACTGAGGCTTGATCGATCAATTGATTCACTTTGAAATTCGCATTGTTGATCCAAATGGTCCCTTGGTAATTGGATGAGCCGTTGTAGACGACAGTCCCATTTCCCCTGATATAGACATTCGTTACGCCCCCTCCTAAATCCGTATCATCTACAAATGAGACTCCGTCTCCAAGCGTCAAAAGATCATTCGAATCGTTCGCTATTAAGGTGAGGGAGGACATCGTCCTTAGGAAAATACTGTTTCCTAATGCGGTGCCACCAAAAGCCGGCGTACTTCCCGGGCCGCCTGTTCCTTGCATTCCAGCCTGTACAGTGGTGTTTATTGTATTGAATGTTGTGGAAATTCCTGGGAGAGCTTGGATTGTGAAATTCAAACCGGTATCGACGAAGATAGCTCCTCCGAGACCGCTTCCGCCGCCGCCGCCCCCACCGCCAAAGCCCATTCCGTAGGTGCTGGAGCCATCTCCCCCAGCGCCGCCGCCGAGATTTCCGCCGTCAGTTCCGCCTGCGGCAGTGGCTCCATTCGAAGGCCCGCCGCCTCCACCCCCGCCTCCGCCGCCTGAATTGCCACCTTCTGCAGGCGTCGTGTTGGATTGATTGACTCCCCCGCCTCCGCCGCCGCCTCCAAGTCCTCCAGCTCCGCCTCGCACTGTATAACCAGGATCGGTAAACCCGGTTCCCGCGCCGCCGCCGCCCCCGCCGCCATAACCCCCGGTTCCAGCTTGGCCATCGACTGAATTTGAAGCGCCCGTATTGACAACTCCGGCTCCGCCGCCGCCGCCGCCATCGCCTCCACTGCCGCCGGAGGCGGCAGCAGCGCCGCCTGGAGGTGTCGTGCCTAGAGGCTGAAACCCATCAAAACCAAAGCTCCCCCCCCCGCCGCCGCCATAAGGCGCACCGCCCCCGCCGCCGCCTAGATTGTTCCCTCCGGTATTTCCCCCTCCGCCGGAACCTGCGGCAGTCGTAAGACCATAACAGCTACCTCCCTCACCGTTGTCTTGATCAGAACCTCCATTTCCTGAATTAGTGATTGGAAAAAGGTTTGCGCGGGCTCCTATCCCCCCGCCGCCGCCGCCCCCGCCCCCGTTTGGATCGCCAGTAGTTCGGGTTACATTTCCCCCATTTCCACCAAATCCGCCGCCGCCGGCGCCCCCAGTGATTCCAGTGGTTGTAACAGAACCCCCATTGCCGCTAAAGCCCCCGCCGCCCCCGCCGCCCTCATCGCCTGTCGAACCGCCGCCTATGTAATTTCCCCCATTTCCACCTTGAGCAGAGCAGCTGTTGATCGACACGTTCATCAAAGTAATGGAAGGATCAGAACCATTTAAAAATGCTTGAGGTGCATAAATGGCCCCTCCGGCGCCCATGCCGCCGCCGCCGCCTGAAATCCCGTCTCCGCCAGTGCCGCCTTGTGCTGTCAGGTTTTGAAAAATCATGTTCTGGATCGTCACATTTCCCATCGGGATAAAGAAACCGCTATAAGCGCCGCCATTCCCATCGATTGTGACCGTAGGAATAGAACCCGGGTTTCCGATTGTGATGCTCACTGGATGGGGAGAGTTGTTGATGATCGGAAGAATTCCGTTGAGCTGAATCGTCATGGGAAAGGCAAACTTAATTTCGTAATCATCGGGCGTTGTGTTTAAACTTTGGTTCATTAAATTGATGTAATACCTAAGATCTCCCACCTCTCCGTCTGAGCCAGCGCCATTGTCCGTGCTTTGCGTTACGGTGAGGATTGTCACAGCGAACAAGGAATGGGTGGAGAAGAGAAAGATTAAATGCTTGAACATAACTAAGCCTACACTATCTTTCGTCATCGTATTGCGTTAAAGGGAATCCTTCAACGACTAAAATGTGGAAGAGGGGAGAATTCGATTTTTGGGGAAGTGAAGTTTGGTCGCATAGCGAATGCGATCGTCGCATAGCGGGTTTCGCCGCTTTGCAAGACAATGTGGGGAGTTGGGTAGATGGAAAATTCTGTGAGAAGCGTTCCAGGAATAAGTAAGATAGAGCATTTATCTCTCTCAGGGGAGTAAAAATCATCGAGAGTAAATGAAGCTTTATAAGAGGAGAGGTGCAACGATTGGTCGTCAGTGCTATCGAGAAATAGAGAAAATGCCGTCCCATCGTAATGGGGCCTTGTCGCGGTATAGGAGGGGAAATATTTGATCACCTTGAATAGAATAGGAGGTCGTCCATATTCCGAAGAGAAAATCTCTCTTAAACCCAATTCAGCTGCCGCCTCATCGAATACGTTTCCATAAGGTCTATGGACCTCAAGGCAAGCTTCGAGGAAACGGCTGATGGCGGGAACTTGGTTGAATTCTGGATAGCGGGACGAGATAAACTCGTGAAAATGGATCGAATAGTAGAAGGAGATCTGACTTCTCCTGTCTGACTCGTCGTAGAAACCAAAAAAATCGGTCGAGTAGTAGTTTTGCTCTTTTGAGCGGATGAAACGCTCTTTCGCGTTGTAAAGTTTACGCGCCCAAGCGCGGTTTGCTTGAAGAAACTCAATGAACTCATCGAAGCGGGCGTAAAGAAAGTCGAACGCCGCCGCTTCCTGCTTCCGATCGGAAATTTCTACGTAGCCTGCCTTCTGAAATTGCTCCGCAAGAGGCAATCCATGCAGAGAGGTAAATACTAGAAAAAGAACATTTAGCCAAAACACCCACACAGCGTATAAATTATCCTACGAATTTGTCAAACCGGGTCTTAGAGTGTGTCTTCAAATTGAAGACACACTCTTCTCGTTAAAAATCTTCTCAATCTCGCTATTCCAGCAAGGGAGTCCTTTGAAGATGCTGAACTCCGGATTCGTCTCGCTTTCTAGATAAAATCCATGAGCTTTTCTATAGCCCTCTTCGATGTAAGGGAGCAAGCGGGGATGTACTTGTTGTTTAGGAAAGATGTTCACCAGTCGATCAACCATTGAGCCGCCGCCGCGTTGCTTGGTGGCAGCAAGGTGGTCCGCCACAGATTCGAGCATGTTATTCCGCAATCGCGCTTCAGAGAAATGGCTGAAATCAAACCCTTCCGCATTGTAGGCTTCGGGGTGGTGCTCTTCATGCTATAGATCGCCGAAAAAGTTAAATGGCCTTTATTTCATCGCTATCCAACCCAGAATTTTCCAACATATGGATACCGCTTACTTCTGGGGAGTAGAAAACCGCTTTGCGCAGTGCGCTTTGATGGCCTCGAGAAAGGCGTGCCCATATTTGACCCACTTGACGGGGCCGACGCCGTTGATCTGCATCATGGCCTCGCGGGTCTTCGGGTAGATTTTGCTCATTTCGATGAGAGAGCGATCGCCGAATATGACGAACGCTGGGACTTGGGCTTCCTGAGCGAACTTTTTCCGCAGTTGTGAAAGCTCGAGAAAGAGCTCCTGATCGCACTGCATATCTTCTCCCCGTTTCCGGGCAGGCGCAGAGCGCTCGATCTTTTTCCTCATCATCACCTTTTCAGCCCCGCGAGTCACGCTCTGCGACAGCTCGGTCCATCGGAGGACAGGATACTCCTCATCAGATCGTTCCAACAGCCGCTTTTCGATCAAAACATCGATGATGTAGCGGAGCTCAGCTTCAGAGGTGTCGGCCATCAGATTGTAAGTCGACAACCGATCGTGGTTCCGCTCGTAGATCTCCTTCGATTTTGATCCCCGCAGCACGTCGATCACGTACTTGACCCCGAATCTCTGGTTGAGGCGGAATACGCACGACAAGATCTTCTGCGCCGCGATCGTCTCGTCGGACAGCTCTGTATTGTCGAGGCAATTGTCGCACCCGCCGCAGTTGGCCGCAGCGTAAGTCTCTCCAAAATAGCGGAGCAGCTCTTTGCGCCGGCAGCGGGTCGACTTGGCTAGGAAATACATCTTGTCGGTCTTGTCTTTCGCCGTTTGCCTGAGCGCCTCGTCCTCAATCTTCTGGGAGAACATTTGATAGATCTTCAGATCCTGCGGCGAGTAGAGCATCAGGCACTCGGAGGCGAGGCCATCTCTGCCGGCTCTTCCCACCTCTTGGTAGTACTGCTCGATTGTGCGCGGCATATCGAGATGGGCGACGAACCGGATGTCGGGCTTGTGGATCCCCATTCCGAAGGCGACGGTCGCCACCATGAGGAGGCATTCGCCATGGACAAAATCGTGCTGGGCCCGAGACCGCTCCCCGTCGGAGAGACCGGCGTGGTATTTGCCGACCTTGAACCCCTCCTGCAGAAGACTCGTGTAGGTCTCATCGACCGTATTTCTTGTCGCAGCGTAGATGATGCCGGGCTGATCGGGGTGTTTCGTCAAGAATTCGCGGATTTGGGAAATCGGATCCTTCTTGAGCTGGATTAAAAAGGTCAAGTTAGGCCGGTCGAAGCTCGCCTTGACGATGAAAGGTTCTTTCATCGAGAGCTGCGTCGCGATATCGTTTTTCACTTCCGAGGTAGCGGTCGCAGTCAGAGCGACCACAGGGGACGCGGGGAATTCCTTCTTCAGAAGCGACAGCTGACGGTAATCGGGGCGGAAGGAGTGGCCCCACTGGGAGATGCAATGGGCCTCGTCGATGGCGAAGAGGGACACTTCAGACTGCTTCAGACGCTGGACGAAGTTTTTATCGGCAAACCGCTCCGGAGCCACATAGAGCAGCTTGAACTCTTTCAAGTTGTTCAAGACCGATTGGATTTCGTCGTAAGGGAGGCTGCTATTTAAAAAGGCGGCGCTGAGGCCGTTTCTAGAGAGGCTGACCACCTGATCTTGCATGAGCGAGATCAGGGGGGAGATGATGACCGCGACTCCCTCCATGAGCATCGCCGGGAGCTGATAGCAGATCGATTTTCCAGCGCCGGTCGGCAAAATCGCCAGGACATCCTTGCGGGCCAGGACCGCTTCCACGATCTCTTTTTGGTGCTCGCGGAACTCATTGTATCCGAAGTATCTTTTCAGCTGCTCTTCCAACCATTCCATAGCGGCTAAAAGAATGCCTCAAAATCCTATTCCTGGGCAATTCTATTTGTAACGAGGCGGCTCTGAGAATTACTTGTCTTAGTAAAGTCGATGCCAGTCCAAAATTGAAGTTTTTAACCGAGCGCAGTATAGGAAAGAGTAAGAGATCTAATTTTGAGAGGTTTTTATGTCGGACCAAGTCGAGATCAAGCAGATTCTCAAAACGAGCAGCAGTTGGAGCGGGACTCCTTTACCCGGTTTCAATTCAGGGAAAACGGAATTCAAAGTCTTGCTTTTCAAAATAGCGCCTGGAGGGAAAACGACAGTCCATGTTCATCCTTTGAATGGAGCTGGCTACATGATCTCAGGTGAGCTGACGATGTTTTCCACTGAAGATCCCCACGGGAGTTTCGACAATCCGAAACAAGTCAAGCAAATCAAATTAAAAGCAGGCGAAGCTTGGGCCGAGTCGGTCAATATTTGGCACTATGGCCTAAATCAAGGCACTAAGGACGCAGAATTCGTCCTTATATTTTCGGGGCAGGTAGATGTCCCGCCAACCTTGTCTCTAGGGACCCGGAAATAGGGAAAGATTGAGTTTTACCCGGCTAGGCTGTTTTGAAGGAAGCCTTTAGAACTTTTGATTGGAAATGGTTCAATCCAAAGTTTAAAAGAAATATCCCAGACCCGCACCAAATGTAAATCCGCCAATTTGAATATCTCGCGTATAGATGTCAGGCAAGTGGGTGTGAAAATGAGTCTTTGCGTAAGAGTATTCACCAAAAAGATCGATTACTAAGTGTCTGTAAAGGATCAAGTTAAAGCCTGTGTTCACGAAGAAACCTATCCCATTTCTCGATTTGTTTTTGCAGACATAGGGAGAAGCATTGACCTGACGGATGAAAAAGTAGCGGGGTCCTAGGGAAAAATAATATTGGACTTCTTGGGATAGGAAGAAGACCGGTTTGAGCCCGACGTTTATCGGAAGTTCCCATACATAGGTTTTGTAAAGCTCTTCTGTGGAATTGCCTGAGCAACGAAGGAATTCAACAGATCCATAGACATTCAAAACAAGTCTCTTGTATGGCTTCGAGACTGGGATCGAAGAGCTCAGCTGCACGTCACAACCTCCCTCATCATAAACTTGGCGCATTTGTGAACTGGTAAAAAAGAAGTAGCCGCCTTTTGCTTCGATGATTGGCTTAGATTCCGGAAAAGGTTCTTCAGAATATATTTGTGTCGTAAAAAAAAGAAGAAAGAGGAGGTGTTTTTTAATTGAAAATTCCATGTTCGCCTTTTATTGAATAACACAGTTTACGGCTGGACTTTCTGTGCCTACATGATCGAAGGCTGTAACTGAATAAGTGGTTGCAACTCCCTCTTGTCGATTATGATCTGAGTAACTCAAAGTAGAGGCGCTTAGCGTTGCAATCCTGACACCATCCCGATAAATATAGTAGCCAGAAATTTGCGAAGGACTAGCAGACCAATACAATTGATTAAACAACTCAAACTGGAGGGCGAAATCATCTTTTTTTTGGTATCCAGATAAATTGGTGGGAGATGAGACGGGTGAGAGAGCAAAGGCAAAGGTTCCGGGAAACGAAATGTCTTGTGTGATTGGGAAAGGAGACCCGATTGGTATGCCGGACGAACTGTCGAAGGCTAAAACAGAGTTGTCTCCGGTATTTCCTACATAAAGAGTCGCTCCATCTTCGCTCAATCTCATCCCGTAAGGAGAATTTAATCCGCTTCCTGAATCAATGAAAGGATTAGAAATAATTGAACCTGTTAGTGCGTTATAAGTGGTGATCGTGCTGCTTGATTGACTGCATACATAAAGGGTATTTCCATCCAAGCTGACAGCTACTGCTGAAGCAGAGCCAATGCCTGTTGTTATAGGAGAAAAGCCAAGTTGAGATCCGGTTGTTGCGTTATAAACAGTGACATTGTGACCGTTAAAGTTAGAAACATAGAGGGTATTTCCATCGGGGCTTAAGGCCACATCTGAGCAACCAGAGATACCTGCTGTGTAAGTTTGAATTGTGGCACCTGTAGTTGCATTGTAAGCGTTAGGTGTGCCGCCGTAGTTTGCTACGTAGAGGATAGTTCCCGAAGAATTTAAGGTTGTCCCGCTTGGATTGGGAAGGCCAGATAAAAGGGTGTTGATTTTTTGCCCCGTTGATAAACTATAAATATTGATTTCACCACTGGTTTGATCGGCTATATAGAGAAGAGTTTTACTAGGGTTCGTAGCGAGACCCAGAGGATTGAGTAGGTCTTGAGTAATCGGAAAGGGGGACCCTAGCTGTTCGCCTGTGGCGAGTTCGTAGGCTGTGACTTCACTGGTGACATAATCTGCGACTAAGATGACTGTTGCAAAGATGGAATTCGAAAATGACAAGAGAGTCAACAAACAAAGCCACTTTTTCACGGTCGATACCTCTACAGTTGGGTCAAGGGTATCTCTTTTTAAAAAAAATAATCAACAGAAAAAGGCCTGGGAACCCGGGCCTGTTTTCTTATTTAAATGTGGAGAGAAGCCCTCGCGGCGGGCGAAGCGCCCGTCCTGCCGGGCCGGCTCTAATCTTCCTTTTCGCAACGAAAAGGAGCAAGCCAACAGTTTGGCTTGCGTGAAGATTAGAGGTGAAGGGCCTCTGGCCCGAACTGGCCCGGAGGGGCACGGTCGGTTTTTCGAAACGAAAAACATCGCCCTCGATTCGATTCTCCCCCGCAAGCCAAACTGTTGGCTTGCGTGGGAAAATCGAACACGGTCGAATGGACCGCTTTTTCAAGAGCGTAAAAATACTTTATTTTACGAGAAAAAATTTAACAAAAACCGAGTCGAAAAAGTCAGTGCGTAGTCGAAAATTACGCAAATTTCACGCACTAGACGAGACTAAACTGGCGTAAAAGTATTTTGATTTTTCTTCATTAATGCTATTCTATTGTGATTCTTGTCGCAAGACTGATTCATAGAGAGTTAGTGTTACAAACTTCGCTTGGCAATCAAGAGAGAACATTAGATGGCAAAAAGTAAAAAAACTGTTTCCAAAAGACAAGATGTTGCTCTAGCTGACTACGCCAAGTTTGTGACCGAGCTTAAGAAAAAGATACGGTCTGCTCAATTCAAAGCTGCGTTAGCTGTGAATCGGGAGCTTATTCGTTTGTACTGGGAAATAGGCAAAGAAATTGTCGAAAGAAAAGAAAAAGACGGTTGGGGTTCTGGTGTTATAGATAGGATCGCAAGAGACATCCAGAATGAGTTTCCTGGGATCGAAGGCTTTTCTAGGACAAACATGGGTAGGATGAGGGCGTTTTATCTCGCATATTCAATTTACCCACAAGCTGTGGGTAAATTAGAAGAGCTGCCTATTTTCAATATCCCGTGGGGACATAACATAGCTATATTTGAAGGGGTTAAGTCTTTGGAGGAGCGTCTTTGGTACGCCAATATGGTCATTCAAGAAGGCTGGTCCCGCAACGCATTGATGGATTCTATTAAAATAAAAACTTACCAACGGCATGGCAAAGCGATTACTAATTTTCATTATAGGTTGCCCAGCCCCCATTCTAAATTAGCTCATGACACTCTAAAGGACCCCTACAACTTTGATTTTCTTGAGTTGGCTAGAGAGCATATTGAAAAGGACCTAGAAGATGGGTTACTCACGCACGTAGAGAAGTTCCTATGCGCGCTAGGACAGGGATTTTCTTTTGTCGGAAGACAGGTGAACTTAGTGGTAGGTAAAAAGGACTTCTATATCGATCTTTTGTTTTATCATTTGAATCTTAGGTGCTTTGTTGTGATTGAACTCAAGGCAGTGGATTTCAAGCCCGAGTTCGCAGGAAAAATGAACTTTTACTTATCGGCTGTCGACGATCTCATGAGAAAACCTGCAGACAATCCAACGATCGGTATTCTGATTTGCAAAAGGAAGGACAATTTCATTGCAGAATACGCGCTTCGAGATATTCACAAACCGATGGGTGTGGCTGAGTACGAAACGAAAATTGTCTCCTCATTGCCTAAAAAGCTCAAGGGACAGCTGCCAACCATTGATGAAATTGAAGCAGAGTTAAGCGCGATTCCAGCTCAGAAAATAAAAAGGGTAAAACGAAAGAAGGGTTAGGGGGTTAAAAATGACGTTTCGACAACCATCAGCATTAAAACCTAACGATAAAGTAGCCGTTGTCTCTCCTTCTTCCGGCATGCCATTTCTCTTCCCTTGGGTATATGAACAGGGTTTAGATCGTCTAAAACAAGTATTCCAGCTTGAACCAATCGAATACCTAACTACTCGCCAGAGTCCTGAATACTTGTCTAAAAACCCAAAGGCACGAGCGGAAGATATAAATAGAGCATTTGCTGATCCATGTATCAAGGGTATTATTGCAACAATAGGTGGAAATGATCAAATCAGAATTCTTCCCTATTTGGATCAGAAAATAATTAGAGCAAATCCCAAAATCTTCATGGGTTATAGCGATTGCACTAATCTACATTTGTTGCTATGGAATTTGGGTATTATTTCTTACTATGGTGGCGCAATAATGACGCAATTTGCCATGGGAGGAGGTATGCAGGAGTATACGGTCAACTCAATTAGAAAGGCTATTTTTGAGCCCTTCATTGGACAAGTGTTCGCTGCTTCTGAGTATAGTGATGCAGATTTAGATTGGGGCGACAAACAGAATTTAAGCAAGAAACGTCCTATGTACCCAAGCCAAGGATGGATTTGGCATAATGATAAACACAGTATAATTCAGGGGCGACTTTGGGGAGGATGTCTTGAGGTGTTGGACCTTCACCTTTCGGTTAAGCGGTATTTACCCGACCTTGCCCAATTGAATGATGCTATTCTTTTCATAGAAACTTCAGAAGAAATGCCTTCTGAGGGGTTTGTATATCGTTTTATTGCTGCTCTCGCTGAACTGCATATGTTAGAAAAATTTCAAGCTATCCTAATGGCTTATCCAAAAGCACAGTTTTGTGATAAAGCACCAGCTGAAGGTAGAGAAGCTTTTATTATAAACCAGCAGAAGGCTGTAAAAAGCGCTTTACAGGATTACGATGTTGATATCCCTGTCATTTTTAACATGAACTTTGGTCATACCGATCCTCAAATAATTATCCCAAACGGTGGCCATGTGAAAATTAATGGCTCTTTAAAAACGATCGAATTTTGTTAATTCATTTTACGAAAAAGTCTATCAAAGCATTCTCCTAATGCGTAAAAATCGCGTAATTTTCATAAAATCTCTCCTGATTACAACTGAATTACCATTGAGAAGTCAATTTTAGTTGGCGAGATATGCAAACGCTAGGGGCGATGCCCCTAGTCTGCCGGGCCGGCGATCTCGGTCGGTTTTGCAAGGAAAAACATCGCCCTCGATTCGATTCTCTCAACGTTTGGCAAATTGTTGCCTTGCTCACCTCCAATAAAAAAGGCCAGCTTTTGCTGGCCTTGTTTATTGGAGGTGGAGAGAATCGAACTCTCGTCCTTAGCAAACTCTACATCGATGACTACATGCTTATCGTTTAGGGTGTTTAGGCGGCCTTGCTATTAAACGCACTACTCGGGGCCGTCCAAGCAGTCTTGTGTCTCGAACTCCCGCTAAGATTGCTCAAGAATACGGGGTTCATACCAGGATGTATGACGGTAGAACATCTGAAACTCCCGGTCAGGCTCCAGGCTACCGTAAATCAACGGCGGTTAAGCCGCTGCTTTAAGCGCTGCTTCAGAGAAGTCAACGCGGACAATTTTAGAGTTGTCGCTTATATTTAATCGGATATTTTAAGAGGCCAACGATTGTCCTCTACATGCCACCCATGCTTTGTTTCCAAGTCGAAACCTTGACACCCCCGCAGAACCGAAGTGGAACCCACGTCGGCTCTACGAGAACGTCAAGCACTTAGATCTCATTATTTTAGCATAATTGTCATTAAAAGGGAAGGGTAGGGGGAATTAAGCCTTTGATTTTTAGGGGGATTTTGAGATAATGCGAGAGATTTTATGAGGGTTTTTTATGTTTGAGTTCGACCAGGGGGAAGGTTTCCCAGCGAGAGAGGAGAGGGTTCTTGGATTTTGGGAGAAGAGGAATATCTTCAAAAAATCCATTGAGGCCCGGTCTGAGGCCCCCCTGTTCGTCTTCTACGACGGCCCTCCGTTCGCGACGGGTCTACCCCACTACGGCCACTTGCTGGCCGGGACGATCAAGGATGCGGTTCCAAGATACAAGACGATGAAGGGCTTCTGCGTCCCGAGACGGTTCGGCTGGGATTGCCACGGACTGCCAGTTGAAAACGAGATCGAGAAGGCAAAGGAGCTCTCGGGCGCCGCTGCAATCGAGAAGTTCGGGATCGGTCCGTTCAACGAAGAGTGTAGAAGCATCGTGATGCGCTACACGGGAGAGTGGAAGAAGACGGTCGACCGATTTGGCCGTTGGGTTGATTTCGACCAGGTCTACCGGACGATGGATCTGACGTTCATGGAGTCTGTCTGGTGGGTGTTTAAGAGACTTTTTGAAATGGGGCTGGTCTACGAAGGGTTTAAGGTGATGCCCTTCTCGACAAAGCTTGGGACGCCGCTGTCGAATTTCGAGGCGAATTTAAACTATAAGGAAGTCGACGATCCGAGCTTGACGGTCGCTTTTGAGGCGCTTGATGAGCCGAATACTTACTTCTTGGCTTGGACGACGACTCCGTGGACGCTCCCGTCCAACTTGGCTCTGATGGCGGGCGGCTCGCTCGACTATGTCAAGGTGAAGGATAAGGGCAAATTTTATGTATTGGCCGAAGCGCGGTTGAAGGCGAACTTCAAGGAAGAGGTTGAGATTGTCGAGCGGTTCAAGGGGAGCGCTCTGAAAGATCGGCCGTATAAGCCGCTATTCCCGTTCTTTGCGAAGCAAGAGGGGGCTTTTAGGGTTTTGCTGGATGACTTTGTGTCGGTCGACGACGGAACGGGGATCGTCCACTCGGCGCCCGCTTTTGGCGAGATGGACTTCTTTGTCTGCAAACGGGAAAAAATTGAACTGGTCTGTCCGGTCGACTCGAATGGGAGATTTACGGCCGAGGTGCCGCCGTTCGAGGGGATGTATGTCAAAGATGCAGACAAGGAGATCATCCGGGCGCTGAAACAGCAAGGTTCTGTTTTCCACCAGGCGACGATCCGGCATAGATACCCGTTCTGCTGGCGCTCCGATACGCCGCTCATCTACAAGGTTGTTAGCACCTGGTTCGTCGCTGTGGAAAAGATCAAAGATCAGATCCTGGCTGCGAATGAGGAAATTTATTGGGTCCCTGGCCACATCAAGGGGGGCCGTTTCGGGAAATGGCTCGAAAATGCGAGAGACTGGGCGATCAGCCGGAATAGGTATTGGGGAACGCCGATCCCGATCTGGAGAAGCGAAGATGGCGATTGCATCGCGATCGGAAGCATCGATGAGCTGGAGAAGCTGACCGGAACGGAGGTCAAAGATTTGCATAGGCATTTCATCGACGGGCTCGAGGTGACGATCGGCAATAAGGTCTACCGGAGGATCTCGCAGGTGTTTGACTGCTGGTTCGAGTCGGGTTCGATGCCGTATGCGCAAAATCACTACCCATTTGAAAATAAGAAGCTGTTCGAAGAGTCGTTCCCGGCCGATTTCATCGCCGAGGGGCTCGATCAGACGAGGGGCTGGTTCTACACCTTGACCGTTTTGGCTGCGGCGCTGTTTAAGAAGCCGGCGTTTAAAAACGTGGTTGTGAACGGGATCATCTTGGCCGAAGATGGGAACAAGATGTCGAAGAGGTTGAAGAACTACCCCGATCCGCAAGAGGTGATCAATAAATTCGGCGCCGATGCGGTCAGACTCTACATGTTGAACAGCCCTGCTGTAAAAGCCGACGATTTGCGCTTTTCCGAAAGGGGAGTGGAGCATGTATTGAGACAGGTATTGATCCCGTTCTGGAACTCGTTCGTCTTTTTGTCTACGTATGCGAAGATCTACAAGTGGAAACCGTCCCGGATGGAAAAACAGCCGGCGGCTCTGATCGACCGGTGGATCTTGTCGATGACGCAAAAGTTGATTTTGGATGTAGAAAGCGCAATGGATAGCTACGATTTGAGCCGGGCTGTCGAGCCGCTTGTCGGCTTTGTCGATCAGCTGACCAACTGGTACATCCGCCGTTCGAGAGGAAGATTCTGGGCCGATGAGGATACGCAGGATCGGAGAGAGGCGTTTGGAACGTTGTATACTGTATTATTAGATCTTTCGAAGGTTGCAGCTCCGTTTGTCCCGTTCTTGACCGATGCAATCTACCGGGAATTGAGGACGGAAGAGATGCCCGAATCGGTTCACCTTTGCGAGTTTCCAAGAGTGCAGGATCAGTTTAGGAATGAGGAATTAGAAAAAGAGGTCAAAGCAGCTCAGTCGGCCGTAAGCTTGGGCCATGGTCTCAGAAAAGAGTACAAACTGAAAGTGAGACAGCCTCTTCCCAAAGCCCACTTGATCACGTCGAACGAAGAGCTTCTCCGTTCGCTAGAAAAACAGATCCAGCTGATCGCCGATGAACTCAATGTGAAAGAGATCGAGCTCCACAGCGACGAGCGGAAGTTCGTCCAGTGGCTCGCCAAGCCGAACTTCCCTGTGTTGGGCAAAAAGATCGGCAAGTTGATGCCCGAGGCACAGAAGGTGATTCAGGGCTTCGATCGAATTCAAATCCAAAAACTCGCCAGCGGCCACCGGGTCCAAGTGACGATCGGCTCCGAAATGGTCGATCTTGAGCCGAACGATGTTCAGATCGAACGGAAGGTGAAAGAGGGATTGGCGGCCGGCAACGAAGGGGAGCTCACCGTGGCTCTCGACACGGCGCTCAATGATGAACTATTGTTGGAAGGACTTGCCCGGGAATTGATCAACAAGATCAACACGATGCGCCGCGAGATGGATTTTGAAGTGACTGACAGAATTCGGGTCCAGATCCAGGCGACGCCGCGGGTTGAAGAGTGCTTGGCTGTGCATAAGGATTTCATCGCCGGCGAGATCTTGGCTGTCGATTTCAAGATTGGCCCTTGCGAGGGGACTCCTTGGGATCTAAACGGCGAAGAGACCCGCATTGCAATCGAGAAAAATCGTTAGATTTGATTGAGTAAACGCTGTACACTTCAAGAATTTTCTTTAACCTGGAGATTCTTGTGAGAGTAGGCATTTTGAGTCTGGCGATTCTATTGTTGTCTGCTAAAGCTCCTCCAGATCGTTTTGCTTTTGCCTACTGCACAAAGTGCTCTGACTGGATGAAGGTCTATCATCCATCAAAATTCTGCCCTAAATGCGGCAAAAAAATCGTCGACTCATGGGGCCCCGACCACATCTCTACTTAGAAAAGGATTGCCCTTATTTGCTCCGCAAACAAGATTATCTGGGGTGCGGGGCGAAGCCCTGCATCATGCCTATCATTAGCTGCCTTTGGCAGCGTCATCATGTAAGCCG
>JAFEGL010000022.1 GCA_018239895.1 Verrucomicrobiota bacterium
TGCGAGGCGCAGCTAATGATAAGCATGATGCAGGGCTCCGCCCCGCACCCCAGATTAAATCACGACTGGCATAGGCCGTAGAAGACTTGTCTTTTGAGCGGCAGAGTGCCTTCGATGCAATACTTGCAAGCTTGTTCTAGCGACTCAGAGCGGAGGAGAGCGAGATTTTCAGGCGAGAGCTGCTCGAACTGGGAGCGGATGCCGTGGCCCCAGAGAGAATCCCACCACTCTTCGGGCGATTTCTTAATGAAGACTTTCGACTCTTCGACAATTCGGATCTGGTTAAAGCCAGAGAGCGTGGAGCTTAAAGCCTCTGCCGAATTGAGCGAGGCGAGTCGGATCTGCTTCGTGCCGCCTAACGCCTCGGCCCGGTCAGCGACCCAGGCATCGAGCGGATTTTTCTCTCCCCAGATAGAGACGGCCAGGCGGCCTGTCGGTTTTAGGACCCGTTTAAACTCGGAGAGGGCGACAGAGAGATGGGGCATGAAGAAGAGGGCGAACGCGCAAAACACGAGATCGAACGAGCTGTCGGCAAAGATGAGTTTTTCTGCGTCCATTTGATGAAGTTCTGCGTGAGGCATTCTCATCCTTGCAGCCTTCACCATCTCGGCGCTCAGGTCGATCCCGACTGCCTGCTTCGCAATCTGGGAGACGGGGAGTAGGACGGCCCCTTTGCCGGTTGCGACATCGAGAACTCGATCGGTGGGCGACACTTGCGCCAGATCGACGAGCCTTTGTCCAAAATAGTCGAAGTAGGGGGACGACTTATCGGCATACAAGGGGGCCGCTGCGTCAAAGGTCTTTTGGACCCATTCTTTATGGGACATATTCGGTATATTTTAACGCCTTGCCTTTACAAAGGGAAGCGGGATATTTGTTCCCCATCTTTTCAATCTTGCGGAAGGTCGAATCGACGGCGTCGATTCCGAGTTTGTGGCAGAGGTAGAGGAGCGCTTTGTAGAGATCGGCGATCTCGTCGGCCACCTGAGTCTGAGTTTTTGCATCGAGCCGGTAGCTCTGCTCTTCAGTCAGCCAGCGGAACGGATCGACGAGCTCGCCCATCTCGGCCGCCAGGTCCATGACGATATTTTTGGGGGAGTGGAACTGTTCCCAGTCCCGATCTCGGTAGAAGGCGAGGAGCCTCAAGAGGAGAATTGCAGGGTCCCTTTTTTCTGATAAAGCTTGGAGCGAAGGGAACAGGGGAGTGGGAAGCTGGTTCCAGGGGAACCATTGCCACTCTTCACATTTGTGGGGCTCGAGATTTTGCAACGTCCCCTCAAAGCGGGGGACAAAAGCGAACAGAGTAATATAGTGCTTTTGATCGATGAGGTTCTCAACCCAAGGACCCAACTGTAAAGAGACAGCTTCGAGGCTGGTCTCCTCTTTTAGTTCGCGCAGAGCGCATGCCTCGACCGTCTCGCCGAATTCGAGGTGGCCGCCCGGCGGGGCCCATAGCCTTTCGCCGTGGGAATTTTTCCGTTTGCCGAGCAAGACCGACCCATCTTGGATGACGATGACCCCAATTCCGACCTTTGGCTTCTCAAGATTTTGCATAACTACCTCTACCGGGGTGCGGGGCAGAGCCCTGCATCCTGCCTATCATTAGCTGTGCCTCGCAGCGTCATCATGTGAGCCGCGCTTCGCGGCGTATCCTGTTCTCTGGCTTAACCCAAGGAAGATGCAGAGCTTCGCTTCGCACCCCTTTTATTTAAATATAGGATGTGCAATGGAGGAAATAATGGCAATATTCTTTGAGGTGCACATTGAATTCTAAACAAATCACAGGGATCGTTCTCGTTCTAGCTGGCGTGGCGATGCTTCTTACTTCCCAATACATCAAGAGTCAGGTTCTCGAGGGGAAACAGCAAATCTCCAGCGCGCAGAAAAAAGTCGACACAGCCAATCAGCTCTTCTCGGTCAACCCCGTTTCGAAAGAGGTGGGGAAAGGACTCACTGGCGGAGCTCAGAGAAAGATCGACGAGGGGCGCGGCGAAGTGGCCCATTATGAGCAGGTGGCCCAAGTCCTCAATATCGGCGGGATCGGGGCGATCATCGTCGGCGGCGTGATCTTTTTGCTCGGCCGCAAGAAAAGATAATTATTTCAGAAGAGCCGAGACGTAGCTCTCTGAATCGAAGGGGGCCAAATCTTCGGCTCCCTCGCCTGTGCCGACCCAAAGGATCGGAATTTTGAGCTGACTCTGGATCGCGACGGCGATGCCCCCCTTGGCCGACCCGTCGAGTTTTGTCAAAATGATCCCTGTAATCGGCGTAAACTGGTGGAACGTTTTTGCTTGGTCGAGGGCGTTTTGGCCGACGGTCGCATCGAGGGCGAGGAGCGTTTCGTGAGGGGAGTCGGGGATCTGCTTCTGGCAGACTCTGCGCACTTTGGCGAGTTCGTTCATTAAGTCGGTTTTTGTTTGGAGCCTTCCCGCTGTGTCGATGAGGACAATATCGACGCCTCGGGCTTGGGCCGCTTGGAGAGCGTCGAAGGCGACAGCCGAGGGATCGCTCTTTGGCTGCGCTTTGATGATGTCGACGCCGACCCGATTCGCCCAAGTCTCCAATTGTTCAACAGCCGCCGCGCGGAACGTATCCCCTGCGGCAATGAGGACTTTTTTCCCTTCCGATCGGTAGTGGGAGGCGAGCTTAGCGAGACTCGTCGTCTTGCCGCTCCCGTTGACGCCGACCATCAAGATGACGTGGGGTTTTTTGGACGATGAGGAGACGTGGGGAGATCCGAGCATCGCGAGGAGCTCGCTCTTGACAAAGCTCAAAATCTCATCGCTTGTTAAATCCTTCTTTTTTCTCGAGAGCTGCCTGATTTTGTCGACGAGTTCAGCTGCGGTTGCCGCGCCGAGGTCGGCCTCGTAAAAGAGCCTTTCCAGTTCGTCGAATGCCCTTTCGTCGGCTCCTCTGGAAAAGAGGTCCTTGATCTTTTGACCAAGGAACGACTTCATCTTGGCGAATGGGGCAGCTAGCTTCTTGAAGAATCCAAACATTGTTTTTAAAGCAGTTGATCGAAATCATATTCTACCACATATAGAATTTCAGAAGAAAGGGAAGACCTGTCCGATGAATTTACACGAATATCAAGCGAAGAAAATTTTGAAAAAATATGGGATCCCGATCCCCCCATTTGGGGTCGCCTCGAGCGTTGAAGAGGCGATGAGGGTTGCCCATGAGCTCCACCTCGTCCAAGCGGTTGTGAAAATCCAGGTCCACGCAGGAGGAAGAGGGAAGGCGGGCGGCGTCAAATTCGCCAAAGCGCAAAATCAGATCGCCGAGATCGCGAAAGCGCTCATCGGGATGAAGATGGTGAATGAGCAGACAGGACCCGAAGGGGTCGTAGCGCATCAGGTTTTGATCTCTTCGCCGATCGACATCGCCAAGGAATATTACATCGGCGCCGTGATGGACCGGAATCGGGCCGTCCCCATCTTGATTGCATCGCCCGAGGGGGGGATGGAGATCGAAGAGATCGCCCACAAGATGCCCGATAAGATTTTGAAGATGCCGTTCTCATCGGACGGAAAGCTCAAATCGTACCAGATTCTCCGTTTGACAAAGTTCATGGGATGGACCGGCGAGATGGCCAAGAAAGGAGCTTTCATTGCGCAAGAATTGGCCCGCTGCTTCATCGAGACCGACGCCTCCCTTCTCGAGATCAACCCGCTCGTCCAAACGCCAGAAGGGGAGATCGTCGCGCTCGATGCGAAGCTCGCGATCGATGACAATGCGCTCTTCCGCCAACCGGAGATCGCTTCGTTCTACGATCCGACCCAAGTTTCGCCGCAAGAAGCGGCCGCAAAAGAGTTCGATCTCGCCTACATCGCCATGCATGGAGACATCGGCTGCATGGTGAATGGAGCGGGGCTCGCCATGGCGACGATGGACATCATCCAGCTCCACGGAAGCTCTCCCGCCAATTTTCTCGATGTGGGCGGCGGCGCCTCGAAAGAGAAAGTTGCCGAGGGGTTTCGGATCATCCTTTCCGATCCAAAAGTGAAAGCAGTCTTGGTTAACATTTTTGGCGGCATCATGAATTGCGCGACGCTCGCCGAAGGGGTGATCCATGCGGCCAAAGAGTTGAAAATCTCTGTGCCGATCGTCGTCCGGATGGAAGGGACGAATGTCGATGAGGGGAAGAGGCTTTTTCGAGAGAGCCACCTGAAAATCACCACCGCCGAGAATTTAGAGCAGGCGGCGAAACTGGCCGTTCACGCATCGAGGGGGAAATAAGATGGCGATCTTAGTGAACAAAAAGACAAGAGTCATCGTCCAGGGGATCTCTGGAAAAGCGGGGAAATTCCACGCAGAGCAGTGTCTTGCCTACGGAACCCATGTCGTCGGCGGCGTAACGCCCGGAAAGGGGGGCCAGGAGATCCTCGGCCTGCCTGTCTTCGACACCGTGTGGGAAGCGAAACAGAAAGTCCATCCCGATGCGACGCTCATTTTCGTCCCAGCGCCGTTTGCGGCCGATGCGATTTTGGAAGCGGAAGACGCTGGCATTCCTCTCATCGTCTGCATCACGGAAGGGGTGCCGATCCGCGATATGCTCGAAGTGAAAAAGGCGATGGCCGCCTCTAAAACTTCGCGGCTTATCGGGCCCAATTGCCCCGGCCTGATCACGCCCGACGAATGCAAGATCGGCATTATGCCTGGATACATCCATAAAAAAGGACCTGTCGGGATCGTCTCCCGCTCGGGGACTCTAACTTACGAAGCAGTGTGGCAAACGACCCAGCTGGGCCTCGGCCAATCGACTTGCGTCGGCATCGGCGGCGATCCGCTGAATGGAACGAATTTCATCGACGTGTTAGCCTTGTTTCAAAACGATCCGGAAACCGAGGCGATTTTGCTCATCGGCGAGATCGGCGGCGACGCCGAAGAAGAGGCGGCCGCTTGGATTGCCCGCCATTGCAAAAAGCCCGTTGCGGCTTTCGTTGCAGGGGCGACAGCTCCTCCCGGGAAACGGATGGGGCACGCCGGCGCGATTATTTCGGGCGGTAAGGGGACTGCGGCCCACAAGTTCGAGGCGTTTGAAAAAGCGGGCGTCATCGTGACCCACAGTCCCGCCGAGATGGGGCACGCCGTCAAAAAAGCGTTGAAACTATGCTGATCATACCAGGGCGCATTCCGGTCGCGATCCATCCATTCTTCTGGGTTCTGGCCGCCTTCATCGGCTGGCTTTATGGACAAAGCATTCTCGGAATGTTGATTTGGATTGGGATCATTTTCGTCTCGGTCCTTTTCCATGAGTATGGACACGCGTTGACCGCCGTCGCCTTCAAGCAAAAGGCGAGAATCCAGCTCGTTGCGCTCGGCGGCCTTACCTCCTACGACGGAGGGCCTCCTCTTAAATTCTGGCAGCAGTTTCTCATCGTCTTCAACGGTCCACTCTTTGGGTTCATCCTCTGCCTGCTCGCAACTTTGGCGCTCCAATTTCAGCTTCCCCCTCTCATGTACGGCATTTTCAAAGCGACCCAGGTCGCCAATTTCTTCTGGAGCGTCGTCAACTTGTTCCCCGTGATCCCTCTCGATGGCGGGCAGCTCCTCCGAATCGTTCTTGAAGGATTTTTTGGCGTCAAAGGATTTAAAGCCTCTCTGATCACAGGAGCAATCCTCTCAGGTACCATCGCTTGCGCGGCCTTCGTAGTCGGCTATTTCATCGCAGGGGCGTTCTTCTTCTTATTTGCTTTTCAAAGCTTCGATGCCTGGCGCAAATGCCGCCATGCGATTGGCCAAGATAGGGACGAATACATCAAAAATCTGATGCTTCGCGCCGAATCCGCCCTCCAATCGGGCCAGCACGACGAGGCCCGCCTCCTTTTCGAAGAGATCCGCGCAAAAGGCTCTGGGGGAATGCTCGCTTTTGCAGCGGCCCAATATCTAGCTTTCCTAGACATGAAAGACGGTAAAAAAGAGGAGGCGTACCAACTTCTATTGCCGATCAAAGATCAGCTCGCTGAAGAGTCGATCTGTCTCCTCCATCAGCTCGCTTCCGAGCACGCCAACGACTCCGTCGTGACGGAACTCTCAGCCCGATGCTACCAGTTCGCCCCTTCCCAGGAAGTAGCTCTTAGAAACGCCCGCTCGTTCGCCCGAATGAAGATGGCCAAGCCGGCCGGCGGCTGGCTCCAGACCGCCTGGCAGCATGGCCCCTTCAACATTGAGAAAGTCATCAGCGAAAGTTCATTCACTGAAGTCAAAAACGACCCCACATTCCAAGAGTTCATTCAACCGTTTAAGGATTGAGGCTCACTTGCTCCGTTGTCACATCTGAATTGAATGGCGTGGAAATGGGCGCTGCCATTGGTGCGGGCGTTGGAGAGGCCAAGCTGCCCAAGACCGAAGGCGGCGGGGTTGCGCCAGAGGTCAAAGCGCGAGGAGTTGTCGAAGCAATCGGCCCAAATGGCGGCCAAGGCGGAGCTATAGACCGTGTAATTGAAGGAGGGGAAAGGGCCGCCGTTGGGTTACTCGGTCCGTTAGGTAAGGGAGGCGACTGCTCGATAACGATTGTCTGTAAAGAAACGATCTGGCGCCTCGGTTTGAGCATCTCTGCCGACGAAGCTGCTGAGGCCGATGTGTCGGATGAGACGGCCAAAGGCGGCGAGCTGATGGTCCTTGGGCGCATTGATTCGGGTGTTTCCGATAGCGAGCTAAGCGAGCGGGGAGCCAAAGGCGGCGAGCTGATGGTCCTTGGGCGCGTTGATTCGGGTGTTTCCGATAGCGAGCTAAGCGTGCGGAGAGCCAAAGGCGGCAAATTTAGGTTACTCAGCCGGTTGGACTCGGCCGCTTCTGACGACGTCAAGCTTGCGATTGGCGCGGAAGATGGCTCCGACGCGGGAGTCTGGATGGATCTTATTGTTAGTGAAGGCGAAGGCTCCGGCTCTGACGAAGAGGTAGACGAAGCGGTCGATTCTGGGAGAGGCGAAAGAATTCCCGACGAATCAGGTTGCGCGGCACTCAAAGTAAGCATCGGTGAAGGGGTTGCCACGGCAGATGAAGGGAGCGGTACCGCAAGGCTGAACGAGGATCGAGTTTTGGATCCGCTACTCGTCCGGGATACAGGCTGGATATGCACTTCTTTAGTTGCATCTGGGCTAGGAAATATAAATAGATCCCCACCTGCGTTCGGAGGAAGAAGAGGCATTTCCATTGAGGGAGTCCTTTGTCTCCAACGTTCAGACGAGGTTAAATCGATTCTTAGCTGAGAGATGCTATTTCTTCTCCTCTCGTTCTCTTCGTGGCCATTTGGAGTGATGCCGCTTAACCCTAGGATCTCGATTTTGGGCGATGTTGAAGGGGTCATCTGGAGGCTTCTCCGACCAATGAATGAACTAGGAGTCAAATCGACTGGAGTATCTTTGTGTTCTGTAATAAACCAGGTTGAAATAGGATGTGTCTTGTTTAACCTGTCTATTATATCTTCATCAAATGCATTGGCGATTTTGAACAAAACCGCCAGCGCATAAACTTTGCTCTTCAAGGAAAATACACTGGGCGCATTATGTAAATCGACGGCAAAATCCTTTTGAATATCGTTTTCGTCGAGATAAATTTTGATGGCCGCATCTGTAAACTGCCTCTGTCTTTGCAGGGCTTGCCAACGGGTCGTTTTTTTGATCGAACGAAAAATATGGTACATCGTCCCTTGTAGCTCTTTGAGTCTGTCTACGTACCGATCGATTGAGCGAATTTCCTCTTTCGAGAGGGTGCCCTCAATGACTTTATCCGTCGAAATATCGAGCACATAACATAGGATTTGCGCCCGTAGGACAGCAAATTGAATTTCCTTATCGGGATCGATACTCGGATCTCTCACTGTAAGACGATCGAGCAATTGGCTATATTCCCTATTTTCATCTTCCAATTTGAAATCAGTCGAATCGCCGCTTAAGACGTTCAAAGGCCGAAGTCCCAAATGGCCGCTTAAAGTCCTTCTTAATACTGGGTTTGACTGAGAGAGATCGGCATCGTCATCTCTATGGAACCAAGGAATATACGAACCGTTTCTATGGAGAAGGTATGCTGGATTGAATTTTCGGGCCGCCTCTAAGTAGATGGCTTGGACGGGCAAAGATAAATCAGAAAAATTGGGGCCGCCAATAAGATCATCGGTATCGTCCAGCGCATGCTCAAGTATTTGAATTTGCTCAGAGGTGATGAGATGAGCATCTCTAAGTCGATTCAAATCGTGAATGTCTTGTACTTTGTAGGTTTTCAATATACGCCAAAGAGTGGCTGCAGCAGCTCCAAATAAACGGACGAGCTCGATATTATTGTTGAAGATCTCAAATTCATTCATATAAATCTGTTCGTTATTTTTAAATCTCTCTTCTAAATCGAATTTTCTTGGCCTCTGAGCTTTTTCTGTCAAATAGACGGCTAAGAGATAGCGGCTCCACCCCTCTTCGTGGCTCAGCTCTTGATTGGGAGAGAAGCTTTGAATAGCAAATTTTGCTACCTTAAAGGCAGTGACTCTAGCTTTTTCATGTACCTGCCGCATCGCAGTTGGGTTCTCTTCATCTACATCGACTGTCGTTAGAGGCAAGGGGTGATATGTATATGTTAGTTTCCGACTCTCTTTGATCATCTGCTCCAGAGATGGAGATTCGTTGGGTTCACTCTCTTCGTGAATAGAGGGGATAGGCCCATTTCGAAAAGGCAACCGTTGGTTTTGGAACAACTTTTGGATCGTATCGATGTTCTCTGGGGATGGATCTGTAATGATGACGACATTATTATTTGTGTTGGTGGTTTTTTTGGTTTTGTTACAGCTAAAACTGCATGTTCCAAACAGTTTTTCACAAACTGAACCAATGATGTTTCCGCAAGGCATACAACCCTCCTTTGGTTAAGAATTTATAAAGATGACAATAAGATTTTTTAAGGTTTTTGACAAACTTTTTCAGGCTATAAGTTGTAATATACTGAGTATTAGTAGCATCAAATGGTTAAAATGTTAAGATCGTGTTTGAGATTTGTTAGTAAATGTAGGTATTAAATTTGATTGTTAAAAAAATTCTTGATATTTCTTGTCGAATTCTTGATCATGTTTCACTTTCTTTAACGGAGGTCGTATGAGAAAAGTCGTCCTGATTTGCTTGCTTATGGGACTTATGTCTCAAATGCATTCTGGACCGGCAAATGGGAAAGGGTTGATCCCTCCCAAAGAGATCGAGATAGCAAAGCTTGGAAACAGAAAAGTTGCCCATGTAGCTCCAAACAAAATCGGCGCAGCGAGAATCCGGATGAATCATGAGAAGCTGGGAATGGGGGTTCCAGAATTGAAAGTGGCCACAACGAACGAGGCGGAATTTGTTTTGAAGGGGACATCAAGCCAATCGGCCTTTCTCCTCCCAGCGGCTGTCGACAACAGCCTGCTCCCTTCGTTTCCTCCGATCGGAGATCAAAAGCTACTGGGCTCTTGCGTTAGCTGGGCATCTACCTACTACCAAGCGACACATGAATATGGCCTCGCAAACGGATTCAACAACAAATCGACACCAAGTCACATTTTATCTCCGAAATGGACTTACAATCTCTTGAACTATGGGCAAGATGGGGGACTCAATATCATCGACGCATACACCCTTCTTACGGAAAATGGAGCGGTCCCTTTCGCGAATTTTCCCTACGACGGCAGAGATTTTCTCACTTGGGACTTAAACCCTGAGGATTGGATTTTAGCCATGTCGGCGAGGATGAAGCCTTATAAAACGATTGGAGGACTCGATTCTTCTCCCCAGAACTTAACGGCCATTAAGCAGGCTTTGGCAAACGGGCATGTTTTGACTTTTGGTACAGGCATTGAAAGCTGGGTCCTTACGAAGATCAAAGCCAATAACAGCACGCAAAACCACGCGGTTGGGCAATGGGCTTGCTCATGGGTTAATGGGGTCGAAGGAGGGCATTGCCTCACCGTTGTCGGCTACGACGACGACATTTGGATCGACGTCAATGGAAATGGGCAAGTAGATGCGGGAGAAATGGGGGCATTTCTCATCGCCAATTCTTGGGGATCTAGTTGGGGCAATAAAGGATTCATCTGGATCTCTTACGATGCTTTTTTGAGCCATTCTGCTGTTCCGAATGGCCCCTCTCAAGGGAGGGTGGGTGCTGCCGCTCTCATCGGTTCTGTATTCATCAGCGCTGTTCCCAAAGCGGCCCATTACGTCCCGGCTGTTGTCGGTCAATTCAACATCAATCAATTTCGTCGAAATCAGTTCAAGATTGCTTGCGGATCATCTGATTTTTCGCACCGCGTACCTCAACACTACCAACTCAGTACCGCTTTGAATTACCAAGGGGGGGGATTTTCTTTCAATGGCGCCTCAGGCACTAAATCGCAAAACGCCCTTTTTTCCCTCGATATGACCGATCTAATCAACGCATCGGGAGATACTAGATACTATTTGATGGTTGTCGATCGGGAAAAGCCAAGCCCCACTCAAATAGATGGACTATCGATTTTGAACATCAATACGGGCGCATCGGTTCACGCTTCGCCATTCACAAGTCGCATTGATGGACAAAAGCTCACTGCTGTTCTCGACTATTCCTATAAACGCCCAACTCCTGCGAAAAACCCAATTCATCTGCAAATCACTTCTCCTGCAAACCAAGATGTACTGACTGGGACAGTACCCCTCTCTGTCCAACCCTCGCGCCATGTGGAGACCATCCAATTCTATCTAGATTCCCAGCTGATTGCGATCGACCCAGCCGATCCCTATCTAGTCCTGCTTGACACCACGAAGGTGATGAACGGCACTCACCAGATCTCTTTTGTGGCCTACGATGCATGGAACCAATCGGCAAAGGATTCGATCACTGTTGAAATCCAAAATTAAGGACAGGTTTCCCATTTTTGAATTGAATTTTGACTCAAAAGAGAACTAAAATCGACTGAAGCAATCTCTCGATGTTTTTATGAAAATTCGATTCATTTTCTTGTTTTTGTTGACAGCCTGTTCTCAACAAAAATTCTTTTGGCAAGAAGAGACTGTAAGGGAAATGTCTCCAGGAAAACAGAGACAGAGAATCGCCTTTTTAGAGAAGAGACTTCGAACGGCGCAGCGGGAGAAAGACAAGGCTGACCAGGCAGTATTCTCTTTAAAAGAGGAGATCCGCGAGGCGCGCCTGACCTTGATCAGGAAACAAGTCGATGAGTTTGAAAAGCAGATCGAAAAACTCCAAATCGACCCCTACAAGTTTAGCCAATTCATCCAGCGAGAGGAGGGGAACCTCCTCATCAAAGAGCGGGTCGAGCTCCACGAAATGATTCAATTGGATCCATCTCCCGGGGCTCAGGCTCTTCTTGATCGGATCTTACGCCTCATTACAGAACTCAACGATGAAACAAGGAGAATATAAAATACTGATATTAAGTGATATATTTGTAGGCAAATAGACTGTTTAATTAAAATTAATTTTGTGTTAAAATGTTATCCTTTGAAAAAGGATATTATTTTATGACAAATCCCATTTCTTTTCAGTTTAATAATTCAGACAATTCTCCATCGCCCTCTTTAAATACAACAAGCGACTCTTCTTCTAGCTCAAGCAGAAGTTCATCTACCTCCTCATCTAGCTCGTCGTTACATTTAAAAATGAAAGGCATTTCAGATCATATTCTTACCTATTTATACGACGGCACTATATTGATAAGAAAGGATCTGACAATTTACCAAATCCATAAATTCGAGAATGGAATTGCTTTTTATGGTTCTGGGGATATCAAAAATAAGATTCTAACAACCGATGTTGCTTTCAATTTGGAACCTGAAAGTCGAGTTTTGGCCTATGATTCCCAAGATGAACAGAGAAGACATTTTTTGGCTGAAATCATTGCAGAGACCGATAGTCAGTATGACGTGAATCTAATGGACAATTACGGGAATTTCAATATTCCTTACTATTTTTATAAAAGTAACTCAGATCTTTCTTTTGCGGAGAACTTTATCCCCTTGCAGCAAAGTCAATCGGTCGTCTTGGAAAATTTGAGCCAGTTCAAAACCAGCTCGGCCGATTCTGCCGATTTTGATTTTATTTTTTCAGACAATGCTGACGAAAACCGTTTTACTTTGACAGGGTACCATTTGACCGACGAATCGATTCAAATGGCCCCCTCTTACGAGTAAAATTCTAATTGATTCTCAAAGTATAATAGCGCTGGAAGTCGCGGTAGCGGGCAATCAGGATGATGTGCTTTTTATTCCCGATCGCTTTGATCGCCTCTTCGAATTCAGCGACGTTGCTCACCTTTTTCTGATTATCCCAGTTCACGGCTACGCCAATGATCAGGCCGTAAGGTTTTAGACCCGCTTGAGCGGCGGGGGACCCTGGTTTGACTTTCGTGATGACAACACCCTCTGTGTCGGAGCCGTAGCCTAGCCGCGAGGCCAGTTCGGGCGTCAGGTTGTCGACCTCTAGACCAATCTTCTGGATCATCTCGGCTGAAATTACCTCTCCCTCAGTTTGAGTGCCGGTCGAGGCGGTGATTGTAAGAGTCTTGCCGCTACGGAGAATTTTTAGCTTGATTTCAGAGCCGGGGTTCAAGAGGGCGATATCGTTGCGGAATTTTGAGATGTTCTTCACCGGCTTATCGTTGTAGGCGAGGACGATATCCCCTTGTTTGAGCCCCGCTTTGTCAGCAGGCGATCCCTTCACGACGTCGGAAATTAAAATCCCCTCCTGCTTTTCCAAAGACATCGCCTCTGCAAGATCTTTGTCTACAGGCTGAAGGATCACGCCAAGGTAGGCTCTTTTGACGGAGCCACCGTCGATGATTTGATCGAAGACGTGTTTGGCCATTTTGCTCGGGATCGCCAAGCCAATCCCCATGTAGCCGCCGCTCCGGGTCATGATCGCCGTATTGACTCCGATCACTTCCCCTCGCAAATTCAAAAGAGCCCCGCCCGAGTTGCCCGGGTTGATGGCGGCGTCGGTCTGGATAAAGTCTTCTAAAGCGGCGATCCCGAGGTCTTGGCGCCCTTTTGCGCTGACGACGCCGACGGTCAGGCTCGATTCAAGTGCAAACGGATTTCCGATCGCCACGACCCATTCGCCGATATCTAAATCATCCGAATCGCCAAACTCGATGAAAGGAAAATCGGTCCCCTCGACTTTTAAAAGAGCCAGATCGGTTCTCGGGTCAGTTCCGCTGACGGAGGCGGTGAACTCCCGCCCGTCGTTCATGACGACTGTAATTTGATTTGCTTCTTTGATGACATGGTAGTTCGTTGCGATGTAGCCGTTGGGGGAGATGAAGAAGCCCGAACCTACGCCCACTTGCTCTTGCGGCTGGGGCTTACTGAATTGCTGGCCGCCAAAAAACCGGCGGAAAAAATCGTCTCCCATATCAAACGGATTTTCAAATTCTTGCTGCGTCTGGGTGAGAGTCGCTTTGATGAAGACAGTTGCAGGCATTGCCTTTTTCCCGATTTGGGTGAACGCCTTTGAAGTCTGTTCTAGTAAAGAGGTGCCGCTTGCGGCTTGAGTTTTTTCGGCGGCGGTCAGGCTGGACAGAATGAACGCCCCTAACAATGTCATGATTAATTTTCTATTTTTGATCATGGTTTCCTCCGGAAAAGGACCAGATTGTACTAAATCGGCAAAGAATTTTCAAGGTTTGGACAAAAATGAATCTTGAGAATACAATCGTCTCTTCTTATAAATTTTTCGGATCAAATATGAAAAATGTTTTTGCCCTGTTTGGTTTATTATCTTTTTTTTCTGCAGCTTACGCTGTAGATGAAATATCTTTGAATTATCAGCCGACATCTCAAATTTCTGTGGAATCGCTAGAGATGCCGAAGCCGATTTTGGCGCCGACCTACAAAAGCCCCGGCTTGGCGGTTGGTCTTTCGGCGATTATCCCTGGCCTCGGTCACGTTTATTTGGACGATTCTAAGACAGCCGGAGCCTTGATGGGGAGCTATTTTGGGGGGCTTGGCGCAACAGCTGCCGGTTTTATGCACTCCCGGACGGCTTTTGAGTATGGAATGCAGACCATGTCGACCGCCTCGATGTATGGGATGTATGCGGCTTATCGCGACGCCAGAAATCATAACGGCCCCTCCGGGTATTCTTACAAGATGCCGAACGATAGTTTCCTCGATTTGGCCTACGCTTCTTTCGACTCGAAAGTTCTGCGGAAGCCCGAAGTGTGGGGAGGTTACCTAGGGGCTTTTGCGGTCGCCATAGGGAGTTCTCTTCTCTTTGATTCTCCAAAAAAAGAGGCTGCAGACATAGCGGGCAAAAAGAAGGATCGGCCGACCCCGCCTATTTTTGCCTTTCCCGTTGGAATCAGCGAAGAGGCTCTTTTTCGAGGCTTTCTCCAGTCGGCTCTGATGGAGTCTCTCGATCCTCTCGGCGGCATAGCTCTCTCGGCTCTGATTTTTGGCGCCTCGCACGCACCCAACGCTCTATTGATGGAAGATAAGGCGGATCGACGCGATTATTACACATACGCGATCCCTTTTATCACGGCTTTTGGAGCCTATATGGGATGGGTCACCTACAAAAACCAGTCGCTGAAAGAGAGCGTCGCCCTCCACGCCTGGTACGACTTAACCATCTTTTTAGCGGAGTATGCGATCCACAAGAGCTCAGCCGCCTCTGCCTCGCTCCCTCCCTCTCGGTTTTCTGTAGCCATCCCCTTCTAGTTTCAGGACGCCTATTCTAGGCGTCCTTTATATGTCTTTGATATTAAGATACTTAGTTTTATTGTATTTAAATTTTTACTTTTTAATTAAATTATTGTATAATAGTTACTTATTAATAAGTGATTATATGAAATTAATTGGCAATGTAAGTAATAGAGTTCTTGATTTTGTTGAAACAAGAGTTCCTGTTTTAGGGACCTTTGCAAGCGTGGCCCGAATGGTCGCGGGCGTCAGTCAATTGGGTTTGAATGCAATCAAGGTGGTTGTATCAAATGATAAAGCTTCCTACCGAGATATGGCGATGGGAGCCGAACACTTTTCTCACGGATTATCTCAAACTTTCAGCACCCCTGCTTTGAATTATTTCAAAAATAAAGACAAGATTCTCCCTGTCGAGAAGGATCACCCGTACGCTCATTTGAGAAATACAAGCGACAAAGCTTGGGATGCTTATCACGAATCGATGAAGTTCTTAGACGAGCCGGTAACGCTCAGAGAATATTTCACAGACGACGGCTGTCTAAAAATCTCCATCCAAAATTAATCCTCCACTCAATCTGTATAGAGGGCGAGAAGGCGCGTCACCGCTTGCGGTGACGCGCCTTCTCGCCCTTATCCTGCTTATCATGCCGGCGGAGCCGATCATGTCTATCTTGTACCTTTTCCTATGCATAGAGGTACAGGATAGACATGATCGGCTCCGCCGGCATGATAAGCAGGATTAATTTTGGATAGAGAGGAGGGGGAGCGAGACTTTATCCTTCTCTTTATCGTAGAGATCTTGGCCGAGGAACGAGATGGTTGTTCGGGGCTGCTTCAGCAAGCGGCGGGAAACGACTTGGGCTACTTGTTCTGAGGTTGCACCGAGGATCGCTTCGCGGAAAGCCTGCCGATCTTTGAGAGTTCTTCCGGCCCTTTTCCAAGAGTAGGCGGTCATGGCCCGGTTCCCAGGAGGAACTGGCGCATCGAGCGTCTGAATTACACCCAGTTTAGCTTCTTCGAGGTCCTCTTCATCGAATTGGGATGAGGCGATCTGATCGAGGGCGTTTTGGAACGCTTGGATCGTCTTGGAGAGGTTGGGGTCGCGGTACGAGTAGAGATGGAAGTTGCCGATGGTCGGCGCGTAGGTGGCCCCGCTTCCGTAAGCTCCCCCTTTTTCCCGGATTTCCGTGTGGAGGGCGACGTTGTCGAGAAGATCTCCCGCGATGAGGAGCATGGCGGCATCTTTTTCGGAGAATGTGCAGGTGCGCAGCGTCTGAACCGTGAAGGCAACGGGCGAGGAGATGAGGCGCCCTTGCGAGGAGACTGGCTCGAGGCTATAGTCGCTTTTCCAGGGGGTAAAGGGGGCTTTCGGTAGCTTTTCGGCGAGACCGAAGAATTTCTGTTGGGAGATCTCTTGGAACTGAGAGGCGTCGCAGGATAGGACGAGTTCGGCGGGGCCGCCAAAGAGTTTATGCTGGATCTTTTGGAGCCCTTCGATCCACCGGTCGTCTTTGACCCACTTTTGGATGGCGTTGTAGTAGGGGAGTCCGTGCCACCGGTTATAGACGAAGGAGGGGAGGGTGATTCCACTGAATCCGAGCTGGACGGCGTAGTTCATCGCATTTTTAGACAGTCTATTTTGAAGTTCCGTGGCGTGCTGCAGCATCCATTCGCGAAGCCTCTCCCTGTCGGTCAGATCGACCCCTTGGGCAAAGTCTTTGAGCAAGTCGAAGAGCTGGCGGGTGTGCCTTTTGAGCGCTTTGATCCGGATGGAGAAGGCGGGTCTCAAAAGATCTGAGTTGGGAAAAGTGGGGTGGAGCGAGAGAGAGGCGTCGGCTCCGCCGGTATAGGCCTCGATGAACTCGAGGTTTTTTGCATAGTTCCGTCCGCCGCAGCCAAGTTCTGTGAAGATTCGGGTATAGAGCGAAAGAAGCGGAAGCTCATCGACGGAAAAATGGGGCAAATCGAAGAGGAGGTCTGCGTAGAGGATCTGGTTTGTGAAGGCGTCTGTGTGGTAGACGCTGAGCCGTTCCCCTTTTTTTTCCGAGAGAGGGAAGTCGACCGCTTTACGGGGGACATCGTCGAGGGTCACTTTCGGGAGGCAGTCGAGAGAGAGGTTCTCTTGCTCTTCTTGGAATTGGGCCAAATGTTTCGACTCCCGAACGATCTCTGCCGCTTTCTGCGGAGACAATTTGGCCTGGATCGCATCGAGGCGGTCCCTCTCTTCTTGGTTCTCTTTTTGTTCTAGCTTGGGATCCGCTTTGAGGGTGAGGAGGATAAAGTGGGGGTTGTCGAGCAGGTATTTCCGGACAAGATTGGGGATGAACGAGGGATCTTTCAAGCGGGCTCTGAGATCGTTGAAGAGGGTGTGGATGAGAAGGCCGCTCTCGGGCTCGACGCCATGTTGTTTCAACAGGGCGGAGCGGAAAAAGAGGGTGAGGCCAAAGGGGATCCCCTCCGCACCGATCTCCATCCGATCGAATTCGAGTTGGTGGAGAGCCGCCTCTACTTTTTCTGGGGAGATGGGCTGGGAGATAAACTTTTCGAGCGTTTCAAAGCAGCAATTTTTCAGATTTTCGGCGTCGGTCTCCTTGCACCCTTTGCAGATAATCGTGAAGGGGACTTCGCTCATTTCTAGGTCAATCGAGGAGTCGGCTTGGGCGCAGAGGCCCGATTTCAGCAGAGCTTTTTTCAGATAAGAGGCGTCGGTGTCCATCAGGATGACGTCGATGAGGCTTAAGCCGAGGAGGTCTGTCTGCTCGGCGATGGGGGCGGTGAGCCAGTTGATGGCGATCATCGCTTTGCCTTCTGCCGATTCTTCGGCCGAGATCGGATAGTGCCCTTCGGCGTAGACGGGCGCAGTGAATCGCTTTTGGCGCGGCAAGAGGGGGATTTGAGAAGTCTTTTCAGCTCCTTCGAGGGCGTGGGTCAGGATGAAATCGAGATGTTTCGAGAGGGGCAAGTTGCCGTAGAAGAAAAAGAGGCACCGAGACGGATTGTAGAATGTTTTGTGGAAGTCGATCAATTCTTCGTGGGTCAAGGCGGGGATCTCTTTTGGGTCGCCCCCTGAGTTGTAAGCGTAGGTGAGATCGGGGGTCAGTTTTTCTCCGAGCGCTTTGAAGAGGCGGGAGTCGGGGGAGTTCATCGCCCCTTTCATCTCATTGTAGACGACCCCTTGATATGTGAGGGGGGAGGCGCTGTTTTCAGGTTCGGTGAAAGCGAACCGGTGCCCTTCCTGCAGGAAACTCTCTTTTTTCAGGTTCGGATGGAAAACCGCATCGGCATAGACTTCCAAGAGATTGTAGAAGTCCTTCTCGACTTGAGAACTCGCAGGGTAGCAGGTGAAATCCTGCCCGGTCAAAGCGTTCATGTACGTATTTAAACTTCTGCGGGTCATCGAGAAGAAAGGGTCTTTGATGGGAAACTTTCGCGATCCGCAAAGGACTGTGTGTTCCAAGATGTGGGCTACGCCATTGGAACTATCGGGGAGGGTTTTGAAGGAGAGGCAAAATAGGTTTTCCGGGTCGTTGTTGGCGATCTGCATCACCCGCGCCCCGGTCGGCTCATGGACGAGCTCGATGAGGGTGCTTTGGAGTTCTTCTAGAGGGGAATACTGTGT
The DNA here is from genome assembly GCA_018239895.1 of Verrucomicrobiota bacterium. GTDB lineage: Bacteria > Chlamydiota > Chlamydiia > Chlamydiales > SM23-39 > SZAS-17. Next base: position 18,274 of record JAFEGL010000022.1, read on the forward strand.
GATCCGGAAACCTCGGTAGGTTTGCCCGATTGCGTTCAATGCTCTGTCCATAGTGGTTCAGAGTATAAACGCTTTGAGGCTTTAGATGTACCGATTTTTTAGGCTATCGGCGCTTTCTCTTCGCCATGCCGAACTGGCGGACGCACTGGCGGAGCATGTAGTTGCACTCGCCGAGGAGCAGAGTGAGGTGATTTTTGTCTTTCATCAAGATTTGGGGGCTCGCCTTTTTCTTGACGTCATGGCGGAGTTTAGCCCAAGCTTTATCGATCTGAGCTTCAAGGTGTTTGTAGGCTTGCCATTGAGCTTGGCGGTTGTGGGCGGCGGCTTTGCGGTTGGCGCTCTTATTGCTCGTTTTCTTTCTTGCGACTTTGCGGCGCGTTGTTTTTCTTGCCTTTACTTTCCGCTTTCTCCGTACAGCCATGAGATCCTCCGAACCTGCCGTTTTTCCTCATTGTATAATAAATGTTATATTCTTGTTAAAAAATAATATTTTTTATTCTTAATTGTTGAATCTAGATTATTTATCTCCCTGAATTTCACGAGAGATTCTTTCTTCATTCTTGAGAATGTCCATCAATTCGTCATGTTTTTTCGAGATACTCACCTTCAAGACCTGGATTTGTTTTAAGGTCTTTTGATAAGAGTCAAATGCTTTTGTCCCTTTTTTTGGAGCCTTGGAGGGGAGAGCTGCCAGCAGCTGGGCAAGATCGTGCCTTTCTCTTGAGAGCTCTTTCTTGGTTGCCCGTTCTTGGTCGAGGAGGGAGCTATAGGTGGGATTTGTCGGGTGGCCGATGATCTCTTCGAGTCTGAGCATCGCCTCATCTTTCTCTTCGCTCATAAAGTCTCCTCTAGTTGACGGATCAACGAAGCCTCTCTGAACTTCAACTCGTCCAGTTCGACCTGATCCATTTTGACTTGGATGCAGAGCATACTGTAATGGGGATCGATCGAGGGGAGCGAGTTGATGAATTCGTTCATCATCTGGATCCGCTGTTTCAAGAGCTGCTGTTCCATTTGATTTACATCTAACTCTTTCTGGAGCAGCGATTTCGCATCGTGAGTATTTTGGACAAATTCTTGGCGCACAGAGGGGAGCGAGAAGTCGGGAGCGTTTTCGCTTTTAAAAAACGGGTCCATACGCACAATTGCTTCTTTTAATGTAATTATATATTAATCGGTTTTAATTATATATTTATTGTTCAAATGATTAAATAATAATAAATTAGTTATTTTGTGGTGCGGGGCGGAGTCCTGCGTCATGTCGGCAAAGCCGATCCTGCCTATCCTGTTCCTTGGTTTAATCCAGAGAACAGGATACGCCGCGAAGCGCAGCTAAGGATAGGCATGATGCAGGGCTCCGCCCCGCACCCCGATATGTCTATAAGGAATCTTGCACAGAATTCCTCAAAAGAACTTTGTGATTTATTTCCCATTCTTCTAGTATGTTCCATTCGCGTAAATCACACACACTAGGAGGTATGTATGCGAAATATGGTGAAAGCTTTGATGGTTGCTAGCTGCTTTGCTGTTAGCGGCATTTACGCTGATTGCTCAGAAGAGAACACGACCGCTTCTGAAGTTGTTGTAACGACAGAAGATCTAGTTGAAGAAGGCCAAGGCCCATCCGTTCGTTTGAACGATGATGAAGTCGAAAGCAAGATCTAAGACTTAGCCTCGCATTCGAGAGAATGCGAGGCGTTTTTTTCAAGACCAAACGAGATTGGAAGCTGATTGATACTCAGTGACTCGAGTCTCGAAGAAGTTCTTCTCTTTGCCCAAGTCGATCGTTTCGCTCATCCAGGGGAACGGGTTTTTCGAACGATAGATGGCCTTTAAGCCGATCCGCTCGAAGCGCCGGTCTGCAATGTACTGGACGTAGTCGCGGAACATCGGGGCAGTTAGGCCCAAAATTCCTCTCGGCAAGCAATCCTCAGCATATTGGATCTCGAGCTCGACCGCCTGTTTCATCTTATCAATGATGTGGGCTTGGAACTCGGGCGTCCACAGATCTGGGTTCTCCTCTTTGACCGTATTGATCAGGTCGATCCCGAAGTTGAGGTGGATCGATTCGTCCCTTAAAATATATTGGAACTGCTCGCCCACTCCCACCATCTTGTTTTGCCGCAAGAAGGAGAGGATCATCGCAAACCCGCTGTAGAAGAAGAGCCCTTCCATGATGATGTAGAAGCCGATCAGGTTCTCTAGAAACTTCTGGGCCCCCTCAGGAGTCGTCGTCGTGAAGCCTGGCTTCAAAATATCGGCGGTCAGCTCCATCTCGAACCGATCCTTATTATGGATCGTGTTGATCTCATTGTACATGTTGAACACTTCGCCATGGTCGAGAGTCAAAGACTCTACGATGTACAAGAAGGCGTGGGTGTGGATCGCCTCTTCGAACCCTTGGCGGAGCAAATACTGGCGCGCCTCGGGGTTCGTGATGTGGCGGAAGATAGCTAAGACAATGTTGTTGCCGACCAAGCTCTCCGCCGTTGCGAAGAAACCGAGATTGCGCATGATGACGCGCCGTTCGTCGGCGTTCAAATTGTTCGACTTCCAGAGCTCGATGTCTTTGCTCATCGGCACTTCGTTCGGCATCCAGTGGTTCGCGCAGCCATTGAGATAGTGTTCCCAGGCCCATTTGTATTTCAACGGCATGAGCTGATTCACATCGACCGCATGGCAGTTGATCAATCTTTTATCGGCGACGTCGACACGTTTGACGCCGCTCTCTCTAAGTTTCGTATTCGCCATGATATCCTTCCTTTTTTACTGGGTAGTCCTTAACAAGTAAGGCTGAGTTCTGCTTGCGTGGGTAGGTCATCTGCGGCGTCGCCCTGCATCGCCGACCCACTGCGGGGTCGTCTGCTTCGGGAACCCCCTGCGGGGCTCCTTGCAGCTTACCCACCCGCGCTTCGCATAACTCGAGCCTTACTTGTCGCGGACTACCGTTTACTGACAGCTTTCGCAGGCTTCGCCTAAAGTGCAAGCCTTTGGTTTTTCTTCTTCGCGCTCGACTTTGATGTTGCTCGAGGCCGATTTGCTCTTCATCCAGCGGGGCTGCAGGCCGCGCTTGTTGATGTCGACCGAAGATTTTTCGATCTGGGTGGCTCCCAAAGTTCTCAAGTAGTAGTTGGTCTTGAGCCCTTTTTCCCAAGAGAGCATGTACATTTGGTGGAGCTTTTTGCCGCTCGGTTCCGAGAGATAGAGGTTGAGCGATTGGCCCATGTCGATCCATTTTTGGCGGCGGGCGGCGCACTCGATGACCCACTCGGGTTCGATCTCGAAGGCGGTGAGGAAGAGGTTTTTGACCTCGCTGGGGATCCTCTCGATTTCTCGGATCGATCCATCAAAATACTTCAGGTCGTCGATCATCTCCTCATCCCAAAGTCCCAGTTTCTTCAGTCTTTCGACGAGGTGGGGGTTGGTGACGGTAAACTCGCCCGAGAGGTTCGATTTGACGAACAGGTGTTTATAGATCGGTTCGATCGAGGGGATAGCGCCCGTGATGTTGCCGATCGTCGCGGTCGGCGCAATCGCCATCGTGTTGCTATTTCTCATCCCGTGCTTTTTGACTGCAGCGCGGACGACAGACCAATCCATTGCAGAGCAGCGGTCTACATCGACTTTGACGCCCCGCTCTTTTTCCAACAGGTCAACTGTGTCGATCGGGAGATAGCCTCTGTCCCACTTGGAGCCCTTGTACGTTTGGTAGCACCCTTTTTCTTGCGCCAGTTCAGTTGAAGCCAAGATGGCGTAGTAGGAGATCATCTCCATGCTCTTATCGGCGAATTCGACAGCCGCGTGGCTGGCGTAGCTGATGTTTTGCATGTAGAGGGCATCTTGGAAGCCCATGAACCCGAGGCCGATTGGACGATGCTTTAAGTTGGCATTTTTCGCTTCGACGATCGGGTAAAAATTGATGTCGATCACGTTGTCGAGCATCCGGACGGCAGTTCTCACCGTCGAGGCGACGAGTTTTTCATCGAGCCCTTTGGGGCCGATGTGCTTTGCCAGGTTGACCGAGCCGAGGTTGCAGACCGCTGTCTCGTCGACCGAGGTGTTGAGGAGGATCTCTGTGCAGAGGTTCGAGGAGTGGACGACCCCCTGGTGATCTTGCGGCGAACGGATGTTCGACGGATCTTTGAAGGTGATCCAAGGATGGCCTGTTTCGAAGAGCATGCTCAACATTTTGCGCCAGAGCTGAATGGCTTCGACCCGTTTGAAGAGCTTGATTTTTCCGTTTTCGGTCATCTTCTCATATTCTGCGTACCGCTTCTCGAACGCGCTGCCGTATAAATCGTGCAGATCGGGCGCATCGCTCGGGCTGAAGAGGGTCCACCAGCCGTTTTCCCGGACCCGCTTCATGAAGAGGTCGGGGATCCAGTTGGCTGTGTTCATGTCGTGCGTGCGACGCCGCTCATCGCCTGTGTTCTTCCTCAGTTCTAGGAAGTCTTCGATGTCGAGGTGCCAAGTTTCTAGGTAGGCGCACATAGCCCCCTTCCGTTTGCCCCCTTGGTTGACCGCTACGGCCGTGTCGTTGGCGACTTTCAAGAAGGGGATGACCCCTTGAGATGTCCCGTTGGTCCCCTTGATCCGGGCGCCAGTGGCGCGGACGTTCGTCCAGTCGTTGCCGAGGCCGCCAGCCCACTTGGAGAGCTGGGCATCGTCTGCGACGACTTTGAAGATGTGGTGGAGATCGTCCATTACCGTCGACAGGTAGCAAGAGCTGAGCTGCGAGTGGAGGGTTCCCGAGTTGAAGAGAGTCGGCGTCGAAGAGGTGAAGTAGAATTGGGACAGAACGTTGTAGAATTCGATCGCTCTCTTGTTCTTCTGCTCTCCTTCGTTCAAGGAGAGTCCCATGGCAACGCGCATCCAGAAAATTTGGGGCGTTTCAAGACGGCGTTGCTCATGGTGGAGGAAATAACGGTCATAGAGTGTCTGCAACCCTAAGTAAGTAAACTGATCGTCCCGGGACAAATCGATCGCAGAAGCGAGCTCATCCAAATCGAAGTCGAGCAATTTGGGGGAGACTCTCTCAAGAGAAATCGCCTCTTTGACATATTTTTTGAAATATTGCTTGTGTGCTTTCAACAAGGTTGAATCGGAGGCGGGGAGGCCTACTGTCTCTCTATATAGAACGTCTAACAGCAGGCGGGAGGCCACTTGGGAGTAGGCTGGCTCTTTTTCAATCTTGACTCTCGCTGCCATGATGTTGGCCAAATCGACCTCGTGTTCCTTCATCCCTACATAAAACTGGGCGATTGAAGTTTCGAGCAGCTCATCGGCCGACACAGCGGGCTCGAGTCCGCGGCAGGCATAAGCGAGCTTATTCCGGAGCAACGTCTCGCTGATGTTGATCGTTCCGCTGTCGGCCGTGGCGATCTGGAATTGGCGGACGGGGGTATTTTCGTCGACGGCGATCGAGATCGTTTCTTGCTTCTGCGCTTTTTCGGCTCTGTACAATATGTAGCTTTTCGCGACATCGAAAAATCTTTCTCCCATCAGCTCCCGCTCGATCCGATCTTCGATCATATCGATGTAGAGGAGGTCCCCTTTCGCGGCGAGGTCGGCCATTTCGCCGACGATCTTCTGCGTCAATAAATTGACGGCGCCAACCACTTCATCGGGCGATTGGTCTTCGATTTTGCGCGCTCTTCTAAAGGCTCTTTCGATCGAGGAGGCGACCTTCATCGGGTTGAAGCGGGTCGGAGTCGTTTTGTCGCGGCGGTAGATCTTCAGATTCTGAGAGGAGCCTTCTCTTGTGGCTTTGCGGCTGTCGCGGTAGATGATGTAGTCGCGGGCGACATCGTGGTAGCCGTTTTTCATCAAAGTCACCTCGACCACGTCTTGGATCCCTTCGACGGTGAGGCTAGCCCCTTTGGAGGCCAAATTCAGAACTTGTCTCACGACCACGTCGGTGATCTGCTCGACCACTTGCTGCAGCTCAGAATCGAGCGCCGCGCCCTCAGAGATCTGTTTTGTGTCTCTGAACGCAGCATCGATCGCTCTCAAGATCCGATCGCGTCGAAAAGGGACGAGGGTGCCGTTCCGTTTGACAACTGTGTATTGCCCCTCTTTGCTTGTTTTTTTTCCCTTCCCAGCAGAGCCCTGCAGAGGTTCCAGGAAAGATGTCGTCGTATCGTGGCTGCTTTGCTTCTTCATTGATCCTCTCTTTGGCGCAAAAAGCCCTATCTAGGCACTCTGCATACGCTTTTTAAATGTTCGTTAATTTTTGACCCAACCTACCAGATCTAGTAGGCATTCATGATCTACACAACTATATATTGTAGTTGTGGTTTTCCAGTCCAGCAAAAACTTCACCCTCATTTCAACACTTCAAACTGAATGGGATGGGAAACGCAAGACTACCAAAAACCCACAAACTCCGAAACGAAAATCATACAAAAAAAGAAATGGTAAGCGGAAACTCAACAGCACATTTTTTTCCACATTCACAAATATACGTGGGATACCATCTTATCCGTCGAGTTTATTCTCCTGACGGTTAACAAATATCGCTGTGCATAGAGCCGCTGCAGACGGCACAAGGGGGCCGGGAAAAAGTGGAAAGCGCGAGCTGAGTGAATCATGGGCATGATGCAGGACTTCGCCTCGGATTCTACGTTTAATACTACCAGTCTCTCCCTTCATCTATTTTTAGCTTGGGGGGGAAGGGGGGTTGTGGTATTCTGGGGATATGAAGAGGGTCTATTTAGTTCCTAATATAATCACCGCTTTCGGCTTGGCCTGCGGCCTGTTCGTGATCTTTAAGGTCAATATGATCGAACCGGGCAGCGGCGATTATGAGGTCGTCTACACGTCGGCCCTTTTGCTGCTTGTCGCCGCCATCGCCGACTTTGTCGACGGCGCCGTCGCTAGAGCCTTCCACGCAGAGAGCGAGTTTGGCTTCGTCTTCGACTCCCTCGCCGACGCTATCTCGTTCGGCGTCGCCCCTTCAGTACTGCTGCTGAAGACTTTGTCATTGGAGCAGGGGACTTTCCTCTCGTTCTTCAGCGCCACCGGCGCCATGGTCTATTCGCTATGCGGAGTTCTGAGGTTGGTGAGATTCAATGTGAAGGCCACTGAAGCTAAGGGAAATGCGGAGTTATTGGCCGATCAGAAGAAACACTTTACGGGATTGCCTATACCGGCCGGAGCTGCGGCGGCGGTTTCAGCCAATTTGTTCTTCTTGTCTCCGATGATCAAGGATTGGATCGATTTGAGCGTGGCCGACCGGTCGATTCTGCTGACCTGCTGCATGATCGTCTTGGGTTACTTCATGGTCTGCAGACTAAAATTCCCCAGCATGAAGTTCTTGCACTTCCGGATCCCGTCGTTCCACTTGGCCTTCTTGACGGTGGTGACGGCTGTCTTTGTGTTATATGGGATTCTCTACTTCTTCCCACTAGTTTTGGCCTTCATCGCCTGGAGCTATATAGTCTTGGCGCTCATCTTGGCCATCATCCGGTTCATCGCCGGCAAAAAGTCGAAAACCTTAGAGGATTTCGAGCCTGAGCCGGACGATTTCGAGAATTCGAACTAGTTTTTTTTCTGTTCAGTTCTTGGGAGCAGCGGATCGATGAATTTGGCAATATCAGCTAAAAGACTTTGGGTCTTTTTCACTAGATCTGGATCTTTATTTTTCTTGGTTTTCCGCTCTATGTAAGCGAGGGCCTCTGTTTTAAAATTTGCCAGGCCAATGGAAATTTTTTGTGCGATGAGTCTTTGAGGGCTCATATCTGTAGCATGATTGAGTTGTCTGAAAAAAGTGGTCCAATGTTCGGCCACTTCAAGCGCTCTCTCAAAAAAGAGGCATTTCCCTTTTTCGTCTTTAAGAGAGAGGATTTTGGTTGTAATTTGATCTATGATTTCAGGGAATAGATCTGAATAGGAGATAGAGGGTCTTTTCCGATAGGCGTAGAGGAATATATCGGCAGCTACCCGAGGGTCTTTCGACTTAAAGGTAGTCCAATTGAGGAAGTGGGAGAAATTCAAGATGCTGCTCATCAAGATGGTGTCTTTCGTTTTCAAATGCATCGGAATCGCGCTGTACGTTGGACTTGCAAAGGCCATTTCCTCGACTCGATCGATCAAAGCATACATCTGGTCGATTGTATTCCTTTCTAGGCAAGGAAAGGCACATTCTCTAAAGAAATTCACCTTGTTGACCTGATGAAACGCGAGCCGCTTGGCGAAGTCGAGAAGAGAGATGGTCTCGTTGAAGGTATCGACTTTTTGACCTAAAGCTTTGTTCAACATCCGGATGTGGGTGATAAGGCAAAGGGCGAGCAGATCGTTTGTCTTCATTACCCCTAAGTTTCCATTGATCTCTATTGGCAGCGTAACTTCAAGAGTCTTTTTCTTTTCCATCCAGGGATACATTCTCATGAACGCTTCGTGCAGCTTGGGGATTTGAATGCGCAAATAATCGGGATCTTCCGATTTTCCGATGTGGGTGGATAGTTGGTATTGGATGGAGATAAAGACAATCACCGTTTGTTCAGGCGAGAAGATTTTTCTTTGGGAAGCATGGGTGAATAGGGAAAGGAGCTCTTCGACTGGGCTGGTCGTCGTGTCAAAAGAGAGGATGAAGTCGATCCATGCTTGACCCTTCTCTTCGACATATCCAGGCTTTTCGGCGATGGTACGGAGGGTTTTTACAATCAGCTGGTCCCATTTTTTCTTGTCTTGCTTCACGAGCATCTCTTTCCCAAAATGGGTGAGGGAATTTTTGCTAGGGATTTGGCCGTGGTCTAAGAATTTATGGAAATGGCGGCAGAATCGGTCGGTCAATTTATCTTGTTGATCCCAGATTTGGGGACAGGTAATCGAGACATAGCAGAGGGCATCGCACGATTCTCGGGCTGCTTTGCTCTTATAAAAGGCCTCTTCTCCCATTTGAGCCGCCAAAGAATCGAAGAGGTCTAGCAATTCGGGAGAGAGGGAATCGGGATGGCTATTCATGCAGAAATCGGAGAGGGTTTCGAGAGTCTCGAGGGGATCTCCTTTCCATTCGGCGAGTTTATTGATGAGCACGATTGTTAAACCATCTGGGAGGTCAAAATTGGCGTCGCGGCGATAGAACGGCTTGAGGAGTTCCCAAATTTTTTGCGGAGGTCTATCCGCCACGCAGATAACAGCTGTTGTAAGGAGCGTATTGAAACGGAGATGGAAGGCTGTGTTGAAATATGTGGAAAAAGTGGATAAAACGCGCAGGGTCTCTTCCGGATCTTTGTTTTTTTCCAGTTCTTTTAAAGCCTTTTCAGCTAGGTCGTTGAATGACTCAAGGTTGTTTATTTTGTCTGGAGGAATTTTCGCTAAAAGTGACCACATCGACGAGACATCCATCTGAGCGAAGGTGTCGGCATGGAGGCGAAGAAACTCAATCGCCTTGTCATATTGTTCTGCATCTACCGCTTGTCCAGCCATCTGCTTCAGCTGAGATGGGTTCCAATCGCCTTTCTTCGAAAGCATCGAAAGGAATTCTTTAGAAGATGGGGCTTGCCCTGCGAGTTTTTGTTTGAGCGCCTCTTGAAGTTCAGGGCTGAGATGTGGGAGAGCCATTAGTTTTTTGACTTCAGGGGCAGAGAGTGTGTTTAGGTTTTTGGTCCAGAACTGTTCTATTTCGGGAATGGGGGTTTTTGCTTTCGCCAAACACTGAGAACTGAAGATAAGAAACGTAGAGAGGTTGTTTCTTGATATTTGGACGAGTCTCTCAGTCTGCCGCCATAAGAAAGAGGGGGGGGCGGCGTCGATGTCGAGCAAGTGTCTCATGAGGGGCCAATGGATCTCTGTTTGATGAGAAACATAAGCTTCAACGGCCTTTTTCGTATCGATATCTCCAAAGTCGCTTGCCTTGAGTTTGAGGAGGATGGCAAACAATTGGGGGTGTTTGGCGAGTTCCGGAGAGCGGAGAGCGCTTTTCAGTGTTTGGATGAATTCAGGTGGGCGGGGAGATTGAGATAATAATGTCAGCAGTGTCTTGGGGTTTTCTTTTTCTTCTGTCGGCGCTGGAGGAAAGAGCGTATCTCGCAGAGAGGAAAAACGGGGCTGCGACAGAGCGCGTGAAAGGGGCGACTTCCATTTGGGGTTTTGGATGAAAGGTTGGAAAAGGGCCTGGATCGGGTTGGATTTGTTCCCATCTTGGAGCAGAGAGGGATCTTTCCACATAAATCTGGAGATAGACAGAATCGCTGTCGCGACATCGTAGCTTTGAACTTGGGCAAATTCGAGCAGAGTGGCGAGGTAGGCTTCCCGTTTTAAGGGTAGGAAAATGAGACTCAAGATGTTGCTTCTCGTTTCGGCGTCGAAGGCCATGGCATCGATGGAATGTCCGGTGATTACTTGGAGGATTTTCCAGCATTGGAGGGAAATTCTTGGATTTTGAAGCCAAGAGGCGATTGGCAATGAGCTGAGGAGATGTCGAATCAGGTCGTTCGAATAATCCTGTAGGCTCAATTGGTGGATCGTTTCCACGACTTGAGCAGCATGCTCAATATCTTTTACATTGTATTTTGCGACCTTCACGAGAAGGTCTACCGCTTCTTTAGGAATTGTCTGTGCTTCGCAGGCCGACTTGAAACAGGAGAAAAAGAGGGGATAATCTCCCTGTTTTTCAGCTCTGTTTAAGATCGATCTGGCAAAGCCTGTCTTTTCTTCCACAGAAAAATGGGTCGAGGCTAAAAGAGTGTGAACGAGATTTGGGTTAGCATCGAGTTGTTTGTGCCAATAGCGGTTCCAGCGATCAGTTAGGTTATCATGGGGTCTTGGGATCTGGTTGAGCTGGTTTGCGAACGATTCAACATTCTTGATGGGTCTTTGCAGTGCAAAGCTGATTATGAGGTCCGGCTGTTTTTTAAGGATCTGCTGTTCGAGAAGTTGATCTATTTCAGGATCGTTCAATATTTGGGCCAATTCGATGCCGGTTTTCAGTTCAGTTGCGCTTTGAGCTTGTTGGAGAGCTCGGCGGCAGGCGTCTAAAACGAGAGGTAATCTGAAGCCTTGGGCGATGACTGCATTCAAAAAAGCAACAGGAGTTGGAGGATTGCCCATCTCTGCAATGCACTTGACTGCCTCTTCCATGTTGAGGCTTAAAAGATGCTTTTGGATTACATCGAGTTCGTCTGCTCCTAGGTCGGGAAGAGCTTGAGCGAAAAGGGGGATGAAAATAAGAGGGTCTGTGTTTTTCGACCCAATCCATTGGAAAAGGGCCGCTTTGGGAGCGACAGAGATCATCGAGCCACATTTCCTCTCGATCATTTTTCTCATGTCGACAGGCGAGCGGGGAAAGCCCATCAATCCTAAGTAGGGGACTAAGTTCTTATCTGGACCTACGAGAAGGGCCGCCGTCTCTTTCCAGGGAGGGAGCATCAGAAGCTGGCCGACCTGGAAGGGGAGCTGGAATCGGGTGGGGCTTAGGTCATCTTTGCAATCGAGGCGCGCTGTGTGGGGAGAGTCTTTGAGGTAGGTCCAAAACGCGAGAGCTCGGATCGTGGCGAAGTCGGAACCGGCGGCCTCTTCTTTGCTGTCGATCTCTTTGGAGGCGGGAACTGATTGGAACTCAGCGAGTGTTTTTGTAGCCCATATGTCGAAGCCTTCCAAAAATTTTGCTTTCTTTGGAATGTTGGAGGAAGAGATGATCGCGTGCAAATTGATCAAAAAGGCAGTTATGGCTGTGGGATTGTCAAAGTGGCGATCGATGTATTTTCTTAAGTCGGGATAAAAAGAGTGCATGGAGCCTTTCCATGCTTCGATGAATTGGGCTTCATATCTATAACTATCGGGAATCAACCCTTTCGAAATAGTTTTGACGTAGGCGCGCAGTCCATCTCGGGTGAGGGGGATCCATTTCTCGCAGACGTAGAACTTTCTATCCTGTAAGAATTGCCAAGCCAAAGGCGCTGAATAGCCCTCAGCGGCCGTAACTTGATTCGAAGGACTCTGGCCGAGAATGGCGGGGAGTAGATTGTATTGGAAGCAATCGGCCGAGGTGACGCAGGAGGGGCGGTCTAGATTGCCCCACTCGATCCGGATATCTAAGCTTTTGACCCCATCCTTATTTGCAAACGGGATGGTGATGAAGAGAAAATCGTCGCCGAAGTGGAGTGCATCTAACAGGGGAGATTTTAAATCATCATAGAGATTGAGCGGTTTATCTGGCGGGAGATTTTCTCTCCGTTCCCAGAAAAGCTGTCTCCCTTTGTAGGTGAAGACCCCATGTTTCTGCCGAGTGATTTTGACAGTCCTTTCAAAGGCTTTTAAGAACAGCTCTTTCACCTCTTCTTTAGAAGGGTTTCCTTTGATACGGCCTAAAAAGTCGAGGTCCCCCTCTCGTTTCTCGAGGCAAGATAAACCATCTAGCACCGAGCTGCCAGTCATCTTAAACGAATCAAGCTCGAGAAGCTGATGAAATTCGGAGACGAGTGTCTTCAAATCGAAGGGAACTTGTGTCCCTATGGAATCTTGCAAAGAGAATTTAAATTCAGAATTTAGGGGTGCTAGGAGGCATTTTAGATGATCTGGGGATAAAGGGATCCCTTCTTCGGATATGTTGATTGGATCTGAAGAGATGACCGCGTTACTGGAGGAAGCCGAGGAAGAAGAAGCTGATGAAATACTAGTCATAAATAATATTAATTTTTTAATCGTCGTATATTATATGTAATTTTAAGTATTAATTAAATATAATTTATATTTTATATATATTAAAATTTAAATACTTATCTATAAGCCGTTTACGTCAATAAAATTAAAATTTTATTTTGTTCGATAGTTTGGCAAAAAGAGCCGTGAAATGATATATTGTTTCAAAACTGAAGGGGCATATGGAACTGGGAATTCTTGTTGTAGTTGCGCTAGGGGCTTTCTTCCTCTGGATGCAAAAGGAGAGAAAATCTCTCCAAAAACAGATGCAGGAGACGTTCCAATCGCTCTCGTTCCTTGTTTTAGAAAGGAGCAGCAAAACCTTCCTGGACCTCGCTTCGACCCACCTCGAAAAGTACCAATCGGGCGCCAAGAGCGATTTAGAGGCTCGGCAAAAAGCCATTGAGGAGTCGTTGACTCCGATCAAAGAGTCGATGAAAAAACTCGATGAGCATCAAAGAGAACTCGAGAAGAGGCGGGAGGGAGCCTACGCCTCGGTGACCAAGCAGCTAGAACTCTTGGTTCATTCAGAAAAAGAGCTGAGACTCCAGACGCAGCAGCTCTCCCAAGCGCTCCGCTCGCCCGGCGTCCGCGGCTCGTGGGGGCAAGTCCACTTGCGCCGCGTCGTCGAGCTGGCAGGGCTTTTAAACCATTGCGACTTTTCAGAACAATACACGATGGAAGCCGATGGAAAACTGCAGAGGCCTGATCTCGTCGTCCACCTGCCGGGCCAAAGACAGATCGTGATCGACGCTAAGACCCCTCTCGACGCCTACCTGGAGGCAGCTGAGACTCCGAGCGACCCCATTCGGAAAAAGAAACTGCAGGACCATTCTTCTACCCTCCGCAAACACATGAAGGATCTTGCGAACAAAGAGTATTGGAAACAGTTCGCCCCCTCGCCCGAGTATGTGATCCTCTTTTTGCCGGCCGAAGCTTTTTTTAGCGCCGCCCTTGAGGCCGATCCGACTCTCATCGAAATCGGAGCCGAGCAAAACATCATCGTCGCCACGCCGACGACGCTCATCGCCATCCTCCGCGCCGTCGCCCATGGCTGGAAGCAGGAGAGTTTGTCGAAGAGCGCCAAAGAGATCGCCAAACTGGGACAAGAACTCTACGAACGGGTCGGAACTGTCTGCGAATATTGGAATAAAGTGGGCAGGTCGCTCAACTCGGCGGTTGAGACCTACAACCAAAGTTTGGCCTCTTTCGAGTCGCGGGTGTTAGTTTCCGCGCGCAAACTGAAAGAATCGGGCGCTGCTGCTTTCAACAAAGAGCTGCCCGAAGTGATGGAGATCGACAAGCTGGCCCGCTCCTTCCGCGTCCCTGAGTTGGCAAACGAAGAAAAAGAATAAGATAGGCCGATCTGCCGCATCGCGGCAGATCGGCTCTATAGTTTGGGGGTACGGGGCGGAGCCTTGTATCCTGCTCCTTGTTTTAACCCAGAGTACAGGATACGCCGCGAAGCGCGGCTCACATGATGA
>JAFEGL010000023.1 GCA_018239895.1 Verrucomicrobiota bacterium
AGTCGCTGTTCCCGTCCCTGTTAAAGACAAGGTTCCTGCAGACCGGATGCCCGAGTAGTTGACGACCGCTCCCGACCCAGATGTGAGAGCCGAAGGCGAAACATCGATTCCATATACATTCGTATAAGTGTTGCCAGGCGATGCCGTGAAGTTCGAATTTGCCAAGATATCATAGAGGTTTGCCGTTACTGTCGGCCCGACGATGGCAAAATTCGTCCCGACTTGCAAAATGGCAGTCGGCGGAGTCACTGTGATCGTCCCTTGCAGGTTGATGAAGGAGGCGGTTACGCTGGCGGCGGCTTGGAAAACAGGCGCAGCGCCAAATCCTTGCGATGCTAAAACCTGACCCGTCGTTCCGGCTGTGATCGAATTGAATTTGTTGCCATCGAAGTATAGAGCGCTGCTGATTGTCGTACCGAAGCTCGTGTTGTTCGTCCCGCCAAAGGCGATCGGAACTGGAGCCGCAATATCTATGCTCAAGCTATTTTGACCTAAGACGAAGGTGAGTGTTCTCGAGACCGAAGTGATCGTAGCAAAGGCTGGATCGGCCGTATTTGAACCGATCAGAACTTGTCCGTTCGTTCCAGTGATTACATTGACTGGATTTGAACCTTCTCCGATCAACACTCCATGCGATGTAAAGACGGTTCGACCTGTACCTCCGCTCGCGACATTGAGAGCCGTTCCAAACTGAGGCGCCGTCGTGAAGTAAGCGCTCAAGTTAGTGCCAGCTCCTGTCGGCGTTGCGACATAGAGGCCATAAGCGTTCGTCGTATTTTGGACGGTGGTCGCATCGATGAACACACCATAGGCGTTCGCTGTCGCTGCGCCGGAGGCGGCCGTCGACGTCAATTTGACATAGGCGCCAAAAGCGGTCCCAACAGTCCCCGTGCCCGTCATCAACAGATTTGGCACAATGGAAGCTCCATAGGCCGTTCCGATCGACGTGCCTGTATCGGATGCCATCGAGCCGCCAACCAAGAGGCCATAAGCATTTACAGTCGCCGTACCCGAACCGAGCAAGGACAAATTCCCTGCGGAGCGGATACCGAAATAGTTGACGATCGCGCCAGAGCCCGAAGTAGAGGCCGTTGGAGAGATATCCATCCCGTATACATTCGTATAGGTATTCCCCGGAGAGGCTGTAAAGTTCGAATTGGCCAAGATATCATAGATGTTGGCGTTCGTCGTTGGGCCTACGATCGAGAAATTCGTCCCAACCTGCAAAATCGCACTTGGCGGCGTGACTGTGATCGTCCCTTGCAGATTGATGAAGGAAGCCGTTGGACCAGAGACTGTCTGGAAGCTAGGCGCTGCGCCAAATCCTTGCGAAACCAGGAACTGGCCCGTTTGACCCGCAGCGATTGAAGTCAGCTTACTGCCGTTGAAATAGACCACGCTGCTGATGGTGTTGCCAAAGCTTGTGGTGTTCGTCCCTCCATAAGCAATCGGCACAGCTCCTGCCAGATCGATGCTCAAATTGTTTGCATTGAGAATAAACGTGATCGTATTCGTGATCGAAGAGATGGTCGCAAAGGCCGGATCGGTCGTATTCGAGCCGATCAGAACTTGCCCGTTCGTCCCAGCCGCCGTCACATTGACACCGTTTGAACCCTCGCCGAGGAGAACGCCGTGGCTGGTCAAGACGGTACGGGAAGTTCCACCGTAGGAAACCGTCACAGGGACAACCAGATCGATGCTCAAATTATTTGCATTGAGGATAAACGTGATCGTGTTCGTGATCGAGGAGATCGTAGCAAAAGCTGGATCGGCGCCTGTCGAACCGATGAGCAGTTGCCCATTCGTCCCTGCAGCCGTCACGTTGACCTGATTGGATCCTTCGCCGAGGAGAACTCCGTGGCTTGTCAAAACAGTGCGGAAGGTACCGCCGAATGGAACGGTGACAGGCCCATTGAGATCGATGCTCAAATTATTTGGATTTAAGATGAACGTGATCGTATTCGTGATCGAAGAGATGGTCGCGAAATTCGGATCGCCCGTGCTCGAGCCGATGAGCACTTGCCCATTCGTCCCTGGGCTGGTCGTAAGAATTTGGTTTGATCCCTCTCCCAATAAAACGCCATGGCTCGTGAAGACTGTCTGGCCTGTTCCGCCGTAAGTTACCGGTATTGTTGTCAGGTTGATGAAGAGTTTTGTTCCGGTAAATTGAGTGGTGATCGGGAAGCCAGCAGCCGTGTTGCCCAGGATGAAGAAGCTCGCCGCCGTCACAGATGTATTTGAATTATCTGTGAACGTGACGCCTGCATTCGACCCAACTGTCTGGAATGCTGGTGCTGTTCCAAAACCGGTCGAAGTCAAAAGCTGCCCTGCAGTGCCAGCTGAAACCGCGTTCAGTTTTGATCCATCGAAATAAACGACAGAACTGACGGTCTGCCCAAAGCTTGTCGCATTAGTACCGCCGCTCGCTATGCGGACAGGGATTACTAGATCGATGCTTAAGTTGTTAGCCGAGGCAACAAAGGTAATCGTATTTGAAATGGATGAGACCGAAGCAAAAGCGGGATCATTGTTCGTAGATCCGATGAGCAATTGTCCATTCGTTCCGGCAGCTGTCACATTGACTGCATTCGACCCCTCTCCGAGGAGGACTCCATAAGTCGTCAAAACCGTTCGGCCCGTTCCACCTTGAGGAACATTGGTAATGCCTCCTGCCGAGACAGCTTCGATATTCAAAGCGCCCGGACCAAAGGAGAATGAGAGTGTGCCAGAAGAAGAGGTGATGAAGGCAAAGACAGGATCGTTTGTCGAAGAGCCGATCAATACCTGGCCATTCGTACCTGCTGCCGTCACATTGACAGCGTTCGATCCTTCGCCGAGCAAGACCCCATGCGCGGTCAGAACGGTGCGCCCGGTTCCCCCAAAAGCCGTAGTGACTGTGGAGAGATTGATGAACACTTTTGTCCCAGAGATCTGCGTCGTAATCGGGAACCCAGCCGACGTATTTCCTAAAATGAAGAAATTAGACGAAGTGACTGAGTTGTTCGCATTGTCGATGAGAGTGATTCCGCTTCCCGAACCTGTCGTCACAAAAGCAGGATCAAAGCCATATCCAAATGTCTTGAGGAATTGCCCTGCAGTTCCAGCAGAAATTGAATTGATTTTCGAGCCATTGAAATAAAGGAGAGAGCTCGTCGTCGTTCCAAAAGAAGTTGTATTTGTACCGCCATTGGCAATGGATACAGGGAGTGGAATACTGCCGAGGGCCGCTTCGATATTCAATTGGCCCGCCCCGTAAACAAAGCTCAAAGTTCCTGCCGAAGAGGTGATGAAAGAGAAGACAGGATCATTTGTCGAAGAACCGATCAGCACCTGGCCGCTGATTCCAGCTGCTGTCACATTCGCCTGATTCGAACCCTCTCCAATCAAAACACCGTGGCTAGTTAGAACTGAGCGTCCGGTACCGCCATAGACAGGATTGACAGGATTCAAATTGATGAAGAGCTTGTTCCCTACAAACTGAGTGAAGAGGGGGAATCCGGTAGCGGTATTTCCTAAGATGAAGAAAGTAGATGCCGTAACCGACGTGTTGAAGTTGTCGGTGATATTGATCAAGCTGCCGACCCCGACAAGCTGGAATTGCGGTGCAATTCCGGTCCCTTGCGATACGAGGAGCTGCCCTGCCGATCCCGGAGCGAGATTCGTCAACTTATTGCCATTATAATAGATCAATGAACTCGTTGTCGGCCCAAAGCTGGTCGCGTTCGTTCCTCCGTAGCCGATTGAAACAGGAGAGGCCAGATCGATGCTCAAATTGTTTGCATTCAGAACAAACGTAAGCGTATTCGAAATCGAGGAGAGGGTCGCAAAAGCCGGATCGGCTCCTGTTGAGCCGAGGAGCACTTGCCCATTCGTCCCGGCTGCCGTAGTTTGAACCGGACTGTTCCCTTCGCCGATGAGCACGCCATGGGCTGTCAAAACGGTAGCACCCGTTCCTCCAAAAGGAACTCTTACTGGCGAAGCCAGATCGATGCTCAAATTGTTTGCATTGAGGACAAATGTGAGCGTATTGGAAATCGAAGAGAGGGTCGCAAAAGCCGGATCCGATCCAGTAGCCCCTACGAGCACCTGCCCATTCGTGCCAGCCGCCGTCACGTTGACGTTGCTGGCCCCTTCTCCCAAAACGACCCCGTGGTTCGTCAGAATCGTCCGCCCTGTGCCGCCGTAATTTACCGGCATAGTATTTAAATTGATGAAGAGCTTCGTTCCGGTTAGCTGCGTCGAAATCGGGAACCCAGCCGAAGTATTTCCCAAAATAAAGAAACTAGAGGAGCTAATAGACGTATTGACATTGTCGGTCAAAGTGATCCCAGTTCCTGACCCTACTAGTTGGAACTGAGGCGCAACTCCAACCCCTTGCGAAACAAGGAGCATCCCTGCATTTCCAGCCGAAACCGTGTTCAGTTTGCTTCCATCAAAATAGACAACGGAGCTGACAGTCGTACCAAATGAAGTTGTATTCGTTCCACCGCTTGCAATCGGGAGAGGATTGGCGAGATTTAAATCGATGCTCAGGTAGTTGGCTCCCGTCGTGAACGTCATTGTTCCCGTGACAGAAGTGACCGTTGCAAAAGCAGGATCGGCATTGGTAGCTGCGATAAGAAGCTGGCCGTTCGTTCCAGCTGCCGTCACATTGACCGGATTGGAACCTTCGCCAAGTAAGACACCGTGGCTTGTCAAGACGGTTCTCGCTGTTCCGCCGCTAGGAACTGGGGTAAATACGGGCAGCCCTTGGACTACTTCTACATTCAATGTTCCCGCCCCGCCGATGAAAGAGAGCGTTCCACCAGAAGAGGTGAGAAGAGAAAAGACTGGATCGGCATTCGTCGAACCGATCAAAATCTGGCCATTCGTCCCAGCTGCCGTGACATTCACAGCGTTCGACCCTTCGCCGAGCACCACTCCATGGCTCGTGAGGACAGAGCGCCCTGTGCCTCCAAAAATCGGCGATACAGTGGACAAATTGATGAATAATTTAGTTCCGCTAAATTGGGTTGAGATTGGGAAGCCAGCCGACGTGTTGCCTAAAATGAAGAAGCTCGAAGAAGAGACAGAAGTATTTGCATTGTCGGTGATGGTGATCCCGGTTCCAGAGCCAGAGGTGATGAATGCTGGAAATTGCCCAATCCCTTGAGAAATTAAGAACTGGCCTGCAGTTCCTGCGCAAATCGTATTGAGTTTCGACCCATCGTAATAAAGAAGCGAGCTTGTCGTCGTCCCAAATGAAGTGGTATTGGTCCCCCCATTAGCAATCGAAACAGGGAGAGAAACGCTCGGAACGCTCACCTCGATATTCAAAAGACCTGGGCCCGTGACAAACGTGAGAGTCCCCGCTGAAGAGGTGATGAGAGAGAAGGAAGGATCTGCATTCGTCGATCCGATGAGCACTTGGCCGCTGGTTCCAGCCGCAGTCACATTGAATGCAGCAGAACCTTCGCCAAGTAAAACCCCATGGCTTGTTAGCGTAGTCCGCCCAGTTCCGCCGTAGGCTGGCAAAACGGTCGACAGGTTAATGAACAGCTTTGTGCCAGAAAATTGGGTAGTGATCGGGAAACCAGCTGCCGTATTGCCCAAAATAAAAAAGCTAGAGGCCGTGACAGAAGTATTGAAATTGTCGGTGATGTTGATGAGGCTTCCGATCCCTGCTGTTTGGAATTGAGGGGCGATTCCCGTCCCTTGAGAAAGGAGGAATTGTCCCACAGAGCCTGCTGGAATGCTCGCAAATTTAGACCCATTGAAATAAAGAACCGAACTTACAGTCGATCCAAATGAGGTCGTGTTCGTTCCCCCGTAAGCGAGACTGACCGGAGCTGCTAGGTCGATGCTTAAACTGTTCGATCCCTGTACAAAAGTTAAAGTCTGAGAAAGAGAGGCCAGCGAGGCAAAAGCTGGATCGTTATTTGTAGATCCGATGAGCACTTGCCCATTCGTGCCTGCAACCGTTACATTGACCGGATTCGTCCCTTCGCCGAGGATTACCCCGTGGCTTGTCAAAACAGTCCTGCCAGTTCCGCCGCTCATTACGTTTGTGAATGGATTGGCAGGCGAGACGACATCGATATTTAAAAGGCCGGCGCCATAAACAAAACTCAGAGTGCCGCCTGTAGAGGAGATGAAAGAGAATACAGGATCTTGGTTTGTTGACCCGATGAGCACCTGGCCATTCGTTCCGACGGCTGTCGTATTGACACTGCTCGACCCTTCGCCGATCAATACACCATGGCTCGTCAAGATACTGCGGCCCGTTCCGCCGTAAGAGACGGGGACTGTATTCAAATTGATGAATAGCTGATTGCCTGTAAATTGCGTATAGACAGGGAATCCAGCCGCTGTGTTGCCAAGAATATAAAAGCTAGAAGCTGTGACCGATGTTCCCGAGTTATCAGTGATGTTCACCAAACTCCCAACACCCGTCGTTTGGAATTGAGGAGCCACTCCAGCCCCTTGAGAAATGAGAAGCTGACCCGAAGTACCTGCATTTAGATTCGTCAACTTATTCCCATCGAAATAGATCACCGAACTGACCCCCACTCCGAATGTGGTTGCATTCGTACCCCCGTTGGCAATGCTGAGAGCTCCCGCATTGTTCGGAACGGTTACCTCAATATTCAAAAGGCCCGGGCCCGTTGAAAATGTCAGAGTGCCACCCGCAGAAGTAATCGAAGAAAAAAGAGGGTCGGCTCCAGTCGATCCGATGAGAGTCTGGCCGTTCGTTCCAGCTGCGGTCACATTGATGTTGCTGACACCTTCTCCAATCAGAACGCCATGGCTAGTCAATGTAGTTCGTCCGGTACCGCCTTGGGGAACAGTCGCTGTTCCTAGCGCCCCGCTCGCTGAAAAGATGATGCTATTGGTTGGAGTATCTCCAGATACGGAAATGCCTCCCAAACCAATTAGAAAAAACGTGTTTGTCGAGTTAGGCGAAACAGTCGTGTCGTTCGAGCTTGCATTCAAGTTGACTGGAAGGCCGCCAGTTGAAGAGGAGGATGGGTTCTGAGGAGTTATATGGCTCATTTCTTCTTCCTTCTTAGATTTTTATGGATGGAATATGAGAATCAAAATTGCAATAGAACAGAGCTATATTTAATAAGACTCTGAAATTTGGTATATAAGAAGAAAGAAATAAAGAGTCAAAAAGAAATTATAAAGAAACTTAAAAGAGAGATAAATTTTCTATGAAAGCTTTTTAGCGTGATCGACTAAATCTTGCAGGTGCTCAATTAGAGCAATAAGACGTTTACGATGTGTTGCATCGAGCCGTTCGGGCAATAAAATAGCTGCATTCTTCTCCATGACAGAGAGAACCTTATCGTTTGAAGGTTTTCGGACAACGATCCGATCATCTCCAAAGGTCTCTTGAATGAGACTAATTAAATTCTGAGCTGTATTTTTCGAATGTTTTTCTACGAGTTCAATTTTCTGTTCTACGGGAGCCTTTTTCGAAGCTAAAACATAGACAGCTTTAGCGGGCATTTCTTTGAGATGCGATTGAATGTGTTCGGGCACAGAAAGATATAAGTCATAGAAAGCCAGGTAGTTATATCCAGTTTTAAAAGCATTGAACGTAAATTCCATCCATTCTCTAAACGAGCGCTCTTTATAGTTTTTGAAAATTTCTCTCGCCTGAGCAATCCTTTCGCCGATCAAAACGATCTCTTGTCTCCGAATCGCCTTCAGTTCTTTTGTGAGCCTCTTGATCTCAAAAACATCTTTTTCAATATTGGTGCCCGGCTCGCATCCTCCGACCATGATTCGATCGATCGCGAGACTCTCAACATCGGTTAGTTCTTGGACTGAAAAAAGAGAATTAAACGCATTGATCAAGCCCCTTGGAGCCGGCGCCGCAAGCGAATTCTGTGATTTTTGAATGAATGCAGCGGCTAATTCTTTTGTTTTGCTCATCGGATCGCCATTTGAGGTGTTTTCGCGCTAACTCTAACTAGGAATTCTTTCGTTAATTCTTGATAATCGAGGGAAGATCTCGACTTGGGTTCAGTTTCGATCACAGGTTTTCCCTGCAAAATGGCCCGGTTGACTGCGATATCTCTCCGGATTTTCGATTCAAAAATCAGATCTGGAAAAGACGTTTGGATTGCCTCCATGAACACTTGATTGGCGGCGCCTCTTTCATCCCAAAACGTAATAATCACCCCTGTATTCGCCAACGGGTGCCGTTCTTGAATCGAAGTATGGTATTCCTTCAGCCGATTCATGGCCAAAATGGAATAGGGCTCAGGAACTGCGCAGACCAAGCTCCCATCGGCGGCATAGAATGCCGCTTGCGTCAACCAGCCCAAGGAAGGGGGCGTGTCGATGAAGCAAAAATCGTAGGGGAGTCCCACCAACACTTTTCGCAATCTCTCATGGGCATACAAATCGGACACCAGTGGAGCGTTGGCCTCGATCCCATCCAAGAACGTATTGGCCGGTATAATATCGAGCCCTCCGATGCAAGTTCTTTGAATGACATCGGCCGCCCTCTTTTGCCCCTGGAGCACAGGGACCATTGTATCCAAGCTATCGGGTCCGATCCCCAATCCGGTCGACAAGTTCGCTTGGCTATCGAAGTCGATCAGCAAAACCCGCTTGCCGTGAAACTTTGCAAGGCAAGCGCCGAGGTGGAGCGAAGAAGAAGTTTTCGCTGTCCCGCCTTTGAAAGAGCAAAAAACGTAAGTGCGCATGGGAGACTCTATTTACAAATTAAATTGTACCGACCCACATTTGTGAATGTCAAACACAAAAGCGTGTAACCGTTACACAAAATAAGCTCTTAGAGCAGGAGCGACCTAATTTTTATCGTTGATCCGGGTTTAAGCCGAAAAATCTCAACGATGGAAAATCGCCGCTGCGCGTTTCCGCTCATCCCCCGCTGCCGGCGGCAGCTTGAGATGAACGTCAAGGGCCAATCTGTCGCGCTGCGACAGACCGGCCCTTATAGTTTTCTCGGCCAGTCTAAAAAATCCTCTCTTGCCGCCTACGGTAACTCGAGAAAACCGTCGGGGGCGCGCCGCCGCGAAGCGGCTGGCGCGCTCCTTTAGCAGGGCTTATTTTTGGGGTGCGGGGCAAAGCCCTACATCATGCATCATCATGTGAGCCGCGCTTCGCGGCGTATCCTGTTCCCTGTTTTAA
>JAFEGL010000024.1 GCA_018239895.1 Verrucomicrobiota bacterium
GTGGGCCGCTACGACCGTGCGCACCTCATCAACCTGCAGAAGCCCTGGCGGCGCATCCGCGCCATGGCTGAGCTTGATGGGGTGGTCTTGCATGATTTGAGGCACCATTTCGCGAGCGAGGCCGCGCAGGCGGGTGGGTCCCTTCCCATGATCGGGAAGCTTCTGGGCCATAAACACGCGATGACCACCGCGCGCTATGCCCACCTCGCCGAGGATCCGTCCCGGCAGCTCAATCAGAAGGTCGGGGATGCCATCGCCGAGGCCATGGGCGACAGCGCCAAGAGTGAGGCGGAACGGCTCGCCGGGAACCGAAGCGGCTGGACGCCATGAGGACATTGCTGGCATCCGCGGAGCGACTGCGAGGAATCCCCGAGCAGCACAGTTACGGTACTCAGCGGCATCGAACTGAATAGACGCGTCTGTCAATGCAAACGACCAATGAACAGGATCGGACATAGCCGGCCATCAGAGCGGCAGTTAGCGTGATCAGGATGCCCTGAGGCCCGCACCAGCTAGACATACGGGACCAACGATGTCGCTCGCGCGATAAGCTTGTAGCTGACACCGGCAAAATCGGTGGAAACAGGCTGCCACAAGGATGGCGGCGTTAACTGCGACGAGGGCTAGCGACGGTCACCGTCAAGCCGAATTGATCTCGCAAAGCAATTATCGGGCTGTGGCGCGTGGTGTTTCAGCACCATATGTAGCTGCTATCTGACGCGAACAAGGGAAGACTTGACTCTGGGATTCTTGCAAATTCCGGGCGATTCGGGCAGACTCCTCATAGGGTTAGGAACAAGACATGAAACTCGATGCGAGTTTGACGACGGGCGAAAGGATCATCAAAGGACTTCGGGCACTGCGGAGCTCGGAGGAGGTTTTCTTTGAGCCGTGCGCCCACAAAATCGGAGTGATTTTTGTTGGAGAGCCGGGCTTTTTCGAAGCGCCGCGACTTCTCGGATTTTACAAATTCCTCGCTTCGAACGTCTACGTTTCCCCGTTCATTTCGAGCATGCGCAGGGGATGTCTGCACGTCACCTACGGGTTCAATGACCTTGGAACCGGAAGGGAGGCAAGATTACGCGATGCCCTCCAGAGCGATTACTTGCCGGCCCTGGCTGGCGACCTCGGCATTGCTCAAGTCAAATACCGGGATATCGGTTGGAAGTTTGATGGCTCGTTGCGTAAAATGAACGAAGGCCATATTGATACTGGCTTGCAAATCGACGCCGCTTAGTCCCGTTCTTATTTCCCACCTTTTATTGTCAGTCCCGCAATCGTGAAGACGAAATCCGCGCGCCGGGGTCCGTACCCCGTTCATACATTCTGCATCATCACCGCGAAGTCCGATGAACTTCGCGAGGTGAAATCGGTTTTAAAAACCGCTTTTCGACGCGAAGACGACGACCCCCTATCGGGCCGTGCAGTTTACATCGTGAAGGAACGACCGCGCCAACCCACTCTCACCCTTCTCGCGACCACGTGCTCTGCCATGGGCAACGTGTATGCCGCGACCAAAACGGCGCAGATCATATCACTGCACAATCCGAGTGTGCTTTTCTTTGTGGGCACCGCCGCCAGCCTCGATCCGGGCACTGTCCGCCTTGGAGACGTCATTGTCCCGAATGGATATGGATACAGATTTTACGACAAAATCGTTGAAAAGGGTCAGAAGGACTTCGAGAAGGCAGTCGCGGACAAAGATTTTAAAGAGAGGTTTTTCGGCGATAACGTTCTGCTGACGGACTATTTCACGCATAGTTTGCCCGGCAGTGCGCCAGACCTGATCAGCGACGTGGATTTCAAATCTGGCGTGATGCTCGATGACGGCGACCTCGCTCAAGAATGGCAGGATGAACTCAAGAAGGGGTCTTCAATGAGGACTCCGAAAGTTGAGACCGACGTGCAAATGG
>JAFEGL010000025.1 GCA_018239895.1 Verrucomicrobiota bacterium
TCCCGTGCGATGATTTTTGAAAGATTTTTTCGCAGTTTTTGAAACCGCTTTGTCGTACATACTTGATAAGTAGGACGACAAAGCGGTTTTAAAAAGGGCGGAAAAAGATTCAAAAAGGGCGTACGCGAATAGTGAAATAGCCTCATTATCCGAATTCCTTGAGGTACGCATTCACGAATATGTCGATCTCACCATCCATCACGGCCTGCACATTCCCCACTTCGACCTTCGTCCGGGTGTCTTTGACGAGGGTGTAGGGCTGAAACACATAATTGCGGATCTGGCTGCCCCACGCAATTTCTTTTTTCTCCCCCCCCATCGTCTGGAGCTTCTCTTGCGTCTCCTGCACCTGCTTCTCGTAGAGTTTCGACTTGAGCATTTTTAGGCAGGTCTCCCGATTCTGGATCTGGCTCCTCTCGCTTTGGCACGAGACGACGATACCGGTGGGAAGGTGGGTCATCCGGACGGCCGAATCGGTTTTGTTGACGTGCTGTCCCCCAGCGCCCGAGGCACGGTAGGTGTCGACTTTGACATCCTCCATCCGAACTTCGACCTCCACATCGTCGACAATAGGCGTCACGGCGACCGAGACGAAGCTCGTGTGGCGCCTGGCGTTGGCATCGAACGGGGAAATCCGGACGAGGCGGTGGACCCCTTTTTCCGACTTGCAGTAACCGTAAGCAAAGTCTCCTGTAATCCGGTAGGTGATGTTCTTGATCCCGGCGACCTCTCCGTCGAGCCGGTCGACCACTTCGATCTTCCAGCCCCTCTTGACGGCCCATCTCTGGTACATCCGAGAGACCATTTCAGCCCAGTCGCAAGACTCGGTTCCGCCAGCTCCAGCGTTGATCTCGAGATAACAGTCTTTCCCATCCATCTCTCCCGAGAGCATCTTCCGCACCTCGAGCTGCGCCAAAGTCGTCTCGATGTCAGTTAGCGAGGCAAGCAGATCTTTAACCAATTCGGCATCGCCGATTTCCTCCGCTTCAGGCAGAAGGTCTTTGGCGTCTTGGAATCGGTCTTTCATCTCCCGGTATGGAACTGTCCATAGCTTGAGACGATTGCAGTCTTCGATCGTTTTTTGAGCGGCATTCTGGTCATCCCAGAAGCTGGACTCGGCCATTCGCTGCTCGAGCCTTTGAACTTCTTCCTCTTTGACCGCCAGGTCAAAGATACCTCCACATGTCTGAGAGTCTCTGCTCGATCGTCTTCAACCTTTCCTGTGTCTCGAAATTCATGAAATGCTCCTATAAGATCGAAGTAATTTTCACTGATTTCAAGCATAAATGTCAAAGCAGCGATGCACAGCGCCCAACAAAAGCTGAAAAATATTTTTTCACAGGTGCTGAGATTTAAAAAACGTTTGCTTTTCCTTTACATTTATCCAGATGCTTATATAATGTCCCCCTCATCTTGTTAATGGTAGTGAGACCAGAAAGGGTGTTCGCGGTCCAGGGAAGGAACCAAGACATTCGATCTTGTCGAAAAAATTCAAAAATAAACCCCTAGGAGGTTTCTAATGGCTTCAGTAACAAATAACGCACCTTCAGCGCGCCACTGCTGCAACGTAACGATGCAGACGATGGCCCACGGCTTAAAGCAGTTCGGCAGCTGGCTTGGCGTGCAAGTAAAAAAAGTTGTCGATTTGGCAAAACCCCACTTTAAACAATTGGGCGAAACTCTGAAAATGGCCTCCCATATCGCTTGGGGCCACACAAAAACATTCTTCTATAACTACAGAAAAGAATTTGCCCTAGTCGCTCTCGGAGCCGGTATCGTCGGTCTCGCCGTCGGCCTTGTCCACGCAATCAGATACTGCTGCAAAGCCGAAGAGCCAGAAGATGACACACACACACCTGATGGCGCACACACACCAGTCAGCCGCGCCCCAGTGTCATCCGCTACAACCGCAGCTTTGCTCAGCAGCACCGTAGCTTCGGGCTCTTCCTCAGCGATGCCAAGCGCATTTGCCCCTCCAAGCGCCTCCCTTACTCATCCAGCGACATCAAGCACAGCGACAGGATCTTTAACTGATCCAACTCTCGACACTAGTGCCTTTGGAGCATTCGATCCTAACGCAACGGCATATGCTACGCAAGTCGATATGACCCAATTGCCGCCGCATGCAATGAGAATGGCTTCTTCGGCTCATTCTCATCATCAAATTCATCCTCAAGGCGCCTATCCAGCACCACTAAGGACAACGTCTGTCTACTCTCAACCTCATGGAATGCATCCTGGATTCCCACCAGCAGCTCACCCGATGGGACCCATGATGGTGCATCCACAACAGTTGCAACTCTTGAGAATGCAATCGCAAATGGTTCCAGGTGGAGCAGGACAACATCCAAGCCAGCCGCCGATGACAAGACCGAATACGATGGTGCCCCCGCAGCCTATCACTATGCCTGCACCTTCATCAATGAGCTCGTCTGCCGCAGCACCAGCACTACAACCGTTGCCGATTGCAACGCAAACGCAACAGATGGCGCCAGTCCAGTCGAGCAGCTCGGCATCTTCGACGACCAGCGACGCAGCAGCTGCTGCTGCAGCTGGAACGACGACAGTCCAGTTGTAATATTTGGAGTTATTCACAGCGGAAGAGACCCTTCCGCTGTGTTTTCTTTAGATGGGCTCTTTTTTCACTGAGCCATCTTTCAAAAGGATCATCCGGATCCCATCTTCGACAACCCAAGTCTTTTCCCCTTGCATCGAAACATCTTCGGCGATGAACTCGCTTCTCCCTTTGAGATGGATGAGAGCCGATCCATTTCTCGCCAGCTGATATTTCCAATACGGAGCCGAACGGGACCAGTCGACGCCCCGATTCACCACTTCGACCCGATGCAAAATGCATTGAGCTTCCATGGGCAGATCGGCCACTATGCGCAAGCTCCCGTCTAATTGCAAATCTTCGATGTCGGCTCGCGCAATCTCGAGCTGGAGCTCAGATCCTGAAGAGATCTGGCCGCGTCTGAGTTTTTGCTCGATGATCGAATAGAGCGGCCCCAAGGAGGGGTGGTAGAGAAAAAGGCACTCGGGCCCCAGTTTTTGCATCTCTTCGATCGTCCGCTTAGCCGGCAAAGAAAATCGACACCGCTTTTCCAACAAATCGCGCGATGCCTGGAGCCAATCATAAAAGCACCTCTCGGGAGTCTCTTGCAAAGAGCCCCCTTCGACGTAGGCTTTTTTCGTCGCCGAGATCGTCTTGCCTCGGTGGTTGTAGGTCACGAATGTCTTTTTCGTTTCCCGCATGTCGGAGGGGCTATGTTTTTCGATGAATACATCGGCGATGTTTTGCATCGTCGATTCCAATCGAGCCATGACCTCCTCTTTTTTCTCTCCTGTTTCAAGGAGAAAGCTCCCCTTCTTCAGATTGATCAGAAGTCCAGGAAACGGGCAGAGATCGACCGCCTTTTCCAACTCTTTCAGATCGGCGAAAAGGATGTTCGTATTGCAAGTGAAACGGGAATAGGGCTCGCCCGCTTTGAGCGGAGCATCATCGATCCCGTAGCGGGAAAAGTCGCAGTATTCGATGTTCGTCAACACCCGTTCGACTTTTTTCCCCTTGACCCATTCGACAAGGACGTTGACACCTTCAGCTGTCTTCAGAAGTCTCGGGCACGAGACGAAGCCGAAACTCATCTTCTTTTTGACTCCGAGTCCAAGAAATGCCAACAGTCCGTAATCGAGCCCCGCAAGCGGGTTGTTGATTTGCCGGACAATCGCCCGGCGCACCTTCAGTTTTTTCAACCAGTCGAACACTCCCTGATCCCGCGCGAGCTTCCAAATCGCTCCGTGGCCGCCCGGCTTCAAGACCGGTTTGCCGGGTCCCGTCCAGATCCAGTTCCCCTGCTCATTCACAGCGGGAACAAGAGGTTGGCAGAAAAATCGGAACAGTTCTTTGGGCCGCCCGAACCAGTTGTGGGACTCGAAGATTTCGATCACTCTCCGGTGGTTGTCCTTTTCCGACGAGGTCATGATCCCGATTGGGATCTGAATCTTCTTGCCATGCCGTTGGAAATAGAGGAATTCTCTCGCTTCGACATCGCGGATCAGCCCTTCTAACAGCGATCGCCCCGCAAAAGGGAGCTTCGCTGCGGGAAGATCCTGGCCAGTTCCATCCTCTACAAGATGGAGTCTATCGGCCGCTCCTCCCAACGGATAGAACTCGGCGGTGCTCGGCAAGGCCGCAATTCCATCTTCTATCGCTTGTTTCACCTCGCCGCTCTCTTCCGAAATATCGTGAAAGCAAGGTGAATGGAAAGTCGCACCCTGAAAGGTCGAAGTCGGCGCCGACCGTTTCAATTTGCGCAGTATCTCTACCTGATAACCTACGATCCCTCCGAGTTCCCGATAGAACCGATCGATCGAGAGGAGCTGCTCGAGCAGCTCGCGCAGCCGCTCTGCCGTGCAGTCGGCCAACCCGTCCGCTTGTCCAATCGCGACCAGCTGCTTAAACGCCGATTCGCATTCGGGATCGAGCCCCGCAACAAACGGTTTAACTAGCTGCGGTTTTTCAAAATAATCGCGAACTTCTGGGAATTGATCTAGATGCAGAATTTTATCATGAATAGAAGAAGAATTTAATAAACTTTGATTAAGTATTTCTAAACGTTCTAAAAACATAACTTCTTTCTCCCTCTTTGCGAATCTGCCAAAAAAAGGTCTTAAACTCAAGAATGACTTTCGCAGTTCTCAAGAACTGCAATCCAATTTCCAAATTAAGAGAGTGTGAGAGTTGGAGTGTATCTTCAAATTGAGGCTCTGTCGCTTTTCGGGTTCTTTTGAGCCAAATTTCGATTCAAAATCGGGGGGTAATATCATCCTCCCGTATATGACCCCCCGATTTTGAATCGAAATTTGGTCAAAATAATCCCGAAAAGCGACGAACCTTCAAATTGAAGACACATTCTTAGGATAAACTGGATCGACTATCAAGAGAAACAAAATATTCCTACCGTTGATCGCAGCCCCAAAAACTGACCAAGAATTTTTCCACATAGAAAAAAAAACGAAATGAAGTAAAATCTCTGACATTTACCTCGAGAAAAGTCGAAAAAGGGGACCCACAAATGTCGTTTCTGGGCCGACCTCTATACGATTTTTTTTGACTATTATACCTCTAGAGAGATAAAAGATTTCTTTTGAGGATTTAATCTCAAATCACACAATTTAATCGCCCTTTCAAAGGAGAAAGAAAACCATGGCAACAAAGCAAAAAAACACGAAATTTATGCAGCCAATGAAACTTAGCGAAGAACTCGCAGTAGTAGTCGGCAAAGGTCCGATGCCACGCACTGAAGTGACAAAAAAACTCTGGGCCTACATCAAAAAGAACAATCTGCAAGATCAAAAAAACAAAAGAAACATCAATCCAGATGACAAGCTGCAAAAAGTATTCGGCGGCAAGAAGTCGGTCAACATGTTCGAAATGACCAAACTCGTCAACAAGCACCTTTCCTAAGAGATCCCCTACCTGATCTTTCTGCAGGGCGAGCGCACGGCTTTTTTAAGCGCCAGTGTTGCTCGCCCTGATCGTTTTATAGAATAGGCAGATCTGCCGCTATCGCGGCAAAACCGTCGGGGGCGCGCCGCCGCGCAGCGGCTGGCGCGCCCCCTTAGCTTATTTTGGGGTGCGGGGCGAAGCCCTGCATCATGCATATCATTAGCCGCGTCTCGCGGCGTCCATCATGTGAGCCGCGCTTCGCGGCGTATCCTGTACTCTAGGTTAA
>JAFEGL010000026.1 GCA_018239895.1 Verrucomicrobiota bacterium
AAGACGATGGTCTTGTGGGATTACAAATCCATGCAGCCGAAGAAGATCTTCAACGTGCCTGGTGCACCTCTTGAAATCCGTTGGTCATTGAAGCCCGGAGATAATTGGGCAGTTACTGCCACCGCGCTGACATCGAAAATTTGGCTGGTGAAGCAGGACGCCAAAGGCGAATGGCAGGCCAAAGATGTTGCAACGGTCGGAGACCCCGCGAAGGTGCCTTTGCCAGTTGATATTTCAATTTCAGCAGATGGCAAAAGCCTCTGGGTAAATACCTTCATGGATGGAATGACCCGATTGTACGATCTGTCTAATCCCGAAGCCCCGAAACAGATCTACGAGAAGAAAATCGGCAATCAGGTCAACATGGTTTCGCAGAGCTATGATGGCAAGCGAGTCTATTTCACGACCTCCCTGATGGCGAACTGGGACCATAAGGGGGCCGAGGATGATCAGTTTCTCAAGGCCTATGACTGGGACGGAAAAGAGTTGGTTGAGAAATTCACGGTCGACTTCAAGGCCCTGAAACTCGGTCGCGCACACCACATGAAATTCTCCGCCAATGGTATCGGCGGCTAGAACACGAGCAGGTGGTTAAAATGCGCTTCTTCTCCCGTCTGCGCGACCACCATCTCAGTTGCGCTCTCCTGTTTGCTGTCGCTGTCGCAATTTCCTCCACGGCGACAACAGCAGGGGGCGCAACTGATTCGCCATTTCCCGCTCCGGGAACTTACAAGCTCGATCGCATCGAGCCGATGGCGAATGGGTGGGTCATTGAGAGCAGCGCCTGGAGGCCGCGTCGGCTGTCCAGCTACACGAGCGGGAAGGTCACGCTATTTTCGTTCTTCTATGGAACTTGCCGAGATCCGACAGGCTGTCCGGCGACGTGGGCTGCTTTTGAAGACATTCAGAGCAGTCTGCAGAAGGACAAAGACCTGAACGGACGGGTCAGACTACTATTCTTGAGTCTCGACCCTAACGTCGATACGCCAGACCTTCTCTCGTTCTACACGGTCAAGAGCACGCCGCAGGTGCCTTGGCATTTTCTCACGACCTGGTCCGAGTGGTTCCTGCGGCCGATCATGCAATCACTGAGTCTGACGACGAGTTATGCGTTAGACAAAAACGGACAGCGAACCGGCGAGATCTACCATATGGTTCGGGTTTACCTGATTGACCGAGACGGTTGGATCAGGGAGATCTATGCTACAGGTTTTTTCGATCCGGACGTAGTGGTCAATGACATCAAGACACTGGTTATGGAAGAGAATGAAAAGCCTAAGTGAGAAATCGGCTATCATCCCCTTTCTCATCGTGTTCCTCTCCGTCGTCGGCGTAGCCATTGCTTCGCTCATTCGCCCGGCTGCAGGCGGCGTTGGCGCGCTCCCCCCATTAGGGCTTCCGCCGCTGCCGTACGCGTCACTTGACACCCGCAAGGTTGAGCTTGGTCGGTTATTGTTTTTTGATCGACGCCTCTCATTCAATCATACGATGTCTTGCGCGATGTGCCATATCCCCACCGATGCATTTGCATCGACGCAATCCGCTACGGCCATCGGCATGGAAGGCCAAAGTTTGCCGAGAAACGCGCCGAGCCTTCTCAATGTTGCTTATCAAAAAACGTTTTTTTTCGACGGCCGAGAAACCAGTCTCGCCGCGCAGCCATGGTCGCCATTGCTGTCGTCGATCGAGATGGCTAATCCATCGGTCGGATTCGCAATCGACAACATTCGAAAACTTGCAAACTACGAAAGCCTCTTCAAACGTGCCTTTGGTGAGCGCGGTCTCGACATGGAAACCGTCGGTGAAGCGATCGCGGAGTATGAGAAGTCTCTCTTGTCCGGCAATTCACGTTTTGACCGATGGAAGTACGCTGGCGATCTAACTGCCCTATCGGATCAAGAGAAGCGAGGCTTTAAGCTCTTCACCGGTAAGGCGGGATGCAG
>JAFEGL010000027.1 GCA_018239895.1 Verrucomicrobiota bacterium
TCTCTCAATTTTCTCTCTTGACTCTAAATATTTTCCTCTGCGTCTCTCTATACTCCCTTTACCTCTGCGCTGATCAAAATTCGGATGAGCTCAACCTAAAAAGTTTCAAGGAATTTTCTGTATAAGACTGCAGCTTTACTGCAGTCTTTCTATTGTCCATTGGAGGATGAAAAGAAAACTCAGTGCCCAGCAGATGGGGTCGATGTGTCTCCACTTGCCGTGGAGAATCTGGATGAGAACGTAGGAAATGAAGCCGAAGACAAAACCGAGGTAGATGCTGAAGGCGAGGGGCATTGTGATGATAGTGATCAGGGCTGGTATCCACTGGCTCCAGTCGCTCCACGGAATTTTTTTCGCCTCGAGGGCCATGAAAATCCCGATGGCGATTAGAGCGGGAGCCGTAGCGAAAAGGGGAATCGAAGAGATGAGGGGATAGAGGAAGAGGCAGGAGAGGGAGCAGAGCGCAGCGGTTAGAGCGACGGTTTTCGTCCGGCCTCCCGCTTTGATTCCTGAAGAGGATTCGAGGAGGAATGAGAGAGTTCCCGTGCCGAGAAGTGCGGCGAACATGCTCCCGATCCCATCGGGAATGACGATCCGATCGATCTTTTGGATGTGGCCGCTCTCGTCTACTTTATGCGAAAGGTGGGATAGGACGGTGAGCGATGCGCTCGAGTCGATCAAGCTAATCAGGACGAGAGTGAGGAGCGATCCCCAAAATTCGGGTCTTAGCGCACCTAGTAGATCGAGGTGGAGAAAAGTGGGGGAGAGGCTGGGAGGCCAGGCAGTGAGTCCATTCCATGTAGCGAGCCCTGTGATCAATCCGATGATCCAGCTGGAGAGGATCGCAATGAGAAATGCGCTCTCGACTTTTAGCCGATGGAGTAGAAAGAAAAAAAATAGACCTAGGAAGGCAAGGCCGCTTTTTTCTGAGAGGGTGGGAAGTCCGAGGTCTTTGCAGCCGACGACGATTAGAAAGAGGCCAATCCCACTGATGGCAGCGGTTTTGAGGGTAGCGGGTATATGGAGCAGAAGCTTTTGGCGGATTTTCAGGAGGCTTAAGAGGAAAAGAATGAGCCCGCCCCAAAAAACGAGGCCCAGCGCTGTCTGCCATGATGCGCCTTGTTTGAGGATGACTCCGTAGACGAGGAAGGGGCCTGCGCTCAGGCCAGGAGCTAAGACGGCAGGAAAATCAGCATAGAAGGCGAGAAAGATTGTGGCTGCTGCAAGAGTTACAATGGTTGCAGTCAGAGCTGAACCTATTTCGATACCCCCCTCGCTCAAGATTTGCGGGTAGAGGACGAGAAGATAAGCCAGCGTGAGAAATGTTGAAATGCCCGCTAGAATTTCGCGCCGGAGCGATTTTTCCATGAACTGGAGAATAGAGTGTGTTAGACTTTTTTACAATGAGAGAGCGGCGAGGGATGCGGCTAACTTTGCACGGTGGGCTTGGAGAAGAGTGACCCGCTTGGTGTAGAAAAGATTGGTGATGTCGAACAGGTTATTTCCGCTCGGCGTCACGTGGATCCGGGTAAAGTAGCTGCCGACTCTTCGGGCGACGTTTTGTAGGCGGAGTTTTTCGAGGGCGTGGATGGCGATGTCGGTCGCTTTGATTTCGCTCTCGAGGACTTTTTGAGGGGTCTCTTCCTCGCCCATCCGGAGTCTCTTGCCGAAGATTTCGACGCCGACGATGTCCATCTTCTTTTGGAAGAGGATTTCAGAGAGGATGAAGAGGCCGATCGAGACGATGGCGATCGCAACCCCCGTAAGAATACCGACGACTCCAAAATACATGAAGAAGGTTGCGGCCAAGATGCCGACTTTCGCGGCGATCCTGAGGAGGGTGTCGTTGTTCTTGATGTGTCCCAACTCTCTTGCGATGAAGAACCGGGTCTCATTGTCGGAAAGGAGCCATGGATCGTCGTCCAACTTGTCGATTTCTGGTCTTTCAGCTCCAAAGGTGGGGGCTTTTCCTGGACGGATGAAGCGGTGGTGGGGGATGGCAATCAGCGGGTCGGTGATGGAGATTTGGCCGCCGTAGCAGTGAAATCCGCTCATTAGGCCTGTGCAGACGGTGAGACCCCGCCGGAGTCCTGAGCAGGCTTTTAGTGCGTCGACCTCTTTAAACAAAAGATCTTTTTCCACTTCGTCAATTTTCGCCTGTTGGGCTATGTCATTGCGGTAGACGGTCGAATAGTTCGAGGTAAAAGACCCGAAAACGGGGAAGAAATAACAAGCTAAACTTTTAATTGGATGGATGGTCAAAGTCGCGATCAACCGGGAGATCTGTTCCATATCATCCGGGTCGGCCCTCCATCGGGGGCGGATAGGGTCGTGAGGCGCCGCTGGGGCGAGTGCTACTGGCTGCGACATAATTTTTATTGCGACCACATGATACAAAGCGGTTTCATTAAATACATCTCTAAAGAAAAGTTTATCTGAATTCTTGACGTAAATGTGGGTAAACTGAAATCTTTATTTTTATGTATGCCGCTCGCGATTGAAAAATCGGTTCTGGCTGCCCGACGCAGGTAGAACAGATTTTTCAATCACTCACGGTATATTTCGTCAAAACTCTTAGGAGAAAAATATGGAAGGAATTCAAGTTGAATTACTAACAGTCTTCATCGCCGCCATCCTCTACATGCTCATAGGGATGGTCTGGTATTCGAAGTACCTGTTCGGCCCCCTTTGGCATAAATTGACCGGCGTCAAAGAATCGGAAATGAAGAAAAATAAAAAGAACCTCCTTTGGGGTTTCATCAACGCTTTGGTGATTGCCTATTTTCTGACCTTTTTCGAGATCCATCTGGGCGTTACAACTGTGACCGATGGGATGTATGTAGCTTTTTGCGCCTGGCTCGGATTTGTAGCCACAACCCAAATTGGGGCTGTTATTTGGCACAGAATGTCATTTCAGCTCTTCCTGGTTAACACCGGCGCTAAACTGCTCGCTTTCTTAGTGATGGGCGGCGTTATCGGCGCATAGTTCATACCTTGCAAGCCGGTTTGGATGTTGAGTTTAAACCGGCTTTTCTTGACATTCTCAAAGCATCTCATTAGATAGAAAATAGAAATAAACTGAGATATACATGGCTCATGCTTTCCCTCCGCAGACAAAGAGAATCCTCATCATTACCTCTTCTGGTGGAGGAGGACTTCTTCAAGCGGCGAATGCAAAAGAGCAAGAGATCAAAGGAAAATATCCCCATGTGGAGATTGTCAGAAAAGACGTTCTAAAAGACTGGGTGGGTAAATGGCTCGGCGCTTTTTCAATCGTCATGTGGAACTCGAGCCAGCGCAAAGGAAATGTGGCCGCTCAGAATTTCTTCGGCGTGTTCATGAAATTCAGCGACTATCTCTTTGCTCCGCAGGTCTTTTATTATTCGCTCAAAACCTTTTTGAAAGGGGAGATCGACCATGTCATCGATACTCAGCCTTTATGTACAGGGACGATCATCAAGGCTCTTAGAATCTATAATTGGATCAAGAAAAAGCGGGTTGTCCTCGAAAAGATTTTGGTCGACTTTCCCACGGCCAAGGCGATCCATTTCTTTGGACCGATTCGAAATCTCTCTAGCCAGGACAGGAAGTTAATCCAAGTGACGACTATCCCCCCATGTCTCGATCCAGGAGAGACCTATCGGGATTTTTGGCAGAAAAATTGCCGGATTTCTGAGGCGCAAGTGGCTTATGAGCCTTTTTTCGTCCGGCAATCGTTTTCCAAATACCACAAAAAGCCCCGCTCCCAGGATCAGATCAAAATTAAAGCGAAGATCAAAAATAGCGAAGAGCTCCAGCTGATCAGAAAAAGCGTGGAGAGAGGTTCTATCCGGGCTGATTTTTCGGATAAAGAGGTAGAATTTGCGATAGAACCGCAAGATAGAGTCTTTACCATTTTGTTGGGCTCCCAGCCAGCCTACGAGGGGTCGTTGAACTACGTTCGAAAATTCCTCCAGCTTGGGAGAGAATGTGATTCGGTCACAACCCATCTCTTCATCCTGTGTTCAAATCATCGCCCTAAAGAGCGCTCCCTGCTCAGATCGGTCTCCGAGCTCGTCTCGCAGGCGAAAGATTATCCGAAGAACTTTTCTGTGATTCCCCTCTCGTTTCAAAACGACGATGTCATCGCCCCGCTTTTTTATCGGAGCAACGGCACCTGCACCCGCTCTGGCGGGCAGACTCTCATGGAGCTGATGTGCGTTTCTCAAGGAGAAATTTGGATCCATTCAGAGGCGAAGAAGAAAGGGCGCCTAACAGACAAAGAACTGTTGAATGGGATTCCCGGCTGGGAGTCGGCCAATGCGGTCTATATGCAAAAGATGTACGGGGCTAAGATCGTGACGCCGGAACTTTTTGCATCCCACGCCAAAAAGATTTTAGTTTAGACTTTCTTCTTCGTTGTCGCTTCAATCAAGTGTTTCACGAGAGGTTCCCAGTCGTTTTTCTTATACCCGGCTTGAATGAGAGGAGCGACGGCTTTTTTAGTGGTTCCCAATCGAGCGGCCCAATCGTCTAAATAGGGTTCTATGTCCTTAAAGGGGTGCTTTTGGAATCCTGTCTTTCCATTTACGCCCGACATAAATCCCATCTTCTGAGCTTTCCACCAAAATGTTGAAAATATGTAGTGCATTTTCTCTGAAAAGTCTTTGTCTGAAAAAATCGCCCAGAGGAATGCCAGGGTATTGACCTTGTTTAACTTCTCTCCGATGCCTTCCAACCGGGATTTATGCCCCGCTAGAGCCATAGCGTTAGTTTCGTAGAGAGTTCTGACGATCTCTCTTACATTGTCCCTTTCAATGTCTGAGCATCTAATCTCATCAAATGAGTGTTGTTTAACCGCGCTGGAAGAGCCGCTTGTCGGTACGTGCTGCATCTTGTGTTCGCGGGGAGAGGCTTTGGGAGCGCCGTTCGCATGCAGGGCTGAAGGGGCGGGATGGTGGTGTCTGTGCGAAGGTCCAGTCGAGTGGTGATCTCCCTTTTGGTTCGGCTGCGGCAAAGAAGGGGTTAACATTGGCGAGAGGGTTGTTTGTGCTGGCGTTGCGGTTAGATGGTGGTGTCCATGTAGCGGCCGGGGTGAGATGTGATGTCCATTTTGTTTCGGCGGCGCCAGAGGAGAGGTCGAAATAGGCGAGGAGATTGTTAGCGCGGGCATTGGAGTTAGCCGATGGTGTCCGTTTTGTTGCGGCGGCGCCAGGGGAGAAGTCGAAATAGGCGAGGAAATTATTTGCGCGGGCACTGGAGTTGAGCGATGGTGTCCGTTTTGTTGCGGCAGCGCCAGAGGTGAGGTCGAAATAGGCGAGGAGCTTGTTTGTGCGGGCACCGGAGTTGGGTGGTGGTGTCCATTTTGTTGCAGCGGCACCAAAGGAGAGGCGCTTACAGGGGTAGCTGCCAGATGAAGTTGGACAGGCGCTGGAACTGAGAATATGGCGGAGACGAGGGAAGGAATGGGCGATGGCGTCGATGTAGGAAGGGGAGTGAGCGACGCATTGAATGAGGCGGATGGGGGGCGCGGTTGGCTCACAAGCGGGGGCTCAAGATCGAGTGGGGGAACGGTGCCTGTCGGAGCTGTGGAGACGGACGTTGTTGAAGATGGTGTTTGGCTGCCAGTTGTCGATGAGGAGATTCTGCTTGGCGATTGGGATTTTGGCGGCGAAGGGGGATGTGAGGCGGCTGCCGAGACGATTGGTGAGAGGGTGTTTGTGCAGCCAGGAAAGGCTCGGATCGAGGAGAGTTGCGGAGAAGAGGAGGCTCTAGGAATTTTGAGATTTTGGATTGCGACGGGAGTTACTGGCGCGGAGGAGATCGTCGGTTTAGGAGACGGGGAAGTATTGGGTTCTACTTCTGTTTCCCCCGTCGAAACTTCGGCGGTTTGCGCTCCTCCGGCCTTGAAAAGTTGCTTCCGTTTGGCGATTCCAACTCCGAAAATGATGCCCGCGGCTGGAAGAAACATCCAGGCAGCATGTTTGCTATCGATCGGAAATAACCAGCTTCTACCCATGGTGAAGGAGGATTGTTCCTTCGGCGTCTCTGGAATTTCGATCGGTAGATTTTCGGAGATGGAAGTTACGTCATTCATATGAATTCATAATGTGTCGGGCCAGGCCGTCCCAGTCCTTGTTTTGAAAATACTTGCGCATCCCCTCTGCGGGGATCCCAAGATCGTCGGCAAAATCGTTTAAATACGATTCCAATTTTCCTTTGTCAGCTTCCTTATTGAAGCTAGGTCCAAGACCATCCATGAAGCCGTTCCATTTGAAATAATCGGCCTCGATCCCTTTCATGCATTTGCGCAAGTCGGGATTTTTAAAGATAGCGGATAAAAATTTTAGTGGGTGGACGTGGTTGATCTGGGCTCCCAATTGTTTCATATGCCCCTGCTTGAAGAGGAGGGCGAGTTTCCCATTTTCATCCATCGTCGTGATGATCTCATAAATAAATGCTTTATCCTGTTCTGTGCAGACAAGCTGGGCGTACGTCAAATCGCCCTTGGGGCCGTCCGGAGGAGGAAATTTAATGATCGAAGCGAGCTCTGAGCCGAACTTCGAGTCGGTTGCTTCCTCGTAATAGTATGAATCTGGTGTTGTGTCGTGCATAAAGCCTCCAGTTAGGGACACAACTGTAACGCAGTGAAATTTTTAGTTCCAGCTAGTTAAAATTATAACTCGCAGTCCCAATGAAATTTCATTTGAGGCGCGTAAATTTTACTCCTTCCTGAGAGTTTTTGTCCATCTTGCAACAAAGGGATGAGTAAGAATATCCTAGATAAAAAAATAGGGGAGTCCGCAACAAGTAAGGCTCGAGTTATGCGAAGTGCGGGTGGGTGAGCTGCAAGGAGCCCCGTAGGGGTTTCCCGAAGCAGACGACCCCGAAGCGGGTCGGCGATGCAGGGCGACGCCGCAGATCAGCCACCCCCGCAAGCAGAACTCAGCATTACTTGTTAAGGGCTACTTAAATAGGGTATGTTGTGAAGAGATTTGGATGTTTGCTCTTGTTGATTGGACTCTGTGCAGGAGTGGGAAAGGTATGGCACTGGGCCAAAGATGGGTTTAACATCAACCGGACTTTTTGCGAGCTGCCCGAAGGGGCTGTTAGCGTAGAGGACGACCGGATTGAGGGGGCCTTGGCCCAGACGTACACTTACCTGGGCCGCGGCCATCAGTGCTACGCATTCGGCAGCGCAGATGGGAAATATGTGGTGAAACTGCCCCGCTACGACCGGTACGGGCTCTCCTTTTTTCTCCGCTCGTGCCGCTTCTCTTTTCTCGATGAGGCGAGGAAAACCACCAAGGCCGATTTGGATCACCGCTTTTCGTTCATTCTGGAGAGTTTCCGGATCGCTTACGAGGAGTTGAAAGAAGATACGGCCGTGATCTATCTTCACCTCAATAAGACAAACTGTTGGAAAACCCCTTTGAAAATCAAAGATCGCCTGGGGCGGACGTATCTTTTAGACGCAGATCGGACAGCTTTCATTTTGCAGGAGAAAAAACCGATCATGATGGCCGCATTCCAGGAGTGTCTGAAACGGGGCGATCGGAAAGGGGCCGAAGAGATTCTGGATGCCTTTTTAGCTGTCGTCGTCAAAAGGGCCGAAAAGGGGATCTACAACAAAGATCCTTCATTCTTGCGCAACTTTGGATGGGACGGTGAGAGGGGAATCCAGATCGACATCGGAAGTTTCTACAGGAAACTCGGCAAAACGGGGACAGCCGCATCGAGACAATCGTTTTCCGAGACGATGGGTCCCGTCCGCCTCTGGCTGGCTCAGGTAGATCCCGAAATATCTGAGCGCTTTGAAAAGAAGGTCCAATCGATCAAGGAATCATGGCCAGGCTGACCCTATTTTTGTCGCTTCTTGCCTTTTGCTTTTTAACGCCACTCTGCATGAAAAAGGCAACGCGGGGGGTCCATCCGTCTAGGTTTGTCTTTTGTCAGAAGGGCGAGTCCGATTTTTGCCCCCTTTCACCGGTTGAAAAGAGAGAGATATCGTCCATTCTTTCACAACCTTTCCATTTCCTCGATCGGGGGGCCCAATCTTTTGTCTTCGAAAGCAAAGATGGATGCTACGTCTTGAAAATCTTTCAGACGAATAAACACGATAGAAAATTCGATTTTTCCGGATGCGCTCTCGCCTACAAAGAGGCGAGGGAGGAGACGGCCATGGTCTATGCCCACTTGAGCCCGACAAGGGGAGAGTGGCCGAAAGTCGCTTTGACAGACCCGATTGGGCGGCGCGTCTCTTTTGAACCCGACCGCTACGCTTTTGTTCTGCAGAGAAAAGTGGAGCCTTTCGAGAAGACCCTTTTCGAAGCGGATGCCCGAGGAGATCTTTCTCTCTATCTCGACGCTTTTTTCTCGCTCCTAAAGCGGAGGGTCTCGAAGGGGATCTGGAATGACGATCTATCGCTCGAATCTAACTTCGGATTTTTAGGGCAGGAAGCCGTCGAAATCGATTTTGGACGCTATATCTTGCGGCCCGGCTATCCAGAGTGCGAGATGGATCGGTTTGCGAAAAAGCTCCGCCAGTTCATCCAGCTTAAGCTTCCCCATCAGCTGCCTCTTTTCGAAGAGAGAGTGGAGCTGTGCCAGAAAATATGAGAGTCCTCCTCTTCGCCGCCCTTGTCCTTTCCATCCCTTGGTCTTATAAACAGCTGACCCACGGGTTCCGCCCCACCAAGCTCAACCACTCCCTCTCTTCTCGTGAAGAGTGGGATATTTCCCACACAGAGGAGGAGAGACGGCAGGCCCGCCAGCTTTTGCAGCAGACATTCACCTACGTAGGCCGCGGGATGCAGTCTTACGTTTTCCAAAGCGAAGACCAATCGGCCGTGATCAAGCTCTTCCGCCGCCGGACCCGCCTCTTGGGCCGGACGTTGGATCAAAATCTCCGGATCGAAAAGACCTTCAATGCATGCCGGCTGGCTTTCGCTCTGGCTAAAGAGGAGACGGGACTTCTCTACCTCCACCTCAATCCGACAGAAGGGGAGGAGCCGATCCTTGTAATCAAAGACAGAATCGGGAGAAAATACTCTCTGCCCCTCGATCGGTACTCTTTTGCCATCCAGAAAAAAGCGGAGCCTTTCTCATCGGCCATTCGTGGAGAAGAGATCGACTCCTATCTCCGACTGATCAAAACCCGATCCGAAAGGGGAATCTGCAATACCGATCGGCACATCGCCAAGAATTTCGGATTTCATCAAGGGCGCGCCTTCGAGATCGATTTCGGGAACTACATCTATGCGCCTGAAGAGGCAGGCAAAGAGTTCGATTTATTCGCCAAAGGTCTTCGAGCTCTCCTCGAAAAACATCAGCCTGAAGCGGTGCCAGAATTCGACCAGAAACTCGAGGCGCTAAAATGAAAAAGATCTTTCTCCTCCTCGCCGCCGCGATTTTGGCGATCGCCATCCACCGATCGGTCGGCTTTTCCCTCTCGAAGGTCCTCGTCGATTTGCCTACAGGAGAAGAACTTTCTCAAGAGTTGCCTGAATTGTCTCAGCCCTTTCGCTATTTGTCGCACGGGAGACAGACTTTCGTGTTTCTGAGCGCCGATGGGAAAACGGTCTTGAAGTTATTCAACCAAGAGTACTTTCAGCCCCGCTGGTACCACCATTTGCCAGCGCCCCGGGCCTGGAAAGAGCAGCAGAGGAAGAAACTGGCCCTACGGAAGAGATTCTATGAAGAGAGCTACCCATTGGCTTTCCAAAAGCTCCGAAAAGAGTCGGGCCTCATCTACCTCCATTTGCACAAGACTCAAGAGCCTCTCCCTTCGGCGGAGTTGATCGACCCCTCGGGCCGAAAAATCCGTCTCGATCTGAATCGGGCGGCCTTCGTTCTCCAGAAAAAAGCTTCTTCCTACCGGGCCCATATGGAAAAGGTGGCATGCGAGGAGGGGAC
The DNA here is from genome assembly GCA_018239895.1 of Verrucomicrobiota bacterium. Taxonomy (GTDB): domain Bacteria; phylum Chlamydiota; class Chlamydiia; order Chlamydiales; family SM23-39; genus SZAS-17. The sequence goes on from JAFEGL010000027.1 coordinate 9,895, forward strand.
CATCGGCCTCAAAAGAGAGATCGACGCCTGGCTCGCCTTCTGTTCGCACCGGATGGAACTAAAGATTGGGGACCATGATCACGATATTTGGGAGAACATCGGCGTTTTTGAGGATGAGGAACTTCTATTCATCGACCCAGGAAAGATCTACGCAAATGAACAAATGCATCTTGAAAGGGAATGGTGGAAAGCGACGCACCGTCTTCATAAGTGGCTTTTAAAAACCGACCCAGAAGCGGCCGCCTATTTGGAGAGAGGGAGAGATAATTGCTTATCTCTCCCGGAGGGTTATTCGTCGCGTGGTAAATCTTCTTGAAATGATGGAGCAGGAAACGCTGTGTGCATTTGTTCGAACTGAAGGTCGCCTTTGAATCCATCGGCCTTCAATGCACCCAGTAGTCTCATGTAAGTTGGGTCTGCTTTGGCTTCGTCAAATTTTCTGAAGGCGTAAAATGAGTTGCCTGCGCCTTTAGCTTCATCGGATATTCTTGTTGCCAAAATGTTGAGTTTGATGTTTGCCTTTCCGCAGGTGGCTGCTTTAACAATTGCTGCAACAACGAATATAACAGAAAATACAACAACTCGGATAGTCTGAAGAAGACCCGCTTTCAGAGCGTCCCATTTTGTTAAACCATTTGCATCAAGATGCTCTACTTCATGTCCTTGCATCTCTCCACTGGGCCGTCGAGTGTGGGCTGATGGATAGGCTTGTGATGTGGTAGATGCGCCGCTATACGAAACAACATGGGCTGAAGATGATGGTGATGACATAATTTTCTCCTTTTTTGGGGGACTTTATTCGAAAGTTGGTCCACCCGGTTTATAAAATTTATTTATGTAAAGAAAGGCTGCAGACTAAAAAACTGCAGATCTAACTTTTTTCCATTCATTTTTTCCGATAAGCCGAAGAGGAACGTGGAATAAATTTTTGACGTCTGTAGGCCGATTCGAGGAGCGAAGATCGTGAATACCGAGAGGGGGATCGACGCTAAAAAGGCCCCTGCGACGGCGAGCGATTTCAAAGAAAGAATATCCTTTCTACAGAAAGTGAATAAATCTCTAAAAGCCAAAAAGATCGTAGCGACAGATGCTGCCACAGTCAGAGCCATTCCAACCCAAATAGCGATGAAAGCCGCTTTTTGCACTTTGAAACAACTCATTTCTTGAGCAGACCCATCTAAAATCAAAAATCGAATTGGCTCCATATACATGTCCCTTTTCGAAATGGGTAAAATCTACTCTTTTCCCCATTTAATTCAAAGGATTTAATAATTGTATTACTTCTTCATCTGATGTTTGGTCAAAGAATTGATAGAATTGGCCTACAGCCTGAAAAGAGCTGGGTGTATGAAGACAGACAACTTCATCTGCCAGGGACTTCATCCATTCGATCGATTCAAAAGATCCAACGGGGGATGCGACGATGACTTTCGCGGCGCCGAGGAATCTGGCTTCAGCTACTGAGACGGCCATAGTGGCTCCAGTCGCGATTCCATCGTCGACAAGGATCGTCCTTTTCCCAACCAAATCCATTTTGCCGCGAGGCTGATATAGCTTAGTTCTCCTTTCAGCCTCTTTTCTCTGGCGAGCCATCTCCTCTTGAATGTAACTTTCGGATACTCCGAGAATCCGGATGATATCCCGATTTAAATAGACTTGTTTGCCGGCGATGGCGCCAATGGCAACTTCAGGATTGGAGGGCGATCCGATTTTTCTTGGGACGATAATATCTAATGGCAGCTTCAATTCGCGGGCCACTGCGGCCGCTACGACGACCCCACCCCGAGGCAATCCGAGTACAACGACCTCTGGATCGTTCCGGTATTTTTCTAAAGCTGCCGCAAGTTTTTTCCCTGCATTTAAACGATCTGCAAACATATAATGTAAAAGTAATATAAAGATTGTTATATTTTATAGGGCTATCTTTGTCAAAAAGCAAGTTTTTAGGTATATCCCGCGGTATGATAAGTAAGTGGCTTCGCTACCTCGATCGCGATCTTTGGAACTTCAACTTGAGCCAGAAGAGCGGCTTCGAGCGGTTTCGCTTGAAATGGCTCAGGGTCTTTTATTTGAGCGTCCGCGGCTTCGTCCAGGATCAGTGTACGCTGAGAGCCTCTTCTTTAACCTATTACACTTTGATCTCGATTGTCCCCGTCCTGGCCATGATCTTAGCTGTTGCAGGCGGCTTTGGTTACAGAGAGGCGATCCGGGACGAACTCTTGACGAAGTTCCATGACCAGAAAGAGGCCTTTTTACAGATCATCGAATTCGCCGATCAGCTCCTCGCTCAGACGAAAGGGGGGCTGATCGCCGGAGTCGGACTTGTAGTCCTTTTCTGGTCGGTGACCGCCCTCCTCAATAACATGGAGATCGCGCTCAATCATATCTGGGGGATTCATAAAATGCGCCCTTGGCGCCGGATCTTGAGCGACTATTTCGCCTTGATGCTCATCGCTCCCTTTTTCTTTCTGCTGTCGAGCAGCGCAACGGTGTTCATCGCAAACCGACTTGAAAATTTAGTCCACTTCATGCCGATCGGCAACTTCTTTATCCATCTGGTCCCTTACGCCCTTTTCTGGATCCTGTTTACATTCATCTTCGTCTTCATGCCGAATACTCGGGTCCGTTTCCGCTCGGCCTTCGTCGGCGGGCTCGTCACCGGAACGCTTTACATGATCGTCCAATGGGGCTATATCTTTTTCCAGATCGGAGTCAGCCGCTACGGAGCGGTCTATGGCAGCTTCGCAGCCCTCCCCCTGTTTTTGATCTGGATCCAATTGAGCTGGTTCCTCGTCCTTTTCGGTGCAGAAGTGAGTTACGCCCACCAGACCCTCGAAACGCACGAGTTTGGAGAGATCGCGGAGAAGATGAGCTACAGCTTGCGGCGGCTCCTTTGTCTTTGGGTCTCCTACTTGGTGGTCCACAAGTTTGTAAAAAGCGGAGGCCCCCTCTCGCAAGAGATCCTCGTCAAGCGGCACCAGATTCCCCATGGCGTCCTCAACCGGATTGCCCAAGAGCTGATCGACTGCGGAATTCTCCTCGAAGTGAAAGGGGATAAAGAGCTCATTGCGTACGCTCCCGCCCGCTCCCCTGACGATCTGAGAATATCCGACGTTTGCGAGGCGCTAGATTCAAAGGGAACTCGCGACTGGCCCTGGATCGAGTCGAAGGCGTGGAAGCAGCTCGAGGCGGCCCTAGAAGGGTTCCAGGACAAGATTAGAAACGATCCAGACAACAAAAGATTGAAGGATTACGAAAATGAGTGACTGTTATCCAATTCGATTCGAGCCGATCTATCGGGATTACATTTGGGGAGGAACTCGGATCTCGGAAAAATATGGGCGCAAAACCCAACTCAACCGAGTCGCCGAATCGTGGGAAGTCTCCGATCGGAAAGATGGGATGAGCGTTGTGGCCAACGGCTCCCACAAGGGGAAGACGCTCCATGAACTCCATAAGACCATGGGTGAAAATCTATTGGGCAAAGACCGGAGTTTTCCCACCTTCCCTCTCCTCGTGAAAGTGATCGACGCCCGGGAGCACCTGAGCGTACAGGTCCATCCGAACAACGAGACGGCGGTCATCCTCGAAGGGGAACCCAAAAGCGAGATGTGGTACGTTCTCGATAGCGAACCGAACGCCTGCGTCTATGCGGGGCTCAAAGGGGGCGTCAGCCGGGAAAAATTCACCGAAGCCCTCGGCACGAAAAAAATCCCCGATCTCCTCGAAAAGATCGAAGTGCACAAGTTCGATGCTGTCTACGTCCCAGGCGGCAAAGTCCACGCTATCGGCGCAGGATGCCTGCTCCTCGAAGTGCAGCAGAACTCCGACTCCACTTACCGGATTTATGATTGGGAGCGAAAAGGGGACGACGGAAAACCCCGCGCGCTCCATCACGAAAAAGCCCTCGAAGCGATCGACTGGAAAGCGAGCGAAGGAAAGTTGACACCGAAGAAAATGTCGAGCGACTTGACCCACACCCAGTGGATGGCCGCATCGACCCCTTACTTCATCGTCCAGCGGGTCGAAGTCTACAGCCACTGGCGGATCCCGAGCCATCCCGATACCTTCCAAATCTTCTTCTGCATGCAAGGCGAAGCGACGATTGCAGCCGGCGGAGTCGAAGAAATATTGCGGCCTGGGCTCACCTATCTCATTCCCGCCTGCTGCCCAGCGGGAGAGATCCGCGGCCGCTGCGAAGTAGTCTGGATCACTCTCGACGGCTACCGCTAATCTTTTACTGAGGTGTGGGGCTTTGCCCCGCACCCCAAGTTCAACTGAGAAATTTTAGGATGGCGCGGCAGAAATCTGGGAGATCAGCGGGCGTTCGGGAGGTGACCAGATTGCCGTCGACGACGACCGGTTGATCGGAGTATTTGGCCCCTGCGTTTTCTAAGTCGTCCCGGATGGCTGAAAAAGCGGTCACATGGCGGCCCCGGAGGATCTTCGCCGAGATGGGAACCCAGCCTGCGTGGCAGATGAAGGCAATTAATTTTTTTTCTTGGTCCATCTCCTTCACGATCTGGAGGGCCTTGGCGTGTCGGCGGATTTTGTCGGGAGCATAGCCCCCAGGAATTACGAGGCCATCGAACGAGGTGGTATGGACTGAATCAAAGGAGAGGTCTGCTTTGCAAGGATAGCCGTGCTTGCCTGAGTAGACTTTATTTGCTTCAGGACCTGCAACAGAAATTTTGAAGCCTGCCTCTTCCAAGCGAATTTTTGGATACCAAAGTTCTAAGTCTTCGTAGATATCGTCGACGAATAGGAGAATTTTTTTCATAGTCTCTTGCCGCATAAAAATTTTTGTTTCATAGCTAGCAGATATCTTGTAGAATTCTATGTTTTCTTACTATAAAATGTTCGCCAAAAGAGGTAAAAAATGCCAAGACCAGTAGATGGAAGTCCAACAAATTCTTTGCCGCCTGTGGAACAAACAGCTGTCAGATCAGAGAAGAATTCAAAGGTCGACCGAATCGCGAAGGCAATTCTGATTGCACTCTCCGCAGCTTTGATTCTCGGCGCTGTGGGAGCCGCTTGCTACACATTCGCTTTCCCTCTTGCAGTCACCTTGATTGTAGCATCTGTCGCTCTCGCTGTTCTCGGAATCACGATCGCCCTAAACAAGGTGGCCCACAAATTCCCGAAGCCGCTTGAAAAGGCGATCCGAAAAATCCACGCCACTGTGACAGAACTCTTCGCCCTCGTTGCCGCCATTGTCCAATACCCTTTTTCAGCTCTCTTGAAGAAGAAAATCACTCCCGAAGCGCCTGACCAACGGAACGTCCTCCTCATCCACGGATACCTCCACAATCCTACAGCCTTCTCCTACGCAATGCCGCGATTGAAAGAAGCGGGCTTTGGCAACATCCACACGATTCACTTGTGGCATCCGTTCCGATCCATCGAGCACGATTACGCAAAAGACGTCCAAAAGAAAATGAAAGAGATTACAGCTGAAAACAGGCAGAAAGAGTGGATCCTCATCGGCCACTCGATGGGCGGAGATGTCGCTGCTCAAGCTGCGACAACCCTGCCAGACGATTCAGTTTCGGTTTCCCATGTAGTCACCTGGGGCTCTCCTTTGAAAGGGGCACCTGCAGCAAAACTCGCCGCTATGCTCCGCATGGGACAAAACGCCCAAGAGATGCAAGTGGGCTCTACTTTCACGGAAAACTTACAACAAAACATCCCAACCTGCAGCGCAACCCAGTTTTCCCATGTGGCGTCCTACGCCGACTCGGTGGTTCCAGGCGAATATGCCCATCTTGGAAACGACCCAGAGCACGAGATGGTCATGGACGACATCAACCACATCGGGATGCTCTATGACCCGCGAGTCATTGACCAAACGATCGACTGGATCAAACCCCAAGTAGATCCCGTATAGTCCCTTGGCGCGCCAGCCGCAAGCGGCTGGCGCGCCCCTCACGCCCACTTTCTGCTGCCAGTGGCAGCAGAAAGTGGGCGGAACTCGCGAAGCGAGAAACAATTGTTTAGGCTCATTTATGAGTGTGAACTAGGAGGAAAAAACAGCTTTATCCACCTCCCTTTCTCCGGGCAGGGCCCGGCCTTTTTCTCTTATTGATGTTTTTCTCTGCGGCCTCTCTACACTCCTTCTTCCCTCTGCGCTGATCAATTTTCATGCCGTTAAATAGACAGAGTATCTTGTTAACGACTGTCAATAAGAAGCTGTACTATGAGAATCGCCTCAATGAATTGAGGCTTCTTCGCCTATAACGATGACTTGGACCCACTGATCTCGCGGGTCGAGGGTTACTATCTCTTCGTGGGTGATCGAGCGGGGCCAATATTTTTTGGATCGGTTCACTCTCCAGGTGAGCTTGTACTGACCGGGCGGCAGTTGAAAGCTTGCCTTGCCTCTGTAGCCATTCACGGCGGCCTTTGGATTGAGAGGAATTGAAGTTCCGTTGAACTGGGCGCTTTCGATTTCAAGGCCTGCTAGTTGCGGATCGTCGTTGAGGGTGATCTCTACCCGAATGAGGAGAGGATTTCCCGGAACCGGCGAGGTGGGGCCGAGGTATGTGTTCTGGACTAGGAGGTTCGAATCAAAAATCTGTCCCACTTTGATGGTCGAGCTGTGGCGGAAAATCAAGATCGCAGCGATGAGAAAGAGAGCCGTGCCAAAAAGAGCGAGAACCTGGAACAATCGCGTTTTTTTCATAGATAACTTTCGTGTACACGAGAGCCGATTTTCTTGCAACGGATAGGGGATTTTAGAAAAAATGTTGAAATGTGCTTGCGAAATTTATCGCCTCTTTGTAAAATTTTAAAAATTTATAAACCATTCTCAAAGAGAGGGAGTTTATGTGTATGCAAACACAAACAACAAAAAAAAATGGGTCCGTTTGCCAAATGAGCAATATTCGGAACGGACAAATCAAGAAGATGGCCGTATGCAAACTCAATGTGATTGGGGCAGATGGCGTAATGCGTTGCGTTGTCGCTGATCAAAGCGAAGGGATTTTAACCTTCAAGCGGCAGCAAGCGTCTCTCTAAATTAAATAGATCCCCCGTTTCGTAAGGAACGGGGGATCGTCTATGTAACAGCTGGTTTCTGAGGCGATTCTTTCAAAAGATAGATCAGGGACGCTCCCAAGATAATCAAGATACAGCCGATGAGCGTCGGAGTTGTGATCTTTTCACCAAAAAATATCCAGCCCAAACATCCATTGAAAAAGACGGCCGAGTAAGTCAGCGGCGCAAGGATCGACACGGGAGCATATCTGAAAGCCCTCGTCAGCAAGAGATTATTGGCTAGAGAACTCAGGCCCAGAAGGAGAAATGAGCCGAGGTCGGTCCAGTTGGGCGTCACCCAACGGTTTAAAGCAAACGGGAGAGAGACAATGGCGCTGACCAGGAAGAGGTAGAACATCGTCCGGTCGACCGGCTCTCCTTTTAAATTGAGATGGCGAACTGCTGTGAGCCCCAAAGCAGAGGCGACTCCAGCTAAAACTCCCCAAAAAGCTTCGATCTTGAAGATTTCAAAGTTCGGTTGGAGGATTGTGTAAACCCCCAAGAAGCCAAATCCGATGCCCCACCAGATTTTTCTGGGGATTGGTTCCTTGAACCAAAACCAGGCGAGGAAAGGGACATAAAAAGGGCTCGTGAATTGGAGAATGGAGGCGTTGACCAAGTGGAGAGATTTGAGCGACATCAGCCAAAAAAAGCCGGCTGTTAGGGCTGCAAGATCGCGGACGAGGTGGGTTGAAATGTGTTTTGTTTTTAAAGAGACTTCCCTCATCGAAGGAAGGGCTAAAAGAGCGAGAAGAGCGACCGATTCCTGAAACAAGATGATTTGAGGGACCGAATACCTATCTTCCAGGGAGAATGAAAAGCAGGAGATGACCGAGTAAAGGAAGCAAGCGGCCAAGACGTAAATAAAACCTAGTTTCATTGGGACTCAAAGGTTTGGAGATTTTAAATAATGTAAATGATCTGTGAATAAAGATTAAGTGGAATTTGGATTAAAGTTTATTTTGAAAAAATAATTCAAAAGAGTTATGAAAAAAATTCGCTCTTGTTGTCTCAGTTATGGGAGGATTTCATGAAATGGATTGCGCCGATTTTGCTATCTCTCGTTCTTTCGACTTCGCTACAAGCTGATAAAATCACGAAAGACCCAGATGATTACATCCGTCTTAAGCCTGTCAGGCCGACGCCTGAGCCTGAGGCAGCCTCTATCTATATCGCATTGCCGAAAAACGGAGCCGATGTGAGTGGAAATCCTGTGTGGGTTCAGACGAGAGTAGAGGGGTACGCTCTCGGAGCCGATTCTTACTTTGACCGGGCCTACGAAATCGCCAACTCCGACATGGGGCAGACGCTCCACGTAGTGATCGACGATCACCCTTACTTTGCTGTCAATGAACCGGCGATAGATCCCTTCCGCGAGCAGGGGAATTACTACATCATCTCCTATAAATTCGAGGTCCCTTTCCGCTTAGATCCAGGGCTCCACACGATCCGGGTTTTCCCAGCAAGGTCTTTTGGGGAGGCTTTGAAGGGGGAAAATACTTTTGCTGTATCGACCTTTACCCTGAAGGATGGGGATGATCGGTTAAAAGCCAATCTGTCGGCCCCCTACCTGACCTACAACGAGCCGAGCAATCAGATGCATCTAGTCGAGGGGAAGCCTGTCCTTCTCGATTTTTATCTCTCTAATTGCGAACTCTCTTCGGATGGCTATAAGATCCGCCTGACGATTGATGGGAAAACCAAGAGAATGATCACCAGCTGGCAACCCTATTACATTTATGGGCTGGCCAAAGGCAAGCATACGATCCGTCTGGAATTGGTCGATGCTACAGATAAACTCGTCCCTGGACCTTTCAACAACGTCCAAAGGTCGATCACAATTCACGGCTCTTGATATCTAACAAACGGCGATTTTGTTCGTTTTCACTTTGGTCTGTTCACATTTTGCCCGGTGGAATCGGATCGTCCCGATCGGATTGATGGTGACGCCGGAGACCGATTTTTTGCTCAAAATGGAGCAGTGGTAGTGGAGGAGCGGAGCCACGGGCATCTGATCGAGAAATTGTTTTTCCAGGTCGATCAGAGTGTTCCTTCTCTTATCTCCCGTTTCCATGAGAGAGCGATTGAGAAGATCGATATAGCTCTGATCTTCGTAACCGGGGAAATTTTTCTTTAATTCCCGGTACTTATATCTTTCCAAGATGTTCATCGAATCGTTGTATTGAGCGACGGACGATTGCAAGCTAAGGCAGTAATTCTTCTTCATGATATTTTCCATCTGGGTCTTGTAGTCCTGGAAAATAAGTTTGATGTTGAAGCCTAGAACCTTTCTCCATTGTTCTTGCAAGGCTTTCGCAATGGCCCTGTTTGAATAAGGGGATTCGTCATAGCTCAAAGTGAGATTGTCGAGAAAGAGGCGGAAGCGGATGTCATTTGTATCTAGGCGTATATCGAGTTCAGCCATCCCTTTTTGCAGATAGCTTTTTGCTAGTTTCTCTTGAAATGGAGGAATGAGTTGTATGTTTTGGTTGTTGTCCAAAACAGGGGGAATCCAACGGATGGCCGGGGCCCCGTTGAGCGTTTTGGCTTGTTCCAAGAGTTTCTGTCTATCGATCGCGTAGGAGAAAGCTTTTCGGATATTCACATTGGTGAACGGGAATTGCTGCATGTTGTAGGTGCAGAATGTCGTGGCTCCGAGAGGGGCGACAGTCAGACGGCCCGACTCCTGGTAGGCAAAAAGAGCTTCCTGAGGTACGGATGAGGTGAGAGAGCAGACCCAATCTAATTCATCGTTTTCAAACATCTCGAGTGTGGAAAATTCGTTTTTCACGATCCGGATCGTCAAGTGGGTGAGGTTTGTATGGTCGGCATCCCAGAAGAGGGGGTTTTTAATCAAGGTGATCTCATACTGCCTTTCCCATCTGGCGAGGACGAAAGGGCCGCTCGAAACCAATTTATTTAGAGGGATCGAATCCCAGTCGGGTCGGGTCTCCGCGATGTGTTTGGGGACTGGGAAGAAATTCGAGCAGGAGAGGAGGGAGAGGAAATAGGGGGTTGGATGCTCAAGTTCAATTTTCAACGTTCTGGCGTCGATGGCGTAGATGCCCACTTCGTTCAATGGGACAGCTCCCTTCAAGGCCGCTTCCGCATTTTTAATCGGAAAAAAAAGTTGGGGACAGGTGGAGTGGAACTGGGGATCTAGAGTTTTTTTCCAGGAATATTCAAAATCGTAAGCAGTGATCGGATGTCCATCGCTCCAGTTCGCGTCTCTCAATTGAAACTGGTAAGTTTTCCCGTCAGGGGAAACTTGCACCGATTCAGCTAGAGAGAGTTCAACTGCGCCATTTGCAAGGAGCCGTGTAAGGCCGTCGTAGAGCATGTAGAGAAAAGCCGAAGAGTAGAGGTCTCCGTTCTTTCTCGGGTCGACGGTTAAGGGATCCATGTAGAATGAAATTCGCATAGGACGTCTCCATCGTGCCGATTTATGTGAAAAATCGGCAATAGCCTAGTTCTTAGATTGTCACTTATACAAATTTCCACATTTCGATTAAAGAAAAACTTGCGCCAGCATTAAATTTTTTTAAGGATCTGCACCGATAAAAGCCCGCTCAAAAAGGACCCCGCCGCTGGGGGTCGTGTGGATATTTTTCAACCGGCTGTGGCAAAGACTTGGATTGCTCCAGTGGTAAATAGGGGCCAATGGCATTTCTTCCGCAAAAAGGGCTTCGGCCCTTTCGATGACCTCGAGTCGAGCCTCGGGCTCTCTTTCAGCTCCCGCCCGATCAAGGAGAGCGGCGAAGCGGGCGTCTTCCCAGTTTGGATAATTTTTAGGATTCGACTTGTCTTTGAACCTTTCTAAAATGTTGATTGGGTCGTTGAACTGGGCGATCCAGTAGGTGAGGGAGATCTCGTAGGATCTTGTGTGGAGTTTTTCTTTGTGGGTCTTAAAGTCAGTTTGGAGAAGCTCGACCGTCACCCCAAGCGTCTCTTTCCACTGCTTTTGCAAGGTCTGGGCGATCTGTTTATCGACTTGACCTGTCCGGTAGAGAAGTGTGAATGGGGGGATCTCTTCCAAACGCAATTCCTCTTTCACTTCTTCCAGCAGCTTTTGAGCTTCCTCCGGATCGAACGCCGGATAGAGCGTTTTATTTTCGCCTCCCATCAAAGTGGGAGGGATGCACCGGGTTGCGCTCATTTGTCCCATCTGCATGATCTCCTCGACGATCTCATCCCGGTCGATCGATAAAGAGAGAGCCCTTCTGATCTTTGGGTGGCTCAACAAGGGCGCCTCGGTGTTGAAGGAGCAAAAGGTCGTTGCGGCCATTGGATAGAAGCGGAGTTCCTCTCTGCTTTTCAAAGATTCGATTGCATCGGTGGGTAAAGGGGAAAAGGGGCCGCCCAGCCAATCGAGCTCGCCCCTTTCGAACATTTGCAAGGCAGTATTTTCATCGTAAACGATCTGGATCTGGATCTCATCGAGATGGACCCCTTCGGGATTCCAAAAAGATTCGCTTTTCACCAGAAAAATTTCCGAGTTAGCCAAAGTCCTCTCGATCCGGAAAGGGCCATTCGTCGGCCAAGAGTCTTCCGCTCCTCTCGGCACGGGGAGGAAAGAGGGAAAGGCAGTGAGGGAGACGAAATAGGGGTTGGGCCGCTCGAGCTCGACCCTTAAAGTCCGCTCGTCGAGAGCCTCAATTCCCACCTCGTCTAGCCCCACTTTGCCCTTAGCAGCCGCTTCGCAGTTTTTGATCGGGTAAAAAAGGTAGGCGCAGAGGGCGGGAAACTCGGGGTCGACGATCTTTTTCCAGGAGGCTTCAAAGTCGTAGGCCGTGACGGGGCTCCCGTCGGTCCAGAAGGCGGGCCTCAAGTGGAAAAGGTAGACCGTCTCATCCTCCGAGACCTCGATCCGCTCAGCGATGGCTGGCTCTACATTCCCATCGGGCAGGCATCGGGTCAGCCCCTCGTAAATCAGACAAATGAGGGTCGAGGAGACGAAGTCGCCACTCTTGCGCGGGTCGACCGTCGAGGGGAAAATATTGAAGGCGATCCGCAAGGAGGCGGGGGGCTTGGGCGCCGTGCAGGCGGCAACACAGAGACAAAATAGAGCCAAAAAAAACCGTTTCATGGTGAAATAGGATACAGGATTGAGGGGGAAACCGCAAAGAATTCTCTTGCCCTAGCCTCCCCCTTTTTGTAGTGTGAGCCTAGACCATGAGGAAACCTATGCACCACTTCGTTCAGTATCTTAAGAGTCTGTTTTTTAACTTCTTGACAATCTTCTTCGCTAACCATATCTTTTCAGGGATTGAGGTGACGAACCAGACGAAGCTTCCCCACATCGGCGGCGATATGTACTTTGCCATCGTTTTGGGATTTTTAAACTCGCTGATATTTCCGATTTTGAAAATGATCGACCGGCACTTTTCCGCGATGAGAATTGCCCTCATCTCGATCATCTTGAACTTCGCAGCTTACGCCCTTTTGAAATTCCTTCCGGTGGGGATCGAAATTACCTCAGTCGAAGGGTACTTCATCGCTTCAGTCGTCGTCTCTTTAGGCAGCTTTTTGACAAATTATCTTGAAATGAAACACTCACATCATCAGCATAAGAAATTAGAGGAAACGGACCAGAAATAATGAATTATCTGCGGAGCTTATTTCTTAACTTCCTGGTCGTCTTTTTTGTGGACAGGATCTCTCCAGGCGTGGAGATCATCTATTTCGAGCAGATTCCCGACATAGGCGCCGATATTCTCTTCTCTATCTTGGTGGGTTTCTTGAACGCGTCGATCTTCCCCTTTCTCATGATTCTCGAATTGAATCCGAGCAAAACGAAGATGGCGATCATGTCGCTTTGCGTCAGCTATGGGGCGTTCATCGTCATTTCGATGATCCCGTTCGGGATCCAGGTAACAAGCCCCGCCGGAGTCCTCGTGGGAGGAACTCTCGTCTGGGCCGTTGCCTATTTCACAAATTATTTAGAGTATAAACACTACTCTAGAATGAATCAGCCATAAAAGACTGTTACTTTAGCATCTCTTCAAGCTCTGCCAGAAGTTGTTCCGAGGAGGTATTTGAAGGAGCGGGAAGATCTCCTGAAAGGGCTTCTAATTCTTGAAGAAACTCATCATCGCTCTTTTGGGGTGGAATATTTGGTCGATTAACCATCTCTGCAAAACTACTTAGGACTGCATCGTCGTCCTCTTCTTCTTGAGATCTCGCTGGCTGAGCAGAACTGCTTGATCCTGCACCTGCGCCTAAAGCTTCGATTAGCTTAGCGGATCCGCTTGAATCTGCGTTGGTCAGTACAACTGTAGACTCTACAATCACCCCATCGTTGTCCTCAACAATCACAGAAGAAGAGGGGGATAGTTGACCATCCCCAGGAGAGACTGGGGCGGACTGCACAGACTCTACTCGACGCTCATGGCTTGAAGCTCTTGATTGTGCAGAGCCGGGAGCAGATTTAGTGAATTGCACCGAGACATAGTCAACTGTATGGAGTGTGATAGGTAAAGGTTGATAACTTGCCAATGCGTTATCTGAAACGCTTCTTTGAGGAAAAGGGACCCCAGAAGCTGTAACTTGTGATACAGATTGAGTTCTTCGCTGGTTTTGTTGAGGAACCGGAAAGGACGAAATTTCTGGATTTGATGGGGCTCTTCGCTGGTTTCTCCCTTGAGGTTTTTGGGGGACAGCGAAATGTCCAGCTCCTTGGTCAGATGAATGGGACGTTCGAAGGACTGGCTGAGGAAAGCGGCTAAAGCAAAGTTGGTTAATTTGCGCAGTAATTGAGTCGTGTCTTTGAAGATGGGCTGCTAATAAGTCAGGATAGGGCAACATCTGAGGCAATTCATTTTTCCATGCCATCAATTGACGATTGAGAATGGCAATTTTTTCTAAAGTCTCGGCCGATGCCTGCTGTTGTGGTTGGAGGTTTAAGGCAGGGGGGCGATACTGATTTCTCTGCCCGATACTATTATTAGATGCTGGTTGTGACATAATTAATTCCTTTATTAATTTGTAATATTATACACATTTTTTGTTTAAAAATAAATGTATAACAAGGTGATTTTGTAAATAAAAATAAGTAATTAATTATCAGTTAGTTAAAAAGATAGGCGAGATTATAGCGGGTGCCCCAGGCGGCCAAGAAGTCCTTCAAGGGGTAGGCGCAGAGGGTCGATTCGTTAGTTGGGTAGGCTGGATCGACACAATAGACTGCCTCTTCGCGGGGGTCGTAGCCGACTACGCAAATGAGGTGGCCTGAATTATAGGGCTGGGGGGCCCCAGGAAGATTCCCTTTGACGCTGACGACGACGGGGAGTCCTTGCATAAGCCTTTCGTGGAGAGAGGCGAAGCCCTTCATCCGCTCGGCATGGCATCTGTAGCGGCCCGCTAGAAGGCGGGTGGCCTCGGCCGTATTGAGGATCCAGTTGCCGTAGATATCGAATTCGTCGTCGTGGATCTTGGCGGCGAAGTCGGTTGGGTCGACGATTTTTTCTCCGAGGAGGTAATTGATGGCGTTCGCGGTCGAGGTGGGGGAGCAGAGGTGCTTGTTCCGGATGTGGTCGAGGGTCATTTGCGACTGGAGCGGGAAATCTTTTAAGAATACGTAAGGCAAATCACCAGGAGGGGCGATCGAATAGCTGGAGAGGAGGGCTGTGCAGGCGGTCATCGATCCGAGTTGATTCAGGGGGCCTTCCGCTTTGATCCGGAACCGGTCGCAGCTTCCACTCTTTGGATAGGCGGCGTCTTGGAAGGTCTCGGCTACTTCGGAGATCGAGCGGAATGTTTTCTGAAAGCTAGGACCCCACTCGGCGTACTTGAGCCAGGGGGACCACTCCTCTTGATGGAGCGATACGTAGAAAACGAGGGAACTTTCTGTAGGTCTTTCAGCTTCCCAAGAGAGGATTAGTTCATCGAATGGTTCAGCTGAGCTTTCCCATACTATGTTCTCACACTGCTTTTCTGCGACGTTCAAATCATGAAAATGGGTGGTCGAAAACAGGGCTGCCATACAGAGAGAGAACATATCACCTCGAAGAGAATCGGAAAAGTCTACTCTTCTGGCTTGACGATGTCAATCTGCACAGGAGCTTTTTTCTTGAGGCCCGTGAGGCCCAGGAGAAGGGTGATTAGAGAGAGAAAGTAGAAAAGGCCGGACGATCCGAGCCAATCCATGAAGAGGGGAGCGACGAGAGGTCCCGCAATCGCCCCGATGCCGTAAGAGAGGACGAAGCCGCCTGTCGCCGCGACGATCTGGTCTTCGCCCACCTTTTCACAGACGTAGGCCATGCTGAGTGGATAGAGGGTGAAGGAGAATCCTCCAAAAAACCAGGCGAGGATGAGCAAAGTGACCGGATCGATCGGGTTTTGCATAGCGATCGATAGACCAAAAGCGGTCGTGAGAAAGCTGGCGATATTTAAAACGAGGCGCCTTTTGCCCCGATCGGCCCAGCGTCCGAGGGGCCACTGGAGACTCAGTCCGCCAAAGATTAAAATGGCCATCAAAGTTCCGATCTCTGAGACGGTCATCCCCATTTCATTGGCATAGACGGGGAGAAGTCCGTAAACAACTGCCAGAAGCATCCCCGAAATAACCCCGCCTAGAAAACCGAGCCGCGAAATCTTGAAGAACTTGATGAGCCCCATCGGCGTAGAGCTTTCGATTTTCGGCGCTTCAATTTTTTTGAACGTGATCGGAAGGATTGAAAGGGCCGTCAGAGCGGCTGTGACAAAAAAGGGGGCAGCAGTTCTCGGGTCTGCGACATTGATCAAAAGTTGTCCCAAAGAAAGTGCGGCGTAGAAGACGCCCAAATAGATCGAGAGGATGGCGCCACGGAGCGCGGGCGTCGCCAACATGAGGAGCCAGCTTTCAATGACTATGAAGACCCCAGCGATGCAAATCCCGCCCAACAGCCGGAGCCCAGCCCAGTACCAAGGGTTGAGCCAGGAGGCCTGAAGGAGGATAAGGAGGGTCATGACGGCGGCGAAGATGGTAAAAGAGTAGATGTGGCCGACCCGGGAGATCCATCTATCTATTCGGAGCGATCCGAGGAGAATCCCCACGTAGAGAGCCGATGTCACAATGCCAATCACCTCAGGATCAAATCCTTCCATTTCAAGCCGGAGCGAGATGAAGGTATTGAAGAGGCCGCTGCCCAGGATCATTAGGACGAGGCTCGCCAGGGGAGGGATGAGGTTTTTCAGGGTGGACATCATAAATTTCCTCTTATCACCGGACAGAATACCCGATCAAGTAAATTCTGTTAATATTAAATATTGTTCTATCTTGTTTTAATTAAAGTAATTAAATTGATGCGATTTTAATTGCACTATTAATTAACTAAGTATGATAATTAAATTAGGTAGATATTTAGAGGTTTTGTATGGTTTCTAAAGTCAAAGAAAGCTACTCGATCCAGGAAGCCCTGGATAACCTCGCGGCGATCGTGGGGATCGACCTCGAAGCTCCCACCCTGATCGGTCTCGTCAAGGGGCGGCGGATCGTCACCGACCAAGAAGACTACGGCAAAGCGGCCGTTATTTGGCTCAGCGAAGAGCCAGAAGCTCTCCTGGATGTCATTGATACAACTTACCGAACCATTCACAACCACCTTATTGCCCTTTTAGAAAATCCTGAAATGAACTGGGACGATCCGAAAGCTTTAAAAGGGATCGCCGCCATGATGGCCCTCGCTGGCGAATCGGCCGATAAATTGCAAAAGTACATCTCCTACCGGATGGGGCGCAAAGAAATCAAGATCACC
Source organism: Verrucomicrobiota bacterium (assembly GCA_018239895.1). Taxonomy (GTDB): domain Bacteria; phylum Chlamydiota; class Chlamydiia; order Chlamydiales; family SM23-39; genus SZAS-17. The sequence continues at coordinate 26,664 of JAFEGL010000027.1, forward strand.
GAACGGCCCGAATACATCTCCCTCCAACACTTTTATCAAAGAAGATTCGCCAAACGGATCCAGGCTGAAGAAGAAGAAGAATATCAGGCTCCTAAAGAGGCTCTCGTCGACTTCGAGGCGGTGAAGAGAGACCACGACTACGAGCTTTTTTACCTCCGCAAAGAAGATGGGAGACCCTATTACGATGCTGAGCTGATCCGCAACCTCAAGCTCTCGGTCGACTTCATAGTCGAAGGGGAAGATTTTGAGGAGGATCCACTCTTAAAAGTCCGCGCGATGCAAGACCGGGATCTCCACGCCACAGCGGGGCAAATCTTGGGCGACTGCCACCACTTGATCGAAGAGTTTTACAAAATTATCAAGAAGCTTCCCGATCATGGACTCGCCCTATCGCTCAGCATGGCTATCATCGCCCTATTTCTAGCCGCCAATCCGAGGAATTTGCTCCAAAACACCCTCGGCAAAAGCTGCCTCCAATACTACGACGACTTCCACCGGTTTCTCCGCCGCTGTTTCAAAACGCCCGAATACCAGAGGATGATCGCCTATCCTCCCGAGAGAACCGATAAGATTTCCCACAGCCTCCTCAACTTGACCCATTCTCTTTGCCACAGCTTTTTCCTCCGCGTCGGCGGGGTGAAGCAAGAGGCTATTGGGCTTTTACACAGGACGATGAGAAAGGGGGATGAAAAAGCCCACATGCCGAAGGGAGAGACGTTCTGGACCCAGATGATCATCGACGATGAGAAGCTCCGGACTCTCATGGCCAAATTCCCCAACGGACCCCTCTTTAAAATCCTCGACCTGATCCGGGAAGACCAAGATGAGGACCAGGTCATCCCGTTCGATCCGATCGGCCAGCAAAACTTGCCCATCCGTCTCTATAGCCTTGAGAAGAAAGGGAAGAAGGCCGACGTTGTCCGCCTCCCTTCGCCCACAAGCCAATCGATCATCAACAAGGTTGAAATCCTCGACGAGTTCCGCGGCTATCTCCGGGCTCTTTCGATCGAGGCTCCAAAAAAGCGGCACCTTTTGATCAACATGCAAGACCGGACCTCGTGGAAGGAGTATTCCCGCTGCCGCGCTCTTGAAGATCTCCAGAAAAACGCCGAATTCAGCCAAAACATACAGGTTTTAACACTCCCCAAGGCGACCGATTTCTACCACCAAAACAGCGAATACTTAAACATGAATCCAGCCGGAGATTTCATGGCTGCGTTCAAAGACCAGCTCGCCTCTCCCGAACAGTGCGGCTTTTTCTTCCCCGCTATCTTTAAACTCGGCGAGGTGGAGAAATTTGCGGAGAAGGCCCTCGCTCTCATCCATCGGGAGTTCTTTGAGGGGAAATCGACCCTCTCCCGACGCAACCGGGAAGATTTTATCGAGATCTTCTACCAATTCCTCTGCCTGAAGGCGATCGATCTTTACGATCCCGACGTCGTCAGCTTCACTTGCAAAGACTCGCTCGACACGGGCGCTGCGGCCCATAGCGAGTTTTACGCCTTTGCAAAACTCTTGAACGGCTCGTTGGACAGCCGCGAGGAGATCGACTTCCTCCGCTGGCTGATCTATACGCCAGCCCTCTTCACCCGCGAGCGGCCGATCGATCCTGAAAGATTGAATCGGATCCTCTCAGCGCTTGAGACCGTGGATCTCCAGATGGGGACGCGATCTGCACAAATTGGAAAGGCCTTTGCCGAGCTCTACTCAGCAAACACCTTAAAGACACTGAGCGTCGAGAGATAAACTATCATGCTTATCATGCCGGCTTGCCGATCATGCATATCCTGTATTTCTAAAATGAAGAAGTACAGGATATGCATGATCGGCAAGCCGGCATGATAAGCAAGATAAGAATAATAGATTGATTTTTTGGTTCATTGTATAATTATTTTTTTTCGGTGGAGCTAAATAAATTTGTGATTCTATAATCTTTCTCCTTTCAATCGGAGAAAGTTATGCAAGATTGTACATCCACATCAAAGGTTGAGCTGGTTTGGCCGAAGGAAGATTCTCTGAAAACGACCGACCAAGCTGGAACGATAGGCGTTGCTGTAGCCGCCGTACAGACTAACGGACAGGTGGAGCTTGATGCAGATGCGATGCAACAATCGGCAGATGACTATCTAGCAGCAAGATGCACAAGGGCCCCTCAAGGTCTGAATGAGCACCTTTGTTGGAAAATCGGCCGTTTTGTCAAGGGGTGCTTCTGTTGGTGCTGCACCGAAAGCCATTGACCTGAGTCTCATTGTCCGTACTCATTTTTCATGCCGCTGAGAGAAATCTAGCGTTTTTATTTCACTCGTTTACGACGGAGTCGGCGTTGGCTACTAGCTCTTCGTTGTAGAGCTTGATCGAGTCGGTGAGGCTCTGCACCTGTCGCAAGAGGCTCGCAAAGTCGCGGCGGAACGCCTCGCTTTGGAGAATCTTGGTCCGCTCAGTGCTCTCTTGAGCCCTTTCGAGGAGCTCGGTTAGGCGGCCGAGCGAGGTGGTGATCGTGTCGACTTCCCCTTCAAAATAGTTGTGGAACTCTTTTGGCGAATCGAGCGATTTTAAGAGGTTGGCTCTCTTGGTGCGGCTCCGCTGCCACTTTTTGTCGTATTGGAAGAGGACGCCGTAGTGGTTGATGTCATTCATGAGCGTCTCGCCTTTGCCGAGAAGCGAGTTGACCCGGAGATAGAAGTCGTCGCTATTGATGAGGCGGCCTAAAGTTCCTGTGCCAGTTGCGATGTCGCGGGAAATCAGGTTAAGGTTCTTGAGCGTTTGGGCCCCGTCGACATTGAACGATTCGGCTGCCTTGTTGAGATTGGCCATCAGATCGGCCGCTTTATGGAGCATTTGGTCTTCGTCAAGGCTGGTCCGGATCAGGCGGAGGTTTTGGCTGAGGAGGTCGGACGATTCGCGGAGCGAGGGGATCAGCTTTTGCTCGTCGGCCGAGGTGAGGATTTTATCGACGCTCTTCAGCGTGCTGTCGAGAGAAGAGATGGCGTGGGTAAGGGGATCTCTATTCTCTTCGAACCACTGGTCGAGGTTGTCGACGGCGGTTTGGATTTTGGTCGCGACTTTAGACATCTGATTGAAGGTGTTTTCGAGCGGGTCGACCGAGTTGGCGTAGATGATCTCACTGTCGATGAGTTTCGGGATTTTTCCTTTGGGAGGGGCTTTGGGGAGGATTGCGATCGATTTTTCTCCCATGAGGCCTGTCGTCCGGATCGCCACTTCATCGGTATTGTAGATATCGACGCTCGAGTCAACTTTGAGAGTCAGCTGGTAGAAATAGACTCTCCCTGTCTCGTCGGTCGGCACTTCGCGGGCGTTGTAGACCTCTTCGATGGAGATCACTTCCCCAACCGGCTTTCCGGCGAAAGAGACCCGGGTCCCGACGTTGATGCCGGCGATGTTGGCGAAGCGGGCGTGGAGCGTCTTTTTTCCGTCGCCGACCGTCGGCTTTAAAAAGAGGATCATCGCGACGACGATGGTGATGGCCGCCACGACAAATAGGCCGATGAGGATGTTTTTCAGTTGGTCCGTCATGGATTCTCCTTGCTGGGACGGTGGGTCAAGCTTTCGCGCATAAATTGGATGATCGGATCATCGAGGCTCATGAATGTTTTTGGCTCCGCCACGTAGACGATTCGCCCATCGCGATGGAGAGCCATCCGGTCGGCGATGTAAAGAGCGGAGTTGATATCGTGGGTGACCACAATGCTGGTCCCTTTCAATTCGGTTTGCGTCTTGACGACGAGTTCATTGATCTGCTGGGCGGTGATCGGATCGAGTCCCGTCGTCGGTTCGTCGTAGAGGAGAATCGAGGGGCGGTAAACGATCAGTCGGGCCAGTCCCGCCCGCTTTCTCATCCCACCTGATAGGTCGGATGGCATTTTCTTTTCAACCCCTTCGAGCCCCACCATAGTCAAGGCTTGCGCGACTTTTTCCCGGATCACTTCGGGAGGGAACGGTTTTCCTGTTGCGGGATCGCCATGCTGTTCGAGGTAGAAGGCGGTGTTGTCGCCGATATTCATCGAGTCGAACAGGGCGGAGCCTTGGAAAAGCATCCCCATGTTTCTGACGGCTGAATAGATCTCATTTTTTTTGAGATCGGAGATCATCACCCCGTCGACTTCAATCGAGCCCCGATCGGGCTTTTCGATGCCGATGATGTGGCGGAGGAGCACACTCTTGCCGACGCCAGATCTACCGAGGATCACGAGAATCTCGCCGTCTTTGACCTCCAAATCGAGCCCTTTCAGGACGTCGACCGATCCATACTTTTTCCAAAGATTTTTGATTCGGATCATGAGGCTATCCCACTATTCCCGTGCGATGATTTTTGAAAGATTTTTTCGCAGTTTTTGAAACCGCT
>JAFEGL010000028.1 GCA_018239895.1 Verrucomicrobiota bacterium
ATCGCCGGCCCGGCAGACACGGGCGAAGCCCGTTGCGAGAGGGCATCCCATGCGTTGGCGCAGCGCACGCATGTGGGAAGGGGGTGTTGGGGAAGGGTGAAGCCCTTCCCCCACTGACGCGCGCCATGCGCGCGCCCTTCGGATGCTAAAAGTTTCGTAGTTGAGCTGTATTTTGAATAGCGGCCTGACAGACAGAGACCACCCTACAGCATTACGCCTTAATCAACACGAGTCTTTGATGTTGGTCGTTCATTAGGAGCCCAAGTTCCTTGCTGATTTCCTCGGTGCCTGTTCCTGGGGCTGCGCTATCCATCCCATTTCCGCTGCAGACCCAAGTTCTGCCGTTAGGGATGACCCATTGTTCGTCATTGGGGCCTTTGAGCACAACGGTGCTAGTTTCTCTGTAGCGTTGGAAAATTCTTACAATCTGGACTTCTTGAGTTGTCCGATCTTGGACGCGCACACAAACAGCTTTTCTCCCGTGGGGATCTTCAAGTTGGACAACCGCGCTCCCCTCTGGAAATTTAAGAGTATTTAGCTCCTTCATGTAGGAATCAGGTCTTGGGATTCTTTTTCCTGTGTCGATTTCTACACCTTGCTTGTCCCAATATACAACTGGCGACATGCCCACTTCGGGATAGCCTACGATGGGGATGGCTCTCACTGCGACTTCTCCACCTAATCCCTCGACGATTTTCATGCGAGCGGCGGTATTGCCATCCATGTATTCAGGGTGATTTGGATACAATGCACGATCATCGCCGCCGAATTCATGTATAGCTTCGGGATAGATGTGGCTATTAGTAACGCTCAAAAGTGGGTAACCTGCTGGATTTGCCATAAAAACACTCCGTGGTTTGAGTTTTTGGAAAAAGAGGGGTCGATGATAAATTCCCCCAAAATTGATCACAAGAGAATTGAACTCGTAATCTCTCTTCCAAATTCGACGCTAGTCGTCTTCAACCATCGTTACATCATCGACTGTAATAGGATTTTCGATGAGGTGGGCTTCACCATCGGGAATGACCAATCGGCCATCAAAATCACCTTCTGCTGGCGCTTCGCCGACGCGCTGTTCAATTCGAACAATCTTGGTTAAATCGACAAACCACGATTTTTTATCAGCTTTCCTCTGTCCCGCTCTGACAGTTTCCTGCTCCTCGATTTCCACGCGGTTTGGCCCTGAGTCTTTTACAACGACATAGTCAGTATAGCTTGCCCTTGCAAAGCGGACATTTATTCTCTCGTCTTCAGAGAACAAAACTCTTCTACCGTTGAGAGTGATCCGATCTTTTTCGACGACGTCCTGTAAATTTTCCAGATTGAGATAGTGATCTTCGGCGATCTTTGCAATTTTATTTCGGGTACAGTCGATGAGGAAAGCTTGGCCGTCGCTAAAGAAGTGAATTCGTTCTGATTTAGCTTGAAATAGTGTCCGATAGGGGCGATACAACCAGGTACAAAGAATATGGACGAGTTTTTCTAAGCACGTCATGGCGGCTTTGACAATCTTTTTGTCTAGAATGTTTTCTAGGCAAGGGGGGATTCGATGATGAGAAACGGGCATCTGATGGATTGCTTGCATTTGTTAACCTCAATTTGAAGCGAAGAGGATACAAAAGCAGCCGATTAATGTTAAGATTTTCCTCTTTTTTCATAAAAACCTTTGTAGTACCATGTCCACCAATTAAAAGGAGTTTCCTATGTTTGCTTCAAAAGTCGGCGCTTCCTCCGCAGCTACAGTCTCATTTGACATCTTAGACCGTCCCCACCCGAATGAACAAGCGGCCTACATTTATACGTGCGATCCTGTGAATTCCTCTAAGCTAGCGATCCACAAGATCCCCACTACTCTTCCGGACTTGATGGGGAAGGCTTATACTGTTCATAGAAGAGAACTAGGACCTAACAACGAAGTCTGTCCAAACCCGATCTTTTTGGATTTGGATCATCTTTCAACCCCGTTTAGACAAGAATCGCAATGTGCTCTGGGTACAGTTACTTACCGCTACCCACAGTGTTCGCCCTTATTTCCTCAAATATGGAATCTATTCTTCAAGCCTTTATGATACCGCTTGCGATTGAGCGGATGAAGCTTATCTGTGGTGCTTAAAAATTTCCCACGGGAGATAATGGTAAGCAAACCAAGCTGTGCCGCAAATGGTTCCTACTACATTGATTGAGCCGAGAATCTGAAAGAGATCGCAACTACATCTGTCTTGCATCTCATTTTCATCGACTTCGACATACTGAATCGGAGCTCGGTTCAAACTTTCTTGTAAAATCCGATCGATTTTTCTTTGATCCTTTGGCGTCAACACGGCTCTCATCGGATTTTGCTGGCTAAAGACTCTTCTTTGTTCTCTTAGGTCCGTGAAATAATCACCTGCAGTAATAGACATACTTATCCTTCTTTTTTATTAATTAAGCTAACCACCCATCGGAAGCCTCTGTAGGAGTTGCCTTGGATACTATTTACAAAGGCCTTCTTATAGAGATCGAAATCTTCTTCAGAGCTTTCCTTTTTGGGGAAATGGATGAATGTTCGGCCCGAAAATTCCGCACGATTCCAACTAGGAATCTCAAAGGGGCTCAGTCGGCAGAAGCTCTCGAAATCAACCTGCTTGAATTTCGGCTTGTTGCCTTCAAAACGCATAACCTCTTGGTTATTAGCATTATACAACACTTGTGATTCAATCATTATTGCGTCCTTTGATTAAGGTGAAATTATATATTAATTTACTGATTATTTTAAGTCATTTAGTAAAAACTTTGTTATAAAATGTAGTGACGTAATTACGTTTTATTCTATAAAATTTTATGGTATAATAAATAATTAGCATTAATGGGATTGTTATATGGCATCAGTATCAGGTCCACTTCCGCAAGTTCAAGAAGCTCCTAAGCCTAAACCAGATAAGTCAAGGTTCAAAAACTTAACAGTGGTTCCTGCGGGGCATGCTCCGAGTGAAAACATAATTGTACGAAGTTATTTAGAAAAAATAGCTCAAAAGGATGATTATCTTCTAGCGCTAGAAAAGCAGTTCAGGACCCAGCCATCGCCGCTCAAATACCGCGAATTTTACGTAGTAGGCCGCCCCCCTTCCGACAAGGACAATCAACTGTATCGCCGCTCCTTAGAAGCTGTAGAGAGGGCCCATGATCCTTGGCTTCATCCGCAAGTTAAAACCTCTTTGGGTGTTCAACGGGAATATGGGATGAGAGGGACTTATTTTATTCGGGATATGGATCCTGAAGTTGCCAGCATTCTTTCAGATCTCGCAGAACATGTCGGAAATGAAGAAGAACTAAAAAGAAGATCCGCAGAGATTCAAAGCCAAAATCCAAGCATTGTCTTCCCTGAAGAGTTTAAATCGGGGGCAAAGTTTTTCCAAGAACTCATTAAATTGAATACGAAGACCATCGCCATTTTTAAGCCTGACGACGAAGTTCGGGGGTGTGTCAATTCACCGCCCGATGAGTTAGGCACTCAAGGTGTAGCGCTTTGGAGCAAAGATGGGGTCGTACCGGAATCTGAATCGAAAAACGAAGTGATAGTCCAGGGGCTTTTCCCATTTGCTCAGCTGCCTGTAGTCGTCCATGCGAACAGAGGGATGCGAGGCAATTTTTTCCTTCGTGAAAAGGGATGGAGCGAGGAAGTTGAAAAATCTGGGGTTTTGCAAGAATTTATCCCCAATGCCCACACTCTCCATTCTCTCCCGCCAAGCCAAGCCGATTTACGTTCAACGGTCCCTCTTGCTACTTTCCAGGAAACTGCCGCTATGGATTTGGAACTGATGGCTGTCGACAGAAACCATGGCAATATCCTTTACTCCTCAGCCACGGAAAAGTTTCACTACATTGACAATGCCCTCATTGCTCCCGCAGGCTATCTCTCTCAGGGAGTTTTCGCTTGGATGACCTGGCCTCAGGCGCTGGAGCCATTCACCCCAGAAACTGTGCAGAAGATCAAATCGAGAAGCTTCGAAGAGAAGCTAGCCGCTATCCAAGATGTTTATCCCGACTATCCAGCCAATAGTCTCGAGGTGTTGAGGATCAACCACCATCTCATGAACCGAGCTGCAGAAGCGGGGCTTTCTCCCTTTCAAGTCGGTTGGTTCCTCTCTGGAAAAAACATTGGCGGTATGAAGACGATGATCCAAGAGCTCTACGACCAGGCAAAAGCAGCGGGCCAAGGGAATCCAGACGCTACCTTCCAAATTATGGCGCATTATATCGATAGAGCTGTTGTATTGTTGAAAGAGAGATTTCCGGCCGTTCTAGAGTCTGTCCAAGCAAAGAACTTACCTGAAGCTGAGTTTAGAGCCGCTTTGGTAGAAGAAATGGACAAGCAAGCCGCCCAATTCATGCCTATTTAATAAGAGACTGTCTCCGATTTTGGCTTCTGTCGATTTTCGAGTTCTTTTGAGCCAAATTTCGCTGACAGTCTCTAACGCAACAAAACAACGGCAAATCGAAGAGAGGAATCCCCTTTTCGATTTGCCGTTATTCATTAGTGTTTGAAGATTTCCCAAGGGAAATAATTGTAAGCTCCCCAAACCAAGTATGTGAGGCCTGCGGCCACATTGATTGTGGCGAAAACATCGAAAAGATCGCAGCTGTATCTCTGATTTTTATCTACAGAGACAGGCTGGGGAGGGGCTTTCTCCAAATTCCTATTTAAAATTTTATCGATTTTTCTCTGTTGATCCACAGTCAAAACTAAAGTCTTTGGATCTTGCCCTCCAAACTCAGGTGTCCTAGAATCTAGATTTTTAAAATATAAACCAGCTGTAATAGCCATAATTTCCTTTTATTGTTCATTTTATCGAATAATTATACTAAATTTTATAATTTATTTAAATTGTTATTTACGTTATATTTAAACACGCTGTTTCCTGATTCTTAACCTCCGGTTTAAAATAAATGTTTGACTTTGACTCGGAGGAGGGAGTACCATTTTTGCCTTTTTATGGAGGTATATATGGCATCTTCAGCGAGTGGCGCAAGCCAAGGGGCACCGATTCATTTCACATGGCCGGGAGGTTGGACTCTCAAGCAATCTCAAGATGATTACGCTTCAAAAATGGCCCCCTTTGTCTCTCATTCCACCCGAACGGTTAACGGCTCGAAATTGGCTCGGTGCGTTATCCCATTTCCTAAAGCTGTTGACTTCAAGGTCAAAGAAGTTGCGAATAGCCTCATGTCTATGATCTTGGGCTATAGCACGACAATCTCGATTACTTTTCGGAACGAAACGGAAAAAAGGGTTTTTTGTTGGCATTATGAGAGGAATCAACCTTTTGTAAAAGAGAACACGGAGCTGCGCCCTTTTCCGGTTGGAACTCAGGTGGATCTTTTATTCCCTAAAGGCAATCGGGCACCAAACCAAGAGGCACTTTCTCAACTTCTCGAACAAATTAAAACGGAATTAAATAAGTGGGACTTAAATACACGTTACACCCCGGAGCTTCCGAACGATTCCGACGATTTTTTGGCCCCTTTTCGGGTAGTAGATGGATCGATCGATTGGGATCGGCTTAGAAAGAGCATCGTCGATTTCCCTAAAATTAAGGGGGTGACTCTCTTCGGAACGACCCTTACGTTCGAGTGTTGTTCAGAGCAAGATGCCCTGGATCTTTATGAATTGGACCTTATAAAGCCGCTATTTCCCGGTTCGGCCGTTCCCAAAGGCAGACCTTTTGATCAATACATTGGATTTGAGGTGGGAAATAAAGGGCAGGTTATGGCGGCTCTTGCAGACTTAGTGAACATGGGATTGGTCCCGAATAGAATTTGTAAATATAAAACGGAACAGAAAAGTCAAATGTCGGAGTAAACGATGTCAGCTGTCAGTACAAAACCTGTAGGCGTTCCCGTCCAATTCGCGAGGCCGTCGAATTGGGACGATAGGCAATTTCGAGCCGACTATTATGCGAAAATGGGTCCCTTTTTTATCCCTGGAACCCAATCGGTCGACATGTTCAAGCTTTCCCGGTGCATCATTCCCTACCCAAAAACTGTCTTTTTCAAAATCGAAAGGGTTGTGAAGCACTATCTGTTCTGGTTCATCTACCCTTCCGAATATAGGACGAAAATCACGATTTATTTCCATACGGAAGCTCAAGGGCGAGCCTTTTGTTGGCACTATAGAAAGGATGAGAGCTTAAGAGCTAACACAAATCTTTGCACTTTTGCCTATGGGGCCCACGTCGATCTTCTAGTCCCCAAAGACAAAGCAGAAGTGAGCGAAGAGGCTCTCTCTCGGATCACCGATCAGGTGAAAGGGGAACTGGACAAATGGGGGGTGAACGAAAAATTTCAGGAGAATCTTAAAGTTGCCGAAAAGCCAGCCGAACTAGATTCCTCGAATATTCCTGTTTCGGTCAGTGAGCCGAGTGAATTTTTGAGCTCATTCGAAATGTTAGATAAATCGATCAATTGGACCAGACTTCGAAAGAGCATTATCGATTTTCCCAAGATTGTAAAATTATCTATGGCTGAACAGACGCTAACATTTGAGTGCAGCACGGATCAGGATGCTTTTGACCTCTATGAATTAGACTGCATGAATCCGCTCTTTCCCGGTTTGGCTCGTGTAAAACAAAAGCCGTTCGATCGATTTATTGGATTTACGTTTGCAGAGCAAAACAAGGAAAGAGTCATTGCAGTTTTAGCAGCGTTGTCGAAAGCAAAGCTAGTGCCAAATACTTTAAGTCACGTTAAGTGAGGCCAGCTGCTTTTTCTTCTGGTAGCGGAAGAAGAGGAAAACAGGGCCGATGGTCGCTAGATTCCCGAGGCTGATCATCAGGAGGTAGCGGAGAGAGCCTCCGACGTCGAACTGATCAGGCGGGAAAAAGCTGAGGGCGATGGTCATCGCGCAACCTAAAAAGCCGAGAGCTGAAACGCCCCACATGCCGAGCGCTTTGCCAGGAATCTTGAACGAGTCGGGTCGGTCTTTGAATTTATAATGGAGGCGGATGGCGGCAGCGAACATCAAGATGTACATGATCATGTAGAGTTCGGTGCTGAGGGCCGTCAAGAACCAGTAAAACGAGTTGATGTTTGGTTCAAAAAGGAAGAGGAGGCTGAGGAGCGACACGATGATCCCTTGAGCGATCAAAATATTCGAGGAGACGCCCGCCTTGTTTTTCCGGGTGAAAAATGGGTGGAGGAAGCCGAACTCTGCCGCGTGGAGGAGTCCTTTCGCGGGAGAGATGAGCCAATTGATCATGGTGCCGATTGAACCAATCACGATGGCGGCGGTCAAGAAGGGGACGGCGGCTTCGATTCCCAAAACTTGGAAGAAGCGGGTGAACACTTGCATGACGCCCGAAACAAGGTTGATCTCGTGGCCTGGGAGGACGAAGGCGATCGAGAGGGAGCCGAGGGCCATCGAGAGGAAGATGAAAATCGAGGCGAGGAAGACGGCGCGGGGGAAGTTCTTCTTGGGTTCGCGGATGTCGTTTACGTGGACGCCCGACAGTTCGATCCCCAAAAACGAGGCCATGATGGCGATGAGAGAGAGCCACCCTGTCACATGGCCGAACGAGGGGACCAGATTGGAGGGGGAGAGGTCGACTTGGAGCGGCTGGCCGCTGAAGAACCAAAAGAAGCCGAGGGCGATCAAAAGGGTCATCGGCAAAATCGTCCCCAACAGGGCGCAGATGTTGTTGATGAAGGCCGAGATGTGGAGCCCCTTCAAATTAATCCAGGTGAGCCCCCAGAACGTGGTCAGGATCGTGGTGACAAGGAAAGTTTTATTTTGAGCTAGCTCAGGGTTGATCCCGAAGGCCAAAGTTCCGGCGACGAAGGAGAGCATGGTGGGGTACCAGACCATGGTGTTGATCCATTGGAGCCAGATTGCGACCATCGCCCACCGTTTGCCGAAGGCGGCCTGGACCCAGTGGCAAACGCCCCCTTTTTCGGGGAACGAGGCCGAGAGCTCGGCGGCGACCAAAGCGGTCGGGATGAGGAAAAGGATGGCTGCCAGGATGAAAAAGAAGACCAGGTGGCTGCCGAACATGGCTGCGGCCGGCAAGTTTCGGACGTTATCGATCGATGCGATGATGAGGACGGCTAATGAAAAAAGCGAAATTTTCTTTGACATATCTGGAGCTTTATTTGTGAAAAAGTTTATCATCTACGCCTCAAAGAATACAAGAGAAGATCGATGGACCTTTTACAAACCGCTAGTAAGCACATTTTTCTTTGCTGCGACCAGACGAATCCGAAGTGCTGCAGCTACGAGGCGGGGCTCGCTTCTTGGGAATTCTTGAAGGAGAGGCTAAAGAAGGTGGAGGGGGTGACCCTTTTGCGGACGAAGGCCAATTGCCTGAGACTTTGCAAACAGGGACCCGTCGCTGTCGTCTATCCGGAAGGAGTTTGGTACCACTCCTGCACGCCTGAAGTTTTAGAGAGGATCGTTCAAGAGCATCTCATCGAAGGGCGGATTGTCACTGAGTATCAGATCCACTGTGCGACGGCGTAGGCTCCGGCGCTGAAGAGACCGGCTCCGGGCAAAGTGAGGAACCAGGCGGCGACGAGTTTTCTCGGGATGTGCCAGCTGACCGCTTGGACCGATTTGGCTGAACCGACGCCGGTGATGCTGCCGGCGATCATTTGCGTCGAACTGATCGGCATGCCGAGAAAGCTCGCCGTGAGGATCACGAGCGAGGCGGTCGCTTCGGCGGCAAAGCCTTGGATCGGGTCGATCTTGGTGATCGAAAAGCCCATCGTGTGGATGATCCGGAAACCGCCTGATGCGGTGCCGAGTCCCATCGTCACGGCGCAGGCGAGAATGACCCAGAGTGGGATGGCAGGCGTAGAGATAATGCCCGATGCAAAAAGACCCAGCGTAATGATCCCCATGCTTTTCTGAGCGTCGTTGAGTCCATGAGACAAGGCGACGAAGCAAGCCGAGCCGATCTGGAGGTGGCGGAAAATTCTCTTATTCTTTGGTTTCCAAGTATAGAGTCCCTTCATGAGCAAGTAAGCCAAGAGAAAGCCGATGAGGGGAGACAGGATCATCGGGATCACGACCTTGCCGATGACGCCGCCCCAGATGATCGTGTGGATGTCGACGTGGATCCATGCGGCTCCTAAGAGCCCGCCGATCAGAGCATAGGAAGAGCTGCTGGGGATTCCGTAGTACCAGGTCAATAGGTTCCAGAGGATGGCGCCGATGACAGCGCAGAGGACGACGAGCTGGGTGGCATCCTGTGCCTCGACGAGACGTGTGGCGATTGTCTGGGCAACGCCGCTGATCTGGGTCGCCCCGATGAAGTTGAGGACGCCCGCCATCACGATCGCCGAGATGGGAGCCAAGACCCGGGTCGCGATGACAGTCGAGACGACGTTCGCGGCATCGTGGAAGCCGTTCGTGTAATCGAAGACGAGCCCGAGGATAACAATCAGGATTGCAAGTTCCATAGATTCACCCATAAGGCATTGGCCACTCTTTGGCAAGTTTCTCTTTGGTCCAAAAGCCATTTCGGGTATGATTTCCCTTTCCAAAAATTTTATAACCAGAGGTTCTTATGGGTAAATTAGCGAGATGGCCGGCTCTATTCTTGGCCCTGTTTCTTTCTTTTTTCCAAAACCTCCAAGCTGAGGAGTCTATGACCGTGAAAAAGCCAAATACCGTTGTTGTATTTGAAACAAATATCGGGTCCTTCGAATTGACCTTGAAGTCCGATATTGCCCCCAAAACTTGCGAGAACTTTTTGGGTCTTATTCAGAAGAATTACTACACCAACACCATTTTCCACCGGGTGATCAAGGGGTTTATGATTCAGGGCGGCGATCCGACGGGCACCGGCCGGGGCGGCGAGTCGATTTGGGGAACCAACTTTGGCGACGAAGTGGTGCCTACCGTCAAGTTTGACAAGCCGTATCTCCTTGCCATGGCGAACCGCGGGCCGAACACTAACGGCAGCCAGTTTTTCATCACGACTGCCAATACTCCATGGCTTCACATGAAGCACACGATTTTTGGCGAAGTGACGGCTGGCTCGGATGTCGTAAAGAAGATTGAGCAGACGCAGACAGATCCACAAGATCGTCCCGTCCAGCCTATCAAAATCCTCAAAGCTTACGTCAAATCGTAAGTTTCTAAATTGAGACGAATGCTGACCCACTTTCTGCTGCCATCGGCAGCGGAAAGTGGGTTTTTTCTATCTGGGGTGCGGGGCGGAGTCCTGCATCATGCCCCATCTTCCCTGCTTTAATCCAGAGTACAGGATACGCCGCGAGCGCGGCTCACATGATATGCATGATGCAGGGCTCCGCCTCGCACTCCAAAAAGAACGGGCGCCGGTCTGCCGCAGCGCAGCAGACCGGCGCCCGCGACGCTAAGTTCATGCTCCATTTGGAGCATGAACTTGGCGGAAAAAATCCCTGGAACTTCTTAGATTAAATTCATCTGAATTTTATCAGCGCAGAGGTAAGAAAGAGTATAGAGAGACGCAGAGGAAAATATTTAGAGTCAAGAGAGAAAATTGAGAGA
>JAFEGL010000029.1 GCA_018239895.1 Verrucomicrobiota bacterium
CATAGACGCTGCATTTGATGCTGCTCGAGCCTCGATTCAAAACCAGAATTTTCATGATTCACAAATATCGGAAATGTTTCCATTGTGCAATATAAGAAGGATTGATCTTTTCTAAGTATCTAGTTGTTAGTTGTTTATGATCTTTTGTAAATAATATATTTGATGAATTAATTGTTTATTTTTTATTTATTCGATGATATAATTAATGATAAATTAAAAAATGAGGTGTTTATGTCTTCTGTTTCATCAGCAACTTCTGGAAGTAGCTCTGCTCTCCCTCAAACGGATAAGAGGGTTTGCGCAGTATGTGAAAAAACAGCTGTGAAAATGTCAGTTTGCTCAAAATGTAGATTTACATCTTATTGTGGTACCGATTGCCAGAGAACCGATTGGCCAAGTCATAAATTAAAATGCGCTAATTTATTTGCAAAAAAAGTGAGTTCCAAAACAGAAGAAATGACCAGAAATTTATCTAACATTCATATTGCAAAGAGAAAAGAAGATGAAAAGTTCAATCAACTCCAATCAAATCCAAATGTTGCTGATCCAATAAAAGAAGTAGAAGTGATAGTTTCTTCTCAAAAAGAACAGTTAACGCAAATGTTAAAAACAAGAAGAGATGCTGAAAAATTGTTAGGTAGACTTCAGTCTAATCCCACAACTAGTAAAGAATCTATCGCTGACATGCAAGATTCAATCCAGGAATTGACTACTCGCATTAATACTCTAACATCAGTTTACGAAGGGAACAAAAGAGCTCTTGAACAAGCGCGAGCACTCTCTAAACGATAGTTAGCATTTTCATGTTTCACAAATATCTGAAAATTTTCCATTGTGCAGGAAAAGAAGGTGGACATGAAAAGTTCTCTATCCGGCGCAATGCTGAAGAAAATGGACGCTTACTGGCGGGCAGCTAACTACCTGTCAGTCGGCCAAATTTATTTATACGACAACCCTCTACTCAAAAAGCCTCTCACGCTAGAACACATCAAGCCGCGCCTTCTCGGCCACTGGGGGACGACTCCAGGGCTCAATTTCATCTATGTCCACTTGAACAGGCTCATCCAAGAACATGATTTGAATATGATCTACATTGCTGGCCCGGGCCACGGCGGACCCGCGATGGTGGCAAATACGTATCTAGAAGGGACCTATTCTGAGTTCTATCCTGAAATTTCCCAAGATGAAGTGGGGTTGCAGCGGCTTTTCAAGCAGTTCTCTTTTCCTGGCGGGATTCCGAGCCACGCGGCGCCGGAGACGCCCGGCTCGATCAACGAAGGGGGAGAGCTCGGCTATTCGCTCGCCCACGCGTACGGAGCCGTATTCGACAATCCCGATCTGATCGTCGCTTGCGTCGTCGGCGACGGAGAGGCTGAAACGGGTTCTTTGGCCGCCAGCTGGCACTCGAATAAGTTCCTCAACCCGGTCCATGATGGGGCGGTTCTGCCGATCCTCCACTTGAACGGCTACAAGATCGCAGAGCCGACGGTTTTAGCACGAATTCCTAAAGAAGAGCTCGAATTCTTATTCCGCGGCTACGGCTATAAACCCTACTTTGTCGAAGGGGACGATCCCTCCCTCATGCACCCGGCGATGGCGACAACGCTAGACGAGGTTCTCGCCGAGATCCAGAAAATCCAAGCTGACATCCGGAAAAACGGCTTTAAAAAGCGGCCCACCTGGCCGATGATCATCTTGAAGACGCCAAAAGGGTGGACAGGGCCCAAAATGGTCGATGGACAACAGATTGAGGGGACCTTCCGCGCCCACCAAGTGCCTCTGACCGATTTCGAGAACAACCCAAAACATCTGAAGCTTCTTGAGGATTGGCTGAAAAGCTACAAACCTCATGAGCTCTTCGATGAATCGGGAAAACTCGTTCCTGAGCTGGCCGCCTTGGCGCCGGAGGGGGAGCGGCGGATGGGGAAAAATCCGAACGCAAACGGCGGGCTTTTGCTTCACGATCTCCAGATGCCCGACTTTCGGAAATATGCAGTTGAAGTCAAGAAGCCGGGCACAATCATTGCCGAGGCGACCCGGGTCATGGGGACGATGCTCCGCGATGTGATGAAACTCAATTGGGATAAGAGGAATTTTCGCGTGTTCGGTCCCGACGAGACTGCCTCCAACCGCCTCACAGCTCTCTTCGACATCACCGATCGGGATTCGACGGCCGAGATCCAGAAAAACGACGACCACATTTCACCCGATGGACGGGTGATGGAAGTGTTGAGTGAAAACATGTGCCAGGGATGGCTTGAAGGGTATCTCCTCACAGGGCGCCACGGCCTATTTTCATGCTACGAGGCTTTCATCCACATCGTCGATTCGATGTTCAACCAACATGCGAAATGGCTTAAAGCGTCCCGGAAGATCGTTTGGCGCCGACCGATCGCTTCTCTAAACTATCTCCTCACCTCCCACGTCTGGAGGCAGGACCACAACGGCTTTAGCCACCAAGATCCAGGATTCCTCGACCATGTCGCCAATAAAAAGGCCGACACCATCCGGATCTATTTGCCGCCCGATGCCAATACGCTCCTCTCCGTCACCGATCACTGTCTTAGAAGCCGCAATTACGTGAATGTAATTGTCGCAGGGAAGCAGCCAGCGCTTCAATGGCTCGACATGGAGTCGGCCGTCAAACACTGTTCGGCCGGTCTCGGAATTTGGGAATGGGCGAGCAATGACGATGGGGGAGAACCTGACGTCGTGATGGCTTGCGCCGGCGACATCCCCACGCTTGAAACTCTCGCTGCCGTCGAGATTCTTAGAACCCACTTTCCTGAATTAAAAATTCGGGTCATTAACATCGTCGATCTCATGACTCTGCAGCCGCAAAGCGAACATCCGCACGGTCTAAGCGACAAAGATTACGACACCCTTTTCACAAAAGACAAGCCGATCATCTTCGCCTTCCACGGTTACCCGAGTCTCATCCACCGTCTCGCTTATCGGAGGACGAACACAAGGCTCCACGTCCGGGGCTACAAAGAAGAGGGGACGACCACGACCCCCTTCGACATGGTTGTTCTCAACGACTTGGATCGGTTCCACCTCGTCTCCGATGTGATCGACCGGGTGCCGTCGCTTGGGGTTCGAGCGGCTTATGCAAAACAGCACCTCCGCGACAAGCTCATCGAGCACAAAGAATACATCCAAAAATATGGCGAGGACATGCCCGAAATCCGGAATTGGAAGTGGGGGATCAAATAAGGCCCGAGAGGAATTTGCGCCAGGAGAGGGAGTATTCATAGGCGTCGAGAGGAGCCTTTAAGCAGGCCCTGGCCCCTTTGATCCCCACCCCGGCGCAAAGCCCCACTTTGCCTACAAGAATTGGAAATTCAGGATTGATCGGAAACCACGGCCAATAGCTGAAAAACCAGTTGATCCCCACCCCTGTCATCAGCCCACCTACGCCGCCAACGACTGCGCCTACCGCTGCCCCATAGACGACGCCACCGAGCACTCTCGTGGCGACATGGAGCGTCTTTTGGTTCGATGACATCGGAGTTTGTACTGAACCCGATTCAAGATCAGTTACACTAGTCAAACTTACATGAAGTTGGGTCGTAAGACTTGCATCCATAAGCTCTCTCCTTTGATGGATGAAAGTAAAGTAATATTTTTAAAGATTAAATGAAAGGATCGTTTATTGTCTGTTGGGAGCGAGGGAGGTGAGAAGCGCCATTACTAAAACAGCAAAAGTGCACATGAAGAAAACGCACGGAAGGCCCGAATTTCTATGAGATTGATAAGGTTCGACTGCCACCGGTTCAGCTTCGAGAAGAGGCGGCCCTACCTCAAAATTGACTTGTCGAATGTACTTTTCTAGATCGTAATCGAGCTTTTGGATCTCTTCTTCAGAATGTTGTTTCGGAAAATCGGGGACCCCTTCTCTTGAGATGATCGGAGGATGATAGACGTTTTGAATTCTTCTCAGAAGGTTGCTTGTAGTCTCCAGCCGGTCGATTCTTTGAGCCATTTCATTCCAAGGGAAAGAGCTCTCTTGGTATTGGCTTTGGAGGGCTTGAGATGTTTGTAATACTGAACGGATGGAAGTTAAGGTTTCGGCGTTGAATTGAGATAATTGGGCAGGGGTGAAATTGCGGGCTAGCCGATAAGTCGTCGCAACCCGTTCCTCGATCTCCCGCACAGCTGCATTTATTTGATTAAATGATTCAAGTTGTTGATTAAAGTAGTTGTTTAAATTATTCATAGTTCAAATATTATATCATAATTAATATTAATTATTTAGTTTTAATTTTAATCATTATAAACCAACGGTTTAAGGAGGGGATGAGGAAGGTGAGGAATAAAATAGCGAGGACAACAGTCAGGATCCAGGCCATCGCATAGAAGACATCGTCGAGGGCCAGGGCATGGGCTTGCCGGTCTAAAAAGGTCTCAAGTTGGGCCTGGGCCTGCTTCCCAGCCAAGTTGAAAAACTGTTTGGCCTTCACAAAGAACTGCTGGGTCTCGGTCGAAAGGGGGGTAAGCTGCTCTCCCAGCCGCTCGTGGAAGAAGACCTGTCTCCTCTGCCAGGTGGTCGTGTAGGCTGCCACACCCAGGCTGCAGGCTAAAATACGGGTGATCTGGAACAGACTCATGACCTCATAGGCGTCGTCAGGGGGGCAGCAGTTGAAGCAAATTTGGAAGAGAGGGGGGAGGAAGAAGGCGAGGCCGAGGCCGGCCAGGATCCTCGAAATGAGGATCCGATGGAAGTCGATCTCGACGCTGAAGATGGTCGTGTAAAAGCAGGAGATGACGAAGAAGAATAAAGAGATGGCCAGCGGGAGCCTTGGGTCCAAATGGGAGTATTTTTTGATGAGGATCATCGGAAAGAGGGCCGCAAAGGCCATGGCGCCGATGAGCCCGCCGATCCAGTCTGGAGTGTAATTGGCATAAAGGTTCAACCAGAGAGAGAGCAAAATGACCATCCCAAAATAAGCGGAGAAGAGGAACGCGAGATTGAAAAGGGAGTAGGAGAGGAGCCAATTTTTAAAGAGGCGCAATTTGAGGATCGGGTAAGGATATTTCCAGCTCCAGAGGAGAAAAAAGACAAAACAGAGAACTCCGGCAGAAAACGAACCGATGAGCCTGGAAGAGCGGTACCAGTCGAACTCCTGCGCCGTCGCAACGGCAAACCCAAGTAGCAAAACTCCCCAAAAAAAGAAGAAAAACCCCACTTTGTCGAACGGAGTTTTTTGAAGCGTAAGATCCACTTTCTTTAAATTGTGGTGCATCCCGGCGGCTAATGCCAGGATGAACGGCATCCCCATGAAAAAAGATCTTTGCCAGACAAAATCGTAGGCGATCCATCCGCCCCAGCAGGCGCCCAAGACAGGAACGAGGGTAAACAGAGTGATGATAATGACGGTTACGTTCTCTTTTTTTTCCGGAGGTGTGATTTTGTTTAGGACGAATTGGATCATGAAGTAAAAGGGGCCCGCCATAAAACCTTGGAGAAACCGGCATCCCAGAAATAAGGCATAATTGGGAGCGGTAGCACAGAGAATAGAGCAAAAAGTAAACAAGATGAGAAGAATCGGAAAGAGCCTACCAATCCCAACCCTCTGCGAAAGGGGTTTCCCAAGCGGCACGGAGATCACGTTTCCTAGGCCGTAAAAAGTGATTGTGTAGGAGGCGATGTCGGTGCTGCCGCCGAGCGAGCTGACGATATAAGCGGCGGCCATATTCGTCAGAGTAAAACTGAAGATCGCAAGAAACAGCGCGCAAAAAATGCAAAAGTATAGACCGCGCATATCTTATTCTGAAAGTGTTGAGGGTTTTAAAGTTCTGTAGCTCGAAAGCTGCAGCGGCGTCGATTCAAACCTAGCTAATGTCATATCGAGGTTTTCCCGGATGATTTCTCGGATGAGCTTTTCGTCCCCCTTTTCTTCGATCTCGAAAATGGGAGTTTCGTAGAGGGGAGACCCTTTGCTTGAAGTAGGGACATAGAGCCCCTTTTGGTTTCTAAGGTTCACCGTAGCTTCCATCGAGAGGCCGATTCTAAGCGGATGCTTTTTCAGCTCCTCCGGATCAAGCTCAACACGGACTGGAAGGCGTTGGACGATTTTGATCCAGTTGCCCGACAAGTTTTGTGGCGGGAGAAGCGAAAAGGCGTTCCCCGCTGCGCCCGGAAGGCCAACGACTTTGCCGTTGAAAATTACATCCCATCCCCATAGATCGGAGTGGATCTTCACTTTTTGCCCGATTCGGATTCTTTTGAGCTGAGTCTCCTTGAAATTAGCGTTTACCCAAATCTGATCAAGAGGGATAACGCTCATTAACGGGTGGCCTGCAGGGATCCACATCCCTACTTGGATCGTCCTCTGGGCGACGAGCCCTTCGACCGGCGCATAGATCCGGCAGCGATAGAGCTGAACCCACGCATCGCGCACCTTGTCTGACGCTGCGAGAATCAGCGGGTGATCTCTCAACGATGTCCCCTGCACAAGGCTAAGAGCCTTCTCATAGAGGATCTCAGCCCGATTCAACGAATAATAAGAGGCCCTTAAAGCGGCTACCGCATGCTCCCAATCTTCGAGCGAAACGCCGCCTGCATCCAAGACGTTTTGCCTGTGCTCAAAATCTTGGGCCGCTACGATGTACTCGGCCCGTTTCACCTCGATCTCTGCCTCATAGGCAAAAACATCATGGAACATTTGGCAGACCTGGCGGACCATTTGAGCCAAATCGTCTTTGGCCTTATTGAGGGCGATGATCGAGTCGGTCTCATCCATCTGGACGAGGAGCTGGCCCCGCTTCACCAAAAACGTATCGTCGGTGTGGATCGATTGGATGAATCCTGGAATCAGCGGCGTAATGTAAACCTGGTTTCCTTCCACGTAAGCGTCGTTGGTGTACTCTTTGTAGTGCCAATCGAAAATCCAGAAGAGACCGACGATTAAGAGGACCAGAGCTACAGCGCCCCAATAGATCCAGGCCATCCTTTTCATTCGCCCCCCTTTCTCAACGGGACGAACTCAGAGAGATAGCCGCCTCCGAGCGAGCGGATCAATTGGATCGTCGAGAGATACTGGCCGAATTGGAGATCGGCATTATCGATCTGTTTCAAGATCAGGGCATCCCGGTAGCTTAAGTGGTCGAAGCGGCTA
This sequence comes from Verrucomicrobiota bacterium, assembly GCA_018239895.1. Taxonomy (GTDB): domain Bacteria; phylum Chlamydiota; class Chlamydiia; order Chlamydiales; family SM23-39; genus SZAS-17. The sequence continues at coordinate 7,122 of JAFEGL010000029.1, forward strand.
TCGAGCCCCATCTTCTCCCGCAAAAGGGTCAACTCGTAGCGGGCGGCGGCATTCTCTACAATGACCCGTTGGCTCTCTTTCTGTTTGAAAATCGACTGGATCAGCACCACTGTGTCGGCAACTTCCGAGGCGCTCTTTAACAGAAGCTGGTTGTACTCAAACACAGCCTGCTCAAAAGCGGCTATCTTCGCATTGATATTCGCCCGAATCTCTCCCGCTGTAAAAATGGGCAAGTGGATCGACGGTTTCAAGCCCCAGGTTTTGCTGTCCCACTTAAAAAGCTTCCGGTACAAAACGCTCTCCGAGCCGGCCATCCCGACCAAGTTGATATCGGGGAAAAAATCGGCCCGCGCCGCGCCGACATCGTGGGCCAGAGATTCGACCCGCCAGATCTGCGCCATCAAGTCGGGGCGCCTCGCCAAGAGATCGACCGATAGGTTTTCCGGAAGAGCTGCACTTTTCTCCAACGGAGAGAACATCTCGTCGATGGCGAGCGGCTCATCGGGGCCCGTGCCGGCCAAAATATTGACCAGATGCTCCGCCGTCTTAACTTGCTCTTCGGCATTCGCTAGCTTCTTTGCCGCCTCTTCCCAATTTTCTTGCGCCCACAAAGGGGGCAGCTTGGACAAAAGGGCCTCTCGATTGAGGAGCGTTTGGAGGTCGAAATAGTTTTTCCTCACCTCGGCAAGTTGCCGATAGAGGTTCCGCTTCCATACATTCGCCTTCAGATTGTAGAACGCAGTCGCCAACGTTGTTGTGACGATCAGCTTCACCTGGGCCTTTTCCGCCTCTTCAGCCCGCTCTCTTCCTAAAGCTGCCCGGTATAAATTTCGGTACTTGCTCCAAAAATCGAACTCGTAATTGAAGGAGAGGAGCATGTCGATGAGATTTGCACTAATCGGCAGTTGGGGGTTGAACTGTTTGTACAATCCATTTCGGCTCAAAAGCTCCCAAATTTCGTCGTAGTCGAACGAGAGCCACGGATAGAGCTCCGATTTGGCGACAATTGTCTCCTGCCTCGCCAGCTCAACCCTTTGGCCGATCGCCTGAATCGTTGGGTTTTGAGCCAACGCCCGCTCAATGAGCCGGTCGAGCTGCTCATCCTTAAAGATCTTCCACCAGGCCTCTTCGGGCCAGTTGCCTGAATCAAGGTAGCCGCTGCCGAGTCCCTCTTCCCGGCTCGCTTCCAAAGAAAGCGGCGCGAGCAGGTGCTCTCGCTGTTGATCCTTCGACATCGACAGACAGCCTGAAAGAAAAACTAAACTAGCTAAAACCCATTTGCTGCAATGCATCAACTTCTAATTAAAATGCAGAGAATAAATGGTCAAGATGAGATTTTGATGGTGCTGAGGAGGGAGGCCAACAGATTTTGTTGGCCGCCGTTAAGAAATAAGCTGCGAGTATCTTCTAGAAATCGATCATAAATGCAAGCTTTGTCGCTTCTCGCATTCCTTCAATTGCCATTTCGCGAGTTATACCAACCTGCTCTGCTTCAGCCATAGTCATGCCAGACATTTGTTTGACGAAATCTTCTACTTCTTCTTCGGAAGGTTGGGGAGCGGGAATAATATTAAGCGTTTGGATCGCGGCACTCATGATCTTCTCATGAACATTGATGGTTAATGTAGTGACGGGTCCCTTTACTTTCAGATGCCACTGCTGCGTTGAATCTTTATAACAGCTTGCAATGTAACCATTGGCCGTTGTGTTCTTTAAGATATGGCCATTTGTTAAAACGACTTGAGCATATGGATTTACTGCGATAGGGACGGTGGCATTCCTTTCCTCGTCTAGATGAAATCTTTCCAATGCTTTGGCTATCTGTAATGCTTCTAATTCGGTATTACTAGGGCTATTTCCTGTGGGATTCATATGAAAACTCCTTTATTTAGTTTCAGGAGATATTTTAATGCAAAAATTAGTTTATCTCTACGTAAAACAAGGTTTTATTAAAGATTCGCGTTTGCAAAAGAGCCTTGTTTTGCTGGGAGCGCTCGAGTACAACGCTCTCGCATTCAGCCCGATGAATTCCTGATGGTGCTGAGGCCGCCGTCGATGACGAGGTCGGAGCCGGTCATCGCCTGGCAGGTGCAGAGAAGATAAGCCCCATCGGCGATCTCTTCGGGCGTAGCGAACCGCCGGATCGGGATGTTGCTATGGAACTTTTCCATGACGTCGGCAGGGGTGCCGTCGAACATCGGCGTCGCGACGAATCCGGGGGAGAGGGCATTAACCCTTATTTTTCGGCCGATGAGGTCGGAGGCGAACGATTTGGTCAGGCTGCTGGCCGCCGCTTTGGTCGACGCGTAGACGCTGTGCTCGGGCCAAGTCATGTGGGCGACAGCCGATGAGATGATGACAATCGAGGCGCCCGGATTGAGAAAAGGGAGCGACCGTTGAATCGTGAAATAGAGTCCCTTGTAGTTTGTATTGACCGTCTCATCGAAGAACTTCTCGTCGACTTCGCTGACGTGTCTTGTCTCGGCGATCCCTGCATTGGCGATGAGAATGTCGATCATCCCAAGTTTATTTTTTGTCTCTCGATAGAGATGATCGAGATCGGAAATTTTTGTAACGTCGCCAGAAACGGCTAGCGCTGCGTGAGAGGCTGCCCGATTTGCATTGCGGCTAAAGATCGAGATCTTGGCACCGTGGCGGTGGAGCCTTTGAGCGATCGCGAGGCCGATTCCGCTGCTCCCGCCGGTAACGACTCCAACTTTACCTTGCAATTCATTCATGCTCAAAGAATAATATATCAAAATTTTGTGTGCTACAATGAAATGGACTTTCTTATTTTTTCTCCCACTCTGTTGCTTTTCCGGGGCGATCGTCGTCACGTGCGCGACCGGTGAACTGGGCGGCGCGATTGCGAAAAATCTCAGCGCAGATCACCAACTGATTCTGACAGGGCGCAATACCGACAAATTGAAAGATCAAGTCTTTTTCTATGTCGATTACAACAATCCCGCCTCGATTGAAGCCTTTGGAAAAGGGTTGGAAGGAGAAAAAATTGATGGTTTTGTGCTCATTGCTCCGCGGCCGAATTTCGGCAGCTCTCTTTTCCAAGACGAAGCCGATTGGCTCAAACTCTTCCAGTCGACTTTCACCGGACCACTCGAGACTCTCAAAAAGGCCCTTCCCCATTTTTCCGACCGGGGGAAGATCGTCATTCTCAACGGGACGACCTCGGTTCAGCTGATTCCAGAACTGGGGCCCGGCTGCGTTGTCAGAAGAATGTGGACCGCCTGTTTAAAAGCCCTCAGCCACCAATTAGGTCCCCGGAACATCCACGTCAACATGATCTCTCCAGGAATAGTCCTGACCGATCACCACATCCGTCGGATTCAAAGGCTAGCTGAGGCCAACGGGATCGACTTCGATGAGCAGATGGCGCTCGACACGGTTAACATTCCGCTGCGCCGCCACGTCGATCCAAACGAGGTGGCTCAAACCGTCCGCTTCCTCCTCTCAGATCAATCCAACTTCATTTCAGGAACGAACCTATTGCTCGATGGTGGCGCAACCCTCGCCTATTAAAGAGCGGGGAAGCCCCGCACCCCATTTTTCACCACAGAGACACAGAGAACACAGAGATAGGAATGAGATTTAATTTCTATTTTGCGAGAGCAAAAAAGAAGTTTCTCTGCCGCGAGCCGCGGCATCCAGTACAATGCCACGTCTCGCGGCAGAGCAACTTTCTTTTTGCTCTCTAGCAGAAAGAAAATTCTTCTCTCCTTCCTATCTCTGTGTTCTCTGTGTCTCTGTGGTGAATTTTTTTGGGGTGCGGAGCTTCCCTGCTTATCTAGGTGGTTTATTTTTCGAGGAGTGGTATTCTAGTTTTTCATGGAACACGATAATGAACTTCCTGCGAAAACTCGCAGGGCTCTTTTGTGGATGAACCTCTCCCACGAGCCGTTTGTTGTCTTGTACGCTCTGCTCCCTTTCATTTTGAGAAAGGATCTGGGAGCTTCGATCTTGCAGATCTCCATCTTGACGTCGCTGAGACCTATTCTTCCCGTCTTCTCGTTCTATTGGAGCGCGAACTTAACAAATCGGAAAAATAGGCTCCGGTCGAATTTGATCGGGGCGTGGGCTTTGGCGCGGCTCCCTTTCTTGGCGGTCCCTTGGGTCGAAAATGTCTGGTATCTGATCTTTTGCTGCGCCGTCTATGAACTTTTTAACAAATCGGGCATCCCGGCGTTGATCGAGATCTTGAAGATCAACATCCCGAAAGAGTCGAGGGAGAAGACCTTTACCCTCTACTTTGTCCTGACGTTCATCGAGAGTATTGTGCTGGGCCTATTGATGGCGAAGTTTTTGGATAGGTATTCGTGGGCGTGGCAAATGCTCTGCGGCTCTGCGGCCCTTTTGGGGCTCAGCAGCATCTATTTGCAGATGAAGGTGCCGATTCCCGAAGGAGAAGGCTTGGCGGAGCCAAAGCTCTCCTGGAAGGAAAAAGTTGTGCAGCCCTGGCACGAAGCTTGGAGGCTGCTCGGAACCCGCTCCGATTTTGCGAGGTTCCAGTGGGGATTCATGATGGGGGGATTTGGACTGATGCTGATCGCGCCGAGCCTCTCGATTTTTTACGTTGACCGACTCGATCTCTCCCACGCGAATGTGGTCACAGGCCGATCGATTTTGATGGGGCTTGGGATCGTCGCCTCCTCCTACTTTTGGAAGGGGATGTTGGCGAGAGAAAATGTCGACCGGATGACAAAATGGATCTTGGCCGGATTTGCCCTCTATCCGCTCGCATTGGTTCTGGCAGAGATCCACATGGGATGGTTTTACCTCTCGTTCATTTTGTATGGGATTGCCCAGGCGGGGAGCCATTTGCTTTGGAATCTGTCGGGAACCCTTTTTGCCCAGGAAGAAGATAGCTCTTCTTTTTCGCGGGTCAACATTTTGATGGTGGGCTTGCGTGGATTGGTCGCTCCGGCGCTGGGAGGGATTTTGTGCAAATGGGTGGGGCCAGTGTGGGTCTTTCTTGGCGGCAGCGCCATCTGTTTTGGAGGAGTTCTCTACACTGTCGTGGATAAGTTTAAATACAAATTCGAACTTCGTTAATCTATCCTGCATATCATGCCCATCCTGTCCTTTTTGTATAAGATGAAACAGGATGGGCATGATCGGCTTTGCCGGCATGATATGCAGGATTATTCAACTGAGGTGTTTTGAACCACCGGAGCGGGAGGCTGATTTCTGGTGCGGAAGTACCAGAAAGCGAGGAGAAGGACTAGGCCTACGAACGTCCAGCCCATGATGTAAAAGGCCTCATTGATCGCCATCATGGCCGCCTCTTTATCGAGAAGTCGGTTGAGGAGGGCGAGCGATTTGGGGTCCTGCGCCTGCGGAGTGAATGGGTTGAAGCGGGTGAGGGATTCGCCGATCCGTTCGTGATGAAAATAGGTGCGGCGGATCCAGAGAGTCGTGAAGATCGAGGTGCCGATGGCTCCCACCATCGCGCGGCAGAAATGGAAAATCCCCGTAGCGCTGGGCAATTCGGCTGTGGGTACATCTTGCACGCTGATCCCAAATAGGGGAGGGACGTAGTAGACAATCCCAAAACCAAAAATGAAGCGGGCGAGAGCGATGTGGTTGAGGTCGACCTCGGTTGTGAAGAAGGCGCTGTAGAAACAACCGACGCAAAAGAGGGAAAAGCCGAGCAGGAGAGTCAACACATTCCCCAATTTTTTAATGACTGTGGGGGTGAAGAGAGTGAGGAAGATGGGGGCGATCCCGAGAGCTGCGACAGCGAGGCCCGCTTTTTCCGGGGTGTAGCCCATGTACTCTTGCAGCCAGAGAGGGACCAAAACGACGGTGCCGAAATAGATTCCGTATGAAAAGAGGAGACAGACGATCGAAAGGGTGAACGAGGGGATCTTGAAAAGGCGCAGATCGATCAATGGTTTTGCATACCATTTCTCCTGGATCATGAGATAGGTAAAACAGACGACAGTTCCGACGGCAAGACACCGGATGATATCTGAGTTCCACCAGTCCCATGTTTGGCCCTTATCGAGGAAGATCTGAAGGCAGGTCACGCCGCCGGCGAGTAGGAGAATCCCTCCATAGTCGGCCGGCTCATCGTTTGTGGGGCTCTCTCGATCGCGTATCATGAACCAGAAAACTGCGGCGCAGAAGAGGCCGACCGGAATGTTGATGTAAAAGATCCAAGACCAAGAGTAGTAGTCGGAGATATACCCCCCGAGAATCGGCCCAACAACGGGGGCCGTGACGACAATCGTCGACCAAAAGGCGAGATCCCGCGCGCGGCTTTCGATCGTTCCAAAGCTGATCAATAGACTCTGGCTCAACGGGACCATCGGACCTGAAACGAGCCCCTGAATGAACCGGTTGATGACGAGAAAGGAGAGGCTGGGCGATAGGCCGCAAGTCAAAGAAAAAACCGTGAAAAGAAGAGTCGCGATGACGATGAGCTTGATTTGACCGACCCTTTTCGTAAGCCACCCGGTCATGATGAGGCCGATCGCGTTGCCGACGGCAAACGAGGTAATGACGTAGGTCCCTTCGTCGGTGCTGACAGCTAGATCGCCTGCGATGTAGGGGATCGCGATGTTGGCGATCGAATAGTCGAGCACCATCATGAATGTGGCGAGAGCAATGGCGATGAAAAGGAGGACTTTTTGACCGGTGCTTAGCGGACCGCCGTTCATCTCTGCCTATTGATTTTTACTGTCGGAGAAAATTCGTCGAGACTCCCCGGCGCCTCATCGACAATTTCCTTCTTATTCGGATCGAACGGGGTGTAGGTGTGCCGATCGAAGAGGGGGAGTCCAAGTTGAGCTCTATATAAGTAGTTGAGCTCGGAGCAATCGAGGCGGCATCGCATCGGATCGTAGACGATCGGGCTCGAGTTGTCGTTTACGATCTGTTCGATCAGCGACTCGGCGCCAGCCAGTTCGTTCGCATAGACGCCCGTCTTGTAGATTGGCTTCGAGGCGATGGCGCCTGGGAGTCTCGGGCCTGACCTGTCGTGGATGTCGACATTGGCCGTCATCGAGAGGCCGAGGACGAGAGGGCGCTTTTCGATCTCTTTCGGATCGAGGCTGATCTTGACCGGAACGCGCTGGACGATTTTGATCCAGTTTCCGGTCGCATTTTGGGGCGGCAGGATCGAGAAGACGCTTCCGGTTCCTGGGTTGAGTCCGACTACTTTTCCGTGGAATTTGGTTCTACGGCCATACATATCGGCGAAGAGTTTGACCGGCTGACCTACCCGGAAATTTCTCAAATCAACTTCGCGGAAGTTGGCGTCGACCCAGATCTGGTCGAGCGGAACGAGGGCCATCATCGGATCGTTCGCTTGGACCCACTGGCCCACTTGCGCTCTCCTTTGCGATATGATCCCTCTCGCCGGCGCGAGGAGCGTGCACCGGTGGAGACTCAAGAAAGCCGAACGGAGAGCCGCTTTGGCATACTCGACGGTCGGATGGGTCGGAACGGTCGTATTTTCGATGAGGGCTTTGGCGCCAGCCAGCTCTTTTTCCACTTCCAAAAGAGAGGAGAGGGCGCTCAGGAGGGTCGTTTCGCTGTGCTCATATTCTTCTCTCGAAACGCTCGCATCGGCGACCAGGGCCGACCGGTGGTCGAAATCGAGCTGCGCCCGGAGAAGATCGGCCTCATACTGCTCTTTTTTCGCCTCAAGCTGCTCGACCCGGAAAAACATCTGCGTCACTTGGCGGACAGCGTTGGCGAGGCCCGACTTGGCACTGTCGAGGGCGATCTCAAAATCGTGCCGGTCGATCTCAAGTAGGGGCTGCCCTTCTTCAACCATCTGGGCATTGTCGGCAAGGATAGAGACGACGATCCCTTGCACTTGCGGCGTCAAGATGATCAAGTTGCCGTTGACGTACGAGTCGTTGGTGCTCTTGTGGAAGCGGGCCCAGACAAGCCAATAGATCAGGAAAAGGAGGCCGCAGAGGACAAAGATGATGGTGGCGATCCAAAGGGCCCGCTTGTGCTTTTTCTTAGGTTCTGGTGGGGGGGGATTAGGGGCATCCATGGAAGCCTCCTCCCAGTTCTCGGATCAAGACGATCCCTTCGAGTTGTTTTCCATACTCCAAACTTGCAAGATACAGCTCCATGTCGAGAACGGAGTACTGTGCCTGAAGCCAGGTGATTTTATCGTCCAGAGCGTGTTCGAGCCGCTTCCGGGTCAGTTTCTCCTGCTGCCGAACGACATTGAGCGATTCTTGGCGGATTTCTATCTCTTGCTGCAGGTAGATGATCGAAGTGAGGGTATCGGCAATCTCCTGCGTTGCATTTAAGATCAGGTTGTTGTAGGCGTAGACCGCCTCGTTGAAATCGGCGATTTTTTCCATCAGCTCGGCCCTTAAGCGGCCCGCAGTGAAGATCGGCAAGTGGATCGCCGGATGGAGAGTGCCACTGTAAGTATCTTGCTTGAAAATCTTGTTCCAGAAGACCGACTCGAGGCCGACGAGGGAGATCAAGTTCAAGTTGGGATAGAATTCTGTTTTCGCGGCGTCGATTTTTTTGGCAGCCGCTTCGACCCGCTCTTTCAAAGCGATGAGGTCGGGTCTTCTTGAAATTAGATCGAGCGAGAGGTTTTCCGGCAGCGATACGGAGAGGACGTGGAGCGGGTTCAGTTGGATTTCGATCGCCGCATCCTGATCCATCCCCGCCAAAGTTTTCAACACGTTCACATGTTGCCGGATGATCGGTTCGATTTCGCGCAAAGTGGCCGAGACGTCGAGAGTTTCCGATTTGGAACCGAGTGTGATGATCGCCGTGTCGAGCGCGTTTTTCTCCCGTTTGTCCCGGATGGCGTAGGCCTCATCCCGGATCGCCTCCTGTTTCCTCAAAATCTCTCGACGGAACAAAAGATACTGGAGCTCCTGGTAGGTGTAGGCGATCGAGGCGGCCAAGACCAGCTCAGCCTGTCTGACTTCGGCCAGCCTCGCCCTCTCTTCGCCAAGGGCCGCTTTGAATAGGTCTCTATACTTGCCCCAAATATCGAACTCGTAGACGAAAGTCATGTTGATGACGATGTCGTTCACGAGCGCCGGAATAGTGGGGGCGTAGGTTCTGAAGAAGCCATTTTTCGAATAGTGCTGCCAGCTGTCAGCTGGATCAAAAGAGATTTCCGGGAACAGCGCCGCTCTTCTTTGGAGGGCGACTTGCGCTGCCGCATTTAGTCTCGAGCGGGCCATCATGAGCGACGGATTGGATTTGAGCCCCTCTTCAATCAGATGGGTCAAGACAGGATCGTTGAACTGCTCCCACCAAGCCTCCGTCGGCCAATCTCCCGCTTGAAAATTTCCTGAATCGACAGCTTCGGCTGTGACCGATTCCATTCCGCAGCGATCGAGTTCGACAGCCAACTCATGTTCCGGAACTTGGACACAGCCAGAGAGCAGGGTAAGTAATAGGAGAAATCGCCGCATATTTCTCTCCATAACTCGAATCGATTTCGATTTCTAGTGAAAAAATTCTTTAACCTCTGTACCATGTTGCAGCTATGTTTTATTTTGTGACTCTACTCTTCTCCTTCTCGCTCTTTGCGGATTACAACCCGGCAATTCTCGATCTGGAAGAATGGTCGCAGGATTTCGTTTTGGAAGCGAAAGAGATCCAGATTCCTGGATATCCGGGCTCTTTCAATCCGGCGATCATCCAGTGGCAAGATAAGCTTCTCCTTTTTTTCCGGACTCACGATCCGGTTACCCATTCAACCGACGGGATGGGGGTCGTTTGGGTCGACGAAGATTTCAATCCGATCTCGATTCCCCAAATTCTCGATATCGCTTTTGAAGACCGAACGTTCCCTTCTAAAAAGCAAGAGCCGCGGCCGCTCGCCATCGGCGAACACCTCTATCTTATCTTCAACAACACCATTTCCCCATCGGCATTTCCTGAAATCAGAAGGATGTTCATTTCTGAAATTCTCTACGACGGGTGTTGTTTTTCCGTCACCACCCCCGAATGTTTTTCTCAATTCCCCGGTGAAATGGAGATGAGGCCGGAAAAAAACTGGGTCCCATTCGAAGGGGATGGCATCCTCTATTTATCTCAGAGCATCTCGCCCCATCGGGTCATGCAGCCGATTTTTGGCACCGGCTCCTGCCTTCTCGCCTACGAATCGGCTCCCAACGTCGTCTGGGATTGGGGAGTGCTCCGAGGCGGTTCGCCTGCCCTCCTCGTCGACGGCGAATATCTCGCCTTTTTTCACTCCTGCATCAACTTTCCTTCTATCTACTCAAAAGGGAAAAAGACCCTCCACTACATGATGGGTGCTTACACCTTCAGCGCCGATCCGCCCTACACGCTTACCCGGATCAGCCCCGAGCCGATCGTCGGCAAGAACTTCTACCATGGCCGCAACGACTATACTCTCTGGAAACCGCTCCATGTCGTTTTTCCCGGCGGCTTCATCTACAACGACGACTACATCTGGGTCGTCTATGGCAGGCAAGACCACGAAGTGTGGGTCGTTAAGCTAGATAAGCGTAAGTTCATGTCGAGTCTTGTTTCGGTAGGCTAGCAATCTGCTTGGTAAAAATTATTTAGGTTCGCTAAGTTGGTGAAATGCGTGTTAGCCCACTCGCTGGTAAACCGGCCGATCCCTCCATTCTCATTTCTGTGCCCAAACTCGTAGCCGCCTATTTTGACGAGATCCCCGATCCAGCTATCGTCGAACAGAGAGTCTCGTTCGGGACGTCGGGTCACAGAGGCTCTTCACTCAAAAAGACGTTCAATGAAAAACACATCCTGGCCATTACACAGGCGATTTGCGATTACCGAAAAAAAGAGGGGATTGATGGGCCTTTGTTTCTTGGCATCGATACGCATGCTTTATCGAAGCCAGCGTTGCAAAGCGCACTTGAGGTTTTGGGGGCGAATGGCATCGATATTCGGCTGGCCGAGGGGGACGAGTATACGCCGACGCCGGCGATTTCCCATGCGATTTTGGTTTACAATCGGGGGCGGAAAAATGGCTTAAGCGATGGGATCGTCATCACCCCGTCTCACAATCCTCCGTCGGAAGGGGGCTTTAAATACAACCCGCCGAACGGCGGCCCTGCTGATGTGGAGATCACGAGCTGGATAGAAGAGAGGGCCAACGGTTATTTGGGAAAAGATGTAAACCGGGTGGCTCAGGCGAAAGTTCGACGGCACAATTTTTTAGAAGAATACGTCTCCGATTTGAAGAATGTGATCGACATGGAGTCGATCCGCGGCATCAAGATGGGCGTTGACCCTTTGGGCGGAGCGGGCGTCCATTATTGGGGGCCGATCGCCGAGCGATACAAGCTGAATCTCGAGGTGGTGAGTCGGACAGTCGATCCCACATTCTCCTTCATGACCCTCGATTGGGACGGAAAGATCCGAATGGACCCCTCCTCGCCTTATGCAATGGAGCGATTGATTGGTTTGAAGGATCGGTTCGAAATCGCGTTTGGCTGCGACACTGATCATGATCGGCATGGGATTGTGACAAAAAGTAGCGGCTTAATGCCGCCGAACCACTATTTGTCGGTGGCGATTTGGTATTTATTTCAGCACAGGCCTCAGTGGAGCGAGCGGGCCGCCGTCGGGAAGACTCTCGTCAGCAGCTCGATGATCGATAAGGTCGCAGCGAAAGTGGGGCGGAAGCTGGTTGAGACGCCGGTTGGCTTCAAGTGGTTTGTCGACGGCCTGTTTGACGGATCGCTCGGCTTTGGAGGCGAGGAGAGTGCGGGAGCTACGTTCTTGCGCCGCAATGGAACTGTATGGACAACCGATAAAGATGGGATCGTCCCAGCCCTTTTAGCCGCCGAGATCACGGCCAAGATGAAGAAAGATCCTGGCGAGATCTATCGGGATTTTGTGAAAGAGTTCGGAGAGCCGTTCTACGATCGGGTCGAGGCGGCTGCGACGCCAGAAGAGAAGGCAAAGTTGAAAAAGTTATCGCCTAATGAAGTCCAATCGAAGGAGCTGGCGGGGGAGAACATCGAAGCCATTTTGACGAAAGCTCCCGGCAACGGAGCGCCGATCGGGGGATTGAAAGTCGTCTCTAAGAACGGCTGGTTTGCGGCGCGCCCTTCTGGAACAGAAAACATCTATAAAATCTACGGCGAGAGTTTTCGCAGCAAAGATCATCTTCAACAAATTTTGCTAGAGGCGGAAAAAATCGTCTCAAAAGCGTTAGAGGGTAAATCATGAAAGGAATTCACGCCGATTTGGATGGATACAGTGAGTTGGAAGAGTTAGCCCTCGATTTGATCTGGTCATGGAATCGAAGCACCGATACAATATGGGAGCAACTTGATCCCGAACTGTTTGCTAACACCCACAATCCTTGGGTAATCCTTCAGACAGTTTCTAAAGAAAAGTTAAGGAAATTTCTTTCAGATAAAACATTTAGAAAAACTGTTGACGATTTATTGAAGATGGATAAGAAATGCCATAATCCGTCTGATACATGGTTTCAGAAAAAATATCCTCAAGCATCTAAAAGCTGCATTGCCTATTTCAGCATGGAGTTTATGCTGAGTGAGGCGTTGCCGATCTATTCAGGTGGGCTCGGCAATGTGGCAGGCGATCAGTTGAAGGCGGCGAGCGATCTTGGCGTTCCCGTTGTCGGCGTTGGACTTCTCTATCAGCAAGGTTATTTCCGGCAGATCATTGACCACGATGGGGCGCAGCAGGCTGTCTATCCCTACAACAGCCCCCTCCAGTTGCCGATCATCCCCTTGCGTAAACCCGACGGTGAATGGCTCCGGATCGAGGTCTCATTCCCCGGGTGGTCCCTTTGGTTCCGCGCCTGGGAGGTGAAAGTCGGCAGGGTGAAACTGTATCTTCTGGACAGCAACGATGCGGCGAATTATCCAGCCCACCGAGGTGTGACAAGCGAACTTTACGGCGGCGATTCGGAGATGAGGATCAAGCAAGAGATTGTCCTTGGAGTCGGAGGTTGGCGTCTTTTGAAGATGATAGGTTTGAGGCCTGAGGTGTGCCATCTGAATGAGGGGCATGCCGCTTTCGCCATTTTAGAGCGAGCGAAGAGCTGCATGGAAGAAAACGGGCTTACGTTCGAGGAGGCGCTCGCTGCTACGCGAGCTGGAAATCTATTCACGACCCACACTGCAGTCCCAGCCGGATTTGACCGGTTCTCTCCTGATTTAATAGAAAAGTACATGATGCCCTATGCCAAAAATCATCTAGGAATCAGCCATCTGGAAGATCTGATGGCCCTCGGAAGAGAAAATCCATCCGATCCTAATGAACCTTTCAACATGGCTTATCTAGCTCTTCGAGGGAGCGGCGCAGTCAATGGCGTAAGCCGGTTGCACGAAGTAATCAGCCGCAAGATTTTTGCGCCCCTATTCCCAAGAAGACCGATTGATGAGGTGCCGATCGGTCATGTGACGAATGGGATCCACACACCTAGCTGGAATTCAGCTCCGGCTGAAAAAATTTGGGGTGAATATTGCGGCTCGGCCCGCTGGCTCGGAGAGACGAAGGATTTGAAATTCGATCTCCAAAAAGTTTCGGATGAGAGGCTGTGGAACATGAGGAACGAGGCGCGCCGCCTGATGATTGAATATGGGCGAAAAAGATTGCCCTCGATTTTGGCGGCTCGTGGGAATCCGCCCGAAGAGGTTGAAATGGCCAAGCACCTCTTCGATACAAAGGCTCTCACGCTTGGATTTGCCCGCCGCTTTGCGACCTACAAACGGCCGAATATGCTTCTTCACGATAAGGAGCGGCTCACAAAAATCTTGACGAATCCAGATTATCCGGTTCAGCTTATCCTCGCAGGAAAAGCCCATCCGGCCGACAAACCAGGCCAAGCGATGATCCAAGAGTGGATCCACTATCTCCGAAGACCCGAAATCCGTCCCCACGTTATTTTCCTCAGCGATTACGATGTGTTGATGGCAGAAAAGCTCGTGCAAGGGGTCGACGTTTGGATTAACACGCCCCGCCGGCCTTGGGAAGCGTGTGGGACAAGCGGCATGAAGGTATTAGTAAATGGAGGCCTCAACGTCTCTGAGCTCGACGGATGGTGGGCCGAGGCCTACGCCCCCGAGGTTGGCTGGGCTATCGGCGATGGGCAAGAACATGGCGACGATCCAGCTTGGGATGCTAAAGAGGCGATGCAGCTTTACGACCTACTCGAAAAAGAGATTATCCCTCAATTTTACCATCGCGATGTGAATGGAATCCCGATAACCTGGATAGCTAAAGTCCGGGAGAGCATGGCTCGTCTTACCCCCATATTCTGCGCCAACCGGGCTGTCCGGGACTACACCGAAAAACATTATATACCTGCTTTTGAAAATTACCAGAAACGCTCTGAAAACGAATTCGCCCTCGCCAAGAAGATCGCCGAATGGCAGCGCTCCCTCTCAGTAAAGTGGTCTCATGTCCACTTCGGGGAGGTAAAAATCAACTCCCTTACCGTCGAAGTCGAGCTGCATCTTGATGGCCTGACCCCCGATGAGGTCCTGGTTGAGCTCTACGCCAATGGAAGCCCTCCGACCAAGATCCCCATGAAGCCTCTCAGCGGCTCATCTGGCGCTTATCTCTATCAGGCTCAGGTGCCACGAGGACGTTCTCCCGCCGATTTCTGTCCTCGTGCGATACCCCAGTTTCCCTCCCTTTCCACCCCCCTGGAGGCTCCCCAAATCCTCTGGCAAAGATAATAAACTATATAATTACTATTTTACTTAATAAATAATGATAATTTTAGTATAATGGTATGATATTTATTGGTAATTTTATGACAAATAATATCAGCCTAAAAGATTCAACTTCAAACCTCTTCCAGGTTTCCCCAGAAACTACATCCAAAGTTCAGAAATTCTCCATATTGGATACTAAGAGATCCAAATTAGAGAACTTCGTTACTGCGCATAAGGTCGCACTGGTAGTGGCTTCATTTTTTTTGGTTGGGTTAGTTATTTGGGGTATTCTATCTCATAAGATCAACTCTTTGAAAAGCGAACAAGAGGGGATGATCAATTATGAGCTCCAGCAAATCGCAAAAGATATGAATCGAAATTATGTTATCCGTTTGGATGGAAAAGAATATACAAAACCCGAAACAGATCCTGAAAAATTAAAGGATGCTCTGAAGGAAAAAGGATTGACGAATAACCAAGTTTACACCACATTAACTTTGGCCCATCAAGGGTTATATATTACGGCAAAAAAAGTTGCTGGAGATGGATTAATACGGAAATACAAAGAAGAAAATCCTATTTGTTATGATGAAGATTATAATGTTGTAAGAGGACAGTCCAACGATCCAAAAGATGAGGTTTCTTATTTTACTAAAGATATAAACCAAAATGAGCTTGATATGAAATTCTCAATTCAAGTTAAAGACGGCCGAGTATCAATTCAGGGGGATACACAATTGGATCTTCAGCTACAAGCTCCAGCTCCTAACACTGTGAGCGGTAAATATACATTCCATGACATTGGATTTAAACCTTTTGTTGAAATTCCGCAAGATGTAGAAAAATCGACGATTTCGACTCAGATAAAATCTGAAAAACAACATAAGGTAGAAATAACTGCACAAGTAGCCGCACCTTCCGCCTAGCCTTATTGGGCGGGCGGAAGAGAGATTGTCTGCATTTCCACGGAAAGGGGCCCACATCCTCCTCCCATGTGGTTCCCTTTCCGGACTAAGGACAATCTCTCTTCCGCCCGCCCAATTTTTTTCTTATCAAATTTATCCTGTTTATCATGACGGCGAAGCCGATCTTGCATATCCTGTACCTTTTTTTTTATGAAAATATACAGGATATGCAAGATCGGCTTCGCCGTCATGATAGGCAAGATAACTTCGTTCAATAAATCGATTGAAAGAAAACCTGAGCCGGAATTACAACTCCCTTAAAAGGGAGTTTTGATGAAAGCGATCGTCCTTCAGCCGGGAACCAAGAATCTTAGGTTGGCCGAGTGGCCCGAACCACAAATTCAAAGTGACCACGATATCAAAGCAAAAGTTCTCCGGGTGGGGATCTGCGGTACCGATCGGGAAGAGGCGGCGGGCGGCAGAGCCGACGCGCCGGAGGGCGAAAAGGAGCTGGTCATCGGCCACGAAATGCTCAGCCAGGTGGTCGAGGTGGGCAAGGGCGTCAAGAAGGTGAAGAAGGGGGACTTCGTCGTCTTCACTGTGAGGAGAGGGTGTGGTCTCTGCGAGGCGTGCAAAGCAGTCCGCTCCGATATGTGCATGTCGGGCCAATACACCGAGAGGGGGATCAAGGGGCGGCACGGATTTCATGCCGAGTATGTGGTCGACGAGGAACAATATGCGATCAAGGTGCCTGCCTCGATCGCCGATATCGCGGTGCTCGCGGAGCCGATGTCGGTTGTCGAAAAGGCGATCGACGAGGCGGGGATCATCCAGACGGCGCGGCTCCCTTATTTGGTAGATCGAGAGCACTGGCTGAAAGGGAAGACGGCGATTGTCGCAGGCCTTGGACCGATCGGACTTTTGGGAGCGCTGATTCTAAGATTGCGGGGCGCGACTGTGTTGGGACTCGATCGGAAACCCGATAGCCCGAGGGTCAAGCTCTTGCAGGCGATGGGGGGCGTCTACATCGACGACAAAAACATCAACTTCGACGAGTTTTTAGAAAAATACCCGAAGATCAACATGATCCTCGATGCGGCGGGCGTCGCTCAGCTCGACTTCGATCTTTTAGATTGTCTCGGGATCAACGGGATCTTCGTTTTGACCGGCGTGCCGGGAGATCAACATCTGCTGAGCCTCAACGGGGCCAAATTGATGAGAAAACTGGTATTGAAGAACCAAGTCATGGTGGGGAGCGTCAACGAGAGCATTGCCCATTTTGAAAAAGGGATCGCCGATTTGGAAGCTGCGAGCGCCAAATGGCCCGGGGTTGTGCAGAAGATCATCACCCACAAGTTTCCTTACACCGATTTCGAAACGGCCTTTACGCAACATACGGCCGATGAGATCAAAGTGATCATCGAATGGAGCCAAAAATGAGCGAGTCTTACGATTTCATCATCATCGGCAGCGGGGCGGGCGGCGGCACGCTGGCTCACGCGTTGGCTCCGACGGGAAAGAAGATCTTGATCATCGAGCGGGGCGATTATCTGAAGAGAGAGAAGGAGAACTGGAGCCCCAAAGCGGTCTTTGCCGAAAATAGGTACCACACCCATGAAAAATGGTACGACCATGAGGGGAAGCCGTTCACTCCCGGGATGAATTACTACGTGGGCGGCAACACGAAAGTCTACGGCGCCGCTTTGCTTCGACTGAGGAAGGAGGACTTTGGCGAGATCCACCATTACGGAGGCTTATCGCCCGCCTGGCCCCTGAAGTATGAAGATTTCCAATCGTATTATTTAGCTGCGGAAAAGCTCTATCATGTCCATGGGAAGAGGGGAGAGGATCCAACCGAGCCTCCCGATGCAGCTCCCTTTCCTTACGAGGCAATCAGTCATGAGCCTTATATCCAAAAAATGGCCGATCAGATGAAGGAGATGAAATTGCATCCCTTCCATCTGCCGCTTGGACTCATGCTCAATGAAAAAGCGCGGCATAAAAGCCCCTGCATCCGGTGCGATACGTGCGACGGATTTCCCTGCCTTGTGAACGCTAAGGCAGACGCCCACATCGTCTGTGTTGCGCCCGCTCTCGAATACGGCAACGTCCGCCTCTTGACCAACGCTAAGGCGCTTAGGCTCATCCCGAATGAAGCAGGGGACTCGATCCAGGAGGTCGAGGTCGATGTCGGTGGTAAGATCGAACATTTTAGAGCCCGTACATTCGTCGTCTCGTGTGGAGCAATCAACTCGGCGGCTCTTTTCCTCCGCTCAAAGCACCGGAAGCACCCCCGCGGCCTCGCCAACGGCTCCGATCAGGTGGGGCGCAACTACATGTTCCACACCAATTCGGTGATGATCTCGGTCTCGAAAGATAAAAATCCGACTTTTTATGAAAAGACGCTGGCAATCAACGACTACTATTTCAAAGCTCCCGATTCAAAGCTGCCGCTGGGGCATATCCAGCTGTTGGGCAACGTGAAAAAAGAGATGTTGGAGGCGGAGGCCCCCTTCTTCGTTCCCGGCATCGCCCTCGATTTCCTCGCCGAGCATTCGGTCGGCTGGTGGCTCACTACCGAGGATTTGCCTTCGCCCGAAAATAGGATCAGCCTGAATGAAAAAGGGGAGATTGTCCTCAGCTACACGCCGAACAACAACGAGGCGCACGAGAGGCTCCACCACAAGCTGAAAGAGATCCTCAACCACTTGGGCGGCCATCTCCATCTTTTCCCGAACAAGGTTTATCTATCTCAAAACATTCCGATCGGCGGCTGCGCCCACCAGGCGGGGACCCTCCGTTTTGGGAAGGATCCTGCAACATCAGTTCTCGATCTCAATTGCAAGGCGCATGAGCTAGACAACCTCTACGCGGTCGACTCGAGCTTTTTCCCCTCGATCGGCGCGGTGAACCCGACGCTCACGATCATCGCGAATGCACTCCGGATCGCCGAGCACTTAAGCTCTTTGAGGTAAACGGAAATAAAGGTATGCGAGGCAGCTGACTACGCTTGCAACGACACCCACATTACACCAGGTCTTCCATCGATTGTAATCGCTGAGAATTTGCCTGGTCTCATCGGTCGAAAATTTAGGGTCTTCTAGCAACCTTAAAAGCCGTTCAGCTTCGGGCATTTCATGAATGTATAGATAGCGGTCTTTTCCAGATTCCTGGCGTAGTTTTTCTACATGCTGATTGAGAAAGGCAGCGTTGGCGTCGTGTTCCACAGCTTGTTCTTCTTCTAGAGGAATGGCGAAATTTGCAAACATTTGAGTACCTACACACCAAAAAACATCCCCAAAAGATTGGGGGAGAGTGGCCTCTTGTCTAACTTTGGTATTGTAAGTGTTGACTTGGTTATCGCGACGATGTTTTTTGATTCTTTCGATATCCTTGTCGAAAACGGTGACTTCTCTGGAGTTGATCGGAGTTGCGCAAGTTTGGCAGTCGGGGCCATTTTGGGAGCAAGCTTGGTGGAAAATGTGCTTGCAGGGTTTTAAAGTGACAAACTCTTCACGGACGGCGAAATTCCCGCGGCAGCTGGAACATGTGACAGATTGAGCGAGCATGATTCATCCTTTCAAAAGGGGGATGATTCTAATCGGCCGCCCGAAATGAAACAACTAGTTTTCCATCTGGAGTGCAGGGCTACGCCCCGGACTCCGAAAATAAGCTCCGCTAAGAGGCCGTGATAAGGGGCGCGGCAGCCGCGTGCGGCCGGCGCTCTATTCTTCGCGGGGTTGGTATTTGGCTTCGAGGGCGGTGAGGAATTGGGCGAACTCCTCGGTGCCGCGGAGGTTGTCGAGCCACTCGTCTTCGAGCATCTCGTCGATGGAGGGGAGGGTCCGGAGGTTGAGCGCTTGCCGGATGAGGGCCATCGCCTCGTCGGTCCGGGTGAGAATAGAGTAGAGACACGCGAGGTGGTAGTGGGCGCTCGATTCGCCGAGAGAGCCAGCCGTCGTGATCTTCTGCTCCGCTTCGAAATAGAGCTGGTTCATCGTCTCTGTGTCGATGGTGAGGTGGGCGAGGTGGACGAGACAGAGGCCCCACTCGAGCCACGCTTTTTCATTTTCTGGATCTTGGCGGACTGCGAGACGGAACGATTGGATCGCGCGGTTGTAGGTCTCTTTCTCGAGCCCCATGTGGCCGAGATGGACTTGGCAAATTCCAAGCCGGAAATGGATGTCGGGATAGTCGGGATCGATGAGGAGAACTTGCGAGTAGATCTCGGCAGCGCGGGAGAAATGGGTCTCTTCAGTCGAAAAATCGCCCATCCACTCGAGGGCGCATCCATATTGGTAGAGCCATTCGGGGTGGTGGAGAAGGACGTCTCGGTGGTTTTGGAGCAACGTTTCGAAGAGGGCGATTGCTTGCTCAAGCGAGGGGAGGCTATCCTCGACTTCGCTGTAGTGGAGAAGAGAGCAGGCGGTGTCGTAGATGAAGGAGGGGCACGAAGGCTTTAGGTCGATCGCCCGCATCAGGAAGCGGCTCGCCCGCTCGATCATCTCGACGTCGTCGGTCATCTCGGCGTAGAGTTTGTGGGCGATTCCGAGCGCGTGCCACAGTTCGGCGTCGGTTCGGTCGAGGGAGAGGCCGTACTGGAGCTTTTCGATCGCAAACTCAAAGTAGTCGGGATCTTCGTAGTATTTACCAAATCCAATGAGGCAAAGGCCGTAGGCGCGCCAGAGGTCTGGGTCGTCGGAGAAGTGGTCGACCGCTTTTAAGATTTTGTTTTCCGCTTCGATCAGAAGATCGAGTCGGCCAGTGAGGGCGCCGAGGTTCGAGAGCGACTCGACCCATTGGCTCAAGATCGTCGGGTTTTTCGGATCGAGCGAATAGGCTTTGGCGCACTTTTCGATGCTTGAGCCGAGCTGTTTCGGATCGCCGTTGAGGCGGCCCGCTTCGCCCAGAAGCTGGGCCCAGCTGAGCCAGATATCGGAATTGCGCGGGTCGTTCTTCGCAGCTCTCGCAAGGCACTCGCAGGCTCTCGAAGCAAACCGGTCGTTCATCGTGTTGATGTAAAGCTGCGACAGAGCGAGCGCAAGCGAGGCCCAGCCGTCGGCGTAAAGGGGAGCGGTCGATACGGAGCGGGAGAGGTAGTCGATCGATTGAAGGTAGTAGCGGGAATCGTTGATGAGAAGTCCCATCTGGATATAGGCGTTCCCCATGTCGTTCCAAAATTCGGGGCAGGGCTTCTCTTGGAAGGAGACAGCTTTTTCAAACGACTGGATCGAGAGGCGGACGTCGATCGCTTCGCCCGAGTGGTCGGAAATCTCTGACCAGACGAGGCCGTAGTCCCAGTAGAGTTCGGCGAGGGCCTCTTTCGATTGTCCCTCTGCCAATTCGATCGCTTTTTGGTATTTGTCGCGCGCTTCCAAGAAGAAGTGGTGCTCTTCGTGGAATCGGCCCAGCTGGAGAAGGGTTGTCCCCCATGCAGCCCACGCATCAAAGTAGGCGGGGTTGAGTTGGGTTGCGACTTTAAAATTTTTGCTTGCAAGGAGGAGCGCTTTCTCTTTCCCATCGAGCGATCCATATTCGAAAAAGGCGAGTCCCTGCCGGTACCAGATGAGAGCATTGTCGGGATCGAAGTTGGCGGCCGTCTCAAAAAGGGAGAGGGCTGAAAGATTTCCTTGCAAAAGGGCCAGTTCGCCTAAAAAAAGATAATGGAGTGCCTGCTCCTTCTTCTCGCCGACAGGAACGAGGCCGAACTTCGCCTGGGCGAGTTGGGCGGCATACTTGCGGGGGAAGAAGCGGCTGAAGATGCGACGAAGAGGTGAAACTTGCGGCATCATATTATCGGTTCCAAAATTAGACGAAATCGCGGATTATAATTGACCCATTTTTTTTTGCCCAGTGCTGCTCAGAAACAATTGATTCTGAGAATTTTGAACAATGAAAAATCAAGGTGGGAAATTAACAATTAAATTTTTTATTATATAAAAACAAAAATAAGGCTCCACGATCTATCTTAAAGCCTTTTTTTGGCAATTCTTCGAGACAAAACAGAGCGATGGGGATTTTGAACTTCGGGAGGCGCTCCAAAAGGGCGCTTTTCATCCGATCAAAATCGAGCGATCCTGCAACAACTGCGACAGGCCGCTGGCCAAATTCCGGATCGGAGACGGGGAGGACAGCCGCCTCTTCGACGCCGTCGAGATCCAGCAGGTGTTTTTCGATCTCTTCCGGCTGGATATTTTCTCCGCCTGAAATGAATTGAAAATCTTTCCGCCCCACAATGGCGATCCCCTCAGTTGAAACTATCCCGAGATCTTTTGTAGCGAACCAATCGAGCGGTTTTTCGATCTGTCCATTTTTCCAGTAACCTTGGAAAAGGCAGTCGCCCCTGACCCAGATTTCCCCATCCTCCGCCACTTTCACCTCTCGGCCTGGCAATCCAAATCCCAAATGGCCGACCTTTTTCTCGGCCAAAACGATCGAGGCCATTTCGGTGAGTCCGTAGGTCACCATAACTGGGAGCTGGCTCGGAAACGAATGGACTGGGGCGCCGCCGAGGAGAAGACATTTGAGTCCCCGATAGAGAGGGGACGATTTGTAAAGTTGCGCCGGCACGCAGGAGATGTGGGTGATTTTCGGATCAGCCCGATTTTGCGTGACGGCAGCCCGCGCCAGGATACAGCGGATGACGATCCCGATTCCCCCCACATGAAACAGGGGCAAATTCAAGAGCCATCGGTCGCCCGCCACAAGTTCGAGCGGATCAATTGCGCCTTCTGCATTGGCGAAAAGATTTTTCCCGCTCAAGACGGCGATTTTTGGCTCGGCCGTCGTGCCAGAGGTCATGATATGAAGAGCGGGGAGGTTTGGGTCGAGGGTATCGATCGATTCTTTTCCGATGCAGGGCTTCAGTTCGGTTAAGTAAAGGTCGGGTTGAAGCCGTTTCAAAAAAAGATCGATAGCTGCGGGCGGCAACCTCAAGTTGATGGGGCAGACAGAAGCCCTGAGGCGCCAGGCGGCGAAGAAGAGGGCCGCGACGCTGGCGCAAGGGGGATGGTGGAGGGCGATCCGAGAGCCTTCGCCGACGCCGCGCGCTCTCAAATGGGCTGTCCAACAATCGGCCAGCTCATCGAGCTCTCGGAACGTCCAAGTCCGCTCTGGTTCCATCCAAGCCAAATCGTCGGAAATAGCTTCTTTTAAAGGGCAATAAATATTCATTCCGGTATAGTATACGTTACTTTGAACACCTATGTATACTACCGTTTTATTTGATATTGACGACACCCTTCTCGACTTCAAGAGAAGCGAAGAGATTGGCTTGAAAAGCTGCTGGAGCCGCTTTTTCCCCGATCTAGAACAAGAGACTTTTGTAAGAGAGTACTGCCGGATCAACAGGGCTCTTTGGAAGCAGGTGGAGCAGGGGAGCGTCAGCCCCACCTTTTTGAAACAGGCCCGATTCAGCCAGGTCGCAGCTCATTTTGGGATCCCTTTTGATCCCGCGGTGTCCCACCATTTCGAGGAGCTGTTGATCGAGCAAACCCGATTTTTAGAGGGGGCCGAAGAGCTGCTTCACCATCTCAAAGAGCGCCATGTCAAGATCGGCTTTGTAACGAATGGCTTTGCCCACATCCAACACAGCAAATACAAGTTGCTCAAACTCTCCCGCTTCACCGATGTTCTGGTGATTTCCGAAGAAGAGGGGATCTCGAAGCCTCATCCGAAAATATTTAAAAAAGCGCTCGATTTGATGGGGGCAAAGGCCTCCGACACTCTGATGGTGGGCGACTCTCTCGAAAGCGATGGCCAAGGCGCCCGGAATCTGAACATGAAGTTTTGCTGGTACAACCCCTTTCGGATGGCTGGTCACTGGGAACCCGACTACACGATCGCTCATCTTGACGAGATCGGAAAGATCTTTTAATATATATTCCCCTTTTTTACGTGTAAACAGATGAAACAAGTCATTCGTGTCGACAAATTAACGAAGCGTTTTATTGTCCGATCCCATTTTCCTGGCGTCTTGGGTGCGCTGAAAGGGCTCTTTTTTTCAAAAAGGAGCGAGGTAGCCGCGATCCAGGAGATCTCCTTTGCAGTTCATGCAGGAGAGCGGCTCGCCTTCATCGGTCCTAACGGAGCCGGGAAATCGACGACGATCAAGATGCTGACAGGGATTCTCCACCCGAGCGATGGAGGAATTGAAGTGCTCGGTATGACGCCGTGGAAAAACCGGATGGCCCTCGGCTACCGGATCGGCACGGTATTTGGTCAAAGGACTCAGCTCTGGCACCATTTGCCCCCCTCGGATACTTTTTCTCTGTTGGCCAAAATTTACGAAATCGACGAGGCGACCTATCAGAAAAGGCTGAAGGAGCTCATTGAAGTATTTGAGATCGGCCCCTTTTTTCATAAAGCGGTTCGGCAGCTCTCGCTCGGCGAAAGGATGCGGTGCGAACTGGTCGCCAGTTTGCTCCATCAGCCTGAGATCCTCTTCCTCGATGAACCGACGATCGGCCTCGATGTGAATGCGAAACTGAAAATCCGCGGCCTCTTGAAGAGATTATCGGAAGTTTATGGGACGACCCTCTTTTTAACCTCGCACGATACGGCCGACATCGAGCAAGTCTGCGACCGGGCGATCGTTTTGGATCAAGGTAAGATCATTTTGGATAGCTCGATCAAAGAGCTGAAGAAGGCCACGATGAAGAAAAAAATCTTGAGCCTTACGACCGATGAAGAGAAGTTGGTGATGGATCTCCCCGGGATCCATGTGCTCGAGAATAGAAACTACCATTTTGTCTGCGAAGTGAACTTGGCAGATATCTCAATCGACAAAGTGATCCAGGAAACACTGAAGAGGACGAGCCTGAAAGACGTCACCATCGAAGACCCTTCGATGGAGGAGATCATCCGGAATCTCTACACAAGAGAGAACCGCCATGGGTAAATATTGGGCGATTTTCCGCCTGGCATTGATCCAGAGTCTAAAAAACTACAAAGGGCTGATCGGCCTTTCGATTTTTTTAGTGACCTGCCTGTTGGTGTTTGCCCATCTTTGGAAAGTGGCTGCGGTCAGAATGGGCGCCGATCCGATCGATCCCGATGCGCTCCTTTGGTACATCGCCCTCAACGAGTGGGTACTGATCGTCATTCCTGAAATCCAGCTCGATATTGAGAGAGATTGCCGGAGCGGGCGGCTCGCTTACATGCTCCCGAGACCTGTCTCCTACTTGACTTCGACTCTCTTTGAGGGGCTAGGAGCTCTCTGTGCAAATTTCCTCTTTTTGGGAGCCGTCACATTTCTGTTTACCTGGTGGCGAGTCAATACGTTTCCGTTCGATGCGGCAAGTTTTACCCTTTTGATCCTTTTGAGCGCCGGCTCGGCCATCGTATCGCTTTTGTTCAGGATAGCCGTCGGTCTTTCGGCTTTCTGGATTCAAGAGGTGGGGCCTTTCGATTGGCTTTGGGAAAAGATGCTCTTTGCTTTAGGCGGACTGATTTTGCCTCTCGCGGCCTATCCGATATGGATCCAAAAGATCGCCGCCTATACGCCGTTTCCGGCGATTTTAGGGGAGAGGAGCGCGCTCGCTCTCGACTTTTCCCACGCGGCGGTGCTTCACGTCGCCGGATCGATTTTGCTTTGGGGATGCATCGGGCTGATTTTCGTGACGCTCCTCTATCGGCGGGGTCTTAAGATTTTGAACGTGGAGGGGGGATGAAGACTTTTTCCTTTTTCTTGAGTCTCGTTTCGACGAGCATCCGGGCCTCGATCAGCATCCGAGGGGCGTTCCTCATCGAGTTTGTCTTGATGGTCGCGAACAACCTGATCTTTTTTTCCCTCTGGTGGATCTTCTTCCAAAATTTTGTCGACGTGGGCGGGTGGAAAATCGACGACATTGCCGCCTCGATGGCGATCTTGTCGGGCTCCTACGGAATCTCTCAGATCTGCTTCGGCGGGATCAAAAACTTGGGGGCCATCATTCTCAACGGAGATCTCGACCCGTTCATGGTCCAGCCCAAAAACCTTCTGCTTCATCTAGCGGCTTCGAAATCCCGCTCGAAAGGATGGGGTCACTTGATGACCACAGTCGTCCTATTGATCTTTATCGGCACTTGGAAGTCGGTTCCCCTGGTCGTCCTGGTGAGCCTCTCCGGATCGATGATCTTCATCTCCATGTACGTCATCGTCTCGAGCCTCACTTTCTGGTACGGGACGCTTGAGTCGGTCACCCACCGGTTCCTCGACTCACTTTTTGTCTTCTCCCTCTACCCAACGAACATCTATTCAGGGATTTTGCAAATCGTGATGTTCACCGTGATCCCCGCAGGGCTTATCGGGTATCTCCCCGTCGAGCTGCTCAGGGAGTTCACCTGGACCCGGCTCGGAATCATCCTCGGCAGTTCGGCCGCTTTCACAGCCTTCGCCTATTTTATCTTCTACCGGGGCCTCAAACGCTACGAGTCGGGCAACCAGTTTGGAATGAGATTATAATCTCCAATTCGAGATCCTATCTTTCCAATCTCTCAGGTCGCCTGTATTCACTAGATTTCCGTATCGGATTTTGATACCCGCAGTAAGGTTCGAATAGAATTCGTCTTGAGTCTTTTCTAACTCACCAATCCGCTTTCTAATTTTTCCAATTTTGACATCGAAACCAGCTTGCTCTAGGGCGATGCTTTTAGGATTATCCAAGGTAGGGCTGTATTGTTTGCAGGATTTGGGCCAATCGACTTTCGCTTTGTGGATCAGGAGTAATTGCTCGTTGAGTATAGTCAAGCTCTTTGAGATGTCAGTATATCTTGAGAAGAGAAGAGTCAAATCTAAAGCAGTTGTCCGAAAGGCTAGGGTCATCCGATGTTGTAATGCTTGAAATCTTTCTTGCTGCTAAACCCATCATCGATCACTTTTTTTACGTCGCGCTCTTGTGGAGAGAGCGATCTGCTTATCGCATGCATTATACCACCAGTTTCACAATATGGGCCTTCCAATCAGCTACATTATCCACGGTCGATATGTTCCCATATTGCGCCATAACTGCTTTGGCAACTTCAGTATAAAACATTTGCTCACTCTTGTGCCATGCATCTATCTGGTCGGATGCATATTTAATCGCCGCATCTAACGCCGCTTGGTCTTTATCGAGTTGTGCACCCTCTTCAGGCGAAGGGCGATTCTCCCAAAATTTGTCCCAAAATTCTCTGAATTGCCGGTCTTTTGCTTCTTTGAGTTTAGGCAATCGGTCATTCACAATTTTGTAATTTTCTACGATCGTTTTGAATTGGGCATAATATATAGCCAGCTGGTCAATCGTACAGCGAAAGGCTGCTGCCACCTTGTCTTTATTCGCATCAAATTTGGCTTGGTCGGTAAAGGTTTCGACCATGACAAATTTTACATCAAGATCGGCGTGGTTTCGTAGGTCGCTTCTGGGTGTTGCTGGTTGCATGGATGGGTCTCCTTTAAAAGGAGGGGAGAGCATATCAATCTGTTCTTTTTTTAAATAGCGAAATTGTTTATTCTCTTGCCCATTTTGGAGATTATCATGCTTAGATCAGTCGCAAATTCTTTTAAAACTGCCATTTCGAATGCACCCGTTCGTACGGTCACTACCTGTCCGTTGGCCAAGAGGATCAAAGAGTCTGCTTTTGCCAAGCCAGCGGTTTCTGATTGGATTGTAAAAGATGTGAAAAATTTGGGGAATGGAAAGGCCGCGTGCGCCTGCGCAAACCAAGCTTCTAAACTTGTCTCTGTTTGGAATGTCAACACGCAAGAAGATGTCAAAATATGTTCCAGGCTTGCGGGTCATATTCTTTCACCTGCAAACCAAACGATCGCTAAGGAGTTGTTCAAGCTAGAGCAAAATCCAAATATGATCCTTTCGGCGGAATTGATCGAATGGGCTACAGAAAAGGGGACTCTCCGTCCAGAAGAGAGGGATTTCTATCTCACCCCCAGAATATTTAGTGCTGAGGACGCAGCCCGAATAGTATGGATCAACGAACTGATTCTGATGGATCGCTGCTGGACGTTGGAGCAAAGCTTGCGGTATTTGGAAGAAGATCCTGAAAACCGTTCAGCCAGCCGGACTCTGATCGATCAAGCTTTCAGCGAAGGGAGGATCTCTTTGCTTGGACAGCACACTTACCATTCATTTTGGAACAAAAGAGAGCTTACTATCGATGAAAGGGTCCAAAGAGATATTATGAACGGGTGTATCTTAAGTAATATTCCTGAGCAAGCTCTTTAAGAAAATGTTGATAATAATTATTTATCTTGTAAAGATATAGGCATGACGACATCTAAAATCGGTTTCAGCCCAATAGTTCAACACTATTCCAATCAACCTCGAATGCCAGCGCGGCATATCTATGAAAAGGAGCTCCTAGATAGGATTAACATACCTGTTGAAATGGCTCTTCAGAGAGCCGCTCGGACAATAAGACATGTAAGGACGAATACGCCGGATCAGTTCAAAGAGATTCGAATCATCGGGTCGCTACACATTAAAAGTCACTTGACGTAGAGCGGTTTGATCGATCTCAAAGGGGCCATCCCAAACTAGGTGGCCCTCTTCGATCCGAAGGGGCGTTTTCAACACATCTCTCATCAAATAGCGATAGGTATCGAGTCCCAAAGCTCTTTTCGTTGCGATCTGACTATTGTGGAGCGTTCCGATCCCCGTCTCGTAGACGCCGCTGACCACGAGATCGATCTCCTCAGGCAGTTTAGGAATTTGTCCCAAAATCATCGGTTTGACGATGGCCGTCTTCAACGTCGAAATTCTTTCCCAAGGCGAGCTGCCGACCGTTTCATCTGCAGCCAGCGGGAATCTGGTGAGTCTTGAAAACTCCTTCAGCTCATCCATACTTTGCAGCGGCTCTTCCAAATAGGCAAAGTCGTCTTTTGTAAAATGGCTTGCAAACTCCAAAGCTTGGCTTAAATTCCAAGCCCGATTGCAATCGAGGCGCAGTTCATAGGGACCCAAAATCTCTCGGATTTTTCGGATGGCCTCATGAATCGGCAGATTTTTCAGCTTGAGTTTCGCCGCTCTATATCCCTTTGGCACGGGGCCCTCCCAGAGGAGCGCGCTCAGCGGCTTTCTAAACGGATGCGGAGGCCACGGCTTTCTTGCGCACTCAAGGCCCCAGCGGACGGCAGGCAATTTAGAATCGGCCGTCTCAATCTGCGGCCAAATCCTTCTCAGTTCAGCCTCACATTCTTCCAACGTCTCGCGGCTAAAGCCAGGCAGCGGGGCGATTTCTCCCCAGCCCCCATGTAACTCCAGCAAGAAACCCTCTCTCATCCCATGGAGCGGAGCCTTCAGCGGAATTTTATACCGATAGAGATTATTCATAGCTGTTCGGTTCTTGCCACCCTGCATTTTCAAGATAATATCTTGAAAATGCAGGGTGTCTATTTATGTAACTGAGATTCAGTGACCTACGAGCGCAAAAATGGCTGTGTAGACCTGGAGTATCAGGGCGGTCATCGGGAGAAGCGGCGCCAATTCCTGCGGACTCTCGGCCGAAAAGGCCCTCTTGAGGGCGGGCCAAGCTGCGGGCAGAACGAGAGCGCAGAAGAGCCAGCGGGCCGGAGCCAAGCCCAACAGGGCGAGCGCTGCGGGGATGAGGGCAGCTGCACCGATCGTCAGTGCGTATTCCCACTGGGCAAAGGTGCGGCCAAAGCGGACGGCCAAGGTTCTCTTATGGGCCAATCGATCGCTCGTCTCGTCGCGGATATTATTCGCGATCAAGATGGCGCAGGAGAGAAGTCCTGGAGGCAGCGAGGCCCAAAGAGCCAAGGCATTCATATCAAACGTGAGGACATAGTATGTTCCCAACGTTGCGACGGGTCCATAAAAAATCAGCACGAGAAGTTCTCCGAGTCCCAAATAGCCGAGCGGTTTGGGGCCGCCAGTGTAGAGAATTCCGAAGAGGATCGACAGGGCGACGATAGAAGAGCCCCAGAGGCCGCCTCGGTAAAGAAGAGGCAAGCTGATGAAGGCTGCAAGGGCGAAAATACCGATAATCCCTCTTTTTAACGCAGGCAATGAGATCCACCCCGACTGGGCGGCTCTTTTCGGACCGACCCGATTGGCGTTGTCGGTCCCTTTGATGAAATCGAAGTAGTCGTTGGCAAAATTGGTTCCGACCTGGATCGTCCACGAAAAAAGGAGACAGAGAATCGCAATCGGCCAATCGATTCCCTTTGAAGCCGCGAGCGCCATTCCAATCAGGACGGGGCTCATCCCGGCGATCCATGTTTTAGGCCGCGCGGCCAAGAACCACGATTTAAGGACGTTTGGGGAAGCGTGCATAGTCGGGTTTCCTCTTCTCGTTGAATGCGTTCCGCCCTTCTTGCCCCTCTTCGGTCATGTAGAAAAGCATAGTGGCATTTCCTGCAAGCTCCTGGAGTCCTGCTTGTCCATCGCAATCGGCGTTCAAACCCGCCTTTAAACAGCGGATTGCAATCGGGGAGTGGACTAAAATTTCACGGCACCATTGGACCGTAGTCGCCTCGAGTTGTTCGTAGGGGACGACGCAATTGACAAGCCCCATTTCGAGCGCCTGCTTGGCGTCATATTGGCGGCATAGGAACCAGATTTCCCGCGCCTTTTTTTGGCCGACAATTCGGGCCAGGTAGCTTGAGCCGTAGCCGCCGTCGAAAGAGCCGACTTTGGGACCTGTCTGGCCGAAGATGGCGTTGTCGGCCGCAATGCTGATATCGCACATGACGTGGAGGACATGCCCCCCGCCGACCGCGTAGCCAGCGATCATCGCGATGACCGGTTTAGGGCATGTTCTGATCTCGCGTTGAAAATCGAGTACGTTCAACCGGTGAGTTCCCTTCTCATCCGCATAGCCTGCGTCGCCCCGGATTTTCTGATCGCCTCCCGAGCAAAAAGCCAACTTTCCTTCGCCTGTGAGGATAATCACCCCGATCGAGTGGTCATTTCTCGCCTCTTGCAATGCGTGCCGCATCTCTTCTACCGTAAGAGGTCGAAAAGCGTTGCGCCTTTCAGGTCTGTTGATCGTGATCTTGGCGATCCCTTCGAATTTGTGATACTTGATATCTGTATAGGTCCCAGCTTCTTCCCATCCGAATGTCATTGCGCGGCTCCAAATTTAAAAAGTCTCCTATAGTATCACTGCTCTCCTGAAAGGTCAACAATTGAGTGGGGTGCAGAGTATACAAACTACAAGTATCTGATTGTGAATTAGATGTGAATTTACTTAATTAATAATTAAATAATTTGTTATAATATTTAAACTAATTATTTAAAAAATGGTGGTTTTAATGTCTATTACGTCAGTGTCTCCTCAAGTTTATAGCTTAAGTAAAGAGACTTTAGATTCGGTCTTAGCTAAAAGTCCAGAAGAGTTAAATGAAAACAAAGATGCAATCATTAAAGGAATCGTTCCCTTTTCTCCTGGAGATGTTCTCACAACTTCCTCATCTAGGGTCAATCATCAAGGGCGAACATTTAACTCTTGGCAAGTAACTTTGATCAAGGTTACTAACAACATTGTAAACCTCGACTCTAAAGTTACTTTCCGAGTGAATGACAAGTTTGAATCCGGAAGATCCGGTTTTGAAACGGCTACGGTTCTTAAGGCGGGCAGAGCAGCTGTAATCGGTCTTGCTCATAATTACACAGTGAATGTTGATATTTTGGTCGATCACGTAATTCCAAACGCAAATCAGAATCAAGTTCATCAGACATTCAAATCAAATTGGTCTGTGCCGGCTATTGAGGAAAGCGGCATTAGGATGAATTCATTTAAACTGGCAGAGTTATGCCAAGCTTCTCAATTAGAAGAGCACGAACTCCCATCTACTTGCAGTGTGATGTAATGATTTCGGCCACTTTCTGCGGCTGTTCTAAATGAACTGCGTGGCCCGCTTCCGCAAGGATGATGGGCCTGTGCTTTTTATATAAATCGGAATACTTTGTGTCCCATTCGCCAATGATCACTGTCCCCTTGGGCTCAAAAATGGGCTGACGGCCTAGGCTGTAGTGGACAAAGACGCGGGCTAGGTCATCGGGCTTTTGATTCCCTCTCTTGGCGACCATTTGTTCCCGATTGAGGGAGCGAAACAGGGGCTGCTGATACCATTTATTCAAAAATTCTTCGAGCGGCTTTTCCTGTAGCATCTTCGCCCACTCCTCATCGATCTTCAGCCGTGCAGATCGCTCAGTTTCTGGAAGGCCGAAATGGGCCGAAATTACCGTCAGCGAGGCCACTTTTTCTGGATATTTTTCTGCAAACCCCATCGCAAGACGCCCTCCCATTGAATAGCCGATGAGGTGGAACCGGTCAGCGACCTCTACAAGTTCTTCGTTAAAGTTTTCAGTGAATGGAGATTGCCCATGCCCTGGCAAATCGACGCCGATGCAATGGCGGTCTGGCAAAAACTTGCAGACCGGAATCCAATCTTCCCAAGTCCCCAAAATTCCGTGGAGGAAAACGAGCGGAACTCCCGATCCAGTTGCGATGGTTTCAAAGTGCATTTAAACACCCACGTGAGAGCAAGATTGGGTCAGCTCTTGCTGGAATTCATAATTGGTTTTTCTTGAGGTGATGAGCTCGATGATTCCCGAGGATCCGCGTCCCTTTTTCCAAGCTTGGATGAGCTCAGAAATCGATTCGGCTTTGAAATAGGGGAGGCGAAACATTTTGGCCGCTTCTTCGAATTGGAGTGTGTGGGCATTGGCGAAGAACCGCTCAAAGTGGTCAGGTGCCGCCCCTTTTGCGATCGGCAAGTGGGAAAAAATGCCGCTCCCAAAGTTGTTTGAGATGACGAGCATAACATTCGCTTTTGCAATGAGAGGGAGCGAATTGAGATCGTGGAGCGCCGCTTGGTCGCCGATGAAGGCGGCGACAGGACTTTGCAGCGCGATCGAGAGGCCCGACGCAGTGGCGATGTTCCCATCGATACCTGAGAGGCCCCGGTT
The DNA here is from genome assembly GCA_018239895.1 of Verrucomicrobiota bacterium. Classification (GTDB taxonomy): domain Bacteria; phylum Chlamydiota; class Chlamydiia; order Chlamydiales; family SM23-39; genus SZAS-17. The sequence continues at coordinate 39,588 of JAFEGL010000029.1, forward strand.
GGCAAAGATCCCCTTCAATTGCTCAGGGAAAAAGAAATGGTCGGCGTCCCGGATGGGCATTCCACTTCCGAGATAGATCGACCACTCTCGATCAAAGCACTTAGAGAGGGCATCGAAAGCGTGCGCCTCTGTGCAAAGAGGAGAGGATTTGAGAGCTTTCGCCGTCTCCGATTCGATCTCGGCGTCGAGCTCCCGCCATAGAGCGAGCCATTCGCCATCGGCTGGAACCCACTCGGCCGCTTCGCAAAAAGCGGCCGGATCGGAGAGTACTCTTTGCGACAAATACCGGCCTGGATCTTGCAAGTCGGTCCAGGGACTTACATGGATCACTCGAGCCTCTTTGGCCCATTCGAGATACTTCTTCGAAGTCATCCGATCTCCGAATTGGAGCACCATGTCAGCTTTCGGCGGGTCTCCTTTAAAAATCCAGTCAAAGTGTCTAATCTGCTCGTAGGTGGGGTGGAGCCTCGCATTGGACAAGATGTCGCCAAAGACGGGCCATCGGAGCCGCTCGGCCAAAGCCAAGATAGGGCCGAGGTCGCTTTTGGAGGGGAGTCTTCCAATAGCAATCGCCCCATTTCCCCGCAAACAAGGCGATGTCGACGGAAGCCTCTTCGATAGATGGAGGTCGATTTTTGCCCCTTCAGCCAGCTTTGGAAAAGGGGGTGTAAAAAGGGGGTCGCGGATGTGCCAATTGATTTGCACGGGACCTGGCGTCGCAAGAGAGAGGCAGACACCGTGGGCGACGCTCGATCGGACGTAGTTTTCAGAGACCTCTTTTCCCGAGGTGGGGAGATAAATTTGGCCGCGGGTAAAGTTTTGGAAGATTTTCAGTTGGTCAGTCGCTTGGTTCGCTCCAGCATCGATGAGTTCGGGAGGGCGGTCGGCGGTTAAAAGGAGCAGAGGAGCGAAGCTGTGGCGCGCCTCCATAACGCTCGGCAATAAGTTGCCGACGGCAGTCCCCGAGGTGGCGATTACGGCTGCTGGCATCTGCCCCCCTTTGCCGATCCCTAACGCAAAAAATCCTGCCCCCCGCTCATCGTAGTGGACGTGGGCGATCGCCTTCGGATGGTGGGCTACAGCCATGACAAGCGGCGTGTTCCGAGATCCTGGCGCAATGACGAAGTGGCGAACTCCCTGCTGCACCAATTGATCGACAATCCACCAGGCCATCGCCTCATTCATAAGAAAATCCCCTCGTATAAACCCAATTTGCTGTCGAGCTCCTCCCATTCTGCTTCTGGATCGGAGCCCTCGACGATACCGGTGCCCGAATACAGACGCGCCGTGGGGCCGAAAAGGAGGCACGACCGAATCCCGACGATCCATTCCGATTCATCGCCATCCGTTCTCCCGATCGGAGCTCCATAAAGCCCCCGTTCAAACGGTTCCCATCTCTTCAAAAGATGCATCGCCTCTCGCTTCGGATAGCCCGACAATGCGGCTGTCGGATGGAGCCGGTCGAGAATTTTAGAATCTTTTGTTTTAGGCTTCAAGATCGCGTTCAATTGGCTGTAAATATGTTGGACGAACGAGGTCGCCCGAATCCTGGGAACAGAAAACTCAAACGGATTTTGGGCTAAAGGCGATAGAGCATCTCGGATCGACTCCTCAACAAAAGAGAATTCGCGCCGATCCTTCGGGTTATCTAAAAGATCGGCCCGACCCAGCTTTCTCGTCCCGGCTAACGCCTCGGTGAAAATCTCCTCATTTTTCCTCGAAAAGAGCCTTTCAGGAGTCGCCCCCAAATAGGCAGAGCGGGGCGTCGGCTGGAGGCAAAAAACGTAAGCGTTCGATGCCTTTCTCTGAAGCTCAGCGACTACAGACCAAGGGTCCGCCGCTGTTTCCAACTCCAAAGTACACTCTCTTCCCAATACGACCTTATCGACCCTCTTTTTCCGTATCGCCTCCAAAGCCCGCTCCACAAGGCCATCCCAAGTCTGCCGATTCGGCGCATAGGAAAACCTCTTCACGTTTGGGCTTGTCAATTTGAGGCGGCTCTCCGATTCCTCAACGCGGCACGAAACTTTGGGCGAGAAGCGAAAGGAGAAGGGGAAGTCGGCCCAGTGGGCCGCATCCGTCGGGGCAAAATGGCGCCAGCTGTACGACTCGCTTGAAGGGCCTCCAAACCCGGCGGCGGCAAACGTCCTGGAGCTGGATCTCTCCTTCCAATAGATTTTAGGATAGAAATCGAGCCTTTTAAGCCAGGACAAGAGATCCACTATTTTTCTCCAATATAGAGAGAGACGGCGCCCAGGGCCATCGGCTCAACGCGGCAGTGGGAAAACCCCGCCCGCCTCATTAAAGACAAAAACGCCTTATCGGACGGAAACGATTCGATCGTCCGATTTAAATACCGGTAAGCCTCTTCTTGCCTCGACAATTTTCCGCCGAGCCACGGGAGGATTTTCCGCAAATAGAACAGATAGGGACCTAGAATCGGAAAGGGGGGCAGCGAAAACTCTAAAACGAGGCAGCGCCCCTTCGGTTTTAGAACGCGCCAGATCTCCTCTAAAGAAACCAAAGGATCTTTAACGTTTCGGATCCCAAATGAAAATGTGCAGGCGTCGAACTGCCCCTTTTCGAAGGGGATCGCCATCGCGTCACCCACCTGCAGTTCGATCTGTTTCGCATAGTCCTTCTTCCCGATTTTCGCCTCTCCCAAACTCAACATATCTGAAGCGAGGTCAATCCCGATGGCCGAGGCGATCGATGCTTTCGACTCAAAGAGGCAAATCAGCTGATCGGCCGTCCCTGTTGCCAAATCGAGCACATGGAGGTTCTTTTTCGTGGGAAGATGGCGCGCAACCTTCTTCCTCCATCTCAGATCCATCCCCATCGAGAGGATCCGGTTGATTTTGTCGTAAGTTGGAGAGATTCTATCGAACATTTTAGGGATTTCTAACATTGAGCGTCCTTTGTGAATAGAGAAGTCCTGCGGCGAGAAAAAACACCATTTTTCCGTGGTAAACAGTCCAGGGATAAAAATCGCAAAGCCCGATGAAGAGCAAGCCTCCAAAAATGGAGAACAAGACAATCGCCAGCGGACCTTTTTCCGATCGGAGAAAATGGTAAAACAACCAGCCGATCCATGCAAGAAAAGCTCCAAGCGCGACGAGTCCGCTCTCGGCAGCGATCAGCGTAAAAATATTGTGAACCGAAAAAGTGGGCAGCCCCTTTTCTGCGACCTTCACCAAGAAAAGTCCGTGGCCGACTCCCGCTACCGGATGTTCTTGAATCATGTTCCAAGCCACTTCCTGATAGTCTCTCCGAATCGCATTGGAACTTTCGCTAATTTTCGTCGAATTGACGATCCCCCCTCGATGCAGATACTGCTCAGAAAACAAGGCTCCGCAGATCAAAACCGCAACGCCAACAACCGCCAGTTCTCTCACTCTCCGCTGCAAAACGGCCCAACTGACCATGCCGAGACAAAGCGCAAAGATGGCCGACCTAGAATAAGTAGTCGCCAGCGCCGCCACCTGGACAAAAATCGGAAAAACCGCCCATTTCGCCCCTTTCGAAAAAAAGTAAATCGAGGCCATGATCGCCACAAACAGAAAACCTCCGAGCACATTGGGGTGGGGCATAGTTCCCAAGGAGCGGACGACCTCATCTGTCGCATGCGCACCATCGAAGAGCCACCGTTTACCGCCAGGAACTAGAATCGAAGAGGTCCCTGGCATCGAATTGTCGAACCGCTGTTCATTCAAAACCCTCAAACCTAACGATCCCTGGTTGACATACTGCCCAATCGCAATAACCGACTGGATCAGAGCCGCTGCAATCAGAACCTTCAGGATCAGCTCGCTCGATTTCGAGTAACCGATTGCAGCGAAGAAAGCAAATGGGATCAGACCTTGCAGGCACCTCAAATAAACAATCGGATATCCGCCAAACGAACTATTCGCGACCGACACAATCCAGCATCCAAAAACAACGCCCAATAAACCCACAGCCCAATCGAGCCTCTTCCACGGAATCAAGAACAATAGCGCCAGACCGATCAGATCGCCGATGTAGAAGTAGATTTTCTTATCGAAGAAATCGGGAACGTTCAACCCTTCCGGGATCAAGGTTCGGGAAAAGAAGCGAAAGGCTTTGTCATTTTTGTGATCGATGGGCAGAAGGAACATGGCCAAGGCGACCAGCAGAAGAATCAGATTTTCTCTCGAGCAAGCTCGCCTAATCAAATCCACAAATACCCCGAGAGGAAGAGCCTACGAAATCCCCCCTTCGCAATCAAGCAAAATCTTCACAACACAATAAAAGGAAAATGACTTAGAGAAGCGGAATTTTTTGGGTCCGCGGAGGCGGACCCAAAATTTTTACTTAGAAAATCTCTTCCGTTCGTTTTCGGTGAGATATTGCTTGCGGAGACGGATGAAGTTGGGGGTGATCTCGACGAGTTCGTCGTCGGCGATGTAGTCGATCGCTTGTTCGAGCGTAAACTTACGCGGAGGCGTGAGAATGATGTTCTCGTCGCTGCCGGCGGCGCGTACGTTCGTGAGCTGCTTGGAGCGGGTCGCGTTGACGACGAGATCGTTGTCGCGCGAGTGTTCGCCGACAATCATCCCCTCGTAGACTTCGTCGCCCGGCTTGACGAAGAGAGATCCCCGCTCTTGGAGAGTGAAGAGGCCGTAGCCGTTCGCTTTGCCAAGGCTATTCGAGATGAGGACGCCGCGAGAACGGCCGGCGAGCTCGCCCTTCCAGGCTCCGAATTTCTCGAAGATGGAGGTGAGGATGCCGAGACCCGAGGTGCGGGTGAGGAAGTCGTTTCGGTAGCCCATGAGGCCGCGTGTCGGCATCAGGAAGCTCATCGTGGTGAGGCCGTGCTCCGAGGTAGAGAGGGCGGTCATTTCGCCTTTGCGGCGGGAGAGGTCCTCGATGACGGTTCCAGAGTATTCTTCTGGTACTTCGATGTGGACCCGCTCGAACGGCTCTTCGGTGACCCCGTCGACCACTTTAGTGATAACTTTCGGCTTCGAAACGGCGAGTTCGTACCCTTCGCGGCGCATGGTTTCAATGAGGACGGCGAGGTGGAGTTCGCCTCGTCCGCAGACGCGGATCGCATCGTCGCGGCCTGGAATCTCCTCGATCTTGAGGGAGATGTTGGCTTTTCTTTCCCGTTGGAGTCGCTCGCGGAGTTTATTCATGGTGACGTGTTTGCCGTCTTTGCCGACGAAGGGGCTCGTGTTGACGAGGAATTCGACGGAGACGGTCGGCTCGGCGAGGGTGATCGGTGGAAGTTGGACGACTTTGTCGGTCGAGCAGATCGTGTCGCCGATGTCCACTTCAGGCATGCCTGAAAGGGAGATGATGTCGCCGGCGCCGGCGTCTTCCATCTCGACTTTCTTGAGGCCGTGGTGGCCTTCGATCTTGACGATCCGGTGGTTCGTGTGGTTGCCGTTCCGGTCGACGCGGGTGAGGGTATCGCCTTTGGAAACTTTCCCTTCGAGGATCCGTCCGCAAGCTTGGCGTCCGAGGTAGTCGTCGTAGGAGATGGTGGCCGATTGCATCAGGAAGGGGAGAGAAAGGTCTCCTGGAGGGGGAGGCGCTGCTTTCAGAATCAGTTCGAAAAGCGGCATCAGGTCTTTTTTCTCGTCGCCGAGTTTTTCGATCGCAAAGCCGTTGAAGCCCGAAGCGTAGATGTAGGCGAAATCGAGCTGCTCGTCGTTGGCGCCGAGTTCGAGGAAGAGGTCGAATGTGAGATCGAGAGTTCTGTCGGGATTGGCGTGGGGGCGGTCGATTTTGTTGAGGACGACGATCGGCCGAAGTCCCATCTTGAGAGCTTGAGAGAGGACAAACCGGGTCTGCGGCATCGGCCCTTCTTGGGCGTCGACGAGGAGGAGAACCGAGTTGACCATCCCGAGAACGCGCTCCACTTCGCCAGAGAAGTCGGCGTGGCCGGGGGTGTCGATGATGTTGATCTTGAAATCTTTGTAATAGACGCAGGTGTGCTTGGCGAAAATGGTGATCCCTCTTTCCCGCTCCTGGTCGAAACTATCCATAACCCGCTCAGGGATCTTTTCATTGTCTCGGAAGATATTCGATTGTTTAAGAAGGTTATCGAGCAGGGTTGTTTTGCCGTGGTCGATGTGCGCGATGATCGCGATGTTTCTGATTTTTTTTGGGTCAAACATGGTTTTTCAAAATTTCCTCATTAATGCGATTAAGCATACAGAATAAACTAATTAATTTCTAGAGGAGATTTCCTTGCATTAATGCTCAAAAATCGATTATGATAGCTCCAAGTTTTGAGGGTCTCCTATGGTAATTCCATCACACGACGAACAAGAAGAAAAAAATTATCCTCAAGGCACTGAATTGCTCGATTCGCGGATCGGGAGGATCGACGACCTTTTGAAAGAGAAGCTGGAGAGGGCTTTCCATAAGCAGACCTCAAAAGTGAGGCTTCACGATATCGCCAAAATCGCCTGCGAGCACTCTCCCATCGACCTAGCTTACGCAGCCTCTCACTTGCCGCCGAACGTCCGCCCCGTCCTTTATGAAAATCTCCCGAACCGCGATGCGAAGATCAAATTTTTAGTCAATACAGACAGCGATACCCGGCTGACTCTTTTCCGCCATTTAGACGATCTTGAGTTAAAGAAAATTTTTAACAGCATCCCGCTCGATGAAGCGGTCTGGATCATTGAAGATATGCCCGAGCGGCGCTTCCGCTGGCTGATGGACCAGATCGATTCGAAAAAAGCGGGGCGGATCCGGGAGCTGAAAAAGCATGACCGGAAGAGCGCCGGCCGATTGATGACGGCAGAGTTTTTTGCCTTCACGATGGACATGACGATTGGAGAGGCGGCCGCCTACATTAGGGACAACCCCCGGATCGATTTTGCAAAGGGGATTTTCATCCTCAACCACGCAGGGGAGCTGCAAGGCTACGTTCCGACCCGGAATATGATGATCAACCCCTCCCACACCCCTCTCAGGCAGGTCATGCGGCCCGTTTTGCATAAAGTGACAGCCGAGGCGACCCGCGAAGAGGTGATCGATATCGTCGAACGCTACCGGATCTCGTCGCTCCCTGTCGTCGACATCGACAACTATCTGATTGGGGTGATCTCCCATGAGGACGTCGTCGAAGCGATGGAGGGCCTCGCCGACGAGACCATCGCGAGGATGGCCGGTACCAATGAGAAATTTACCTCCCACGACCCGATCATCCGCCGCTTCTTGACAAGGGCTCCCTGGCTGATCGTCACACTCCTCGCCGGACTCGTGAACGTGGGGGTCATGTCCTCCTTCCAAAAGCACGAGGGGGGGATCTTAACCTTCGCCCTCTTTTTCGTCCCGCTCATTACGGGGATGTCGGGCAACATCGGCCTCCAATGCAGCACCGTCCTCGTCCGGATCATGGCGATGGGGGGACTCTCGATCGGCTCCCGCCGCGAGATAATTGTCAAAGAGCTGATGAGCGGCTTTTTCACCGGCGGACTTTTCGGGATCGGGTGCGGCCTCATCGTCTATCTTCTCGATATGACAACTGGGGGCGTTCTTGGATCGGCAACCCCAGGCGCTGTCGCAGCGATCGTCAGCATCGGCCTGATCGGCGGCTGTTTTGCCGGAACCATTTTGGGGGTCTTTTCGCCCCTTTTCTTTGCTCGGATCGGTGTCGATCCGGCGATCTCTGCGGGTCCAATCGTCACCGCTTTCAACGATTTTCTTTCAATGACGATCTATTTTCTTATCGCTTGGGGTGTAAGTACGTTATTCTTCTGAAAAAGGGGGTGTTATGCGTTGGGTTTGTGCGTTTGCAATAGCTGCAAGTGGACTTTTTGGCCAAAATAAAATCGAACTGGTTGCAACTTGGTTGAACGATCCGAATTACTATGCATCCGTATTCAAAGCACACCACATCGATGCTACAGTCATCCCTTCCGATTTCAGCAGCTACAAAGAGGCGCTCCGCTACGAGCCGACCCGCATAGGTCGGTGGCTCCGGAAAATCGGACTCGATTTTCCTCCCACCGTCCCTCTAAAAGAGGGGGTCTCGAAGATTGTCTTTTTTGATCTGCCAGATGATCATCACGTCCACTTTGATTTGCGCCGCCTGCCCAAAGATAAGCTCATCCTCTTCCACTGGGAGCCGCCGAATGTGATCCGAAAGATGTACAGGCCTGAGGTAATGAAGCTCTTCTCCCGGGTTTATACCTGGAATGACGATCTGGTCGACAACATCCGGTTCTTCAAACTCTATTACCCTGTGCTCAAGCCGATGATTGAAGAGGTCGTCCCTTTTGAAGAGAAGAAGCTCTGCGTTCTCGTCGCAACCTATATCAAGAACCCCTCCAAAACCTCCCTTTACAAAGAGCGGTGCAACGCCGCCCGCTTTTTCGAGTATGTTGGAGAAGAGGGTTTTTCTCTCTATGGTAAACAGTGGAACTCAGAAGAGTACCCAAGCTACCGGGGTCCAATTGACGACAAGATCGAGACGATCAAAAACTACCGGTTCAGCATCTGCTATGAAAATAGCAAAGGGCTCCGCGGCTACGTGACCGAAAAAATCTTCGATTGCTTTGCCGCCGGCAATGTCCCCATCTACTGGGGCGCCGAAAATATCACAGACTACGTGCCGGCCGATTGTTTTATCGACAGAAGGAAGTTCAGTTCAATGGCCGAGTTGTACGACTTCATCAAGTCGATGGGCGAAGAGGAGTATGAGGGGTATCTCTCGCGCATCCGGGCTTATCTGAAGAGCGACAAGGCGCAGATGTTTTCGATGAAAAGGTTCGAAAAGCTTTTCTGCGAAGCCGTCTCGAAATAGAGAATGAACCACAGAGCACACAAAGATAAGAAAATGCTTCCTTCCTATCTCTGTGGTGAATTTTTATTCTTCTGCGGGAGGGACGATCGTCAGGCGGATGGGGTCTTGGACAACGAAGGTCGAAGGTTGTTCGCGCTGCCAGCGTTGAAGCTTGCCGGGGAGATGGAAGTTGTAGCTTGCTAAAGAAAAGTAGTTCTTCCAGTTCCAAAGTGGCGGAGCCGCTTCGGCGGGTTCATCGTTGTGCGCTCTGAATTGGATGGCTCTTCTTCCAGACGCCGACCCAAGGCAAGCCCGGATGGGATTTAGAAAGAAAGCGATGATCGTTTTGAGGGCAGCTTTTACAGCCTGCCAGACTTTTTCGCATACCTTGAATGTGATGAGGACAAATTTACAGTTGCAGTTTCGTTTGATCGCTTGCTTGGCTGATTTCCACGATTCGCCGACAGAAGTGAGAGCTCTTTGAACTGAATCTGGCATGAATTCCCAGACGGCCTCATGGAGGTGGAGCTTGGTCGGAACATCGATATTGATGATTTCGAGGGCTGTTTTTACAAACGCTGTGCAGTTGTTTTTGTCAAAGCTGAAGCCGATTGGGCGACCGAGGTTTTGACTCTCGTTGTGGTAGAGCCGGACGTAGGCTTTGAACCGATTGAGCTCGTCTTGGGAAACGGGGATATTTGTCACCACCCGCTCTTCGGCAGGGAGGAATTCCCACGAATCGGGGGAGCGGAACGAGCCGCTGGAAGAGGTGAGGGGGAGCGCGGAGTGTTCGCCGTAGAATCCGACATCGTAGACTTCCGCTTTGTCGCCTAGATTTTCAATTGTCCGGAACCAAGGATGCTTGGCGTTGAAAGCGAGGTTGTGGAGGTTGGTGTTGGGTCCTTTGACTTTTGAGGAGACGATCTGGATGACATGGGGTCTTTCGGCTTCTGGCGAAGGGTCGTCTGTCCGCTGGAATTTTTCTGCGCAAGCCTTAATTTTTTGGTAATCGTCAGGCTGAAGGACGCTGATGGGGCGGTCGAATGGCGTGAGAGCGGGGTGGTGCGGTTGGAGTCCACGTCCATTGTCGAGATAGGTAAAAACTCTCCCCGTCGACTTTTCCATTAAGAAGGTCTGATTGAACTTCTCCGAATGTTCGATCTTGAACCGGGTGTAAATCTGCTCCTTTTTAACCCAACGCTCCTCAACTAAAATCGCCGGTTCCCTCTCTATGATCTGGATCTGGTCGCGAGACGCCTTGATCTGATTGAGGATTTTTGAGTCTTTTAAGAACTGGACGAAATGGGGAAACTCTTGGAAGACCTGTTCGTTTAAGCGCCCTTTTTGCCATTTGGCAAACTCTTTGGCGTTCTCTGGAAAATGATATTCTAGGCGGGCTCTATAAGGGGCGAGGGCTCGGTCAAACTCCCGAAAAATGGGGCCTGTCGTCCTTTCGCCTTTATACCGCTCGATGAGAGCTTCGCCAAGGGCCAGATGTTCGACGGTCCGGGGCTGGTGTTGCTGGAGGCAGTCGTTGATGAAAAGGACAATTTTTTGGACCTCTTCGAAGTGGTAGTTAGGGCTGAGGGCATGCTTGATCCGGCGGCCGCAGGAGGCTTGCGAAAGCTGGCCTTCGCCGTCGAGAGCGAGGTGGCCTCTATTCAAAAGAACATTTGCTGCTTGGGTGCAGGTAAGCGCCATAAATCCCTAAATATTTTGCGGGTATTTTAGTGGGTCAGGTTAAATAAATCTATTCGTATTAATTACTTGAAAGCAGCTGTAATCTTCTCTTGCACCTTCTCTTTGAGGCGCTCGACGCAACGGGAGGTGAGGAGATTGTAGGTTGTGATTGCACTTTCAATGAGGTATACCCCGAATGCCCCCATGATCAGGGCGTCGGAAACGGGGTTGTCTTCGTGGATCGCTCCTGTTTGCTCTAGAAAAGAGCCGAGGGTGCCCAAGCTGGCAATCGCGCCCATAGCCACTTCAAAAACGCTCTCTTTCTTGATAGCGAGATTCACAGAGAAGGTCCGCTGGATGAAGTTCATCGCATGATTCCAGGGGTTCGAGGTGGGGTGGGGGAAAAGGAGCGAAGGGAGCTGAAGGAGCGACATCGTCGTGTAAGCAAAGTCGGTCTTTCTAGTTTCTCGCTGCAGTTGCAAGTCTTTCAATCTTGCTTCAAAGTCATCGATTACAGGAAGGAGCTCTAAAATTTTCCGTAGCTGCTCAAGTTCTTTTTGTTTGCATTTTAGAGTTCTCTCGTCCAAAGCCATGTTTCTCTTTTGAGGAGAGGTGAGTTTTTTCGACTTCGGAGAACCAGGTCCGATTTTTTTTGATAGCTCTTCGATTTCAGAGCTCAAAGTTTGAATTCGACTCTCGGCTGTTTTAGGGTCGTATCTTGTTTGAGATATTAACTGCCTTACTTCTTTTTTGCATGTATCGAGCATGCCTTTTTGAACATTGATCAAAATGGCCAAACGATCCATTTCTCTTTTGTTGTTTCGGCAGTTGAAGTTTTTCCATCCGGCTTTACCAATAATGCTGACGGTGGAGATGATGGGCTGGTACGGCTTGATTTTTTGCCAGTGGCGGTCGATCTTTTGTTTGACTGATAAACCGGCTTGGATCACTTCTCCAAATTTCTCGGCTTGCGAACTAACTTGAATCCTTTTGGCGCCGGTTAAAGAGCCAAAGAAAGAGGTAGCATAAGCAGCGGCTGTGACTGTGTGCGAGTAGATAGAGCCTGCGTTTTCGTACAGGTTTCTAGAAGCTTGAGATAAAGAATTGCTTATACTTTCTAAATTTAAAGGCATCATAATTGCATATATTGTACTAGATGTGTCATTTAAATAATACGTTCAAATTATTTTAATTTTATTTAATTAAAAATTTCAATTTTCACATTTCCTGTTGAATTTTTGAGCTATCTGGACTATAGTCCAGACTGGTGTTTATCATGCGAGTACCTAAGAATTTTGACGGAGTGGAACCGACCGGAAAACCGATCGGCAGGCTGTTAAATAAAATTTTAAATGACATTGGAAAACAGGCGGGCCAGCAGGGGCAGGAGATTTTGAGGGCCTGGGGGCCGCTCCTGGGGCCGAAATTTGAGAATTTGACCGAGGCTGTCTCGATGCAAGATGGGGTCTTGACCGTGAAGGTAAAAAGCTCTACTCTGTATAGTTTGCTGTGTCAGCATGAAAAGCCGCGCCTGTTGGCGCGCCTCCGAGAGATGTTTCCTCGGGCTACGATCCGCGATATAGTATTTCGGATCGGATAAAGTGAGTACGTGAGAGAAAGAGATGACGACAATGGCTAAAGAGAAAGAGTACGATGCAAGTTCTATCACCGTATTGGAGGGTCTCCAGGCGGTGCGGGAACGTCCCGGTATGTACATCGGGGATACCCACACAAATGGGTTGCATCAGCTGGTCTACGAGGTAGTCGATAACTGCATCGACGAGGCGATGGCCGGATACTGCAAAGAGATTTTGGTCATTTTGCATCCGGATGGCTCCGTTTCCGTCGAAGACGATGGGCGGGGGATTCCGATCGAAAAGCACGAGAAGGAATCGCACAAGCAGGGGAGAGAAGTAACTGCCCTTGAGGTCGTCATGACGATCCTCCATGCGGGGGGAAAGTTCGACAAAAATACCTACAAAGTGTCGGGCGGTCTCCACGGCGTCGGCGTCTCTTGCGTCAACGCTCTTTCAAAAAAACTCGTCGCCACCGTCTATAAAAACGGCACCGTCTACGAGATGACGTTCGAGCGAGGCAAGCCGATGAGCCCGCTGAAGAAAATCGGCTCGACGAACAAGCGGGGAACCAAAGTGTGGTTCATGCCCGACGACACGATCTTCTCCGTCACATCCTATGATTACGACATTTTGCTCAAGCGGTTCCGCGAACTCGCCTTTTTGAACCGGGGCATCACGATCATTTTCCAAGACGAAAGGGACATCACCCGCGAGCCTGTCCGCTTCAACTATGAAGGGGGGATCTCCTCGTTCGTCTCTTATTTGAACGAAGGGAAAATCCCCCTTTTCCCCAAGCCGATCTATATCCATGCGGTGAAAGAGGGAGAGTCGGGCCCTATCGAATTTGAAGTGGCGATGCAGTGGAACGACACGTATGTCGAAAATATCTACTCCTACGTCAACAACATCGCGACCCGGCAGGGGGGAACGCACCTGACCGGATTTTCCACAGCGCTGACCCGCGTTTTAAACAATTACATGAAGTCCAACGCTCTCGTGAAAGCCGATAAAATCTCGGTCAGCGGCGAAGACATGAGAGAGGGGCTTACAGCCGTTATCTCCGCAAAGGTGCCGAATCCGCAATTCGAAGGGCAGACCAAGCAAAAGCTGGGCAACAGCGAAGTGGCAGGGATTGTCCAGACGATCGTCGGCGAAGAGCTGACGACCTATCTCAATGAAAACCCAGCGATCGCCCGGATGATCGTCGAAAAAGCGGTCATCGCCGCCCAGGCGCGCGAAGCAGCGAAAAAGGCCCGCGAATTGACCTTGCGCAAAACGGCGCTCGACAGCGCGAGGCTGCCAGGAAAACTCACGGATTGCCAAGAGCGGAACCCGGAGCTCTGCGAGATCTACATCGTCGAGGGGGACTCGGCCGGCGGCTCCGCCAAAATGGGGCGCGATCGGAGATTCCAGGCGATTTTGCCGATCCGCGGTAAAATCCTCAATGTCGAGAAGGCGAGAATCCAAAAAATATTGCAGAACACCGAAGTGTGCGCGATGGTCGCGGCCCTCGGCTGCGGCATTGGCGTCGATAACTTCAATGTCGAAAAGCTCCGCTATCACAAAATCATCATCATGACTGACGCCGACGTGGACGGTTCTCACATCCGCACGCTGCTCCTTACCTTCTTCTACCGCCACATGCCGGCGCTAGTTGAAAACACCTTCATCTATATTGCCCGGCCCCCTCTCTTCAAAGTGACCCGGAAGAAAGTGAGCCAGTACATCCACTCAGAAAGGGAGATGGACGAATATCTGATGAAATTAGGCCTCAGCGATCTCCTCATGCGCCCGGCCGGCTCGCCAAATACATTCGATCGGGAAAAAACCGAAAAGCTGATGGATCTTATCCTTGAAGTCGAGACCTTCATCTCGGCAATCGAAAGAAAGGGGATCCCGTTCCGCGAATTCATCTCGGCAAAAGGCCCCGACATGAAACTGCCCCTTTACCAAGTCACGATAGGTGCAAAACAACAATTCGTTTTCTCAGAAGATGAGCTCATCAACCTCAAAAAGGACAACGAAGAGTTCCAGCGGAAAACCCATGAAGAGACCCTCGCATCGATCCCGCCCGAAGAGCTCACCGAAGAGATGAAAGTGTTTACTCCAAAACCGCTGATCTTCGTCGAACTCTACGATCCAAACCGCTTGACTCCGCTCTTAGAGCGGTTGGCCGCCTACAATCTCGACATCGAACAGTATGTCGTGGCTGGTGGCGACCTATTCGATCTCGTGGAAGAGGGGAACAAGACGACGACTTACCAGACGCTCCGAGAGATCATCGATGCAGTCCGAGCCAACGGACGCAAAGGGGTCGAAGTGCAGCGCTACAAAGGTCTTGGCGAGATGAACGCCGACCAGTTATGGGAGACGACGATGAATCCGGCGACACGCACGTTGGTCCGCGTCACTCTGCCCGACGCGATCGCCGCCGACCGGATGTTCTCGATGCTGATGGGCGAAGAGGTCGAACCTCGCCGCGCCTTCATTGAACAACATGCCCTCTCGGTCAAAAACTTAGATATTTAAAGGTCCCTACATGTCCTATACCAAAGATGAAGTGATTGTTCCGCGCAACGTCGAAGAAGAGATGCGGGAGAGCTATCTCCGCTACTCGATGTCGGTGATCATCTCCCGAGCGCTCCCCGATGTGCGCGACGGGTTGAAACCGTCTCAACGGCGCATCCTTTTTGCGATGAGGCAGCTCAATCTGACCCCGGGCGCCAAACACCGTAAATGCGCCAAGATCTCCGGCGACACGTCGGGGGATTACCACCCGCACGGCGAAACGGTGATCTATCCGACCCTCGTCCGGATGGCACAAGATTGGGTGATGCGCTACTCCCTCATCAATGGCCAAGGAAACTTCGGCTCGATCGACGGAGATCCCCCAGCCGCGATGCGTTATACAGAAGCTCGCCTCACCTCGGCCGCCATGGCTCTGATGGAAGATCTCGACAAAGACACTGTCGAGATGGTCCCGAACTACGACGAAACCAAGACAGAGCCGACCGTCTTCCCGTCCAAGTTCCCGAACCTCCTCTGCAACGGCTCCTCCGGGATTGCCGTCGGGATGGCGACCAATATTCCGCCCCACAACTTAGTCGAGCTCATCAACGCGACGCTCCTCGTCTTGGACGACAGGAATGTCTCGATCGACGAGATCATGAAAGTCATGCCTGGACCTGACTTCCCAACAGGCGGAGTCATCTGCGGCTATCGTGGGATCAAAGAGGCCTACCATACAGGGCGCGGAAAACTTCTGCTCCGCGCTACCATGCGGGTCGAAGAGATGCCTGGCAAAGACCGGCAGCAGATCGTCATCGACGAGATCCCTTACAACATCAACAAGTCGCGCCTCATCGAGCAGATCGCCGAGCTGATCAATGAAAAAGTGGTCCCCGGCCTCTCTGACATCCGCGACGAATCGGATAAAGACGGCCTCCGGATCGTTCTCGAACTCAAGCGGGGCGAGATCCCAGACGTCACGATCAACCAGCTCTATAAAAATAGCGATCTGCAAATCACGTTCGGCTGCAACATGCTCGCCCTCGATCATGGCCTGCCCAGAACGATGAACGTCAAGCATTTCATGGGAGCATGGATCGATCACCGGATCGAAGTGATCCGCCGCAGAACCCGCTACGATTTGGCCCGCGCAGAAGCCCGCGCCCACATTTTGGAAGGTTATCTGAAGGCCCTCGACCACCTGGACGAAGTGGTTCGAGTCATCCGCGCCTCCTCGAATCGCGACGACGCCCGCACCGAATTGATGTCCCGTTTTGGACTCTCGGAAAAGCAGGCGAATGCCGTCTTGGACTTACGCCTCTATCAACTAACTGGCCTCGAGCACGAGAAGATCGACAGCGAGTACAAAGACCTTCTTCAAAAGATCGCCCACTACAAAGCGGTCCTCGCTTCCGAAGCTCTCGTTCGCGGCATCATCCGGGAAGAGCTGGAGGATTTACGGAGAATCCACAAGTCGGAGCGGAAAACCAAGATCATCGCCGCCGAAGGGGAATTCCAGATGGAAGACCTCATCGCCGACGAGCAGATGATCATCACGATTTCCAACGATGACTACATCAAGAGGATGCCGATCGACACCTTCCGCGAGCAAAGAAGAGGCGGAGCCGGTGTGATCGGGATGGAGATGAAAAAAGAGACAGATATTCTCAAAAACATCTACATCGCCTCGACGCATGAATCTCTCATGATCTTCACGACTCTTGGACGATGCTACTGGACCAAAGTGTGGCAGATCCCCGAAGCAAGCAGACGGACGAAGGGGCGGCCTCTTATCAACCTCCTCGAAGATCTCCAGCCGAATGAAAAGGTCGCTGCGATCCTCAAGGTAAAGAACTTTGAAGAGGAAGGGGCCTGCATCCTCCTCTCGACCTTGAAAGGGGTCGTCAAGAAGACTGAACTCTCTGCGTTCAGCAACCCGCGCCGCAAAGGGGTCTTTGCCCTCAATATCGACGAAGGGGATGAGCTCATCGCGGCTCGCATGACGCGGCCCGGCCAACAGATCATGCTCTTCACCCGCAACGCCATGGCAGTCCGCTTCGATGAAGCTCTCGTCCGCCCTGTCGGCAGGGTCGCCCGCGGAGTCCGCGGCGTGACGCTCAAAGACGACAGCGACAAAGTGATCGGATGCGAAGTGGTCACACCCGATCAGACGATCCTCGTCGTCTGCGAGAATGGCTACGGCAAGCGGTCCCAGGTCGAAGATTTCCGCCAAACGAACCGAGGCGGGGTCGGCGTCCGTTCGATCCTCACTTCCGAAAGGAATGGGCTCGTTGTCGGCGCTCTTAGCGTGAGCGACTCAGACAGCGTCCTTCTCATGTCGGGAGCTGGCCAGGCGGTCCGGATCCCGATGCGCGATGTCCGCGTCATGGGCCGTTCGACCCAAGGCGTCCGGCTTGTCGCCCTGAAAGAGGAGAACGACCTCGTCGTCGCCGCGCAGAAGATCGAAGCGGTCGCTGGAGAAGAAGAAGTGCCACCAATAGTCGAGCCATGAAACTCTCTTCGGGCCTCTTCATTACATTTGAAGGAGGGGAGGGCGCTGGAAAGACGACCCTCATCGAAGAGATCTATTGGAAACTTAAGGGAACCGACTTGGACGTCGTGAAAACGCGCGAGCCTGGAGGAACCAAGGTCGGCGAGGAGATCCGCAAGGTGCTCCTCGCTAATTCAAACCCGCCCATTTCTCCATACACAGAATTATGCCTTTTTCTTGCCTCGCGCACTCAGCATATTGTCGAGGTGATCATTCCCGCTCTCGAGCAGAAGAAAATCGTCCTTTGCGACCGGTTCAATGACTCGACCATCGCCTACCAGGGGGCCGCTCGCGGCCTCGGTATGAAGAAAGTTGCCGAATTTTGCTCATTCATTTCGCAAAAGCTCGAGCCTCATTTAACTCTCTATCTTGATATTGACCCCAAAATAGGCCTTAAAAGAATCAAACGGTCGCGCGGAGAAAAGGATCGGATCGAAGCTGAGACGATGACCTTCCATTCAAAAATCAGAGAAGCTTTTCTCACACTCCATCAAAAACATCCCGGACGCTTTCAACTGCTTGACGCCTCGCAGCCGCCTGCTAACGTACTGGCAGATGCAATGGTTCATGTTCAGAAACTACTTGACAAGCACTATACCTATGTTTGAGACGCTCCACGGCAACGAACCGATCAAATCCTACCTGAACAAAGCCCTCGATGAAGATCGACTTCCTCAGACGCTCCTTTTTGCAGGTCCCGAAGGGATCGGCAAAAGCCTTTTCGCCCAAGAACTCGCCGCCCGCGCCCTCTCGTCTCCTCTCTCTCGGATCCCCAACCACCCCGATCTCCACATCGTCCGCCCCGAAGGGAAAAGCGGCCTCCACGCGATCGATACGCTCCGCGAACTCATAGACCAGATCCACGAAGCCCCCTTCGAATCCAAGCGAAAAGTCTGTATCATCGAAGACGCCGAGAGGATGCAAGCCCCGAGCGCGAACGCCCTTTTAAAAACTCTCGAAGAGCCGCCTCTCGACACAGTTTTAATCCTCATCGCCAGCCAGCCACAAGAGATCCTCCCGACGATCCTCTCTCGCTGCATCCAGCTCCATTTTCAACCTCTTTCAGAGGAATCGATCGGCGAAATCTTGGCGGCCAAGAACCTCTCGCCCCGTTTTGCCCCTCTAGCCCACGGCTCGGCCTCGACGGCTCTCCTCCTCGCTTCAGACGCCCCCTTCAACGAGATGCAAACGGCCCTTTTCCAGCTTCTCGCGGTCGACTCTTATCTTGAACTGACGGAAGGGTTAGAAAAGATTGAATCGACCTTAGAGGAAATCAAAGAGGAAAATCCGGTCGCTTATCAACGGCGCGTCGAGCTTCTCTTTGCAACGCTCCTCATGTGGGCCCGCGATCAGCAAGAGGGAGTCTCGCGCCCTTTCTTCCCCGATCTGCCTAAAAGAGCGCTCAAATTCGCCCCATTCCAGCAAAAGCTCCTAGAGGCCCGGACCGCCTTCCAGCGGAACATCAAGCTCTCAGTTTGTCTAGAGCACGTCCTCTCTTGATTAGATACTATTAGAAATTTTCTGGGCTTTTTCCATGAGAATCCTTAGGTTGAGTTCCATATATTCATTATTTAGAACAAATCCCATTTTATCATAAAAACTTTCAGATCCCGATTTTGGTTGGAGAAAAATTAAGTTTTTCCGAAAAAGAATCGATGTTTTTGCTACGTGGTGAAGGAGTGAAGAGGCTCCGCCTCTCCTTTGAACTTTATTTTGAGGAACAGACAAGTTTTTAGGGTTTGTAGAAAGATACTCGATGAAGGTTGAGTTCGAGAAATATCCAGCTGTAAAAGCTTCGATTTCTCCTGTCTCATTCTCTGCAACTAGAATAAAACTGTCATTTCCCTTTCTGTAATTTTGAATCTGAGTTAGAAAAAATGTGAGATTGAACCGATTTTGATAAATCAAGTCGCGAAACTGCTCATCGTTGTCAAAATGAGGTTCGTCGAGCATTTTTTGACTATCTTGAAGCCATCGGGTTAGGCTTTCAATCAATTTTATCCGTTCAGGTGATTCGGAATTTAAGTCGATATAATAAATTTTTGATGGAGGGGCGTATTTTTTACCTGGCGTATTCTGATGGATCGAGGGGAGATCGGTTTTTCTTAGTGCGTTGAGAAAGAGAAATTTCCGAGCAAAGTGAAGTGCTGCCTTTGGGTAATATCCTGAAGTTACGCTGTTAATAGACATTATTTCTTCCGTTAATTTTAACGGACGAGATTATAGCATGTCGTTTACAATAATAGAAGTTATATTGAGACAGTTCCCAATCCGTGAGTTGTCACAGAGCCGTAGATTTGGACATTCTCGCCGATCCTGACGTTGTGGACGCCTGAAACTGTCGTCAATGCCTCCTTGGCTCCGATTTTGGTTCCTTTGTCCAGATGGATTTCGCCTTTAGCGAAAAGATTGCCCTGGATCGTGCAGTTGGCCCCGATTTCGATATCTCCTTCTGCAAATAGATCCCCCTCGATAGTGACGTCCTCATCTAGTTTGAGATCTTGGAGAGAGTTGACGCTTCCCTGGATTTTGGCCCCTTGCTTGATCCAGACCGATTTTTCAGAGACGATGTTCTCCTTCACTTTTGCGCTTTGAGGGACAATGACCCAAAGGTGGCCGATGAACCAGGCTGTGTCGGAAGTTGTCTTCTGTTTCGATTTGGCTGGCGGCTTCGTTGGGAGTCCAGCTGTTTGGATGGGGGAGCCGTGCAGGTTCTTAAAGGTGCTTCCGCGGCCGATCAGGAGACGGCCATGGCAGGTGGCATAAGAGCCGAGCATGCACCGCTCGCCGAACTCAAGGCTGTCGTGGGCGTCGACCCATTCGGAGATTTTCGCGTCGCTTCCGATTACGCCGCTCTTATCGCAGGCCAGAGAAACTAGGTTAGATTTAGGGGAGATGAAGGCATTGCCGCTTACATAGAGCCTCTCTGCATCGATCGGGTCTTTTGGAGAAAAATCGCCCGAGTGCATCTTCTCTTTCGCATCGATCCGGAAGGCCGCGCTCAACCCCCGAGGATTTTTGAGGAAATCTTCCCTCATCGAAGGTTTTGGCATCGCCCCTATTTTTACAGCGAGAGCGGGAAAAAACGGCAAAGTTGCAAGACCTGCTAAAACCAAGAACAAGATTCCACTGATCATAAGAGCTATCAAACTGATGGTCATAACCTCTTCCTCTTGAGTAAAACATTTTTTTAACAGACTGGCGCATGAATTTCCACTGCTAGATATAACCATCTGATTGCGAAAGGAAACTGTTGCAGGAAAAAATAAACATTTGTAGACTGCCACGTCAAAAAAAAAGGATTTCTATGACAGGATCAGCCTATTTTAGTTCAAGTTTCCCCTCAACTTCATCAAACACCAGATCGATGTTTGCTCCTTCGACATTCGGCGCAACTCCCTCGCCATCTGCTAGTGTGAGGACCTCCACGGCCGCCAGCAATGCATTTTCCAATTCGGGCGTCTTATCAAGCCGACCAATGACAGCCTCCCCAATCGATCCAGTTGAAGGGGCTATTCTTACCCTCATCGAAAAGGTGAGCGACGCAGGACTAGAAAGATTGATAGCAAAGCTTGCTCGATTAAAAATCGAGCGCGATTCGCAAAAGGATTCATCTGTTCAAGAACAGGAACTCAAGGCTAAACAAGAAGAAATTTCGAAGGTGGGGCAAGAGCTCAGCGGACTCATGAAAAGAGGTCGTTGGCAAGAAGCAGAGGCTCTTTTGAAACGAAATGAGAGCCTGACCAGCGAGTTAGGAAAGGCGATGGTTGATGAGTTAACGCAACTATTGAAAGACTGGATGAGGCCAGATTGTTTTATGAAGCCGAAAGATGGGATTGCCTTGGTTTGCAAGCTTTTAAAATCGACCGATGTGTTCTATGAAATACTCGACGGATTGACGCGTGAGTATGAACAAACCAACGGCAGATTTGACACCACAGTTCTTGTAGAGATGCTAAAATCAGATCCCTCACCCGACAATATCCGGATGATGGATGCAAGATCTCGGCTGGCTTGTATGGCGCTAGATAAATCAGAAATGTACTCATATGATCAGTTGAAGCGAGTCGATTTCAACTGGAATTTCTGTTCGTTCCTCGATTCAGGGCCAGTTCCTTTCCTCGCTTATGAAAAGAAGCCTGCCGGAAGCTCTTTGGAAGATCGTTTTTTTGAGCGTTATCAGATGAAATTTGAGGCAAAGCTTCAAATCTCAGCTGCAAGCGAGCAGACGGTGAATGATGTTTACATCATGCTCAAAGCTACACCGAAACAGTTCCCAAATTGGCTATCTGGTACATTTTCTTATCTCTTGAGAAACAAACAGGCTGTCGGCTTGGTGCTCGACCATTTTTACGCATGCAAACCTAGCGAACAGCTCAAACAAACGGTATTGGCATCAGTCGATGCTTCTCAGCGTTTAATGTTCGAAAACAGAAAATATTAGGATTTATATATTCTGGGGATCCTTTCGTTAAAAAGACAAAGGATCTCATAGACGATCGAGTCGCTGAGACGGGCGAGTTCCCGCAGGTCGACACTTTCATTTCCCTGTTTCCCAATGAGAACCACCTCGTCGCCGACGTAGGCTTCTCCATCTCCGATGTCGACCATGAACTGATCCATGCAGATAGTCCCGACGATCGGGTACTTTTTCCCCCGGATCAAAACAGAGCCTTTATTGGAGAGAGATCTCCGGTAGCCATCGCCGTAGCCGACAGGGATGGTGACGACCCGGGTCTGTTTGGGGGTGACGAACGTGTGGCCGTAGCTGATTCCAGAGCCTTTTGGGACGACTTTGAAGTAGGAGACTTTTGCTTTTAAGGTAAAGCAGGGGGCGATCTCCCTCAAAGAGTCGGGCGCATGGCTGTCGGCAAATCCAAACGCCAAGATTCCTGGCCTGACCATATCAAGGTGCGAATGAGGGAAATGGGCAGTCCCTCCTGAGTTGGCGATGTGCCGAACAATCGGATAGTCCCTAAAAACAGGATGCTTCAAAAACTCGATGAACTGATCAATCTGCTTTTGCGCAATCAGATCGTTCGGGTGTTCCGCTGATGCAAGATGTGAGTAGATCCCGACAATCTCAAAAAAGGGGTGCGCTTTTAGATGTCGAAATAACTCTACGCCAGTCGCCGGCCTAACGCCAGTCCTTTGCATCCCGGTATCGACTTCCAAATGGACTCGGCATTTTTTCCCCAGCCTCCGACAGATGTCAGCCACAAGCTCCGACTTATACTTGGAGGCGATCGCGACCTCAAGATCCCAATCGATCAGATCTTCAACCTGGTCTTCATGGATGGCTCCAAAAACCAAAATCGGGGTTGGGATCCCCGCCTTTCTCAGCCAGATCCCTTCCAAAAGGCAAGATACGGCTAGGGAATCGACGCCCGCCTCGACGGCTGCCTTCGACATCTCGATCAATCCATGTCCATACGCATTCGCTTTTACGGGCAGGCAGAATTTCGCTTTTCCGATGTGCTTGCGGATGATGCCGATGTTCTTCTTGAACTGCTGTAAATCGATCTCAATCTTGGCTGGATGGGGATATAAGTCCATACCCTGGATCATACTCTGCAAAAGCAATTTATTCTCCGCATTTTTGCGGAGATTAAACGAATTATTCTCCGCATGAGACTTGCAGGTTGTTTATTGCTAACGGAGTTTGCCGGACCAGCCGAGCTTGGTCCGGAGCGTGGAGAAGTACTCGTGGCGGTGGAGGTTCACGAGCTTGAACCTTCTTTCTGACTTTTTGACGGTGAAGGTCTCGTTGGTTTTCATGTGGATCGCATCGAGGCCGTCGGCGCGGATTTCGACCGGGTCGTAGTCGCTGAGGTATTGGATGTCGATCTGGTGGTTTGAGGTGAGGACTAGGGGGCGGTTGGAGATGGTGTGGGGGCAAATTGGGGTGATGACGACCGCTTCGAGAATGGGGCTGAGGATGGGGCCGCCGGCGGCGAGTGAGTAGGCCGTCGAGCCGTTGGGGGTCGCGATGATGATCCCGTCGGCGACGAAGGTGTTGACGTAGACGCCATCGACTTGGATCGCAAGTTCGATGAGGCTCCGGTTTGTAGCTCGGTGGATCACCAGGTCGTTGACGGCGTGAAGAATCTGCTTTTGGTGGTTTTTCCCTTCGAGGATGAGCCGCTCGTCGATGGTGAAATTGCCGTCGAGGAGGTCGGAGAGGCTTTGGTAGGTGTCGGCCACGGGGACATCGGCCATGAACCCGAGGTGGCCGAGGTTGATGCCGAGGATTGGGGCGTTGAGGTGGCAGTATTGGCTCGAGATGCGGAGGATGGTCCCGTCTCCGCCCATGGAAATTAGGAACTTAATCTTGTGGGGATCGACAGAGGAGATCGGTTTGGCGCCGATCTGGATTGCCTTCTCATCTTCGGCGACGACGGTGATTCCGCGGTCTTCCAAAAACTCGCGGATGTTCGCGGCCAACTCAAAGGACTGCTTTTTCCGTTCGTTCGGGAACAGAGCGATGATCATGGTACTCCTGCAGGATCCGGGCGGCGATCGACTCGGCATCCAAGCCTAATTCTCGCATAAGAGAGGCATTACTTCCAAATTGAACCCAAAGATCGGGGACCCCAAAATTGACCATCTCCACATCTCGGAGTTGGTTTCTGATGAGGAAGTCGTTGAGAATCATCCCTAAACCTCCGCTCAAGGAGTGCTCCTCGATTGTGGCGGCGAACCGGTATTGAGGGAGGAGCTCGAGGAGAAGATCGGCGTCGAGCGGTTTCACAAAGACCGGGTCGAGGACGGCCGCTTCGATCCCTTTGGCCAAAAGAAGTTCGCGGACTTTGAGGGCGGTCGAGCAGGTGTGGCCGAGGGCGATGAGGAGGATGTCTTTGCCGGGAGCTAAGAGTTCAGCTTGGCCGGGGGAGCGGTGGACGAGGGGAGCGTTCGATTCTTCGGTCTCGAGATTGGGATAGCGGATCGCCGAGGGGCGGCCCCAGGTTGTGCTGCTCTCGACGAGCTCTTTGAGCACTTGGCCGTTGCGAGGCTGGGCGATGATCATGTTGGGCATCGCGTTGAGGAAGCTGATGTCGTAGATGCCGTGGTGGGTGCTCCCATCGGGCCCCGAAATGAAAGAGCGGTCGAGAGCGAAGACGACGGGGAGCTCTTGCATGCAGACATCTTGGAAAAGGTTGTCCATGGCTCGTTGGAGGAAAGTCGCATAGATGCAGGCGAAAACTTTCATCCGCTTGCCGTGGGCAACGCCGCCTGCATAGGTGACTGCATGTCCTTCGGCGATCCCGACGTCGATGCACCGGTCTGGGTATTTTTGGATGAAATCGTCAAGGCACGATCCGGCGGTCATAGCAGGGGTGATGCAGACGACCGATGGATCCCGGTCGGCCATCTCTAAAATGTGGCGGCCGAAGATTTTGGGGAATGTCGGTTTACTGGAGGGGGAGGGGAGAAATTTCCCGCTGCAAAGATCGAACGGTTTGACGCCGTGGTAGGGAGTTGGGTTGGCAATCGCGATCGGCATCCCTTTTCCCTTCACGGTCATCACGTGGAGCAGAATGGGGCGCGGGCTGTTTTTGAGCGCTTCGAAGGTGTCGATGAGGTGGCCTAGATCGTGGCCGTCGATCGGGCCGATGTAGGAGAGGCCAAACTCTTCGAAGAAAGTGGCAGGGCTGACCAAATTCTTGAGCGATTCTGTGACCTTTTGTCCGAATTTGCCTAATCGGGGGCCTAAAATTCCTTGGATTTCCTGATAAAACTTATTCGAGGTCGGATTGCTGAGGAGGCGGCTTAGGATGTTTTTGATATTGCCGACGTTTTGGGAAATCGACATCGCATTGTCATTTAAGATGGCGATGAAATTTTTCAGGTTTTTGGGGACGTTGTTGAGAGCTTCCAGCGTGAGGCCGCAGGTAAGGGAGGCATCGCCGAGAATCGGGATCACATGGTCGTTTCTCTCTTCGAGGTCGCGGGTTTTAGCAACTCCAAGAGCGAGAGAAAAGGCTGTCCCTGCGTGACCGGCGAAAAAGTGGTCGTGGACCGATTCTTTCGGATGGGCGAAGCCGCAGAGTCCTTTGTATTGCCGAATTTTGGGGAAGAGGGGATTGCGGCCCGTTAAAAGTTTGTGAGGGTAGGTCTGGTGGCTGACGTCGAAGATGAACTTATCGTCGGGCGATCGGAAACATTTGTGGAGGGCCAATGTGAGTTCTACAACGCCTAAATTGGAAGAGAGATGGCCTCCATTGACCGAGAGGACCTCGATGATCCTCTGCCGGATTTCGGCGGCTAGCTCCTCCATTTCTGGCAGAGAAAGGGCCTGCAAATCGGAAGGTTTTTCGATGCGGGACAGGTAAGTGGTCAAAATGGGAGCTCTTCCATCTGTTTCGGGGGCGCCGGCTGAGCCGTAGGGCGGGCGTACATTTCGACGCGGGGTTTCTGTTCGGCATCGACAGCGACTTCGCCGTTTCTGCCTTTAATCAACATTTCGATTTTTTGTTCTGCCGTATTGAGGCGTCCCGTGCAGGTCCGGATCAGTTTTTCCGCCTCTTCAAAAAGTTTTAGCGAGTCTTCCAGAGATGTTTTTCCGGTGTTCATCGTCTCGAGGATTTGCTCGAGCCTCTCAAACGCTTTTTCAAATGATAATGTTTCATGAGTCATGGAGTACTACCTTGTTCGCTGTCGCCGTCACATGTCCATCGTGGAGGCGGATGTGGAATTGCTTTTGGGGGGTGAGATCCTTGGCTGATAGGATAATCGAATCTTCTTTTTCCGCAAAGAGGATGGCATACCCTTTTTGGAGAAGCCGGTCGGGATTTAGAGAGCGCAAATGTTCGGATACTCTTTTCAATTTTTCCTGCCTCAAGAGGATTTGCTGTCTTAGAAATCTCTCAGAGGTTTCGCGCCAGGCATCGGCGTTGAATTTCCCTTTTTTAAGGGAAATTTGGTTCTTTAAAGCGGTCCCGATTTGGTCCCTTAAAGAGGCGAGCCGCTCTTTCATCTGAGCAATCCGGTTGGAGGGGCGCGACAGTTCCAATTGGCGGGAAAAGGAGAGGAGTTTTGCTTTCTGTTGTTCGAGGAGTCTTTGCAGAGCCCCATCGAGATCGGTCCGGATCGTATCGATCTGTTGGATCGGCTGCGCCAGGAGTGTATAGGGCGAGCTGAAGAACGGGTGCTTTTTTAGAGCGCCCAGCCGACTCCGGTTCTGGGAAATCTGGTGTAAAACCCGCTGGCGGCAGACAGACTCGGCGTGGGCCAAATATTTTAATAGATTCGCTTTTTCAGCGATCACAATTTCGGCGGCGGCAGAGGGGGTCGGCGCTCGAACGTCGGCCACCCAATCGGCAATGGTGAAGTCTGTTTCGTGTCCCACAGCGGAAATGATCGGAATGCGCGATTCGTAGATCGCTTTAGCGACGATCTCCTCATTGAAGGCCCAGAGGTCTTCGATGCTCCCGCCGCCCCGACCGACGATCAGGACATCGGCTAATTGGTGCTTGTTGAAATCGGCGATCGCTTGGGCAATTTCGGCTGCGGCCCCTTCGCCTTGCACTTTCACCGGATTCAAGATGACGTGGAAGCCGGAGAATCTCCGGGTCAAAATATTCAAGATATCTTGGATCACGGCTCCTGTCGGACTCGTCACAACTCCGATCCGTTTCGGCAGCTTTGGAAGCAATTTTTTTCGTTTCGGATCGAACCACCCTTGCCGCTCCAGCTTCTCTTTGAGTTGATGGAGCTTCATAAGAAGCTCGCCCACGCCCAAAAACTGGAGTTCGCGGATGACGAGTTGGTAATTGCCTCGGGGGGCGTAGATGCTGAGCTCCCCCTTGGCGATCACCTGGTCTCCCTCTTTCGGCATCCGAGGGAGCTGCGCTGCGTTTCCTTTGAAAAGGACCGCTGAGATTTGAGCGCCAGCGTCTTTCAAATTGAAATACAGGTGGCCCGACGTCTGGAGTTTGAAATTGCTGATCTCGCCCTGAACCGAAATGCCCCGGAACGGCGGCTCTAAAATCGATTTGATGGCCGCGGTCAGTTCGGTGATGGTTAAAATTTTCATAGGCTCTCCAAAAAGGCGGCGATCCGCTCGCAATCTTTTTGGGCTGACAGCTTTTCAGCCCGGCTGAGCGCCATCCGGGCGAACCAGAGGGCCTCTTCCCGGTGTCCCTCAGCTTTCTCGATCTGGGCAAGCAAAAATTCGGCGTGGGATTTGACCCGCTCGCTCTCAATATTCGACAGCGTTTCCAGCACGAGGTCTCTGGCCTTTTTCAATTCGCCCTGGAGCAAATAGACCTTGCCAAGTCGGATGGCTGTTCTCGATTGGTCTTCAGGGCAAGTATATAAACCAATGGCCTCTTGAAAAGAGACCTTTGCCTTCTCAAGATCGCCAGCTGGGTCGTCGGCTTCGGCAGCTCCCAAGTTGAACAGAACTTTAGCTCGAAGGGGGCCCGCGCCAACTTTTTTCAGCGCCTGGGCTGCAAACAGCTTAGCTGCCCCAAAGTTCTCTTGTCCCCTCGCAGCAGCGGAGAGAAGATAGAGGGCGTGGATCTCCTGCTCCAAGTCTTTTGCCTCGAATGCAAAAGTCAGACATTTGGCGGCGTGATTTTCGGTTTCTTGGAAATTTCCTTGATAGAAGAACGTGGAGGCGAGTTGTCCGTGGATTTGCATCGCCTCTTGAGGTGAAAGATTTTCTTGAAGCGCTTCTTGTCCCAACGAGACGATCGCAGTCCAATCTTCCGACTTTTTTAGCCGGGGAAATGCCTCGAAATAGTCGTTGGCCCCAGCCCACAATGATCCGTAAACGAGTAGTCCCAAAATAAATCGGCGCATAGACGTTATCTATCTTGCTCGATTCAAGAAAAAAAGACCAAGCTTTATCGCAGAATCTTTAAATTGTTTGCGACGACCGTCCTGCAATGATCTGGCAGATTGGGATTTGCGAGGAGTTTTTCATAGGCGGCTTTGGCCTCATCCAATTTGCCGATGAAATGGGCGCAGCAAGCAAATCTATACAGGAGCAAATGGTCGTAGATTTCCCGCAGGGTGTACATCATGGCGTAAGGGATAGGGATTTCAAGGCCCTGTCTAGAGACGATGTAGCCCATAAAATGGTTGCTGTTTTTATGATAGAAATAGGCGAGATGATGGAGCGCCTCGGCCCGGTTTTGCTCGAACTCAAAAGCCTTGTTGTAGCTCCGGATGATTGTCTCCGGCGGATATCCAAGCTCCTCTTGAAGGCATCCGACGCAAAAGAGAGACCAGTAGACTTCATCCCTAAACCCTCCCATCGCGGCCCGTTTCTCATAATATTTTAACGCTGAGACGAAATCCCGGGCCGCGCCATAGCTTTGAGCGAGATAAAATGCATAGCGGGGCGTTGGTTTTTTATCGAAGGCCTTTTGCAAGATCTCAGCGTCCTTCTGGTAGCACTTTGGATCTTTAGCCCGCTGCCCATCTCTTTTCTGCCCATAGTTCATGACCCCTTCAAGCATCTCTCCTGTGACATTCCTCCCAGGTCTGATCTCCTCATGAAGCACCCCCTCCCACCTCCAGTGGGGGTCGTTTTTGATGATCAAAATTCTGTGTAAATCGACATTTTGATCCCGGATCTTAACGGTGTAAAAATCGCTTTCAAATTCCGATACATTGAAATCTTTTTCGATGACCCACTCTTCATCGGCATCAATGAAAAGGACGTAATCCCCTTTCCCTTGAGCTAGATCGAGCGCTTCGTTCCGATTGTGCTCGAAATCGACCCATGGCCTTTCAATAAGTTCACCTGGGAGATCTTTCATGAACTCTCGGATGGCTTCTTGGGTGCCGTCCGTTGAGCCCGTATCGACGATCGCCCAGGAATCGATCTTGTGCTTGATCGAGCCGAGAGACCTCTCGATGACCTCCCGCTCGTTTTTGACGATCATGTTCAGGCAAAGGGTCTTCTTCATGTCCATAGCATTTGATAGTCCTGTTCGATTTCAGTTCTTATTTTTGGTGGTAATTCGGAGTTTGCCAAGAGTCTTTCATAGCCGAGTCTCGCCTCGTCTAATCGGCCCAAAGTATGGGCAGCTCTGGAGAAAACGACTAGAGCCTGATACTTATAAATATCTCGAAGAATATAAGTGGCTATGTTGGGAAGAGGGATCTCTATCGCCTGCTTGGCCGTGATGTAAGCGAGGGTATTTTTCCCTTTCCTCTGGTAGTGATCGGCGAGGCAAGCAAGGGGTTCTGCTCGACTTTGGTCGAATTCGAAGGCTCGGCTAAAACTATCCGCAACCTCCTCCAATCCATAACCCAGCTGTTCTTTTAGGCATCCGACACAAAAAAGGGACCAAAATACATCGTTTGGATTCCCGCCGCCTATTTCGGCTCTTTTAGTATAATTCTTTAGGGAAGCCCAATGATTGCCTGCGATGGCATAGCTTTGGGCGAGATAAAAGAGATAACGGGTGTTCCTGGGATCCCTTTTTAGAGCTTCCTCCAAAATCAACGCATCCTTTTCATAGACTTTGGGGTCTTGCGCACGGTTTCCATCCCTCCATTGGCCATTTGAGCTGAACCCGTCGAGAATCAGCCCTTCATAATCCTTCCCATATTCGAGTTGCTCGTGGAGGACTCCTTCCCACCAGCAGTCGATGTCGCTTTTGACAAGCGATACCCGAATGAAATCAACCCCTGGATCATGGATCATGATCCCGTAGATATCTTGAGTTAAAAGAGATTTGTCGAAATTTTTTGGCACTGTCACTTCGTTGTCTGCATCGAGGAAATAGATGTAGTCAGCCTTGCCTCGCGCAAGCTGAAGAGCTTCGTTTCTGTTGTGTTCAAAGTTAACCCAAGGCCTTTCGTGAAGTTCTCCGGGTATATCTTTGAGAAACTCCCGGATGATTTGTTGCGTCTCGTCTGTCGAACCTGTGTCGACAATGACCCAGTAGTCGATGATCTTTTTGATCGAGCCGAGCGATCTTTTAATCACATTCCGCTCGTTTTTTACAATCATATTCAAACAAATTGTCGGTTTTTTCATTATATACTCAATTAAAAAATGTATAGTAATTATATTAATTTAAAATTCTATAAAATCAATCAAAATTGGATTTCGCACTTGCAAAAGAGGAAGCGACTATAGTATGCTTTCTATAAAATTTTGAGTGTCGCATGCCGAGAGATCTCTATGTGATTGGCAATTGGAAGATGTACAAAACGGCGCGGGAAGCGGCAGGCTATGTCGAAGAGCTGGAGCCGAAAGTCCAAGGCTGCCAAGCGAAAATCTACCTCGCTGTTCCCTACACGTCGATCGCCTCTGCAGCGCGAAGCGCGAAGAATACGCCGATCACTATCGGCGCTCAGAACATGAATGATGCCCGCGAAGGGGCTTTCACCGGCGAGATCGCCGCCCTGATGCTCAAAGAGGCTGGCGCCGAATTTGTCCTCCTTGGCCACTCGGAGAGACGGAAAATTTTTGGAGAGAGCAGCGAATTCGTCCACAAAAAGACGGTCCGCGCCCTTCAAGAAGGGCTCCAACCGATCGTCTGCGTCGGCGAAGACCTTGAAGAGAGGGAATCGGGTCGGACCGAAGAAGTTTTGAAACACCAACTCGAAAAATCTCTCTCCGGCATCCCTGCCGAAGATGCCCTGAAAATCATCCTGGCCTACGAGCCCGTCTGGGCGATCGGCACCGGGAAAACCGCCACGCCGAAGATCGCGCAGGAGGCCCACGCCTTTTGCCGCTCTTGCCTCGCCGATCTCTTCGGTAAGAAAGTGGCGGGACAAATTTCGATCCTCTACGGAGGTTCGGTAAAACCTGAGTCGGCAGGCCCTCTGGCCGCTCAAAAAGATATCGACGGCGTCCTCGTAGGCGGAGCTTCTCTAGATCCCCATACGTTCGCCGAAATTGCTTTGAATTGTGAGAAACCAACATGACAGCCCTATTTTTTATCGTCCTCTTTCTTTTCCTCCTTTTATCCGTCCTCCTCTGCTTTGTGATCTTGATCCAAGAGGCGAAAAGCCTTGGACTTGGGGCCTCATTCGGCGGCGACTCGGGGGATTCGCTCTTTGGAACATCGACAGCCGAAGTTCTCAAGCGGTTCACCGCCTATCTCGCCGGCGCCTTTTTGATTGCATGCCTTTGCCTTTCACTCTGGTCATCCGTTCTCGGACGCACCGCAAACGAACCGACCTCCTCGCCTGAAATCGAAAATCCCGAAGGTTTTTAAATGCTTCTCAAAGTCGTACTCTATGGCGATCCGGTCCTCCGGACCAAGGCGTCGCCCATCGCTGAAATCACTCCGGAGATCCAGAAGCTAGCCCAGGACATGATCGAGACGATGATTGCGGTCAACGGCGTCGGCCTTGCGGGTCCGCAAGTGGGCCGCTCCCTCCGGATCTTTGTGATCCAAGAGGAGATTATGGGTCCCAACGGTGAATTCAGTTTCAAACCGCCCGAAGTGATCATCAACCCCGTTCTCTCCAAGCCCTCTTCCGAGACCCAAACGGGTCCCGAAGGGTGCCTTTCGATTCCGGGGATCCACGTCGAAGTGGAGCGCCCCCTCCGGATCCATGTCCGCTACCAGAACCTTAAAGGGGAGTTCCTCGAAGAGGACCTCGACCATTTCCGAGCGAGGATGTTCATGCACGAGAACGACCATCTCAATGGCACTCTCATGATCGACCGGATCCCGCCGAACTATCGGAACAAAGTCGACCCCTTCCTCCGCAAAATCAAATCTAAAGTCAGCTAAAGTCCTTTCAGTCAAATATCAGGGGTTCCTCGAGCTGTTCATCCTGCTATTCTTCTCTTTCCAGAATGAAAATGGCAGATGATAGGGGAATCCCCGAACCCCAAATATAAATCTAAAATTACGCGATTGCCGGGATGTTCGCGTTCCCTCTTCGGGAGTCTATTGCCGTGCGCAGTTTTTCGCCCCGCTTTTCTTGGGAGGAACCCTTTGACTTTCAAAACAGCCGCCAACTTTGTTGGGGGCTCTCACGCTCCATTGCTGCGAACCTTGGCCTCAGCAATGGAGCGGAGTTCTGATTTATTTTTTGACTAAATCTAGGCCGAGGTCGAAGTGGTTGCGTGGGTCTTTTTCGGTGTAGCGGTAGGAGAGGCGGAGCTTCCAAGAGGAGGAGACCCAGGTGAAGAGGTCGACGTTGAATTCGTTGTAGGGCTTTTGGGTGAGCCGGTAGAAGCCGTGGTGCGAGGTGAATTGGCACTCCCAGAAGGGGGTGAAGCGGATGAAGAGTTTTGAGAGGAGGGTAATCCGCCGGTCGGAGAGGGGCGAGTCGAGGAGCTCAGACTCGGAGCGGGTCACGTCGAGGATGAAGTTCTCGTGGTCGGCTTTGCGCCAGTCGTAGCGGGATCGGTAGCGGGTCTCGAAGGTGAGGGCGACGTTTTCGTTGACGGTCCAGCGGAGCCGGAGGTTTGAGTGGTCCCACACTTGATTGCGGAAGTTCCATGAGTTTCTAAAGTCGAGATGGACCGAGGGGAGCCTCCAGGAGAGATTGCAATAGAGCTTGTACACGAATTCGGGGATCGTCGGATCGCTAAAGAAGGCGTTGGCGTAGAGATCGGCTGTGAAGGAGGGCTCCTTGCAGAGCCGCTTCTTGGAGGAGAGAAATTGTCTAAGGCCGAATTGGATTTGGTTGATCCGCTGGAAACCGTCTTGGATCGTGAAGATGTAGTGGTGGTCGGGATTCACCGTGGGTCGGGAGAGGCCTGAATACTCGATGTAGGGCTCGATGACGTGTTTGTAGTGGGAGTAGTTTTGGTGGCCGCGGGCTTGCAAACGGACGCCGTAGCTGAGGAGACCGAGGCTCTTTGAGTTGTGGTTTTGGCTGTTGCTGTAGAAAATGCCGATCGCGCCGAGATATGGGGTGAGGAGCGTGGGACCGAGGTGGATGGTCCGGTAGAGTTTGGGGCGGAAATCGAGCCGCGCGGAACGGAAATCGGATAGAGGGTCATTGCCGGGAGTAGGCGCCAGTTGGTCAGAGTAGGCAAAGTCCATGTAGGAGAGTTTGATCCAGTTGGTGGAGATGATGCCGGTGTTCCAAAGTTCGATCGGGCGGAGAGTCGAGAAAAGGGAGGGGAGATCCTGCTTGATCGATTCGAATGGGTTGAGGCGGGGACGGACTTTGAAGGAGGAGATCAGATCGTCGGTTTGGTGCCAGACAAAGAATTGAGTGATCTTGGCTGGATTGACCTCAAAGTCTTCGCTCTTGAAATCATCGGGCATCCGGACGTCGCTGTATTTGTCCCAGGAGAGATTGACGCGGGTCTTTTCGCTTTGAGTGACGGTATTGTACGCTCCTTGGACCCGGTAGCGGCGGATCGGATTGGTGGCGTTGTCGAGCCGGTCTTTCGCTAGATAGCTGCGGGTATAGAAAGTGGTGTTTTGCCCTTCGGGCGCGTATTCGGTTTCGATCGCGCCGCCCCAACCTTTTCCCCACCGGTATTGGAGTCTTCCGTAGAGGGCGAAGTCCTGCCAGGAGTAGATCTGGTAGCGGGCCATTGCGCGGGGACCCTTGTCCCACCGGATCGAGTAGCGGAAAACAGGCTCTTTGAATTTTTTTAGGTTGATCTTGAAAGAGGGGAGCCAAAGGAACGGGATTCGGAACAGGCGGAAGCGGACCTTTTTGGCTTCGAGCTTGTCGTTCTTGAGCATGTCGATTTTGCCTGCATGAAAATCCCAAGCGCTGTCGACGTTTTCGCAGGTGGTGATCGTCGCATTCGTCGCGTTGTAGCTTCCGTCAGGATTGAGTTCGATCTTGTCGCCGCCGACATACCACATGTTGGCAAAAGTTTTTCCCTCGTAGACGATGCCGGAGCGTTTGACGAAATCAAATTCAAGTTCTTTGCCCACGTAGACACGGCCTTTGTACTGGATCATCAAATCCCCTTCGGCTTCGATCCGGTGGATGAGATGGCCCTCTTCTTCCCGTTTGATGTATTGGATTGTCTTCGCTTGGATCCGCAAATCGGGGCTCTGGATCACTCCGCCTTGGTTGGTGTACAAAATCCCATTTTGATACGTGGGATTGCGCAAATCGACCTTCACTTCGGTGATTGGTTCGATGGGAGGTTTTTTTGCAGCGAGCGGAGATGCCGCCACCAAAATAAAAAGCAAAATGGCCGTGCGCATGGGGGCCATCATACCGGAAATCGAAGCTGTTGTGAAAGGCTATTCAGTAGCGCGCATGAGGAGTCCCATGAGGGCGTACCGGTTTTGTGGATTGCCGTGCTGGATCGCCTTGAGGAGAAAATCGATGCTCTTCTCATCGCGTTGGTTGGCAATCGAGAGGAACGATTCGATGAGAAGTCTCGATGTCTCATCGGGTGTGAGAGAAAAGTCCGACTGTTCGAGCCGGTATTTCCAGGGAAGCATAGGGCGGAGGCGGATGAGTTCCGACCCTTTTTGGTGCATCACCCAGTTTTTGACATACTCTTCGTAGGGCCCTTCGATTTTAAGGCGGTAGAGGGCGAGGTGGCAGTAGTCCCGAATGAGGGGCGAAGTGAGCTTTGCAGCTCCTGACTTTAGAAGAGAAATGGCCCCTTCGGTTTGGAGATTTTCCAATTGGCCGATGAGGATCGGAATCAGGTCGTTTTGCTGCCGGTGAATGATCTCTTTGGCCAGATTGAGAAAATCTGCTTCGGGAAGATGGATCGATTCGCGCAGAATATGCTCCCGCATGGCGAGGGAAAAACTGAGATCGATTGTCGGATCGTTGGAACGAAGTTCCGCAGAGGGGACCGCTTTCCAGGCAGTGAGAGTCCGTCCGATAGAGCCGTAAGGATGGAAAGCGAGATCCCGCGCATCTTGGATGAACATTTCTGAAAGAACGGGAGCGCAGCGGGGATCGCGGAGCTGCAAAAGGGCGACGGCCGCATTGATCCGAATCTGGAGATCGTTCGCTTGGACGAGATCGGCCAACACCTCTTCCGATTCCGAGACGTTGCCGAGAGCGGCGATTGCAAAGAGGTTCCGGTTTTTTGCCATCTCTATGAGGGCAGGAACTCCGGTCCGGTCTCCGAGACGCAGCAAGGCGAGGGCTGCTGTGATCCGGATCGATTCAGTGGGAGAGGCGGAGAGTTTTTTGAGTTTGGGAACAACGGAACTGTCTTTCAACGCCCCCATTGAAAAGCAGGTCGCCTCCAGCTCAGAGATGTTGGAGAGGGAGAGCCTTTTCCTTAAGAGAGGGAGAAAATCGTCGCGCCCCATGTGGGCCACTTGGAGGATCGATTCGACTCTCACTTGCGGATCTGTGTCTTCGATAAGCCGCTTGAGAACTGCTGTCGCATCGTTGGTTCCGATCAGGGCGAAAAGGGGTGGGAAATAGGGTTTGAAGACGGGGGGAAGTCTGAACATCAACCCTTCGATCTGCCCAACAGCGTGGGGGTGTTTTTTCAAGGCGAGGTGGAAGGCGGCTTCCATCCGGGTTGCTAAAAAATCGGAACTCATCGCTACGTTGAGTAGCTCATCGGCCCGGTCATCTTCCTGCCGGCCGATGAAATTGAGCGAGAGGAGCTGGACTTGCGGGTCGGGGTGCTTGAGCCCTTTCTCCAATATTTCGAGGGCGCGAGCCGAATTGGAGAGGCCCGCCCCGAAGAGGGTCATGAGAAACGCCTGAGGATCTTCGCTCTGGATCCCTTTTTGCAAAAGGGTCAGCCCCATCTGCTGCAGCACCTCAAAATCGTGGCGGCCTGTGATATTTGCGAGTTCCCGATACCGTTCGATCGACTCCTCGACTTTCTTTTGCTGCATGAGGTAGAGCGCCTGCATTTTTGCCTCTTGCGCCGGAGTGGCGGCCCAGAGAGCCGAAGCGGCGCATGTGCAAATCAGACACTTCGCAAGTAATCCCATAGATCGATCCCCATTTTAAGAAGCAAATGCCTCACGGTCTGCAGCGGCAGCCCCATGATGTTGTAATAGCATCCCTCGATTCTTTTTACAATGAGGCTTCCCCCTTTTTGGATCGCATAGCCGCCCGCTTTGTCGAGTGGAGCGAAGAATTGGTGGTAGGTACGGATTTGAGGCTCAGTGAGTTCGTGGAAATGGACTCTCGATTCTTCCGACTCGGAAAAATGGGTATTTCCCTGCGCGACGCAGACCCCTGTGAAGACCTGGTGCTCTTTGCCCGATAGCTCAGCCAGCATCCCGTAGGCCTCCTCAATGTTCTCAGGTTTCATGAATAGGCGCCCCTGTCTATAAACCACCGTGTCGGCCGTCAGAATCACATCTTTTGGATATTTTTCGCAAAGGCAAAGGGCTTTGCGGCGGGCCACTTCTCTGGCAAAAGCGGCCGGATCTCCCTGAAAGACCACTTGGCTTTCGTCGAATTCAGGGTTGATTTGGCGAAAAGGGAGAGAGAAAAAATTCATGATCTCTCTGCGGCGGGGCGACTGCGAGCCCAAGATGATTTCCATAGCGCTCCATTTTTCGTTCGATTTTAGATGTTTAAGGAATTTCTCACATCCTTTAAACTTGTCGCCGATCCTGTAAAAAACCACACAAGGAAGGAAAATGTTTCGAGTTGATTCGAGAGCTAGCTCCCCATTAGACCCAGTTGGAGCTGCTCGAGCTAAATATAATGAAATTAATCGAGTTTTAAAACAACAAGGTAAATCCTTAATCGACGTTTATGAAGTTGCGATTGGAATTTTCGATCATGCTTCTCAAAGAGAATTCCGAATGATCAACTCTACGCTGTTAAAAGAAGTTCAAATTTGGAAGGAAAAAGCTTGCGAAAAGATTTCCAAATGTTTCGGTAAGATTATAAATACTACAAAATGCAAAGAAAACAGCGAGGTTTTTTTCGCTCGTGAAAAGTTTATAGAAATAAAGTCAATAATCGATGAAGCGACTACCTGGGAAGAATTTGAAAAGGCTACCGATCTAATGGATAAGGCAAATTCTTCCGAATTTCGACCTACGAAAAAAGATCGGGAAGCTTCCTGTTTAATTTATGGGTATAAGAGAGAAGCCAATCGGGTCATAGATGACTTGCAAGCCGTTTTGATGAAACAAGGTGCTTCCAAAAAAAATCTGGAAGATGATGAAAACGACCTGCAGTTTGTCGAAGAGCATGACGATATATCTGCTTCGTCCATATCGAGACAAAGCTCGGCGTTAAGCGCAGCATCCAGGCAATCGCCACTCGAT
This sequence comes from Verrucomicrobiota bacterium, assembly GCA_018239895.1. Lineage (GTDB taxonomy): Bacteria > Chlamydiota > Chlamydiia > Chlamydiales > SM23-39 > SZAS-17. Next base: position 76,800 of record JAFEGL010000029.1, read on the forward strand.
TTTGACGACTGATTCATATTTTGGGACCGAGTTCAAGACTCGGTCCAAAAATTTATCCGACTTTTTTGCGGCTGCCTGTCCGCTTTACCCCGTTGATTGGGGCGCTGCGGGAGGTGAGGTCGACCCAAATGGGGGAACTCCAGGCGATGTGGCCATCTTTTTGGACAACGCGCAAATAGTAGTAGACGAAGGGGTTTTTTTCGGCATTCGGCTCGAGAGCGACTGAACTGAGTAGATCTGTGTCGTCGATCGCGAACTCGGTTCTCTCGTCATTGGCTTGGATCGTTCGGAAAACTTTTCCGTTCCGGATGAGCGAGATCTCCGTCAGCGGGCAGGTGCCGATAGCGTAGCCGGTGATATGCCGGTTGAATTCGAGACCTGGGCGCGATTTTGTGTCGATTTCCATGCCCATACCGAAGCCCGCAATGTGGAGGCCGACGATGATCTTCTCTCCCGTTGTTGCATAGCAAGAACGGGCGTGGAGAGCTTCAATTAAAGAGGCGCGGTTGTGCTCCTTGGAGAGGATCGCTGTCAGTCCTGGCGAATATTGGGTCTGATCGGCGTCGTAGAGGTCGGTGTAGGGGCCCCGATCGTCATAACCGCCGGAGATGAAGCCGAAGCGGCAGCCGCTATTGAGCGCTTTTTGGAGCGAACCTTCGGCTGTTTCAGAAATTCCGTTCTTTGTTCCCGAAATAGGCCTTGGATTCCCTTCTTTTGCCGTGTTCTCTGAAGATCCCCAGGCGTTATAGATTTCAGCGACCCGCTCAAAGTCGGGGTTGTGGTCTTCAAAGTCGAAACAGGTCTGTTTTCCCATAGTGAACGAAGGGATCGATAGCATCTCTTTCGGGTTGTTGGTCTTGTAGATCTTTTTGAGCGAGTTGTTTTTCGTGTCTTTGCGGCGCAAGATCGGGCGTGAATCTTTTGTATAGAGGAAATGGCGAAGTCCCTCAGTCTTGGTTTCTCCCTGCCACTGGAATCCGAGGATTGCGACAAACCGGTCGTCTTCGTTGAATTCGGCTACCTGTTGGCTGACGAGCTTCCATACGTCGTTCGAGGTCTCCTCTTCGCTCTCGAAGTTGGAGGAGGCGTAGAACTGCAGGGCTCTGTCGTCGCGGATGTGGCGGAGGAACGACTCAATATTTTCGCTCGAATCGACCCGCTCCGATTCTCCGTGGACGAGACCCCAGTACAGGCTCAAAGCTCCTTCGGGAAGGCACTTGATCGGCGGAGAGAGGAACTGCTCTTTCGTTTTAAGATTCTTGAGTTGGATCTTGTAGATGCCGGGTTCGTTGAAGTAGAGGTTGGGGAGAGCGATGAACCCTGTTTCAGGGACGAAGAGTTTCCAGCTTAAATTTTCTCTCAAGTGTTCGTAACTCAAGTCGATGAGGGTCCCTTCTGGAGCGTTCGAAGTGAGGTTGCCGTAAATGTCTTCGAATCGGACGATCACATCGAACCGCTTGTTGCGGCTGACGAGAGAGGGGGCGATGATCCGGAGCGCTTTGAGTTGATTCCCGCGTACGTCGAGGTTGAAAATTTCGGGTTCTTTGTAATCCCCTTTTCCTTTTGGGTCGATGTACAAATTGAAGGGGCGCCGTCTCTGGACGACTTTTTGGCAGGTGTTCCCTTTCTTCGGGTCTCCTTCGGGAGAACCCATGAAAATCGAGATCGTTTCGCCCGATTTTAGCTCGGTAGGAAGGAGAAACTCAAACGAGGGGGTGAGGAGTTCAGGGTGTTCAACTTCGGTGGCGCCAATCATTTTTGAGCCGGGGAGTTCGGCCCAAATTACGTTCTCTTTCTCTTTTAAATTGGTCGTGGGGATTTGCCAATCGACGGGGCGCCCTTTGCTATACAGGTCGAATCGGATCCGGGTCCCTTTTGGCAGATTAGTGGCGGTCGTATAGACAAATTTCCAGGTGGAAGAGTCTCCGGCCAGAGCAGCGTTTGGTTCACAATAGCAAATCGATCGTCGCATGGATATCCCTTATAAGAAAATAGGATCCCCATTTTGCCTAAATGGGAGTTCTTTGGCAAGTGATTGAGGATAAGAAATTATTCGATATTCAAAGTGCGGGGGACAATTTTAATTTTTTTGATCGACCGCTCATTTGAGCTGAGGACTTCAAGTTCGAATTCGTCGCGCAGGAGGCGCCACCCTTTGACAGGGATTGTCCCGGCGCAGTGGAAAACGTAGCCGCCGATCGTCTCATACTCGAGTCCTGACGGGATCTTGATCCCGAGCTGTTCCTCGATGTCGATGATGCTCATTTTGGCGTCGACGACCCAGCCGCCGGTGGGGAGGCTCCAGAATTGCTGGTCTTCGCCGATGTCGTACTCATCTTCGATTTCGCCGACGAGCTCTTCTAAAATGTCTTCGATAGTGACGATCCCCTCGGTGCCCCCATATTCGTCGACGATGATGGCCATGTGGATCTGCTTATTTCTAAATTCCTGCAGAAGCTGGGCGATCTTCTTGTTCTCAGGGGCGTAAAGGACCGGCTTCACGAGGCTCTCGAGCGGCGCATCGAGGTCAAGCTCGGGGCTGGCGTAGTATTTCAAAAGATCTTTGTAGAGGACGACGCCGACGATCTGATCGAGCGTCTCCCGGAAAACAGGAATCCGGCTGTACCCTTCCGAGGCGAAGAGGCGGGCTGCGTCGCGGATCGGGGTGTCGGCCTCGAGGCTGAATACGTCGACGCGGGGGACCATGATCTCTTTTGCGACCCGCTCCTTGAAGTTGATGAAGGAGGAGATGAGCTTTTGGTCGTTTAAGTCGAGGTGGTGCTGGAGTTCCGATTCTCGGATCATCTCGCGCAATTTCGTTTTATCGGTGAGCCACTCAGCGGCCTCCTCGTCGAGCGGAGCTTTTTTCAAAAGGGCTCTGGTGAATTGGAGGAGAAGTCCTGTGAAAGGGAAGAGGAAGATGAGATAGATCGAAGCGATCGGGGCGATCAGCTTGAAAAGGGATCGGCTCCAGAGGGTGGCTGCCAATCGCAAAACGAAATCGAAGAAGAGCGACACGGCGACGATGAAAGCTCCTGTCAGGAGAAGGGGGCCCCAATCATCAGGGGAATGGTTGTCGAAGAGGACGCTCTTGAGGTTTGGATTGACAGCAAGGATGTAAAAAAAGGAGAAGACAGCATAAGCGAGCTGGAAGGTATGTTTGCTGACCGAAATGAAGAAATAGAGATTTTCCCATTCGCTTTTTGGCGAGAGGCGCTTGAGGAGAGGCCTGAAAAAGAAGAGAGGCGGATGGGGCGATCGGAGCAGCTCTTTCGATTTAAATTTCCCCATATGGAGCAGAGCGGTGCTGCAGGCGCTTAAGACGGCTGAGCCTAAAAGGGAGAAAATGGGCAAGAAGGGGCTTTCAAGAAGAAAAGTTGAAAAACTCACGGCTGTCTCAAACTAATTTTCAAGTCGCTTAAGCGACGCATACAACTTTTCTCCTTTTTTCGCATGACTCTTCTCGCTTTTTCTTCGAGATCATCGTAGCCAAGGAGATGAAGAAGGCCGTGGACGATGTAGAGGGCCGTCTCTTCGTAAGGGTCCAAGTTGTTTTTTTCTGCGTAGAGAACCGCAGTCTTAGGGCAGACAAACACCTCTCCTAAGGTTCCATCGAAGCCGATCGGAAACGAGATACAATCAGTAGGGGAGGGGTCTTGGAAAAACTCATCGTGAAGCTGGCAGATCTTTTTCTCTGTGACGAAATAGATCGAAGCGTCTTCCCACTCTTCGGCCTTTTCAAGGGCTAGAACGGCGAGGACGATCTCTTTGACCGCTCGGGTGGATATTTTGAGGTTTTTTTGTTGATTGGATACTGAGACTTTCATAGGAGGGGAGAGACTGTCAAACAGCCTCTCCAGCCTTTATGCGGATGGGGTCTTCGGGAGATTGGTCACTCTCGTGTTTTTTCCATCTACCCATTTGCCCAATTTGCGCAGCACGTCGATCCGCTCGAATCGCTTCAAGACGTTCCGTTTCTTGCCGCCCTTGTTTGTTTTGCCGTAGCTATTGTGTCTTGTCATAGTGATTAACCGATTTTAGGAACGAAGCGGGTAGTTCCGAGTTCCGCAGGCGCGGCGTTCTCATGGAACTTGAAGCCATGTTCTAGTTTGTCTTTTTTTGGACCAGTCTTCTCGGAAGGCGGCCGGGGTCTACGGGGCGATACGTGCCGACGTTTCCCTTGTTTACTCATGCGGGTCATGGGTTTACTCCCTTTGTATTGAGATTAAGATGATAGTGAAATGGGCGGTAATTTGCAATTTAATATTGTGAGCAAAGTTGAATTTTTTATTTACCTGGCTTCGATCAGGCAGCGAGCTTCTTTGTAGGCGTCGAAACGGACGGCCGAAAGCTGCTTTTTGCTGGGGGAGGTGAGGTCCTCAAACTCGTAGATGATCCGAAAGGAGCCCTCGATGAGGAGGGGGGTAGGGCACAGGTTGAAAGCGGCCCGGGCGCCGTTGATGTTCCTTTTCAGTTTGGTGACGACGATCCACTCTTTCGTCGTGTCGTCGGTTGCCATGTGGGGCAAAAAGCTCGTCTCAGGGAATTTCCAGAGTAAGTCATCTACAAATTGTTGAGCCTTAGCATCTTCCACAAAGATCAGAAAGGGCTCCTTCTTTTCGAAGTGAGTCTGAGCCGTTTCGGCGATCCGCTGAAGCTTCAGGACGGTCTCCCGGACTTGGAAGAAGACCACCCGGATAGGGAGGTCAGAAGTCATCTTGAGCCTCTTGCGCTTCGGCCGCGGGGAGGATCACCCCGCAGGATACGAGAAATTTAACTGCATCCTCGTTGGTCATATCGATCTCTTTGACCTCATCTTCAGGCAAAATAAACAAAAATCCTGAGATCGGGTGGGGGGCTGTCGGGGCAAATACCGAGACGAGTTTGCGCCCCATTTTCTCCTCGCATTCGGCGGGGGCCTCGCCCGAGCTGAATCCGATGCAGAAATTGGGCTTATCTGGGAAGGGTAGCATCACCGGCTCTTTAAAAACTTTTTTCCCATCCTGGGAGAAGAGGGCAGAAATGACCTCCTTCGAGATCTTATAAACCGAACGGATGATGGGGATTCGGTTGATGAGCTTATTGGTCCATTTCAAAAAGCTCTCAATAAAAAACCAGCGGCCGAACATTCCCAAAAGGAGGATCAGGGCGCAGATCATGAGGAGAGATAAAAGCCTCGAAAGGAAAATAGCGAATCCCTCAGGAAGCAAGAAAGGGAGCTTCTTCTGAATGAGGGCGACAAGTTCATTCACCACAGGGACGAATGGGGTCGTGAAAAAATCAAATAAAAAAACGATAACGAAGATCGTCAGGGCAAGCGGCAGCAGGATGATGAGTCCAGTGATCAGGTACTTTCTCACACAGTCTCCTTCTTGCCAGGTTGAATCGCACCGCAGGACACGATATACTTGATCGCATCTTCGCTTTTCATGTTCAAAAGAATCAGATCTGAGGTGGGGCAGACCATCAGGTAGCCAGTCGTCGGGTTGGGGGTCGTCGGGATGAAGACGGTGACCATCTCTGTCTTCGTTGCCTTTTGGCAAGTCTGCGGCGCATCTCTCGTCACCAATCCCAAGCAGTAGCAATTGCCGGTTGGGAAAGGGACCATGACGACTTGCTTGAATGAATTCTTCTTCGAAGCAAAGAGGGTCGTGATGATATCTTTCGTCGTCTTGTAAACTTTGTTGACCAGAGGTATCCGGTAGATCAGCTTATCGCCCCCTTTCAAGAGCGCATGGAACAAAAACCATCTTGCCACCATGCCGAGAACCAGGGTGATGAGGAAAAGTCCAAACAAGATAATCGCCTGACTGATGGATCGGACCATTTGCTCAGAGGTGATGATTCCCCAGGAGGGGATTTGAGTGTGGGAGAGGAGCTGAGTCACGAGCCCCATGAAAGGCTTGGTTAAAAGATTGATGATGAAAGCGATGATGGCGATCGTGACAGCGATGGGTAAGAGGATGACGAGGCCCGTCAAAAAGTACTTCTTCAGCATCCCCTTATCATCGCCGCCAGGCTGATATTCTGCAATAGCCATAGTCAATCCAACAGCATCATGCGTCATCATGTGAGCCGCGCGAGCTCGGCTCACATGATGACGCATGATATGCATGATGCAGGACTACGCCCCGCACCCCAGATAGAAAAGAGGTTCGGGGATGCCCCGAACCTCATATAGTTAACGGTTGAAGGGCCTTGCGTCGTAAAAAAGCTCGACTCGGGAAATCAACCCGTCGTGGAAAGAGAGGAGGACTGCTGAGGGAACGTGGCCGATCGGGTCGGGGAATTCCACATCGTAGGCCAACATCACCTTGTCCTGACTCTCGCACTGCTCCCGGATGGTCAGATTCTTAAAAAAGGAAGAAAAGTTTCTCACCGCATCCAAGAAGAGCGTTTTTCCCTTCGCTTTGGCCAAGGGGGCCGAAAATTCGACGTCTTCGTGGACGTATTTCGCCGCTTCATCGATGTTTTTTTTGCTCACGCATGTATAGTAGGCTACTGCTAAACTCAGATTTTTCATAGAATACCCCTTTGTAAGATGAATTAAATATAGCAAACTATATCCAATATGTCAAAGACTCAAAAAAGAACTTATACATCATATAAAAGAGATGCAGCGGCTATCCAGACGAGAAGTCGGATTTTGGCCTCGGCGAAAGAGCTCTTTCAAACAGAGGGTTTCGATCTGACCACGATCGAAAAAATTGCTGTGAAGGCCTCGGTTTCGATCCCGACTGTCTATGCCCTTTTCCAATCAAAACGGGGTATTCTTCGGGTGCTTATGGACGAGGCCCTTCCCCCGGACGAATTTCAAGCGCTTGTCGAAAAGGGAAAGGCTGAAAAGTCCCCAAAAAAGCGGCTCCAGATCACAGCGCAGATCGCCCGTCGGATCTACGATGCAGAAAGATCGGAAATCGATCTATTGCGGAGTGCTGCAGGCTTGGCCCCCGAACTCAAAGAATTGGAGCGGGAGCGGGAAGAGCGCCGTTATTTGCGGCAAAAGGAAACAGTTGAAGCCTTATCCCCCTCCTCCATCCCTCTTGAACGGGCTCGCGATCTCATCTGGGCTTTTACAGGACGAGATTTTTACCGAATGCTGGTTCTTGAGAGAAGGTGGTCATCTGACGAGTATGAGAAATGGCTCGCAAATCTCCTTTACTCAACACTCTTTTCACATCGTCTTGAGCTACTCGACTCTGAGTGAAAAAAGTGTAGGCCATCCCTTCGTTCAACGAAACGCAGTCGTGAGGGTGTTCAAAAACCGGCCCAGTGCTCCATTTGGACGTTATGAAAATGGTCTTCCCTTCGATTCTCGATACTTTGCCGTAATGGGACATAGACAACTCTCCTGACCAAAACGATTTAGAGTAAGCGATGATGTCCCCTACTTTCGGAGCGTCTGTGGGTTCGAATCCCATTTTCTTCAACTGATTTGCCGCTCGATTGTAATCCGACAGCAATCTTCTTTCGTTATCTTGATTCCAATTCGGCCCATCGAAAAGATATCTGGCGCAATCTTGAGTTCTGTCTGGACCTTTAAGGACCTTCATTCTTGGTATTGTGCCGATTTCGCTATAAAGCTGATTTGTTGACGGATCGTCTGCGAAAAACATTTTCAGTGCGATTAGTTCTCTTGTAGGATTCATTCCCATTGTCTTTAGAAATGGATGAGAAGCTATTTCTTCACTCGTCAGTTGATTTGCTTCTAGATGTGTTTTGTAACTTTTCAAATCAGCAGCGCTTAGAAGAGCTTTGAATTTCTCAACGGCTTCTTTGGAGACGCTTATTTTGTCGCAAAATGACTTGTGATTTTTCCAGTCTTGGACTTGGTGTTCTCTTGTGCAGTAAAAAATCTCCCTGCAACAGCGCAAAGTGGTCGGTTTTGGACAGATAGCACAAAAAGTTTTGGGAGCTGATGAGGAAACAGCCGGGAGCGGGTTCATAGTAATAAATCCATTCAATTCACAAAGTTTTGCTTTCTATAGCGATAGCAGACTATTTTTTCTTTCGGCTTGCTCGGGGCGTATCTTGGGAGGGGACGATGGACCATTGGCTTTGATGTAAAACAAGATCGATTCTATCAAGGCGAACCTCAAGCAGTTGGCCTGGGCCATAGACCGCTCCTGAGCGGGAGCCTCGGAACTGCATTCTCTGCGGATTGTACTCATAGTAATCGTTGCCGATCTGGGAAATGTGGAGAGATCCTTCAAGATCGAACATCGGAATTTCAAAAAAGAGTTGAAATGGCTTTACCTTTGTGACGACGGCTGGATAAACCTTGGTTGGATCTTCGTCGAAGTAGGTTTTGGCGAGTCTTAGCTTTTTCAGAACGACGACCGAGTTTTCGGCCCGGAAGGAAACGCGCTCTCTTTCTGAGCAGGCGTTTGCGATCGCAAACAGATCGACATCGGGGGCGATCTCGTCGAAGAGGAGCCTTTGGATGATCAGGTCGGAATAGCGCCGAATGGGGCTGGTGAAGTGACAGTAGTGCTCCAGCGCGAGGCCATAGTGGCCGATATTTTCGGGCGAATAGCAGGCGAGGCGCATGCTTCGGATGAAACTGACAGAAAGCTGTTCGATTAGAGGAGAGTCTTTCGCTTCGGCGAACATCTTCTGGATATCGCGGTGGGTCGGTTTGGCGGGGAGCTTAAACCCCATTGATCGGGCGAAGGTAAAAAAGTCTTGGAACGAGTCGTCGCTCGGCTCTTCGTGGACGCGGTAGATGAGAGTTTTCCCTTGTTTGTTCAGGTGGATGGCGACCAATTCATTCGCCTTCAACATGAACTCTTCGATCATTTGGTGGGTGATATCGTATTCGATCCGCTCTAGCTTTTGAGGAACCCCCTTCTCATCGACGATGACGACATCGTCCGACATGGCAAAATCGATGCTGCCCCGCTCAGATCTATGCGCTTTAAAGAGGGCGCAAAGTTGCGTCATCCGCTCCAGAAGCGGTGCATGGACGCTCTTTTTCTTCTTGAGCAGGACCGCGAGAGCCTCTTTATAAGTAAATCTCTTCTTGCTCTTGATGGCGCTTCGGCAGATTTCGACATGGACCAATTTTCCTGTCGGATCAAACTCGGCTAATACCGACTGAGTAAGGCGGATGACCGACGGCTTCAAGCTGCAGAGTTCGTTCGAGAGCTCTTCCGGCAGCATCGGGACGCATTTGCCAGGAAAATAGGTCGAGTTGCAACGGGTAAAGGCCTCTTTATCGAGGTGCATGCCCGGCTTGACATAGTGGGCTACGTCGGCGATGTGGACGCCTAAATGGTAGTGCCCTTTGCTGTCGGTTGTCAGCGAGATGGCGTCGTCGTAGTCGCGCGCCGTATCGGGATCGATCGTGACCGTTTCCCATTCTGTCAAATCGCGTCTGTTTTTAATCTCTTTGGGGCCAATCCGCTTCCCATATTGTCTAGCCTCTTCAAGCGCCTCTTGCGTGAAGCCATCGGGCAGCTCAAATTCCTGGATCGCAGCGTCGATATCGATCGATGGATCGGAGATATTTCCGATGCAGCTTGTGGCGGTCGCTTCAACCAGATCGCTCTCATTGTGCCACTGAGTGACTTTGCAGATGATCCGGTCGCCCTCTTGCAGAGTCATCCCTTTCGGAGCTTTGACTAACACAGGTTTATCTGGACCCATGATTGGCGAGTAGGCGTGGTAGTGTCGTCCCGACTTCCCAATGATCGTTCCGGCGATGTGAGTTCTGCTTCTCTTCACAATCGCGATGACGACCCCTTCTGGGCCTTTAGCCGAGACTTCCGCCGCTATTTCGATTTCAACCGTGTCGCCGTCGACGGCGCCTTGGATGGCATGCTTGGGGATGAAGACGTCGGAGCCCGCATCGACTTTGACGAAGCCGAACCCTTTCGGGTGGACGCTAATGACTCCTGTCGTCAGCTTCCGTTCAGCATTCGGGATGAAATAGCGGCCCCGTTCGCAGACCAGGATCTTCGTTTCAACCAGATCTTTTAAAATTTCTTCAAATAATTGCTGATGAACTTCGGGTATATCCAATTGCTCAATCAGTTCTAGAGCAGTCAAAGGACTGTATCTTTTGCCTTGAATATACTGGAGGAGAGTTTTTTCAAGATTTTTTGCCAGCTTACTATTCGAGCCAGCCTTTTTCTTCTTACGAGACATATCCCCCATATTACCCCCCTTCGCATATTGAAACAAGGTTTAGAAAGGAAGATGAAAAGAAAAATAATATTTGATAGCCGGGGGTGGCGGATAGCCCACCCCGACATGTCTATGGCTATTTACAGGTTTGGAGGGCTGGAGAGAAGATGTTGCCGCGCCCCTTGTTGATCAAGTCGGTGGCCCAAGTGTTGATCTTTCTGACGAGCTCGTGAGCCCATACCAGATCGGTCTTTTTTTGAATGCCCTCAAGATTATCTAATTCGAGGTAGTCGAGAAGAATGAGCCGCTCAGCTCCCATGTCGCCGCTTTCACCCATGGCTCGGTCGTTGAAAAAGAGGTCTCTCATCTCTTGGTATTGGACTTCGGGGGGCATCATCGGGGGAAGAGTCGTGTTTTTAGAGAAGACGAGAGTCCTGATCGCCCACCCAGCAATCCGGTACAATACTTTGGTATCGAATGCGACAAAATCTTCGTCAAACTGGGCTAGATCTTCTCCAGTCATAAAGGACCGGTGGGTATTGATCACCTGCTGGAGGAAAGTTTTATCTCTGGGGATCTTGTCGAGAGCTTCGAGCTTTTCTTGGAGGGTGGCTCCAACGGGGATGACGGGCTGCATCGACTTAACGCCAAGAAGGTTCGATAGGTAACGTTCATACTCCTGGACCCGGACGATGAATTTTGGGGTTTCCCCTCTTTTGAAGCAGGACTGAAAGAGGTTTTGAAATAATTGACCAAGATCCTTGATTGCGTTGAGGGCGCATGACAAAACATGTTTTGAAGTTTTAGCGAAATCTTTCCAACATTGATTTTGAATGGGTGAATGGGAGACTTCTCGAACCATAATATCCTCTACAATGAATCCGCTAGGATGATGGGAGCAGAGGGTATTTTTATTCAATCTTTATTTGGCGGTCGCTGAGGTGTTTCCGGAGAGGCTCGACCCCTGTAAACACTTCGCTGTCGAGGCCCGATTTGCGGGCTGATGCGACATATTCGTGGATATCGTCGGTGTAGAAACACTCCGACTTGTGGCACTGGGCGATCGATAGAGCCTTTTTGAAAATGAGAGGGTCGGGCTTGCAGGCTTTGGCCTCATAAGAGAGGATATGGTCGTCAAATTGCCGGAGGATCGGATAGTGGGAGTAGACTCGATTGAAGTGGCACTCGCTCGTATTGGAGAGGAGAATGAGGCGGATCCCTTGGTCCTTTAGGGCGTGGATGACTGGGAAAATTTCGACGTTTGGAGTGAAGATATCGGAGGCAGCGTTGACGAACTCCAGGAGGGAAAAAGAGCGGTTGCTAAGGCGGGAAAATCGGGTGTAAAGCTCTTCGGTTTTGATCTGCCCCCTTTCGTATTGTTCTTGGACCCGCTCTTGAATCAGAAGCGCCTGCACTTGAGGGACGGTGAGCCCCGCCACTTCGGCTATTTGCTGGATCATTCTTTTGTGGCAGAAGAAAACTAGGACGTTGCCTAGATCGAAGTATACTGTCTTAATCATGAGTTTCCATTTTGCGGTAGTCCGCAACAAGTAATGCTGAGCTCTGCTCGCAGGGGCGGGCGATCTGCGACGTCGCCCTGCATCGCCGACCCGCTGCGGGGTCGTTTGCTTCGGTAACCCCCTGCGGGGCTCCTTGCAGCTCACCCACCCGCGCTTCGCATAACTCGAGCCTTACTTGTTTTGGACTACCCATTTTACGTACGTTTCCAGTAGCTCTCTAGCGTGTTTTGCATCAGCATGGCGATCGTCATCGGGCCAACTCCTCCGGGAACTGGTGTGATCCAGCCGGCCACTTTCGAAACTTCATCGAAGTCGACGTCTCCTACGAGCTTCCCGTTCGGCATCCGGTTGATTCCGACGTCGATGACCGCGGCGCCTGGCTTTACCATCTCTTTTTTGATGAAGAGGGGACTTCCCATGGCTGCGACGAGGATGTCGGCCGAGTGGAGAATCTGTTTTAACCCTTCCGATTTGCTGTGGGCGACGGTGACGGTCGCGTTGCAGCCCGCTTTTTTTTGCATCAGGATCGCCGCAAGCGGCTTTCCGACGATGTTGCTCCTCCCGACGATGGCGACGTGTTTGCCTTCGACAGGGATTCTGGAGCGCTCGAGCAAAGCTCGGATTCCATTGGGCGTGCAGGGGAGGAAGCCGCCCGGATCGCCTAAGAGCATTTTCCCTACGTTGACCGGATGGAACCCATCGACATCTTTATCGGGATCGATCGTTTGGGTCACAATTCTTTCGCTGATGTGGGGCGGCAAGGGGAGCTGCACTAAAATGCCGTCCGTTAGGGGATCTATGTTGAGCCTCTGGATCTGCAAGATCAGATCTCCTTCGGCGATCGAAGCAGGAAATTCATGTACGACGGAAGTAATCCCCGTCTCTGCGCATGCCTTTTTTTTCCCGCGGATGTAGCTTTGCGATGCGGGGTTGTCTCCGACGAGGATGAAGGCTAGGCTAGGCTTGCGTCCGGAGATCTGATCTACTTGTCGGGCGATCTCAGCTTGGATATCGGCAGCGATTTTCTTTCCGTCTATGATCATACTTTTCTGCTCAAGATCGAGGAGGCTTCCCGGTGGATTTTCCCATTTGAGGCGAAAACAGGTTTGTACGATCTCAGATCGAAGGGGCTCCCATCCCAGGTTGTGACTTTTCCTCCCGCTTCTTCGACGAGCAATTTTCCGGCGGCGCAGTCCCAAGGGCCCAAAGAGACTTCGAAAAATCCCTCGAAACGGCCCGCTGCCGTGTAGGCTAAATCGAGGGCGGCCGAACCGATCCGCCGGATCGGAATCCCTTGTCTTAGGATGTCGATAAAATGGTCGATGCAGTGGTTCGGATTTTCTGCGAGGTTATAGGGAAATCCAGTCGCTAAGATCGATTTGGAAACTTCAGACACTTCGGAGACATGGAGCCGCTGTCCATTCAAAAACGCTCCTCTCCCTTTCTCTGCGACAAAAAGCTCGTGGACGATCGGATGGAAGACGACGCCGCTGATGACTTCCCCATTTTTCTCTGCGGCGATGCTGACGGAAAACATCGGGATCTTGTGGGCGAAGTTGACGGTCCCATCGAGCGGGTCGATGATCCAGACGAGCCCTTCCTTGGATCCTTTTTGGGAACCGCTCTCTTCAGCTAAAAAATGGGAGTCGGGGAAGTGGCCGCGAAGAAAGTCGATGATCATCTCTTCGGAGCGGTTGTCGTATTCGGTGACCAGGTTATGGACTCCCTCTTTCGAGCGGATAGCGAATTCGGTCCCGTAGCCTTGGCGTAGAAGCGTTCCGGCAGCGAGAGCCGCTTCGATCGCGATCAGCGTGATGTTCGAGAGGGATTCTTCTTCTTTCTTCTTAGCCAATATACCACCCATTGATAGCGGAGCCATTGAAAGAGCCTCAAGGGTCCCGAAAGGAAGACGAGGGCATAAATTCCGTCTACGATCGGCATCCCAAGGCAATCGACTAAAGCCCATTTTCCGCTAATAGGCACTCTTCTGTCAAAAAGAAAAAGGAGAAATAGCTGCAATAAAGTGGAGGCTGCCGAAATAAACGATGTATAAAGGCCGAGATGGATCGGTTCTTCGTGGGAAAACCGGCGCTTTAAAGGATAAAAGAGGGCGGAGATAACCGTGTAGTTGACCGAGTGGAGCCCGAAGGGATCGTCGGAGAAGAGATCGACCCAAAGGCCAGCTGACGCTGCAAGCCAAAGGGTGCTTTTTAGCGTAGTTTTAAGACAGCAGAAGGCGAAAAATGGAGCAAAAGCGAGAAGGGGAAAGGCCGGAAAAAGCACACCTTGTAGGATATGGATAGTGAGGCAAAGGGAAAACGCGATCGCGATCATTCCGAAGCGCCGATCCTCTGGATGGTCGACCGGAGCAAAGCGGCGTTTTCAACTAGAAGCTGATGCCATTTCCAAGCCGATTCAATAAGGGTAGGCAAATCGGAGTAGCGCGGTTTCCAGCCTAGAAGTTTACTGGCCAGCCGATTGTCGGCAACTAAGATCGAAGGTTCCCCCTCGCGTCTCTTTTCGAGCCGGACGGAGATGGTTTTGGAGCAGTATTTTTGGACCGCGTTGATGATTTCGAGGACCGAGTGGCCTGTTCCCGTCCCCAGATTCACTGTGATCGATTTTTGCTCTGCGAGCAGCAAACGGAGAGCGGCAACATGGGCATCAGCCAAATCTTGGACATGGACATAATCGCGGATGGCGCTCCCGTCGGGAGTTTGAAAATCGGTCCCATATACGGCAATTTCGGGTCTGACTCCGAGAGCCGTCTGGATGGCGAGGGGGATGATATGAGTTTCTGGCGTATGGTTTTCTCCGATCTCTGTCTGGAGATCGGCTCCGGCTGCATTGAAGTAGCGGAGCGCTGCCACATTGATCCCATGCAGTTTGCTGAAATCGCCCATGATCTGTTCGGCGATCCATTTTGAGCGGCCGTACGGGTTGATCGGCGACTGGGGATGCTCTTCCGTCATCGGATGGAAACGGGGTTGCCCATAGACTGCGCAGGTGCTCGAAAAAATGAGGTTCTTGACTCCGCAATCCTCCATCGCTTCCAGAAGATTGAGCGTATTGGCGACGTTGTTTCTGTAGTATTTTCCCGGATCGTTGATCGATTCTACGACGAGAGCGCTCGCGGCAAAGTGAAATACAGCTTTCGGTTTATAAAAATTAAGCGTCTCTTTGAGCTGCGCCCGATCGGCAAGAGAAGCCTGGACAAAGGGACCCCATTTCACTGCGTAAGCATGGCCTGTCGATAGATTGTCATAAGTGATTGGAAAAAATCCCTCGCGAGCTAAAGTTTTGCAAACGTGGGCCCCGATATATCCTGCACCGCCGGTGACGAGGACTGGGTTCTCTTTCATTTAGAAGGCTCCTTTTGAGAAAAAAACAGCTGGGATGGTTTTGAAGATCACCCGGAGGTCTTGCCAGAATGTCCGGTTCTCGGCATAGGTCGCTTCGATTTTTTTTCTCTCTTCAAACGAGATCGCACTTCTCCCTGAGACCTGCCAGACGCCCGTAATCCCAGGTCTTACCGAGAGGATCTTTGCCGTGCTATCTCCGTATAACTGAGAGATCTCTTGCAAATAGCCCTCAGGCGGCCCCATCAAAGTCGGAGGTCGAGGACCCACCACGCTCAAGTCCCCTTTGAGGACATTGATGAATTGGGGCAGTTCATCCAGAGAGGTTTTCCTCATGATTTTTCCGATCGGGGTGATCCTCGGATCGTTCTTCAACTTTTGATAGGCGCTCCATTCGGCCGCCATATCTGGATTCGAGGCCAAAAGATCTTTCAGCCGTGCATCGGCGTCTTTGTACATGGTCCGGAACTTGATGCAGTCGATGGTTCTTCCTCCTCGGCCGAGCCTCGTGCTTTTATAAAACACAGGTCCTTGAGAAGAGCATTTGACCAAAGCGATCAAAATCAAATAGAGAGGGGAGAAGCAAGCTAAGAAGGTCAAGCTGAATACAATGTCGAAGAGACGCTTGATCGGGTCGTGCCGAACAGGCACTTTCTTCAACATTTCATAACTAGATGTGGGCTTTTGAAGGATCTTCTTATGCCGGACTGCAGATTGTTGCATGCCCTAAGTATAGAATACTTGAATCCTCAGATCAACCATTATTTGACTGACGAGTGCATCTTCTGGAAGAGTTTCCGAAAGAGTTCATTCAGAGGAGGAGAAAAAAAATCCGCCCGCTCAAAGAGGGAAGAGGTGAGAGCTTCGAGCTGGCTGGCAGCTCCCTCGAGACCGTAGAGTGAGACGGCTGTCGGTTTGTTTTTGGCCGCATCGGTTCCAGGCCTTTTTCCTAGTTCAGCCGCAGTTGCCGTTTCATCGAGGATGTCGTCCAAGATCTGGTAGGCGAGTCCCGCATCTTGCCCCATCAGCTTCAGATGCTCTCTCGTTGCAGAGTCGGCGTTTGCGATAACCGCTCCGAATTCGAGGCACGCCGTAAAAAGAGCTGCCGTCTTTCCGATATGCATCTTTTCCAACGTTGCCTGATCGATCTCTTTGCCTTGAGAGGAGATGTCGATCGCTTGGCCTCCGATCATCCCGTCGGAGCCTCCCTTTTGAGCCAGGGTCAGGACTAGGCCGATTTTCTGCTGGGCGGTGAGTCCCGGCGCGTTAGCCAATACTTCGAATGCGTAAGTCAAAAGGTAATCTCCCGCCAAGAGAGCCATCCCCTCGCCAAACACCTTGTGCAGCGTCGGCCGGCCTCTTCTGAGGTCGTCGTCGTCCATGCAGGGCAAATCGTCGTGGATCAGCGAGTAGGTGTGGATCATTTCGACGGCGCAGGCTGGGTCGAGAGCCAATTTAATATCTGCCCCCAGAGACTCGGCTGCGGCCAAGACGAGCTGCGGCCGGAGCCTCTTTCCGGGGGCCAAAAGGGAATAGCGGGCTGCACAATAAAGGGGCTCATCCCTATTAGGGACAAGCTCGTCCAGGCGCTTTTCGATCAGGGTCAGGCTCATGGAGAAAGATTATAAGCCGATTCGGCCCATCTGTCCATCAATTGTTGATCTGATCAGGGACGCCGATTCCGACGTAATCGAACCCCTTGCCCTTCATGTCGTGCGGTTTGTATTGGTTGCGCCCATCGAAAATTACCGCCCTTTTCATCTTCTTTTTGATCGGCTTGAAGTCGACGAGCCGGAATTGCTTCCACTCGGTCAGCAGCGCAATCGCATCGGCCCCGTTGACTGCGTCGAACTCATCTTGGCACCAGACGATTTGAGGGGAGTCGGCTACACTTTTTCGCGCATTCGGCATCGCCACCGGATCGAAAACTCTTAAAACGGCCCCTTGCGCAAGCAAATCTTCGATGAAAGTGAGGGAGGGGGCTTCCCGCATGTCATCCGTATCGGGTTTAAAGGAAAGACCCCAGACGGCGATCGTCTTTCCATTCAGTCCGCCCCGTTTTTCGAAATATTGATGGATCGCTTTTCCGAGCAGTTTCTTTTGCCGGTTGTTCACATCGTCGGCCGCCTCTAAAAGCTTTGGCTCGACCCCCACTTCGCGGGCCTTCGAGATCAGCGCCCGAATATCTTTTGGAAAGCAGGAACCGCCATATCCGACGCCAGGGTAGAGAAAACTATAGCCGATCCGAGTATCGGAGCCGATCCCTTTTCTCACTTCATTTACGTTCGCCCCGACCCGCTTGCAGATTTCGGCGATTTCGTTCATGAACGAGATCCTCGTTGCGAGCATCGCATTCGCCGCGTATTTGGTCATCTCGGCAGAGAGGGTGTCCATCAAGATGATTTTGTCGTGGTTGATGATGTAGGCCGAGTAGATCTCTCGTAAAACTTCTGCCGCTTTCGGGTTATCTGCACCGATGATGATCCGATCTGGTTTTAGGCAATCTTGGACGGCAGCTCCCTCTTTCAAAAACTCTGGATTTGAGACGACGTCGAACGGAATCGAGACGCCTCTTTTCGCAAGCTCTTCTCTCAGCACGACGCCTACTCTAGCAGCGCTCCCTACAGGAACTGTCGACTTGTTGACGATGATCTTGTACTGATCCATGTGTTTTCCGATCTCGCGGGTCGCCGATTCGATGTAGCGGATGTCGCAGGAGCCATCCTCTCGAGATGGGGTGGGGACAGCAAGGAAGCAGACATCAGATTCTGCTACGCTGGATGGGTAATCTGTCGTAAACTTTAGCCTTTTTTGGGCGAGGTTCCGTTTAACGATCTCTTCCAGGCCCGGCTCATAAATCGGGATGATCCCTTGCTGGAGTTTGGCGATTTTATCTTCATCGATATCTAGGCAGATGACCGAATGTCCCATTTCGGCAAAGCAAGCTCCGGTCACGAGCCCAACATACCCCGTTCCTACCATTAGGATTAACATCTTACACTCCTGTACAAGATGAATATGGGTAGCACAAAACGGAATTTGAATCTAGGAAGAATATTCTAGCGGAAGTTTGTCTTCGATAAGAGGGAATCGATCGAAGATTTGGAATATCTGAAATAGTCGGGGATGGAGCGTCCTCCTTTCTTATTCCAAAGAAGGGAAAATGTCCGAAGAGCATTGTAGGCCAAATCGACGAGAACAGGATTTCCTGTTTTGATGCCGACTTCCATCATGCCGATCATGGCTTTTAAGAAATGGAAAACAGGAGGACCTTTGTAGGTCCTCTGCGTTATAGAGACGGAGTTTGGCGGTATTGGATTCATCCGGTTACCAAGGGAGATTCATGGATGCAAGGAACTTCTGCGCATCGATAGAGCCGAGTTCAGCTGCTTTCACGATGTCGGCGACGCCCATTTCAAATCCGACAAACTCATCTTTTATGAGCTTGCAGCCGCCTCTCAGAAGATACCCCTCTTTGCAGTTTGGCTGCAATTCGATCAGCTTATCGAGCGCTGCGATGGCTTGATCCAAGAGTTCTTGGTCTACTGTTTCCGACTTATCATTTATGTGTTCGAGTTGGATGACAGCTTTGAGGAAGTAGTAGAAGTAACCGTACGGATGTTTTTCATCCGCTGCAGAAATGAGCCGATCAACCATCTCGTTAGCCTGCGAGTAAGGGAGGCCGCAATCGATATTTTTCAGTTGAAGAACTAAATCTTTCTCTTCTGGGGGAATTTGGGAATCATTTTGTATTTGATTGAACATCTCATCGAAGAAGACAAACAACTCGTAATTTGTGTTCTCTTCTGAATAAGGCGCGGTAGCAACTGTTGTATTAAAAGAAATAGGTGTCATGTAAATTATCCCTCTATTTAATTACATGATTTTACTTCGTTTGTTTATTTATACAAACTAAAGAAGTTTGTTTAATAAACCGCCGGCTAGAGTATAGCGGCGGGTGCAGAGGGCGGCGAGCTCCTGATCGTGGGTGACCAGGATGAGAGTCTTATTTCTTTTTTTTGCCGAGGCGATCAAAATCTCCCCAATTTGGCGGGCGGTCGCCCGGTCGAGGTTGCCGGTCGGCTCGTCGGCTAGAAGCAAATCGGGGTCGTTGCAAAGGGCCCTGGCGATGGCGGCCCGCTGCTTTTCCCCGCCCGAGAGGAGTTTGGCCTGGAAATGTGCCCGGTCCAAAAGACCCACTTCATCCAACAGGGCGAGGGCCCTCTTCTGATCGAGCGGCCGCCGGGCGATCCGGGCAGGCATTAAAATATTTTCTAATGTCGTAAAATCTTCTAGCAAGTTGTAGCTCTGGAAGACGAACCCGATCTTTTTCCTCCGGAGCTCCGCTCCGTTGAAGGGGGTGACAGAGGTGCCGCCGATCGATAACTCGCCGCTGTCGGGCTTTTCCAGAGTGCCCAAGATGTGGAGGAGAGTCGTTTTCCCCTCGCCCGAGCGGCCGCAGATGGCGATCGATTCGCCCGCTTCGGCCTCTAGAGAGACGTCGGCAAGGACGGTCACTTTCTCTGGAGACTTAAACGATTTGGAGAGGTTCTTGGCTTGGAGGATCATTCGGCCCTCAATGTGCTGGAGGGGCGGATACGGCTCGCTTTCAGAGCGGGGATGAGTCCAGCCGTCAGCGAAAGGAGCGGCGTTGCAATCAAGACGAACAAGAGCGCCTCGTAGCTGAGCTGATTCGGCAGCGTCGTACCGAAAAAGGCGGGATGGAAGGCGGCATGGCCCTGCAATGCGCTCAAGAAGGAGACCAAGATATCCAAATGGTGCAATGTGAGGAGCGCCGCGGCCGAGCCCAAGAGGCAGGCAGCGAGTCCCATCACAACGCCGCAAAGGCCAAAAATCCCGGCGATGCTCACAAACGAGGCTCCCATCGACTGGAGGATGGCGATCTCTTTTTTCTTATCGTTCACGAGCAAAACAAGGAGAGAAATGATGTTGCAGCAGGCGACAACCAAAATGATCGAGGCGATGAGCAAAAATAGAGTTTTATCGCTCTGGAACTGCTGCATCAGATCGCGGGAGAACTCAAATTCCCGGTAGGTTGAAACTTTCCAGTAGGGGGCGATCCCCGAAGCGGCAAAATTCCGTTCGATCTCCTCTTTCATCCCTTCGGGATCTTCAGTCCAGATGAAAATCCCATTGGTTGGAGTCCCATCTGGCGAAAACGTTTGACTTGAAGCGTGGATCGAGCGGGTGATCTCTTGCGGGACGATCAAACTCCGACTCCCGACAGGCAGGATACCTGGATCGTAAAAACCGGCCACCCGGATCGCGATCCGCTGTTCTTGCGTCGACGCCGCTGTGGGGGCCGAGTAGCTCAATGTACCCCGGTCGCCGATCTTCGCTCCGCTGTCCCGGTAGAATTTTGGGAGCAAGATCCCCACTTCGCTTCCCCAGACAGGGAGCTGGCACTGCCCTTTAACAAAATAGATCCAGGGCGGCGGGGTCATTTGCGGTTCGTCAAAATTAACAATTGGTTTTGCATCGAACCATTCGATCGGATCGTGGGGAGCCAAAACGGTCTCAAAAGGATGGCCCTGAATTTCGCCCCGTAAAACCATTCCGCTCGCTTCGATCTCCAGGGGTTCTGCGAGCGACAAATACCGATCTCCGGCCACCTTCTCATCGAGCTTCAAAATCGATCCGTCCCACACCACCTTCGAGGCGCCATCGTTTCTGAGAACGATGGCGGTCCCTTCAATCGATGCTTTCAAAGGCTTATTTTTGGGCAAAAAACGGAGCGGGAGCCGCTTCGCAATTTTCCCTCTCTTGAGCTCCATGTACTTCGCGGCGGAGAAATCGGTGTCTAAAAGATGGTTCAAGTCGGCTAAAGAGGGGGCTGCGACCAAATTTTTGAACTGCGGATTTTTATCGGTCAAAGAGAGCAGGTAAGACATCTGAGACAAATACGAGATCCCCGGATCATCCGTTCTCCTCAGGCCGATTCTGAGCAAAGCTCCGCCAACCTCATAATCTTGGTACGAAGCGCCCATCCGATCCAACTCGGCGAAGGCCATTTTGACTGGATCGACCAGCGCCCCATCTTTCACTTCAGGCTGAGGCCAGTAGGCGGGAGGTTCCATGTCGGTCGACGCCGAATAGGGGTCGGACTGGACGCTCGCCGCTTTTTCGCCGATGGTTTTCAGCGTGTAGTTTGAAGCGGAAGAGACGGAATCGATCTGGTAGAAGTAGGAGCCGTAATATTGCTCGGTGGGAGAGATTCGAAGAGGGGCATGGAGCGAAGTGAGCTTATTCAGCCAATTGCGCTCGATGCCGCCGGTCACTGATAGAAAAACAAGAACAAGCCAGACAACTAAAGAAATCACCAAGACCGACATCAAAGAGATGAGGGCCGTGGAAAGAGATTTCCTCTGGGGAACTAAGTACTTGAGGGCTATTCGCCATTCAAACAAATTACTTCGCTTCCTTGAATGTCACGTGTCTGCGGAGAGATTTGTCGTATTTTTTCAGCTCGATACGCTCAGTGGTATTTCGCTTGTTTTTTCGAGTCCAGTAGCACTCATTCGACTCGGTGCTTTTCATTTTGATGGTTTCGCGTGCGCCTTTCTTAGCCATGGATATACCCTAAATAATTTTGAACCAAAGTATACAAAAAAAGATCCATTTTGATCTAGTACGAATTCAACCGATCGGAATGCGGGTCAAAGCGTCGAGGTCGAGGGGGTCGCCCCCTTCTTTGCGCAAAAATTTATGGAATCCCAAGCCGGCGATCATAGCCGCATTGTCGAGGGTGAGTCCTTTGGGGGGCCACAAGATCGGAATCTTTTGAAACTCCACCTCAAACATTTTTTTAAGCCGCTCGTTATTGCAAACTCCGCCCCCTAAAATGATGGAGCGGCACTCAAAGCTCTGGATCGCCTTTTTGGCCTTTTCGACCACATCGCCTAAAGCGGTCTCCTGGAAAGAGGCGGCGACGTCAGCTTTCGTCTTATCGGTTAAAGAAATGTTTTTCTCCACCCCGTTTTGTCCCTTCAGAGCATACAAAACGCTCGTCTTTAACCCGGAGAATGAAAAGTCGAGCGGGCTTTTTTTCACAAAGCCGGCTCGAAAAGGGAACTTTTCAGGATTGCCCTCTCTGGCGATCCGCTCGATCTCGGGGCCGCCTGGATAAGGGAGGCTTAAAAGCGCCGCCACTTTATCGAACGCCTCGCCGATCGCATCGTCGACCGTTGTGGCGATCGGTTCATATTCGCCGATCCCGTGGACTTTCAAAAGAAGAGTGTGTCCGCCCGACAGAACAATTCCGAGCGCAGGAAATTCTGGATCCTCTTTTCCCATGAAAGAGGCATACAAATGGGCTTCGACGTGGTTGACGCCGATGAGCGGTTTATTCCAAGCGATGGCGAGCCCTTTGGCCGCGTTCATCCCGATCAATAGGGCGCCGATCAGCCCGGGCCCCTGGGCGACAGCGACGAGATCGATCTCTGACCGGTCTACGCCGGCCTTCCGAAAAGCCTCATCGAGTACAGGCAGCAGCGCATCGATATGTCTTCTGCAGGCCAGTTCGGGGAAGACGCCGCCATACTGCCGGTGGATATCGGCCGAGGAGGCGACGACGTTGGCCAGGATCCTCTTCCCATCTTCGACGATGGCGACCCCGGTTTCATCGCAAGTGCTTTCAATGCCTAGTACTAACATGGCTCCAATTTTACCAAATTCTTAGAAAAAAGAAAGCTCCGCTAGTTGCCTAGCGGAGCTTTGCTCTAGATAACAGATTCGCTTCGATTAAAAATCTACTACTTCGAGATCAGCCAAGGTTTTCGTACTATTCTGAGAAGGTTCAGAGGAGGACGTATCTTCGTCATCCAAGCTGACGCTTTGAAGTCTATCCAAACTTGGGACTTCGTTTGGACCACCGGCTCCGCCTTTATTAGCAGAATCATCCAATTCTACGACTGGGAGCTCACCCAGTCTTGGCGACTGGCTTGAACTGCCGGCTCCATCAGCGTCGGCCGCCGTGAACATTAACACCAGGTCATCTGGAGGAACAGTTGTGTCTTCGGTTGCTGCAACGAGATCTGGATTTACATCGCTTTTTACTGATTGAGTTTCATCCTGTTGATCATTTGCAACAGCTTCAACATCATCAGAACCAACAAAACTGGCTGTGTTAGAAGATGGAGTCAGGCGATTTGCATCTCCTGGTTGATCATCAGCATGAACAGCCCCTGCTCCGAATCCAGAAGCAATAGACCCCGTTGGCGAAGGAATCAGAGTAGGATCTGATACAACACCAAGTTGCGTATCACCTGGAATAACTAGAGCTGGGGGAATTTGGAAAGTGGTAGCTACCGGCTGCATTTGGCTTGGGAAGTTAAGCCCAGCGAACATAGAAGGGACGGAAGGGGCGCTAGGCATTTGATGAGGGTGTGAAGGAATAGCGGCCAATGAAGGGAATGCGCCATTAAACACTGAGCCAGAATCAACGGTTAATGAACCCCACGGTTGGAATCCTTGAGGAAAAGCTGGTGTTATATCATCGACCGTCACATCTTGCACAGATGTTGCTGAAGAGCTACCGACACCCGGCATAGTGTGAGGGAAAGCAAAAGCAGGTTGGCCTCCAGCGCTTGGCATTTTACGCTCTGCCGGTGATGTACTTCCTGGTGTGCTATTTGCAGGAGATGCGACAAATACTGCAGCAGAACCTGTGTCGCTGTGAGCAGGCGAAGGAACTGGGTCTGCTTGTCTGCGTCTGCTGATGCAGCAGCATCCGGCGAAGGCGTTCAAGGGCCGAATAACTAAATTGTTGGCGAGAAATTTACCAAGATTTGCGATCGCTTCGAGAGCGCCCCAAATTACTTTCATTGGTTTTGATGCATTTTGAGTGCGTGTCCAACTGATTTCACATGGTTTGATCCAAGGAGCTGGGCTCAGTGCTGGAGCTGAAGATGACATAATTAACCTCTTGTTATTTTTTTCAGACATAATTTTATATTTATATACCAATTAAGTAAAAGAATAATAATTATTACTATGTCTGTAAAAATTTGATTATTTACGATTGCGTCCGGTGTGTAAATATTAAATTATTTACTTTTTGAGTTTTTAATCTTCCGGATTAAAATAAATAATTTCTTCCGCTCCAAATAGGAAGGGGGAGTCGGTCGAAGAGGGAGAGAGGAGAAAGATTCCTCCAAGAAGAGTAGATTGAGAGGACCAATCGGCAGCTGTTTCTACCCTAGGAATGGCCTTTGGCTCTTCTATTTTAGAAATTTCTTTACAGACGAGGCAGCAATTCCAGGCATAGATAAAGAGATTGGCGATGAATTTGGCGATATCCTGGATGATTTTTCCAACCGCCCGAGCCACTTTAATGTAAGTGGGGGAATAATCGGGCACCCACCATTGTTTGGAGTAGGTAAATGGTTCGATTTTATTTAATTTCATAATAACATTTAATTTTACATGTTATTATGTGCTTATTGTATTAAAAATTCAATTTACAATTATTTCTTTAGAAGCGGCTTTATCTAATATCCAGAGGGCTTTTCTCTCTTGGGTCCCGACATGGCTGGAGGGAAAGTGGCCTTTAAGCGCTTGGGGGACGATCTCTTGCTTGGAGGCCCCCAGAGCGTAGATGACAGCTAGAGCGCTCTGGTTGATGCAGGGAAAAGTGAAGGTCATTCGCCAAGTATTTTTTTGAGGAATGTGGTTGGCGACAACGAGCCGGTCTTGGATATCTAGAGCGGTAGTCCCCGGAAAAAGGGAGGCGGTATGCCCATCTTCTCCTACCCCGAGCATGACGAGATCGAATAAAGAGGGGCCTAATTCGCGGCGTATGGTCTTCTCATATTCGAGGGCGTGCTGCTCGATGTGGGTCTCGGCTTTCATCCGGAAAATGTGGTTAGAGGGGATAGGAAGCTTGGAAAATCCGGCGTCGAGAGCCATCTTGTAGTTGCTGTCAGGATGGTCTGGAGGAACGGCCCTTTCGTCGCTCCAGAAAAGGAGCACACGGCTCCAATCGAGGGCCGTCGGCTTTTCAGCGAGTTTTTCGAAGATCGCTTTGGGCGTGGATCCTCCCGAGAGGGCCACGGCAAAACGCCCCTTTTTCTCTATGGCGGCTCGGGCGCTTTTCAGCCAATGGTCGACAGCGAAGGCGATTGTTTCAGCCGCATCGCCCGGCACAGCGAGATCTCTTTTCGCATCCCAGTGGATCAACATAATTTGTCTCTGTCGATGGTCAAGAGTTCATGGAGCATCGTGAGGTAGTGTTCGCTGGTCCCTTTCGTGCAGATCTCCTTCACGAGCGATTGTCCTGTGGCCGTCTGTCCGAGGACGAACTGGTAGGGGAGATCGCACCGTTCGGCGTTGGAGATCTGGATCGAGACCCGGTGGTACTGTTGCGGGATTCTCGCGCAGTCGTAGTGGTGCCCATCTTCCGACGCCATGTTGACCGAGATGATTGTCCCCGGCCCCAGCTTTTCCCAAACTTGGGAGCGGATTGAAAATTGGGGCTTTTTCCCCTCAATTTCGAAGGTGAAGTTGAGCTCCTCTTCCCCTTTGTGGCCCGATGAGATGAATTTCCATTTGAGTTGGCTTGAGAGCCAAGCGAGGAGATACATCGATTGGATTCTCAAGTGGCAGAAAAACTCGGTCTCTTTCGAGTTGTAGGAGATCTCCAAAGTTTTAAGAGATTTCAGCTGAGAGATCCTCTCATCGGAGTCAAACGTCGAGGCCAAAAGATCTCTCCACCCCTCTGTCCGGGCCCAGTTGAGGTCGGCGACTTCAATCCCATTTTTGGCTTTCAGATCCAAAAGCGTTTTGGAAAAGGAGAGGAGGTTGTCGGCCGATTCAGAATCAAAAATCACCCGGTGAGCCAGCTTCAGCAAGGGCTCAAACAAAACGTGCTCTTGGCTCGGATCTTCAGCCCACAACAGATTGACGGGGAGGTCGGGGATGATGTGGGGCAAAATGAGAAAGGGGACCCGGTCCAAGTCGGGGCCGGCCACTCCAATATCGATGTTGTCGCAGGCGATCGTCGTTTCAGAGCCCGATGGAGCGACGACAGAGACGGCCGTCTTCAAATAAGGCTGCTGCGCCTCGGGATCGTAGGAGATGAAGATGATTCGGCAGGGGAATTTTTCGACCACTTTTTGGACGATATTCCGAAAGTAGTCGGTCCGCGGCGACAAGTGGTTGTAGACGATCAGATTGAAAAGGCAGGCCCTCATCTTGTTCTCTTTGACAAGCCCTTCCCAAATGTGCTGCAGCTGCTTTTCGATATCGGCTGGATTGACAATCTGCTGGATCGTCATAAGATCCTCCAGGCTCGTCCATCTTTCCCGATCATCTCATCGGCCGCTTTCGGTCCCCAAGTTCCCGATGCGTAGTTGGGGAAGTCCTGCGGCTTTTTGCGGGCCCACTCTTCGAGGACTGGCGTCAAGATATGCCACGATTGGGCGACTTCGTCCGATCTGGCAAAGAGAGTGCTGTCTCCAAGGATGCAATCCCAGATCAGCCGCTCGTAGGCCTCGGGAGGCGTTTGTCCAAAATAAGACCCGTACCGGAAATCCATTTTGACAGGCTGAATCGGACTGCTCGGGCCAGGCACTTTGCAGTTGATCTTCATCGAAATCCCCTCGTCGGGCTGGATTCTCATCGCCAAAACGTTCGGATCGTTCCGTTTCCCTCTTTGCTGGAAGAGGACGCCCGGAGCGTCTTTGAAAGTGATCGCGATCTCGGTGCCTCGCTTCGGCAGCCGCTTTCCGCCCCGGAGATAGAAGGGGACGCCGGCCCAGCGCCAGTTGTCGATGAAGAGCCGCATAGCGAGATAGGTTTCGATGTTCGAGCTCGGAGCGACATCTTTCTCTTGCCGGTAGCCGATCACCTTTTCACCGTTGATAAAGCCAGGTCCATACTGGCCGCGGATGACCGATGTCTCAAAATCTTGAGCGGCCCAAGGGCGGATCGATTGGAGAACCTTGACCTTTTCATCGCGGATCGCCGTCGCGCTCAAATTGACCGGCGGCTCCATCGCAACAAGGGACAAAAGTTGCATCATGTGGTTCTGGACGATATCCCGAAGCAAGCCCTCCTCTTCAAAAAAGTGGCCCCTCGTTCCGATCCCAATATCTTCCGCTACGGTGATCTGGACGTGGTCGATATGCTTGTAGTTCCAGAGCGACTCAAAGATCGAGTTAGCAAACCGGAAGACCAAGAGGTTTTGAACCGTCTCTTTGCCGAGATAGTGGTCGATCCGGTAAATTTGCGTCTCATCGAGATGTTTAGAAATCTCCTTTTGAAGCTGAGCCGCCGAATCTGAATCGTGCCCAAACGGTTTTTCGATGATGACCCGGGACCATTTATCCGTTGTCTGGTGGATGTCGTAGGCGAGTCCATGCTTCTTTAACTTCTCGATGATGATCGGAAAGTATTTTGGCTGCACAGATAGATAAAAGACCCGGTTGCCGCGAGTCGCGAAGCGGGCGTCGAGCTGATTTAAAAAAGTAGCCAGGGCAGCATATCCCTCATCCTTGTCGAAGTCAGACTGGTGATAGAAAAACTGCTCTTGAAAATGGGTCCAGAATTTCTCATCGATCGGCTTGACGCGCGAATAAGTCGAGATGTCCGATTTCACCTCTTCGCGGAACTGCTGGTGAGTTTTTTCTCGCCGGGCAAAGCCGACGCAGGCGAAATTGGGCGGGAGCATCCCTTCCCGGCCCAAGTTATAAAGAGCCGGAGACAGCTTTCTCCCGGTCAAATCGCCCGTCGCCCCGAAAATCACAAGGACGCATGGGTCGATATTGCGCGAGGATCTCCCCGCCTCTTCAAGAGGATGCTGCATGAGTTTTCTCCGCGTAATAAAACATCTGTTCAATGCAACGCAGGGCTTTTGCCTGCATCTGTTGTTCAATTTCCACAATTTGCCCTTTGCGAGGGGCTGCAAGAGCCTGGCGGATCGCCGCGAGGCTGTTTGAGCGCATGTATTTGCACATCATGCACCCGCCGATCAATTTCGCCTCGGGCACATCGACGGCCAATCGGGAAGAGACGCCACACTCGGTCAATAACAGAAATGGCCTTTTCACTTCACGGTTCTCTTTCACATACTGGTACATATCGGTCGTGGAGCCGACGACATCGGCTTTGGCGACGACCTCAGGCTTACACTCTGGGTGGGCCAAAACGATCGCATCACGATGCTGCTGTTTCATAAAGTCGACCATCTCAGGCTCGATCTGTTCATGGACATAGCAGGTGCCGGGATAGACCAAAATTTCTTTCTCCACGCCGCGGCTTTTCATCCGATTTTTCAAGTTTTCCCCCATGAGCCGGTCGGGCAGGAAGAAAATTTTATCGCTCGGGATGTTCTCGATGATCTTGTAGACATTCGACGAAGTGATGCAGACGTCGCAGGCCGCCTTCACATCGGCGGTTGTGTTGATGTAGCAGACGAAGACATGCTCCGGATACTGCTTTCTCAATTCGAGCACTGTCTCTCCATCGATGCTGGCAGCGAGGCTGCATCCGCCATTCGGATTCGGATCGATCACCTGCTTTTCGGGATTGAGGATTTTTGCCGTCTCAGCCATGAACCGGACCGCAGGGAAAACGATCGTCTTCGCATCGGTCGCTTTGGCAATTTTCGCCAGGCCGTACGAGTCTCCCACATGGTCGGCGACGCCGTAGATGATATCGGGGTGGACGTAGGTATGGGCTAAAATGATCGCATGGTGCTCTTTTTTCAGCTCCTGGATCTCTTCAATCAGAGGAGCTAGCCTCTCGCACCGTTCTTCGGTATAGGCGCATAGCGGGTTGCCAACGTCGACATTTTTCAATCGCTCGAAAAGTTGACTGGCTGTTGTGGTCATGAAGGGCTATCCAAGTAGCTTTGCAATAAAAGTGCTGCAGCTGCAGCATCGATTTTCGCGCTCCGCTCCTTTCTATTCAAGGAAAGTTCTTTCAGACTTCTTTCTGCCTGCGCGCTAGAGAGCCGTTCGTCCCAGAGTTTTACAGGGATTCCAAAGAGCGCTTCTAATTCTTCGGAAAACTTTCTGGCGGCGAGACCCATGTCCCCCTCTTTCCCATTCAGGAGCAGGGGATGGCCGACCAAGATCAGATCGATCTCTTTTTTTCTGGCTTCGAGGGCTTTTGCGACGTGAGCTGCCCCCTTCTTTCCCCCTTCGACAGTCGTGAAGGGAGAAGCGAGGCGGCGGCCTTCGTCGGATAGGGCGATCCCGATCCGCTTTAAGCCGTAGTCAATCGCGGCGACGCGGCCCATGTATCGGATCTTTTATAAAGGATGATCGACTGGATGAAGTCGCGGAACAATGGATGAGGTTCCAGCGGTTTCGATTTGAATTCAGGGTGGTATTGGACGCCGAGCATCCAAGGATGGCCTGCGACTTCGGAGATTTCGCAAAGGGTCCCTTTTTCCAAGGTGCCGGCAAAGAACATCCCTTTCTCTTCAAACGCAGTCTTGTAGTGGTTGTTGAACTCGTACCGGTGGCGGTGCCGTTCCCAAATGATCTTCTTCCCGTACGCCTTGAACGCCAATGTATCTGGCTTCAACTCGCAAGGGTAGGCGCCGAGACGCATCGTCCCGCCGAGATTTTGGATTTGTTTCTGCTCCGAGAGCATCGAGATGACTGGATCGGGCGTATTTGGATCGACCTCAGTCGAATGGGCCTTCTTCAATCCCAAAACGTTTCTGGCAAATTCGACGATCATCACCTGCATGCCGAGGCAGAGGCCAAAGTAGGGGATCCCCTTCGTGCGGCAATACTTCGCGGTTAGAACTTTCCCTTCCCAACCTCTCTCTCCGAATCCTCCGGGGACCAAATACCCGTCGCAGCCTTTGATAGCCGCTTCGACCGATCCGTTTTCGACGATCCGGTCTGACTCAAATCTTCTAATCTCCAGATCGACGCCGGCGGCGATAGCGCCGTGGCGGAGAGCTTCGTAAACTGACTTGTAGGCGTCCTGGTGGTCCATGTACTTGCCGACGACGCCGATCGTGACCTTCCCTTTCGGATGGAGGACCGATTGGAGCATCCTTTCCCAGCGGCTCAAGTCGGCAGGACCTGTCTTCAGACCAAGCATTTTGCAGACCATCTCATCGAGCCCTTGCCGATGGAGGTCAGTCGGTACTTCGTAAATGCTATGCTCGACATCTTTCTCGTCGATGACCGCCTCTTCGCGGACGTTGCAGAAGAGAGAAATCTTGGCCTTCAAGTCGGCGCCGAGGGGATCTTCGCATCGGCACAAGATCATATCGGGGACAATTCCGATCTCTCTCAAGGCCTGAACCGAATGTTGCGTCGGCTTCGTCTTCACTTCGCCAGCGGCCTTCAAGAACGGAACGTAAGTCAAATGGATGTTGATGCAATCGGAGGGTCTTTCATATCTAAACTGTCGGATCGCCTCTAAGAAAGGGAGCGACTCGATATCGCCTACCGTCCCGCCGATCTCGACCAAAACGACCTGTGTATCTTTTTCCTGAGCAGCGCAGGCCAAGATTCTCGCCTTGATCTCATCGGTGACATGGGGAATGACCTGGACAGTTTTGCCCAAATAATCGCCCTTTCTCTCTTTTTTGATGACGGTGTCGTAGATCTGTCCCGTGGTCGCGTTCGATGCTTTCGTCAGAGGCGAGTGGGTGAACCGGTAGTAGTGGCCCAAGTCCAAATCGGTCTCGGCTCCATCGTCAGTGACATAAACTTCGCCGTGTTGAAATGGGTTCATGGTCCCTGGATCCACATTCAAGTAGGGATCTAGCTTGAGCATGGCGATTTTGACGCCTCTGCATTCCAGAAGGTGGCCAATCGAAGCAGACGTCAGTCCTTTCCCGAGAGAGGATACCACGCCGCCAGTAATAAACACGTACTTGATAGACATAGCACCATATTCTACCCACAACCCCACATATT
The DNA here is from genome assembly GCA_018239895.1 of Verrucomicrobiota bacterium. Lineage (GTDB taxonomy): Bacteria > Chlamydiota > Chlamydiia > Chlamydiales > SM23-39 > SZAS-17. The sequence goes on from JAFEGL010000029.1 coordinate 107,715, forward strand.
TTTCAAATCAGGAGTAGAAATGGATGTCGCTGTTCAGCCAGCTACGCGCCGGTTCTAAAATTTTGTTTACCCGTTTTAAAATATTTGGTTTAATAGACGCCAATTTTTTTTGGAGGATTATGAAAAATTGGCTGTGCGTACTTTTGGCGGCAAGCGCTGTAATTTTTGCAGACGAAAAAGAACCTGACTTGATCGCTTCGACCCCCGATCAGATCGCGAGCCTCTCCTCGGAGGATCTGATCGGCGGCGTAGTCAGCCCCTTGAGCGGCCAGGTTGTAATCAGAGAGATAGATCTCGTCGCGCCAGGCGTACAACCGATCGAAATAGGGCGGGTCTATGTCCCGCTTGGCATTACGGCTCCCTCCCCCGTGCCGCCGCCAGAAGGGGGCAACCAGCTAGATAGATACCGCTGGTTCTCCAGCCATAGAGAGTACTGGGCCTACGTGATTGCTAACTACAGAGGTTGGCAGCACGTCCCCCAGAGATACGTTGTGATCAAAGATGGGAAAGCTCTGATAACTGATCAAAACGGATCGGTTCTGGAATTTAAATTGAAAGGGGGGCGATACGAGCTTACAACTCCTCTCTACGGAATCGGCTCCTCTTCAGGCGAAAAAGACCCTCGGAATATCCGGATCAGTTCCGAAGGCGAGGTTTACAAGGTGACTTACCCCGACGGGTTAGTCCGGATTTACAAAGCGAGCCACATAAATGCTTATACGCTGCAAAAAGAGATCCTGCCGAATGGAAAGATTCTCAGATATACGATCGACTCTTCTGGGATCTTCATCGAAAGCTTAGATCCTCAAGAGAGATACGTCTATGCTACAGCAAAATTCGATGGGAAAACCCAGGTAACCGCAGGCCCAGATCAAGCGGCATTCAACTATGACGCTACCCAGAACAGAAAGCTTAGATTCAAGCAGAAAAAGGGGAAGAAAGGTAAATACAACGACCTGGCCCCGATCGAAGAGGAGTACGATTATCCTCTCCCCCCTATTTTAACGAGAGCCTCCACACCGAACTACCGATCTGAGATTTGCGATTACACCTCATTTTGGCAATTGAGCCAGTATAAGGGGAAAGACAACTGGTTTATGTGCGCTTATGACACGGGGGTCTCTGAACTCTCATTTCCCGTAGGCTCAGACGGCTCTTTTGAGACGGTCTACTGGATTAGCTACAACCCGCCAGTTGCAGGGCAAAGAGGGGGGAGCACTCAGTCCATTCGCGCGGACGGAGTGACCACAATCTACTACTTCTCTCAAGAGCTCTTGACCACGTCAGTTGAAACGTACGATCCAAGCGGCAAGCTGCAGATGAAAAAGAACTACGATTGGAGCAGCGACCACCGACTGAAGATGGAAGAGGTTTTAGATGGCAGCGGCTCCCTATTCTATCGGAAAACCTATGCGAACTACGACCCGAATGGGAACCCCCAGCTCGAGACATTTTCTGGGAACTTAAGCGGCGAGGGGAGACTCGAGACGTGGAGCGTCAGAAGAGAGTACTCTCCAGAAAATTTACTGCTCAAGGAAACAGACGACGAGGGAAAAACGACCCTATTTAGTTATCTTCCGAGCACCCGATTGATGACCGCTAAGACTATTTTAGATGGAACTCAGACAGTCCTTCAGATGACCTGGACCTACGACGATTGCTATAACCTGATCGAAGAGACGACCTCCGATGCGACACAAAAGACGATCACCCGATATCGCCTCTCGCAAGACCCGTCTACTCTCCATCTTCCCGAGTGGATCGAGACCTATTACCTGGATGGGACCGAAAAGCTCTTGAAGAAAGTCAAGCTCGCCTACGACAGCCGAGGCCACGTCGCCGAAGAGCAAATCTACGATGCAAACGGGAATTTCGCCTGGACGATCAAACACCAGTACGACGAACAGGGGAATCTTGTTTCAGAGACAAACGCCATGGGCGATGAAGCCCTTTATGCCTATACCCCGGAAGGGAAGTGCAGCTATTCCCGCAATTTCTCTGGCCGCTTGGAGAAAAAGATGACCTACGACTTCGCTGGCCGCTTGGAACACATGGAAGAAGGGAAAACCCGCCTCACATCGTTCAATTACGATCCACTGAATCGCTGCATTGAAAAAACCGATTATTTTGGACAAACGACAAACTATACCCCTGATCCCGTGACAGGAAAAACGGCCAAAACCCAAGGGCCCCTCGCTGTCGTCTCCTCCAAAACATACGATCCGTTGGGACGGGAGATCCAATCGATCGACCCGAACGGCCACATCACCAAGACCCAATACAACGCCTACGGTTCACCCGTGACGATCCACTATCCGAACGGAGCCATCGAGCGGTTCAGCTACCACAGGAACGGGAACTTAAAATCCCACACAGACCGGGAGGGGACCACAACCGAGTACGACTACGACATCCTCGATCGGATCATCTCTAAGACCACCTGGGTTGAAGGGGAGCAAATCGCCTCTGAAACCTACACCTACAGCGCCTTCAACCTCCTTTCCGAAACGGACAAAGAGGGGAACCTCACCACCTACACCTACGACAAAGCAGGGCGAAAAACTTCTGAAACAGCAGGAGTCCGGGTCACCAACTACTTTTACGATCCGATGAATCGCCTCATCAAAACAAAAAACTCCCAAACCACCTGCCAAGTCGAATGGGACCCGCTCGATCGACTCCTCAAAGAGCGCTATCTCGACAAACAGGGAAAAGTCCTCTCGAAGATCCGCTACGCCTACGACAAAGACGGCAACCAAATCGCCGTCTACCGCTACCCGCAAAATGAGGAGAAAGTCGAGACCTTCGAGTACGACCCATTCGGCCGACTAATTGCACACACCGATCCGCTCGGCAACATCACAACAACCTACTATGACGAAACGGGTCCCACTCTCACAAAAATCACAACGGACCCGCTCTCCCTCTCAACCCTCATCACCTACGATCCCTACCAGAGAGAGACCCACCGTCAAATCGGCTCCACCTACCGCGAAGAGAGAACTTACGATCCCGCGGGGAATCTCCTCCAGATCCAAGAAGGGGACCTGATCACGAGGTACACCTACAACTCGCTCAACCTCCCCAGCTCGCTCACTCGAGCCTTTGGAACAGCCGATGCGAGGACCTCCTCCTACACCTACACCCCCTCGGGGCGCCTCCTCACCCAGACGCAACCCGACGGGACTATTCTCAGCTACACCTACGACCCGTTTGGCTACCGAGAGTCGCTCCTCTCCTCCGACGGCACCATCTTCCAAACGTTCCGTTCGAACAAACTGGGACATCTCCTCTACGCCTCCGACAAGTCCCACATCCTCCAGCGGAAAGTCGACCGGTTCGGGAACATCCTTGAAGAGAGCATCGACGGGACCCTCACCCTAAAAAAGAGCTACGACGAAGTCGGCCATCTGACGACCCTCACTCTTCCCGACGGAAGTTCGATCGCCTACGAGTACAATCCGCTCTACCTCTCTTCCGTCACTCGTCTCTCACCTCAAGGGGACGAGCTCTATTCTCACACCTACACCGACTACGATCTGATGGGATTGCCTCTCAAAGAGGTTCTCCCCATCAATGCCGGGACCATCACACACACCTACTATCCCGATGGCCGCGAGAAAAAGCTCCTCACTCCCTACCTCGTCCAAAACATCAGCTACGACGCCAAAGGGCGCGTCGCAAACATTTCGGGTGAAGGGGAGTTTTCTTACGACGAGCTATCGCAGCTTACCCAGGACCGCTCCACCCTGACCTACAGTTATGACGACCATTTCAACCGGGTCCAGGACAACGAGAACACCACTTCCTACAACCTTCTCGACCAGATCTCCGATCTACCATACGATCTCAACGGGAACCTCGTTCACAAGAACGGCCTGACCTATAGCTACGACGCCCTCAACCGCCTCACATCTGTAGCCAGCGACGAGATGAACACCTCTTTCACCTACGATGCCCTGAACCGGTGCATCTCAAAGACCTCTAACAAAACCCAAGAGTTTTATCTCTATCACAACTCCGAAGAGCTCGGCTCATTCGCCCCCAACGGCGCGACCCTCAATCTCAAAGTCCCGGGCCTCTATCTCCGCCCCGTCGCCCTCGAGCTTGAGAACCAAACCGTTCTCCCGATCCTCGACTACCGCGGGAACATCCGCCGCCTCGTCTCGGACAACCAAACAATCCAGCAGTACGAGTACTCCGCCTTCGGCGAAGAGTACTCCTCAATGCCCCACGCCAACCCCTGGCGCTACTCCTCCAAGCGGTACCACCCCGAGATCATGCTCTACTCCTTCGGCCAGCGCTACTACGACCCAACCCTGGGCCGCTGGCTAACCCCTGACCCTGCCGGCTTCATCGACGGAACGAATCTCTACGCCTATCTCCTAAACGACCCGCTCAACTCCCTAGATCCAAACGGAAATTTCGCCATCGCGATTCCTCTTGTTTGGTGGGGACTTGAGTTGGCCTTGCCTAGTCTTTACGCCTGCGTAGCTCCAATTGTTTACGGAGCTGTTACCGGCACGTTAGTCTACGGAGGTTACAAGCTGGTCGAATACGCCAATGCTAACGGCATCGGATCTATGGGGGACTATTACACTGGAGACTTATCTCCTATTTCAAGTACACAAGACTATAGTTTCTGGAAAAATTATAGTATCTATGCACCTGATAGACCTTTGCCTCGAGATCCAAGGACAAGAGAGCCGGTTCCTGAGACGGATGCTCCTCATACTGAACTGGGCACTAGAAATGGAGAAAAGGGACCATATCCTCAAGCTCGTGAATTTGATGCTCAAGGAAAACCTGTAAAAGATGTTGACTTTACCGATCATGGACGTCCAAAAAATCACCCTAACCCACATGAGCATCAATGGAAACCTAATCCAACAGGCGGAACTCCTGAAAGATCTAATGAAGCCAAACCGTTATCAAACTATAGGAGATGATGTTAATGTTTAAACCAACCTACTTAATCCGCTTAGATCGGAAGGTATTTTCTCAGGACCAGGTAGTGTGTTTAGGATCTCAGTTAAAATCTATTATTAACAGTCTTGAGAAATTAATAGAGCCCCATGTTTGGTTTATTGCAGATGTTGATGCTATCTCGCCTATTCCAGAAAAGCTAAGTATTAATTCACCTAAATTAAAAAAAATAGGAAATGATCGTTCCATTATAAATGTGTGTGAACATATAGATCAGTTCTTGTCAGGTATTTTTATTGCTATAAAAAGGGAAAATCAGGATTTCAAATGTTCAGAATTATCCGTCAGAACAGAGGATGAGCAATTTCGATCTTTAAATCTAGAAGGAATTTTAATTGAAATTAGGGCGTTTGATACATCGTATTTCGAAGTGTATTCTGATAATCATAATTTAATGGAAGTTTTGTCAAAGATTTACAAGGTTAGTTGTCATGAATTGTGATTTTAAGTTTGATTTGCCGAACATAGCTCAATTTGATTCATATTTTCATGATGGATTCGTGCTTTCAATCATTCACAATGTGGATGAAATAGTATTTGGGCTTCAAAGTGTTGAAATTGATCCACAAGACATATCAGAGAAAAATGAAAAGACTTCATAAACATATCATTGATCCAACTTTATCTCTAAAGTTTTTTAAAAAATCTTTAGGGCAGACTAATCTATTGTCGATTGAAACGGTTAAATATATTTCCAAAAGCAATGGGAAATACTGTACTTTGCTTCCAGCTGAAGCAAATCTAGATAATTTAAACCAATTTTCTGTTGGTATTCTTCCAGACATGCCAATTCAAAGAGGCCCGATAGGTAGTTTGCCTGGAATTTATAATTATTCTGTAATTCCAAATATCGGGATTGAGTTTTGTAGATATATGAATGAAGTAATGAAAGACAAAAAACTATCTTGCGTGATTGATGATTTTAACTCAACTTATAATGATGAATATGAATGTGAATTGTTTGATCAGTTTGGAATTCATTATAAAGATCAGGTGTATTATTACCTTGATGATATCCAAGTATCAGAAGAAAGACTCTTAGCTTGTTTTCAGAGATCTAACACATTTTGGCATTCCTTATGCCTCTTAACTAAAAGTAAACTCAATCCAAATCATAATAGAGAAGTGAACGCAGAAACCATCAAAGAAATCAGTCGCGGTGCACTCTATGCGATAGTCGGGGCCTATGATGGTGAAGGATATATATTCTGGGAGAAAGACGATAGGTTTGGGTAAGAATGGTCGTTGACGGCATTAGAATTTTAGATATTGAAGAGGGAAAGTGTATTCCTCTGTCTGAGATACTGGAGAGCATTCCCAATCCGGAACAGTATGGCTGGGCGTTGCTATGGTTCGATGTCAACTCTCTGACAGGATACGGAGAGCATCTGTGGAAATTCCGTGAAACTGGACAAAATGGACTGATTGTTGACTTTGGTCAACTCATTGAGCTTTCATGTAAGATCTTTCAGGAGATTGATGTGCTTTTGATCGGATGTAGAAATAAAGCGTGCTTGCACCGTTACAAAAGTGATCGAGAGATGTATGAAACCTGCGATGTTGTGATAGAGATGATCGATGGTGGGTTTTGGGAAATCTTTGGGAAAGATACAAGGTGGATCGATCAACTCTCGAAGAAATATCAAAGAATTGAGTTTTTAAAATCTGATTTTCAAGAGCATCTCTATTTATGAAAGGGCCAGCCTGCCGCATCGCGGCAGGCTGGCCCCGTTCCGCCCCCTCGTGCCGCCGTTGGCAGCACGGAGGGGGGGCGGAACTCGCGCAGCGAGAAAAATATCGTTCTTATCGTTGGAATTTAACCATCCTGCATATCATGTCACGTGTGATCATGCGCATCCTGTACCTTTTTCTAACAAACGACCAGTGATTTGAGGTGGGTTTCGAGGCGGACGAGGTCTTGGGGGGTGTCGACGCCGAGGGGGGTGTCGTTGATTACAGCGACTTTGATCCGGTAGCCGAGCTCGAGGGTCTTGAGCTGCTCGAGGTCCTCTTCGAGCTGGAGCTCGGTTGGGGGGGCGGCGAGGGTCGAGAGGAGGAAGGGGGTTCGGTAGCCGTAGAGGCCGATGTGGTGGTAGGCTTTTTTTGGCATGCCGCGGGGAGAATAGGGGATCGGGGAGCGGCTGAAGTAGAGGGCGTTGAAGTGCTGGTCGAAGAGGCATTTGACGACGTGGGGCGAAAAAAAGTCGATCGGGTCGTGGAGCGGAACGGCGGCGGTGGACATGGAGGCCCCAGGGTCGTCGCGAAGGAGGCCGATGATGGCGGAGATGGCGTCGGGCGTGGTGCAGGGATGGTCCCCTTGCAGATTGACGATGATGTCGGCTTTTTGGAGCTCGGGTTTGAGGGTGAGGGCTTCGGCGATTCTTTCGGTTCCATTTTTGCAATGAGGCGAGGTCCAGATGATCTGGCCGCCGAGTTTTTGGATGTGGCTGGCGATCTGCTCGTCGTCGGTCGCAACAAAGAGATCGGAGAGCTTCTTGCACCGGAGGGCGCTCTCGAAAGTGCGCTGGAGAATTGTCTTTCCGTGGGCCAGGGCGAGGAGCTTTCCAGGGAAACGGCTGCTATTGTAGCGGGCGGGGATAATGCAGATTGCTTTCATAGTTCGCTCCAGTTTGTTTTTAAACGAAATTATAAACAATATCATATAGGATGATTAATATTCAAATGTGTGTTTGTGCTTGATTATATTGGAAGGATGGGGTAGAAGTTATAGACAAAAATATAAATAGGATCGATTTTTATGAGCTTTGTCGGCGTGTATGATGTCTTTTCGATCGGGGTAGGTCCATCCAGTTCTCACACCGTGGGGCCCATGCGGGCCGCTCGAAGATTTTTGGTGGAGCTGAAGGAGCGGGAGTTTTTTGAAGACATCGACGCCATCAAGATCGAGCTGTACGGCTCGCTCGCAATGACCGGCAAGGGGCACGCCACAGATGTTGCGATCCTCATGGGCCTGGAAGGGGAGACGCCCGAAAATGTCGATCCCGATTCCATTTTAGGCCGAGTCGCCGCAATCCAGAGCGAGAAGTCGATTTCGATTTTTGGGAAACGGAAGATCGATTTTGATGTAGAGAGAGATTTGTTGTTTTTGAAGGGCAAAAGACTCCCGTTCCACTCGAATGCGATCCGGATGAGGGCGTACGATAAAAACGAGAAGCGGCTCCACTCGCAGATCTACTACTCGGTGGGGGGCGGCTTTGTGGTCGACCACGAAGAGGCGGTTCAGGGGGCTTCTCCGAAGGCCGAGACGCCGATCCCTTATCCGTTCAAGACGGCCGAGGAGCTGCTCGCGCATTGCAGCAGGGAAAATAAGGCGATTTGGCAGATCGTTTTGGAGAACGAGAAGAGCCGAAGAAACGAAGAGCAGGTGAAAGGGATCATCTCCCGGATCTGGAAGGTGATGCAGGAGTCGGTGCAGCGGGGCGTCAGCGTGTCGGGCGAGTTGCCCGGTGGGCTGCGGGTGCAAAGGCGTGCGCAGCAGATGCACGAGGCGCTTTTGGCTTCTGAAGATAAGATTGCAGAGGATCCGACTCTTGTGATGGAGTGGGTCAGTTTATTTGCTCTGGCTGTCAACGAGGAGAATGCGGCGGGAAGCCGCGTGGTGACGGCTCCGACGAATGGCTCGGCCGGTGTGATCCCAGCTGTTTTGCATTATGCGAGGAAGTTTACTTCGGCGTTCAATGAGGAGTCGCTGGTTGTTTTCTTTTTGACGGCGACGGCGATGGCGATCCTCTACAAAGAGGGAGCGTCCCTTTCGGCAGCGGAGATGGGCTGTCAGGGGGAAATCGGCGTCTCTTCTTCGATGGCGGCTGCGGGGCTTACGGCGATGTTGGGCGGCACGAACGAGCAGATCGAAAATGCGGCGGAGATCGCAATGGAGCACCACTTGGGGATGACTTGCGATCCGGTTGCGGGGCTCGTGCAGATCCCTTGCATCGAGCGGAACACGATGGGAGCTATCAAGGCGATCACTGCCGCGAGGTTGGCTCTCCGAGGCGATGGCCAACACAAAGTTTCTCTCGACGCGGTCATCCGGGCGATGCGGGAGACAGGCGAAAACATGCAGAATATCTACAAGGAGACCTCCGAGGGAGGCCTCGCTCTGCAAGTGTCGGTCGGCGTTCCAGCGTGTTAAGCTTGGCCAAGAAGGAGGGCGTTGAAGGCGTCGACTGCTTTCTCGTCCCCTTGCTGCGCAGCGAGTTCTAGGTAGTGGATGGCTCGCTCTTCAGATTGTTGGACGCCCATCCCTTTTGCGTAGCAGATCGCCAGGTTGTATTGCGCTGAAGCCAGCCCTTGCTCCGCGGCGAGGGTGAAATATTTAACGGCCTTTTCTTCCGATTTTTCAATTCCATTTCCGTGCAGATAGAGGACCCCGAGGTCGTATTGGGCGTCTTGTATTCCTTGGTCGGCCGATATCTGGAAATAGCGGGCCGCTTCAGGCAATGAGGGGGCGAAAATGTATCCAAATGCATAGTAGCATCCGATCACGTAGTGGGCTCGCGGATGGTTCTGCGCAGAGGCCAGCTGGAAATAGCGGAAGGCCTCTTTCATCGAGGGGGCGGTCCCAAGGCCTTGGTGGAGGAAGATCCCGGTGTTGTACTGCGCTTTGGGATGTCCCAAATCGGCGGCGATTTTTAAGCAGGAGAAGGCTTTTTCGTAACACTGGACAAGACCTTTGCCTTCTGCGTAGCGCCTGCCCTGGTTGTAGATTTCGTCTCGGTTCATAAATTCCTCAAAAGGGTGAGCATTGTACAGGTTTTGCGCCATTTTAGTGGAAGCAATTTGCTCTATTGTCTCATAATTCTTTTGACAACCTGAGGTGGATATGGATTTGAGCCCTTTGCAGAAGATGAGATTGAAGTATCGGCCGAAAATACCCGATCTTTTGCGAGACCTGGCAGCTGTGTCGCTGAAAGCTCAGCCGATGGCGAAGAACCTCTCTCCTGCCATCCAGAGGCTCTTTCCTAAAACTTTTTCCCAAACTCCATTTGTTTTGACGCAGGGGAATGCCGGCAAGGCGAGAGCATTGAAGGTGGGCGTTGTCTTCTCGGGCGGTCAGGCGGCGGGCGGGCACAATGTGATCGGCGGGCTCTACGATGCTTTGATGAAGATCGATCCGAAATCGGAGCTGATTGGCTTTTTGGATGGCCCTTCGGGAATTATTCAGAACAAGAAGCGGACGCTCAGCGGCGAGGAGATTGCCTTCTATCGGAATCAGGGGGGATTCGATCTGATTGGGTCGGGAAGGACGAAGATCGAGAAGCCGGAAGATTTTCAAGCGGCTCTGAAAAATGCGGGAGATTTCGATGGGCTGGTGATCATCGGGGGAGACGATTCGAATACGAATGCGGCGCTTTTGGCCGAATACTTTTTGGAACATGGATCTAGGACGCGGGTTGTCGGCGTGCCAAAGACGATCGACGGCGATTTAAGGAGCGAGGATATCGAAATTTCTTTCGGTTTCGACAGCGCCTGCAAAACCTATTCGGAGTTGATCGGGAATATTGAGCGGGATGCTCTTTCGGCGAAGAAGTACTACCACTGCATCAAGTTGATGGGGCGCTCCGCTTCCCACATCGCGCTGGAATGCGCTCTGCAAACGAGGCCGAACCTGACTTTGATCGGGGAAGAGGGGAAGACGATGGCCCAAATCGTCGATGAGATCGCAGATCTGGTGAAGAGACGGAAAGCGGCAGGGAAAGAATATGGGGTGATCTTGATCCCGGAAGGGCTTGTCGAGTTCATGCCCGAGATAAAGAAGTTGATCCAGGAGTTGTCGAAAGGGGGAGAGCTCTCTTCTGAATCGGCGGCTGTCTTTGCAGACCTGCCAGAAAAGGTGCAGAAGCAGCTGCAGCTGGAGCGGGATCCTCATGGGAACGTCCAGGTTTCGTTGATCGAAACCGAACTTATTTTGATCGAGAAGGTGAAGAAAAAGTTGGAGGGGAAGTTCAACGCGGTTCAACACTTTTTGGGGTATGAGGGCCGGTCGTGTCTGCCGAGCAATTTCGATGCCTCTTATTGCTATGCCCTCGGTTTGTTTACTGCGCTCTGTATTAGGGATGGTTTGACGGGGGTGATTAGCTCAATCCAGAAATTGAAAGGGGCGATCGAGCAGTGGCATTTGAAGGCGGTCCCGATCGTTGATCTGATCCATTTCGAGATTCGGAAAGGGAAAGAGAAGCCGGTCATCCAGAAATCTCTAGTGGACATCAATGGAAAAGCTTTCCTATACTTCTCCCGCTTGAGAAAATCTTGGGAAGTCGAAGATCGGTATATCTCGCCGGGACCTATCCAGTTTTTTGGGGAGGCGGAGTTGACCGATTCGGTCCCTATCACACTGGAATGATCTATGTCCGTAAGGAGCTTGAGTTCGACCACTGTCTCGACGCCGAGAGAGGTTGTCGAGCAGAGGCAGTTTGAGTTAAAGAAAAAGTTGGTCGATGTTTGCAGGGTGGCCATCCAGGCGCTCCTTCCGTTCATAGCCGGTCTCCTCTGCTTCGCTATTTTGCCGCCGATCGCCTGCGCGGTGATTCTCCCATTCGCCGTCATCGGGATTGCCTTCGTCTCCGCCTTCCTCTACATTCCCGATTTAAAGCAATCGCACGATGAAGAGGCGCCTTTAGATGCTCCTCCTGTACACCCCTCCTCGAAGCCTGTCGAATGGAATTACAGTTCCCAGGTAGAAGCGCCTCCGCCGGGAGCGCCGCCGAGAGGGATCCCTCGTCCCGGAACGAACAACTGCTGGCTGGGGATCGAATTGCAGCTGCTCAGACGGGATGAGCGGATTTGGGGTTGGCTCAGGAATCCGACCATCGACCAGCCGATTTTGTCTCTGGAGCGTCTCGGCACCTTTGTGAGAAATTACGACCAGGCGATTTTAGGAAATCAGCGGATCGCCCGGGCAGATACGCAAGCTGTCAGGCTTGATTTAGCGCGGCTTGCACCCAGAGAGATTTCCTCTTCAGCTTACCGGCAAGAAGATATCGCAGCGGGGTTCGACGCGGTCATGAACCACGACTTCTTGCCTGAAGAGTGCCTTTGCGGCTTTGAAGAAATTACCGAGTATCTTGAACCGGCAGACCGCTCCAAAATTCAGGGAGGACCCCGCCGAGTTCAGCCTGTCAGAAGCTGGGGGTGCATCCAGGTGGCGCCTATTCTCTCCAACGATCCGCAACCGCTCCAGCCGCTCGTCGATGAGTATTTTGTCGAGGAGATCGGCGCAGGAAACGAGGTCGACCTTTTAGGAGAAGATGGAGAAACTCACAAATACCCTGTAGCTCGGAGAACGTTCCGTTTTAAAGAGCCTCCTGAAAAAATTTGGATCCATGTGAAGCGCTTCGATCAAGACAGAAATGAATTTGTCAAAAATCACTCTCCGCTCGCTTACAGCGATACCATCCGAATTCCCGTGGGAGATGAATACGAAACTTATGCGCTTGATTCATTCGCTGTCCACGAAGGACGTACCCTTCGACACGGCCACTACACGGGGGTGATCGGAGATTTCTATTGCAACGACTCGACTGTTACTCCAGTAGGTCCGGAGCAGAAACAGCGGGCGTTCCAGCAAGGCTATTTTCTTCTTTATTCACTCCGTCGATGAGATCGATTTTCTGCCAGGCGCCGTATTTGAAGCGGACCCAGTAGGCGAGGAGGAGAAGCGCGCTGTAGACGACCGTCATTCCCCAGGCATAATCGACCGAGAGGTTCCCTTTGACGACAATCCAGTAGATCGGCAGGAGCAGGCAGAACCAGACAGAGAGCGAGCCTGCGATCAGGAGGAACATCGTGTCGCCAGCTGCGATCAAAAGACCCGACAAGAGCCAGCGCATCCCTTCGAAAAACAGATAGAGGAAAGCGTAGATCAGACAGATCTTTAACGAGCCTTGGAAGACAATGTCGACTGGGCCCGTGGTCCCTTGCTCCAAAAAGAGGAGGCGGACCGTATCGTCCGGATCGACCACGAGGAAGATCCCGACAATCAAATTAAAAATGACTAACAAAAATACGCCCGATTTCAAGACCTTGCTGACCAATTGCCGCTGTTTGGCTCCGATCAAGTTCCCTGCTACGGCGGCCGCTCCGCGGCTCAACCCGTCGCAGAAAAATGAGAGGAGGATCGTAAAGCTCTGGCAGATGCTCGAGATGGTGATGTGGGTCTCGCTCAGCTCCGTCATCAGCCAGTAGAAGACCGCCCAGCCGAAGACTTCCAGGCTGCAGAAAATTCCTTGCGGGAAGCCGACTTTGCAACATTTTTTCATCTCTTCCCAATTGATTTTATAGGAAGAGGCGCCGTAATGGAGCCGGTTCTCTTTTCTCAAAAAGAGAGCGGCGAGCATGCTCGCTTCGAACATATAGCCAAAGCAGGTCGCAATCGCAGCGCCCTTGATCCCCATCTCGGGGACGATCCCGGGAATCCCGAAAATGAGAGCCCGATCCAACGCGATGTTGATCATGTTGGCGCCGACGGCAAGCCAGACGAGCATTTTGGTTTTGCCACGCCCGATGAAAAAGCCAGAAAATGTGGTCATCAAAGCGTAACTCGGACCGAAAAACATCAGCCAGCGGAAAAACTCGATCTCCATCTCAGCATAGATGCTCCCTTTGAAAAAGAGAGGCGCGCCCCAGATCGCTACGGGGATGAAAAAGGCGAGGGAGAAAAAGGAGAACCAGATCATCTGCCATACGGGGACCCCGAGCCGGTGGTACTGTTTTGCGCCGTTGTATTGAGCGACAAAGATCTCCGACATGGCGGTGATCATCCCGACGCCGATCATCAGAGCCCAAGCGAGCGTTCCGGCCGTCACCGAAGCGTTCAATGCGGCAATCGAGTAGTGGGCCAAAAAAATCCGGTCGGTGAAAATCATGAAAAGCGACGCGAGCGTCGAGATCATGAGGGGCATAGAAATCGACCAAAGTTCCCGGACGCTTCCAGGCGGATAACGGGTGAGAGAATTCGTTTGGTTCATAAAAAGACCGTACGTAAACTAAAATACAGTCTTTTGCTGAAGGTTCGTTTGCCTGCGCTCAGCCTTTATCTTCCCTCGATATGTGTATGGGCGGCGGCAAACGAAAATTGCGAACACTGAGGTCCGCTGCAAAAGACTTTCATGAACCCTATATAAGGGTTTCATCAATTTTGAGGCTGTTATTATTTTAAAAGAATATAGCACATCGATTCATAAAAATCCAACCCATTTACAATCAGCTGCTTATGTCTATATGTTGTGTTAAATCCATTTTATTCGCTATTCGGAAGGAATGAAACGGAAGTACAAAAACCCTCACACCGACGATTCGAAGCGAACTTTTTGGGAAGTGATCCGCTGGAAAACGGGCCGCTACAAAGAGACAGTAGAATCGCCTCCGTTAGATTTTACCTATCCAGCAATTCTTCCCCCTTTTGACCCAACTCGCCCCTCGCTTGTCTGGATGGGCCACTGCACCTTTCTTCTCGAAGTCGACAACCTAACGATCTTGACCGATCCGATCTGGAGCGATTACTGCTCGCCCGTCCGGATCCGCGGACTCAAGCGGCACCACGACGCGCCAGTCCTCTTGGCCGACCTTCCCGACATCGACATCGTCCTCTTGTCTCATAACCACTACGACCATCTCGATGCGCCGACCGTTTCTGCGCTCCATCGGCTCCATCCCCAAATTCTCTGGATCGTTCCGGAAAGACTCTCTCCTTGGTTCAAGCGGAGGGGAATTGCCAATGTCATCGAGATTCCCTGGTGGGGAACTCAGGAAAATCCCCTCTATAAAATCACGGCGGTCCCTGCCCAGCACTTCTCGGGAAGAACTCCCTGGGATCTGAACAAGACCCACTGGAACGGCTACGTCTTCGAGTCGAAAAAATCGGGCAAGCGGTTCTACTTTACCGGAGACACCGGCTACAATCCGATTGGCTTTAAAGAAATTGGCCAAAACTGGCCTTACATGGACCTCAGCCTGATCCCGATCGGCACTTACGTCCCTCGGGACTTCATGAGCCCCGTCCACTGCAGCCCCTACGATGGGGTTGAGATCCACCAGGACGTCAAATCGCGCCTCAGTGTCGGGATGCACTGGAAGACCTTCTGTCTCTCCGACGAACCGCTCGATAGGCCCCCCTACGACCTCCTCCTCGCTCTGGAGAAGAAGAACCTCAACCCAGAAACCTTCCTTCCGCTCGACCCCGGCACCTATATCAACTGGTAATTATTTTAATCGTCGATTTTAATTAAATGTTTATATAAAATATTGGCTTAATTAATTGGTAATTATGTCAATAATCGCTTCTAGTCAAAATAATAATTTACTTGTAGATCGGAATTCGGTTTCACTAGCAAAACAAAACCTTTTTTCCGCAGGAGTCAAGGGCGTTCAATACTGTTTAAGTTCTATCGCGACATCCAATCCCTTTCTTTGGAGCGTCCCGACATTTCTAAAGACTGGATTTGGAGCCGTAGTTGCAGGCCTTGGCCTCTATTCGACATACAAGAGGGAAAGCGCGGTTCATCAGAGCATCCCCGAAGAGTGCGAGCTAAGCCGCGGGATCTCTCATCCTTTGAAATCGATGGTTTTTAACATCCCTCTAATTGCCATGATTGGATTCCAAGGAATTGCAATGGTTTACCGCTTTGAACCTAGCGCAACATTCGACAATGCCCTCTTTTTTGCAGGACTTGTCTCCAACATACCCAATGCCGTCCGATTTTACGAGGTTGCTCAAGGAGCATTGGCCGGATTGACTCAATGTTTCAAAAATGCGGAAGCTTCAATCATGGATCGATTCAGATCTTCTTCTGTCCATGTCTTTAATTTGGGTTTCGAAGCGTTCAATTTAACGTCTAATGTTCTCATTTCCAGTCGTGCCGCTGACACTATCCGCGACAATCGCAAAAGACTCGAAAAGCATGCATCGACAGCCTTTCACGAAACACAGAGCAATTTGGGCCTAGAACTGAGCTATGCGAGAAACATGACAGATCTAAACATGCCTCTCGAGCAGCGCCTGTTGCGCGATCTATTGGATGAATCCAATCGGGCCATCCTCGCCGCGCAAACCAACGGCACCCTGAACGCAACCGCCCCCAGCATGTAGGTTTAATTTGTAAGATTCGCAGCTTCGTGTAAACTCATGTGAATGAACCTGCCTCTCATCCTTAAAATAAAAGCCTATCTTTTTCGGGAACAGATCAGAGTCGTGCGCCGCTATTACCGGGGCCGTTTTGTCTGGGTCGACTTGGCCTTATTGCTCGCCTATCTTTTTTCCAACCCCTACAGAATGTGCCGGAAGTTTCTCCAAAAAAGGGGCGCTAGAAATATCTACGCTTATGGCGAGACCCCTTTGACCACGCTGGAAAAAAT
The DNA here is from genome assembly GCA_018239895.1 of Verrucomicrobiota bacterium. Classification (GTDB taxonomy): domain Bacteria; phylum Chlamydiota; class Chlamydiia; order Chlamydiales; family SM23-39; genus SZAS-17. The sequence goes on from JAFEGL010000029.1 coordinate 124,074, forward strand.
CGCAAAGGCCTTTGACATTCGATCTGATGATCGGTGGCTGGAATTGGGATCAGGGCGGGGGCGCGCCTGCTTTTGGATGGCCCACCACTGGGGTTGCCAGGCGAGGGGAGTCGAGTGGATCCCCGCCTTCGCCTCGAGGGCGAAATGGATTGGGAAGTTCTTTGGGAAAGCCGACTTCTTAGCTGGATCGATGGAAGAGGCCGACTTCTCCTGGCCCACCGTCGTGTTCCTCTACGGCACAGGCTTAAGCGACCAAGAGCTCGATCGGCTTTTAGAGCCGATGCGGGGATTGCCAAAAGGCACCAAAGTGATCACGATCAGCGAGCCGTTGGAAGAATACCGCCAAATTCGGTCGATCCCAGTCTCATTTCCATGGGGCGAAACAGATGCATATCTTCAGGTGAAAGGATGAAAAAACATTGCGAGCCCTGCAAAGCGGGCGCAGCCCCATTGAAGGGAGAATCGATCGAAAACTTTTTTAAGGAGCTGGAGTCCGGCTGGAAAGTCATCTCTGAACACCACTTGGAAAAAGAGTACACTTTCAAGAATTTCAAGGAGGCTTTGGCCTTCACAAATCGGGTTGGAGAGGTGGCCGAAACAGAAGGGCACCACCCCGATATCCACCTGGGGTGGGGACGGGTAAAATTACTCATTTGGACCCACAAAATCGACGGCCTCACTGAGAGCGATTTTGTCCTTGCTGCAAAGTGCGACCAGCTCCTATGATTTTCTAGTTATGAAATATTGTGATTCGATTTATCAAGTAAAGCGTTGGAAGACGCGCGAAGTGATGGTGGGCGGAGTTGGAGTCGGCGGGGATAACCCAGTCCGGATCCAATCGATGACCACTTCCGACACACGGGATGCCCCGAAAACGATCGAGCAGATCATGCGGCTGGCCGACGTCGGCTGCGAGATCGCCCGCGTCACAGTCCAAGGGAAAAAAGAGGCTGAGAGCTGCGAGGCGATCAAGAACGGCCTCGTCGCTAAAGGCTATAACATCCCCGTCGTCGCCGACATCCACTTTTACCCGCCGGCCGCGATGCTTGTTGCCCAGTTCGTCGACAAAATCAGAGTCAATCCAGGCAATTTCGTCGACCGGCGCGCCAGTTTCAAAGTCATCGACTACGACGACGCAGCTTATGCACTTGAAATAGAAAAAATTGAAGAAGGATTTGCCCCTCTCGTTCAGCTCTGCAAGCGACTCAAAAAAGCGATCCGCATTGGAACTAACCACGGCTCTCTCTCCGATCGGATCATGAACCGCTATGGCGATACCCCTCGCGGGATGGTCGAATCGGCTTTTGAGTTTGCCCGCGTCTGCCGGAGGTACGATTATCACGATTTTATCTTTTCAATGAAGGCAAGCAACCCAGTTGTCATGATCCAAGCCTATCGGCTGCTTGTGGCCGAGATGAAGAAAATTGACTGGAACTATCCGCTCCATCTTGGCGTCACTGAAGCGGGCGAAGGAGAAGACGGCCGGGTCAAATCTTCCATCGGCATTGGAACCCTCCTTCTTGACGGCCTCGGCGACACGATCCGCGTTTCTCTGACAGAAGATCCTTGGGCTGAGATCGACCCTTGCAAACGGCTCGTCAGTTTTGCTGAAAAGAACCTCAATCGCGGCATAGCCCCCTTCATCGAGAAGCATCGCCACTTTGAAGATTTGCGACCCCGAAAAACAACTCTCCCTCGTACCCTCCATCGCGACGGAACCGTCCTCCTCAAAGTCGACTCTGAAACCGACTTCAACTCCGAACTGGGCTGCAAAGTCCAACTAGGCCAATTTGAAAAGGGAATCGACACCCCCGATATTCTCTGGTTCGACACGATTCCGCCCCACCTCGAACCGACAGTCCTCCGCCTCCAAAAAGCAGGCATCGGCATCTTGACGCCGCAACCTTTCCCGAACGCGATCCGCCTCTCCTCTACGCCCCTCTCCGTCCCATATGCTCTCCACATGCGGCAGCCTGGCCCCATCCCTGAAGGCCCCAAACCCCAATTCATCGTCTTCGAGCCCTCCCAATCTCCGCTCCATGAGACGCGTCTTTTGATCGATTACCTATACAACATCGACATCCCCGTTATTTTGGCACTTTCCTACACGTGCAGCGCCGAGGATCTCCCGATCCACGCGGGCGCCGAAGCGGGAGCCTGCCTCTCCGACAAGCTCGCCGAAGGGATCTGCCTCCTCTCCGATCAACCCGCCGACTCGCTCCGCAAGCTCTCATTCAATCTTCTCCAAGGAGCCCGGATGAGAACGACCAAGACAGACTTCATCTCCTGTCCCGGTTGCGGCCGAACGCTCTTCGATCTCCAAGAAGTCTCTCGCCGCATCCGCGAGAAAACTGCTCATCTTCCTGGTGTCAAGATCGCCATCATGGGCTGCATCGTCAACGGTCCGGGCGAGATGGCCGACGCCGACTTCGGCTACGTCGGCTCGCGTCCCGAGAAGATCGACCTCTACGTCGGCAAGACCTGCGTTGAGAAGAACATCGACTTCGCCGACGCCGACCTCCGCCTCATCGAGCTAATCAAAGCCCACGGCAAGTGGAAAGACCCCGAAGAGGCAACGCTATTGTCGAAAAGCTAGAGCTTCAATGAATCTCTAAACCACCGCGCCTCTCGTCCTCCCTGAAAGTTATCCAGCTCTTCTAGAGAATATCAAAACCCGCATCCGAGAATTGCAGGTCAAGGCGATGTCGGTCAACCAGGAGTTGATCAAGCTCCACTGGTGGATCGGTGCGGAGATTGTTAAGCGCCAAGAGACTGAGGAGTGGAAGGCTCAGGTCATTGACCGACCCTGTAAAGACACTCAGTCCGGTTTCCTTGGACTAAAGGGATTTTCTCGATCCAATGTTTTCAATATGAGGACATTTTACATGAGTTATTCAAGAGTCCAACATTAAAGTTTGAGAGCAAGATTTCCGAGCTTGAGTTTTCTAGCGCAGTCGGCAAAGAGCTTGGGGAGATCTGAGTGGTAGATTCCGTATTGGACCCACAGATTGTCTTGGGGTAGGGGGATTTTTAGGGCGAACTCGGCAATCAGGTACCCCATCAGATAGTTTCCTTGCTTTTCGTAATGTTTTGCTAGCCAGAAGAGCGGTTCGGCCCGGGTCGGGCGGAAGAGATAGGCTTTTGTGTAGCTCTGAATGACCGTTTGGGATGGATAGTTGAGTAGATCTTGAAGACCGCCAATAATGTAAAGGGACATGAAGACCTCTTCTTCACAGCCGCCCATGGTCGCTCTTTGCGCGTGGGTCTGGATAGCTAGGGCATGTTTGTGGGCGTTTCCGTAGCTGATCGCGAGATAGAAGACGTAGCGGGAGTTGTGGGGATCGGTTTCGAGGGCCTTTTTTAGGATAGCGGCGTCTTTTAGGTACTTGTCGGGGTCTTGGAACCGGTGGCCGTCTTGCGTGGTGGAGAGATTGATGACGTGGGGGAGGAGCGCTTTGGTCTTGGGAGTGGGGGAATAGATGCTCTCATGGAGGACGCCGATCCAGCTCCAGTCGAGGGAGGAGTCGATGAGGCTGATCCGGTGATACCGGTTGCCGTCCTGGTGCACTTCGATCGTGTAGCAGTCGAAGGTGAGGGGAGGGAGAATGAAGGAGGGGGCGTAGATGAATTGCTCGTCGGCATCGAGAAAAAGGATGTAGTCGGCGTGGGGTTTGGCGAGCTCAAGCGCTTCGTTTCGGTTGTGGGAGAAGTCGACCCAGGGGCGGGAGTGGAGCTTGCCAGGGATCGATTTGAGGGTGGAGAGAATTTCCTCTTGGGTTCCGTCAGTGGAGCCGGTGTCGACAATGACCCAGGTGTCGATTATTCTTTTAACTGAATCAAGACATCTTCGAATAATCTTCGATTCGTTTTTAACAATCATATTTAAGCAAATTTTCTTTTTCATTTTATTATCAATTTATTTCTTGGTCAGAATAGCTTCGGCCGGCAATTTTGCATAGCAGATTTTATAGGGATGGTGGTATAGTTGGTGGTTGAATTATTTGAGAATTTATATGAAACCTAAGTACGACCCGAGAGCCGTTGAACGAAAATGGCAAAAGATCTGGAAAGAGACGAAGATCTTTAAAACCGAAATCGACAAATCGAAACCGAAATATTACGTCCTCGATATGTTTCCCTATCCTTCGGGCGCTGGCCTCCATGTTGGCCACGTCACGGGGTACACAGGAACCGACATCATCTCAAGGTATAAAAGACAGAAGGGTTTTAACGTATTACACCCGATGGGTTGGGACAGTTTTGGTCTCCCCGCCGAGCAATATGCGATCCGGACCGGAACCCACCCGGCGAAAACGACCAAGCAAAACATCGATACCTACAGACGGCAGCTCCAGGCTCTCGGCTATTGCTACGATTGGGATCGGGAAATCGCTACTTCTGATGCGACCTATTATAAATGGACCCAGTGGATCTTCACGAAGCTCTTTGAAAAGGGGCTGGCCTACGAAGCGGAGATCCAGGTTAACTTCTGCCCAGCGCTTGGGACCGTTTTGGCCAACGAAGAGGTGGAGAACGGCAAGTCGAAAGAGGGGGGATACGCTGTGGAACGGCGCCCCTTGCGTCAATGGATCTTGAAAATTACCGCGTATGCAGACCGGCTCATCTCCGATCTCGATCTCCTTGATTGGCCCGACCACTTGAAAAAACTCCAGTTCAACTGGATCGGCCGGAGCATGGGAACCACGGTTGCGTTTGTCGAAGAGAAGACGGAAGAGCCGATCGTTGTCTTCACAACGCGGCCCGATACCCTCTTCGGCGTCACGTTCTTGGTTTTGTCGCCGGAGCATCCGCTCGTCGATCGGATTGTGACAGAGGGGCAAAGAAAAAAAGTAGAAGAATACAAGCGGGCTGCGGCCAACAAGAGCGACTTGGAAAGGACCGATCTAGCGAAAGAAAAGAGCGGCGTCTGGACCGGCGCTTATGCAAAACATCCGATCACGGGAAAGAAAGTCCCCATCTGGATCGCCGACTATGTTTTGTCTGGATATGGGACAGGAGCCGTCATGGGCGTTCCAGGAGGCGACGAGAGGGACTTTGAGTTCGCGACTCTCTATCAATTGCCGATCGTTCAGACCTACGATCCCGATCTGTCGGCGGTCGGAGAGGACGTTGAGACGATCCGAAAAGAAATTTTGGAAGGGCGCAAGTGTTGGATTGAAGAGGGGAAGGGGACTGTCATCCACAGCTCGCACGGCGATCTCAATCTGAACGGCCTCATGAAAGACCAGGCGATCGAGGCAAGCATCGAATGGTTGGAGAAGCACTCGAAAGGAAAGAGGACCGTCAACTACAAGCTCCGCGACTGGCTCTTCTCTCGGCAGCGCTACTGGGGCGAGCCGATCCCGATTCTCCATTTCGCTGATGGGTCGATGAGGACGCTCGAACTCGATGAGCTGCCCCTCACACCGCCCCACCTCGAAGATTTTAAACCCCACAGCAGCGGGCAGAGTCCGCTGGCGAAGGATCGCTCTTGGGTCGAAATCACCGATCCGAAAACAGGGAAGAAAGCGCTGCGGGAAACGAACACGATGCCGCAATGGGCCGGCTCTTGCTGGTACTATCTCAGATTTTGCGATCCGAGAAATGAGAACGCCGCCTGGGGCAAAGAGGCGGAAAATTACTGGATGCCAGTCGACCTTTACGTCGGCGGCGTCGAGCACGCGGTTCTCCATTTGCTCTATGCCCGCTTCTGGCACAAGGTTCTCTTCGACTCTGGTTTTGTCAGTACGCCAGAGCCATTCATGACGCTCCGGAACCAGGGGCTCCTCACAGCCCGGTCGTTCAAGCTTCCGCAGGGCGGCTACGTCGATCCGGCGAAAGTCGAAGAGCGGGACAACGCTTTTTATGCGCCCAACGGCGAAGAATTGATCGTCCAGATGGAAAAAATGTCGAAATCGAAACTCAACGGCGTCTCGCCCGATGAGATCATCGAAGAGTTCGGCGCCGATGCGCTCCGCCTCTACGAGATGTTCATGGGGCCTTTCGAGCGGGAAAAGGTGTGGAACACCGATGCCGTCAACGGATGCCGCCGTTTCCTGAACCGGTTCTTCGACATGGTCCACTCCGATAAGGTGACAGAGGAGTCTTCGGAAGAGGCTCTCAAACTCGCTCATCGGCTCGTCGACAAAGTGACGAAGGATACTGAGTCTCTCCAGTTCAACACGGCGATCGCTCAGATGATGGAGTTTATCAACGCCTTCATCCCGCTCCCATCGTACCCCCGGATCTGCCTCAAGATGGCGGTCCAGATGCTCTATCCTTACGCGCCTCACATCGCAGAGGAACTCTGGGAAGCGCTCGGAGAGAAACAGACGATAACCGACGCCCCGATTTTCCCTGTCGATCCCCAGTATCTTGTCGACGAGACGGCCACGTATGTCGTCCAGATCAACGGGAAGCTCCGCGGCCGGTTCGACTTGCCGAAAGATAAATCGGAAGAGGAGATCCTCCGTTTTGTCCGAAAGCAGCCAGATGTGGAAAAGCACCTAGTCGGAGAAATTGTGAAGACGATTTTCGTTCCGAATAAGTTGATCAACATTGTTCTGAAAAGCTGATGGTTTACGACGCGCTTCTTGCTCTTTTTGCCGTCGGATCCCTCCCCAAAGTTCTTTGGGACCGTTGGAAAAAAAAGAAGAAGCGCCCCACATTTGCTGAACGGCTTGGGTTGAGTGTCCCTGATCTGAAGGGGAGACCGGTCATCTGGATCCATGCCGTCTCAGTTGGTGAGACAAAAGCGGCTCAGCCTCTGTTCCGCCGTCTCAAGGTTCGCTACCCCGACTCTTTTTTTCTCATCACGAACGGGACGGCTACAGGCCAAGCCGAAGCTAAACGCTCCATGCCCGATGCAGACGCGTTTGCTTTTCTCCCGCTCGATTTTTCCTTCATTATGCGCCGCTGGGCTAAAAAGTTGCGGCCGACCCATTTTATCCTCATCGAGAGCGATTTTTGGTACAACCAGCTCCGGTTTTTGAAAAAGGAAAACACCCGCCTTATTCTTGCTAGCGGTAAGCTCTCCGAAAGATCCTCGGCCCGCTTCCGAAAGTTTCCGTTCTTTGCTAAAAAGCTCTTCGGCCTCTTTGACCTTCTCTGCGCCCAAAATGGGGAGTATGCGGCCCGCTTCGCCCCCTTCGCTTCCAAGATCGAGGTCACTGGCAACCTCAAGCTCGACATCGAACCGAAGCCCGTCGATCTAACGCCTTACGCCCATCTCCCGAGACCTGCGATGACGATCGCTTGCACCCACGATCCTGAAGAGAGAGAGATCCTGGAGGCTTTAAAACCTTTAAAATTCCTCACTTTCCTCGCCCCGCGCCATCCCGAAAGGATCGGGTCTGTCGAGCAAATTCTTCAAAATCTCTCGATCCCTTACATCCTCTGGAGCCAAGTCCAAAAGAGAACGAATGAGAACCTGATCCTCATCGACTCGATGGGGCAGCTCCCCATTTGCTATTCGCTCAGCCAGTTTGCCGTTGTGGCCGGGAGCTTCACCGACAAAGTGGGGGGGCACAATCTTTTTGAACCGTGCCAATACGGCTGTCCGTCGCTTTTTGGGCCTCACACCTACACTCAAAAAGAATTTACTGCCAAGATTCTCGAGGCAAAAGCCGGGCTTCAACTTCCTCTTTCGGAGCTCGCTTCCACACTCCAAAAACTTCTCGAAAAACCCGCTTTTCTCCAGGAGATGCGAGCGGCTGCCGCACAGCTTTCCACCTCAAATCGGGGAGCCGCCGACCGCACTTGCAACCTCATTTAAGAAAAGGATTTGGAAATAAATGGCTTGCGTGCTATAGTCTTACTATCTTTAATATCGCGGGGTGGAGCAGTGGTTAGCTCGTTGGGCTCATAACCCAAAGGCCGTAGGTTCGAGTCCTACCCCCGCTAATTCCACGACTACTTTGGCGGTATAGCTCAGCTGGTTAGAGCAGCGGAATCATAATCCGCGTGTCGCTGGTTCGAATCCGGCTACCGTCAAAATTTAAAAACCCTCCATTGTTTAGCAAAGCTGAACGATGGAGGGTTTTTAATTTTTAGCGGTAGCCAGGGGGAATCCGGCTTATTTCAGCAGGAGATTTAAACGATGTCATTTAAGATCCGAAAAGCGAATCCCAACGATACAGCGCTTATTTTACAGATGATTCGGGAGCTGGCCGATTTTGAGCAGCTTTTGGATCAAGTGGTCGCAGATCAGGAAACTCTCCACCATAGCTTATTTTTAGATCCGAAAGGGCCTGAGGTTTTGATTGGCGAGGAGAGCGGGAAGCCTGTCGGCTTTGTCCTCTTTTTTCATAATTTTTCTACTTTCTTGGGGCGGAAGGGGGTCTATATCGAGGATCTCTATGTTCGACAAGAATGCCGAGGAAAAGGGTACGGCGAGCTCATCTTGAAAGAGATTTGCCGATTGGCCAAGGAACGGAATTGCGGCCGGGTTGAGTGGTGGGTTCTTGACTGGAACAAGAGGGCGATCAAGTTTTACAAGAAGATCGGCGCAGTTCCCATGTCCGAGTGGACAGTGTTTAGAATGACCGAAGATTCAATCGATAAGCTGTTAAGCTAACCAGAGAAAGTCGGCCAATTTTCCGTTTTCATCAGGTTTCCAAAAATCCGGTCCTTCAGGGCAGGGTCATTCACTTCCGAATTGGGGCGGGGTTCATCCAAGAGCATCCACCCTTTTAAGCATCAGTTCCATCTCTCTAGGGATTTTCTTTCTGATAAACCGACGAATCATACAAGCATAAAAAAGGGATAAAGGTCCCTGAATCTCTACATCGAATGTCACTTCTGTTTTATCATCAACTGGCTTCATGGATTGATAGCTGATCACTTTCGCATAGAAAAGATAGGCTTCTTGAACCACTAATTTATGAGGCTCAACATTTGTTAATAGAGTTTTGAAAAGAGGTGTTCCTACAAATTTGGTACAACCGGCTGTGCCAGACTGGAATGGGCCATCAAGTCGACTTAATTCGATTTCTTGATCCCAAGTTTTCCAATTTTCAACATCTTCCCAAATTTTCCAGATTTGAGCAGGCGTAGCTTTTGTCTCTATAGTATGTTTAACAATGCGCATGTTCTAAAATTCCTTCGATTAACCATGTTATTTCTGATGTAAGCTGAGTCATTCCGTATCGCAGCGAGGTGAGGCGAATTGCTTTTTGAGGATAATCACCCAGGCCCTCAAGCCTACTTTCAATTTTTTTGTATTCTTCGTAAGTTTTCTGGGCTTTTTCCAATCTTTCTTGGAAGAGCTGAACCATCTCTTTTCGGCTTGTGACGAAAAAGAGTTTGAGAAGAAACTCATTGCGCGGAGTCTCATCACTTGTCGGGCTGTCAAACCAAGCCTTAAATTCCATCCGCCCCGTCTCTGTAATCGAAAAAACTTCTTTCTTTTTCTTTCCAACGAAGACGATTTCGGATAGTACCTTCCCTTCCTGAGCCAAAACTTTCAACATTGGATAGATCGTGGAGTCAGATTCTCGCCAGAAATATACTGTTGATCGTCCCATAAGAGACTTGATTTCATACCCGCTAGCGGGTCCTTCAAGAAGAACCCCCAGAATAGCGTATCTTGTTTTGTTAGATGATCGCACGGAAATACCCAGTTTCTAGGTATTTTAATGAATCAATCGATTTTCTGACAATAGAAATGGACCCCGCCCTAAAGGATGGGGAATGTTTTGGGATGGGTGGTGGTAGCTGGGTGTTTTTCAATTAGAAGAGTGTCGATCCCCTGTAGGCCTAAGCAGACTGCCGCCGATAGACCCGACGGCCCCCCTCCGACAATGATTACTTGATGCATGTTGCCGCTCCGTCAAATGTGAAAATTACTTTAGCGCAAAACATTATTTTTTTGATATCTTTATTGTTTTTGTTTTGTATAATTACAGACTAATTATGACTTTATTTAAAACAATATTTTTAATTTCGTTTATTGTTTTGCTTGATTATGCGGCTGTTTGCTCGACCGCCTATTTTCCTTTATTTGATTCTTCTTGGAATTGGCAGGGAAAAAAGGCCAGCATCCTTTGTATTTTAGGTTTTATCTATCTTTTCAGGGGAGTGTCTCCGAAGGAAGCTGGGTTGGGAATCCCCCAGGATCGGACAGGGTGGATGTGGGCGGCTGGGATCGGTTTACTCATGGCGAGCAGCGGCCATTTTGTCGATCTTTTTCTGGGCGGGGAATTCAGAGGGCCGCCCCTTGAAACGCTCGCCTATCAATTTACGATGCCGGGACTCGCCGAAGAGCCGCTTTACAGAGGCATTTTGCTCGCTCTTTTTAACCGCCATTTCGCGAGGAAATGGAGCTGCTTTCAGGTAAAAATGGGGTGGGGAGCTGTTTTTTCAGCTTTGATTTTTGCCCTTGTCCACGTCGTTACCTTCTCTTTCAAAGAACAGGCTTTTGTCCTGAACATGGGCGCCTTCATCTATCCTTTTTTGGGAGGGCTCGTCTTCGCCTGGATCCGGGAAAAAACGGGGAGCATCTGGCCCGCCGTTTTAGCCCACAATTTTGCCAATGGCTTTTACCATCTCGGCCGATGGATCGTTAGCGGATCATCTTTGTAAGAGATAATCGAAAAAATCTTCCTTCTTCTCTTGAACTGCAATCCGGATCAATTGCTTTTTCATCTCCTGTGAAATGCCGTAGGTCTCTTCTAGGGCTTTGAGAGCGGCGAGTTTCCCTTTTTTGACGCAGAGGGGAAGGAGCGATTGGGCTTGGAATGTAAATTTCTGCCCGATGAAAAAACGGAGAGTGTCCGGTTGATTCACGAGATCGACCCAAATACCAGACTCATTTTTGTCGAAACTTTTTTGGAGTTCAACTGGATCGGCAAGAGGGGTGAGTTTTTCAACTAAATCGAACCGTTTAGATCGGATGGCTTGAAGCAAAATCGGGGGAGTGGCTGGAGTTTGATCGATCAGAGAATGAATAAAGTGGTCGTAGCCTTTTTCAATAGCGATTCGAAGAGCCTCTCCGGTGGGAGGTTGGAAAGCTAGGGTCCGGCTGAAAAGATCCATCTGGTTTCTTTTCACGCTTTCTTGCAAAAGGAGATCTCGATGGAGATTGTTTCGCAATAAAAAATCTACCGCCTCATCAGCTAATTTCGGGGTGTTTAGGAGGTCGAATAGATTCGTTTCAAAAGGGTTGAACCCAAGATCTAAAAGCCTTTGAGCCGCTCTAAAATCTCCCTCTGCGCAAGCAGCGTAAATCGGAGGTTTTGTGGTTTGGCTGTACTTTCGAATGAGCTCATAGTCTGCGTTGGCTAATTCGACGAGGGGACGCCCTTTTTTCAGAAGTATTTCCAACATCTTGTCGTCTTGCCCTGTCTGGACAGCATATTGAACGGCGCCATATTCTCGAGTTTCTTGTGGGTGCCAAGGTCTGTTGAATGTTAAATAGGTTTTTTCAATGGAGGCTCCCGCATCGAGGAGGAGTTGGACGATTTCATGATTTTTAGATCCGATCGCTTGGCTTAAAGGGGTCACCGTAAATTCAGCAAGTCCTTTGAATCTGGGTCCATCCCATTTGTCATAAGGGCCTGTGTATTGATTGAACTTCTGAAAAGTGTTCGGATTGGCCCCCAATTTTAAGAGCGCATCCACCAGTTCGGCGGATCCGGCTAAAATAGCTAAAGAGAGGATCGAGGTTTCCGCTGTCTTATAAGTTACTTTGGTTAATGCTTCCCCATATCCAATTCCATGGCCAAAATCGGCCCACACGGAGTGAGTTTCCCATCGGCTAGGTGTTTTTGCATGAGCTTGTTCAGGGTCCTTTTTAAGAATTTCCAAGGCGATATCGGGACGGTTCAGCTTCAAGACTGCCCAGCATATAGGAGGCCATTTCCTCGGATTGTTTTGACACTCTTCGATTAGGTTATTTGAATCAAACTGAAAAGGTGCAGCTGTCAAACCTTTCAACAGTCTCGTCTGAGCTCGATAAGAAGTAGTTTTAGGGCTCTCTTCAGCTGTCGGTGCGATGTGTTGTAGAAAAGAGCTTGGTTTTTCAAATTTTTCTGTATGTTTGATTGATTCAATAAACATTTTACACCATAATTATTTAATTATATGGTGCATTAAGTTGAAATTAAAATGAATTAAAAACGACGTTTTATTTTTACTTCTTGATTTTAGGGAATGAGGGGTGGAGGGCAATGTATCCCGCCCGATCGTCTCTCCCTTGTTTGATGAGGCGCTGGTAGCATGCAAATAGAACGTCGCCCGGAAAGACAGGTATTGTAGCGTTGAAAATAAGGAGGGGATCAAAATCGTCAGTGGGGGCCGCATCTGCGAGCGGATTGAGCAGTTCAGCTTGGGCTTTATCTCCCATATAAAGGGGATTGAATTGGAAAAGAGCTTCTCGGAGCGTTCTTGTATTGCGTGTGAGGAGGGCGTTCCTCAGCTGAATCATCGGAATGTCGTCATTTTTCTTTTCATCGAAGTCCCGTCGGCGGGCATTGGCAACAGAGGTTCCTGCCCAAAGTTGATTCCTTACCTCTTCGCAACTTCCTTTGTTATTTTTATAATCATCCCAGGCAAAACTTGCATTGAAAAGAGCTGGAAAGTCCTCATAGGGAAATATCTTGGCCTGCTCAAAAATAAAATCGATTTTTTCCTCATCCGTGCCTTTAGTCGGGAGCTCGAAGACAAGGTTTCTATTCGATATAAAAGTGATCAGGGATCTATATATTTTTGCATGATCTGTCAAAGAGAGAGTCGTAGAGCCTGATAACTCGAGTTCGAGTTCTGCGCTTTTTTGCAGGAAGCTGATGATCCTTAACTGGCAATCAAAACAGTATCTTTTTGCATCAATGATTTCAGGAAGAGCGCCCAATTCTGAAGGAATTTTCTCTATTAGATCCCCAACTCGACCGGCAATGTCTACAGCAGTCTGGAGCGGACTTAATTCTGGAATGGGAGTCACCTTCATCTTGAATCCATGGCGCTCTAAGAGTCCAAGCCAATAAGAATGAACTCGTTTCAAGTAGTCGATCTCGTCCGCGAAGGGGGCGTCGCTCTCCGACTCCTTAAAAGCAGGGAATCCAGGCAAATTGTCGGGTACCTTGGGGAGTTCCATGAGCGATGGAGGCAAGGGGATGACTCGAAAGTTCCCTTGCGGATGGTGCGGAGTGAGGGTTTTTCTCAAAGCCAAGACTTCGTCAGGATCGCTGGGCGATTCGAGCCGTCTGAGAAAAAGGGGCTGAACTTCGGGAGACAAGCGGTGGAAGTGGATGCTGGCGATCGGAAATTGAATTTGCCTGAAGCACTCTTCAGAAAACCCCATTAGAGCTTTCCCTATTTTCCCCGGTTCAATCCAGTAGTTCTCCAAAAGATAGATCATGATGTCGAGGTGACCTTTTCCATTGGCCCAATTCCAGAGGGCATCCACCGTGATCCCATCGAGCGGGAGTTGACTATTGTTTTGCATCAGGGACCGGAAGTCGGCGGCATTATTTTCGTTGATGGCTATTTCGACGATCGTTTGCAGAGTTTCAAGGTCGAATTCAGCTTTTGCTTTTTCTCTGTAGATCGAGTGGTGAAGATCGATCGGCCTTGAGAAGTTTTGCGGGCTAAGTGCGATGAAAAGGGCGTTGGCGGCTCTTCGGACTCTTTGGACAATGTTGTCGAGAAGGTATGTTTTTTGTGTGATTGTGCTGGGGATGGAATTGGAAATGGTCTGCAGCTCGCGAGTTAAAAACCTGATCCTGTAGTCGCCTTGCTCCAACTGAGGCCAAAGTCCATCGATGAGGCTTTTTAACTGTTGGAAGTAGGGGAGGGTGTTTTTTTTTGCTCCAGCTTCTGTTATTCTCATTAAATCGTGGATTGACTCAAGACGGGCGTCGACGGGTACAGCGTTCATAAAAACTCCGAAAAAATAAAGATTAGTTTAAGGAGTGGGTATGAATTTTGTCAAAAAGTGATCTTTTGAGCAGCGGCCTTGATGGGGGGCTTTAAGGGAGATATTTTTTTCAACTTGGGTCTGCTGTCGGGAGTGGAGAGGAGGGAAGCGATTGTATTGACCGATGCTTGAGGTCCTTGGGAGTGGAGCAGGTCTTCTAATTCTTTTGCCATGACTTCTGCAGGTACATCCGTGTAGCGCAAAAGATCTCCTGAAAGGCCGGCGCGCGACGCTAAGCAAAAGTTGAACTCGTCTGGATACTCTATATTCACTCCCCCCCAGTGATAGAATCTCTCGAATAAATAGTAAGATTTAAGAAAGGGGGCGTCGTGTGTTGTGATGACCCGCTCTTCTTCTTTGTTTGAGAGGAGAGGGTGAGAGGCGGCCGTTTGTCTATCTCTATTGAACTCATCGGGATTGGAAAGCATCTTCCGAAAATGTTCCAATTCGTGGGCTAAACCAACAAAGCGGAAGGGCATGTATAATGTGATCAGCCCAAGATCGGTTTGATTTACATACGTTGCAGCCGTTCTAGAAAAACAGAAATGGAAGATGGAAGGATTTTCTTTGTCTTTGAGGATTTGCGTCTCATTGGATTCAGTGATGATGAGGGTTGAGTTTTTCTCTTTCAGTAAGAAAACTATTTCACCCAATAGCTCGCGCCCTTTAGCGCTACGCAAGATCCACTGGAGGTCTTCAGAAACCAAATCTGCAAAATCGTCAGCATCTGACTGGACGCTTATATGGGCCATTAAATCCCCATAGAGCTTTTGCATCTCTTCGTATTCTTCAAGGTGAACTTCAGCGGGCAAGGGGGGTAAATCATTGCTCACGATCTCAAGGCCTAAATGGGGAAATAGATCTAAGTTTTCTTTGGCTGGGCAAGCTTCTTTTAGCTGGTTGACAGATTGAACAACCCCTTCGACGTTTTTTTGAGTCAGGGAGGAAAAGAGACGGTTCCAGACCTCTTGAATTCTTAAATCTTCGTTCGACCCAGGGTTCCATAAAGATATTTTTTTATTTAAGGAATAGGCCATGAACATATGGGGCTGCGAATGGCTAAACAATTGAGTGGCAAGATCTTCGGCTGGAAGCTTTCTGTATTCAGCTAACGCGATATAATTTCGGATGTAAGATCTAATTTCTCTATTATTTGATATATTCATATTTTACATTAAATTATACGAAATTTCTTAATATAAATGAACAGTCTATTTGAATCGAGAAAAGAGGCGCGGGCCTAGCAGATTGATGCAGAGGCCGCCGATCACTAGGACTCCGCCGGTGATTTTCCAGGCTTGGATAGGTTCGTGGAGGAGGAGGGCAGAAAAGAAGAGGGCAAAGACAGGGACAGCGAGAGTGAAAGGGGCCACTTTGGAGACCGGGTGGCGGTGAAGCATCCAACTCCAAATCCCAAAGCCGAACAGAGTAGAAAGATAGGCAATGTACAAAACAGATCCCAAGCTGGTCCAAGACAGATGGCTTAAATTCTGGACAATTTCGGCTGGCCCTTCGACGCAAAGCGAAAGGATGAGAAGAGGGGGCCAGGCGACGAGGCTTCCCCAAATGACAAGCGAGAGCATATTGACCTGGCCGATCTTTTTGGAGAGGATGTTGCCGGTGCCCCAGGCAGCCGCAGATCCTAGAACGAGAATCACGCCTCCCAAAGTGAGGCTTCCGCCAACATGCATCCCGATCCAGGCAATCCCTCCGAACGAGCAGAGGGCGCCGATTGCTTGCCAAAGGTGGAGCTTTTCCTGAAAGAAAAGGATCGCCAACAAAATGGAGAAAAAGACGTGGACTTGGAGCAGCAATGAGGCGAGTCCTGGAGCCACGCCTGCGTACATCCCCATGAAAAGAAGGGCAAATTGGAGCCCATACATGACGAGGCCGTAAGAGATGAGCATCTTGAAGGAGGTCTTGGGGGGCTTTATGAAAAAAATGGCTGGGATGCTGGTGAGAAAAAAGCGGGCGGCCGTTAAAAAAATGGGACTGAGTCCGTTGAGAGCTTCTCGAATCGCCACGAAGTTAAAGCTCCAGACGAGAATGAGGAGCAAAGCCAGCAGGAGATGGGATATACTCATATTTCTAAATTATCAATTTTGAGAAAAAAATGAAATTGAATATACTGATCGTTCATAAATTATTAGGTTAGTTATGAGAATTGCTCAAATTACAGATGCCCATATTGTTGGTAAAAATCAGCACTGGTACACGCACGAAACGAAGATCGCAGAACGGCTAAAACGGGTGATCGCCCACTTGAATGAGATGGATCTGCCGCCCGATATCGTGATGCTCACAGGAGATGCGACCGACCTCGGAGAACCAGAGGCCTACGAGCACCTCAGAGAACTTTTGAAACCTTTGAAAGCCCCACTTTACGTCATCCCAGGCAATCACGACAAAAGAGAGGCGATGAGGGGGGCTTTTTCCGACGCTTCCTACATGCCAAAAGAGGGGTTTTTGCACTATGCTATTGAAACCTATCCGGTCCGCTTAATCGCCCTCGATACACTGGTTGAAGGGGAAGGCCACGGGCTTATGTGCGAGGAGAGAATCTCTTGGCTTGAAAAGACGTTGAAAGCTGAACCCAAAAAGCCGACGCTGATTTTTATGCACCATCCCCCCGTCCGAACAGGCTGGAAGCTTTTTGATAAAATCCTCTGCAAGGCCGATCCGCGGTTCGAAGAGCTTGTTCGAGAAAACAGCCAGGTGGTCGGCGTCTTCACGGGCCACTACCACCATCTTTGCATCTCTTCTTTCGCTGGCAAGCCTTGCATTTTAGCGCCGAGCATCGCCCCGGTCCATTATTTTGCCAGACCCGAAGATGATGAGGTGACAGCTCTCGAACTGGAAGATCCGGCGATCACAATGCACGAGTGGCTCGGAGGACAGACGGTTACCTCAAGGATCGTCCGGGTAAAAGAGGGGATCATCCGGCTCGACTGGGCCCGCTTTACCAAAAAGTAGGATGGCAGAGCCAGCCCGCAAAACTCTCCCCCCCCAGAAAAATTGATGATTTTGAGTCAGTTTGTCGGGGCTGCAACGCAGCCCGAACGCCGCCGCCGAGTACATACTCAGGGGGAGTAGGACTCGACGGCAGCGCGACAAAATGGCTCAAAAGGGCGATTTTGCTGGGGCGGGGAGTTTTGCGGGCCGGCTCGATATTGTACACTAATTCCGTTTTTGCTTAAGTGGCGAATATGGAAAAGGTCTACATCGTCGAAACGCTAGAGGCTCCGAGCGGCAAAGAGGAGCTCTTGAAAAAAGAGCTTCTGAAACTTGCCGCCCTCTCCCGGAAAGAAGAGGGGTGCCTCTATTACAATCTCTACCAAGATCTGGATAAGCCGCGGCGGCTGACCATTTTGATGTGCTATAAAAGTAGGGAATCCTATGACGAGCACAGCCAATCTCCCTACATCCAAGAATTTGTCGACAAATGCGAGGGGGTTCTCTACGGGGATGTGATCGAAGATCTCTACCGGGGGATCGACATCCGATGAAACACGAGTCGTTTTCTTCTGGCGTCATCTACATGCTCTTGTCTGCGACGGGCCTCGCCCTCACGGGACTCTTGGGTAAGATCGGCCTACAGAACATGGATCTAGTGACCCTTATTTTTTACCGCTTTGTCGCCTCGTTCATCCTCTGCGCGATCGTCCTCTGGATCATCGGCGATTTCAAGCACGGGTTTACGTTCTCCAATTACAAACTCCATTTATCCCGAGCTGTGTTCGTCATCGGAACGCAGTATTGCTATTATTATTACCTCGAGCAAAGCACTTTGATGAATGCTCTCGTGCTAATGAGCACGAGTCCGATCATCATCCCGGTTTTGGAGCGGGTTTTTCTCCGCCACAAGATCGGTGTCTCGACCTGGGTTGGCATCGCCGTCTCTTTCATCGGGGTTCTATTTGTTCTTCAGCCAGAAAAGGGGCTTTTGGCCAAGACGAGCTTGATCGGCTTGCTGGCAGGTTTCGGCCAGGCGGCCTCTCAAGTGGTGTTTGGAATCAACTCGAAGACAGAAAAGTCCGATCTCGGAGTTTTTTATCTCTTTTTGCTCTGCGCTCTCTTTAGCACAGGCCCCTTCATTTGGGCTCAAGAGACGGGAATGGCCGTGACAATCAGCGGCGACTGGATCTATTGGCTCCCCGCAGCGCTAGGTTTTGCCTCGATCTTTAACCAATTATTCAGAGCTGCAGCTTATAGACACTCGACGCCGTCGAGGCTCGCCTCGTTTCTGTACTTCTCGGTTGTCTTGGGGGGTATTTGGGACTGGCTCTTTTTTGACAAAATCCCCAACACCTACTCGATCATCGGCGCTTGCCTGGTGGTAGGTGGGGGACTCTTGAAAATCTATCTGAGAGCGCTCATTTTGAAAAGAAACGCTCCACGGTGAGTCGAGTTACTCGGGGACGCCGGCAGCTTTCTTTTCAGCGGCGGTCCGTTCGCGTCGGAGGCGGGTTTCCCGCTCTTCTTTCTGCTTTTGAAACATCGCTTGTCTTTCAGCTTTGATTCGGGCGAGCGCTTCATCTTCCGTTTCTTTCGGCTTCGATGGAGCTGCTTTATCTTTCGAAAAGAGGCCGTGCGTTTTAATCGCAGCGAAAATCAAGGCGTTGATCAGCGCAGCGGGAATTGCCCAACCCAGCTTTGCGAGGATACCGAATACTGAAAATCGCCAAGAGGTCGCAAGAGGTCTTCTCTCGGTCAATTTAGCTAAATAGCGGGCTGCTGTATCCCAATTCAATTTATTGAAGACGCTCATCAGAGCTTTATAGAGAGGTCTCAAAATGAGGAGGCGGGGAAAGAACATCCCGATATCGAAAGCCCGTTTTCCTAAAACTGCGAAAACGCCAGCAGGGAAGTTTCTGACCTTTTGGTAGATTGTAGCTTCTTTTGAAGTGACAAACCCCCAAAGACTTTTTAAAACTCGGACGTCGGTTTGACTTTCTACTGCTGTTTTGACTTTTTCAGAAATAGGCGGCCCTTTTCTGGGAGTCGGCGCAGGGATGGGAGATTCGATTTCTAGAGGAGCCGCTTTTGACTTCTCGGCCATGGGGAGGATCGTCAAGTGGCTCGAATCTTTTCCATGCTGCTGGCCCTGCGATTCATTATGACTTTCGTGGCCTTCTGAAATGGGGTCGATGATGCTATGGAAAACTTCCTCTTCGTGGTCGGTCCCTTTTTTGGGCGAAGTTCGGTTATTGAGTCGGCCTCCGCCTGGAGCTTCCCTACGGGCAGCGCCTCTTGCGACAGCTGCGCCCAGGGCTTCCGTGAGGGCTCGGCCCACGTTTCTGGCGCTAGGCTTTTTCGGCTGAGCTACAGGTGTATTATTATTGGATTCGACCTTGTTAACCATAGTATTCCTATAAATAAATTGTTTATTATATTATAACACATTCTTTATAAATAATAAACCCTTATTAAAGGATTTTTAAATAGCTAAGATAGAATGGTTTAGAACCCTAAACCAAACGTAACTGTGGTGGTGACCAGAGGGGTAACCTGGAACTGGATAAACCGGTACTTGTCCTCTTTGTTATCGAACTGGTAGCCGACTGTGATGGGGATGTTATAATGGATCCCTTTATTGTTGAGGAGGAACAGCCTGTCCGTTTTCGACAATCCCACTGTAGCGCCGATCCCGAAATAGGGGCTCTTGACCGGCTGGAGAAAGTAGAGGTAGGAGGTTTGAAGGTAGATCAGATAAAAGTCGAAAGGCAGCGCGTTCGCTCCCGAGTTAATATCCCAAACATGATTGGATCCGACCGTTCTAAAGCCGAACGACACATCGGGGATGATCGGGAAAACAAATCCCGATCCGCCCACGCCGACATAAGTAAAAGCAGATGTCTCTTTTGTCTCTATCAACTCTGGATCTATTTCTGGTTTCCGCATAGGAATCGGGTCGCTAAAAACAGACGTTGCAGCAAGCAAAAAAAAGATGGCGATCTTTTTCATAGGACACCATTATTCAACAATTAATCAATTAAATCAATTCACTATTAATTTTATTGTATCAAAATTATTTTGTTTTGAAAAATATAAATTTAGTTAATTCGACAGAGAAAAGGTAAATTAAAATGATAGCGATGAGAGGAGCGTAGTAAGAGAGCGGGATCGGAACCAACCCGAAGAGAGTTCCAAGAGGAGTGTAGGCGATCCAAGGAATTCCAAGAGCGATGACGAAAACGGAGATGCAAAGAAGTTTTCCCGGTTTGGAACGGAAACAGAATCTTTGCGTCCGAATGCACAAAACGACAAGGGCTGCCGATACGACGTTCTCGATGAACCAGCCCGATCGAAATAAATTTTCATCCGCTTGGAACCAGAAAAGGAGGACTCCGAATGTGAGAAAATCGGCGATTGAATTCAAGAGCCCAAAGACGACCATGAAACTCTGGATCCTCTTCAAATCCCATTTGACAGGCCGCTCGATGGTCTCCTTGTCGACCGAATCGGTCGCTAACGTCATCTCAGAAAGATCGCTAAAAAAATTCGTGAGCAACACCTGCTTCGGCAGAAGGGGGAGGAAGTTTAAGAACAAAGAGACGCCCGCCATGCTGAACATATTGCCGAAATTGGCGCTCGTCGCCATGTAGACATATTTGAGGGTATTGACAAAGGTTTTTCGCCCCTCCTCAATGCCGATCTGAAGGACAGAAAGATTCTTTTCTAACAAAACAATATCGGCAGCCTCTTTCGCGGCGTCGGCTCCGCTGTCGACGGCAATCCCAACGTCGGCGTTGTGGAGAGCTGCCACATCGTTGATTCCATCTCCCAGATAACCTACAACGAAACCAGCTTTTCTGAGTGACAAAATGATCCGCTCTTTCTTGTTCGGATCGATCTGTGCAAAGATATTTTTCTCTTTGACTATTTCTAAAAAGGCGGCATCGTCTATCCCCTCGAGCTCGTCGCCGTTAATCATTGCAGTCTCATCAAGACCTAAACAGGCTGCCGCGTGGGCCGCTACCGCGGGGTGGTCTCCTGTGATGATCTTGAGAGAGACCCCCTTTTTCTTCAGCTGCTCGATAACAGCCCCGATATCTGGCTTTATGGGATCGTAAAAGCAAAGGAACCCGAGAAAGACCAAATTTTTCTCCTCGCCGTTTTTCCCATAAGCGAGACCCAAAATCCGAAATCCCTCTTGGCTTTTTTCCTCGAAGATCCTTTCTAGGTCTTTTCGGCACGACTCGAGCGGTTCGATGGACCCATCGGGCTTTTCAACTTGGCTGCACACTTCGAGAACTTTAGAAAAAGCCCCTTTGTCGACCGAAATCTCCTCCGACTCGTGCCGGAATATAACGCTGAGCCGCTTGCGGTTAAAGTCATACGGGATCTCATCGATTTTTTCCCACCCGCTTGAATCGAGATCTTTTCCATCTAAAAGAGATTGGTCGAGAGGGTTGGCGTAGCCCGCTTGGAATTTTGCGTTGAGATATCCATAGAAAAGCGCCTTGTCGCTGGGGTTTCCATCCGTGCCAAAAGCCCCTTCAAATCGCAGCTTTCCCACCGTGATCGTCCCGGTTTTGTCGGAGCACAAAATGTTCATCTGGCCAAAGTTTTCGATCGAAGCGAGCCTTTTGACGATGACCTTTTTCTGAGCCATTCTCCTCGCTCCGTGGGAGAGGTTGACCGCGATGATCGCTGGGAGAAGCTGCGGAGTGAACCCGACAGCCAAAGCCACCGAGAACAAAAAGGTTTGGACGATGTCCTTCTGTAAAATAACATTCACAGCGAAAATAGCGACGACTAAAATCAATGTCAGCGCCAAAAGGAACTGTCCGAATTTTTTTACGCCAATTTCAAAAGCCGTTTCAGGGGGTCTGAATTGGATCTTATTCGCCATGGAGGCGAACTTGGTGTTTTTCCCGGTCGCTTGGGCGACGGCGGTGCCGAAGCCGCTTGAGACCATCGTCCCTAAAAAGAGGTCGTTGGAAGGCTCCTTCTCGACGGGGAGACTCTCTCCCGTCATCGTCGACTCATCGACAAAGAGGTTTTTTGATTCGAGCAAGGAGCAGTCGGCGGGAACCAGATCTCCCGCTCGAAGGACGATCAGATCTCCCGGCACCACCCGCTCAAGGGAGATCTCGACCTCTTGCCCATCCCTCACGACGGCCGCTTTGTTCTCGACCAGTTGCAAGAGTTTTTCTAGCGCACTGATCGCCCCCCTTTCTTGGTAAAAACCGAGGAGTCCGCTCAAAAGGACGATCGCCAAGATGATCGACGCGTCAAGATGGCTTTTCAGGGCGAACGAGAGGAGCGCAGCGCCAATCAGAAGGAGAATCAGGGGACTTTTGAATTGGGCGATGAAAAGCGAAATCCCGCGCCCTCTGGCGGGCCCTTTCAAACTATTGAGGCCGAACTCTCGCAAACGCCTCGCCGCCTCTTGGCTCGATAAACCCGTTTGATCAGCCATGTCCCAGTTTCTTCTGAAGATGGTGGGACATCTTCAGTTGATTCTTTTTGTACCAGCTGACTGGATCCTTCTTCAGATCCGCAATCATGATCGGGAGCGTCTTTTCGATGCTGTGCTTCGGCGTCCAGCCCAATGTCTTCTTGGCCCGAGAAATATCCAATTCGTAGTGGTCGTCGGCCAGATCGATCATCCAGGGTTTGATGAACGGAGTGGGGAAGAAGGGGAGATGGCACTCGACCCAAGCTCCGAGTTTTGCAATCGTCTTTGGGATCGACCAAGTCTTGAACTCTGTGTTGAACAGAAGCCTTGAGATCGTCCTCTGCAGCTGATCGTAAGACATCGTTTCGGGCTCGCCAATCAAGACGGTCAATTCGTTTTGCAGTTTATGTCTCTGATCGACGGCCAAAGCGATCGCATCGATGAGGTCCGACATGTGGAGAAACGAAGCTCCGTGGTGGACATTCCCCGAAAAGAGGCGGCTCTCCAGGCTCTTTTCGTAGATCCTCTGGATCTGGTGGCTGATCGGGATCGAATGGCACTGATCGTCGTAGACCCCGGCGATCCGCATGACGACCGTCTTGGTGTTGCCCCTCAATTCGTGGATCGCCTCTTCCGTGTGGACTTTGGAAAGCGGGTAATCCCATTTCGGGGCGACAGGCCAGTTCTCATCCATGGGGCAGCCGGGGCAGCCCGGAGCATGGACCAGCATCGTACTCGAAAAGATGAACTGCTCTACCTCGAACCCCTGCAGCGCCTTCAAGAGCCTCTCAGTCCCTTGGACCGTTACCGTCTCGTATTTAGGGGAGTGCTGCTCGTCGAAACTGTAGTAGGCGGCCAAGTGGATGACCGAGGCGATCTTAGTGCCGTAGAAGTGTTTGATGTGGGTGAAAGCCTGAAACACGCTCTCATCTGACGAGAGATCGACGGGGACCAGCTCCTCATTTGAGGACGCGTAGATCGCTTTCAGAAGCTCAAACCCGACGATCCGGTATTTTTCTCCGAGCTTTTTAACTACGTTCGACCCGATCCGTCCGCAGGCCCCGGTGACAATGACGACCTCTTTCTTTTCCATTTTTCCTCTGCTCTTTCTCTTCTCTCTATCAGTTTGACATATTTGTAGAAAGCTGAATTACCGTTATACAGAGAAATGAGGAATCCCTCTCGCCCGAGAAGGAGTCCCCTCTGGAGAAAGTAGCTTTTGAAAAAAGCGAAAAAACCGCTCGAGAGGGCCCTGAAAAATGTGGGGCTTTTTTTCCCCTCATGCTGTTCGGCGTAAAGCCTCGAGTAGATCTGCATTTTTGCAAGAAACTCCTCCGTTGCCCGAAACGGAGTGTGGAGGATCGGGTTATTCAAGAACAAAACCCTAAGCTCTATAACCGACTCGTGGACAGCATCGGGACCATAGCCCGTTTCCGTCCGGTTGTAGAGGCGGACGACCCGGTCCCGATCCCAGCCGCAGCCATTGATTTTTTTCCCATTGTAGAAGTTGTGCCGATTGAACTTGTATACAGTGCCGCTTTGCAGCTTTAAGGCTCGGATCTCCTCGATCAGAGCCGGGGAGAGGACCTCGTCTGTGTCGAGGGCCAAGATCCAATCGTGTGCTGCCAGACGAGCCGCTTCGTTCCGCATGGGACCAAACCCGAGGAACGGCCCTTCGCGGACGAGCACATTCGGAAAAGATCGGGCGATCGGGATCGTCTCGTCGGTGGAGCCGTTGTCGTAGACGATCACTTCAGGAAAAGAGCGGACCGACTCGAGCGTTTGGGCGATCGTCGCCGCCGAATTTTTTGCCAGAATGCATACGGAGATCATGGTGAAGATGATCCCTGATGCTCCAATTATTTGCCATAGCCCTTAAACATAACTTCTATTAAAATCGGTTCCGGAAAAAATTGAGAGAATTATGCGCCATGCACTGACCTACGACGACGTCGCCCTCGTCCCACAATTCAACAACATCCCGTCGCGGACCGAGCCGTCGCTCGAAAGCTGGCTGACGAAGTCGATGAAAATCGGCATCCCCCTCGTCGCCTCGAACATGGACACCGTCATCGGAGAGGAGCTCGCCGATATTTTGATCGAGCAGGGTACGATCCCGATTTATCACCGATTCACCTCGATGGAAGAGCAGATCAAGTGGGTCAAAAAATATCAGGAGAAGACATTCATTTCCTCCGGCATCGGTAAGTTGGATGAGACCAGGAAACTCTTGGATCTCGGAGCCGTCGGAACGTGCATCGACGTGGCCCACGGCCACTCCGACAGGATGTTCCACCATATCGAGGAGTTGAAAAGGACCCACCCCGATAAACAGATCATCGCCGGGAATGTCTGCACAGCGATGGCCTATCACGATCTAGTGAATGCTGGCGCTGACGCCGTGAAAGTGGGGATCGGCCCTGGAGCTGCCTGCACGACGCGGGTCGTCACCGGATTTGGAATCCCCCAGTTCACCGCCGTCCAAGATTGCGCCCGGATCGCCGAGAAGTTGCGAGTTCCATTGATCGCCGACGGAGGGATCCGGACAAGCCGCGACGTCGTCCTTGCGCTGGCGGCTGGCGCTAGCTCCGTGATGATCGGCAAATTGTTCGCGCTGACGAAAGAGTCGGCCGCGCAAAAGAGGAAAGGGGAGAGGGGACTCGAGGCCAAATACAGGGGACAGGCCTCCTCCGATTTTCAAAATGAATTTTACGGTGGGCTCAAAGTCAAGACCGTGGCCGAGGGGATCGACTTCTGGGCCGCCGTCACCGGGACTGCTGAGGAACTCATCAATAATCTTTTGGGAGGGATCCGGAGTGGGATGACGTACGGAGGAGCCCGAAACCTAAAAGAGCTCCAAAGAAAGGCCGAATTCGTCCAAGTGACCGCTACATATATCCAGGAGAGCAAACCCAGACCCGAGTGAGGCGACTTTCAAAATTCCTCGGCCAGCAAAATCGCCCTTTTGAGCCATTTTGCCGATCCGCCGCCGAGTTCTACTCTCCTGGAGTATGTCCTCGGCGGCGGATTTCGGGCTGCTGCGCAGGCCCCGCCAAACTGGCTCAAAATCATCGATTTTTCTGGTCGGGGAATTTTGAAAGTCGCCTCAAATGAACTTGCCAGGATCTATGGTTCTATCAGATAATAAGGCTATGGTTAAAGATTTTCTACATGCTGATAAAAAGATTTTTGATTCGGTCCACGGGTTCATCCCGTTCGACGAATTTGAGAAGGAACTGATCGACTCGCTTCCGTTCCAGAGGCTCCACTACATCCATCAGCTGGGGATCGCCTATCTCGTTTATCCGGGAGCCACCCATACGAGATTCGAACACTCGCTCGGCGTAATGGCGCTCGCGACCTTGATGTTTGAAAAGATCTGCAAATCGGTCCGGCCCGACGTCTTCCACTTCGTGCCGCGCAAAGGCTCCTCCGACTACCTCTACTGGCGAAGAGTCCTCCGGATGGCGGCCCTCTGCCACGATCTGGGGCACCTCCCATTTTCCCACGTCGCCGAGCATGAGCTTTTAGGCGATAGCGGCCACGAATCTTGGACCTTAAAAATCATCGACAGCCCCCACCTGAAACCCGTTTGGGACAAATTAAAAAAGGCTCCCGCTTATCTTGAGGAGCTCATCGAAAGGAACATCGTTGAGGACATCCAAAAGATCTCGATCGGGGAGAAGAAATGGAAAGAGATCACAGGAAAATCGTTCAGCCCTTGGGAGAGGATCGTCTCTGAACTGATCACCGGCGACTTTTTTGGAGCCGACCGGATCGACTTCCTCTTGAGAGACTCGAAGAGCACGGGGGTCGCCTACGGACTTTTTGATTACCACCAATTGATCGAGATGCTCAGGATTTTGCCCAGCGTCGATCATGGAACCGACGAGCTGCAGCTCGGGATCGATGAAAATGGACTTGAGTCGTGCGAAGCGCTCCTCTTAGCCCGCCACTTCATGCACCGGAGGATCTACCAATACTCCTCCGTCAAGGCCTACAACTTCCACCTGCGCCGCTACATGAAGGCCAACTACCAGTTCAAGGCCAATGGAGACGTCGACGACTTCATCTCGATCAGCGATACCGATGTGATCTCCTCTCTCAACAAAGCGGCCAAAGATCCGAAGCTGGCTGGCCATGCCGACGCGAAATGTATCATTAGCCGGCAGCAGCGGTTCCGCGCCATCTCCCTCCCCGAAGGGATGGGCGAAAAGGATTTGAAAGATTTCAAAGCCAAGAACAAATTGAAAGACACCGAGATCGACTGGGAGTTCCAAACCGTCGAGACGCCTCCCGACCGGCTCTGCTTCCCTGTGTCGCGCCGCCATGTCGTCATCCAAAAAGCTCGCGACTGCTCCGATCTGCTCGTGAAAATCCCTTCAAAAAAATCCAACTGGGTCTACATCTCGCCCGACCACGACTTCGATCTGGTCAAATATCTTGAAAATTGGACCCAATGAGATTCTTCAGGTCCATTTTTTCTGAATACAAGAGCCTAGGACTCGCAGAGAAAACGTTCATTTTCTTTTCGATGGTCGTCTGCTTTTGCATCGGCTCAGAGTACGCCATCACAAGACCCGCCAGCACCGCGATCTTTTTGACCGCCTTCTCCTCAAAACATCTCGCCTACGTCTGGCTCGCTACGGTTCCGCTCAACTTCCTGGTCGTCTACCTGTATAACCGCTTCCTCCCGTTCATCGGCCCTTTGAAAATGATGGGGGGTGTCTCTGCGGCTGTTGTCGTCGTCAACGTCTCCTGCGCGTTTTTGGTTGGAACCTTTCCTTCTCTGATCTTCTTCCAGTTCGCCTGGAAGGACATCTACATCCTTCTCATGTTCAAGCAGCTCTGGTCGATGATCCACACCACCATCCCTCAGTCGCGGGCCAAGTACCTCTACGGCGTTATCTACGGGATGGGGACTCTGGGAGCCATCAGCGGCAGCTTTCTCCCTGGCTTTTTCGCCGTCGAACTCAGCTCGGAGAACCTCTTCCTTTTCACTCTGCCAGTCTATGCGATCCTCTACTCGGCCTACGCCACCGCCTTTAGAAATAGCTCGCTCGCTAAAAACTCACTCCCCCTCAGCGAAGATCCCCGCCCCAAAGAGGCATTCTCTCTCATCCGGAGAAACCGGTTTCTCCTTGGCGTTTTGTTCCTCGTCGTCTTCATGCAAGTCTCCGTAGCGTTCATGGAGTACCAGTTCAATAGCTATTTAGAAGCCCACATTCTCGATAAAGACCTCCGTACCGAATACTGCGGCCGGATAGCGGGGATCGTCAACCTCCTCACTGGCGGCCTCCAATTTTTTGGGAGCTTCTTGATGGTCCATCTTTTCGGCGTCCGGGGGAGCCACTTCTTGATCCCGCTGATCCTCCTTGCCAACACCCTCGCCTTCGTCTTTTTCCCCGGCTTCGCGATGATCTCGCTCGCCTTCATCCTGCTCAAGTCGGTCGACTTCTCCCTCTTCGGCATCATCCGAGAAATGCTCTACATCCCCCTCAAAGTAGACGAGAAGTTCCGGGCCAAGGCGCTCATCGACGTCTTTGCCTACCGAACTTCTAAAGGGCTTGTCTCGATTCTTATTTTCGCCCTGCAGATAGTAGCGGGCGTCTATCTTCTAGATGTGCTCAGCTATCTTTCGATCGCCGTCTTCTTGGGATGGATGTGGCTTGTGTATAAGATGTTTAGCCAGCCGCGGCAATTGCCTGTCTGATCTCACTTTCTGAGCGGATTTTAGCGACTTCGGCTTTGGCCTTATAGCGCATTTTGAAAAGGACTTCCAAACGGTCTTTGAAGCAGGCGGCCCGTTCAGCTGCCATGTCATCTCCATGCTCTTCGTAGAAACTCTTCACCATCGCTTCGAGTTCGTCCAATTTTCCATGGAGTTTTTCGATCGCTTCGATCGCCTTCTGCGAGAAGGGGTTTTTGGCAATCGGCAGAAGACGCCAGAGGTATTGGTGCCTTAAAAGGAAATGGCTTCCACACGGAGGGTGGTAAGGGGACATCGACCAGCCTCCGTCGATGAGGCGGATATCTTTAATTTCCCCTTTCTCATTTTTCATCAGGTACCAGTTTTCAGCGTGCCGGTCGTGGTTTGCCGTCAAGATGTCGACGAGAGCGAGATAATCGATGAGATCGTCTGGGATCTCATCGATTTTCTCAAAAGTCCTTTCGATCGGAGTCCAACCGAAGCAGCGGGCAGCGACATTGTAGATCGATCTGAGAAGTTGCCTCGGCTTCGAGATGTTTTCGTAATTCTCATCGGCGCCCAAGTGCTCGGCCGCCGTTGATTTATCGCCCTGGATCCAAAGTTGGAATGAACCTTTTTTCTCTTTTTTCAATCCCAGATCGATCTTGACGACGTGAGTTTCAGGAACTAAATTCAACGACGGATCTTTCAGCGCTGCCTCGACCCAAGTCGCGATTTTGTAAGTCACTGACTCAGCTAAATAGGCTTGGCCGGCGATCGTTTTGAAAAGAGAGGCGCGGGACCAGCTGGGGCACATGGCGTGGAAACGCCGTTTGCACTGTTGAGAAAAGCGGGGGTTGTTTTCGGCGAGAGGTTCTTCGTCGGCCAGCTTGCAGACGCCAATTGGATTCTCATTCTCATCGAGGATCCGATAAGAGCCACTCGAGCCCCCCAGCATCTCAAAATTGCCGAGCGCGGCCCAAAGCTGGGCTCTTTTCATCTCATTTTGGAAATTTATCGTGGTCTCTGGAACCCAACGGTATTCGAGCTGGGTCTTAAGGTACTCGCGGATACTCTTGTGGATCTTTCGGGAATAGACCCTGCGGCTGAGAGAGGGGAGGGATGTAAAGTAAAAATTTTTCAGATGTTTGTAATCGCCCTGATTTTGAATCCTCAAACTCGATGTGACCGTATCGATCACGGTCCGGACCTCAGAGGAGACCCTTTCGGCGTATTTGCCGAAAAGCTTTGGGCAGCAAGAAGATAAGCGGTAGCGGAGGCTCTCTCCGAACCCCATTTTCCGCAAATGGCCCCCTTCGGCGGCGAAAAGTTCCCCTTTCTGCCGTTTCACAAGGGCTATAAAATCCTCTTTGTAACCAGACTTAATTAACATTGCGCTTTAATTTTAACAATTTTGTAATTAATTAAGAATTAAAGAATTTTGTTAATAATTAGATTGAAAAGAGTACAGGATATGCATGATCGCAAGCGGCAGGATAAGCAAGATAGATTCAAAATAGTATCTTGCTTATCCTGCCGCTTGCGATCATGCACATCCTGTACCATTTTTTAAGAAGAGTTGCGGGAAAAATTCAAACTTGCTAAAACTTCCGGCCGTTTTGCAAAGAAAAGCAAAATGAAAAATTAACTTTCAACAAAGAGGCACTCATGTCCGCACCAGCAAAGCAAGTATCTTACCCCTCCGCTCCCCACATGGCACCGCCGCCTTACTCAGCTCCTTCAGTTCCACCTCCAGCGTATGATGAGCCACCCGCAAAGTACGCAGTGATCGACGGCGTTCGACAGCTCAACCCAGAATATAAAAAGTACATGGCGCAGCAAGGGAAACCTGCGACTACAGCTTTAAGACCAGACGTAGCCTTGCCAGTTGTTTCGAATATGGACCAACATCAACAACTTAGAGACGCGTCACTGAAAGCCAATAGTGGAGATGTGCCTTTGGCCAAATCCACCGATGCGACCATCGACATGTTGCAAGATCCAGACTACTGTAGAAAAATTGGCCTTGGGGCAGATCAGGCAGTAGACGCACTCGGCAACTTGTTTGCCAAGTATGAGGTGCCTATGGGACTCATGAATAAACTCATGGGACTCACTGAGTTTAATTATCTAGAATTCACTGTCGATGACAGCGGTTCCATGGGGACCCGAGTTAGCGCTAGCCAAACTCGATGGGGCGAGGCTCACGAACGATTAAAAACACTCGTGGAAATCTTAGCCTATATCCCCACGCCGAGAGTCGTCATCAAGTTTCTAAATAGAGCAGACAGAATTGTCTTGGAAAGGAAAGGAGAAGATCCCCAAACCTTCATTGGGAGGGCCTATCAGCAAATCGATCAGGCATTTAAACGGCCTCCAGATGGGATGACTCCAGTTGAAAGATCTCTTCAGGACTCATTTAGAGAAGGAGCTGGGAAAAAAGTAGCTCGGTATCTCTTTTGCGATGGAGTGCCTGATGGGGGAGATGCGGCTAAAGGGAGAATTGCCGCATTGTTGAAAACGCGTCAAAATCCCGCAGATAATCCTATGACTCTCCTCAGCTGTTCGGAAAACGACAAGGATGTGGAATGGATGAAAGTGGTTGAAGAAGCTGCTTCCTTCTGCGCCGAGTGCGACGATTTTCTAGCTGAAGCTGAAGAGGTGAGAGGAGACCAAGGGGATGTTTTCCCTTACACAGTCGGGTTTTATCTACTTTGCCAACTGGTGGGTGCTATGAACCCAAATGACTTGGATGCTTTAGATGAGTCGGTCCCATTTACAAAATGGACGTTGGATAATTTATTGGGGGTAACGAATTCAGAGCAAGATTACCGCCGCTATTTTGATGGATTTCTCCGAGCTCAGCGAGAGCGGAAAGTGGATGGTCCATTAGACACAATCAACCTACTTAAAAAGCAGCAGAATTGGGAAGCATCTTTTGGCGCGTTTCTTCGCGAAAGAGATCCTCAAAACATTCCGGCAGTTCGTGAGTTCAAGGAAAAACTGCAGAAATGCGACGCACAGGATGTTGCCCCTCAATTTGGCTATTTGAAAGTATAGAGAGCTAAACTGCTCTACTGTAATCGGGTAGAGCAGTTTTTGTTGCATGCCCAGCTTTCAAAAGAGTACAGGATATGGATGATCGCAAGCGGCAGGATAAGCAGGATTAATTGAAATATCATCTTGCTTATCCTGCCGCTTGCGATCATCCATATCCTGTACCATTTTCCAGATCTTGACAGGAAACGGACTATGGGAGATGAAGGGGCTATGGAAGGCCCGATCCAGACCCATCTCCGTGGAGTTCAGATTTTAAACAACCCGCAGCTCAATAAGTCGACCTCTTTTTCTCAGGAGGAGCGGGACTTTTTGGGACTGAATGGGCTGCTCCCCGTCCACATCTCCACGATCGATGAGCAGCTGAAGCGGTGCTACCAGAATTTTGGGAAAAAACGGACCCCTCTCGGCAAATACGTATTCCTAACGTCGCTCTTGAATCGAAATGAGCACCTCTTTTACCAATTCGTTTCGCGCTACCCCGCGGAGATGCTCCCTTACATCTACACGCCGACGGTAGGGGAGGCGGCTGTCCAATTCAGCAACATCACCTCGTACCACCGGGGGCTTTATCTCTCTTACGCTCTTGAGGAGAAGATGGAGGAGATGATCGGAAACGTCCCTCAGAATGAGGTCGACGTGATCGTCGTGACCGACGGGGAGAGGATTTTGGGATTAGGCGATCTGGGGATTGGGGGGATGACGATCCCGATCGGCAAGCTTTCGCTCTACACGCTGTTCGCTGGTTTCCATCCGAATCGGACATTGCCCATCTTGCTCGACACAGGGACCAACAATAAAGAGCTTCTCAGCAACGACCTCTATCTCGGCTGGCGCCATCCGAGAATCCAAGGCGCCGATTACGATCGGTTCATCGATCGGTTTGTCAAAGCTGTGAAGAAGCGGTATCCGAAAGTGCTGCTGCAGTGGGAAGATTTCGGCAGGGACAACGCCCGGCGGCTTTTGGATAAATATCGGAGTCAAATCCTCTCGTTCAATGACGATATTCAGGGGACCGCCTCGGTCGCCTTGAGCGGAATTTTAGCCGCTTTGAAAGAGAGTCATCAAAACCTCATCGACCAAAAGATCGCGATTTTGGGCGGAGGATCTGCCGGCACCGGGATCGCCGATCTGATCGTCCAGGCGATGGTTGAACAAGGACTGTCTCTGGAAGAGGCGAGACAGCGGATCTACATTGTCGATCTCCATGGCCTGATCCATTTCAACACGAAAGGGGTTTTCGAAAGTCAAAAACCCTACATGCAGCCCCACAACACTTTCAAAGATTGGAAAGTGGTCAACTTCGACCATATAACAATGGCCGAAGTAGTCGCCAACGCCCACCCGGGCGTTTTGATTGGTGTTTGTGCTCAACCTGGCTCGTTTACAAAAGAGATGGTTGAGGAGATGGCCCGCCATGTGAAGAGGCCGATCATTTTCCCCCTCTCGAATCCAACCTCGAAGGCCGAGGCGACGCCCCAAGAGCTGATCGAGTGGACCGATGCGAAGGCGATCATCGCGACCGGCACGCCCTTCCTCCCTGTCGAATACAAGGGAAAAACTTACAAGATCGCCCAATGCAACAACGTCTATATATTCCCCGGAATCGGCCTTGGAGCGATCGCCTCTGGAGCGCTGCAAGTGACCGATGGGATGTTCCTTGAAGCAGCTGAAAAGCTCGCAACCTTGTCTCCTGCTCTTAAAGATCCGACGGCGCCTCTGTTTCCTCCGATAGAAGAGGTGAGGAAAGCGTGCCGCGAGATCGCCATCGCCGTGGCCAAAAAGGCCCACGATGAAAAAGTTTCTACAGTCCCCCTGTCTGAAATAGAAAAAAGAGTTGATTCCCGGATGTGGGAACCCGCCTATCCCCAATTCAAAAAATGAAGTTCTCCCTGGGATATAATCGCTGAATTATGTATCTTATTGGCGAAAAAAAATTGGAGTTTTGTATGTCAGCTGTATCAGGTTATTTTAATCGTAATTGTACCTGCGACACAAAAGCGCATTTACCTCTAGCGGCATCGCTTCTTCCCATCATTGGGCCCATTATTGAAATATTCCAAGAACGTAAAATTGTTCATGATATTGCAGCATTGGATCCTGAACAAGAAGCATCTCGTGCAACAGTTATTGAAAAATTTAAAGAAAGTAATAAATATAAAATTACAGGGATTATAAGAGACCTTCTTTGCTTTGCTGCTACAATCACCATCGTAGCTCTTGGAATTCTCCATCCAGCCGGCCTTATCCTGGCTGCGGGATTTGCAATTTGCGTAGGGATCCACCTCTATCGAATGATTCAAAATAATGAAGTCATCAATAAGGTCAGACTACCTACCCTCATGCAACTCTAAGTGCTATACTACCACACCTTTCGGAAGTTAGGTGTGGTAAAATATTTTTCCAATTTAAAAGATAAAAGCATCTAGGAAAAAATTCCCTAAGTCGCGTATCCTACCGGCGAAAAAAAACAAATTGGAGTTATCCATGTTAGGAATTTCAAGTAATAATTCTAGAGTTTGCGCTCCCACATCGAATGTATCGTTGGCTCTCGCCTGCGTTCCTATCATCGGGGACATTGTTCAAGGATTGCAAGAAGCTAGAATCGCAGCCCATTGCGTTCATATCGAACCAGAAGGGAATAACACGAACACCGATGCTTTGAGCGCTCGGCAGGTTCAAGATATTACTGACCAGGTCAGAACAAAAAATAAGTATAAAGCTGCAGGGATCGCAAGAAGTGTTGTTTGCGCTGTGATCATCGCGGCCGCTACTATCGCTGCAATCGCCGCCGGCCTCCTCTCGAATCCGTTTGGTATCGCCGTCTTGTTCATCTGGGCAGGTATGTTTTTAGGTGCCGCTGCAATCCACGCTTACAAAATGATTCAGAACAACAAAATGCTTGAACAAGGCTTTCAAGTAGGCAGTAATATTAGATAAAGTCTTTCAATATTCCTTGAATTGATGTATTATCCACCCGATTTATTAGAGGGGATAATGTCAATTCAAGGAATTAATACTGCGGATTCAGCTAAAACTGAAATCCATCAAAATATTTCTCGAGTCGTCCAGTTTTCTGTCGCCCAGCAGTTGAGCGATGTTCTCGAGACGATCATCCGGCAAGCCGCTTCGAAAGCGCGCACGGCGACAGCTCCGAGAGTCGAGATGGTCCTTCAAGCTGCCCATTTTCCAGCTCATCCACTCAACGATCCGAGAAATCATTTCTTGGCGACCTATTTGCTTTTGGACAACACGATCGAACTCGAAGATGGCTCGCTCTGGAGAGTCAATTCTTGGGACATGCCAAAAATCCTCAACTGGGCCAATAACGATATCCTCTCCCTGACAGTCAACGACCCTTTTATTTTTGGCGAAGAGTACAAATTAACCAACACCTACACGGATGAAGTGATCCATTTGGACCTCATTGATGGTCCCCTCCTTTTCGGACCGGCCAGCCATTGGATTGTCGCAATCGATCGGATGATCGGGAGGATCTACTTAGAAAATGGGTCCTATTGGGACATCAGTGTCTTCGATAGAAACAAGTTGTCCAATTGGGCCGTCAACGACACCATCATCTTCGGCGACTCTAAAAATTGGTGGAACGATTCGTTCCTCATCAATGTAAACATGAATCAAACGGCTCAAGCGAGCAAAGGATTGTAACATGAGTTCACCAGTACACGGCGCTCACAATGCAGGACAAGCCCAGCAGCGCCCAAGAGAAATGTCTAGAGCCGAGCAAATCGCTCGGATCACAGCGACGATAGCGTTAGCTGCGATTGCAATTACAGCGATTGTAGTCACATGCGTATTTTGCTCACCTGTTCTAGCGACCTTTGTCTCTCTTGGCATCGCCATCGCCGGCCTGGCGATCGCCCTCGCAATCCTGAAGTCCCGCGTCCAATCGCATCAAGGCCACAGGACTTTTTACTTTGGCGACCGCCCTCTTTGGGCCCGATCAGCCGTAGTTTACGATCCTTATTACCCGCCCTACTTTACTTTGGCGCCGACCCTTTCTCACCGGAGCAGAGCCTATCCCAGAAGCGGACCAGAGTTCTATTCTGCAGTTACAAGAACTCGCGCGCCAACCCGGACCTCTTCGTCAGTCCAGCTCGGCGGCGGCCAGCTCTATGGCTCGTCGAGTCATAGATCGACCGTTCGACCTGGAGGCGGCAGCATCTATACAAGAACTCCAGCGCCATCGGGAATGCCTTCATTAGGCTTTGGCGGCAGCGGACGCAGAGTGCCTTTTCATAGAGGCTAAATCAGCCGCCTAAAACTTGGAGCGCTTTATGGTAGTTGGGTTCCTGAGTGATCTCGGGGACCAACTCCTCATAAAGGACATGGTCCTTCTCATCGAGCACTAGAACCGATCGCGCTAGAATGCCCGCCAAGGGGCCATCTTGGATCAGAATGCCGTAGGCCTTCCCGAAATCCTTATTCCGCATCATCGAAAGGGTAATCACGTTGTGAACCCCTTCCGCCTCGCAAAACCGCTTCTGCGCGAACGGGAGGTCGGCCGAGACGGTGATGAGGAGACAATTGGGGTGTTTCTTCCCAAACTCGTTGAAATGCTTCGTCATGAGGCTGCAAACGCCAGTATCCAGACTGGGAACCGTCGCCAGAATCTTCCGCTTGCCCTGGAAGTCTTTCAATGATTTTTCATGAAGATCCTTGTCGACGAGAACAAAGTCAGGAGCTTTTGTGTTGAGAGCGGGGAGTTGCCCATTTGTGTGGATAGGGTTGCCTTTCAATTTGATATTAGCCATGTGAGCCTCGTTTTACCGAAACATACTACTCTTTTTTCGAGCAATTCCGCAATAGCCAGTACGAAGTTTGTTGGTGAAAGAAAAAGAAAACGTGGAGGGGACTGTTCTTTTAAAAGCCATGTGGAGACATGTTTTGGGTGTCAGCTTTGGTTGAAACCCGAGCAGATCGGTCACCTCCAGTTTGTAGAGAAGACACAGATCTTTCATCTCTCCCGGTGTGATGAAGAGGGGGTAGACGTGCATATTCGGCGGCGTGTTTTTCACAAACCACTCGACCCCTTTGATGACTAGAAAGTAGCTGAGCCAATTCCGG
Source organism: Verrucomicrobiota bacterium (assembly GCA_018239895.1). Taxonomy (GTDB): domain Bacteria; phylum Chlamydiota; class Chlamydiia; order Chlamydiales; family SM23-39; genus SZAS-17. The sequence goes on from JAFEGL010000029.1 coordinate 160,224, forward strand.
TTGAAGGTGTGGAAGAAAAACTGGCCGCCCGGTTTTAACATCCGCGCCGCCTCTCCAATCACAAGCCCCGGCTCTTCGACATGTTCTAAGATGTCCATGGCGCAGACGGCGTCGAACGATCCATCGGGGAAGGGGAGAGAGTAGGCGTTCGCACGGATGTATTTGGGCGCTTTGCGGGATGCAAATCTCTTGGCAATTTCCAAACTCGGCTCTGAAAGGTCGATCCCTGTCACCGAGTGTCCTGAGGATGCGAGAGCGTTGGCTAGAAAGCCAGCGCCGCAACCGATGTCGAGAACTTGAGCTGGCTTCGATCCAATTTTCTCTAAGATCCAAGGGATCCGGATGGCGTTTTCAGCTCTGAGCAGAGCAATCGGGTGGTCGGAGCGGGTGTACCACTCCTCGTAAAGATCGTTATAAAATTCGTTGTTGATCATCTTTCCACACAAAGTTCCAGAATATGACTTGATAGAGACAAAATAGGGAGAGGAGCCCGAATTGGCCCAGCAGGAAGAGGCGAAGGATGTCGGGCCGATTTAGCCACTGCATGATCCAGGGCGACAGCTGAACTCCCCTAGCAACGGGCCAAATGAATCCAGCTACGGCGAGCGTCACAGGATGCAGCGTGAAAAGCACGGCGTGGAGCCAATTTTCAGAGGCGGGGCAATGCTCTTTGTGGACGAATTCATCCTTTGTGACTAGAAGGCACGAGAAGGAGGCGAGGGCGCAGTAGCCAATCAGCGTGGCTGAAGAGAAGGGGACCCAGAGGACATAGCCGATGGAAGCGATGACGCTCAATGTGTCGAGAGGGTGGCCGATCCTCTCCCATTTCGGAAGGCCCCTTCGGATATGGAAGTATCCCTCATCGAATAGGATCGCCGCTGCTTGTAGAAGGAAGGGGAGGATGGCCGTCAGCCACATCGATTTTCTCCATCAAACTTCCCGAAACCGTCAGCCCCGGCCCAAAGGCCATGCTGACGAGGAGGCTTCCCCCTTTCACTTCGGGATCTTTGAGAATCTTCTCCCATATATGGGGTACAGTTGCCGAGGACATGTTGCCGAACTGGCGCAAGACCTCGAAGCTGTAACCCATCTGACGGTCGCTGAGTCCCAAAACGTTTTGAATATGGGTCAGGATCTTCGGTCCTCCCGGATGGATTGCGAAGAAGCCCCGACCAACCGCCTCATTAAAGTCCTTTTTCCCCTTTTTCGCAAGACGTTCCAAATAGCCTTGGATCGAACGGGCGATGAGAACGGGGATCTCTTTGCCGAGCGTCATCTCGAAGCCCCAGCTATGGACGTTCCAGGTCATCGATTTTCGCGACTCGGGGATCACCTCTTCGTGAAGAGCGAGCAGCTTCAAGTGGGGCCCATCCGAAGCTTTCTTCAGCGAGTATTTCATGTAGCCATCGGCGAATAGACTCTGAGAAACGAGCTGATCGGTCCGGTGTATAGCGGGATTAGAGTGGAGGCTGCACAGCTCGGTGTGCACGAGATCGACCCGGTTTTTGCCTGCAGCCAAAAAGCCTTGCGCAATCCGAAGTCCCGGAAACGCTGCATAGCACCCCATGTGATAGGCATGGGTCACCGTCGTTCCCCACTGTTTAAGCGAGACTAACTTCTGCGCCGCGCTCGGAGAGGCGTAGCCGGTGCAGGAGACGTGGATCAGGTCGTCGGGTTCCGTTTTTTCATCTTGATAATACGTTTCAAACGCTTGATCGGCATGTTTTTGGTAGTGCTCCATCCTCGCGGTCAGGTCCAGTCCCGTGGGCGCATCTTCAACTCGGTAGATCTCCATCTGGTTCCAATCGCGGTGGAGATAGTCGGCCAATACGTGACCCCGTTTCGCAATCCGATCGGGTTTACAGCCAACGTGCCAGAATTTTTCTTTCAGAGCCGTCTTGAACTCATCCGAAGCGCCCTTCTCAGCCCGGCAATGGGCTTCAATGAACCATTCGAGTGTCTCTTCCTGATTTGTTTCGTGAGGGGGGCGGAGCGAGTGGAAGTTGTCTAGGATCATAAGTATTAGATACAGCTTTCCTGAGCAAAAATCAAGTGCTTAAAAAATAATTTAAACTTTTGAAAATAAATAGAAAATAAAATAACGTAAAATTATGAGAAAGTTGTTCTGGATGATCTTTTTATTTGGGGCTTATATCTGGATCGTAACATCTGGCCACGAAGAATTTATCTTCGATCAAGGGCGTGCGGTCTACCGCGCCGTCGTAGCCTGGTTTGATGACGCCGACGTCGATTTCCAGGTCAAAAAAGTAAAGCACAAGAAAAAATCCCGCCGCTGGGACTAGTCAGTCCCTAGAACTTCGTAGGCTGAACTCTTCTGAATTTTATCAGTGCCGGCGGGATTAACTAAACCCCTAGGACTTCGCAGATTGAACTCTTCTGAATTTTATCAGCGCAGAGATAGAAAGGAGTATAGAAAGACACAGAGAAGAGAAAAAACCGGGGCCCTGCCCGGAGAAAAAGAGGGTGTCTAAGCCGGCCCAATCTCAATGAGTTCGATGGGCACCTCTCTCACTCCGGGCAGGGTCCCGGTCTATCTCTATTATTTATTTTTCTGCGTCTCTCTATACTCACTTTATCTCTGCGCTGATAAAATTCAGAAGAATTCAATCTGCGAAGTCCTAGGGATTTGTTTAATCCTCTCTGCGCTGATGAAAGTTTATGCCGCTTAGCAAACACAGATTCTAGCTAAAAGCGATAGGCAAATTCGAGTCTGGCGCCGGCGACGTAGGTGTTGCTGGCTGGTTCGAAAATTGTGCCGCGGCTGGTTGTCTGTGTGTTGCTCTGGCCGATCGGCAGATACCTGAAGTAGGGGACGAGAGAAATCTCATAAGGGTTTTTTAACCAAGAAATCGGCGCCTCGGTTTCCAATTGCCACTCATTGCCGAGAGTGAGTACAACCGGCCAAGAGTAGACGCCGCAGATTTGTATTTCAGACATTTTCATCTGCATCGCTTTTAGATTTAAGCCGAACATCCAGGAGGTTGTGGAACAACGGAGGCGGACCCCTTCAGCGAGATAGCCCCACGTGTAGAGCTCGGTGTAGTTGCCGAGACCCCGCATCCATCTTTGGAATCCCATGCCGAAGAAAGGGGAGAGGGAGATTTTGCCCCAGTTCAAAGTGTAGCCGAGCCGCCCTTCGAAGTTTAGGAGAGTATTGTCCGAATGGGATTCGACGTTCCGAACAGTGCGGAAAAAAGTGTTTTCTGATGTCCCAATGAAGCGGGTCTTCCCTTCGGCGAAGCGGAGGTCGGCGCCTAGGTAGGGGAAGAAAGAGCGGTATAGATCCCATCCCGCCTGGAATCCAGGGAGCCATCCGATCTCTTTGCTCTTTCTTGGCTCTGGGATCTTCTCCTCATAGTATCGGTAGAAGACGTCGGGACCAATGTAGATTTTTTGCTCTGCAAAGAGAGGAAAGGCAAATAAAAGGATCGAGAGCCGTTTGAAGAACTCCTTCATAAATGAAGGAGATTCTCCCACGAGTAAAGGGTGGCAAGTACCTTGCCGCAAATCAATAGGTAGCTCAGCTAACCCACTCCTGAAAGAGTGGGATTGCGCTTTGAGCAGCTCGTTCATGGAGAAATAGGATACGCCTTTTCTTAAATTCTAGAAATCCTTAAAATCTCCGGACTTTTTGTAAGAGGTGGGTATGAAAATCCGTGAAGTGGAAATAGCCAATAGAAAAGGGGAAGAGTATTTATTTGCCAGATATCTTGATGGCAATTTTAAGAAATATCCTTATCCAGCCGTCCTAGCGCCTGACGAGTTCATTAAGCTTCCAGATGATATAAAAGCGGCCTTTACGCGAGCAGGGGTCACCGCCTCATCTCTTAGCTTAGGACAACGGAAGTGGTTCGTTTTGGAGCCGAGACAACCCAAGGCGACCAGCGCAAGCAGTTCGTCGAGTGCTGCTTCAAGCAGCAGCGCACCTCCCCAGGCGACAGCTGCTGGCGGTTCATCGATTGCCGCGGCTAGTTTGCTGGCAACAGAAGAAACTCCAAGCAGCGGATTGGGGGATGCAATCAGGGAGTTTGGCTCTGACACAGCTGTTTCAAATTTAGGAAATGGAACGGGAAATACAGCGACGAATGTCATGGCGGCTTTGGGAGATGAATCGGCCCAATATGCATCGGCCATTCGAGCCGTCGATCCGAATGCCGACCAGCAATTGGAAGATACAGCTTGCTGTGTCGTCAAAGCTGTCAAATGTTGCTGGAATTGTTTTTGCGATTAAGAGACTGTCTCTATCGGAATAACATCGCGCTGCCGGTGAGAATGACGGCCGTCCCGAAAATCTGTTTGATTCGGGGGATGGGGAGGCGGTGCGCCAGGTGGACGCCAAGCGGCGCTGTGCAAATCGATCCGGTCGCGATGGCGAAGAGAGCGGGAAGCTGAATGTAGCCAAATGTGTAGGGGAGCGGAGCCGAGTGCCAGGCGATGATGAGGTAGCTGACCGTTCCGAAAAGAGCTGTGAGGAGTGTCGCCGCCGATGAGGAGCCGATCGCGTTTGGCATGGGGACGTGGTAGCCGAGGAGAAGGGGGACGGTGAAGATGCCGCCGCCGATGCCTAGGAGACTTGAGAGCGTTCCGATGATCAGACCGAAAAATGAGAGAGAGCTGTTGATCGAGTGGGAGATGTTCGGGTGAGGCATCTTGGGAAACAAAAAATAAGCGCCGAGGCAGATCCCCATGCAGCCGAAGACAACGCGGAGAGTGGTGCTGGGCATCCATTGAGCCAAGATTGTACCCGCTACACATCCGATCAGAAGGCCTGGAAGTAAGTATTTTACAGGTTGATAGAGGACCGATTTTCTTCTGTGGTGGGAGACCCAGGCGACGAAGGTGGTAATGAAGGTGGCGGCTAGAGACGTGCTAACCGCAATTTGCATGAGCCGATCGGGGGCAACGTCGGCAAATTGGAGTAGGTAGTAAAGGGCCGGGACGCTGATCATGCCGCCGCCGATCCCAAGCATCCCCGAAAGGATCCCTGTTACTAATCCTATGAGAATAAATAGAATAAATATAAGTTCCAGGCTCATTGTTACCTCTAAAATTATATTTATCAGAACTCAATTGATTAATAAACAGTAATATTCTATCTTGAGAGCAATTATGAATCCTATAGTTCCTGGAACTACACCTTTATCTGAAACCCAGAGGCTGCTGCTCAACCTCTTGCAGGCTTTGCAAGTGTTCAGCGCCCCTGGAACGACCCCCGTTAGACTCTCATTCTCAAAATATCTTTTCACAGGAACTCCCGCAGAAAAGCCGCTCCCTCTCTACCAGAGGCAGGTCCAACTGATGAAGACCCTCCAAAAGGCCAAGTCTGAAGTAGAGGCTTTGCTCGATCCTTCAGAAACGAAAGGGGGAGAGGCTCCAAAAAAATCGGCAGCCCCTTCGCCAATGAAGAAGCCGATCGAGAGCGCACCGGTTTACAAAAAATCGGTAGAGATGACTGATCACCCTGAGATAAAAGAGGCAGCGCTGCTCGCTACGCAAAAAAATCTGCCCATTCGTCCAGATGCGGCGACTCGATTGCCTGGCAAAATTGCCCCCGAAGCTGTACCGACAAAATCGGAAAAGCCGAAAGAGGCTGCGCCGCAAATAGAAAAGGGGAGTGCAAGCCCTGTTCAAAAACACCCCTTTCCTCAAGGAATTTCCCCTGAAATCTCAATCGGGTTTCCCCGAAAGACGCCTCCACAGATCGCAGCTCCCATCAAAACGTTGATGGATCAGGTCCGCTCGGCCATCCAACTCCTCTCAACATCTCTCTATTTGGAAAAGCCAGACAAGGCCCCTGTCGCCGACATTTTGCGCCGAATCAAACCGTTTCTCGATCAGCTCATCACGGTTGTCGAGACGCAAGAGGATATGCACAATGCGCCCGACAATCCTCCCCGCGAAATCAGACCTCTGCCCCAGTCTTCCCGAAAAAATCTCTTCAAGTCGGAACTGCCCCGATTTATCCCGAAAGAAAAAGAGGCGAACCCAGCAAAGCCGGCGCCCGAAAGGAGCTACCGCTCGATCCCGACGCAGCAAACTCCGAGAAGAGAAGAAACGGCTGACCGTCCAGTCGAACGGGAGTCTAGTCAAAGACCTCCTCGAAAAGTTCCGTCGCCATTGCCGCCGCCTGCCGCAAAGTCGCAACCTCCGTTCATCCCGCAGCAGCCAGCTTTGGCCCCGAAAATAGCCCCATTCCAAAACATTCCGATCCAACAACCCAAAAAGGGGGACGGGGAGGAAGAGAAGGGGCCGAGCGAAGTCCGCGAGATCACAGCGGCTCCTTACACCCCTGAAAAGAAGCTAGAGGAGAATCGGACCAAAGAAAAGAAGAAGAAAAAGGGCTTTTGGTCGAGATCCAAGAAGGACGAAGAAGAAAAGCACTCTTGACTTCGGGGTCCATTTCAAGTATTTCCCAGATTTGATCCACTTTCTGGGGGAACCTCATGCGACGCATCACCTATTTCCTGTTAGCTTCCGGCCTTGTTTGGGCAGGATGCGTTGGGAACGCAACGCTTGGAACATCAGCTACAGCGCAAAGAAACGTTGAAAATCTGGCCCGTGTCTCTTTAGGGATGAACGAAAACCAGGTTTTCCGAATCATGCGCCAACCTTACAAGAGCGAATCTCACCAGATCGAAGAGGATCGCTATGAAGTTTGGTTCTACGTGACCCGCCCAACCATCATGGATCAGACACGGATGGTCTCGACGAACTTGACCCCGCTGACTTTCAAAAACGGCGTCCTTCATGGAATGGGGTATCAGTACTATAAGAGCATCATCCGGAAAGAGGCGGTCGCTTCACAAATGAAAAGCAAACCAGAGACAGAAGATCTTCAGATGGAGAAAGCTCTGCAAGCGCCTACCCCTGCGCCGCAAGAGCAAACACAGCCGCCAGGCACGGCTCCTCGCCCAACTCGGACTCCAAGTACGCAACCTCAGCCTCAGCAGCCTCCAGCTCCCGTGCAGCCGCCCCCTCCGCAAAACCCTCAGGCGACACCTCAGCCAGCTCCTCAGCAGGGTGGAACAAAACCGGGAAATCAACCGGCCGGTCAGAAGAAGCAGAATCAGAAGGGGAAGGTTTCGATGTCGAAGAAACCGGCTACCGCTGACAAGCCCCCCGAAAAACCACCTGAAAAACAGTCCGATAAGCAGTCGGAAAAAAAGGTTCCTCTCACTGAGAAAGACCAGCAGATGATCGATGAAGAACAAGAAGGAAACTTTGATTTTTGGTGAGCCTGCTAATCAAGTGCCATTTTGGCTATAGAGTTCTCATCTCCATCGCCCTCGGCCTTTTTACGGGGCTCTTTTTCGGCCCCTTGGCCTCTGTCCTCAAGCCCATTGGCGACATCTACATCATGCTCTTGCAAATGGTGGTCCTCCCTTATATCGCCTTTTCGGTCATCCATGGCTTAGGATCGATCACCCCCGAGACGGGGAAAAAGCTGTTTTTGAAGGGCTGGCCGTTTCTTGTGGGACTTTGGGTTCTTATTTTCGTCGTGATCTACCTCTTAAGCTTTTTGATCCCGAAACCGCTTACTGTTTTGATCACCGCAAAACATGTCGAAGGGGCCGGCACCCTCCTCGATAAGAATTTCCTCAATTTCCTTGTGCCTGAGAACCCTTTCTACGATTTGGCCAACAACGTCGTCCCTGCAATCGCCGTTTTTGGTCTGATCACCGGCGTCTCTCTCATGCATTTGGAAAAGAAGGAGCCTCTCCTTTCTTTTGTGGAGAGGAGCAACCAGATCATCGAAAAGATCTTAAAATGGCTCGCGATCCTCTCGCCGATCGGCATCTTTGCCCACATCGCCGTCGCGTTCGGCACGGTCCAATTCGGCGATCTCTATAAACTGGAGTTCTACGTCGTCTGCTTCATTTTGGTGACTCTCTACACCACATTTGGGATTTTACCTGCCATTATCACATCGCTCACGCCTCTTAGCTACACTGAAGTTCTCAAAGGTTTTCGCACTGTGTGCCTTCTCGCTTTTGCCGTGGCCCTTCCCAGCATCTCTTTCCCGTTTTTGAATGCCTATATGAAAAAACTCGGCGAAAAGCTCCAGGTGCAAGACAATAATTTTCACGGCACCACCCAAACTGTGATGCCAATCGCCTACGGCTTTGGACAGATCGGCAATTGCCTCATGCTCTTTTTCATCCTCTTCCTCTCGTTCTATTACAGACACCCCTTTCTCGGATCGGAGAAGGCACTCCTTTCGCTCCTAACCATCCCCATGTCGATCGGCTCTTCGGAAACCTCCATCAGCGCAGTCACATTTTTAGTCGAACATTTGGGCTTTCCCCACGACGCCATCGATCTCTTCATCCAAACCATGTCGGTCACCCTCAACTTCCAGGTTCTCCTCAGCGTGGCCAGCGTCCTAACCCTGATTATTCTGGTTCTCTACTCTTACTACGGCCTCTTGCATATCCGATGGAAAAGGCTTTGTTCCCACCTTGGAGTCTCGCTGGCGATATTTGTTTTAATCGTCGCATTTGGAAGGCAATTCATCCATTTGGGGGACAACTACCAAGATCTCTATACGAAATTGACGATCCAAGATGTGATCAAAAATCCGGTCCATGCCGAGTTTCTCGACGATTCGTTTTCCGATGAGTCGGAAGATCCCCTTGCCCGAATTTTAAGGACTGGCGTCCTCCGGGTCGGCTACGATCCGCGCAACATTCCCTACTGCTACTACAACGCCTCGAAAGAACTCGTCGGCTTCGACGTCGCCTATGCTTATCGATTGGCGGCAGAACTCGACAGCAGCCTCCAGTTCGTCACCATCCACCCCGATCGGTTCAACGAAGATCTGAAGAGGGGCCATTTCGACATCGCCATGTCGGCCATCTTGATGACTGAGGGGAGGTTGAAAGAGATGGATTTCACCCATCCTTACGATGAAGAGAACAACGTCTTGATCGTCCCCCTGAAAAAAGCTGAAGAGTTTTTAGATATAAACCAGGTCACCTCCCGCCAGGGGCTCAAGCTGGGGGCTATCGGAGCTTATAACGAAGTGGTGCAGCGCCATTTCCCCTCCGCCAACCTCCTCCCAGTCGAAACTCTCGATTCCCTCGTTCGGGGCGAAATCGACGCCTGGGTCACATCTCGCTCACTCGGAACGATTTGGTGCGTAAACCACCCCGATTTTGTCGTCATCGACTACGGCGACCAGATCGGGAAATTCTATCTCTCCTATCCCGTAAAAATTGGGATCTCCTTCGAATGGATCTCATTTTTGAACAACTGGCTCATCCTCAAGGAACAGTCGGGTTTTAAGACCGAGATGAAGCGGTATTGGATGGAAGGGGAGCCCCCCAAGAAGCTTCCGCCCCGCTGGTCTATCCTCCGCGATGTTCTTCACTGGATAAACTAATCAGTATCAAACACTTAGTTTAATTAATTTTTAATTTAAATAATTGATTTTAATCTACTTATATAATATAATTTAAGCCGGTTAATTATGAATTCAGTATCAGATAGTGATAATTCAATAGATTTCGAAGAATTGTGGTCCCGATTCGAGTCGGCGATCACAGAGCTCGAGCCTGAAAATACCATCTCGGAGGTCGTTGAGGCTATTCTAGAAACCGATAGCGCCCAGTGGTCCCGATCCAATTGCAGAAAGATTCTTGAGCGATTTGAAGTAAATAAAGACAAACTCAGCGACGCAGATCGGAAAAGCATCCAGCTTTTTGAGCTTACGTTCCATAAAAGAACGACCAGACTTTCCGACCTGCTGAAAGCAGGAAATGTCGATAGGGCAAGCCAGCTCCTAGAGCCTCCCGCAGACTTCAAATATTACATGAGCAAGGCCAAAAGAGAAAAACTCTGGATGGAAGAGCTTTTGTTCAGAGAACTGGATGGCTCGAATTTTTTTACCGTCTTTTCCGATATTGATCAGCACCCCGCTCTATCCAAGTTTCGAGAGTTTTTAGAAAGTTGCAGAAAGGACCCCGAATGGGGGTTAAACAACCTGGATTTTCCCGATGCAGAAAGCTGCTTCAAAAATTACTCGAAAGAAGAACTGTTGGCTTTTTTCACTTCAGATCGAGTCCATGAAGAGAAAGTTTTAGATAAACTTGAATATTGCTTCAAAAAGGGAATTTTTGGCCCCAAAGAAGCGCCGATCCTATTCCAAACGTTTAGAAAATGCCCCCCATTTGACCGCCTCGTTAGAATCTTAGACGTACACCCTTCGCTTTATTTGCCAAATCTTGAAAAAAATGAGGCCGAAAGCCTTTTAATGGGCCCTATAGCCATCGAGACTATTCATCAAATTGCTCTCCGATTTCCCTTTTTAGTCTCCTCTGCAGCTCCGACGCTCGAAAGGACTTCTCCTGCGCTACTTGACATGGAAGAATGGGGGAAGCTTAGAGGATGGGTCGACGACCTAGCCGACATCAACCAAGGACACCTCAGAACTTTCATTGAGGATTCGGCCCCATCGGTGGAAGATTATAAACTGTGGGAGCAGCTCGAACCGAGAATCCACCCGCAAGCTTTGGCCCCTGCTTTCGCCCTTTTCATGATCGGCGCTAGCGCAAAGGGGAGAAATCAAGAGCTGTTCGAACTGTTGGAAAAGAAATTTGTAAGAAGCTCGTTGCCCCACCGTGAATTTTTCCGAGACGCCCGAAAAAAGAACCAATTTTATCAGCTCTTAGAAAAGTGTACGGGAAACGGCCTCCGCTCCCGCCAATTTTCTCCTCAGCTAACTCTAGAAGTTTTGAGCCAAGTATTTGTCGAAGGAAAAGATGCAAGCCAAACAAAACAGATGGTCTCAGAGCGCCTTTCTCTCATGAACCAGATCGCCGGCGCTGGATTTTCCTCTCAGAAAGAGCTCTCCTTCCCCAAAGTGCTGCCCGTCGATGAATTGCAACTCATCAGTCGCCAGCTTTGCCAAAAGATCGTGCCAGATGTACCACTTGAATCGCTCGAAAAATTCTTTTCCAATTCCCGCCACCCTGAAGCGCTCTACACATTGCTCGGAAAAACAGGACAACTTATTGAAGGCAATTTTGCCAATACAAGAGGCGCTCTCAGCTTGTTCTTTCAGGCTCTCGTCTCCGGTAAACTAGAGGAACTTCGAGCTAGATCTCCCCATTTGAAAAAGTTGGAGGAGTTAGGCTGCCTCGAAACGATCAAGAAATGGGAGACAGGGGGAAAAGAAAAAACGATAGAACTCCATCCAGAACAGGAGATCCCTTTTCACCTATCTCTGAAAGATTTTCTCTTAGAAAACCTAGACAGCCACTTGGTCCATAGTGATTGCGGCTCATTGCAGACCTACCTAGAGATGCCGGGAAAAGTACCGATCCAGCCAGAAAGCAATCTGGAGAGGCTCCTTTTCAAGGCTCTTCTCTCTTCTACTGAGAGGGAAGGGCTCCGCATTTTAAGGGAAGCCTCCAAAGCTGCCCTTGATCAAGACGAACTCAACATCCATCAAGACATCGAAGAGTTTCTTCGAGGATTTTTTACCAAAGGACACCTGACTAAATTGGGTCCCTTTCAATTCTCTGATACCGCATCCTGGGAAGACCTCCTCTTTGTAGGGAAAGAGTCGGGCGGATGCCTATCGATCGATGGAGAGCCCGATAAACTAAAAGCTGCTCTGGGCTATTTTGACGGGAAACACCGAATTTGGGCGATCCGGGACCAGTCGGGTTCGATCTTGGCCCGCTCCATCGTCAAGCTCCTCTGGTCCGATTCGCTCCAAAAACCGGTCATCTTGATGGAGAGGCCTTATTCGCGCATCCCCGCCCAGCAGATCAAAGATGCCCTGGTCCGAGAAGCCATCGATCGCGCCAAAGAACTCGGCCTTCCACTCGTCGTGAAGGATGCCCCATTCAACAAGTACATCGCCTTAAAAAAGAAACTCAAAGGGGAGATCCGCTCATTCGGATCGTTATTCCCAGGGGAGCATACCGATGCAGCCGGCGGCTACAAGCACAAAGGGATCTATTCCATCCGCCATCCCCACCTCCTCAGCGATTAGTCATATCGAGCCCACAATTTCCAAAGCCGCGTCTCTTCTATCTGGGATGCAGGGCTACGCCCCACACCCCAGATAAAAAAGTAAAGGGGCGCGTCTGGCGCAAGCGGCAGACGCGCCCCCTCGCGCCCTTCTCCTGCTGCCATCGGCAGCAGGAGAAGGGCGGAACGAGCGCCGCCGCAGCGCAGTTTGGCGCTAGTTTAATAAAATATATCTACTTGACTCAATTTTAATAAAATTATAAATGTTAATTATTATAAATAATAAACGTAGGTTATTATGAACGTATTATTAGGTTCGCAATTAAATTACGCCCAAAGCGTACTGTTGAAAAATTCAGTGGATGACACACATAGGCTTGTCGGCGATCTTAGAAGACAAGGTCTCGATGCCAATTCGCGCCTCTCAAACGACCTCTCTATGCTTCGCTACACATTGAATGTCGACTGCCCTTTGAGCGCCAAAGGGTTGATTATGAACGGAGCGAATGTGAATGAGATGGTATCCGTTCCCAACATGGGCCAGTATGGGATTTTGACTTTGGTCATCAAAAAATCGTACCTGAACACAGCTTATCCATCTACGTGGGGCGATGTAGCCATTTTGATGATTAACAATTATATGGCTTCTATTACCTATACTCCGGCTCACGAAGGGGAGTTCGAGGTGGATACCGATTCGCCTTTTTATGAAGCCTTGGCCTCGGCGACCCAATCGTATGGAGGCAATAGATCCATTTTAGATGCGATTCTCGCTAAACGTCCCGACTTTATCAATCGGATCAAGGTAGATCAATTCTTACATCAGCCTCAGAGAACCCCTTTGATGTTCGCGATCACCAATGGGGACGTCAGCTTGGTCCATTATCTTCTGCAAAAACCGGGCATCAACATCAACCAAGCAATCAACTACGAGGGGACAGGGCAGATGGTCACAGCTCTTCAATGGGCGACTAAATGGAAATTCGTCGATGCAAACCACAACGAGATCTACGAGATTATCTACAGAGAGGTCTATGGTAGGCCGTCTAGATAATTAATTGAGTTGGCTTAGAGATCTTTGCATCACGTGGTAGAAAAGCGCAGTGCGGATCTCTGGGTTGGCTGTGTTTTTAGCTAGATCTCGAAGAGCCCCTTCATCATCGTCCATTACTTCGTAATAGAACCCAGCTAAAAGGTCGACCCCTTCGACATTGTTCCCCCGGATTGCATCGGTGATCCCTTGGAAAATGAGACCGGGATAAGGGGAAATCCTATCGCTTAGCGGAGATTCTAGGAAAATTTCTAGTATTGGGCTCCCTTTATAGGCTAGATCGAGAAAGAGCCACCTTAAGTCGGTGTCTGATAGCTCCATGACAGACAAAAGTTTTAAAACGATGCGGTCCCATTGCTTTTCGACGGAATGGTCGAGCAATTTAGAAACTAGCTCTTTTGAAAGCTCTAAAAAGCGATCGGACTCGATCAAAATGGAGAGTTTCTCACCTTCGATAAAGCTCAATTTATCTTTCTTGAGAGCCTCTTTTACTTGATCCTCGAGCTCCTCGATGGGAAGCCCCAGTTCAACTTGCGGAGCCTCTTCGACAGGGATAACTTCTTCAACGGGCTCTGGAGCCATATCTTTTAAAATCCATCCAATGAATTCACGGAATTCCGAGTTGAAATTTATGCAGTATAGATTCTGATAAAATTGGGGATCGAACTGGATATCCAGTTGATATAGCCTTTTAAAAACAGAAAAATGGTTAGTTCGAACCGCTTCATGCATAGCGCGGGCAACAGCCCCCTCATCCTTCATAAGAATCGGAAGAAACGGCTCCGCTAACATCTCATTGATATTTTTCAAGTCCCCATTCGCAGCCAAGAAGGGGAGGATTTGGCAAAGAGTTCCTCTAAATTCTCTCCCTGTCCGTTGCCATTGGAGAAGCTGGCGCACAGACTTGGACCAGTTGGCGCTGGCGGCGCCGAATAGAAGACGGTTGAAAAATTGAGGAGAAAGTTTCTTTAAAATTGGAGAGGCGAAAACCCCTCTATTTCGAAAATCCTCAAATAGTAGAAAGTCCCTTCCATCGTTCATCATCTCTTCTAGACGAAAAAGGGCACTCTCATAGGCAGTTTCATTTATTTCGCCGTCTTCATTCTCATTTTCAGAAATTTCATTTTCGCTTTCCCAATACTCATGAACATCGTCGAAATTGGGTTCGTATACTTCTACTTCTTCAGTCTCTTCTTCTGGTGGACTCTCAGGCTCGCTTTCCACTTCTTCCACCGCAGGTTCAAATTCATATAAATCAAACTTATATTGAGCCAATTCAGCAAAATGGATAGACCGCTTCAAGAAGGGGACTAATGAAACAGGTGAAACGTTTTGGGTAAAAATCTGCTGCAACCGGCTAGTGTTCGGGGAGGGAATATAAGAATAGTCGTATAAAGTCTCGAGAAACTCCACCTCGATTTCCGAGCTTATTTTGGTCGCCCTATACAGTTCAGGGGAAACCCGGCTGGCGGCCCGGTAGGAGATCTCCGAGGAGATTTCTTGGAAAGCCTTGAGGCTATTGCTGGCTCTCATTTCCTGCAAGAATATAAGAAACGACGCCTCTTTTTGAATTTTAGCAGGTTCCGTCGTCCGCAGCCACCCGTGAATGCTTCTAAGTTCTTTGGCTTCTATCCGTTGGAAAAGGGTATTGACTTGCCCTTGGATCGCATCATGTTCTTCGGGATTCCAATATTCAAATAAATTATTTGATCTTGTTTCGTTTATAACTGACATTGTTTTCTTTTTTTGCCAGTTATTATAACTCTGAATTTTAATAATATAAAGATTATTTATTAAAATAATTTATATTACATATTCTTCATCTTGTGGTAAATAATGGGGGCGAGGCTTGATACCGTTAGAAAGAGTCGCCGCAGCGGTGTAAACCCTCGATCGGGACAGGCATCCATGATTTTCTTAGACAGGGATTCTCCGTCCCACAATTTTGTACACACGCGGTATACAGAATTATGTTTGCCAAGGAAGTAACAAGCCACAAGCGATAGAACGTAAAATCGGTCTTTGTGTAAAGGTTTGCATTTGTCGGCTTTTTGAATTCATTTTACCTTTTTAAAGAGGATATTCTTACATATTGGACAAAAAAAACGATGGCCTGAAGAATCCAGGCCATCGTTGGCACTTTGAACGTTAGAACGAATCGATTAGCTATTTGCGATCGAATTAAATTCTTTAGCTATCGCTGCTCGATCTGAATCTAGCCCTGCGTATGCATTTGCACGGTCAAGAACTGTACCTACGCCGGGGATGGATTGGAGAACCTGAGCCTTTTGTTCGGCAGGAGTCATCTTGCTCAAAAGGAAGTTGACTAAATTTAAATCTCCACCCATAACACCCGCAGAAAATAGGGGGTTTGCTTTAACGAACTGTTGAAACGGGTCCATTTGGACTCGATTTATAAAGTCCGGTCTTTTATCCAAAATGGCTTCCAAAATGGAATAGTTTCCTCCGCCGTAATTTTTATTGGCAGCTGAGATAGCTTCGTAGAAGGCGGAGTCTGTATTTACTTCAAAGTTACCCTCAGAAGCTGGTGTATCGGTCAATGGAAAACCCAATTGGTTGATCATTTCCAAGGCTAAATCGCTTCCAGCGCTATTTTGACCATAAAGATATGAATAGTGGATTACGAGGGGCAAGATACCATAAGTACCCATGTTAGGAACTGTAATCCTCACGTCGGGACCATTAAGGCTTGGATTGCTTTCAATGATTTGCTTAGCTGTAGCAAAGTCTCTACTTTTAAGAGCTGTATAAAGCTGCGTTAAAACATCTTGGCTAACATTTAAAGAGCTAGCATTAACGCCAGTTGCTTGGATTGTAGTCATTATTTTCTCCAGGTTATATGTATTAGCTATTATAAAATAGCTGTAGTGGTTACTATCAATATTACTACTTATTTCTTTAAATGTCAATTAATTTTTAAAATTATTAACATTTCTTTATACACTTAAATAACAATCAATCAACAACTTGCAAAATTAATAAAATAAATATATGATCTTCGTTAACGTTAAATAGTCTTAAGGTGTTAATAATGAATAAGATATGTTTGAACATGATTGTCAGAAATGAAAGCCCTGTTATCCGGCGGTGTTTGGAGTCGCTTAAAAAGGTCATAGACTCCTGGGTGATCGTCGATACCGGGTCAACCGATGGGACTCAGGAAATCGTCTTAGAGGCTCTAAAAGGGGTCCCTGGAGAGCTATTTGAGAGACCCTGGGTCGATTTCTCCCATAATCGGAATGAGGCCATAGCCCTAGGGAAGGGGAGGGGAGACTACCTCCTGTTGATCGATGCCGATGAGCGCCTTGAGTTTTCCCAACCTTTTCCCCCACCTCTCGACAAAGACCTGTATCTCATTACGATCCGTAGAGCCCACCACGGGGAAAGAGCCGCAACCGTTCATAGGAACTTTCTAATAAATACCAAAGTCGATTGGCGTTATAGAGGTGTCCTTCACGAGGAGATAACCCCTTTAGAAGGGATCACCGTCGGCCTAATTGAGGGGGTGGTCAATATTTCAGCGACAGAAGAGGGGTTTAGAGGGAGAGATCCAAATAAATACCTAAAAGACGCCCAGGTTCTCGAAGAGGCGTTAGTTAAAGAACCTGAGAATAAAGAATATGTCTTTTATCTCGCCCAAAGCTATGCAGTAGCTGGGGAGGACCATTTAGCGCTGATCAATTACCGGAAAAGAGCCAACATGGGAGGCTGGGATCAGGAAATCTACTATTCTCTCTACATCAGCGCCCAGCTAGAAGAGAGGCTAGGATTTCCAAACTCTCACATCATTGAGAGCTTTCAGCGCGCCTATGAATATCGCCCTTCTCGCGCTGAACCCCTCTTTTGGCTGGCCAATCTCTATCGAAAGTTAAATGAACCCTATTTAGCCTATCAAGAGTTTAAAAAAGCGCTGCATATACCACTATCTAGGGATACGATTTATGTCGAAGAGTGGATATATCTTTACGGGACGATGCTACAATTTATGGATTGTTGCAGAGCTCTCAATTTCAAAGAAGAGGCGAGGCAAGCCTGCTGTAATCTTTTGCTAAATCCACACCTGCCTCGAGAAAAAAAAGATGCCGTCGAAAAAATTTACAGAGAATTGAAGTTTGTAGAATAAAAATAGATAGATTAGTGTTAAAAGTAGGATCAATCTATAGGTTTCATGAAGGCGTCCCTGACTCAAAGAATTAAGAGATACTTTTCTGGGTATTTCACCCAGCTAATTGTTTTCCTGATTCTTCTCTTCCTCTTCAGACCCTACAATTGGAGCACTAGTTCTATCGCGATCTGGGAGCTTTTTTTCACAGGGGTTTTCTTCACATCGATCTTCAACGCCCACCATCCTAAAGCGGTTCAAAGGCTAAGCTTGTGTCTTGGGGTACCCGCATTAATTTTCGATTGGAGTTCTCTATTTTTTCAGAGCACCCCTTTGATCATCACAAGCCTTTGCTTTACGATTGCCTTTCTCTATATTTGCACCGCTTCGATCCTCTATAACGTAGTCTTGAGGGCCCAAGTCACTTTAGAAACCTTGAGGGGAGTGATCTGCGCCTACTTTATGATCGCTTTTGCCTTTTCATTTCTCTATCTTCTTTTAGAGTTTCTCCTTCCGGGATCTTTTCATCTGATCTATAACGATCAAAACTACATCATCCATAGCACCTACCTGTCTCAGATGATGTACTTCAGCTTTATCACTCTTTTGACGATCGGTTTCGGGGATATCACTCCAATAGCAGATTTAGCCCAATCTTTCGTAGTTATCGAAGGGGTCATCGGGCAGTTCTACATCGCGATTTTAGTTGCCCGAATCGTCTCCGTCTATGCCATATATTCAGATAGAGCACTGCTCCAGCGTTTGGAAAAGGACATTAGGGGTATTGAGAAGAAGCACCATTGAATTTTTCATAGAAGTCTTTGAGAAACTCGAGCCTTTGGATGCCCCCCTCGAGCCGGTCCGGCTGATCGGCATAGCGGGACCAGGGATCGTATAGATTCGCCCCGCCAAGATCTTCCTGCCGCTTCAAGATCTCCTCTAAAGAGCCATTCCCTTTCAAAATCTCTATCATCGCAAGAACCGTCGTAGTTCTTCCCTCGCCGCCTGCGCAATGGAAGTGGACATGCGAATCGGGAGGAAATGACTGAACCAGCCGAACGAGATCGGGACCCGTCGGATAAGAATAGTCTTCGATGGGGAAGCGGATGTAGGTGGCTCCAGAGGCCTCGACGAAATCTTTCTCCGTTAGACCGCCGAGGGGCTCTAAAAGGGCTTTTTCACCCTGTTCGATCTCATCGGCGCTCAATCCTTGGTTGTAGAGATAGTTGCCCTCTGGCGTCTTCCAGCTGATGGGGTTCCCGTCGACAAAGCCATGAAATTCTCGCCTTAGATCGACGACAATCAACTTCTTCTCTTGAGAGTCGATCTCTTCGAATCCTCTCGCAGAAAACTGTCCGCTCGCAGAGACAGACAAACCATCTAGATCCATCGACCTATAAACATCGGGAGCAACCAGGTCATACTTGACCTTAGGGATCAGATCGGCTGCAAGGGGAGAGGTGAGGGCTAAAAAACTGAGTAAAATATTCATTTACATCTCTTTAACTGCTTAAATTATACCACAGTTTTCGTAGTTTGGTGTAGTCCAAAGGAAGCATGTTTGCTGTTCTTGGCCATAAAGTCGGCTATTTTTTCGATTGTGCCTCGTTTGTTTAAGTTGAAAATTAACTTTGTCGTCGGAACTGACATCGCGCCCGATTCCAGCTTTTTCGTGATCCCATTTAGCATGCCAAACGTCGGGTACGACATACCGTCGGGATAAAACGAATCCAGCCGGGTCTTGGGCTCCAGGGTCAAGACCACTTGCGGCGCCTTTGTCTTCATTTGGGTCAGAAGGGTTTTGATCCACTCTTGGCCGTTATTCAGAGCTCCCAGCTGAAAAAGATATTCATGGTGCGTCAGATCTTCTTTTGTCCATCGTTTAGCCTGACTCCCGAAACTTGCTGTCTGAATCTGAGGCAGGGGAACTCTTTGGCTGAGCTGCGTCAGACTCGAGCGAACTGGCTGGATCGAGGGTGCGAACGTTCTATGAAATGCGTTAAAAGCTGTACGGATCATTGGCTAAACTCCTGGTTTTGAAAGGCCAGAGAGTCTACAGGGTTAGAGGTTTAAAGGAAAGTCTTTAGTTTATAGAACGTCTGATAATTCATGTTATGTAAATATTTTACTATAGATCAGATAAGAACAGGCCGAAGGTCAAAAAAGGATCCCTGAGCGGTACCCTCCGCTTTTCCCCTCCCATCTCAACTTCCATCCAGCCGGCCTTCAATCCCGCTTTCAACTCATCGACGGTATAAAGCCGGATCCCTTCAATTGCCTCTGAAAAGTCGCAATCAGCCATCCCTTCGCTCTCAATTTTAATCCAGAAGACCGGGACGACCGAGGGCAATACTCCTGTATCGGGCGTCATAGAACCGAGCAAAATCGGCTCCTTGGCGATGAGGCCTGTTTCGGCTTGGAGCTCCCGGATTACAGTTTCCTGCAGAGTTTCACCCTTCTTTAACGCCCCGCGGGGCAACTCGAGTTCCCAGGAACGGGTTGCGTGCCGATAGTTCAATACGAGAGCTATCCGCCCGTCTGGAAAAACCGGCAGGATGGCGACTCCATTGGTATTTTGTGTCAGAAGGCCGCTTTTCCAGACGATCCTCTCATAGGTCCCTGTGGCCCCCGTTGGGAAGATCACTGCATCCCGGATCCAGAGCCAATAGATATCTTCGCTTACGATCCCGACTTGGGATGACTTTTGAGCCAGGGCCAAAGAGACCCCTTTCTTGACGAGCCGCTCGATCTGAGCCTTCTCGATCGCCCCGATCCCCTCCCGGTCCAAAACGATCTCGATCTCCCCCTTCTCATGCTCCCCCGGAACAGCCAAATGAGGGTGCTCATGGAGAAGAGAGAAGTATTCATCCAGCTCATCAGCTCCTAAAAAGGAAATCAGACTAAGAAAAATGAAAAGATTCTTCATGCCGATTCAGGAACTATAGTTGGCTTTATTCCACCCTTGATAGGCTTTACGGAAGGGTGTAAACAGTTCCAAATCGTTAAAATAGCCCTCACAAACCCCAAGAGGCATCTTTGAAGTACTTTTTCGATTCTCGCGCAAGTGCAGCAAGACCTCCGGATCACATTGACTCGATTTACAGCAATGGGGTTGTTCCTAGCCCATATTGAGGCCTGTTGTAGTTCTAATGAAATTTCTTGGATCAATTGCTGCTGATAAACAGTCACAATAGCGCCGTTATATGGAGCTAGATCTCTTATGATCTCTAGGAAAGCCTGGCGCCTGTCGACCGATGCATCGTGCGTGAATATGGGGATTAAGTTATCAACCCTGCTCCGAATCTGTTCTAATGGTACCATATCTTAGCTCCAATTAAATCGGGAAAACTATACCCCCTTCCCCCCTTTTCCTAAAGCTAAAATTATTTCTTGCACTCAGGGCAAAAAAAAGCCCCCTTGCCTTTGGAGGGCAAGGGGGCTTAAGTTCTTATAAGAACCGTTTAAGCTTAATCTTGAGCTGCAGGAGTAGCTTTCTTCGCCGATCTTCTCCAGAAGAAGACGGTAGTTGCGACAGATCCTACTAGCAAGACGCTGCTGACGAGAATTTGCTTTGGAGTAAACCCAAGAGCGCCGTGCTCTGCATCGTCTGGGTTATTCACAGCATTCATTACAGCCGCAGATGCACCTTGTACAACTGGCGTTCCATAATCAGACCACATTTGGCCTGCACCTTGTACAACTGGGGTTCCGTAGTCCGACCACATTTGGCCAGCGCCTTTAAGAACCGGGGTTCCGTAATCAGACAACGCTTGGCCTGCTCTTTGCATCATTGGCGCGCCGTGAGTCGTCCACGCTTGGCCTGCTTGGACACCTAATTGTCTATAGGTATCGTAAGAGGTCAAACGTCCAGCCAAACCACGAATCGTGCTGGTAACAGCTTGGTTAACTGGCTCGCTGGCCATCATTGCAACAGCAGTAGCAGCTAAGCCCCCCTGAACAACTTTACCTGCCATTCCGAGAGCGGAAGTTGACGACTTGGCTTTCATTCTCTCGATTTGTTCTTCGAGCTGTTCGATAGTACCGTTAGCTTCGCCAAGTTTCTTATGGTATTCATCGCGCTTAGCTTTTACCCTTTCGAATACAACAGCGTTTTTCTTATTTACCTTATCAAACTCAGCGTTTGATTCATCAAGTTCTTTAACTTGAGCCAATAGCTCCCTGTTTTCTTTACCAAGATTATCAATTATTAAAATTTTACTATTATAATGAGCAAGCTCTTCTTTAAGTACAGAGAGCTCACTTTCAAGCTTCAGAATCTTTTCTCTCTCCTCTTTTGGAGCCTGCTCTATTTGGGCTTTCAAACTGTCAATTTCCGTCTCTGCGTTTGCAAGAGATGCATCCAAAGTGTCTACTTGTTGTTGCAGAGAGCCGTTTTGGAGTTCAGCATCAGAAAAAGCGGCCGCATGACTAGCTTTCAATTCTGCAAGTTCTCTTGCTTTTGAGAAGACTTGCCCTTGTAAATCAATTAGACGCGCTCTGAGTTTTTCAATGGTCATATTTTTAGATTGAACTTCTTGTCCCTGATCTTCAAAGTCTGCTGTCTCCTCAGCAACTCTCATAGCCACTTGAGATGCAAACGCTGAATTAGCTTCTTCCAGGTCAACTTGAAGTGTTTCAATTGTCTCTTGCATTTCAGCAATTCGTGTAGTTTGCTTATCAGCATTCGACTCAAGAGTCCTTAATTGAGATTTCAGAGAGCTGATTTCGCTTTCTTTACCAGAAAGTCTTTCCTGGATACTTTCTTTGTCAGAAAGTTGATCTCTCAATGTGTTGATTTCAGCTGTTAAGCTAGAGATCTGCTCTTTTGTTTTAGCTTGAAGTTGGCTCAATTCCTGCTGCTGCGCCTGCAGAGCTTTGGTTGAATCTTCGTTAGAGATAGCAGCTTGGGCTTTGATAGAAGAGAGTTCTTGGTTAAGGCTTCCCAACTGTTCATCCAGCTGAGCCAAGGTCGCTGTTTTATCAGCTAAAGTTGATTCAAGACCTGGAATTCTGTCGTTTTGCTTCTTCAATTCTGAAGCTTCAGCTTGTTGAGCTTCAACTTTAGAGGCGAGCATGTCTATTTGGCTTGTCAGCTCAGACTTCTCTTGAGTGAGAGACTGGAGGGTGCTTTGCGATGCAGTTAATTGCGAATTCAGTTCGCTAATCAGAGTCTGTTGAGTGGAAAGCTGCTCTTGGGTCTGTTTTGCGTGCGTTTCGTACTCTTGGATTCGGGTTTGGTAAGCGGCGTTTTGCTCAACAACGGCTCCGAAAGCGGCGTTGACTTGACCTGCTAGATCGCTGAGTGTTCCTTTGTGTTCATTCAGAAGACCGCCTGCACCGATAGATGCGCCGATCACTGCCAATTGTTTTGGGAGATTTAACGCGACGATGTCACGAGCGCCTTGATCTGTTTTAAGCAGCATAGATGCTGCTGCCGAAACTCCGTTCATTTTTGTTTGAACGTTGTTGCTGCCTAGGTTTTGTCTGACTGAATCTAAAGGAGAGAGATTGTTCATTTTTTCCTCAAATAGTAATTTTTTTCTTTTTCACCTGAAATTATAATCATTTAATTGATTTATTGAAATCTAAATTAATTATTTGATTAAATAGTTAATATTTTATATTAATTGAATTATGAAAAAGAAAATTGATCCCATGGCTTTTCTGGCGGCTAAGGAAGATGTCATGGAAAATCTTGAGGCCATCCAAGTCTGGATCAATCAGTCGGTTAGCCAAGGGATGGTCGATATGGACGACACTTACTACAATGAGCTTTTGGGGCTTATGGATGACACAGTCGTTATGGAGACATGGCCCGAAGTGGAAGAAATTATTTTAAAAGCCAAGGTCTTGGAGACGGACGTCGATGCCTGGCTCTCGATGCATGGGATTACGACGGTCAGCCTGACCTGGCCGAGCATCCCCCCGAGCATTTCCAAAGAGTGAGCAGGACCGAGGCGGCCTGGGCGACGTTCAGCGACTCGATTTTGCCGGCCATAGGTATATAGATCAGCCGGTCCGACTTCTTCTGAAGCAAGGGCTGGATCCCCTCCCCTTCCGACCCTACGATGAGGAGAGTCCGAGGGGCAAAGCGGAAGGTAAAGGCGCTCTCGGCCTTCGGGTCGAGGAGCGAGGCGATCACCTCAAACCCCTCCTTTTTGAACTGCTCGGCCGTGTCGGCTAGGTTTGAGACTCTGAGCAGGGGGAGGATCTCGCTTGCCCCGCAACTCGCCTTGGCGGCAGTCGGGGTAAGGTCGGTTCCCCGATTCTTAGACCATATAAGGGCCGAGGCTCCCAGGCACTCGGCGCACCGCATGAGAGCCCCAAAATTCTGGGGGTCGAAAATCTGATCGGTCATCAAGACGAGGCAGTTTTCCTGGTCTCCGATTTTTTGAAAAAATTCCTTAGCATCGAGAAACTCCCTCCCCTTCACATGGGCAACAAACGATTGGTGGGAGTCGGATCCGGCCATCTTCGTCAGCTCGTCGAGGGAGGAGAAGACGATGGGGATCCCCTTGTCTTGGCAGAGGGCTAAAAGGTCAGATTTTCGGTCGCCCGACGGCCGGACGGTATAGATTTTGAGGAGGCGGCTCGGGGCGTGGACGAGCAGTTCCCGAATCGCATGGACGCCCATCACCATCTGGTCTCTAGGGGGAAGCTTCAAAAGTTCCTCGAAATGTTGGCCAAACCTGAAAAGGAGGTCCAGCGGATTTTGGTTTTTTGGGTGACTTTGACGGTCGGCTCACCGGCTACACTTTGCTTCTCTTTGGCGTCGAAATCGCGGGAGAAGAAATAGTCAATGTAGCCAGCGAGGCCGGTTCTCCAGGCGTTGTCGAGCCGGATCTCAAACTTGGCCCAGCCTGTGTGGCCAAAGTTCCCTCCCGTTTTCCCTTTGAGCGAAAAGTGGGTCGATTCCTCGGTCGAGAGCGGCGGTCCCATATCGACTGTGTTGGCAAACCGGGTGTGGAACCGGACGTGAAGCCAGTTGTAGTTGTACCCGGCATCGAAGAGGAGCCTCCCCCCTGTATCGATGTGGAAAAAGCCGCCGAGGAGAAAGCCGTACCAGGTGAGGTTGAGGTTGCTCGGGAGGCTCGAGTACATGTTGTAAAAGCTGGCGCCGACAGCGTCGTTTGAGAAGCGGGGGTTGGGCCGAGGGTTTTTTCTCTGCAGCCACTCGTAGTGGTAGGAGAAGCCGACAAACGGAACCAGGATCGTCTTGTAGGTTCTCCCGTCAGTGAGGTTTACACAGTAGCCAAAATGGCCGGTCCCATCGCCTGCCCAACCATTAGGAGTAAAGGAAAAGTGGGGCTGATCTGTGGCGTAGCTGAGGTTGGCGTAGCGCTGATGGACGACGCCTCCCTGGCCAAAGGCCGAATAATCTGCGCCGAGAAAGAGGTAGATATCTCGATGAAAAACGGTGAGTGTAAGGGCATTTTCCCAGAACTGGAGATCGCGATAGACTTCGCTGTAGGTTAACGGCCCCCCATCGCCTGGGTCCTGCAAATGCCAATGGAGCCGGTCGTTTCTATAGCCGGTGGCGTACTCGAGCCGAGCCGGTTCTGAGAACGATCCCCAAAGGGGCAACGCAAAGAGGGAAAATGCAAGTAAACTGCGCTTCATAAAGGTAAACATTGTAGCGTCTATCGGTCTGAGATTCCAGAAAATTTCCTATTTATCTATACTCTCATCTATGTCGAATGTACTTTCCGTCGATAAATTGAAAAAACTCTATCTGGGCAAGAAGCCGTTCCTCGCGGTGGATGAGATCTCGTTTCATCTGAAGCAAGGGGAAATTCTGGGGCTTTTGGGTCCGAACGGCTCGGGGAAAACGACGACGATCCAGATGCTCCTCGGCACTTTGGAATATACCTCGGGAACTATCACCTACTTTGGTCTGGATTTCTCCAAACACCGCTCCAAGATCCTCGAATCGGTCTCTTTTGCGAGCACCTACACGAGCCTCCCCTACATCATGACGGTCCAAGAGAACCTCGATGTGTTTGGCCGGCTCTACGGATTGAAGAAGCAGGTGTTTCGGAAGAGGGCCGATGAGCTGCTTGAACGGTTTGGCATTTTCGAGAAAAAGCATACGAGAATCTCCTCCTTGTCGGCCGGACAAGTCACCCGCTTGATGTTGGTGAAGGCTTTTTTCATCGAGCCGAAAATCGTCCTTTTGGATGAGCCCACCGCGTCGCTCGATCCCGACATCGCCCGGGAAGTCTGCGAGTTTTTACTCGAGCAGAGAGAAAGGACCGGATTTTCCATTTTGTTCACTTCCCACAAAATGGAGGAGGCGATGCAGCTTTGCGACCGGACCGTCTTTTTGAAGGAAGGGAAGATCATCGCCGACGATTTGCCAAAAAATTTGGCCAAAACGGTATCTTCTTGCCGGCTTTACCTCGTCGTCCAGGATGGGATGAAGAGGACCGCCGCTTTGGCTGAGGAGAAGGGGCACAGCTACCAGATCGAAAACAGGACGATCCAGGTCGCCCTCGATGAGAAGCAGATCCCCTCTTTCTTGGGCGCTTTGACCCAAAAAGGGATCGAGTATACCAACATCAAGATCGAAGAGCCTTCTCTTGAGGATTACTTTTTACACATCGCGAAGAGGAAAAACCTATGAACTGGAGCCGCGTCCGCGGAGTGTTTTTCCGCTATTTTTACGTTTTGAAAAAAGGGGGGCTACAGCTCTCCGATCTGTTCTATTGGCCTCTCGTCGATATTTTACTCTGGGGACTCACCTCTGTCTGGATCCAAAGTCAAAGCCACGTCTCCAATCTCCCTCTGATTTTAATGACGGGCCTCGTCTTCTGGCAGGTCGCTTGGCGCGGTTCTATCGATATCTCGGTCAGCTTGCTCCAGGAGTTTTGGCATAGAAACCTCGTCAATCTCTTCTCGACGCCTCTCAAGATATCTGAATGGACGATGGGAGTGATTCTCCTCTGTCTTTGCAAATTGCTTGTGACGATTACGTTCGGAGCCGTGACGGTCTATGTCCTCTATTCGCTCAACGTCTTCACGGTCGGATGGTCCTTCCTCCCCTTTGCGGCCGCCTTGCTCCTCTTCGGCTGGAGTTTGGGATTTTTAGCCTCGAGCGCGATCATCTATTGGGGCCACCAGGTCGAGGCTTTTGCCTGGATGATCGGCTTCATCTTCGCCCCTTTCAGCGCTGTTTTCTATCCAGTCGAGACCCTTCCGCACTGGGCCCAATCGATCTCCTGGTGCCTGCCGACTACCTACATTTTCGAAGGGATGAGGAGCGTCTTGAAGACGGGGACTTTCCCCACTGAATTTTTCTGGATCAGTTTAGGCCTCGACCTGGTATGCTTGGGGCTATCGATCTCCCTCTTTAACTACATGTTCCAAAAAAGCAGGATCAAAGGACTGGCCCGACTTGAATAAGCTCTATCGCTCCCGATCTGACAAAATGTTTCTGGGGATTTGCGGAGGCTTGGGACGCTATTGGCGCCTCGACTCGACCGCCATCCGCCTCGTCCTCGTCTTCTTCTGGGTCTTGACCGGTTTTCTCCCTATCCTCTTTGCCTATTTGATTGCTGGGATGATCATCCCCCTCGAGCCGAGAGGAACCCAGGACTCCCCTCACCGCCGTTTTTTCCGCTCCAAAAGCGACCGGAAGATAGCGGGGATCTGCGGCGGGATCGCCCAGCTCTTCCAGATCGACTCGACGGTGGTTCGCCTCTCTGCCGTTTTCCTTTGCTTTGTGACGGGGATCCTCCCCTTTCTGATTGCCTACTTGATCGCCTGGGCGCTCATCCCTGAAAAATAATCGGCTCTTTCCGGTGGGACCAGTATGCTGGCCCATAATCGTAGCAAAGCTGCTCCCCCTTTTCGATCGGCCGATCGACGACGAGGATGACGTGGGTCACATCGCCGATTGTCGCTAATGTCGGTTTGAGGTTGGGTTTTGCACTGTGGTTGATGTAGCGGGCGATCCCCGCTTGGTCCCGCGCATCGATGAGATACGAAGTGGGATGGCCCGACTCCTGCACATACTCAAAACAGTAGGCGTTTTTCCGATCGGCCCGTCTCCAGCGGCGGAGCAACCCGGTATATTCAGCGATGAATTCTTTCGGCCGAAAGGCCCGCCGGGCGAATAGCCCCCAGCCAACCTCCTCTCCCGTCCAGCGGAGGAGGACATCGGGCATGTAGCCGCTTTCAATCTCCCTTTTGTAATAATTCCCCTGCCAGAGCTGTTCGAGGCTCATTTTTTGTTTGCGGCGCAGTTTTGCGCCGAGTTTGCAAACAGCCCGATGGATCCTCTCGCTCTGGATTTCGAGCCAAGGGGCGAACTTAGCCCCTGTCAACAATTCGAGTTCTTTGGGCGACGCCAAGCTCTCCACTCCATCCACCTCGACTCGGATTTTCATCGCCGACGTGGGAGGCTTGTAGATCGGCGTTAGCGCAATCTTAGAAAACCACCAATTCATGTTCCCATTTTCATCCAACTTGAAAAATTCTTAAAGAAAAATCTGTTTTAATTTAAACTTGATTCATTCAATTGAATATAATGAGAAATTTATGCCTGCTAATTCGATCTGTTTAAACATGATCGTAAAAAACGAAAGTAAAGTGATTCGGCGCTGTCTCTCTTCGGTAAAAAAATGGATCGATCATTGGGTGATTGTCGACACCGGGTCGACTGACGGGACCCAAAACATGATCCGGGAATTTTTGTCCGATATTCCCGGCGAGCTGCACGAGCGGCCCTGGGTCGATTTTGCCCACAATCGGAACGAAGCGCTGCGCCTTGCTCAAGGAAAAAGCGATTATCTTCTCCTCATCGACGCCGATGACTTTTTGGACGTTCCCGAAACCTACTCTCTCCCTGAGCTAAATTACGACCTCTATTTTGTTTCCCGCTCAACGAAAGACAAAGCGCCCCTCTTCATTAAACATTGTCCCGAGTTTTATTTCTCGGGCGTCCTGTACGAAGTTCTGAGTTGGGAGAGCAACAAAGACGCTGCTCTGCTGACAGACATCGTCGTCCGATGCGGCAAAGATGGGAGCCGATCAAAAGATCCCAACAAACATGCAAAAGACGCCGCCATTTTAAAAAAGGCGCTCGAAACAGATTCATCGAATGAGCGGCTCCTCTTCTACCTTGCCTACGCCACCTTGCGGACAGGATTTTACAAAGAAGCGCTGGACCACTTCGAAAAACGGGCCTCGATGGGCGGTAGTTCAGAGGAGGTCTTCTTCTCTCTTTTCAGTTCGGCCACGCTCCAAAACACCCTCCAGATGCCCCCTAAAACATTCATCGATACCTACTGCCGAGCCTATCTCTCACGCCCCTCTCGCATCGAGCCGCTCTGTGAACTGACGGGCTACTTTCTCCAGACCAAACAGCACCTTCTCGGCTATCTTCTATCGAAAGAGGCAATCGCCGCTAACCTTCCCCGAGGCGATCTCTTCCTCAACGAATCGGTCTATCTTTGGGAAGCGCACTACCAGTTCTTCCTCTGCGCCCTCGAAATCGGCCGGCGCGAAGAGGCCTTTGCCGCTCTCGAAAAACTAAGAGCCAATCCCCATCTCCCCGATGAATACCGCTCCCAAATCGAACGAAAAGCTAAATTCACCACAGAGACACGGAGAACACAGAGATAGGAAGGAGGTTTAATTTCCATTTTGCGAGAGCAAAAAGAAAATTCTTCCCTCCTTCCTATCTCTTTACTCTCTGTGGTGAATTTTTAGGCTAGCTTCTTAGGGACTTGCCTGATTTCCTTCCAGAAGAAGGTACCGTAATCGAAAGTGAGTTGAGCCCCTTCGGGGATCTCTTTGAGGCTGATGAAGACCATTCGGGGGAGCCCCCGCCAGTAGACCGATTGGAGGCCTAAGTTCGGCTTGTTGCTGTGGTTGATGAACCGGGTGAAATTCCCTTGCGTTTCGGCGTCGACGACGAATTTTCGCCGTCCTGTTTGCCATGTTG
The DNA here is from genome assembly GCA_018239895.1 of Verrucomicrobiota bacterium. Lineage (GTDB taxonomy): Bacteria > Chlamydiota > Chlamydiia > Chlamydiales > SM23-39 > SZAS-17. The sequence continues at coordinate 189,345 of JAFEGL010000029.1, forward strand.
TGTAGCGGACGCAGTAGGTTTTATCTTTCAAGAGCCGTTTCTTCCGCTCTTTGATAACACCTGTGTACTCGCCGACGAAAGCGCAGGATGGGATTCTTTGCAAAGCATAGACGCCAAACCCCACCTCGTCGTCGATCCAACGGATTGAGACTCTCGGGTTGAGGCCCGTCTGAATCTCTTTATCGAAGTAGATCCCCATCCAGATTTTTTCTGGCGGGATCGCGTCGTCGACTTTGGCTTTGCCGCACCGGTCGAGGATCTCGTTGAGGATTTTCTCCTGCTCGAAAATTGGGTACGGAAGGTAAGTGAGATGGGACAGCTGTTCAGCCTTCGATTCGATTTCGACGTTTGGCTGAGAGCAGAACTCTTTGGGCAAGGGGCTGCCGAGCGATTTGAGGCAAAAGGGCCTTTGGAGAAATTGGGCGTGCTCTAGAGGCGTCATCCCAAAATTATTCCGCCGCAATCTGAGTTGGTAGTCGCCGCTCAAAAGTTCAACGACGTCGTTCCTTTCCTGAGAAATCGCAATGTGGAGAAGTGTTTGGCCGTTCCGGTCGATGGCGATTCGGGACGCGGGGTGGGAGCAAATCGTCTCGATCCCCTCAGGCAAGTAGCTGAAAAATTGCTCCCAGGTGATCTTTCTATCTCTGAGTTTGTCTAGAACGTTTCTCCAGAGGGCGATCTGCTCATTTTGGTCGATTTCCTCTTGATCTGATAGGTCAGAAGGGTGGGGACCTGTGTATTTGGGTAAAGGGAGGATAAAAGCCTGCTCCAAACCATACCTCAAGTAGATTTTTGAAGAGACATTCTATTAACATTTTGGACAAGATTTCTCAAGTCCGAAATGCATTTTCAGAGGGAAAATTTTTGAAAAATCAACATGCAAATTCAACGATCAGATCGTCGCTTGGAGATCTTTTCATTTCTTCGATGATCCCCTTCACCATTTCGAGAAAGTCTTTTTTCTCCATGTCGATTCCGAACTGCTCAATGACGACTCTCCCATTGACAGTCTGAGCCATTCTTGCGATCTGGGTAAGCTCATTCACTTCAGTGCGAGTGATGAGGCGGAGTTTAGATGAAGGAGAGGAAGGTTGTGTGTTTGGAGGCATGTGGATGTGATTTTCCACTTTGACGCTGGTTTTCCGAGAAAAGAGGAAGAAAACGAGGCCGATGCCGAGGAGCATTTTAGACCAGTCGGGCAAGAGGTACCAGCCCCAGGAGGCTGTGTTCGATAAAACGGACCAGCCGCTCTCAAGAACCGTTTTGGCCCCATCTACGGTTGGATTCGAAAACATATCGGAAAAGCTAGCGGAGGCGTTGCCTAAAGCTTCCTGGACATTGAAGTAGGAACCGGTCGAGTTAGCAGTCGTATTTTGTAAAATATTTGTTGTGTTTCGTAAAACTTCGCTAGCGGTTTCTTGGACGACCGTTGCATTTTTTTGAACCGTTTCAGAGATAATGCTAGCGTTCTCTTTAACAGTGCCCCAATCTATATCATTGAGAAGCATAAAATTCAAACTATTCATACCCATAAACCAACCAGTTTATTATCCTTTTCACCCTAACATTTTACACAAAATGAGTTTTAAAGTCTCATTTCTTGACACTTTAAAATAATCATTTTAATAGAAGAGTATGGATCACCTTTTAGCCCTTGACCAAGGGACCACCTCTTCACGTGCGCTTGTCATCGACTCCAATGGCTCGATCATCTCGTTAGCTCAAAAAGAATTTACACAACATTTCCCCCAATCTGGCTATGTGGAGCACGATCCGGAAGAAATTTGGGCGACTCAGTACGCAGTCGCGATAGAGGCCTTGGCAAAAGCTTCTTTGACAGCGAACCAGATCGCCTCAATCGGGATCACGAATCAGCGGGAGACGACCATCCTCTGGGATCGGAAGACAGGCAAGCCGGTCTTCAATGCGATCGTGTGGCAAGACCGCCGGACGACGAGCTTTTGCGAAATGTTGAAACGGGAAGGGATGGAGCCGAAGTTCAAAGAGAAGACCGGCCTACTTCTCGATCCGTATTTCTCTGGCACCAAGATCCGGTGGATTCTAGATCACATTGCAGGCGTCAGGCAAAAGGCTGAACGGGGCGAGCTCGCTTTCGGAACCGTCGACAGCTGGCTGGTTTGGAAACTGACGCAAGGGAGGCTCCACATCACCGATGCGACCAACGCCTCCCGAACGCTCCTCTATAACATCCACACGGAGCAGTGGGACAAAGAGCTTTTAGAAATTTTGGACATCCCTGCATCTCTCCTACCCGAAGTGAGGAGCTGCTCTGAGAGATACGGCTCTACTGAAGAGCATATTTTCACCGCGCCGATTCCAATTGGAGGGATAGCGGGCGACCAGCAGGCGGCTCTATTTGGCCAAGGATGTTTTGAAGAAGGGATGGCGAAGGCGACCTACGGAACGGGATGCTTTATCTTGATGAACACCGGCTCTAAACCCGTTGTTTCCAAAAACCGGCTGATCACGACGATCGGGATGAAACGGGGGAATGAAATTCACTACGCACTGGAAGGGAGCGTCTTCATTGCGGGCGCCGCCGTCTCTTGGTTTCGGGATAATCTGGGACTGATCAAGAAAAGCTCTGAAATCGATGTTCTAGCCGCCTCCGTCCCCAATTCGGGCGGAGTCGTTTTCGTGCCAGCATTCACCGGATTGGGAGCGCCCCACTGGGATCCCCACGCCCGCGGCTCAATTTTCGGGATCTCGCGGGGGACGACGGCAGCCCATTTGGCCAGGGCCGTTCTCGACAGCGTGGCGTGCCAGGCGATGGATGTATTGAATTCGATGCAGAGCGATTCGGGAATTCGGCTGAGAGAACTGAAGGTCGATGGGGGAATGGTCGCCAGCGATCTTTTGATGCAGCTGCAAGCCGACTTGATGCAGACAGCGGTTCTTAGGCCCAAAATCCAAGAATTGACGGCCCTTGGAGCCGCCTTCTTGGCGGGGCTTTCCGCCGGCATCTGGAAATCGCCGGCCGAAATTACCTCCTCATGGAAACTCGATCGGAAATTTTCCCCTTCGATGCCAGAAAACGAGCGGATTGAATTGCAAAACCTGTGGCAAAAAGCCATTGGAAGGACAAAGCGGTGGATCGAGTAAATCTTCTAGAGTACTGCAAACGGTCTCCCGATCTTTGGGACATCCTCATCATCGGCGGCGGCGCGACGGGGCTCGGCGCAGCGGTCGATGCGGCCTCGCGCGGATTCAAGACGCTCCTCCTCGAGCAGAGCGATTTTGCAAAAGGGACTTCAAGCCGCAGCACGAAGCTCATCCACGGCGGGCTCCGCTACCTCAAGCAAGGCAATATTGCTCTTGTAACAGAAGCGTTGAAGGAGCGTGGACTTCTTTGCCAAAACGCCCCCCATTTAGTTTCCCACCTCCCCTTCCTCGTTCCAAATTACCACTGGTGGGAAGCTCCCTTTTATGGAATTGGCCTCAAAGTCTACGATCTTTTAGCGGGAGATTTAGGACTTGAAAAATCGACCCATTTGAGCCGCGAGGAGACGCTCCGGAAAATTCCGACTTTGGAGGCGAAAGATCTCCGGGGCGGAGTCGTCTACTACGACGGCCAATTCGACGACGCGAGGCTCGCCATCGCTTTAGCGCAAACTTGCGAAGATTCTGGAGGCGTCCCGATCAATTACATGCCCGTTCACTCCCTTTTAAAAGAAAATGGAAAAGTCACCGGCGTCCGGGCGCGCGATTTAGAGAACGGGCAAGAGTACGATCTCCATGCAAAAGTGGTGATCAATGCGACCGGAGTTTTTTCCGATGGCGTCCGCAAAATGGACGATCCCAAGGCTCAAAAAATCGTGGCGCCAAGCCAAGGGGTCCATCTCGTCCTCGACCGGTCATTCATGCCGACCGACATGGCGATCATGATTCCCCATACCGACGATGGGAGAGTCCTCTTTTTCGTTCCCTGGCATCGGCACATCATCGTCGGTACTACCGACACGCCGATCCGGGATGCTTCGCTCGAACCGCGCCCTCTCCAAGAAGAAATCGACTTCTTGCTTCAGTATGCGGGCCGCTACCTCACTCGGCAACCAACGAGAACCGATATCTTGAGCGTCTTTGCCGGCTTAAGACCTCTTGTCCAGGCAAAAGGGATTCACAAGACCTCATCTCTTTCACGCGACCACACGATCCTCGTCTCCGATTCGGGTCTCATCACAATTGTCGGCGGCAAATGGACTACCTATCGGAAAATGGCCCAGGATGTGATCGACAAGGCGATCGCGATCAGCGATCTGGACGAGACGCCTTGCAGCACGCAAACTCTCCGGCTTCATGGATACAAAGAGGGGCCTCGCCACCCCGTCGACTCATGGGCTTGCTATGGAAGCGACTCTGCGGAGCTCGAAAAGCTCATCGCCCAGCATCCCGACTGGGGCCATCTGCTCCACCCTCGCCTCCCCTACCTTCCGGTCGAGGTCGTCTGGGCCGTTCGGCACGAAATGGCACGGACGCTCGAGGATGTCCTCGCGCGCCGGACCCGTTCGCTCCTTCTCGACGCCAAAGCGAGCCTCGAGATCGCCCCGAGAGTTGCCCATCTCATGGCCCAAGAGCTAGGACGCTCCTCCGACTGGGAGCAAGAGCAGCTCATCGCCTACAAGCGGCTAGCTCAGGGATATTTGTAGCGGGCCGGCCTCTATCTGGGGTGCGGGGCGTAGCCCTGCATCCTGATATCGTGCGTCATCATGTGAGCCGCGCTTCGCGGCATATCATGTTCCCTGTTTTAACCCAGAGTACAGGATACGCCGCGAGCGCGGCTCACATGATGACGCTGCGAGGCGCAGCTAATGATAGGCATGATGCAG
>JAFEGL010000002.1 GCA_018239895.1 Verrucomicrobiota bacterium
GAAAAGCGCCGGCCGAAACTCGGGATTGCCCGAAATACTTTGCGGATAGGTTCATCTATTCCTCTAAGAGACTTCCTGTAGCATAAGCGAGCTGCGCGATCGCTGCAAACCAATTGATTTTCGCCTGGGCCTTCGACTCTCGGGCGAGCGAGAGGATTTTCCCCGAATCGATCAGAGAAAAAATGTTGATGACGCCGGCGCGGTAGTTTTCGAGCGCCGATTGGTACCCTTCTTCAGCGTACTCGAGATATTCGCGGCTGAGGCAGATTTTTTCCTCGGCCGTTTTGAGCGCTTCGAAGTTCCTCAATACATCAAGGGAGATTTCGCTCTCCCGATCGCGCAAGTCGGCGAGGGTCTCTTGCGCCTCGGCGTAAGCTCTTCTGCACTCGTAGGTTTTTCGGAAGCCGGCGAAAAGGGGAGCGTTCAGCGAGACGCCGACCGAGTAGTTGAAAATCCCGTGGGAGGGGCTCTTCTCATCGTAGGCCCAGCCGCTGTTCGCAGAGGCTCCGATTTTTGGCCAGAGACTCGCTCGAGTCTTCTTCAGCTCCAAATTTTTCCGGGCCATCTCGCCGCTCAATGCGAGGAGATCGGCCCGCTTCAGTTTTGCTCTGGCGATCAGAGCATCGATGTTCTCTGTCACTTTTGAAAGTTCGATCCCCTCCGGGACATTTTCAACCTGGAGCTGCACATCGACGGAGATACCCATCGCCTTCGCAAGGCCCCCCATCGCCACAGCGGCAGCTCTTTTTCTTTCGCCCAGTTTGAGTCTCGCTTGGATGAGATCCGACTTAGCTGCGAGGAGATCGCTCCTCGATTTCAAGCCGGCGCGGCAAAGATCTTCCGTCGCCTCCACTCTCGATTTAGCGTCGCCGATCGAAGCTTCTTCCGCTTCAAGGAGCCCTTTCGCATTTAGATATTCGTAGTAGCGGCCCAAAAGTCCGATCAGGACTTGTTGGATTTTCCAATCGGAGCTCCAGTGGGCGATCTTGAGTCCCTCTTTGGCGGCGTCGATCGATGCACTTCTCTCGCCGAAGTCGAGGAGAAGGTAGGAGAGCATGAGCCCTGCTCCTGCCCGGTTATCGACGATGACCGGTCCGCCTAAAAATTCAAATGTCCTGATGTGAGATCCGTCGGCCTTCGCGTCGATTTTCGGGTAGAGTTCGCTCCTTGCAACGCCGAGGCGCGCTGCGGAAACTCTGGCTCGATACCAAGCGCTTTTCGTCTCAGGATTGTTCTTCAAAGCGGCGTCGATCAAATCGGCGATGCTGAGAATTTTTTCTGTGTCAATTTTCTCTTCGGGGCCTAAAGAAAAAACGCCCTCTCTCATTTTCACAGGGGCATGTTCTTGAATCGTGCCGTCGAATTGGGTCACATCTCGGCCGCATGAGACGAGCAAAATCAGGAATAGGAAGAGGAAAACCCGCATAGCAGGGAAGGATAAATCTCTGTGAAATTTTTGTGTATGAAAAAAGTGTTGCCAAAATATTTTGTAAAACTTTACATTTTTCGCTCCTTTTCAAGGGAGGAACTCATGTCTGCACCAGGCCGTTTGGAAAGTTATCGGGCCATAGCTCAAGAACACCCTGAGTTGTGGGAGTCGCTACCCAAGGAGTCGCAGAACGTCGATGAGTTTGATTTTGCAATCCTGATGGCCTCATATCCCCACTTCGAAACGATTTTTCGATCTGACACACTGGTTCGATTGTGGGCGACTGCGCTGTCGAGAATCCCAGAGATCCAAGAAGAGGCTCCTCCCGATGAATCGAGAGTGGAGTGGCCCTACAGACAGCAAACCTACATGTGCCTCGCCAAAAGGGCGGTCGCTCTCCTCTCTTCTGAAAAAGAGCTCTTAAAACCGTTCGTGAAAGTGTGCAAAACGGCCGATCTCTTTTTCCGAACGACGAGCCCTCTCTTGGCCTTTTTGTTCCGCGGCATGCGCTCTGTTCAAGATCTCCACCCGCTTCAATGGGCTCCGAGTCCCCACGATGGGAAGAATCTGCGCATCGCCCCTCCGAAGCCTGAAGTTGATTGGCCTCGCGATTATTGCGGCAGCTGGGACCATACTCTCAGCATTGTCAGAGGCATTTTGGCAGGTGTGGATGCCGAGGTGAAAAAATTCAACGGCGTGAGGGAAAATCTCTCGTTCGGAAAGTGGCTCTCTCGCCTGGATTGGGGTCATTTGGCCGATTCTCTCAAGGGATTTATACGGGGAGTCGAGAGCACATTCAAGGGCGCGGGGCAATGTCGAAGCCGCTCGAGCGAAGTTTACTCCGCCTATTTTTCCGATACGGAGCTCTCGCCTGTCGTAGATCCGAATAATCTTGCCTCTACGCGCGCTCTGATCCAAGCGGGAGTCGATCCCCTCGCCGTCTTCGACACGAGCGAGATCAGCACCCAAAAGCCCACCCGCTGGAAACGGGGCGACGCCTCGCCCGAATACATGACCCTCTTAGAGCTTGCCTGCAGCTTTGGGAAAGAGGAGATTCTGGAAGACCTCCTCGCCATCGACAGAGACTGCGTCCGGAAATTCTACGCAATGAAGAGGCCCGGCCCCACGCTCTATGAACGGGCCTGCATGAATCCCCACCCTTCCGTTTTGAAGCATCTCCTTCAAGAGGAGCCCGTCACTCTCGAAATTGCCGCCTTTGAAAGAAAGGGGGCCGAATCGAAGCTGCTCCCCTTCCTGGCGCGGTTTGCCGGCTATCGGGAATGGGTCCGCCATCCGCAGAACCATCTCCTCTTAGCCTGCGCTACGGGAGATATCCAGCTCGCCGAGGCTTTGATCAAAAAAGAGATCGAAAGAGCCCGCAATCTCCCCGTCGGTTCTTCTGAAGAGGCGAGGAATGCCGCCGCCGCTCTGGCGGTCCGCGACTTCGTCAATCGCCCGGGCGACCGGTTTGCGCCGCGAGGAACTCCGGTAGAAGTGGCCCAGCAGTTCAACCAGGCCGGCATGGTCGAGTTTTTGCGGAGGCATGGCGGAGGAGCCGGAGCCAATTTGGAGATGCAAATCGAGCAGACCCGCTGGGTGGCCGGGATGGTGGTCAACGTCGTCGGCGACTGGGCCCAGACCCAGCAGCAGATCAGCGCGCGGCTCCAAGAGCTGAACTTCGAATTGAGCCGCCAGCAGCTCTACGACTTGACCTCGATCGGCATGGCCTACAGCCAGGTGGTCGTCGAAGAGCAAAGAAGGCTTGAATCCTGCGCGGAGCTTCTTCAAGACAATCTCGCGGTGATAGACAGGATCAATCAGCGTCTTGATGTGGCTCTTGCAGCTAGAAATTTCGATCCAATCATACAAGAATATGCGGTGACACATGGCCTCGTCAGCAGCTCAGCCAGCTCAGCCTAATTTTTTTGAACGGTCGATGCAAAGGTGCTGCGGCTCGGCCAGTTGGTTGGGCCGGACTGTTGTCCATTTTGTGACGCAAACCATCATCAAATACCGAGATCCGATCTTTTACGTGGCGATTGCTCTCTTGGTTTGCGCCGTCGTGTTTGCTTTATTCAAAAAGTTCGTTGTGGTCTTCGTGTTGATAGGATGCTCATTCCTTCTCTTTGCTCTAGCGGCCTGGGCGTTCAGGAATCGGGAGAAGAAACTTGCTGAAGAGCTCGGTGTCGAAAATGCCCGGCTGCTGACGGCTGTCCAAGATGGGCAAAAGACGCTTGAGGGAGAGAGAAAAACCCACGAAGAGGTCGTCCGGAAAAGGGACGAATTACAAAATCTCACTGCACAGCAAAGCACCGAGTTGGAGCAGCTACGTGCAACGAATGAAGAGCATCAGAAGAGACTTCAAGAATTGGATGGAGTGAATCGCGGGTTGCAGGAAGAAAATGCCAAGCTTCATGAAATGGAAGACAAAGTCAACCGACTCCTCGGCCCCACCTTCGGCCCTACAGGCAAGCCCACTTGAGAGCAGGCTATGCCTGCTCGCTATAGTTTATAGTTTTTTATCTGGGGTGCGGGGCGGAGCCCTGCATCATGCCTATCATTAACCGCGTCTCGCGGTGTCCATCATGTGAGCCGCGCTTCGCGGCGTATCCTGTACTCTGGGTTAAAACAGG
>JAFEGL010000030.1 GCA_018239895.1 Verrucomicrobiota bacterium
CATAGACGCTGCATTTGATGCTGCTCGAGCCTCGATTCAAAACCAGAATTTTCATAATTCACAAATATCGGAAATGTTTCCATTGTGCAATATAAGAAGGATTGATTTTTTCCAAGTGTCTAGTTGTTAGGTATTTATAATAATTTGTTTGATTGGTTAATTGTTGGTTTTTTATTTATGCGATGATATAATTAATGGTAAATTAAAAAATGAGGTATTTATGTCTTCTGTTCCATCAGCAACTTCAGGAAGCAGCTCTGCTCTCCCCCCAATGGATATGAAAGTATGCGAAGCATGCAAAAAAACAGCTGAGAAAATGCAGGTTTGTTCAAAGTGTAGATTTACAACTTATTGTGGTGTAAAGTGTCAAAGGGACGATTGGCTAAGACATAAAAATGATTGTTCCAAATTATCTATTGTAAAGTTGAATTCCAATTTCAAAGGATTGGGCCAAGATGTAGTATCTACTGATCAAAGAATAGATGCAAAGTGTAATGAATTCGCATCAAGTCAAAATTTAGAAGATTCAATAGAAGCACTAAAAGGGGTAATTTCGAACCAAAATGACCAGATAAAGAAAATAAGAAAAATAGAAAATAATTTTAAGAAAATGGTATCTAGAATGCAGCCAGATTCCAATTTTCATAATACTGATGACAATGAATTGTTCCGTGAAACGACCGATACGACACTTAAAGGACTCATATCTGCTAGAGATAAGAACCTAGAAACTATCCAACAAATGCGAGCACTCTTAAATAAACAGCGCCTTACTAAAATTTCTTGATGTCTTTGGTCGGAAAATCGTTACTGCCCTCTCTTTTAGATATTCTGAGCCAAAAATCGCCGCTCTTCTTACCGAAGCAAGCGGCGTTGTTGTGCAATTCCTCCAAGCAGCATAGCTGCCTAGCAGTTTCTTGATTCAGACCGCTACTTTATTACTCTACGGTGTCCGATCGCATCGATGTCTTTCGGAATTGCCTTTAAACTTTTCAGGTCGACCGAATCGAGGTGGGCCTCCCATGCGGGGGCGATCGGGTGCGAGGGCCGCGCATGAAGTTCATAGACGCTGCATTTGATGCTGCTCG
>JAFEGL010000031.1 GCA_018239895.1 Verrucomicrobiota bacterium
TCGGCGACGGCGGCCTGACGATGCTCCTCGGTGAGCTTGCTACGATCAAGAAATACAACCTCAATATAAAAATCATCGTCATCAAGAACAACGCACTCGGACAGATCAAGTGGGAGCAAATGGTTTTCCTAGGTCATCCCGAATATGTTTGCGAACTCGAGCCAATTGACTTTTCGACCGTTGCGCATGGCTTTGGGCTTCAGTCCCGGCACATCGAAGATCCGAAAATGTGCGCTGAGATCCTGAGAGCAGCTCTCGACACGCCGGGTCCTGTTTTGATCGAAGCCGTCGTCGATCCCGACGAGCCGCCGCTGCCTCCAAAAATAGAAGCTGCGCAGGCCCTTCATTTTGCAGAGGCCCTGGCGAAGGGAACGCCAAACGCGGGCAACATTGCGCTAACCGTTATTTACGACAAAGTCCGCGAGTTGATCTGATGTGAGCGTGGAACGAGACGTCGCCATCAAAGGCATGCGCTCGTCTGCTTTCATCGTTCCGATGGGGGCGCGGGATTCCGACGGAACTCTCGCGTGGGATCACGCCACAATGATTGCGGCCAAGATCGAAGCCGCGAGCAGAGTGCATTCGGATACTCACGGCGATCGCCCTGTGGCCACCGTCATCCGACCCGATCTGGCCTATCGGATCGAAGGCCTCGACGCATTCGCAATCGAAGCGCTTTGGATGCGATGTTGCCGAGCGTTCGCAACGCCGGAAGGTCTAGCATTGCCTTGTGTGCGATTTCCGCGATCGACATTGCGCTTTGGGATTTGAAGGCGAAACTTCTGAACGCCCCGCCGATAACGCTTTTGAGCGGAGCGCGTTATCATATCCGCCGCTTACCGCAACCAATCCTCATAGCGCGTAGCGTCAATCACGAATGTGAATCGTGCTCCGCCAACTTCTTCGTCGCGCCTGATGCCTGAAAATTTTTGCATAGGTAATCGAGATCGGCTTCGCACAGATAGCAATTCAGAAATTTGCAAAGATAATTCTTTTCCGCGCCGATCCCGCCAGATCTCGCCCGCCGCATAAGAAAGAATACACAATCTCGGCATGTGCCGAATGGGTGCCTCGGTTGTTTGTCATCGACGTTGGCTAGAAGGTATCGCAAGATGCCGCGAAATTGCAGCAGCTCATCTGTACTCAGATGCTCGACTTCTTCCGCGAGATGTACAAGAGGATCCTCCTCCATCACAATGCGGCCAGCATCAGTCACCGTAAAGATCGAGCTTCGCGCATCTCGCGCCGAAACATCGCGCTCGAGATACCCTGACTGTTCGAGAGCCTTGATCGTCTGGGAAGCAGTCCCGGGGGTGGTTGCCTGATATTGCGCTAAACCTGAAAGCGTACGGCTATATGCATTCGCCCGCGAGAAGTAACGTAGAGCGATCCATTGCGCAGGCGTCAACTGATCTCCGTCGTTTTCCGCAAGCAGTACGCGGCTCAATTGCAAAAGTACATCGACAACTTCTTTCGCAACCATTTCTCCCCCAAACAGGCCCGCCTTCATACGACGGTCAGACACTAGAAAGTCAATAAAATTTTTTTAACAGCTTGGAGCGTGCGTAACGATAACGACTAGTTTTGAATCGAAAGCATCGATTTGCACTTCGATCCGAAGTAGCCGCTGAGCCGACAACGACGAAGTTCAAAATGTCTGTAGGCTTAGTATTTGCTTCACTACATCGCTCGCACACTGATGCAGGTCATGAAGTGCGGTCGATTAGAGAATGCAACAATGAGCGACCATCTTTTTCCCGAAAAAAATGAAAAGAATTTCTGCACCCCACCTGCCAAATCGACGGGCCACAGGTCTCTGACGATCGAGCAGGAGCTCGCTATTACGATCCTGTCGTGCACGCAAGAAGCCGTTGTCATTACGGATTCCCGCGGCACCATCATCACGGCAAACGCCGCATTTTCGAGAATGACTGGATATTCAATTGACGAGATCGCCAACCAAAACATGCGCGTCCTTCAATCCGGCGTACATTCGAAAGCGTTCTACGAGGTAATGTGGTCCAGCATCGAAGCGAATGACTATTGGCAGGGCGAAGTTTGGAACAAGCGAAAGAGCGGGGAGATTTATCCGGCGCTTCTCACTGTTAGCGCGGTGCGCTCCGAAACCGGCGAGCTGACGCACTATGTGGGCAGCAGCGCGGACTTGACTTCTGTGAAGTCGTCTCAGCGCGAGCTCGAGCATCGCGCGCACCATGACGATCTCACCGGACTTCCCAATCGCAGGCTTCTGACATCAAGACTGGACCAGGCCCTGGTGCGCGCGCGAACGTGCCAATCAACCGGTGCCGTCATATTCGTCGATTTGGATCGCTTCAAACTCATCAATGATAGCTTGGGGCACGCCAGCGGCGATCAAGTGCTTATACGCGCGGCGGAGCGCCTTGCATCCTGTCTCCGCTCTTCCGACACGGTCGCACGCTTCGGAGGCGACGAATTTGTTTTACTGTGCGAGAACACGAACCGTGCCTCGGTCGTCGATCTCGTCGGACGCATTCTCGTTCAACTTGGCCAACCGTATCTTTTGTCGGGAGGGCAGCAGGTCTGCCTTGGGGCGAGTGCCGGAATTAGCCTATTCCCCGATCATGGTTTCGCCTCTTCATCGCTCATACAGTACGCCGACGCCGCACTTTATCATGCAAAGGCGGCAGGAAAAGGCACTTATCGGTTTTACTCGTCACGCCTTACCCAGGTTGCCCACACGCGTCTTTCCGCTGATTTCCAATTGAGACAGGCGCTCGACCGCGAGGAATTCGTTCTTCACTATCAGCCCTTCGTTTCAATGCCGGATGGCAAGGTGACGGGAATGGAGGCTCTCATTCGTTGGAAAACCTCGAATGACAATATTGTTCCGCCGGGCGAGTTTATTCCTGTTGCCGAAGACACGGGCCTGATCGTTCCGCTCGGAGAATGGGTATTACGGACCGCGTGCCGAGATATGAAGGAGCTTCTTGCAGCCGGCGCCGCCATAAGAACCTTGGCAGTCAACGTGTCGGCTCAACAGCTGAGCAACCCCAGCTTCGTCGATACCGTGCGCGGCATTATGAAGGACACGAACTTCGACCCTACCATGCTCGAGCTTGAGATCACGGAAAGCACGCTTATGGGCAGGGGTAAGGCGCCCGTCACTATACTCGAGGCTTTGAAAGCGACAGGAATACGTCTTGCGGTCGACGATTTCGGCACTGGCTATTCGTCACTGTCTTACTTGCAAAAGCTTCCGATTGATAAGCTCAAGATCGATCGTAGCTTCGTCTCCGATCTGGAAGCTGGACGTCCCGCACAAGTGATCACGGCTGCCATCATCGGATTGGCCCGCAATCTACATTTGGATGTCCTGGCGGAAGGCGTCGAGAACCGTTTCCAAGTGGACTTTCTCACGGCCAATGGCTGCAGGGAAGCGCAAGGCTACTACTTCGGTCTTCCCGTCCCCAAAGAAAGCTTCCTGTCATTGCCCGGTGTCGGTCGGGGAGGCGAGGCGAGCTTTAAACGCAAGCCAACCGAAACTTGCCCTCCGGTCAGCGCTGGAAATCCGTCATCAATTGTATCGTTTCCAATTGGAGAATGGTTGCTCGGCACAACAGGACCTTGAAGAGTTTCAGGAGAAGATTCTCGCTAAGCTGCGGTTTGAGCGAGAGCCGGCAAGATCGCCCCGAGGGAAAGCAAGCTGATCATCCTACCGTCGATCGGAATGACGCCCCGCACGTATGACTTCGCGATATCCGACGCGAGATCGGGCGTCGGCTGTACTTTTGCCAAATCTATGGTGAGTATATCCGACACGCCATCGACAAGCAGACCGAGGACTTGGGCGTCGAGTTGCGTAACGACGATTGCGTGCCGGACGGTTGGTTCAGCGGCAGGGAATCCGAGTCGCACGGCAAGATCGACGATCGGAAGCACAATTCCTCGGAGATTGATCACCCCTCTCAAGAACTCTGGCGCATGCGGCAACGGCGTGGCAGGCGTCCAACCTCGAATTTCTCGCACCGAGACGACATCGATACCGAAATCCTGGTTGCCTATGCGAAAAGCCAAAACTTCTAGCGTTCCGTTGTGCGTTCTTGTTTCTGCCATCGTGGAGTCCTATGATTTGAGTGGCGATGTATGCGCGGGCAACTTTTCGCCGGCTGCATCAAAACTCCTCCCAATTTTCATCGGTTTTTTGAGCAGGCACAGCGCCTCTTGCAGAGGACAATTTCCTATTGGTTGGCCCGGTCCCTTCTTTTCGCGAACCTGCGCTATACCTTTGAATGCGGCGCGTGGGCGTCGTTTTGAGAGCGTCCCGCCGAAGCATGGCGACATCCGCGCCTTCGTTGACTTTGAACTGACTTATCAATTCTGAAAGTTGGCTCGTCTCTCCAGAGAGCGAGTGACAGGCCGCGGTCGTCTCTTCGACCATCGAAGCATTCTGCTGAGTGGTCTGGTCCATCTCATTGATTGCGGTATTAATCTGCTGCAAACCGCTGGCTTGCTCCTGAGCCGCGTTTGCAATTTCAGCAATCATCTGATTGATGCCGACAACATGAGCAATGATCTGCTCCAGAGTCTTTCCACTTTCGGAGACGTAACGCGCTCCCTGTTCGACTTGCGCGGTCGAAGTTGAGATGAGCATTTTTATTTCCTTGGCAGCCTCGGCTGAGCGCTGCGCAAGGGCCCGGACCTCCGACGCAACGACAGCAAATCCACGACCCGCATCGCCGGCACGCGCCGCTTCGACACCCGCATTGAGTGCAAGCAGATTCGTTTGAAATGCGATCTCATCGATGACGCCAATGATCTGACCGATCTGAGAAGACGATTTTTCGATGTTGGACATAGCGTCGATGGCTTGGCGCACCACCTCGCGGCTTGTCTCGGCCGCGCCCTTCGCGGCAGCGACGGTGTCTCGAGCGTGGGCGGCCCCCTCGGACGATTTCCTGACCGTCTGCGTAATCTCCTCCAGAGCAGCGGCGGTTTCCTCAAGGCTTGCTGCTTGCTGCTCGGTCCGGCGGGATAGATCGTCGGCCGCCGCCGCAATCTCGCACGTCCCCGTCGTCATTCGTTGTGCGCTTTCGATAACTTGATACAACGTCAGATCGAGTTGCTCGAGGGCGGCGTTAAATTCCCTTTGCAGCTTGCCGTAAGCTTCGGGGAGATCGTCGGTCAGCCGGAAGGCAAGATTTCTGGCGGCAAGCTTGGCGACGGCTTCTCCAATGGAGTTGGAGACGATCGCGCGTTCTCGACCGATCGCCTCCTCTTCGGCTTTTCGTTCTGCCTCGCGTCGTGCCTCTTCCGTTCGAATGCGCTCCCGTTCCGCATCTTGCTCGAACCTGCGTCGCGCCTCTTCTGCCGCTTCGGCATAAACCGAAATCGAAAAATCCATGTCGAGCATCATGGCTTTCACGAGCGCACTTATGCAGTGGCCAACGTCGTCGGCGGACGCCTTGTTACGCTGAAGCGATAACCCGCTTGGCCACATCTGCCGAACAACGGCTCGAATAATATGTTCAATAACGATTGCGTATCCGCCGATATACCATCGTGGCTCGAGACCAATGCGCGCGTGAGTCTGGCCAACTTTTCGAACGTTCGAGACGTATCTCGCATCGAACTTTGCGCCACTGATCGATGCCCAATGATTGACCTGCGCCGCCTTGGCGGCAACTATATGCGTCTGGCTTTTGAAGAATTTCCGCGTTTCCGGTGTCTTGCGGATCATGTCGTAAAATATGTCCAGTGCCAGCGGCAATTCGCGATCAATGATTGATTTGATTTTGCGAATGCTCTCACATCGCTGTTCGTCAAGCTGGATGAAATCCAACCGCTCCGCCAAACCTCCATCGGATGCGCCTGTCGGATCGCCGCGCATATTCTCGATCATAATTATATCCCCCGCCCTAATCGCTGAGAACGCTTTGCCGGTTACCATTGAGCAACGCGAACACCGTCCGTTCGCGTGCCAGCGCCGTGACGCCACAAAGAATCAATTCAGCAATTGTGCCGCAATTCCTCTCCGGCAGCGGGACTCTGCTCAGCCACAAGCTAGGATATTTATGCGGATGATTTCGGTCTCCCGTCATTCGCTCCGGATACCGAAAAGATATATTTTCGAATGGACAGCTGTTTCGTTT
>JAFEGL010000032.1 GCA_018239895.1 Verrucomicrobiota bacterium
TACGCCGCGAAGCGCGGCTCACATGATGATGCATGATATGCATGATGCAGGGCTTCGCCCCGCACCCCAAAAATAAGCTCTGCTAAGGGGGCGCGTCAGCCGCTCTGCGGCGACGCGCCCCCGACAGTTTTCTCGAGCTGTCGTGGGCGGCGGGAGCTGAACGGAAGTTTTATTTTCCCATTCCGTTTATTTGAAGTTGAAGATTTTTTAGACGAGCTGAGAAAACTATAAACTATAGAGAGCAGGGGCGCCGCGATAGCGGCGCCCCTGCTCTCACACTGTCTCCTCGAGGGTTTTGAGGAAGAGGGATTGGGTGGAGGCGTCTTCGCTGAAGAGCAGATAGCCCGTGTAGGTGTTTTGCTGAAAATCGATGGAGAAAGAGATCAGCTTGTGGTTGGGGAGAGAGAGCTTGTCGATCTTCTCTTGGAGAACGGCTTTCTTTGCGTCCGATAGGTCGGGGAGAATCGCGAAGAGGCGGCGGCTGTCTTGCTTGAAAAGCCAATCGCCCGTTTTTCTCCGGTGCCTCAGGTCGGCCTTCGTCGCTTGGAGAAGCATGAGAAAGAGCTGCTTGAGCGGATCGATCTCGGCGATGCTCCGCATCTCCATCGGCATGAGAGAATAGAAGAACTGCTCGAGAAGAATGTTGTGCTGCTCAGCCGTCCGGCCGAGAGAGTGTTTGAGACTGTCGAGGAGCTCTTGCTGCTTGAGGATCATCCCGCCGTTGAAATCTCTGACTTCGCCGACAATGCGGGTCAGCTCGGCCAGGACGTGCTGGCGAGCCCGATAGAGGTCGACTGAATGGTCGGGCCGTTTGAAATCTTTGGAAGAGACGAGCGTTCGGAAAACGGCGGCCTCTTTGGCGTACTTGCGGCGGATCGAGCCGAGCCGGCGGACCCGGTCGGGAAGGAAGCGGAGGTCAGTTTTTGCGTTGGCAAAGAGCTCTTGGACCTGCGGAGACTGTTCAGCATGAATCCGGAGCATGATTACTGTGAAACAGAGGTCGGTCCCTTTTTGCTCATCGAAAGAGATGATCACTTGCGGGAGATCGTTCACATAGCGAATCTGGCGAGAGAGAGCCATGATGTTCCGGAGAACTTCCTCTTCGTTGCGGGGCATGAAAATCGGGTGAGTGAGCTGCTCGATGTTCTCTTTCAGTTGGTCGGGTAGGGCTGTGCGAAGGGTCTGAACTTCGTCGAATGAAAAGTCGGTTCCATCCTCTTTTTCAACTTCGAGATAGACGGTTTGGAGGGAGCTCTCCTTGTCTTTGTCAATGATCGTCGAGCCTTCGACGGCTTTGATGGCAGGAAAATGCTTTTGCATCGCCGCGACAAGATGGCTCTTTTCAAAGAGCTCGTGCTCGCGAAGGAAGTTCAGGCCGGCTAAAATTCCGAGGACTGGTCGCTCCCGCTTGGTTGACACTTCAAGGCGGGTCTTTAGGAATTTGAGCATCACGTGGCGCCGCTCGGGAAAAACGGCGATGTTTTGCTTTAAGACTTTTTGGACCGAATAGATGTTGGAGATGATCCGGCTGATGTGGTGATAATCGCGGCTCTTTTTAAAATCTTCGCGGCATGTTACGAGAAAATGTTGCATCTGGGAAAAGATGCCCCGATCAAAATCTTTCGAGTGGCTCTGAATAAGAGAGCCGATCTTTTCCTGGATCATCGCCGTTTTGCCGTCGGTCGAGAGTCCTTTGAACTCGAGGATCCGGCGGGCATGGTAATTGGAGACGACGCCGAGGCGGATCTCGGTCTCGATCGCATGGAGATTGCGCCGCACCTCTTCAACCTCCCGTTGGCTCTTAATATGGACCACGATCTCAGCCACGCTGAGGAGGTCGTCCGATAGATGGGGCAGCCGGACATCTGAGGCGAAGAAAAGCTCTACGTTCACCCGGTGGTTGGGGAGGAGCCAGCGGCTGATCATGTCGTAAAAGAAATTGCACGCATTTTGGCGGAATTTGCAGAGGAGAAGGACGGAGAGGGCGCATGGGGCGCGATTCAGATCGGACCAGCGGACTAAGGGCAGAGTGTCGGAAAAACGGCTCCGTTGAGCTGCATTGCCGCAGCGGGTAGAGTTTTCAAGAAGGTCGGGCGGCAAGAGTTTTTGGATGATGTCTTGGGCCCCATCCTTGTAGTACTCAGCTTCTATAAAAGGGCAATTGAACTCGAACTCAAGCTGCACCGCCTCTTGGGCCGTGTAGAGATTTTCAATCGGGAGTTCCTCATCCAGCGTCAAAAGGGCGGACGAATGTTCTTCTCGCATTAAATGTCCCTCTCATAATAGATGGTTTTTAATCTTGAAGTCCCTTTTCCAACGACCGTGCCGACTGAATTGGGTTGATCGAAGGAGAAAACTTGAAGCTCAATGCCGTTTCTTTGAGCCAGTTCGATGCTTCGGCCATGGAGCACTTTGGCACCTTGGCGAGAAAGCTCTAGAGCTTCGTCATAGCTCATCTCGGCTAAAATGCGGGCTGTGGAGTCTTTTTTTGGATCGGCCGTGTAGATCCCGCCTACATCTTTATAGAATTGGACCGCTGGAGCTCCCAGGGCTGCCGCCAAGGCAACTGCGCTCGTGTCGGAGCCTCCCCGGCCAAGCGTCGTGATTTCACCAGCGAAGCTGACCCCTTGAAAACCGGCGACGATCGCAATTTTGCCAGAATCGAGGGCCGCCTGGAGGCGATGGGGGCGCACTTCGAGAATCTTGGCCTCTGAATGGTTCGAGCTCGTCATGATCCCCGACTGGCTGCCGGTGAAGCTGACCGCCTCTCTACCTAATAAGGAGAGGGCCATGGCTAGGAGGGCGATGCTGACCCGTTCCCCCACCGAGACGAGCATATCGAGCTCCCTTTTCGGCGGCTGGGGATGAACTTGGGTCGCCAAGTTCAAAAGTTGATCGGTCGTGTTGCCCATTGCACTCACTACTACTATAATTTTTTCTTCGGTCTGGTTTAAGATGATTTGAGCAATCTTCTTAAAACTCTCCGGAGTCGCTACGCTGGCTCCGCCGAACTTCATCACTATCATAAAGTCTCCGCTCGCTTTTTTTGGGGGGTTGAACATTCTACCCAACCTGAGAGCCCCAAGGCAAACAAATCTTTTTATGAACGTTAGAAATTTTCAATCTAGCGAAATAAGTTAGAAAAAATAAAGTTAAAATTTAATTTTTTTTCAGAGATGCAACTCAATTCATCAGATGATTAACAAAGTTACAAATCTCAATGAATTGAACAGGAAGTATTTACGGATGCACTTATCCATGAGACGGCGGAAAAAATAAAAGAAGAAAAAAAATTTATAAAATTGGCTAAAAAAGTAGTTATAAACTTGAAACGAAAGATGAAACATGACTAATTTTGGATAGAAATGAAAAGTTTTGACGACCGATTTTGTCCGTAGCCGATCTCCCTCTTGCATTTATTGAGGAGCATTGGTAATCTTTTTCCTTTAACAGAAGAACTCTGCACGGTATCTTTTTGTTCCGGGCAGGTTCGCATTTATAAACAGGAGAAACCCTTAACATGTCATCTAAAAACACCCACGACTGGAACAGCAGCAACGTCCTCGACGATGTCGACTTCCAAGAACACGAAGCCCGCCAATTCCGCGATTTACTCTACGGAAAAGAGAAAAAAGACTCTGAAGGCTCCCTCGCGCTTTTAAACGCAGGACAAATTTTAAAAGGACGCATCGTAGAAATTTCTAAGGACTTTGTCGTGGTCGACGTAGGCCTGAAATCGGAAGGCTTGGTCCCAGCAGCAGAATTCTCTGAACCCGAAGATCTCATCCTCGGCGGCGACACCGAAGTATACCTCGATCAGGCTGAAGGCGAAGATGGACAGATCGTCCTCTCCAAAGAAAAAGCTAGAAAATTCCGCCAATGGGAATACATCGTCAACAACTGCCGCGAAGGATCGATCGTCAAAGGTCGCGTCATGCGGAAAGTCAAGGGCGGCCTCATGGTCGATATCGGCATGGAGGCGTTCCTCCCCGGCTCTCAAATCGATAACAAGCGGATCAAAAATCTCGATGACTTCATCGGCAAATCGTACGATTTCAAAATCCTCAAGATCAACATCGAGAGAAAGAACATCGTCGTCTCCCGCCGTGAACTTCTCGAAGAAGAGAGAGTCTCCCGCAAAGCTGAACTCCTTGAGAATATCCGCGAAGGGACGCTCCGCCGCGGTATCGTGAAGAACATCACCGATTTCGGAGTCTTCTTAGACCTCGACGGCATCGACGGCCTCCTCCACATCACCGACATGACCTGGAAGAGAATCAAACACCCATCCGAGATGATCCACCTCGGCCAAGAGCTCGAAGTCATCATCCTCCACGTCGACCGGGAAAAAGGGCGCGTCGCTCTCGGACTCAAGCAGAAAGAGGAAAACCCATGGGAAGAAATCGAGAAACGCTATCCGCCAGGAACTAGAGTCCGCGGCAAAATCGTCAACCTCGTCTCCTACGGCGCCTTCATCGAAATCGAAGCGGGCATCGAAGGTCTCATCCACGTCTCTGAAATGTCTTGGACGAAAAACATCACCGAGCCAAGCGAAATGGTCCACATCGGCGATGAAGTCGAAGCGATTGTCCTCTCCGTCCAGAAAGACGAAGGGAAGATCTCTCTCGGCATCAAGCAAACCGAGCGGAATCCTTGGGAAGACGTCGAGAAGAAATACCCAGTCGGCAGCAGCGTGGTCGCAGAGATCCGCAACCTGACCAACTACGGCGCCTTCGTCGAGTTGGAGCCAGGAGTCGATGGACTGATCCACATCTCCGATTTAAGCTGGATCAAGAAAGTCTCCCACCCTTCCGAAGTTCTGAAGAAGGGCGACAAGGTAGAAGCTGTGATCCTCTCTGTAGATCCTGAGAGCAAAAAGATCACCCTCGGCGTCAAGCAGCTGAGCAACAATCCTTGGGAATCGATCGAAAGAACGCTCCCTGTCGGATCGCTCGTCAATGGCGTCGTGACAAAGACCACCGCTTTCGGCGCTTTCGTCCAATTGGAAAACGGCATTGAAGCCCTGATCCACGTGACTGAACTCTCCGACCAGCCTTTCGGCAAGGTCGAAGATGTCGTTCAAAAAGGGGATGACGTCACAGCGAAAGTGATCAAGCTCGATCCAGAACATAAGAAGATCGCTCTCTCGATCAAAGAATATCTGATCGAAAAGAACCAGCAGAACCGCGACGATATCGTCGTTGGCTCGAAAGGTAAGAAGAGCAAGAAAAAATCCTCGAAAGACAAAGATAAAGACAAAGACTTCGAGGACGAAGAGTAAAATAAACCCATACCTTCCCCCTTTTTGAAGGGGGAAGGAAAATTTTCCATTCTAGAGTTAGGAACAAACGGATGAACAAAGACCTCATTGCTATCTTTGAATATTTAGAGCGCGAAAAAGGGATCAAGCGCGACATCGTGATCAATGCGATCTCCGATTCCCTTCGAGCTGCGGCCCGCAAAAGCGTAAAAGGCCTTGGCGATAAGGTCAGCGTTGAAATCAATCCGAAAACGGGCGAAATCGACGTCTACACGCAGAAACGAATTGTAGAAAAAGTCCAAGACGAAGCTGAGGAGATCTCCCTCGAAGAGGCCAGAACCCTCGAACCCGAATGCCAAATTGGCCAACTCTTAGAAATTTCGATCACCCCGCAAGATTTTGGCCGGATCGCCGCCCAGGCAGCCCGCCAAATCATCTCCCAAAAGTTGAAGGGAGCCGAAAGGGACGTGATCTATGAAGAATACCGCCACCGAGCCGGTGAAATCATCTCGGGCACCGTCAAACGCTTCATCCGCGGCCGCACCATCGTCGTCGACCTCGGAAAAGTCGAGGCGATCATGCCAGAGAGAAATTACCCAAAGCTCGAACGCTACAACGTCGGCGATAAAGTCCAGGCGCTCCTTCTCGAAGTGCGCGACAACGACAGCGGCGGCGCTGAAGTCATTTTGACCCGAAGCCACCCCGAGTTCGTCTCAGCCCTCTTCATTCAGGAAGTGCCAGAACTCCACGACAAGACAGTTGCGATCGAAAGAATCGTCCGCGATCCCGGCTATAGAACAAAATTAGCCGTCCGTTCCTACGACGCAAAAGTAGATCCAGTCGGAACCTGCGTCGGCGTCCGCGGAACCCGGATCAAAAACATCATCCGCGAACTGAACAATGAAAAGATCGACGTCGTCCCTTATTCCGATGACTCGATCCAACTCCTGCAAAACCTCATCGCTCCCTCTGAGATTCGGAAAATCAAATCGTTCGACACCCGCATTGCGATCGTAGTCGCCGACGAAGATTACCCGACCGTCATCGGTAAAAAAGGGATGAACGCCCGCCTGATCGGCCAAATGCTCGAAAGGGACATCGAGGTGCAGAAAATCAGCGAATACCAAAAACTCCTCACCATCCAAATGGCTGAACTTGCCGAATCGGAAGATCCCCACTTCGATGAGAAGATCCGGATTGAGGGAGTCAGCGGCTTGATTCTCGACAGCTTGGCCTCTGCCGGCTACGACACGCTCCGCAAATTCATGCAGGCCTCACCCGCCGATATTCCAGCGAAAGTACCTGGAGTCAATTACTACGACCTCGCCGACAAGGTGTTGGAACAAACGCGCAAAAGAAAGGTGTAACTCTTGGGCAAAAACCTCAAGCTAAACATTAAAAACGCTCAGCTGGCCGAAGCTCTCAAAGCGAAAAAGAAACCGGCGCAAGAAGCTGAAGTCCCCTTGAAAAAAGAGGAAAAGGGAGCCCAAGGTGAAGAACCGAAAAAGCGTCTCACCCGTCTAAAAGAGGACGCTGTTGTGGCGTCGGCTTTAAAGCAGGCGGAAAAAACCTTAGCGACTCGCGATAAAGAGAAAGAAAAAGAGGCGGAACTTCCGAAAAAGCGGAAGACACGACTCGTTCAAGCGACTCCGACCGCTGAAGAAATGGCGAAAGAAGAGGCGGCCCCTCTTGCAGAGTCTGCTCAGGAAGAAGCGGAGATTGTAGAAGAGACAACTCCTCCCCCAGTCGTACAAGAAGTTTCTGCTCCGGAACCGAAGGCAGCTCCCAAAGCGGAAGCGCCCGCAGCTCCCGCCGAGAAACCGGCCCCCGAACTGCCAGAGCTGAAGCAAATCGGAGAATTGGCTCCTCGAAAACTCCCCCCAAAAGATCTCAAAGCGAAAAAACCCAAAGAGTCTCGCTCCTTTGATGCCCGAGACCGGCAAGGTCTTCGAGCTGGCGACGACGAAGCTTGGCGCAAGCGCAGAGCTTACAAACAGCCGCGTCGCATCTATCAAGAAGAGGTCATCATCCGTCCGAAGGAGTTGACCGTCCGCCTCCCGATTACGCTGAAAGATTTGGCGCAAGAGATGAAACTCAAGGCCTCCCAGCTCATCGCGAAGCTCTTCATGCAAGGTGTAGTCGTCACTTTGAACAGCTATCTTGACGATGAGACGGTCGTCCAACTTCTCGGCCACGAGTTCGATTGCGAAATCACAATCGATACCTCTGAACAGGAGAGAATCCGGATCACCGATCAGACCATCCGGCAAGAGATCGACTCGACTGCGCCCGCTCACTTGGTTTTGAGAGCCCCCGTCGTCGCCTTCATGGGCCACGTCGATCACGGCAAAACGAGTCTCATCGACTCAATCCGCAAATCGAACCGCGCCGCTCAAGAAGCGGGCGCCATCACCCAGCACATCGGCGCCTTCAAAGTGAAGACGAATGCGGGAGATGTGACCATCCTCGATACTCCAGGCCACGAAGCGTTTTCTGAAATGCGCTCCCGCGGCGCCAACGTTACGGACATCGTCATCCTCGTCGTCGCAGGCGATGAAGGGATCCGAACTCAGACTGAAGAAGCGATCCGCCAAGCGAGAGAGGCAAAAGTGCCTATCCTCGTCGCGATCAACAAAGCTGACAAACCAAACTTTGACGAGCAGCGGGTCTACCGCGAACTGGCCGACCGGGATCTTTTGCCTGAAAGCTGGGGCGGCACGACCATCACCGTCAATTGCTCTGCCGTCACAGGAAAAGGGATCCCCGAGCTCCTCGAGATGATCGCCCTCCAGGCCGAAATCCTAGAGCTGAGAGCCAACCCCGAGACCCGCGCCCGCGGAACCGTCCTTGAATCGGAAATGCACAAAGGACTCGGCGCCGTTGCGACAGTCTTGATCCAGAACGGAACTCTCCGCAAAGGGGACGCCATTGTCTTCGGACACCTGTTCGGCCGCATTAAAACCATGCAGGACGATCACGGGAAAGCCATCGAAGAGGCCTATCCTTCAACTCCAGTCAAGATCACGGGACTTTCAGAGCTCGCTCTTGCCGGCCATGAATTCATCGTCGTGAAGAACGAGAAAGAGGCCCGCGAACTTGCTACAGCTCGATCTGAAGGGCACGAGCGGCACCTCATGGCTCAAGCTAAAGTGGGCGGACTAGAAAAGCTCATGCAGAAGAAAGAGAGCGGCGAGAAGAAAATCCTCCCCCTCATTCTCCGAGCCGACGTGCAAGGTTCTCTCGAAGCGCTGAAAAATTCTTTAATGAAAATCCATTCGAACAAAGTCCGGATCGAGATCGTCAACGCAGACGTTGGCGAGATCTCCGAGTCCGACATCGAACTGGCCGCCGCGTCGAAAGCGACGATCGTCGGATTCCATACGACCATCGAGAGCCATGCAGACGACTTGATTAAGCAGAAGAAAGTCCCCGTCTATACGCAGGACGTCATCTACCACCTCATTGATGAGGTGAAAGTTCGGATGCGCGCTCTCCTCGACAAGATTGAAAAAGAGAACGACACTGGCGAAGCGCTTGTCAAAGCTGCCTTCAAATCCTCTCAGCTCGGCGTCATCGCCGGCTGCCAGGTCTCTGAAGGGATCATCAAACGCTCAAGTCTTATCCGCCAAATCCGGAACAAAGAGATCATCTGGAAAGGGAAAGTCTCTTCGCTCAAGCGCCTCAAAGAGGATGTCAAAGAGGTTAAGGAAGGGTTCGAGTGCGGTATTCTCCTCGAAGGGCAAAGCGATATCAAGGAAGGGGACATTCTCCAAGCCTATGAAATCACCTATTTGGAGCAAGATCTATGAAGAAGAATCGGCTAGAACGGATCAATTCTCTCCTCAAGGAAGTCATTTTCGAGGTCATCCAGAAGGAAGTGAGGAACCCTCACGTCAACACCTTCGTCACTGTGACTCGCGTCGATACATCGGCAGACCTTCACCACGCGAAGGTCTACGTCAGCATGATCGCCACCGATTCCGATAAAGAGAAAGTTCTCGCCGCCCTTCAAACGGCTGCTGGATTCATCGCCGTCAATTCGGCTAAAAAAGTCCAGCTCCGCTACTTTCCAGCCCTCACCTTCAAGCTCGATACTGCCCTGGAAGAGCACTTGAGAATCCAAGAGCTCATCAGCAAAATCGAACAGGAGCGGGCCTCTCGTCCTCCCGACACCCACGCCGAAAATGAGTAGTCCGCGAGACAAGAAATGCTTGAGAGAGGCGAAGCGCGGGCGGGTGAGCTGCAAGGAATCCCGCAGGGGTTTCCCGAAGCAGACGACCCCGAAGCGGGTCGGCGATGCAAGGCGACGCCGAAGATCTCAGCATTGCTTGTTAAGGACTACTCAAACATGAATAGAGAGCAGCCTAAAGGGATCCTCTTGGTCGATAAATCGCCCGGATCGACCTCATTTCACATCGTCGCACAACTGCGCCGCCTTTTAAAAATCGAGAAGATCGGCCATGCCGGAACACTCGATCCATTCGCCACAGGCGTCATGGTGATGCTAATCGGCCGCGACTACACGAGGCGCTCCGACGAGTTCCTCTGCAACGACAAGGCCTATCGGGCCACCCTCCGCCTCGGTGTCTCCACCGACAGCTACGACATCGAAGGGCAAGTCACCTCCCAGAGCGATAAGGTTCCGACACCCGACGAAGTCTCCCTCGCCATCGCAACCTTCCAGGGAAAAGTCTCCCAAGTTCCCCCGATGTTCTCTGCAAAAAAAATCCAAGGGAAAAAACTCTACGAGCTCGCCCGAAAAGGGATCGAGATCGAGCGGCAGCCTGTCCTCGTCGAACTCAAAACAAAGCTCATCCGTTACGAGTATCCCGAACTCGAAATTGAAGTCGAGTGCAGCAAAGGTACCTACATCCGCTCTCTCGCTCACGACATTGGACAAATGCTCGGCTGCGGCGCCCACCTCTCCTCTCTTGTCCGCCTCCGCTCGGGCCAGTTCCGCCTGGAAGATTGCATCTCCCAAGAGCTATTCAAAAACCGTGAATTCGACGCGACCCCCTACTTGCGAGCCCTCCCATGAAGATCTACTCTGAACTCCCCTCTTTAAAAACTCCCGTATCCCTCGCGATCGGGAACTTCGACGGCGTCCATTTCGGACACCACGTCCTCCTCTCGAAACTCAAAGTTAATTCGGCCCACACAGCCGTCCTCACTTTCAGCAACCACCCCCGCGAAGTTCTTAAAAATGAACCAGCTCCTCCCCTTTTGAGCGACAAGTTCCTCAAGTTCTCCCTCCTCGAAGTCCACGGCATCGACACACTGATCGAGATCCCTTTCACAAAAGAGCTCGCCGAACTCTCCTACACCGATTTTATCGCCCTTCTTCAATCCAAATTCCCGATCTCGCGACTCATCCTCGGCGAAGGGGACGCTATCGGAAAGAACCGGGAAGGGACCCCCGACAAACTTAAGTCGCTCGGCTTTCCCGTCGAGACCCTTCCCAAATTTCAACTTGAGAATCAGACCGTCTCGAGCACTCACATTCGGACTCTCATCGCCTCGGGCCATCTGTCCCAAGCCGAAAAGCTTCTAGGCAGACCCTACATTCTCTCCGTTCCGGCCCACAAAAAAAGATTCGAAGCGACCCAACTCTGTCTCCCCCCCGACGGAACTTACACGTTCATGACCGAAGAGAGAGAGCCGCTCTCCATCCAGATCGCCACTGAAGAGGGGCGCCGCTGGATCCAACTGGCAAAACCATTTACATCCCCCATCATCATCGCATCTAAAATCATCGAGGAATTCTATGTCTAACGTCTCCTGCGGCATTGTAGGCCTTCCCAACGTCGGCAAATCGACCCTGTTCAACGCGCTCACCCGCAAGCAGATCCCCTCTGAGAACTACCCGTTTTGCACCATCGACCCGAACGTCGGGATCGTCAACGTTTACGACCCGCGCCTCCACGTCCTCTCCGAGCAGTCCCACAGCCAAAAGATCATCTACGCCACAGTCACCTTCGTCGACATCGCTGGACTCGTCAAAGGGGCTTCCCAAGGTGAAGGACTCGGCAACCAATTCCTCACCCACATCCGAGAAACCGACGCCATCGTCCAAGTTGTCCGTTGCTTCGAGAACGACGATGTGATCCACGTCGCCGGAAAAGTCGATCCGCTCCAGGACATCGAGGTGATCAACCTCGAGCTGATCCTCTCCGACATCCAGATGGTCGAGAACGTCCTCCTCCGCCTCGAAAAACAGGCCAAATCGAAAAAAGAGGTCATCCCGACAATCGAATTCATGAAGAAGGCCCTCGCCCATCTCAACCAGAGCCAGCCGCTCCGAAGGCTCACCCTCACTCCCGAAGAAGAGTCGTTCGCAGCCCTTTATCCGTTCCTGACCAAGAAAAAAGTCCTCTACATCTGCAACGTGAGCGAAAACGACCTCCCCTCCATGGACAACGCCCTCGTCCAACGGGTGCGCGATTACGCAGCCACCGAAGGGAGCCGGATCGTCCCCATTTGCGCCAAGATCGAAGAAGAAATTTCTCAGCTCGACGAGAATGACGCCAAAGAGTTCCTCTCGAGCCTCGGCCTCAAAGAATCGGGCCTCGACCGGCTCATCAAAGAGGCGTTCCACCTCCTCGGCCTCATCACCTACATTACAACGGGCGAAATCGAGACCCGCGCCTGGACGATCCAGAAAGGGACGACCGCAGCAGCAGCCGCTGGCAAGATCCACAGCGATCTAGAAAAGGGGTTTATTCGGGCTGAAGTGGTCTCCTACAACGACATGATCCACTACAAAGGGCGGGTAGGAGCGCGCGAAGCGGGCAAAGCCCGCTCCGAGGGAAGAGATTACATCGTCCAAGACGGCGATGTCATTTTATTCTATCACAATTAAATTTCGTTGTGGAAATTCATCAATCGTTGCCAATCTGCATCGCTAGGCTGTGTCGATGGTTTAGGTTGCTCGACGAGACTTCTGACCCCTGACCAAAATCTGCTAAACACAGATCCACTTTCAGTAGTTTGTGCAGCAGCAGGTTCCGGTTTTTTCGGAGCTTTACGTATCCCTTGTTGGATCGATTGCTCTATCGCCTCATCGAATCCTTCGAGATTCAAAGATAGCAACGAGACGTTAGGTGCTGTATGACCGCCGATCGCTTTTATTGCACTTGTCAAGACGTTGTAGCAAGTGCTTTCATCGGAAACTTTATTTGCTTCCTCGAATCTTTCCTGAATCAATGGCTGGACAAGCTTAAAAAATTCTCTAAAAATAGCCTCGTTCACGGGTTTGCTGTTCGTCTGGAGGTCCAGATTATGGAACATAGCCGTCGAATTCATCACTCGATCCACGATTCCAGATTTTTCGACTGAAAATCCTTCTAGTTTCTCAGTAAGCCAGGGGCTTGAAGGAATGAGGGCCGAAAATGTATCAGTCACCACTTTCCTCAATAGCACCTTCTTGTTGGCCAAAGTATCAGCCCCGTTTTCAAATCGCTCGATAGAAACCGAACGTTGGACGTAGTTTGCAGGCTGCTCTTCAACAATGCCAACCGATTGGAAAAATCCTCTGTTGGTCTCAGCAAAACCAGCCCGAGCCTGATTCATGAAGTTCAGCTGGCTTTCGATTTGCCTCCGAACTGCTGCCCGGAAGTCTTCCTTTTTTGGGTGTCTGAAGCAATGGCGGAAAGAATCTCGACTCAACTTTGTGCTTACTTGGCTCAACTCTTCAGTCAAAATCTTTTCATTTCTTGCTTCGGCGATATTTCTCGCCTGCTCCTTAAATTTATCTTTCAGCTGTCTCAAAACCGAAGATCCGTTTTGCTCGTCTCTTTCATATTGAACGATCGATTTCAATTTTGTTTTCAGCAGTTTGTATACAAATTTTTCTCTTACGACATCAGAATATCTATTTTCAGGATTCGTATAGCTTGCTATCTGCCGATCAGGTACGCCTTGTTGGATCTCTTCTTTTGTGTACGGATGCTGCGAAGAGTATTCATTTTCCAGACCAGCAATTTGCTCTTCCGGCATGCGCAAACCAAGCAAAGTTCTTTTTGATTGATTGAGCGCAGCTTTCGTCTCATTGTAAGCCTTAAGATCGGCCCCTCTCATTCGGGAGACAACTTCCTTATCGGTCAAAGGTCTAGGCTCAAATCGACTCAGAGAAAAATTATGCAATCTCCCCTCAATTACGGCCAGTTCATCCCTCGACAATCCAAATTCCTCAGTCAACTCCTCTTTTACGGAAGCGAACTGATCCAATACTTTCTGTTCAGGATTTCTAGGAGCTGGCTGTGGGCGATTCGCTTCAAGCTGAGCAATAGCTCTTTCAATTTGCTCTGCCTCAGACTCCACTCGAGCTTGGTGCAGATTTTGATATTCAGCTACGTTATCTGGTGAAGGATCTGCGATAGCCCGCTGTTTAGCTTTTTCTTCATCAAGTTTAATTTTTATTGATTTTTCAGTTTCATTTAATGATTTAATTACATTTCCAAATCTATTGTGAATTTCATCGCTTACCGATTGTTTTTGGAATCTTTTTCTCAGTCCTCTGTATTTCTCTTTCAAAAGTTTAGAAAGTTCTACACCGTTTTCTAGACCTTCCAAATTTTGTGGCAAATTGGCTTGATTGATAAATCTGCTTGCAACAGCTTGCAGTTTATTAAGAACTTTGTCTTTATTAAAACAATCGAATAATGATCGGATAACCCAACGTACGAATTTAAATCTTGTGCCAAATTTCCAAGTACCAAGTCTGCCATCAGAAGAAACATACAAAAGATCCTTATTCGGGTCGAATCCCTCAAACGTCTCTTTTACTACACTGTTTACATCTACATTATTCATAAAACACATCAATTTTAAATAAAATATCCATCCATTATACCAACTTTTAATTATAATTTATATGTGAAATATTTATTATATAGCACACTATTTTAAGTCATTGCTTATTAATTATTTATATATTTGGGATAGGTCTGCACATTCCTCCTTGACGCCCCGGGGAGCTCTTCGTTAAAGTTGATAGCTATGGCAGAAAAGACCGAAAAGGCGACGCCGAAAAAGCTAAAGGACGCGAGAAAGAAAGGGCAAGTAGCTAAGGCTCAAGACTTTCCTGCCGCTCTCACCTTCATCGTTTCGATGATGGGAGCCCTAGCTCTCGTCGGCTTCTTTTTCGAGAACATCGCCAGCTTCATGATCATGATGTTCCAACAGGCAGCCAACACGAGCGGCTTCGAAACAAGAGCTCCCAGTTACTTCTACCAGGCGACCAACATCATTTTGAATACGAGCGCCCCACTGATGGTCGTCGTCTGCTTTGTGGGCGTTCTGGTCAGCTTTTTGGTGACAGGGCCGGTCTTTTCGTTCGAACCGATGAAATTCGAGCTGAAAAAACTCAATCCGGTCGAAGGGATCAAACAAAAATTCAAACTCAAGGTGTTGATCGAGCTGATCAAGTCGGTCGCCAAGATCACGGGAGCCGCCATCATCATCTTCATTGTGATCTGGCAGAGTTTACCTCAAATCATCACGACAGTCCTGATGCCGGCGATTGGAAGCGCCCTCGTAGTGAACGACTTTTTATTCACAGTGACTATCCGGGTTGGAATCTTCTTCCTCATCATCGCCATGTTCGACTTGGCCTTCCAGAAGAAGAACTTCGCCAAAGAGATGAAGATGGAGAAGTTTGAGGTCAAGCAGGAATACAAAGACACAGAGGGCGATCCGCAGATCAAAGGGAAACGGAGAGAGATATTTAGAGAAATCGCCTACCAGGAGGGGCCGCCCGCCGCAAGAAAAGCCCGGATGATCATCACCAACCCGATCCACATTGCGGTGGCCCTCAAGTACAATCCCGAAGTGGAGCCTGCCCCGATCATCCTCACCATGGGGACTGGACTGATTGCCGATCAGATCATTAAAATTGGTGTCGAAAACAAAATACCGATCATGAGAAACGTAGATTTAGCAAGAGATCTATACAGGAAAGGGAAAATCTCCGATTATATTCCTGAGGATACATACCCAGCCGTGGCAGAAATTTTGAAATGGATCGAGTCTTTGGAAGAAAATCCCGATATCAATACGGAGCTGTTTAAATGAAAAAAATCATAGACAACTTCATCCGCTTTCTCGGGGGCGATAAGGCATTAAACACGATCTCTGGATCGAGCGATCTGATTCTGGCGGGACTGATCATCTCCATTATCATGATGTTGATCTTCCCCGTCTCCCCTCCTGTGATCGACGTCTTGATCGGGATCAACCTATCGGTTTCTGTCTGCCTTCTCTTCGTCGCGATCTATATCCAAAAAGCGGTCCACCTCTCGATGTTCCCCTCGCTGCTTCTCCTCACGACTTTGTACCGCCTCGGAGTCAACATCTCCTCAACCCGTCAGATTCTCCTCAACGCCAACGCGGGCCATATCATCTTTGCCTTCGGAAACTTCGTCGTTGGGGGCAACTACGTGGTCGGGGCCGTTATCTTCTTGATCATCACGATTGTCCAGTTCATCGTCGTGACGAAGGGCGCTGAGCGTGTGGCCGAGGTCGCCGCCCGTTTCACCTTGGATGCGATGCCCGGCAAGCAGATGTCGATCGACGCCGACATGAGAGCCGGCCTCATCGACCAGCAGCAAGCCCGCGAGCTGCGCCTCGGCCTCACGAAAGAGAGCCAGCTCTACGGAGCCATGGACGGCGCGATGAAGTTCGTCAAAGGGGACGCCATCGCAGGTATCGTGATCGCCGCCATCAACATCATCGGCGGTTTGATCATCGGGGTGATGATGCACGGAATGACCCTCGCCCAATCGGCCCGGGTCTATACCCTCCTCTCCATCGGCGACGGTCTGGTCTCCCAAATCCCCGCCCTGATGATCGCCATCACGGCCGGTATCGTGACGACCCGCGTCTCAAGTGAAAAGAAAGACGCACACTTGGGTAAAGAGATTTCAGAGCAAATTTTAAAACAGCCAAAAGCTCTTTTGATCGCAGGCGGGGTTCTCCTCCTCATGGCCTGGATCCCTGGATTCCCCACCTGGGTCTTCCTCATCTTGGCTGCCTTTGTCGGAGTCATCGGGTACGTTTTCTTCATCAGCTCCAAAAAAGTCGCGGCAAAAGCCACTGCAGGCATCTCCTCCGTATCGACCGATGTCGAAGGGCACGCCATCGCTGGAGGCGCTCCGGAAGACTACGCCCTCACCCTCCCTGTCGTCCTCGAAGTGGGCTCCTCAATTTCTCAGCTGCTGAAAAAAGATAAGCAAGGGACCAACTTCATCGACCAGATGATCCCCAAGATGCGCCACGCCCTCTATCAAGATTTGGGCGTCCGATTCCCTGGCGTCCACGTCCGGACAGACTCACCCGTCCTCGAGGCGAACGAATACGCTGTCCACCTCAACGAGGTGCCGATCGTCCGGGGCAAGCTCATCCTCAAACACCTTCTCACCAACGAGACCGAAGAGACCTTGCGCCGCTACAACATCCCGTTCATTACCTCGAAAGGCTCTCTCGGCATGCCCTCTATTTGGGTCGATGAAAAATACCAAGAGATCCTCCAACGGGCCGGCATCCGTTTCTGGACAGGCCTCGAAGTGATGATCCTCCACGTTTCCAAGTTCTATCGCCAATATGCGAGCGAATTTATTGGGATCCAAGAGGTGCGCGGCATCCTCGAATTCATGGAGAAATCGTTCCCCGACCTCATCAAGGAGGTCACCCGCCTCGTTCCTCTCCAAAAGCTCACCGAGATCCTCCGCCGCCTTGTCCAAGAGCAAGTGTCGATCAAGGATCTCCGGACCATCCTCGAGGCTCTCAGCGAGTGGGCCCAAACTGAAAAAGATACCGTTCTCCTCACCGAGTACGTCCGCTCCTCCTTAAAACGGTACATCAGCTACAAATACTCTCTCGGCCAATCGGTCCTCTCAGTCTATCTGCTCGATCCGGAGATCGAGGACATGGTCCGCGGGGCGATCAAGCAGACCTCGGCAGGCTCCTACCTGGCCCTCGACCCCGACTCGGTGCAGCTCATCCTCCACTCGATGCGCAACACCATCCAGCCGACCCCGCCAGGCGGCCAGCCCCCTGTCCTCCTCACAGCCATCGACGTCCGCCGCTTCGTCCGGAAGCTCATCGAAGGCGAGTTCCCCGAACTCTCGGTCGTCTCCTATCAGGAGATCGTCCCCGAGATCCGGATCCAGCCTCTCGGCCGCGTCCAATTGACCTGATCTGGATAAAATGGGAGGAGAATGGTAATATCTACCTCCCAAATGTAAGTCCCCATGAATTTCGCCATCATCAATTCTGTTATATTTACAGTCGATCCAAAAGATCGGATCATTTTCAACGGGGCCGTCGCCGTAGAAAACGGGCGGATCTCCTACGTGGGGCCAACGTCAGATTTTAAACCGAACGGCCATAAAACCATCAATGGACAGGGAAAACTTGCCGTAATTCCAGGATTGATCGACGTCCACAGCCACTCGAGCCTCTTGAGAGGTTTTTCTGAAAACAAACAGCTGATGGATTGGCTCCCCGAATACCAGCTTGAGCACCAAGTTCTGATCGAAGAGGATGCCTATGCTGCGGCGCTTCTCTGCTACGCCGAAGCAGTTAAAGGCGGAACGACCTGCGTCATGGATATGTACCGGTACATGCACCGGTGCGCCGAAGCGGCCGAGCGGATCGGCATCCGGGCCAACTTAGTCCCCTACGTCGCCACCGCTCCGGGCAAACACTTCTTCGAATCGATCGCGAGCAACGAAAAACTCTTCCACACCCATCATGGAAGCGCTGGTGGAAAGATCCGCGTTTGGCTCGGGATGGAGCACCTCTTTTACTGCACGCCGGAAACCTACCGGTGGGCCGCCGATTTTTCCAAAGCAAATGGGATTGGCATCCATACTCACAGCAGCGAGCAAAAAGAAGAGGTCGCAGCGGTGGTCCAACATTTTGGGAAGCGGCCGATCCGCCTCTTTTACGAGCGGGGCATTTTGGGGCCGAACACCGTCATCGCCCACTGCGTTTGGCTCGACGACGACGAGATCGACTGCCTCGCCAGCACAGGGACCGCCGTGGCCCACTGCCCCGTCAGCAACGCGAAACTCGCCTGCGGCGTAGCCCCCATTCGAGAACTACAAGCGAAAAAGATCCGCGTAGGCTTGGGAACCGACGGCCCCATCTCCAACAACAGCCTCGATCTTTTCGAAGAGATGAAATTCGCCTCGCTCATCCAAAAGAATCGGCTCCTCGACGCCTCGGCTCTTCCGGCCGCCACTGTTCTCCGGATGGCGACGATCGACGGCGCCCGTACGTTAAACCTCTCTCATGAAATCGGCTCACTTGAAGTAGGCAAAAAAGCCGACCTCGCGACGATCAATCTGTGGAAGCCCCACATGATGCCTATCTGCGACGAGGAGCCGATCCTCTGGAACCTGATCTACTCAGCCAGCGGCTCCGACATCGACCGGGTCTTCGTCGACGGCAAATGTCTCGTCGACCAGGGCCGCCTCGCCTCCGTCTCCGAAGAGGAAGTTCTCCAGCTCGCCACACAGCAAACCCATTCGCTCCTCAAGCGTCGCAACGCCGTGAAAGGCAAATCAGTCCCAATGCAAGGATGAATTCTTCATCGTTGAGATTCCTGTCTAAACACCAATAGAAAGTTGAAATTAAAATAATTTTTCCATCTTTCTGTAAATTATTTAATGGTTTATAACCTCCCCTCCTTAAAAAATCTTAACCAAGGTGGGATCATGGGTATCGAAGGGATAAGCAGCGATGCAGAATATCTGCTCGACAGTTTAGAGAGAAATCGAGATGGTTCAGACGGAAAACGGACGTACACTATATTGGAAAGCGGAACTACTTGTAGTTGCATGTCAAAGGGGATGACAAGGATAGGGATTGAAGAAATCAGCTTTAGGTGTATCAATTAGCGGAGGAGAAGTTCTTTGATATGGATTTTAATGTCTCAATATCTGGAAGGCGGGACTCCTTACATTTTTCCCGAGAAGTCTTGTCAGAGGACTCCAAAGATTTTTTTTCTAGGGTGAAAAAGGTAGCGGAGGATGCTGGAGCCTTCGGATTAGCTGGTCTTGCAAACCAAGCAGTCATATGTGCTGCAAGTTTCCAGACAAATCATCCCAGTTTCTCAAGGCCGACACCAGAAAGTAAGTACATGCAGTGTATGGAAGCCTGCGATCGCATTGAGTTCGAGCCGTTTAAACTCATTTGCTGGACCATTTGTACTCTATGCTATAGCCAAGAATCTGATTCATAACAAATTCCAAATTAATTCATCTTTGAGGAGACACAATGGACAATATAAGAGAATTTCTAATAAGCCCTCTGGGAGGGGTTTTCGCTTTTTTCTTGAAGGCTTTTGTTGGCGCTTTATGCGTTTGTGGTGGCATTCAATTATTTAACTTCAGGAATCTAACTTCTTTTTTTACTATAAGAAAGATTGTCGGGCTTTTCTTGATCACGATAGGCGTGAGCCGGATATTTTACGTCATGTTTAGATTTTAGAGCTTCTCGCTCCCTTAAAACTGAGACAAGAGCTTAGACTTCAAGAGGATTTCTGTCTTAAAGATCCGATAGTAAATGGCAGGATATTAGGATGGTCAGGATAAAAAATATTCTGTTTCTTATT
Source organism: Verrucomicrobiota bacterium (assembly GCA_018239895.1). GTDB lineage: Bacteria > Chlamydiota > Chlamydiia > Chlamydiales > SM23-39 > SZAS-17. The sequence continues at coordinate 19,878 of JAFEGL010000032.1, forward strand.
CTGACCATCCTAATATCGTGCCACTATTTCTTAACCCCATCTCCTCCGCGACCGCCATCACCACCTTTTAGAAAGCCCCAACCCCCATTTTCCCCATCTTCTCCAGGTCCACCATCTCGGCCTTTTAACATTTCTCTTTCACTCAAAAGGTCTGATGCAAGGGTACTACAAGAGGAAAGCACAATTGAGATGACTACTACCGAGAAAAGAACCCCAATAAAACCAATCTTTTTCATAGTAATGGCTACTCTCCGATGAGGAATGCGGAGGGGCCTTGCTGGTAGTATGTTTGCCATGGGAGTTTCTGGGCCAAGGGATGATTTCCGATTTGCCGAAGGAAATCGGGGTGGAAAAGACAGGAATGTTCGAAAATTGTCTCGAGATTTCGGTAGGAAAGCTGGGGAATTTTAATAAGCGCCGAGAAAGCATCCGCAACTCTTTTCTCAGTATCTTCATTGGTCAAGGAATCTAACCGAATGAGCGAGATCGCTCGGGCAAGCTCGTCTTCGTCTAGGTCGCCTGCTTTTTCCATCGCGTCGGGATACTGGTGGATAAAACCGAGGGCCCACAGGGTTCCCTTTGGTTGCGGCAAAGGGATAAAAGTGGAGAAGTCGACGGCGTCGAGAAGCGGGGTGATCTCTTGGTTGTTTTTCATCGCTGTCTCAAGGGCGCGGAAGACTTTTTCGGCGCTCTCGGGGACGGTGCCTTGATAAGCCTGGCGGACTTTTTCGTCGACGAGGACAAAGGAGGAGACCGACCTCGCGCTTTGCGGCGAGGGAGGCGCACTGACGAGAACAAAGGGGGAAGAATCGACCGATCTTGGCATAAAAACCTCAAATAAAGGGGGATACTCTAAAAATTCTCTAGTTTGTTGTCAACAAACAGGCGGTGTGGAATAGGTAGGCTCATGTCGCCGCTATTACGATTTCCTTGCAATGTGATCTTGATGATCCTTTTCTCTTTTCTCCCGCTCGGAGCTGTAGTCTTCACCCCCGGTTATCCCAAACTCGCGCAGGAATTCGGCCTCTCCGATTCGGCTACACAGTGGATGATGACCCTCTTTTTGGCTGGAGCTGCGCTGGGAAGGTTGCCATACGGCCCTTTGGCTAATCGATATGGGAGGAAAAGGGCTTTATTTGTCGGACTATGGACCGCTTTCGCGGGAACGGCTCTGATTTTGGCTTCAAATTCGTATTTGTTTTTGTGTTTTGGCAGGTTGATTCAGGCGCTGGGCTGCGCGGTCACTTTGAAGATTGGCTACACGATGATCGGGGATTTGCATCAAGGAGCCGCTGCAACTAAGATCATGTCAAATAGCATGTTCGCCTACGCCATCGTGCCGGGGATCGGAACCTCAATTGCCGGCTTCTTAAACGATTACTTGAGTTGGAAGGGGGGATTTTGGTTTTTCCTTTTGTTCAACCTTCTGATCATCGGTTTGAGTCTCCTTTTGCCAGAGACGATCCAAGAAAAAGACCTCCATGCGCTGAAGTTGAAACGGATCGTTTGCGGTTATGGAAGGCAATTTAAAAACCCCTTCCTGGTTCTCTGGGCCAGCCTCATGGGACTTTCAACTGGGGTCCTCTTCATTTTCGCTCAAGAGGCTCCATTCGTCGGGATGGACTTGATCGGGCTGACTCCGGCCCAATATGGGATGTTCTACTTCGTTCCTGCTGTAGGGATCGCCTCGGGCTCGATTTTTACTCGATGGCTCGCCTCCTATGCTGGCGCTCAAATGGCTATGCTTTTGGGAATCTTAGTTCAATTTGGAAGTTCGATCTTGATGGCGCTCTTCTTCTTTGGAGACTGGATGAGCGGCTGGGCCCTGTTTCTCCCCCAGATTTTCATGCAGATCGGCGATTCTTTCTTGTTTAATAACGCCTCTTCTGCCGCCCTCTCTGAGGCTTCCGATAAGTCGAACGCCTCGGCAATCATGCTCTTCATCAACTCCTGCATCGGATTTTTAGGAAACTACATTGTCGGGTCATTTGTCCCGAGGAGCCTCTTCTCGCTCCCCGCCGTCTTTTTTGCGGTTGGAGTGATTATGTTGATCCTCTGGATCATCCTCGCCATCAGCTCCAAAAAACATCAGAGATCGTCTCATTGACAGGTTAACGGCGCTTTGCTAGTAAGAAAGCGAAGAACGGTTTGTCATGTCCACACCCCATTTGCCCAATGTAACCCCCATCAGCGTCCAGTCGGCCCGGATGGCCCAGCAGATCGCGCGCGACGAGCTGATGGAACAGGTCGAGAGCGAATCGGATCTGCAAAACTGGATGGACAATGCGTTCAACCCGGTCGCGATGATGCGCAACTTCAGGACGTTAGAAGAGCAGAAGGCTCAGCAGGCCCGCAAAGGGGAAGAAAAGTCGGAGGTCAAAGAGACCAAGATCTTGCGAGTCGAGGAGATCTCCGAGATTGCCGATAAGTTCCAGCGGCAAAACGACGAGCTCCAGTCTCGGACCCTTTTGATTCTCCGCTCCCGGATCAAACCGGGAGATAGCCCAGATGAGGTGCTCCGGAAAGTTCTGGAGACATACCCCGACCACGCCCTGGCCGACGAGGCGCTCGACTTTTTGATCGAGACGTCGGAGGGAGAGATTCAGAAAACGGCCCAGGTCGCCAAAGAGCGGCTCAACAAGACGTTTGAAAGAGAGATCAAAGCGGGCCGGAACATGGGGACCCAGGCGCGGGAGTTCTCCAAAGAGGGGCTCGGATCGCCGACATCGCTGCGCGATCTCTATCGGGATATCACAGGACAGGCAAGAGAGCCGCTGAGGCTCTTCGAAGAGCTGACCGAAAAATTCCCCTACGACAAACTGAAACCGGCCATTACGTTTTTGCTCCACTCGCTAGGGGCCGATCTGAAGTCGAAAGGCCCTTCGATCCCAAGACCCGAGTTGAAAAGGCTCTTCGACGATACGAGATCTTTGCAGGGAATTTTAGGAGTCTTCCGCTTCTTCCAGTCGAGGATGCGGCTCGTGGCGCGCCAATTCGCTTCTTACAACTTGGTCTTGCCGACGAGGCTCAATTTCGAACTCATCTCGAAGCACTTCGTGAAGCTTTTAGCAGAAAGATACATCAATGCCGATAAAATTCTCCAAACGGCCCGACTTTTAGGTATCTCTGACGAAACGGCCGCGCAAATCATCATTTTCATGCAGATGCGCGATGCGATCAAACAGGTTTCTCCCCGCTATTTCAGAAATCCTCAACACGTGATGGAGCTGACGAGAGCTATGCTCGAGGCGTTAGAAAAGTTGGAAGACCAGCTCGAAGAGGAAGAGGAGAAAGAGGAAAAACGGGAGAAAGAGAAGAATGATTGACCGATTTACTGAATTGATCCAGCAGCTCGGCCAATATCTGGAGATGGATCTCCACGTCGATCACCATCACGCTTGCTCTTTGAAAATCCGCGATAAAGTTCAGATCCAACTCCAATTGGACGCTGCGCAAGAAAAGTTATTGGTGGCTTCGTTCGCGATCGAAGTTCCTCCTGGGAAGTTCCGGGAAAATGTGTTGAAAGAAGCTCTGAAAACAAATGCTCTTCCCGACCCCCGCCCGGCCATCATCAGCTATTTGGACCGGAATAACAGGCTTGTTCTCCACTTGATGCTGCCGCTTGAGATTCTCAACGGAGAGCGGCTCGCCTCCTATTTTGGGACGTTCTTGGAACAGGTAGAGGCGTGGATCAAAGCGATCGAAGGGGGACAAGTGGCTCCCGTCCTCATCGAATCAACTGTAAAGGCGCCTAAACCTTTTGGTTTAAAACCTTGAAGACCGAAAAGCACTGGGAACGGATCGGCTTAAAACCCCATCACGGGATCGCCCTCCCCCTCTCTGCGCTCAGAACGAAAAAAAGCTGCGGCATCGGAGAATTTTCCGATCTCATTCCCTTAATTGATTGGTGCAAAAATCTCGGGTTCGACTGCCTGCAGCTGCTGCCGCTCATGGATACGGGGGACGATGCGAGCCCCTACAACCCGATCTCCTCTTGCGCCCTCGACCCGATCTATTTGAGTTTGGCTGACTTGCCCGGAGCTCACTTTCTGAATCTCGATGAATTAAAAACCTTTACCAAGCTGCCGCGCGTCGCAATCCGGGAGCTAAAGCATGTAAAGCTTGAGTGGCTCTACCGCTACTTCAAGCAGGCATTTGAAGCGGTCTCGCAGGAAAAATCGTATTTGCTTTTTGTCGAAAGCCATCCGTGGCTACTCCCCTATGCTCTCTTCAAAGCTTACAAAGACGAGTATGGCGGCAAGAATTGGAGAGATTGGCCTCTTGAAATGCAATCTTATGATGAGGCTTTGATCGAGTCGAAAAGAGAATCGATCGACTTCCACTCCTTTTTGCAATATTTCTGCTACCAGCAGCTGGGGCGTGTGAAAGAATATGCGGCCTCGCGCCATGTATTTTTGAAGGGAGATGTCCCGATCCTTTTGAGCCCTGATAGCGCCGATGTCTGGGCCGACAAAAACCTCTTCATCCTCGACCTTGCGGCGGGAGCTCCTCCCGATTACTACAACAAAGAGGGGCAGAAATGGGGCTTTCCCCTCTTCAACTGGGATGCGATGCGCCGCACAGGGTTCGCCTGGTGGCGTCGGCGCCTCGATGCGGCGTCCCATCTTTTCCACATCTACCGGATCGACCATGTCGTCGGTTTCTTCCGGATTTGGGCGATCCCGGAAGCAAGCAAACCGGCCGAAGGGCATTTTGTTCCCGAAAATCGGGATCTTTGGGCGGGTCAAGGAAAAGAGCTTTTGGAGATGATGATCGACGCCTCGCCTCTATTGCCGATGGCTGAGGATCTGGGGACGATTCCGCCCGAAGTTTACCCAATTCTGAAAGAGCTGGGGATCTGTGGGACGAAGGTGATCCGATGGACGAGATACGACGACCAGAAGACCTATATCCCCTATTCTGACTACGAGCCGTTCAGCATGACGACCGTCTCGACCCACGATGCAGATACTTTGAGCGGCTGGTGGAAAAGATACCCCGACGAGGCCCATGCCTTTTCCCATTTTAAGGGTTGGACCTATCAACCTGAATTGTCGAGGGAGAAAATCTTCGAAATTTTGCGCGACTCCCACCACACCCCCTCCTATTTTCATATTAACTTGTTGCAGGAGTATTTGGCCCTCTTCCCCGAGCTCGTTTGGGCAAACCCCGATGAGGAGAGGATCAACGTCCCGGGCGCTTTATTGCCGAACAATTGGACCTACCGGTTCAAACCGTATGTGGAAGAGATCGTAAGCCATCAAGGGCTTGCAGAGAAAATGCGCCGCCTGTTGACTCGCTAGAGACCTACGTCTATGATAAGGAAAATGTGGAGTTGTATGCGGATTCTCCTCTGTTGGCTTTTTTTGATCGGCTCTGTCCATGCCCTCTCAACTCCATCTTCGATCTATTCGACCCTCGATCCGACGTCGGTTACCCAGCACCTCGCCTTCTATGAGCTCTACCCAAATACGCCAGAGGGGAGAAAGGCTTTAAAGCACGCGTGGGACCTCTTGAGCGGCGGAAGATCGCAGGGAGATCCTGAGCTGATCCTCCCCTCCATTGACCTTCAGCCGATCATCGCCTTCGTCAACCGCTCCTCTCAGGAGGGGTCGCCCGTCTTGAATGAAGAGCAGCTCGCCGTCATCGACAAATTGGGAAAGCATTTGGGCAATCGGAAACTCAAAGGCTACGGCTCTTGGGATCTCAAAGCTGTTTTGAAAATGAAGCCGGAAGAGGTCGACTTGGCACGCGGCCTGTTTTTGGCCGAGATGGAGATCGATCCCGATTCTAAACTGAGAGCCAGAAGTTACGAGGCAAGCATCGACCTCATGGCCCTGCAGATTTTGGCCCGCCTCACGCCGCAAGCTGAGCCGCTCGAAAAAGTCAGAGCCATCAACGACTACATCTTCAATGAGATGAGGTTTAGATTCCCGCCTAAATCGCTCTATGCAAAAGATATCGACATGTACACGATGCTCCCCGCCGTGCTCGACAGCAGAAGGGGCGTCTGCTTGGGCGTGTCGATCTTGTATCTCTGTTTGGCGCAAAGGCTCGAATTGCAGCTGCAGGCGATCACGCCGCCAGGCCACATCTACGTCCGCTACGTCGACCCAAAAACGGGCGATATCACCAACATCGAGACAACTGCTCGAGGGATCGACGTCCCCTCGGAACATTATCTGGGACTTGAGACTCGAAAACTACAGCAAAGATCGATCCGCGAAGTCGTGGGGCTCGCATTCATCAACCAAGCCGCCGTCAGCTGGCACAAAGAAGATTCAAAGACCGCCGTCAAATTGTATGAGCGGGCCAAACTTTTCATCGGCGACGACTATCTCCTCAACATGTTTTTGGGCTTCAACTACCTCTTCAACGGCCAAGAAAAAGAGGGGCGCAAACTCCTCGAAAAGATCAAGGGGGTCGTCCCCGATCACATGATTGCGGGAGACACGGTGGCCGAAGATTATTTGAAAGGGAACACCGATGTCGAAGGGATCCAAGCCATTTACTCGGAAGTCGACGAGTCGAGGGCTTCCATTTTGAAGAAGCAAAAGCGGATCGAGGCGGTTTTGGCCAAGTACCCGAAGTTCAGACAAGGCTACTTCCACTTAGCGATCACCTGGCTCCAGCTCGGACGATACAAAGAGGCCCTTCCCATCTTGGAACGCTACATCCGCCTGTGCCCTGAAGACCCATCTGCTAATTACTACCTCTCAGCTATCTTCGCAGAGCGGCACAACTACATCAAGGCGTGGGGCTACCTCCGCGCCGCCGAAAAGCTCGTCCACGCAAAAGACCACAAACCGAGAGCGCTCAAAGAGCTGAGGCAAGGACTACTCCGGATCTGCCCAGAACCTAACTGAATTCCTCTTGCCAGACCCCGTTTCGTTGAATTATCATGGAGTAAAACAGCTATTTAGGTTTGATTATGCGCCTCCTTCTTCTTGCCCTTCTCCCTTTGAGCCTCCTCGCTACCGAAACGCTCGACTACGACATGACCAAGCAAGAGAGAAAGCAGACCGGCGTCTATAAACTGAGCGACAAAGAGAAAGCCGCCCTGCAGCGTTGGATCGACAACCACTATGAAAAGCGGTCCCAGCCTTTAGAAGGGGCCATCTCCGGCAAGCACGCCACTCTGCAGGAAAACCTCCAGAACGGAAAATACATCCGTCTCAGCGACAATAGCCTTTGGAATGTCCATCCCCAAGACACACCCATCTCTCAAGGGTGGATCACCCCAGTCGACATCCTCGTCACCCAAAGCGGGGACTCCAACTATCCCTACAAGCTCACAAACAGCGTGACCGGCTCCTCAATCCGCGCCCGCCACGTCGACCAGACCTCCTAAATAATTTGACTTCTGCTATAATTCTGGTGAATTAAAAACCATCCCTTAATTTTATTAGGAGTGTCTTATGGCGCCGCAATTCACAGAAGCCGTTACCGCCGCTATTGAAGAAGCGTTTCAGTCTGCCCAAAGCAGAAACCATGTCGAAGTCACAGAGAACCATCTTCTCCGCTCCCTCCTCCTCGACCCGCAAGGCTACTTTGCAACGATCTGCGCCAGCGCAGCTGTCGACCCTTCGCTCCTTTTAAATGAAGTCGAAACGGCGCTTGGCCATCTCCCCTCTTATTCAGGGGAAGAGTCGAAAGCGCCGCAGGTGGCCATCGGGCTGCAGCACAAAATCCAAAGCGCCGAGAAAATTGCAAAATCTTGGAACGATTCCTACATCAGCAGCGACCATATCTTCCTCGCCTACTGGAACAACCCGATCGAGCCGTTCGCCGCCTGGAAAAAAATCTCGAAGAAAAGCGGAGAGCAGATCGAGGCCGAAATCAAAAAGATGCGCGGAGAGAGACACATGGACTCCCCCAGCGCCGAATCGAATCTAAAAGCCCTCGAAAAATACTGCAAAAACCTCACGGCGCTGGCAAAACAGGGGAAACTCGATCCGGTGATCGGAAGAGATGAGGAGATCCGCCGAACCATCCAGGTTCTTTCGAGAAGAACGAAGAACAACCCGATGCTCATCGGCGAGCCGGGCGTCGGCAAGACGGCGATCGCCGAAGGGCTCGCCCACCGGATCATCATGGGCGACGTCCCCGATTCGCTTAAGAAAAAAGAGCTCATGGCTCTCGACATGGGAAGTCTGATTGCTGGGACAAAGTTCCGAGGAGAGTTCGAAGAGCGGCTCAAAAGCATTTTGACCGAGGTCGAAAAAAGCCAAGGGAACATCATCCTCTTCATCGACGAGGTCCACACGCTCGTCGGCGCCGGGGCGTCGGAAGGCTCAATGGATGCCGCCAACTTATTAAAACCGGCCCTTGCGCGAGGAACGCTCCACTGCATCGGAGCCACGACGCTGAATGAGTACCAAAAATACATCGAAAAAGACGCCGCTTTGGAAAGAAGATTCCAACCCGTCACAATCGCCGAGCCGAGCTTGGACGATGCTGTGGCGATTTTGCGCGGTTTGAAAGAGCGGTATGAGATTTACCACGGCGTTCGGATTACGGAAGGGGCGCTCCATGCAGCTGTCCACCTCTCCGCCCGCTATTTGACCGACCGGCGGCTCCCCGACAAAGCGATCGATTTGATTGACGAAGCGGCCAGTTTGATCCGGATGCAAATCGGCAGCCTGCCGTTGCCGATCGATATGAAAGAGAGAGAGCTCTCTAAACTCATCGTCAAGCAAGAGATGATGAAAAAAGAGGGGCAGACCGACGCCGAAGATGAGAAAAAAATCGCCCAACTCAAAGAAGAGCTCGGCACTTTACGGACAAAGTGGAAACAGGAAAAGCAGCTGATCCAAAATCTCAAAGAGAAAAAGGATGCTTTAGAAAAACTCCGGTTCCAAGAAGAAGAGGCCGAGCGCAAATCGGACTACAACAAAGTAGCTGAGATCCGCTACAGCACATTGCCCGCTGTGAAAAAAGAGCTGGAAGATCTGCAGCAGGGACTCCACGAGCTCAAAGGGAGGCTGCTTCAAGAGGAGGTCGATGAGCATCTCGTCGCGCAAATCATCTCGAAATGGACCGGCATCCCCCTTGACCGGATGCTTGAAAAAGAGACCCAAAAAATTCTTCAGCTAGAAAAACATCTAGAAGAGAGAGTTGTCGGCCAACCCCTCGCCGTGAAAGCCGTCTCGGAGGCAATCCGAAGATCGCGCGCAGGTCTCAGCGATCCGCAGAGGCCCATGGGAGTTTTCCTCTTCATCGGCCCCACTGGCGTTGGAAAAACTGAACTCGTCAAGGCGCTCGCTGAGCAGCTCTTCGATAAAGAGGATGCCATCATCCGGCTCGACATGTCTGAGTACATGGAAAAGCACACTGTCTCGCGGCTTGTCGGCTCCCCTCCTGGATACGTCGGCTACGAAGAAGGTGGACAACTGACGGAGGCGCTGAGACGCCGTCCCTACTCGGTCGTCCTCTTCGACGAACTTGAAAAAGCCCACCACGACGTCTTCAACGTCCTCCTCCAGATCTTCGACGAAGGGCGCCTCACCGACAGCAAAGGGAGAAAGGTAAACTGCAAAAACGCCCTCTTCATCATGACCTCCAACCTGGGCTCCGACCTCCTCCTCAAAAAAATGGAGAAAGGAAAAGAGGTCAGTAAAGAAGAACTTTTAGCGACCGTAGACCCGCTATTAAAAAATACTTTCCGACCCGAGTTCCTCAACCGCCTCGATGAGATCCTCCCCTTCCTCCCCCTCCAACTGAAGGATATGGAAAAGATCGTCTCGATCCAATTGAAGAGAGTTGCCCAGCGGCTTGCCGAGCGGCACGTCAGCCTCCACTGGACCCCGCAGGTTGTTGAACATCTTGCGTCAGAGGGCTACGACCCCATTTATGGGGCCCGCCCCTTAAAAAGGCTCATCCAGAGCGAAGTCGTCAACCTCTTCGCCAGCGCGATCCTCGAAGGGAAGATCCCCGCCCACAGCGACTTGCAGCTGACAGGGCGCAAGCAGGGGGACTCCTTCCAGATCGGCTATGAGATCAAAAAATAAATAAAAAATTTGAAATGAAAGGGGCGGGGAAATTTGAGAGCCGCCTCAATAAATGGACTTGTAGGATTTTCAACCGAGTGTTATCATTCTCAGTTACTATTTGATAGGGATTTTTTATGCCAAAAGTATGTTCAGTCACAGGAAAGAAGCCATCCTTCGGCCGCAGCTATTCTCTCCGCGGGATCGCGAAAAAGAAAAAAGGGATCGGTCTTAAAGTCACAGGGATCACGAACCGCCGCTTCCTCCCCAATTTAAAAACGAAGCGCGTTTGGGTAGCCGAAGAAAATCGGTACGTCACCTTGCGCCTCTCCGTTTCCGCCCTGCGCACCATCGACAAGAGAGGAGTTAGCTCCGTTCTCCGCAAGATGCGCAAACAAGGAAAAAAACCTTAATTTCCTTTATAAAGGACAGCAAGTCATCTTCTGCTTTGCAGACAAGGTCGAGTCATGCTGTCCTTTTTATTTAAGAGAAAAAACCCTCCCCCGCCTCCCGAGCCCCAAAAAAATCGGTGGCTTCCCGTTGGCGTTGTCCTCATTTGTTCCTTTTGCGTCTATCTGATTGTAGATTCCCTCTCGCCTCACCTACCTGTCTACAACGAACCGCCGCGCCTTTACTCAAACCAGTGCCAGAAAGATCTTCGACTCACCCTTCTTGAAGCGATCCGGAAGTCGACCGAATCGATCCATCTCGTGATGTTCGGTCTGACCGATCCGGCGATCTTGAAAGCCGTGGGAGAGAGGGCTAGAAAGGGGATGCCCGTCAACCTTTACTACGATCCGAAAGGAACCTACAAAATCCAAAAGTATTTCTCCCACGCCCATCTCCATCCTGTTTCCAACACAGGACTCATGCACCAAAAAATCCTCGTCCTCGATCAAGAGATGGTCTTCATTGGCTCGGCCAACATGACCACCGCCTCGCTCCGGATGCACGACAACCTCGTCATCGGATTCATGAGCCCCAAGATCGCCAAATTTCTTCAAGAGAAAACCCCCTACTCTTCCGGCTACATGAGATCGACGGTTGGAGGGCAAGATGTCGAAATCTGGCTCCTCCCCGACCCGAGGGGCCACGCCCTGAACGATCTCAGAAAAAAAATCCGAGCGGCTCACCATTCGATCCGAATCGCCCTCTTCACCTACACGCACCCGGCCCTGATCGAAGAGGTGATCGCAGCTCACAAGCGGGGCGTCGAAGTCTCGATTGTCATCGACATGCACAGCGGCCTCGGCGCCAGCGCGAAGGGGATCCAGCAGCTCAAAGAAGAAGGGGTAAAAGTCTCGATGAGCCAAGGGATGCAGCTCATGCACCACAAGTTCATCTGGATCGACGAAAAAACACTCCTCACTGGATCAGCCAATTGGACCAAGGCGGCCTTTTACAAAAACAGCGATTGTTTTATCGCCCTGAACAATCTCACATCCGACCAAAAATCGTTCATGAAAAAGCTCTGGCGCCGCCTCGAAACTGAAGCCAAGAGACTATAAAGACTTTGGAACAAAGCCCCAAAGTCCATTCTATCTGGAGTTCGGGGCGAAGCCCTGCATCATGCATATCATTAGCTGCGTT
>JAFEGL010000033.1 GCA_018239895.1 Verrucomicrobiota bacterium
CGTATCCTGTACTCTGGGTTAAAACAGGGAACAGGATACGCCGCGAAGCGCGGCTAATGATGTGGATGATGCAGAGCTTCGCCCTGCACCCCAGTCCGTTTCCTAAGCTTATAGTTTGGTTGCTGCTAACTCTCTTTTCTGAGCGATCTCAGCGTTGAGGGTTTTTAATTCAGCAAGTCTTTGTCTGATCAGAGCGTCGATCGTCTTGAGCTGCTCTTGCCTCGCATGCAAGGTGTCGCCTAAGGCGCCGATGGCTTGGCTCGAGAGAGAGCCGGCTCCTTGCAGTTCGCTTTGAGCGCTATGGAGCGATGCGGTCTCCTGGTGGATGGTCTGCCCCACTTCGTGCATCTTGGCGAGCTGATCCTGGAGTGATTGCTTCTGTTGACTTAGCTTTGCCTCCTCCTCAGCAAGCCTTTTTTCGATCGAATCTAACAGCTCGGCTCTCTTTTGCAATGCGGCGCTTTGGGTCTCCAATTTTCCCCTTTCAGCGGCTAAAGCTGTCTCTGAGGAATGGAGTCCCTGATTGACCTGTTGGAGATCGGATAGCTCCGTTTTTTGCTTTTGCTGCTGTTCGGTCAGCTGTTGGAAAATCGCCTGGGAGGCCTCTTTGCCCGCTTGGAGGTGCTGGGAAAGGGTTCCGATGTCCCCTTGAAACTCTTCATTGAGCGACTGGATCATCTGCTGCAGTTTGGTTTGGGTGGTCGAAAGATCGGTTCCGGCTTGCTGAAACGCCCCTGTCGTCTTCCCCCATTCGAGAGTGTGGGTCAAAAACTGTTGGATCTCCTTTTGCAAGCCCGCAGACTCTCCTTTTAACGAAACGATGCTTTGTTCCAAGGCTCTATTTTGAGAACCCAACGTCTGAATCTGGCTCGTCAGTTCTTGGGATCTACGGTTCCATTGTTGAAGGTCGGTTTGGAGCCGCTCCTCCTCGAGGTTCGCCTCATCCAAGAGATGTTGGAGGGTGCTTATGTCATTGTTCAGGGTCGAGATTTGCCTTTGGAAAGCCTGGTCGGCCTGGCGAAGCCGATCGGCCGCTTGTTTGAGGGCCATGTCGTTAGCCGACCCTTGGATCCCTAGATAAATCGACATGCCGCCTAGGAGAGCAAAGCCGACTGCAAGCCAGATTTGCCCTAAAAAAATCGCGGCGACTAGACCGGCGATGGCGATCGCGGTGGCGACAATCCCTACGATGAGGGGGGCATTGCACGTGCAACATTTGGAGCACCGTTTGACTGGAGCGACTGACATCAGGTACCTTGCGATTTCAGTTGTTCAGCGATCTCTCGATTCATAGCCTGTTCGTTTCGAATCGTCTCTTCGAGGCTCGCCTTCAACTCTTCCAATTGTTTCCGCTGGGTCTCGAGATCGGCCGTCTCGGCCTGGAGCGATTTCCTTGCCGTTTCGATTTCAGCAAAAAAGGCCTCTTTCTCTTTGAGAAACTCCTCTTTTTGCCGCTTGAAGTTTTCGAGATCAGAGTCGAGCCTCGAAGTTGTTGCAGCTAGAGAGTCGTCTGCCTGGTCGATCGAATGATCTACAGCGCGCAGCTCATTCACTTCCTGGGCTAGTTTTAGGTTGTCCTGTTGAAGAGCCTTTTCCCGCTCTTCTAAGGCGAGCGATTGCGATTGGAGGCTCTCGATATATTTTTTCATCGAATCGGCGAGCTGCTCGGCTACTTTTTGATTGGTTTGAATCTCCTGGTTCAGCTCATGCAGCTCTTGTTCGATTTTCGTTTTGAGTTGCTGGCCTGATTGATCGAGATTTTGGTTGAGCTGTCTCATCTGCGGAATTTGGGCAGAGACGGTCTGGATCGCCTTTCCCAGATCGGCGTTGTTTCTTTTCAATTCGGCCGTTCTCGCTTGGACAGCGGCTAGCAATTGCTTCATTGAATCGAGCTCGGTTTTGAGATTGAGATTCTCTTGTGATGTTTTGAGGATTTGCTCATTGAGCTCTCTTATATTCCCCTCGAGCTCTTCAATTCGTTTGCGCAAAGTTTGGACAGTTTGATCTAGGTTGCCGCTCTCGAGTTGAAGATGGTGGTCTATCTCGGCGACGGCAGCCGTTTGTCTTTGGACAGCGGCCGTGTCGGCGTCGATCCGACCGGTCAATCTCGCGACATCGGCGTATTTGTAAACCTGCCAGTGGGAATAGATGAGGACGACGGCGACAATCGCAAAAGCGATGGCGATGAGCTTATTTTGATCGGAGGCGCCTGTGTCGATGGCCCCTGCTACGGCGACAAGCTCGCCGAAGAAGTTGGGGATGTAGATGATGTTTCTCCCGCACCAGGAGCTCTTTTTTGGAGCAGGGGATGGAGATGTTGATGCAATGGAAATCGCAACGGATCCCGGCGCTGGAGTGGAACCTGAAGACATGTTTGGACCTCAGTTAAAGAAATGTTTATATGATATAAATATTTCTTTAATGAGGCAAGGGGGATTTTTCGCCAGGCGGGCGTCGGTATAAAAAGAATTTTGATTTAATTTCATAATTCATTTACAAATTACATGAGAGACAATGTCTCGATATTAATAGAAAGGAAATGCAATGAGATACATACAATTAGATGAAAAGACAGAAGCTGCTCTTCGCGAAATCTGCAACAAGTCCCTCGAGTTCCAAGGAAACGCCCCGCTCAACGAATGGGTCAACCGAACCTTGAGCCAAATTAAAGAGGGAAACCCTTCTGAGCAATAGTCGTTCTGTCGTGAAATTTGAATTTTAATTTGCCATTTCTTTATACTTCCTAGCTCAAAAAAAGCACAGGAATATGAAGAAATGGTTCATGCTCGCCTTGGCGAGTGTTTTTCTTTGGAGTGCAGAGGCTGCTGAAATCCAATACGAGGGATTGCCTCTTTACTACTGGCAACAGCAAAAGTTCGTCAACTTCGGAGACTACCTCTCTTTAAAACTGGTTGAAAGGATCGTCGATTGCCCCGTGAAGGTCCATCGGAGAAATCCGCAGGTGAAGGTAAAGAAGTTGCTGGCGATCGGGTCGCTGATGAGCTTCGCCTTGGATGACGATGTCATTTGGGGGACTGGGGTGAATGGTCGGCTTCTCGATCTTAAAGATTATCCTTTTAGCCGATTAGATGTCAGGGCGGTTCGGGGTCCTTTGACCCGAAAATTTCTGATGGACAATTTCGGGATCCCGGTTCCAGAAATCTATGGCGATCCCGCTCTGCTCGTTCCCCATTTCTTTCCCGAATTTCAGAGGAAAGAGAATCCGTCGTTCGACTACATCGTCGTCGTCCACTATTCAGAAGTCCACCTTTTCCCAAGAGAGCCTCACATCGTCTACGCTACCGATCCATGGGATCAGGTGATCGAAAGGATTTTGGATGCCAAGTTTGTGATCTCGACGGCGCTCCATGGACTCATTTTGGCCGAAGCGTTCGGCGTTCCAGCTCGGATGTTGAGGGTCACGGAGAATGAGCACCTCTTCAAATATCAAGATTACTACTTGGGGACTGGCCGATCGAATTTCCAATTCGCCACTTCGATTGACGAGGCCTTGCGGCTGGGGGGAGAGCCCCCCTTTGTTTGCGATTTAGAAAAGCTCTTTTATTCTTTCCCCTTCGAGTTTTGGCCTAAGGCACAGACGAGATTATAAATGTGGAAATGGTGTTTCTTGTTCTTCGCGCCCCTTTCTCTTTTCTCTTGGTTGGAAGGGGAGTATGAACTTTTTGATGAACCGGAAGAAGAAATTGTCGAAACTTTTGTCGATGCATATGGAACAAGGGTTGTCGACTTCGATGAGATGGATCAGGGGATTGTTCTCGAGACAAAGCAGATTGTGATTCCTGGATACCCCGATGCGTTCAACCCCTCGATCGTCCGATGGGGCGGTTCCCTCCTTTTGTCCTTCCGGATTTATAACTATGAGACGAAGACGGCCCATCAGACTGGATTGATCTGGCTGGATGAGGAGTTTAATCCGATAGGAGAGGTTCAATTATTGCAGATGCCGTTCTTTGATGAGAACTGCCGGATGAAAAGACAAGATCCGCGACTGTTCACGATCGGCGAGCGCCTTTTTGTCACATTCAACAATGTGCTGCAGGGGATTTCGAACCGAGAGGTGCGGCGTATGGTTTGGGCTGAGGTTTTTTATGATGATGGGGAGTTTTATGCTCTCGATTCAGAGGTGATCGCCGATTTTGAAGGGATCAAAGATTGGCGCTCGGAAAAGAATTGGGTCCCCTTCGATTATCAGGGAAAAGCCTATTTTGGATACACCCTGATCCCTCATAAAATCATGGATTCCGAGAACTGGAGCATCGCCGCTTCGACGAGGGGCGATATTCGCTGGGATTGGGGCGAACTCAGAGGGGGGACTCCGGCGCTGCTTGTCGACGGGAACTATCTCTCCTTTTTCCACTCTTCTTGTTCAGTGGCAAGCGTCCATTCAGGCGGGAGGAGAGTGCAGCATTTTTTCATGGGAGCCTACATTTTCTCAGGTTCATTTCCCTTTGAAATCCAGAAGATCAGCTCGGAGCCGATTTTTGCCGATCGATTCTATCGGGGCGTCCCCCACAAAACGTGGAAACCGCTCCAAGTCATATTCCCGATGGGGTTCATCGCTGACGGCCCGCTGATTTGGCTCGTCTACGGCAGACAGGACCATGAGGTCTGGGTCGCAAAACTCTCAAAAGAAAAACTCTTCGAAAGCTTAACTCCGGTCAAGAACAAATGATGAGATTCATTTTCCTATTCTCCCTTTTTTTACGTCCCCTCTTCGCTCTCCTCGATTTAGAGGAAAACCCTCAAGATTTTATCTTGGAAATCAAAAAGATCGAGATCCCGGGGTATCCCGATGCGTTCAACCCGTCAATTTTTCGATGGGACGGGAGGCTTTTGATGAGCTTCCGGTTCATCCCGAACCCGAAAGATTCCTACACCTCCTATTTAGGGATCGTTTGGCTTCATGAGAATTTTGATCCCGATGGGCCGGTGCAGGTGTTGAATACCCGAGAGCCTGGCGATCCCGTCCCGTCCCGCGCTGAGGATGGGAGGATAGTCCAGGTGGGGGAAAAGCGCTATTTCGTCTACAGCGATAATACGGAGCCGAAGCTGAGCAAAGGGGGATTTAGAGTCTACATTTCGGAATTGAATCTGCTGAATGGGAAGTTCTTCTTGAGCGACATCGAATGTTTATCCCAATATCCTCACGAAAGCAGAGAGATCCGGGAAAAAAATTGGACTCCGTTTGACTACAAGGGAAATTTGCTTTTGGCCTTCAGTCAAGTTCCCCACGAGATCTTCTGTCCAGTTTTCGGGACGGGAGAGTGTTTTACTGTGGAGAAAACTCCTACTAAAATCGATTGGGAATGGGGCGTTCCCCGCGGCGGATCGCCAGCCCTGCCGGTCGAAGGGGAGTACCTCTCGTTTTTTCATTCATCGATCAAGATCGGGACGCTCCATTCCGATGGGAAGGCGATGCCCCATTATTTTATGGGCGTCTACACATTTTCAATGGAACCCCCTTTTGAGATCCTTCGGATCAGCCCGAGGCCGATCGTCGGGAGGATGTTTTACCGAGGTCCAGTTCACAACAGATATTGGGGATCGGTCCGGGTGGTGTTTCCTTGCGGCTTCATCGAAGATGAAAAATACATCTGGGTCTCGTACGGGAGGCAAGATCACGAGCTTTGGATTGCCAAGCTCGATAAGAAGGGACTTTTAGACTCCCTCGTTCCCGTGGGTGGGGCGGGCTAGCTTTTGGTGCGCTCTCGAAAAATGGTGGGCGCAGATCGCTCCCTGGATCGAGAGTTCTCCCGCTAAGATGAGCCCTGCGCAAACTTCGGCGAACGCGGCGGCGTGGCCGGAACCGCTAAAACCCAAAATCTTCAAGCAGGCTTGCTGCGAGGGGAGTTTTGTTCCGCCGCCGACAGTGCCGACCATGATGTTGGGTAAAGTCACGCATGCGTATAAGTGGCCTTCCGTTGTCAGCTCGAGGCGGGTAATTCCGATCGCCGATTCGGCGACGCACGCCACGTCTTGTCCGCAGGCTAGATAGAGAGCGGCGAGGCCGTTCGCATAGTGGCCTTGTGTCCCGATACATCCGCTCAATACGCCGCCGATCGCTGAGATGCTCCAATATTTGACCATAAGCTCTGGCGTCGTGTGGAGGTATTTTTCCACGAGTTCTTTTGGAAGGACGACTTCAGCCGTCACCTTTTTTCCGCGGACTGAATGGAATGATTGGGTCGAGGCTTTTTTGTCGCCTGAAAGATTGGCCTCGATGAAGTAGTGGACCGGTTTGATGGGAGCGTTGGCTACAATGTAGGTGACGACAGCTTCTGTCGCGAAAGTGACCATGTTTTGGCCCGAAGCGTCGCCCGTTTTGTATTCGAAGATCAAATAAACGTGGTTTCCATCGACGTTGACCTTCATGTCCTGCATCCGGCCGTGGTTCGTCGTCTTGTGCGCCTCTTCTTTGAACGTCTCGAGATTCTCGACGCACCATTTTACAAAGAGCCCCACTTCGGAGAGATTGTTGAAGATGAAACCGGGAGCTCGGCTGACCCCTTCGGAGAGGAGAATGCTCGAGCAGCCGCCCGCTTCGCTGATCAAAAGGGAACCTCGGTGATAGGATGCGACAAGAGCGGCTTCCGATGTTGCGAGGGGTACATAATAGTCGCCCTGGGCGTGAAGGCCGTTGACTCGGAGAGGGCCGGCTAGGCCGACAGGCACTTTGACAGTCCCGATGAAGTTTTCAATATTTTTTTGATACGATTCTTTTAAATCGAGCGTTTGGGGATCGGCTAAAAGTTCCCGTTCTGCTTCGTTCAGCGGAGTCAGTCGGAACCGCTTCGTCAGGGCGATATCGGCGATAGAGGAGCCTCCTGGGACCCGGGGCGGAAGCTTCGTCACCTTTCTTTTGAGGCGGGAAGCGAGCGAGCGGGCGCTGGAGTCCTTGAATAAATTATTTATGTATCTTTTACTGAAGATATAACTTTTTGCCATAAATACGCTTTAATTTTCTTATATTACAGCTTAATTTGAGTTAAAAATCAAATCAATAAAAGGTAATGAAATAATGATAATTTTATTCGAGGGAATAGTCGATCGTAGAGAAATCTTGAGGTAAGGAATTTCTTTTGATTTGGGCAAGCCTCTCGCGGGCGCGGAGATTCCCTTCGACTCTTAAAGCGTCATCGATAGGGGGAGGGGCTCGGTACTCCATTTCTTTCTCATGGGCCATTTTAGAGACGTAGAGGGCGATGAGGCCAATAGATATGGGAATTGCGATGTAAGGGGCAAATACAAAGGCGGCTAGGCAGATGCAGCCGAGCATAGCGGCAAGGGAGATCAAGAGGGTTATCTGGGCGATCAGCTTGATGTTAGACCATATACGGGCCGATTTGAGCCGAGCTGCATCTACGGGGGCGATTCGATTGGACTCTAAGGGGCTTGTTGATGGTGAGGGACTTGCGAGGGAGCGGGCCGCTTCGACTGTTTTGAGTTGGGAGTTGGAGAGGGGAGTCCCTTCAGGCCTTGCAGATTTTCTAGGGTAAAACCCTTCTATGCCTCTAATTGACATCTATTAACACTCAGGAATGATAACTTTATTATATCAAAAAACTTAGTTAATTTAAAGCTTAATTAAGTTTTTTACGGATTTGAAGCGGCTAGGAGGTAGCCCCCCACCCCACCAGCTATGATTGCCGCTATGACATAGGTCCATCGGGCGCAGGGTGAGCAGCCATATTTGATGCAGGTATAGCATCGGTCTTCGGGCTGTCCCGGCTTATTCATCATGGTTCCTATAAGTCGGATTGCTGTTTCCATGGAATCCTCCGAATCGGATCTGGATCTGACCTGGACGTGGTATAAGGGGTGCATTTCGGTGGTCGGATCTGGATATGTGCTGCTGTGGGGATTGTAGGCGACAGAGTGCATACCTTACCTGCTTGTTTGAGAGAGTTTAAATATTAACATCAAAATCGGTTTAAAAGGAATAGAAGGACCCTGCACAGATCGAAATGAGGCCCGCAGAAGTAGAGAATCGCCCCTTATTTCCTTCGAAAATTGAAAGAGAATAATAGCTTATTTCAAGAAACGAAAAGATTCTGTTTAAAAGCTCCTTTCTCAATTTCACAGATTGCCGGATTGGCGCTCTTCTGTGGCTGACGATTTGTGTTCGCCGAGAAGGTGGATGAGAAACGCCGTGAGTCCTGTCCAGCCGGTTTGGTTGCTGGCGCCGAGTCCCGCGCCGTTATCGCCGTGGAAATACTCGTGGAAGAGGATGTAGTTTTTCCAGTTGGGATCCGATTGGAATTTGTCGATGCCGCCGTAGACGGGGCGGCGGCCCGATTTGTCTTTGAGGAAGATGTTGACGAGCCGTTGGGAAAGCTCGATAGAGGCTTCCCAGAGAGTGAGCTCCCGGCCCGATTTTGCGGGGCATTCAACTTTGAAATCGTCGCCGAGATAAAAATGGAATCTCTGGAGCGATTCGATGAGGAGAAAGTTGAGGGGAAACCAGATGGGGCCGCGCCAGTTGGAGTTGCCGCCGAAAAGGGGGGTGGTCGATTCGGCCGGCTCGTAGTTGAGGCAGAACTTTTTGCCGCCGATTTCTAAAGAGATCGGGTGTTCAGCAAGCTGTTTTGATACGGAGCGGATTCCAAAGGGGCTCAAAAACTGCTGTTCATCGAGAAGCTTCTCGAGCATTTTGCGTACTTTGAAGGGGCTTGCGATCGAAAGAAGAACTTTTCCATCTATCTGCAGTTTTTCTACGTCGACGATCCTCTCAACCAACTCGGGGCGGTGCTTGATAAACCAGTCGAAGCGTCTCCGGTAATCGGGGAATTTGTGCCCTTTTTTCGGATCGCTGGCAGCGACGGCGTAGATCGGGACTATGCCGACGAGGGTGTCGGCCGTCATCCGGATCTGTTTCCCATCGGGGAGAGTAAGGAGGCCGTTGTAGATGCCGCTCTCTCCATTCCAGAGGCCGTCGGTTTGTCCGCCGATATTGTTGATGGCGTCGGCGATCGCGATGAAGTGTTCAAAGTATTTGGTCGCCATATCTTCGTAGACGGGGTCGTCGATGGCGAGCTCAAGGGCGATCTGGAGTAGGTTAAGACAGTACATCGCCATCCAGCCGGTTCCGTCGGCCTGTTCGAGGATGGCTCCTGGAATAGGACCTGTGCTCCGATTGAAGGCGGAGATGTTGTCGAGGCCAAGAAAGCCCCCTTCGAAAATATTGCGCCCGTTGTCATCTTTTCGGTTGACCCACCAGGTGAAATTGAGGGTGAGTTTTTGGAACATCCGCTCGAGAAAATCCCGATCCTTTTTCCCATATTTGGCCCACTCGATCTCGTAAATGCGGAGAGCGGCCCAAGCGTGGACGGGGGGATTGACGTCGCTGAAATCCCATTCGTAGGCGGGGAGCTGTCCGTCGAGCCGCATGTACCACTCGCGGGTGAGGAGGAGAAGCTGCCTTTTGGAAAATTCTGGATCGATCAAGGCGAGGGTGACGGTGTGGAAGGCGAGATCCCACGCGGCAAACCAGGGATATTCCCACTTGTCGGGCATTGAAAAGACGTCGGAGGCGTAGAGGTGTCTCCATTCTGCATTCCGCCCTTTTTTCCGGTTTTCAGGCGGCGGCGGTTCGGAAGGGTCTCCATCGAGCCACTCGCTAACGACGTAGTGGTAGGTCTGCTTATTCCACAAAAGGCCCGCAAAGGCTTGTCTTTGGACGCTCCGCATGTCGTCGGAGATCGGAAATGGGGTGACTCTTTTATAAAATGCGTCGGCTTCTCCTATTCTTTTAGAGAAGAGCGTATCGAAGTCGGTGAAAGGGGATTTGTTTTGCGTAGAGGCGAGGCGCAATTTGATGACGGCCGTTTGGCCAGCGCCAATATGGAGTTTGTAGTGGGGCGCCGCCTTCGTTCCCGAATGGAAATTGACTGCCTCTTGCCGATCTTGGATCACGTAGTCGTGGAATGAGTCTTTGACGTAGATCGAATCGTTCGGGGTATTGAAGAGTTTTTCCTGGTTCGTCTCGTTTTCTGTAAAAAGGATTTGGGTCGGTTTTTCAATGTAGAGCCAGTAGGTTCCGAGATCGAAATGTTGAGCTTTGATGGTGGAAGGATTTTCTAAAGAGAGCGCCGGTTTAGGACTCTCTTTATCCCAAGACCAGGTGTTTCTAAACCAAAGAGTCGGCAGCAGGTGGAGATCGGCCGGGTCGGGTCCTCTGTTGGCGATTGAAATTTTGATGGCCAGATCTTCGGGGGAAGCTTTGGCGTATTCGACAAAGACGTCGAAGTAGCGGTTGTCTTGGAAAATTCCAGTATCGAGGAGTTCATATTCAGGGTCTAAGCGGCTCCTCTCTCCGTTGACTTTCACCAGCTCTTCGTAAGGGTAGGCTCTCTGCGGGTATTTGTAGAGGGTCTTCATGTAGGCGTGGCTGGGGAGATTGTCGATGTAAAAGTTGTACTCTTTGACATCTTCGCCGTGGTTCCCCTCTTTTCCAGTCAGGCCGAAGAGCCGCTCTTTCAAGATCGGGTCTTGGCCGTTCCAAAGGGCGAGGGCGAAACAGAGCTGCTGGTAGTTGTCGGAGATGCCGGCGATGCCATCTTCTCCCCAGCGGTAGGCGCGCGATCTCGCCTGGTCGTGGGTGAAATAGGACCAGGCTTCGCCATCTGCGCTATAATCTTCGCGCACGGTGCCCCACTGCCTCTCGCTCAAGTAGGGTCCCCACTTGTGCCAAGAGGCTTTCTTGAGCCGGTCGTCGTCGAGCCTTTTTTCTTCTTCTGTCATCTATTTAGGAACGTAAATCGTCAGGCTTTAATTGACAAGATGATTAAAGATTGATAAAGTTCCGTGCTGTTTTTCGGGGTGTAGCGCAGCTTGGCTAGCGCGCTTCGTTCGGGACGAAGAGGTCGTGGGTTCGAATCCCGCTACCCCGATTCTTACAGAATAAACCCGTCGGGGGCGCGTCAGCCGCAAAAGGCTGACGCGCCCCTCTATAATTTTCTATCTGGGGTGCGGGGCGGAGCCCCGCACCCCAGATAGAAGGGACACGTCCTTTTCTTACTTTTCAAATATTGAAACCTGCCATATAGGTTTCAATATGATGAAAAAGCTATTTCACATCTCTGCCTGCCCGCGGGGCGAGGATTCGAGGACGCTTCGGATTGCGGAGTCTTTTCTCAGGGCTTTTCAGGAGAGCCACCCTGATTGGGTTTTCGATGAACTCGATTTGACCCGGGAGCCCCTCCCTTCTCTGAGTTCAAGGCGGGTCGATGGGAAGTATCTTTTGATGGATGGGAAGCACCTTTTCGGCGAGATGAAGGAGTCTTGGACCGAAATCATCCAACATGTCGAGCGGTTCAAGTCGTCCGATATGTACCTGATCAGCGCTCCGATGTGGAACTTCCATATCCCTTACATGTTGAAGCATTACATCGATCTGATCGTGCAGCCCCAGTATCTGTTCCGCTATTTGAAGGGGGGAAAGACCGAGGGGTTGGTGAAGGGGCGGAAGATGGTCGTCGCGACAAGCCGCGGCGGTCAATATGTTGAGGATCCGAGTTTCGATTTTCAGACGCCGTATCTCAAGGGGATTTTCAACTTCATCGGGATAGAAGACATTTCTTTCGTGATCGGCCAGCCGATGGACATGGGAGAAGAGCTGAGGAATCAGAGGCTGCAAGAGGCGATCGATGAGGCGGCCCGACTCGGCAGGGAGATTTAAATGCCTAGAGATATCCCGGTTGGAAACGGAAATCTTCTGGTTTCTTTCGACAAGGGCGGCATATTACGCGAGTTTTATTTCCCTCACGTAGGCCAAGAGAGCCACACGAAGGGGGAGCCGTTCCGATTTGGAGTCTGGGTCGATGGGAATTTTAGCTGGATCCCCGATGGGTGGAACGTCTCGAGAAATTATCTCGGAGATACTCTGGTCACCGATGTCCGGTTTGAACAGGCTGAACTGCAGCTAAAAATTACGGTTCATGACGTCGTCGATTTCATTGAGAACATCTACTTAAAAAAGATCGAGGTGGAGAACCTCTCTGGGGACGAACGGGATATCCGCCTATTTTTCGGGCAGGATTTCCATATCTACGGCCATGAGATCGGCGATACAGCGGCTTACCGGCCCGAAGTCCGTTCGCTCCTCCATTACAAAGGGGAGAGGTATTTTCTGATCAACATCTTCGCCAACAAGAAGTATGGGATCGACCGCTATGCGGCGGGGAATAAAGAGATTGAAGGATCTGAGGGGACCTGGAGAGACGCCGAAGATGGGGTTTTGAGCGGCAACCCGATTGCGCAGGGAAGCGTCGACTCGGTGGCAGAGATACCGATGAGGTTGAAGGGGAGAGAAAAGGACGCTTGTTTTTACTGGATTGCCGCGGGGAGAAATTGGGAAGAGGTTAAGGCTCTGAACGAGATCGTCATGAGGAAGGGGCCCGAAGAGATCTTGCGCAGAACCACCGCCTATTGGAAGCTCTGGGTCGATAAGGAGAAACTCAACTACGCCCTTTTGCCAGAAAAGATCGCCGCCCTTTATCGGCGGAGCCTTTTGATCTGCCGGACGCAGATCAACAACACGGGGAGCATCATCGCTGCAAACGACTCGGATGTGGTCCAATTCAACCGCGACACGTACAGCTACATGTGGCCGCGGGACGCCTCTTTGATTGCCTATGCTTTTTCGATCGCAGGGCACGATACAGCTGGCGAGTTTTTCTTTCTATGCTCTAAAATCATTGAAAAAGAGGGTTTTTTCCTTCACAAGTATACACCTGCCGGCTCACTCGCCAGCTCTTGGCATCCTTGGATTCGGGGAAATAAATCCCAGCTTCCGATCCAGGAGGATGAGACAGCCCTCGTCCTCTGGTCGCTGTGGAAGCACTATGAGAAAGTGAAAGACATCGAGCTGATCCGCCTCCTCTACAAGCCTCTCATCCGGAGGGCGGCCGATTTCATGATGGAGTATCGAGATTTGAAGACGGGACTTCCTCTGCCGAGCTACGATTTATGGGAAGAGCGGCAGGGTGTTTTAACTTTCACCTGCGCGGCCGTCTACGGCGGACTCATGTCAGCGGCGAATTTTGCCGAGGCTTTTGGCGATACCGAGGAGGCTAAAGAGTATCGGGAAGGGGCTCTCGCAATCCGGAAGGGGATGGATGAGCGGCTCTACATGCCCGATCAAAAGAGATTCGCCCGGATGATCGACACTTCGGGGCAGATCGACCCTTCCATCGATGCGAGTCTCTATGCGATCTTTGCTTTTGGCCCCTATCCGGCCGATGATGAGAAAGTCCGTTCGACGATGGAGCAGGTGATCGATAAGCTTTGGGTGAAAACCGACGTCGGAGGGCTCGCCCGCTACGAGAACGATCCCTATTATAGAGTAGAAAACTACGATAATCCGTGGTTCATCACCACGCTGTGGCTCGCCCAATATTACATCGCTAGAGCCAAAAACAAAGAAGACTTGAATAAAGCTCTCGAGATTTTCAATTGGGTGGCCGAACATGCCTTGCCGAGCGGCGTCATGCCGGAGCAAGTTCATCCTACATCGGGAGAACCTCTTTCGGTTTCTCCTCTCACTTGGAGCCATGGCGCTTTTATTGGCGCTGTGCAAGAATATCTCAATAAGTTTTTAACCCTGGACCGGTGCCCCACGTGCAAGCAGCCCGCCCACTCAAAGTATAGAGCCCATGCATAAGAGAACTCTGTTTATTTTCCGAAGAGATTTACGTCTTGAAGACAACACGGGGCTGATCTATGCCCTGAAAAATTCCGATGAGGTAATCCCTTGCTTCATTTTTACGCCCAAACAGATCGATGCCAATCCCTACCGAAGCGACCACTGTCTCCAGTTCATGATCGAATCGCTCGAGGATCTAGAAGAGCAGCTGAAGGGGAAAGGGGGGAGGCTTTATCTTTTCAAGGATGAGCCGGAAAATGTGGTCGAAGAGGCGATAAAGAAACTAAAAATCGACGCTGTGGTCGTCAATCGGGACTACACCCCTTTCAGTATCCAGAGAGATAAAAAGATCGAGACTGTCTGCAAGAAGAGCGAAATCCCCTTCCACTCTTTCGACGACGCACTTCTCCATCCGCCTGAAAAAGTCTTGAAGAGCGACGGGAAACCTTACTCGGTTTTTACCCCGTATTACAAAGCAGCTCTAAAAGAGAAAGTGGCTGAATCCGCCTCGAATAGAGCGACCAACTACTACACCAAGTCGATCCCTTTTGCGGAGAGTTCGACCATCTATAAAAAAGTCCTCCCCAAAAGGGGGCCCTGTCTACATGGGGGCAGAAAAACCGCTCTTCAGATTTTGAAAAAGAATTTTCCACATTATGCTAAAGAACGGGATTTCCCTTTTTTAAAAGAAGCGACAACCCATCTTTCGCCCCATTTGAAATTTACGACGATCTCTCCCAGAGAGGCTTATGAGGCTTTCCATAAGAACCATGATCTGATCCGCTCTCTCATCTGGCGCGATTTTTTCACGGCGATCGCCTTCTTTTATCCCCATGTTTTCAAGGGGGCGTTCCATGAAAAATATAACAAAATCGAATGGAGCTATGACAAGGGGGATTTCCGCCGCTGGTGCGATGGCGAGACCGGGTTTCCGATCGTCGATGCCGGAATGCGGGAACTCAAGCAGACGGGGAATATGCACAACCGGGTTCGGATGGTGGTCGCCTCGTTTTTGGTCAAAGATCTCCACATTGACTGGCGTTGGGGAGAGAAGTATTTCGCCCAAAATCTGATCGATTACGATCCTGCCGTCAACAACGGCAACTGGCAATGGTCGGCGAGCACCGGCTGCGACGCTCAGCCTTATTTCCGGATCTTCAATCCATGGAACCAGCAGAAAAAGTTCGATCCCGACTGCGAGTACATCTTCAAGTGGATCCCAGAGCTCGCCTCTTTAGAGCCGAAAGAGATCCACAAATGGTCGGGGAAGGGCGCAGATTATCCCGCGCCCATGCTCGATCATGCCAAAGAGGCCAAGGCGGCCCTAAAAGCTTACAAGAAGGTATCATAAGCTTTTCAAAATCGCGTTGGCCTCCGCTGTGTTTTTACTGTCGTTTTTCGAATCGAAGATGTCTTTCAGGGCAGTGTTGGAGAAAAAAACGTAGGCTATCTCTTCTTCCGGAATAGCAAAATCTCTTTGGAGCCTCTGGATGATTTTCTCTCTTGGAGTTTCGGCTGACTGGATCGGCGGCAAAGACCTTGCCTTCGAACGGAGCTCTTTAAGCCAAGGAAGAAAGCCGCAAGGTGGGATATCGATTAGAATTTTAGGTGTATAAGTATTTAGGGAGATTTGAAGCGACTCTAAGTTTTTTTGTAAGCTGTCGGATAAAAAAAACTTCTGAAGGGTTTCTGGCGTCATCATGGTTTCGACTGCTTTTCGAACCGACGACTCATCCCGGATGAGTTGATCGATTGCTTGTAAAAAATTGTAGAACCCTTCCAGGCTAACGTATAAAGAATTCAATCGGCCGTATTCCACTGATCGGAGAAGCAGTTGAAAAAGATTTGGAAAGTTGAGGAAAATCGATACTTGGATCCTTTCGATCCGTTCGAAGGATTCGGCATTGAACGCCGAGCCTCTTTTGGGTGAGATTTGAGAGTATTTGGTTTTATCATCGACATATTTTTTTATGAGACCGTACACATCCCCATCGGTGCAGGAAGGATGGCGCCGAGATACCAAAAAATAAGATTTTCCGAGCGAGTCTTTAGAAAAATTTGATTGATGTACAAGAGTGAAAAGATGCAAAAGCATAGTTACACATTGCCTTTCTCTTTCCGTAAATTCCTTTTGGAAGATTCCTGAAAATATAAATTTATTTCTCGCCAAAAAGTCGACGAATTTCTTGAACTCCTCTCCGGAGCTGAAAATTCGGTGGTTCATCCATTTTTCAAAGACAAGTTGATGGGGGGCTTCAGAAACAGAGCCAGGCATCGGATGGTGGATCTTCTTCAGCATCTCTTCAAAATACGCATGATCCAAACATTCTTCTAAAAACCTTTTTGCTATGCTCTTAACGGAACCCGTATTCGTGTGAATCATCCTGATATATTGGTTGATAATGGCTAAAATCCACCTCTTTTCTTCCTCTGAAAAATGTTGATCCGTTGATTTAGGGAAGAAATAATAAAGGGTGATTGCCAGGCGTGCGGTTTTGTGAAAAAAAGAGGGTTCTGATTCCCACTGTTCAAGAAGGCTTTTTTGGCTCGCCATAAGCTGGGATCTCGGGCTCAAAAGGGCATTTGTGATGCTTCTTTTCGGAGGCAAATATTGCGAGTCGCTAACCGAAATCTTATCGGAAGAAATGGATGAACGGGCGCCTTGAAGTTGAATCTCGGGAAGGTTTGGAGTCGAAGATTCATCGACAGTGATCTCTGAAGATGCGGAAGAGCGGAAACTTCCAGGATCGCTTTCCAATAAGCTAGGACTCAAAGATCCACTTGATGTAGAAGAGATAGAAGTGCGGTTATAATCGACAAACACATCTGGCAGGTGGCTTAAGCTCCTTTGAATCGTAGGAGTCTTTGAGCTTTTTGACGGAGATGGTAGTTCAATATAAGAAAATGTAAATGCTGTTTTTACCTTCAATGGAGTCGGCGGTGTCCGGTTGGCCCGGCTTGCAAGAGGTGTCGATGTACTTTTGGGAGATAGCGTTTTCAGGAGAATCTCCTGGGCCGATTTAATTGTCTTTGACCGCGAACTTTCGGATGGTTCCTGAGGTCGGGCTACTTCTCTAAGGATGGAGGCATCCTCGCTGCTCAGACGGCGTTCGAACAGGTCTCTTTTAAGGGCAAAAGAGGCCCTTTGGGCCAAACGGGTCTCTTCTTTGGATTCGATTGGGCTGCTCATATACAACTCCTGCTAAAATGACAAAAAATATTTTTACACAATCTTAAACAAAAGGTCAAGTCACTTTAAAGATATGTTTAAGATTCGCGTTATTTAACACGCTGTAATTCAATTAATTACGTAACTATCAAATAATTAAACTATTAAATTTAATTAGTTACAAATTTATTTAAATATGTTATAATATTTTGAATTAATTAAAATTTTTGGTAATTATGGCTAATTTAGTATCTCGCGACTTCAGCGATGTAAAACCGGGCGATGTGATGTTTTATACAGGCAAAGGTATTGAGAATCTGGTCTATTCGGGCGCCCAATATCTCTCTCCCTCAACAACTGCTTTAGGGGCCAAATACACTCACGCGGCCGTAGTCTTGGAAGCCGATAAGGACAAGGTGACGTTAGCTCACAGTTATGCGACGGCGCAAGGGCCTCACATTTCTGTCCGTACTTTAGAAGATCTTGCCCGATATAAGAGGGCCGCCGTCCTTTCTCCTGGAGATACGGAAAATATCCCCACTTCAGAGACGTTTGCCAAGGTTGCTACCTACTCTGCATCAAAATTTATAAAGAACGATAGCGATGAAGAAGTTTGTCCTTCACAAACTTGCTCCCGCTATCGATTGTTAGTGAGGCCATTGACGGATCCAAAGATTTTAAAAGAAGAAGAGAGACAGAAAAAAATCGCGAAAGGTCTGGTCGATTTTATGATGGAGAATCCTCGACTTGAGAAAATTGACAGCGACGGAAATCCTGTCCGCAAAGCCTCATTTTGCGCAGAGTTTGTCCACTCTGCCTATCAGACTGCAGCCTATTACGATCGGTTAAACGATCAGAACCGTGAAATGCTCAAGGCTTTATGCGACATGAAAGAAAAGCAGTTCGATCGGCTTGTACGGAATTCGACTATCGATTTCATTGCCGATAATTTCCATGAATTTTTTCCTAATGAAGGGCAAAACAACGATCTTTCAATGCAAAACAGTACCTCTCTTGCCCCCGGCCGTCTGTTCACCGAATTGCAGAAGAAAGGGTATCAAGTCAGGGAAATTCGTCCCGTACAGTGATCGGACGCGGGGTATCTTCCCGCGAGTCGAAGCCGATCATGAAAGAGAAGACTGTGATGATGATCAGCGAAAGTCTGAACATCTGTCTCGCCCAGAGCGGGTCGCTCGCCGCCTTGAATCCCCGATAGCAAAGCAGCAGCCAAGCTAGCCCCAGCGGCACCGAAATAATCAAATAAGCTGTCCCCGTGTAGCCCAAGAGGGTGAGGGGGATAATCGATAAAACGTAGGCGACAATGTAGAGGAACATCTGCACTTTCGTCGGCGATATCCCTTTTTTGACCGGCAGGATCGGAATTGAGGCCGCTTGGTAGTCTTTGAGCCTCCACATGGCGATCGAAAAGAAATGGGGCATTTGCCAAAGGACTAAGATGAGGAAAAGGAGAATGGCCCCCGAGTCGAGCTGTCGGCTGACCGCCGTGTAGCCGATCACGGGCGGCAAAGCGCCTGAAATACTTCCTATAATCGTCGCATGGGAGGTCTTGTGTTTCCAGAAGCTGTACATCATCACGTAGATGAAAAAGCCGAGTGCTGCGGCTAAAGTTGCCACAACGTTGGTGAACAGGCCCAAAATCAAAAATCCCAAAATGCCGATTGTCACGGCGAAAAAGAGGGCTTTCTTTTCGGCGATGAGTCCAAGGGCGAGGGGCCGATTTTTCGTCCGGACCATTTTCTTATCACTTTCCCGGTCTATGTAGTTGTTAAAGACGCAGGCGGAGCCGATGACGCCGGCGAGTCCCAAAGTCACACTCAAAAAGAGCCAGAAATCGTAATGTCCCCTCGAGGCGAGGGCGAATGCGCCCACCGTCGTAATCAGATTTCCTACAATGATGCCCGGCTTCGTCAGCAAGTAATATGTCTTGATCATGACCTTGGATCATAAATAGACTTATCAAGAAATTCCAGAAAATTCTAGACATTGGAATGGCGAAAAGATATTTTTTGAAAAAAAGACTGGATTTAAGCTGATGAGTAAAAAGTCTCTTTTCTTCCTTCTCCTCTTTTCTGGGATTTTCCTCCTCTTCGTCCTTTTCATGCAGCCTTATGAGCTCATCACATTCCTAGACCACATCGCTATATTGGTTCCGAAAGGATATATCGCGAGAGAGCAAAGAAATCTCCTATTGATCTTGCAAGCGGTCATGCTTCTGATCATCATTCCTGTCTATTTATTTACCTACATTTTCTCTTGGAAATATAGCGCCGAGAGAGAAAAAAGGGGTGCCTACGATCCCGATCTCGTCGACAACAAAACGGCAGAATATTTTTGGTGGGGAGTCCCCACAGTTTTGACTTTGGCGATCGCCGTGTTGACCTATTTCAAGACAGATCAGCTCGATCCGTACAAACCGATTCCGGGCGGCAAGAAGCATATGACGATCCAGGTCGTCGCTCTCCAGTGGAAATGGCTCTTTATCTACCCTGATGAGCAGATCGCTTCGGTCAATTTTTTACAATTCCCCAAAGAGACCCCAATCCGTTTTGAGATCACGGCCGATGCTCCGATGAATTCATTTTGGATTCCCCATTTGGGAGGACAAATTTATGCAATGCCCGGGATGAAGACACTTCTCCATTTGATTGCAGATGAAGCAGGGGAGTATCGAGGCTGCTCGGCCAATTTGAGCGGTGAAGGGTTTGCAGGGATGTCGTTCGTCGCTAAGGCATCAACTGAAGAAGAATTTCAAGATTGGGTCTCGCAAGCAAAGGAATCCTCTTGGATCAATTACGAAGAGCTCGCTAAACCGAGCTCCAACCATCCAGTGCAGGTATACCAAGCGATGCCTGCAGTTTTTGATGAAATCCTGATGAAATACAAGATGTGAATATGAGTTTTCTATTTGGTAGGCTGAAGTTAGAATCTTTCAATCACGATTTAGTCCAGGAGGCGGCCGTTGTTGGGATGGTCCTGGGAGGGATTGCAATCGGAGCCCTCATCACGTACCATAAAAAATGGAAGTGGCTTTGGGACGAGTACATTACTACGGTCGATCACAAGCGGATCGGCATCATGTATTTCATCGTCGCGCTTGTTCTTCTACTCAGAGGATTTTCCGATGCTATGTTGATGCGCCTTCAGCAAGCTTTTTCTTATGGCGATTCCTACGGGTATTTAACTGCAGGGCATTACCAGGAGATCTTTTCCGCCCATGGAACAACGATGATTTTCTTTGTTGGGATGGGAATTGTGTTTGGTCTCATGAATTGCATCGTCCCTCTCCAGATCGGAGCGAGGGATGTCGCATACCCCTTTTTAAATGCCGTGGGGTTCTGGCTTTTTGCCGCTGCGGGGATGCTTCTTATGGTTTCTCTTGCAGTTGGCCACTTCTCTGCTACCGGATGGCTCGCCTATCCGCCGCTTTCAAGCATCGAATATAGCCCGAATGAAGGAGTCGATTACTGGATATGGATCGTCCAGCTCGCCGGGGTGGGAAGTACTTTGGCAGGAATCAACTTTCTCGTCACGATTCTCAAGATGCGCTGCCCTGGGATGACGTTAATGAAGATGCCGATCTTCACGTGGAGCGCCCTTTGCTGCATGACCCTCGTCATCTTCGCCTTCCCGATTTTGACAGCAACACTTTACTTATTGACGCTCGACCGCTATCTGGGGATGCATTTTTTTACCGCGGGATATGGCGGCAATTTCATGATGTACATCAACCTGATCTGGGCTTGGGGCCATCCGGAAGTCTATATTTTGATCCTCCCGGCATTCGGGATTTTTTCCGAAGTAGTTCCCACCTTCTCCGAGAAGAGACTTTTCGGCTACGTCTCGATGGTTTGGGCTCTCCTATTGATCACATTCCTCTCCTTCATCGTCTGGCTCCACCACTTCTTCACGATGGGGGCCAGCGTCAACGTCAACGCTTTCTTCGCCATCATGACGATGCTGATTGCGATTCCGACCGGAGTGAAACTTTTTAACTGGCTCTTCACTAAGTTCCGCGGCCGGGTTCATTTCACCAGTCCGATGCTCTGGTTTTTCGCCTTCGTGCTCAACTTCAGCGTTGGCGGCATGACGGGGATGCTCCTCTCGGCGCCCCCTGTCGATTACCAGGTTCACAACAGCTTATTCCTCATCGCCCACTTCCACGGGATGGTGATCGGCGGCGTTCTCTTCGGTTTCTTTGCTGGATATACCTACTGGTTCCCCAAGGTGACCGGCTTCCATCTGAACGAGAAGCTGAATCTGGTCGCCTTTTGGTTCTGGTTTGTCGGCTTCTTGGTCGCCTTCATGCCTCTTTACATGCTCGGATTCATGGGAGCTACAAGAAGACTCGATCACTATGCAGCTTCCTGGGGATGGCATCCGCTTTTCCAGCTCGTCTGCTTCGGCGCCATTTTGATTTTCCTTGGGATCCTCGTCCAGTGCTACGACCTCTACTATAGCATCAAGCACCGGAGGAAAGCTTTGGATACAACGGGCGATCCTTGGAACGGCCGTTCGCTCGAGTGGTCGATTCCATCTCCGGCCCCAATCTATAATTTTGCGATCATCCCGATCGTCGACCAGCTCGATCCTCTCTGGGCCATCAAGCGGGGGCAGGCGCCCCACAACCCGCGCCATTACGAGGACATCCATCTTCCGAAAAACACCTGGATTCCTCCGATCATCGGCTTGGCGGGACTTGCGTTCGGGTTTGCTTTCGTCTGGTATATCTATTGGCTAGTGATCGCCAGCTTTCTCACTATTGTCGCCTGTTTGATCGTTCGGCTCTCGCAAAAAGAGCCGATGGTGAATATCACGGCTGAGCAGATCAAAGAAATTGAACTTAAATTCGGGAAGCAGCAGCTATGACAATCTACCACCGCCGAGAGGCCCACCCCGACTTGAGCGTTCCAGATCCTCATCAAGACGTCTTTTCCCGAGTGACGCTCGGGTTTTGGTGCTACCTGATGACCGACTGCCTCATCTTTTGCACCCTTTTTGCCACCTACGCGGTCCTTCACAACAACACGTATGGCGGACCTTCGACGAACGATATCTACCATCTTCCGCTCGTATTCGCCGAAACGATGGCCCTCCTCTTCAGCAGCATCTCGAACGGCCTCGGGCTCCTCGCCGCCCTCAAGAGCGACAAGAAAAAAGCCGTTTTCTGGCTCATCTTCGCCTTCATTTTCGGCGCCTCGTTTGTCGCCATGGAGCTCCACGAATTCAACGGTCTCGCCCTCGAGGGGCACGATTGGACGAAGTCGGCCTTCCTCTCTTCATTCTTCACACTCGTAGGGACGCACGGACTTCACGTCTCCATCGGCCTTTTCTGGATGGCGAACATGATCGCGCAAATCCATTTCATGGGGATTACGATCGACACTTTCCGCCGGCTCGTTGCCTTCTCTCTATTTTGGCACTTCCTCGATCTGGTCTGGATTTTCATCTTTACATTTGTTTATCTCATGGGGGTCATATGAGCGAAGAGCGGAGTTTAAAAGAGATCCAGCACGATTGGCCGCAGACCCTGAAGATCTACCTCATCGGCTTTGCCGGCTCAATCCTCCTCACGGTCGCCTCGTTTGCCCTGGCCATTCTCAAGCCCATTTCCATGAAGCTTTTGATAGGCGCCCTGATTTTTCTCGCTGTCTTGCAAGCCTTCGTCCAGCTCGTCTGCTTCATGCACTTCGGCAAGGAGTCGAAGCCCCACTGGATGACCCTCGTCTTCTACTTCATGGTCCTCGTGGTCTTGATCGTCCTCCTCGGCTCTCTCTGGATCATCATGGACCTCGACCACCGCGTCATGCCCATGCACAACATGTCCATGTAAAAAATTAAATGGGGTGCGGGGCGAAGCCCTGCATCATGCTTATCATGCCGGCAAAGCCGATCCTACATACCCTGTTCCTCGGTTTAACCCAGAGAACAGGATACGCCGCGAAGCGCGGCTCACATGATGATGCATGATGGGCATGATGCAGGGCTTCGCCCCGCACCCTATTAAAGAATTTTGCGGATGCGCAGTTCTTGCTTGAGCTGCTCGGGGGATTGGAACAGGATCGCATCGATGCCTGCCTCTTTCGCACTGTCGATATTCTCTTGCTTGTCGTCGATGAAGACGATCTCCGAAGCGCTGATTCCTATCTTCTCCACTAGATAGGCATAGGCCTTCGGGTCGGGCTTTTCAAGGCCCACTTCGCAGGAGAGGAGGCACGGTTCGAATGGCTCATAGAGGCCGAATTGGCGGATAAGCTTAGAGAGGCGGAAGTCGATGTTGGAGAAAAGCCCCACTTTCACCTCTTTCTCTTTGAGCTGAGCGACTAGTTCATACATCTCGGGGTTGACGCCGATCCCATCTTTCAAGACGTTTTGGAAATCTGTTTTCCAGCTTGCAGGGAGCTCGATCCCTTTCCGCTCAGCGTAGCTGAGCCAGAACTCTTCATCGGTACTTCCCACTTTCAGAGCCTTTCTTTTCTCCAAATTGACTCGCTCGAACTCTTCTGGAGAGAGCTGGAACGAATTACACAGAAACTCGACGATCCCTTCCCGCTTGTTTTTGGTAGTCATCACGCCGCCGAAGTCAAAGACGATCACCTGCGGAGCGGCAAAAAGGGAAGTGGCTGCTATTAACATAAGGATTACCTTTTTCATAACTCTTCCTCAAAAGAATCAATTGTTTTCTGTAAACATTCTTGGAAGAAAGGTAGATACTCTCTGATTGTTTTCCAAACTATGTCGTGATCTACATCAAAATATGCATGGATAAGTCTATTCCTTATACCTACTAGTTCTTTCCACGGAAGTTGAGGAAATCGCTTTTTGGTTTTCTCAGAAACGCGTCCGGCAGCTTCTCCGATAATTTCCAATTCTCTAAGAACAGCTGACTGGAAAAGCCTGTCTTTATCTAGAGAAGCTCTTCTTTTACCCTTTGAAAATACCAAAATTGCTTCAGTAGAGTCCAACATGTGTTTGAGGCGGACAAGATCTTTATTTTCCATAGATTGTTTTTGCTTTAGCTAAGACTTCATCTCGAAAATATCGGCTCAGGTCATTCGGTGTCTTTAAGTCAACGGAATAGCCAATAATATCGCTGAGTTCAGACTCCATTCCAATTAAACCCAAAAGATGTGGTGTGTGCTTTTTTTTGAATTTAACGAGAATGTCAACATCGCTTTTCTCAGTGAAATTGGACGTCAAAACAGAACCAAATAGAGCCAGATAGACGATATGGTACTTCTTGCAAAAGCGCTGGATTTTAACTTTAGGAAACTTTATTGGTAACTTGCTCATTTTTTTATTCTATCTGACAAAAGGCTATTTGGAAAGAACCTCGCTATGAAACTGAGATATCTATGATCGGTTCATTTTTGTTTTTCGTCAACTTTAAAGAAGCCTTAAAAATGTATACGAGAAAGTAGAAAATGGGGGTGCTGGCTACGCTGAAGAGGGCCTTGTAGGCGAAGGAGAAGACCATGACGGGGACCACTTCGGCCATCGGGATTCCGAGGCCCCACCAGAGGAAAAGGAGGTCGATCGAGACCGTGTCGACAATCTGCGAGACGCAGGTCGAGGCGTTGTTGCGGAGCCAAAGGTGTTTATCTTGGGTCCACCGTTTGATGGCGGCGTAGAGCTGGATGTCGACGACCTGGGAGATTAGGTAGGAGGCGAGCGAGGAGAAGATCCTGAGGCCGCTGAGGCCCAGAACGGTCTGGAAGGCCCGGTCCGATTCGGGATTGTTTCCCGGCAGTGCGAGGCCGATCTGGATCATCCCGAAACTGAGGAGGCTCATCCCGAGGGCCAGATAGACCATCATCTTGGCTTTTTTTGCCCCGTAAATTTCGGTGACGAGGTCGCTTAGGAGGAAAGTGAGGGGATAGGTGACGAGCCCTGCGGGGATCGGAAAGCCGAAGAAGGGGATCAGCTTGGCCGAGAGAATGTTCGAGACCACGACGATGACGCAGAAGCTCGCCAGGATCGCTTGGTAGACGATCATTTGTTCCTCTCGACGATGAGGGTAAAGGGGCCATTGTTGACGAGGGACACTTTCATGAGAGCCCCAAAAACACCCGTTTCGACGGGAACCCCCTCTTTCCGGACCTCTTCGACGAACTGCTCATAGAGTTTTAGGGCTGGCTCGGGTCTCGCCGCCTGGATGAAGGAGGGGCGGCGCCCTTCGTTGCAGTCGGCGTAGAGGGTGAACTGGGAGATGGCCAAAACGGCGCCCTTTTCATCGATCAAGGAGCGGTTGACTTTTCCCTCCTCATCCTCGAACATCCGGAGGTGGACGAGTTTCTTGGCCAGCCACTGGGCCTGCTCCAAGGTGTCTGTATGGGCGACCCCGACGAAGACGAGGAGGCCAGGGCCAATGGAGCCGACGATGGACCCTTCTACTTCGACGCAAGCCTCTAATACTCTTTGAATTAAGATTTTCATATATCTTGAGATTATATCTATGATTGTTATTTTTTTTGAACGTTTTTCTTTATTTAATAAAATCATTAAACCTGTTATAATATATAGTTTATGTTTGGTTTAAATTATGAATAATGTGAACTTTAATGATCCAGATGGAATTAATTACTCAATTGCTGGGATCGAAGATATCAAAGGTCAATTTGCCGGGAGCTCCCCACAGTTTAAAGCCACATTGAGAACCAGCAATGGCGCTCAACGTTCTGTGAGGGTCAAACACATTAAAAACGTCAACGAAGCTGTCGTCAACCAGCGGATTTTCGCGCTGAACGATCCCTTGAAATCCCATTTGCCCTGCTTTTACGGAGCTTTCGATAAAGAGGGACGACACCTCGACGGTAAGTCTTTAGAAAAAAGGGTAATATCTCTAGATGGACATGGGTACACCATCATGGAGGATTTAAAAGGATCGGCCTCCCACATCGAAACGGAGATGAGCGACTTTAAATTTGTAAGGAGCGAGCTTCTTGAGCACCATGAAGAAAATGAAGTTCATGGCCATCGCCCTAAAAAGGGACTGATTACGAAGATCCGACACTTCATCCGTAGATTTTTCTCGTTTTGTTCTTTAAATTTCGTCCATCCAAAGATCAGAGGTTCTCTGACTCTTCTCGATAAGATCAAGAATGTTTGGAATTACTTACGTGGAATGATGGGGACTGAAGAAAAATTGAAATCCCAATTTGAAGGCTTGAGCCAAGATGAACTTCAAAAAACTGTTGTTCAGTTAAGGAAGATGAAAGAGGACGTAGAAAATTCCAACTTTACGTTTCCCGATGGAAGTTTACTCTTCATCAAGAAAAAAAACCGGATTAGCAGAGAAACAACTCTCGACATCCGTCTCATCGATATGAATCATGCGATGGAAAAATCTGAAAACATCCAGGGATTCGACGGGATGAAAAAAGCTGCTGTTGAAACTCTTGGCGAGTTGATCCGAATGGCTTCAAAGATCGAATCGGCCAGATCGGTGCAGCCCCCCTTCTACACTGCGGCTTCAGCCGCCTAAAATTTCTGGAATCGGGCGGTTCATCCGCTTCGTCAAATCGTCTTGGATTCCCATGAGCTGTTTCATGGGGAGGTCTTTATGAAGTTGGCTTGCCTTGTAATGCTCCATGCAGGAACCAATGTCTTCAATTCCCTTGACTTTAGCAGGGCTTGAAAGGTGTTTCTCAAGCCATTGGGCGGCTTCCGGCAGCGTTTTTGCGATGCAGTCGCAGAGCCCCTCCACAAAGGGGTGGACGTAGTTTTTGACTGGCACGCCTAGAATGGTCGCCTCTTTTTTGTGATAGTGGGTGTCGATGGGAGCCCATCCTACCACGGGGATTCTGTTGATCTTGGCCCACATCATTTCGGCTCCTACGCCGAGACCGCGCCGGTCTCTCACATCGGCGAAGACTGCATGGCTTGAAAAGACCTGGAGCATGTCGCGGCCGAACACCGACTTCTGGTCTGAGAGGTCGTCGCTTCGGAAGGCAGGATTAAACATCGCAACGTCGAACTGTTTGAGAGAGTCTCTGATTAGCTGGATATCGGCTTCTGTCCAGAACGATTCGTTCGGGTTTTCGTGCCCTTTCTTGATGCTTCCCGCCAGATAGATCGCGATTCTCTTTTTCATACACACCATCATATCCACGTTCTTGAAAATTATCCAAGCCTTTGTTGACCTGGACAAACTTTGAACAGATGTGTATGAGAGATTGAAAAGGAGTCTTTCATGGCTATTGTCAAAGTAATCGAAGTGATTTGCGATGGAAAATCGATCGAAGATGCCCTCTCAAACGCCGTGCGCGAAGCGGCGAAAACCGTCAAGCACATCAAGCAGATCGACGTGAAGTTCGTCCACGGCCACGTCGAAGGAGATCGGATCACCTCATATCGGGTGAATGCCAATATCTCCTTCGTTGTTGAACATCGCTAATTCGTTGTGAATCGGACGATATTGAAGAGGTGATCTGAGAAAGTGATCCTCTTCTTCAAATTCTCGATGTATTCGGCTCGCTGAGTGTATGGGTCGATTAGTTTTCCCTCTTTGTCGTACACGAGAGCTTCGCGGCCAGAGGCGCTGACTTGCACGTTGCCAACAAGGAGTTGGTCGAGGCCATTGTGTTCGATCTCTCCATTGGGCCCGAGTGGGATCGGGATGTGCTCATCTCCTCTTCCGATGAACGAGCTCCAGGCGATTTGCGAGGGGGCGTAGTAGTTCGACTCGCGGAAGTCGCGGCTCGAGGGGAGCAGCTCGCGGAGTTTCTCCACGTACTGGTCGCCGCCCTGGTCGGGGAATGCATTTAGATCGCCCCCCATGACGTAAGGTTGATTCTCGGCCGCGTCTTTCCTGAAGTCGGTCATGAACTCGTGGACCTTGAGCGCGGTCCGAAGATAGATGTCGTTTTGGATCTTGTGATCCGTGTGGGTTGTGAAGATGTCGAAGGTTTTATTTGTTAGCGTATTGAGAACTCGGACGCCGAGGATTTTTCGGATGCTTCCCGATTCAGTCGGGAGGTCGCCCAGTTCAGTTTTTAGAACTTTGAGCTCCGGGCTTAAGGCGATCGTCGATGTGAAGGCGGTCGATTCTCCGTCCACTTCCTCTTCACGAACTTCTTTTGTTGGCTTCCCTGTGAGGTTGTTGACAGAGATCCATTGGATGTTTCTCTCGGCGAACTTCTTCTTCATGTCGGAAAGGGCCTGAGGCGTTACTTCCTGCAAGGCCAGAAAATAGGCCGAATTGGGAGATAAGGCGGTCGTCTTGTCGACCATTTGCTTCAACACGTCGATCCTCGTGTCCCAATCGTAAGGCGATTCAATCAAGGCAGCAGATGCAGAACGCAAAAGATGCTGCAAGTTGCTCGGCTTTTTCTTCAGATCTTTGCTCAGGATTTTTGTAATGAGAGATCCTTTGTCGGCACATTCGTTCAGTTTCGCGGCGAGAAGTTGGTGCCGCCCTTCTTTTCCAGAGAGAGCTAACGCCATCTCTTTGTACTGCTCGATGCGGGCCGCCGCTGAAACTCGGGCTCCTTCAAGGGCATCTTCCATTGTAGCGCCATTTACAAGCGCTGTCTCGACATCGTGAGCGAAATACCAGCGGAAGGCTCTCTCGGGGATCCGGTCCAAAATGTAGTTGGAGACGTCGCGCATCTCTTCGTCGGAAAGAGGCAATCGGCCTCCGGTTCCGATCCATTCATAAATTTTCTTTCTCTGGATCGACTCGAGGTCCTGGGGGTAGAGGATGTTGCCGTAGATGCCCAATACTTGGTCGGAGCTATTGTCGGTAGGCATCTGGGCGTCGATGTGGTTGGCGAGCGGCGGCCGGATGTAGGCGCTCTCCGCTGCAAATCTTCGGTGCGAGGAGCGGGAGGAGGCGACCCTCTCGAAAGCAGGGGCTGTTTTAGGAAGAACTGGGGCT
The DNA here is from genome assembly GCA_018239895.1 of Verrucomicrobiota bacterium. Taxonomy (GTDB): domain Bacteria; phylum Chlamydiota; class Chlamydiia; order Chlamydiales; family SM23-39; genus SZAS-17. The sequence goes on from JAFEGL010000033.1 coordinate 28,729, forward strand.
GGGATACCGAGAGATAGCGCAGTTAGTGCGCTAAAAATAATTTTATTTACCTGCATTTTGCGCTCCTTAATTAATAAGAATTAAACCGGCTGATTTTATAACACAGATGCAAATGATATGGAATCATTTTTATCCAAACAATGGGACAGGATTACGCCGCGCTTCGCGGCGTAATCCTGTCCCATCGTTTAGATCATGGCCGTTTCTTGGCAGCATTGGGTAAGCCATTTGGCGCAGGCGGCGGCCTCGAGGCGGCAGACGGCTTCGATGTGCTGGGCTGAATTGGGGACTTTGTTTAACTCCCGCTCCATCTCCTCCAGGTGTTCCTTCTCCTCCAAGAGAATCGACTGAACTTGGACTTTTGATCCTTGTTTTTTCAGGGCCGACTGGTAGATCGGGTAGAGCTCGCCGGCTCTGAGCTCAATCGCATAGGTGACGAGAATGTAGGCGAGCTGCTTCGGCGCGGAGCAGCTTTGGAGATAGCGGGACGTTTTGAGGTCGAGAATGTCGAGGTAGCGGTAGGCGGCCCAGCCGCCGAGAAGAGGGGTGTAATCTTCGAAGCTTTGACCGATGCGGGTTAGCTGCGTTTTTAAATAGAAGGCGTGCCGGAATTCTTCGGCCGCGTGCTTCAGCATCTCCTCTTTGACGGCGGTCGGGTGTTCGGATGAGGCGATTTTGCGCGCGCCGCAGTTTTCGAAATAAGAGAGTGTATTGAGCCAGAGCCCATGGAGGCGGGGGTTGGCTATGACGCGGTGAACGAGGTCGGAAATTTCTGCTTTGAAAGAGATCATGATTCTAGTGTCTCGATGATGGTTGCATAGATTTTCTGCAGCTCGGAGTTGGCAATGCAGTAGGGCGGCAGCACATAGAGGACGTTGCCTAACGGGCGCATGAGGATCCCTCTATTTTGGAAGTGGAGAGTGAGCTGCTCTTTGAGAGGATCGAAGTAGGAGCCGGTTTCGGTTTTGTATTCGAGGACGAGGAGAGTTCCGAGGCATTCGCACCGGAGCAATTTTGGATGGTTTTTCCATTTTTTTTGAAACTGCCGGTGTTCCGATTCGATTCTCGCTCTCGAGGCGGCGCAAGCTGGCTCGAGGAGGAGATCGAGGTTGGCGTTGGCAGCCGCGCAGGCGAGGGGATTGGCTGTGTAGGAGTGGCCATGGAGAAAGGCGCCTATTTCTGGCGAGAAGAATTTCTCGAAGAGGGAGTTTTTGACGGCTGTCGCGCCGAGGGGCAAATAGCCGCCGGTGATCGATTTTGCGAGGCAGATGATGTCGGGCGGCGCAGGCGAGGCAAAAAGGGACCCTGTTCTGCCGAATCCGGTCATGACTTCGTCGGCGATGGCGATAATGCCCCGTTCTTGGCAAGCTTTGATCATTTTGGCTAAAGTTTTGCTGCAGTAGAGGCGCATGCCGCCCGAGGCTTGGACGAGCGGCTCGAAGATGAAGGCGGCAAGATCGGTTGTGGCGAGTGCCATTTCGAACGCCTCCCACGACTCTTCTTCGCGGCCAAAGAGGGGAGGGGGAATCGTGTTCACGGGGAAGAGGTAGGGCCAAAACGGCCGGTTGTAGTGGGTTCGTCCCGAAGCAGCCATCGCTCCAAAAGTATCTCCATGGTAGGCCCCTTGGAAGGAGAGGAGCCCCTTTTTTCCCTTCGATGCCTGGAACACCATTTTCAGTGCTGCTTCAACTGCGGTGGAGCCGTTGTCAGTATAGAAGATCCGGTCGAATTTCCCCGGCAGAAGTGAAAGGAGCCGCTCGGCGAGCGCGATCGCTGGCGGATGGGTAAATCCGGCGAAGAGCGTATGCTGCAGCTTTTGCATTTGGGCCTCGATGGCCCGGATGATGTAAGGGTGGGAGTGGCCGTGCAAATTGACCCACCAGGAGGAGTTGGCGTCGAGATAGGCCTCTCCCGATTCGGTGTAGAGATAAGCTCCGTCGCCTCTGACGATCGGGATCGGCGGGGGAGCAGTTCTCGCTTGCGTGAAGGGGTGCCAAATGGAGGCGAGGTCTCTTAGAGGCCAAGATGGGCTCTGAGATTTTTCTTCCAAGAGTTGGCAATCTGTCGAATCGTTGTTGCGTTGAGCTGAGTTTCCCATTTTAATCTTCCTAAACAGCGGGTGGAGGCTTTTTTGATGAGCATTTCTTCGGTGGCGAGATCTCCCTCTCCATTGAACACGACGCCAAGAAGGGGAATTCTCCTCCGCTGCATCGCGTCGAGGGTCAAGAGGAAGTGGTTGAGGCTGCCGAGGTAGTGGCGATGGACAAGAACCCATCCGGCGTCCCACTGCATGGCGGCATCGGCCCAGGTGTCGGTTTCGTTTAGAGGAGCGAAGATGCCGCCCGTCCCTTCGATGATCAAAAGCTCCTCGTGTTCGGGCGGCTCGATTTGGCTTTCGACGCGGGTCCCTTCGAGCCGGGCGGCGAGATGGGGCGAGCAGGGAGTTTTTAAAAAGTAGCTTGAGGGGTAGCACCGGTTGCCGATCCAGTTTTGGACCGTCTCTTCGTCGGAAGGGGCTCCGCACTGGACTGGCTTCCAATAGCGGGCGCCGAGCGCTTCGGCAAAAACTGCTGAAACGACGGTCTTTCCTACTTCTGTGTTGATCCCTACGATGGCGATTCTCTTCATGAGATGGTCTCCAATAACAGGTCGATTTCATCTTCTTGGTTAAAGCTGTGGAGCACGAGGCGGAGACACTCTCTCCCTTTGGCGATCGTCGGCGGCAAGATGGCCCGGACGTCGAGCCCTTTTTCGCGCAAAGTTTGGGAAAGTTCGCGCGCGAACTTTCCCACATAGATCGGACGGATTGGACTCTGCGTCATTTTGGCCCCCGTTTTTCGGCAAAAATAGGCGATGAGCCGCTTCAACTTCTCCCGGTGGAGATCCCCTTCGCTCTGCCATTTGTCGTAGCTCTCCGAGATGTGCATCAAAACCGATGGGGGAAGGGCCGTCGTGTAGATCAGGGGACGGGAAAAGTTGATGAGATACTGCTTCAACTCGCGGCTCCCCAAAACACAGGCGCCATGAGCTCCGAGCGCCTTGCTAAAGGTCCGGACGCGGGCGAACGCTTTTACATGACTCGTGTCGGTCGCGTGGGCTTCGTCGACGATTAGCTCGGCTCCATACAGATCGGAGAGCCTAGAGATCTCCTCGAGGGGAGCTAGATCGCCGCTGATCGAGTAGATCGACTCGACAAGGACGAATGTAGGCGGCGATGTTTTTTTCAGCCGCTGTTCGAGCGACTCGAGGTTGTTGTGGCGGAACGGGACCATCTTTCCTTCGCTGAGGCGCATCCCGTCGATCATCGAGGCATGGATCTCGAGATCGTAGAGGAAGGTCGCTTTTCCCAGCGCCGAAATGAGGCCGAGATTGGCGGTGTAGCCGCTATTGAAGATGAGGCAGCTCTCAGCTCCATGGTAGGCGGCGATTTTTTGTTCGAGCTCCTCATAAAAAGGGGAGTTCCCTGTCAGAAGGCGGGAGCCTGTCGCTCCTGTGCAAGCTGTTTGAGCTCTCTTTATTTTTGCAAAGCCGAAGTAGTCGTTCGATGTGAGGTCGATCAATCTCTCTCCAAAGGTCAAATTTCGGAGAAGCCCTTGCGCTTCTCTCATTTCCAATTGAGCGCGGATCATAGAGCCCTCAATCCAAGTAGGCGGAACATCTCCTCATCTTCGCTGTAGTCGGGATTCGGGCGGGTGAGAAGCTTTTTCCCTGAATGGATTGAGTTCGCCCCTGCCAAAAAGTAGAGAGCTTGTTCTTCGAGCGACCTTCCGAGCCGCCCCGCTGAGAGGCGAACCATGGCTTTTGGCATTGTGATTCGGGCTGTTGCGACCATCCGGACCATCTCCCAGATGGGGACCTTTTTTCTCATTTCAAGCGGAGTCCCTTGGATCGGAATGAGAAGATTGATCGGGACCGAGCCGGGATGGGGATTGCGGGTGGCGAGCTGGTGGAGCAGGCTTATCCGGTCATCCAAACTCTCGCCCATCCCGATGATCCCGCCGCAGCAGACGCCGATGCCCGCTTTCTCCACAGTGTCCAATGTTTGGAGCCGATCTTCATAGCGTCGAGTAGTGACAATCGAAGGGTAAAACTCGGGCGAAGTATCGAGGTTGTGGTTGTAGGCGGTGAGCCCCGCCTCTTTCAACCGGAGCGCCTGCGACTCGCTCACCATTCCCAGCGTGCAGCAGACTTCGACTCCTAAGTCGGCAATTTTCCGGACGGCTCTCAAGATCAGATCGAACTGAGAGCTGTCCCGAACCGATCTCCAGGCAGCGCCCAGGCAGACCCTCGTTGCGCCTGAAGCAATCGCAGCTTTTGCCTGATCCACAATCTCCTCTTCGCTCATCAGCGGCGCCGCTTCGACGTTAGTCCGGTAGCGGGCCGATTGGGGGCAATACTTGCAGTCTTCGGGGCAGCCTCCCGTCTTGATCGAAATCAAGGAGCAGACCTGCACTCGGTCCGCTGTATGGTATTCGCGGCTCACAGTGGCAGCCCTGTAGATCAGCTCGAGGAGCGGGCTGTCGTGGATCTCTCGGATCTCTTCTTTTGTCCAATCGGATCTGATTTTCATGAACAAAAAGATACGGGCCATTTTGCTCCTATTTCAATCGGAAAAGGAGCTATAAAAACTAAAAAGTAGTCTATGAAATTCAGAAATTGGTATAGTGAAGACAATCTCTCCAGTGAGCGAGAGTGGTTATGTAACCTAAAAATTAGGTAAATATTTCGATGCTGGAAGGGCTTTTCGGGAACAAGAACATACAAAAGGTGCTTCTTTTCCTCTTTGTGAACGGCAAAGGGTATGGGACTCAGCTCCATCGGAGCCTTCGCACGCCCCTCACCTCGCTCCAAAACGCCCTCACCCGTCTGGAAAAGGGGCGGATCATCGCCAGCTACCTGGAAGGGAAGACCAAGCTTTATCAGCTCAACCCCTCCTATCCGCTCCTTCCTGAGCTAGAGCAGCTCCTCAAGAAGGCCTTCACCCTCTTAACGCCCCACGAGAAAAAGCTCTTCTCCCTCGTCCAGCTAGAAGCCTCTGAAAAGAGGGTTCAAGAGCCTTTGCTTCTCAACTTTTGGGAGCGGCTCAAAACAGTGAGGCGGCTTGGCCTCCACACCAAGTCCCACGGCAAGGGCCACGGAGACGTGATCGTCGCTTTCGAGGGGAGCAACAAGCTGGTTTTTCACGAGAAAGGCTCCTGGCATAACAAGATGGATTTCAGCAACGTGTTCCGTTGGACGCTCGACCGGTCGGCCGGCGCCATTTCGCTCGAGCATCTCCGCTTTGGACCGAACGCCCCGGTCTTCCTCTTCCATCTGGCCCCCACAGGGAGCAACCTCCTCGCTTCGGTCGAGTCGCATCTTTGCGAGCACGACGCCTACCTTGCCCAAGTGGTTTGGGACAAAGCCAGCATCCGCCTCACCTGGCGGGTGATCGGCCCCCGTAAAAACGAAGAGTGGGAATATCACTATTTCTAACATGCTTAAAATGAGTGTATTATATTCCTAACTGTTCATTATTTTTTGCTGTTCACTATATATTGAACAGTTTGATAGACTGAACAGTAGGAGGCCGCAATGAAGGGTCGTTTTCTAGTAAACTCGAAGGAAGACCTGACAGAGGCAAATATCTATGCAGATAAGTCTGCTCTCATTCTCGATTGGCTATTGCGAATCGGAGTTGAAAAAGAGAGTTTCTCGCTAAGAGAGGTCGTTAAAGAAACGGGGGTGAGTCTCGGTCTGGTTCAACGTGTTTTTAACGCTTTGATTTTGAAAGGTCTTCTACAAGCCCAAGGACTCAGGACAGCAAAGAAGTTCATTTTCAATAAACCGAAAGAACTTCTAGAAAGTTGGGTGAGCCACTATAGCATTGTGAAAAAATGCAGGATAAGAACTTATCGGTCTGCCTTTTCGAACAAGGCGGAATTGCTCAAAATTCTAAAACAATCAAAGCTCGACCAAAGTGTACTCTTAGCTCTCCATTCTGCCGCAGATGCGCACGGATATAAAAACACCAACCTAAATGCTTTAGAATTGTACATCCTCAATCCCTCTATTCGGATAAAATTAGAAGAAGTTTTGCAATTGGAACCCCAAGAAAGAGGATATGAAGTCCTTTTGATCGAACCTTACTATAAAAAATGGATCAAACAGCACGCAGAGAAAGGTCTTGGAATATGCCCACTACTTCTTACTTTTTTAGATCTCTATCACTTCCCATTGCGAGGGATAGAACAGGCAGAATTCATAGCTCAGCGAGCTCTCGAAATAAAGCGAATTTATAAGAAAATCAAGAATTGATGAAACAAGAAGATAAAATCATCACAAGTTTTTTAAAGTCGCTCGGTCCTTGGCGAGATTTTATTGTCATTGGGGGTGGCTTTGCTCTTTTTATCTACAAGCTCTATCTAACCGATCGTAAACTAGAGATTCTTCCTGTTGCAACACGGGATATTGATTCCTTGATTTCCAGAAAGATTCCTGTGGTCTCTAAAAAGAATATTGCCAATTATCTAAACGAAGCAGGTTTTGTTCCACTTTTTAAAGATGTAGATACACCTCCTTCAGAAAGCTACGTGAAAGAGATCGATGGGGTAGAAATAGAAATCGAGTTTCTAACTGACTCAGCCACTCGCAATGATAAGACCAAAAATGTTGTAATTGCAGGTGTTGTTGCCCAACCTCTGAGCTATTTGACTTTGAGCTTACAAACGACAATCGAATTTCAGACATATTCACGAGAGGTGGGCAAAGTAGTTTCGCCTGGAGCATGGATTTTCCATAAAGGACTGACTTTTACAAGACGGCAAAATTCATTAAAAATGGTCAAGGATCTCTATGGGATTTGGTATGTAATTACGCAGTTAGGAGAGTTTTCCGATCAGGCAAGTATTTCGTTCAACTATCTTGCCGAGAAAAATCCAAAGTGGTTTCAGACATGTCAGAAACAATTATCAAATTGGATGGATCACGCAACCCCATCTGAATGGTCTAAATTAGAAACACAAGATCCATCTGGAAAACTAAAAAAGCTTGGCTTTGAGCGATCTATAAAAATGCTTTTAAATAGAAATATAGGAAAATGAACCAATTCATCTTGAAGTGCCTATTCTTCTTGGGTGTAGTGCCGTTTCAGTACGATCTGCACTTGACTACGCTGCCGGGAGGCAATCGGCGGACGATGATTTGCCTGCATGGATATGGGGACAGCTACCAGATCGCCGAGGTGTTGCGCGATTTGTATAACCCCGATGTGACGCTGGTGGGCTTCAATTTCCCCGAACACGACATCAAGGAAGGGCGAGCCTACGATCCGAAGAAGGCCTCTTTCGGCTCAATCGACGAGCTGCTCCCTCTCTTTTACGTGATGAAGAAGGTTGTGTTAGACCAAGGTCTCGATTCGGTCGACTTGTACGGTTTTTCTGCTGGCGGAGGGGCTGTGGTGAATGCAATCGGTGTGCTCAACAGGACGGCTTACGATGCAGAGCTGAAGAAGCTCGGGATTGGGAAAGTGGAGAAGGCGAGGCTTCTTACGGCCATTCAGCGGGGGATAGTCGTTTTGGATACGCCGCTCAAGTCTGTCGAGGAGATCATCGATTTCAGAGGAGCTTCGGAAGAGTTGGAGATTTTGGCTCAGAAATACCGGGATTGCGATGCGAGACCTATCGACGCGTTGAAGCGGCTTGAAGGATTATCGCTGAATATCCTGCTCCACTTTCAGAAGGAAGATGAGATCTTGTCGAATCGGGATGATGAGCTTTATATCGAGCGGCTCAAAGCCTATCAGAAGAAAGTGAAAGTGATCATCGCCGATGAAGGGGGACACATGGCTCCCCATTACGAGCTATGGAAAGAATATGCGAGAAGGGCTGCTTTTTGAAAACGGGCGAAGATTTATCTAAGAAAGTATTGGAATCTCAAGATTTTGAAGCGCGCACATTTCAAAATGTCAACTTTTCAGAAGCTATTTTACGAAGGTCGAAATTTATCTCCTGCACTTTCAAAAGCTGCAACTTGAGTTTAGTGAAGCTTGAGGGGTGCCGCCTTCAGAACGTCGAATTCATCGACTGCAAAATTGTGGGGGCCGAGTTCTTCAAGTGCGACAAGATGCTCTTTTCGGTCTCGTTCCGCAATTGTCTGCTCCACTACTGCAACTTTTCCGATCTCAATATGAAAAACACGGCCTTTTCTCAGAGCAAGATCAAAGAGGGGCACTTCACCAATACCCAGTTGAGCGGCGCCGATTTTACGGGCGTAGATCTATCTGGGACGATTTTCCACAATTGCGACCTCACGAAGGCCGATTTCTCGAGGGCCTTTAACTACCAGATCGACCCGACGACGAACAAGGTCGCGAAAGCGAAGTTTTCTTTGCCAGAAGCCGTGGGACTCTTGCACGGCTTCCAGATCGTGATTGACTAGTCTTACGCAGGCAATGGTGCGAGGCGGGTGAAGAAGTCTTTAATGGCCTCTTTCATCCTCGGGATATCGATCCCCGTCTGATCGCCTTCGCTCATGATGGCGTAAGCGTTCCCCTCTTTCGCCTTGAAGACAGTATTGGCCCGGCCGCCGCTCCCTTCGATTTCAAGCTTCGATTTGGAGAGCTGCTCAGTGCGGACCAGGTCGGGGTTCGACTTGATCAGGGCGAACATCAAGTCGGACAACGTTGTCTGTACGCAGTTGTTTTCGTAGATACTGTGGAGGATTTTGGCCTTAACTAAAGCCTTTTCGACCTGGGCTGGCTCAACCTTAGCGTGGCAGAGCTTGACGACAGCTTCTAACGGCATATCAGGTTGGTATTCAGCCATAAATTCCCGTCCGCCTGTGATTTTTTCACGTAGATCTTTTTCCATTTTTTCGACAACCGGCGTACTCCAGCCTCGGAATCCTTCATAGATAAATTTCTGAAGAGGGCTTTGGCCATTTAGAATTGGAGAGAGGATATCGGTGTCCGTTTTCATGCCAACTTTATTGAAGTCTCGGTATTGGATATTTCCTTTTCTATCTTTCAAAACTTCGCCAGTTGCGCCGTCTTTCATCGGTTCTCTTGTTGCAAGGAAGGCCTCCAAGCTAAACACCTCTTTGCAACCGCTGAAAACATCCATCACCCTCTTGGCCCCTTCATTTGGGCGCGCTGGATCTTTGTCAAGTTCTTCAATCGAAGTTTTGATGTTGAATGATCCATAGCCCTCTTCTCTTACAAAGGGAAGGTGTGCTGGGTTATTTTGACCGTAGTGTCTAACAAAGTTCTCAACGGGGGCGATTACAAGTTCGCGAACCTCTGCTTCAGCCGGTGTGCGGCCGTCGAGAGCCCGATCTTGCGATGCGTAAAGGTCTTTGAAAGATCCACCCAACTTAAATCTCGCAGCGAGAGAGGCGTGGTCGGCATGGGGAATAGATAGAAAATTGAATGCTGCCACATGGATATTGACGAATCCTTTCCCTTTTGGGTCATTGACCTCATCGATCGGATTCGGTTCGCCTGTATAGAAGACAAAAGCGTCGATGACCCTCTCATCAACCATCCGATTGTGAACCATGTAAGAGATGATGATTTTCAAAGTAGCGATCTTAAGATTCAGCAAAGCCGCAGAGCCTTGCGTGATTAGCAAGTTGATTCTCGGCACTTTACCCGTTTTTTGAATATGTTCGCTCAATTTAAAGAGCTCTTCGATAAAGAAGCATACATCATCCATCTCGAGATCGGTTGTCTGGTTCCGGACCGCTCCGTCGCCACTTGTTTTTGGGGTCAGTTCAAATACGTTTTTCCAGTCAACAGGGGCTCTCATCTCTTTGAAGTACCCCTCCCAGCTAAAAGAGCGGGAGAATTGGTCTTTCAAGGAGGTCTCTTTCGTTCCTGCCAATAAATTTTTGCAAGCCTCTGCAATGACAACAAAAATATTCGCTACGTAGAGGGCGACTTTTTCCATGGTGCTTTTGGACAAAGCCCTCTTTTCCATCAGGTTGAGGGTCCATTGCCAGTTGGCCGGTTCAGGAGAGAGACGGGATACGGTAGACATGGTTTTTCCTTTTATTTTGCCGAATATTTTAAACCCATTGGGCATTTATGGAAATGAAAGGATATTTTTGAGAGTCTTGAAATATTAAACTTTACCCATTCATCTTTATTAGAGTGTGCCTTCAATTTGAGGGTTTGTCGATTTTTGGGTTCATTACTGCCAAATTTCTATTCAAAATCGGGGGGGCGATGATATTACCCCCAATTTTGAATCGAAATTCGGCGGTAATGAACCCAAAAATCGACAGAACCTGAATTTGAAGACACACTCTCAGCCCAAACTGGTAATCATTTATGAAAAAATTAATCTTTTGGACGATGATGCTTTTCAGCATAGTGCATGCGGATCCAACGAAGGCATTTTCTGCCTTGCCGCAGCTGCTTTTGCCGGGAGAGGCTATACTTTTAGAAAATGTCTTCGATCCTTCTTGCGAGATTGACCTAAGCCTAGCGCCAGCATCTGGATTGATCATTTTCAAAAAGTCGGGAACTTATAAAATCGTGTGGTCCGGTCAAACCCATCGTTCTATTCCTTGGACGTTGGGGTTTTCTTTGGACAACACGATCCTTTTTGGAAACATTTATCAGAATTCGAACTCGACAAAATTCGAAGGATCGGTAGTTCTTAGCATCAACGCAGGCCAAACCCTCCAATTCGTGAATGCGTCTCAGCACCCGGTCGATCTTGTTTTAGCCAGTCAACCCTTTACTGTGATTCTCACGTTATTTGAACCTCCGGATCAATTTCTAAAAACCTATGGATGGGAGTCTTTTATGAAATAAATCTTGATTCAAGAGAAGGATTTAGAATAGTTTGGAATCTAAAAGAGTTGTTTATGCGTTGGATTTCGCTGATCGGATTCACTCTTCTCGTCCTATTTATAGAATTTTTGGGCCATAAAATGACCTTTGTTTCAGTAGGCGATTGGTATTTAACTTTAAACAAACCAGAATGGACTCCTCCTTCCTGGCTTTTTGGACCAGTTTGGACGATTCTGTATCTTGCGATCGCCATTTCCGGCTGGCTCATTTGGGTAAAAATCAAACCCAGTGCGATCAGAAGAAGGGCTTTTTATATATATGGAGCCCAGCTCGTTGCGAATTTGTTATGGTCCTATTTCTTCTTTTTCTTGAAAAGCCCGCTTCTGGGCCTCATCGATATTATTGTCCTGGTCGTTTTGATAACGATAAATACAGTTTTATTTGGGAAACTATATAAACCGGCCGGAATCTTGTTGATCCCATACCTTATTTGGACGCTTTACGCCCTCTCCCTCAATCTGGCGATTTGGGAATTAAATCGATAAGTAGAAGTCCTTGTCTGGGAGGACAAGTTTCGATTTTTCTAACGATTTTTTCCAAGAGAATCTCTTAAAAATAGACGATGCACCCCTGTTTCTCAAGCTCGGAGAGCCAGGCGGGGATTTTCAGCCCCTTATTTAGCCGAACGTCCAGTTTTTCGATTTGATCCAGCCCTCAAATCTCTTCAGGCAACTCTCTAATCTGATTGACGCTGGCGTTGATCATTTCAAGCCTATCTATTCGGCAGAGAACCTCGGAAAAAGCCATCAACTGATTCTTGTAGATGCTGAACCTCTTTAGGCCCGCCATCAGCCGCAGCTCTTCTCCAACCTCGCCAATCACATTCTCATCGAGCTAGACCTCTTCCAAGCCTGTTTTCTCAAACAGTTCCTGAGGGATTTTTCGAAGATTTTTACCAGATAAGTCCATAAATCATCCTCTAGAGGCGGCTCTCAAAATATATTCCAAGAAACGAAAATCGGCAACCTGCTAACCTCTTAACCTTTTAAGTGGGGGAGCCATGAATCCCGTATCCCAGCAAACGGCGGTCACATTTTCTTCAGACGCAATGGATCGGCCTTACCGTGGCCATTGCCCTCTCTGTGTAGATTCGATGGTTCTCCCCCCGGAGGACAATCGCCCTCCCGTCCTTGTTTTTATCGATATGGACAACGTCTTTATTGCCGATCGGAGTTCTATTCCTCTAGCCGACCAAATCGTTCAAACTGCGTCTCGTCTTTTTCCCGACATGAAGGTGCGCACCGATTATCAATGGACGATCGCCAAAGCGAAACATCTCGATTTGGGCTCATTGAAGAATTTCGATACCCTAATCGAACGGATAGAGGCGTCGGGCCGGCGCGCTCTCATTGTTCTCAGTTCATCCTGGAGGAACGACGCGACCCTTCAACAGCTGAGAGAAGAGGTCTTTGCGGAATACAAATTCTCCAAATATCTCTGCGGCAAGACGGCTCCCGAATACTCCGAAACCTGGGCGCCAGAACGGAAACAAGGATTTGATTTTGACCAGGTCGCAAGAGATTCATATAAAATTGAACTACAAGGGACAGCGGCCGTCATCGAGTTTTGGCTGCGGGATCACGGTTTCGACCCAAGTTCGGCGAAGTATCTGGTTTTGGATGATCAACTAAACTCAGCTTTGGAAAGCTTGGGGAATCGCTTCATACGGACGGATGGTTATTTTCGTGAATCGGATCTAGAAAAGGCCACTAAAACTCTTATAGACGAATGAAAAAAGTTCTAATTTACCTTTGATTCTTGATTGTTAGTTACTTTCGAGGTGAGATGACCAGTTATTCAGGCATTCTGCGCATATCGGCACCCTATCAAGGCGTCCTGCTTGACGCCTATGGAGTGTTTTGGGGCGGCAACAGTTTCGGAGTTTTTCCTGGAGCTAAGGAAGCCATGGAGAAGCTAGTTTCCAGCGGCAAGATCGTCGGCATCTTGTCGAACTCTACCCAGCTAGCAGCCAAAGAGATCCATAAAATCCAACAGCATGGCCTGATCCAAAACGTCCACTACCATTTCTTAGTCACTTCCGGAGAGGTGGCCAGGGATCTTTTCTTAAATGAAAAGCTCCCCTTCGGGAACAAGTTTTGGCTCTTTGGCGGCCCCCATCCGAAATATTCCTCGCACGAGGCCATTTTCCAAGGGACCCGCTTCGTTGAAACGGCCCACATCGAAGAGGCCGACTTCATCTACATTTCGATTCCACACCTCAATGGCGAAGACCAGACAGATCCAGAGGCCTTTCGAAAGAGTCTCGAGACTCTAAAAAGGCTGCCGATGGTTTGCCCAAATCCCGACCTATTTGCCCATGAGGGGAACCCACCGAGAGCCGTTGTGAGGCAGGGGAGCATTGCCAAGATGTACGAGGAGATGGGCGGCCAAGTATTCTACATCGGAAAGCCCCACAGCCAAGCCTACATCATGGCCATGAACTTTTTTGCTCAGCACAACTGTTCCAATCCGCGAGACATTCTCATGGTGGGAGACACTCCGGAGACCGACATCCGGGGCGCCCGCAACTTTGGCATGCCCTCTGCTCTCATCACCAAAACAGGGATCATGGCCGAAAGAGATCCCAATACCCTCGCCGACATCCCCGACTACTTCATCGAGAGGCTGATCGATGACCTTTGAACTTCACCCCAATCTCGCGAAAAAGATATTCCTCGTCGACCTTCCGCTCTGCCGCGTCCTCCTCGAAGATGAGAAGCACTACACCTGGCTCTTTCTCGTGCCCCGGCGTCCCAACCTCTCCCGCACCATCGACCTATCGCAGCCCGACCAGCTCCAGCTGCTCCAGGAGCTCGACTTCGTCCAAAAGGCTCTCTGGGACCATTTCCGCCCTACGCAGCTCAACGTAGCGGCCATCGGGAACAAAACGGCGCAGCTCCACATCCACGTTATCTGCAGGAACGAAACCGACCCCGCCTGGCCCCACACCGTCTGGGACCACCCCGTCCGTTCCCCCTACGACGACTCCTCCAAAACCGCAATGACCGACCGCCTCAAGGCGCTTTTATCATTCCAAAGTCAGTTGTCTGGGTAACTGAGAAATAACTTCAATTTTGAAGATAGCTTTCAAAAGAGGGGATCCTCTGCCCCTCAATTGCAAGAGCCGCTCGATCTGCCTCATATTTTTCTACGAAGCGTTGCATCGCTTGCGGATCGTGCACTTCCAGCTTCCCCTCGCGCCAAACCGCTGCGAGCTTCTCGGGAGAGGCAAGGTCGTCGCTCCAATAGAAATACATGATGTCGGCATAGGCAAAATAGGTTCCCATCCGCTGCGGAAAAACCTTCCCTTTAGCAAATGCATCATCTGGAGAAGATTGATAAAAGCGGATCACTTGGTTGCGGTATTCAACGGCGTCTCGGCGCAGGTTGTCGGGGCAGGAGCAGAGGAGAAGGACAATTTGATACCCCTGTTTCTTCAGCTTGGAAAACAAATCTGGAACATGGGCTCCCGTCGATGTCGTACCGAAAATGATGCTCCGCCCGAAAGTCGCAGCCTCTTCAAACAACCTGTAACCGATCCAAGTAGAGCCGTAGCGCCACTTGTCATAGGCGTTTTTGATGACCTGATCGTAGCTCTCCGCCTCGGCGATCGCGAGAGGGGTTAGCGACTGGGCATAGTAAGTATGCACCATGAACTTTAGAGCTCTCGCATCTGCGTCTAAATAGATCCCCTTTTGATACTCCGGATGGGCGGCGACGAATCTCTCGAGGGTGGTTGTTTTTCGCGCGCCGGGGGCTCCTGCCGTGGCGAGGTAGAAAGGGGAGCCTGCCGTGGCAAGATAGAAGCGGGAATCGGCACTCTGCGTATCGTCAAAGCAGACGCTACGCACTACGGCGAGGTCTTTCTCTAATAGCTGCACCTCTTTCTCTGTGTAGGTCTCTAAATGCTTAGCTAGCATCTCTGGAGTATAGAAGAATTCAGCCCTGAGGCTGATCGCAACAACGCACGAAAAAATGACAGAGAGAAGCTTCATCTTTTTCCTCCTGACTTTTATAAAGTGGGTGAATTACCTTAACAGACTGGAGTTAAGCGATCAACAACCTTCGTTTAAGAATTTCAAAACAGATGTGAATTTGTAACATGCTCATATTTAGTGACTAATGACTTTCCTGTGGAGTTGATGTTTGAAAGTAATTTCGTGATATTAACTAACTTAGTTTTATTTTTATTTTAAAAATGTAATTGTTTATAATTTACTTTAAAACTAAATAAAGTGAATTAATGTCCTCTATTTCTTTGGAAACACAATATCGAGACCAGGTCGTTCTAGCCTCGTTTCCCCCTTCTGTCGGACAAAGCTTTACCCTTCCTAATGAATACGGAGCTTGGAAAGATTTAACTAGACACCTAGCTCTTCAAGAACCGGGCATTTTGGTTTCTGCAGGTGCCGAGCGGAGTTTTTTTGATGTTGCATTGAGCGCACGAGAGGTTTGCCAGGGTCTGATTGTCAGGGATATCCACCCACACATTAAAGCCTACGTCGATTTTAACACCGCCCTTTTCCGAATTGCTAAAGATCGGCAGGATTACCTGCAATTGGTGGATGATATTTATTGTGACCCAGAGCAGCTCCGTGAGCGGATCCGCGCCGATCTTGCGATCCCAGTCGCAATGCGTGAGTATTACAGCGCAAATTTGGACTATTTTGCCGAGGTCTTCTTTGAATGGCCTCGGCTTTTAGAAGACCATCAAATGAACTGGAGAAAATCAGAATTATTCTATGCGGTTGCTTATCACAAAAACGATGAACAGTTCTCGAAAATACAAAAACTAGCAAGAGCGGGAAACATCATTGCGACGCTGGGAGACATCAATGACTTAAGATGTTTCGATGGGAGCCGCATCACTCTGGTCGACACCTCAAATATCCATGATTCATGTCAGATTCATCTTCAAACAGCTCATTTACCTCGAGTGATGTGGACAAAATTAATCCTCCACCAGCGAACCCAGTTTAGTTCCTATAGAACTGAATACAACTCCTTTCAACTAGAACTTCCTCTCACTGAAGAAGAGATGAATGAGCTTGAAATCGCCGTAAGACAAACTTGGCTTCGTCATTATGGTAACAGTGTTTCTATTGAAAAGGGGCCGTTGAAGCCTCGCGACGTCAAAAATGCAATTGGAGTGAAGGAAAGAGCAAATGTTTTGTCTCCCGATTCACCTCGCCACGCTCCACCTCCAGGCTCTTTTAGTAGACACAATCTGATGAAACTAAAGACCCTACCAGCGCAGACGCATTATGAAGTTAAAGGAAACACTGTATTGAAAGAGAGAGCTAGAGTTTCAGCTCCCAGTTCTCACCATTTGAGCCAATCCGAAGCTGCGGAGGCCCCACCAGCGCCTCGCCTCGGATGTTGTGGTCGGTTTATCCGAATCATCCAAAACATCCTTCCTAAAATTCCAAAATGATTTAGAGCACAGACTCTAAGCGATCGACATCCTGATTGCAGATCAGCTTCAGGTGTTTATTGATTTTTCCTATATCCCAGTCCCACCAGGCGATTTTCTCCAAGCGGTCGATCGTCTTATCATCAAAACGCATCTTTACAACCTTTGCGGGGTTCCCAGCTACAATCGAGTAGGCGGGAACATCTTTGACAACGACAGCTCTAGCTCCAATGATGGCTCCGTTGCCTATAGTAACACCGTTCATAATCAGTGAATCATAGCCGAACCAGACATCGTTCCCGACGATAATATCGCCTTTGACTGGCAAACGGGTTACATCAAAAGCGCCCTCCCAGCCATGTCCGAAGATAGGAAAGGGGTATGTGCTGATTGCGTCGAGTTTATGATCGCCTGACATAATGAAACGAGTTTCTGCGGCAATTGCGCAGAACTTTCCGATGACGAGCTTCACCTTGGTAAAGTCATAGTTATAGAGAACATTGTACTCTTCAAATTTCTCTGGGCCATATCTACGATCGTCGAAGTAGGTGTAATCTCCGACAGAGATATTGCTAGCTTTGACAAAATTTTTCAGAAAAACAAGTTTGTCATAGTCCTTGATAGGGTAGAGAGAATTGGGATTCGGGCCTGTCATTTATTTCTCCAGTTCATGGAACTACGTGTCTTAATTGTTCAGTGACATAGGAATTCAGGCTAATCCCCATAGTTTTTGCTTGGAATGCTAATTTTGCATGAAGTTGCCTATTCATTTCGAGGCGATTCTTGGCACGTAGTTCTTCCGGGAGCATGTAGTATTCATTGATTTTTCAAACTCGCGAGTTTATCTCTATCGCTCAATCTGATCCTTCCTAAATTTTGAAAGGATCCTTTGACTCGCGTTGCCCCACCAAACTAAAACGCCCCCCTGACAGCCGCAATGCGGCTATCAGGGGGGCGTTTTAGTTTGGTGGGGCAACCTGGATTTGAACCAGAGACCGACGGGTTATGAGTCCGCTGCTCTAACCGCTGAGCTATTGCCCCATAGAGGAGGAGATTGTACTGGATGGGGAGTTGTCAAGCAAGTGTTTTGTCGTAGGTGGCTGGGGGTGAAGGGGATATATTTCCTTCCGGAAAATCGGGACGGCGGGGTAAACTGGATGCCCAATTTAGAGGTTTTTGCTTGGGTGAAAAGGTTACCGGCAGGGCTTTGGTTTGGAGCAATCTGCTCAGCGAACCGCTGTTTACACTGTATGGCTTTGTTAGCTTCATCTTGTACAAGGATCTGGGAGCCTCGGCTTTCTTGATCTCCTTGGTCACGGTGCTGAAGCCGGTGGTCACCATCTTGTCGTTTTATTGGCGGGCCGGTGGGCTGAGGAGCAATGTGGTCTGGTCCGGCTTCTTGATGCGGGCTCCCTTTTTGCTGTGCTTCTGGTTCGATAGCGCCTGGTACTTGGCCGCGGCTACGGTCAATTATATGTTCTTTTACAGGGCGGGGATCCCCGCTTGGGTCGAGATTCTGAAACGGAATATGCCGAAGGGGAGGGATAGGGCCTTCTCGATGAGCTCGGCGCTCGGGTACGCGGAAGGGGTGATTCTGTCGCTCGGAGTGGGCGGGATGTTGGATCGGGACCCTGGGATGTGGAAGTTGCTGTTTGTCGGGGCTGCGGCGGTGGGGTTGGTGGGGCTCTGGGTTCAGAGCCGGATCCCGCTGGCGGATGAGGGAAGGATGGAGAGGAGGGGCGGATGGGAGCTGATCTCGAGGCCCTGGAAAGATAGCTGGAGATTGATTCGGGAACGGCCCGATTTTGCTAGGTTCCAGTGGGGGTTCATGCTTTGCGGCTTCGGCATCATGCTGATCCAGCCGGCATTGCCCATTTTTGCGGTCGATGATTTGAAGATTTCCTATTTGGAAATGGCCGTCGCGGTCTCGATCGCTAAGGGGCTGGGATTTGTGGTTTCGTCGCCACTTTGGGCCACGTTCATGGATCGGGCGACGGTTCATCGGGTCTCAAGCTGGGTCTTTTTGACTGTGGGATTGTTCCCGGTGATGCTGGCGCTCTCGGTTTGGAACGGCTGGTGGTTCTACGCCGCTTACTTTTGGTACGGGGTAGGGCAGGGGGGAAGTCATTTGGTCTGGAATATGTCGGGGCCGATCTTTGCCGGGAAGGAAGATAGCTCGCGGTATACAGGGGTCAATGTGGTCTTGGCGGGACTCAGAGGGGCTGTGGGGCCGACGCTAGGTGGTTGGCTTGCTGTGGTTTTGGGGCCTATCCCGGTTCTGGTGATAGGGGCCTTGCTCTGCTTCTATAGCGGGGCTAGGTTAGTTAAAAGTAGGTTTTCAACAGTACCAAGTTGATCTAAATTCAATATTAACACTATAATAATGGAAAAATTTTGGTAATTAGATGGCATCTCCGTTAAAAATTAATTTAATTAACTCCGATCCTTCAAAATGTTTCTTTGCAAACCCCAATGAGGTTGCTCGTGAAGTGGGTCGGTTAAGCTGGCTCTCAAAGGTAAATGGACCTTTGCCAACCAACGGCCGTGCAATGGCGTTGGCTAAGGTTGAAAAAGTTTGGGTCGATGTGAAAAAGCAAATCGAGGAACTGAAACCTGTGGCCGAGATTAAGGATGCCATTAACAAGGGTTTTAGAACGATGGGGCCGTTGAAGGCTCTTTTCAATGATGACCTTGTGGCAGCCGCGACGCGTGATGATATTGAGAAAATTGCACAAAAGTTCATGAAGGCGATCCCGTCTCTAGCTGCCAACCCGGTGAGAAAGTCAAACCGAGGTCTCATGGGGCCAACTTTGCTGGTCAATTATCCTAGGGTTAGCGCGAATCAATCGGAACAGCACGCTCAGGCGATCAAGTGGACAGAGTATGCCGAATACGGGACAAATCAGATTTATACGGCATTTGCGGAGATTTTTAGGAGAGTGGGGATTAAGCATAGCTGCTACCACGTTCCTCCTTCTACTGGTTTGGACTTTGTGGGAAAAGTTCAAAGAGCAGGTTCAGATAAAGAGTTTTCTTTAAACGGGTTTGAACAGGTAGAAGAGCAGTTGAAAGGAATCGCGAAAAGCTGCGACAAGGATCTGGATACGGCGGGATTGACCCACTTTGTCACGATGACCCAGTTTGTGAATGGCGAAAACATGTTCGACTTCATTGATAGCGGTAAATTTGCTCAAATGAACGAGCCTCAAAAAATCAACTTCTTTAGACAGATCGGGCGATTGGCGATGATGGATCTTTTGCTCGGAAATGGAGACCGGTTCTTCAAGCTGGCGTTGGATGATGGGAAATGGATATTCGACCGGATGGCCGATACAAACTTTGGCAATGCGATGGTGAATTGGAACCCCGATACGAATAAGGATGAAAACGCCGCGATTTTTGCGATCGATAACCTCGTCGATCCTTTTCTAACTCACCCTGAACAGGGCCAGGAAAATCAAAAGAAATATTGTGATTTTATAAAAGGCTTGTTAAGCAATCCCGATTTTGTCAGAGTGTTGTCTGATGAAATGTTTAAAATGATACAAAATGCCCTCACTTCTGCCGATAGCAGGGGGACAGAGGCGCAAGAGAGACAGAAAGAGGCCTTCTTAAAAGATCTTTCTGGCTTTGGCATGAGAGAAATTGGACAGGGGATTGCCGAAATGGATACGTGGCTTGAGAAAGCTCTTATCCCCGAATGGGAAAAAGAGTATCAGCCTTTGCATAAAGCGATCGACGCTTCGTGCTCTCCCTTAATGAAGGCTGTAAATGGCCAGATCGAAACTTATAAAACCGTTAGGAGCAAATAATGTCATCACCTACAGCAGGACTCCCACCTTTAGGACCTTCAGCGCCGCGTACTCCATTAGGAGGGCCCGTTAACCCCCCATCTCCTCTTAGCAGGAACTCTAGTGCGTCTGTTTATGACTTCAATAATGAACCAGCAGTTTTGAAGATGCTCAAATTGACGGCTTGGTTCTCAGATGTCATTTCCTACGCGTCGATGTCGACCAGCGAAAGTTTGGAAGAGATCGGAGTATTAGCAGAGAATTGCCCAGATGCGGGTGCATGTTCGGAATTGATTGAAGTGATGAAAGCGGTCTCTGTCAACAAGCAATTCAATGCAAACCTCAAGACGCTGGCAACTTCAAATTTGAAAGACCTTTATCCAAATATTGAGCTTTTATCGCCAGGAAGAATACCTCGGCCTGATTCTGTAGGTTCGAACCCTTTCTAACTTTTTTGTTAGAAAAGCTTTCTCCATAATTTTCAAGATTGTATAAGAGGGAAAAAAGGCCCTCTTATGCGATCGATTTGTTCAGCCAGCTTAGTTTTTTCGCTGCTTGCATGCGCTTCCCTCCAAGGAGAAGCAGCTCTAGTCGATGATCTAAATGTTCACGATACGAATAAAATTGTTCCGCTCTACGCTGAGGAAGAAAAAGGTGAAGAGGTGGCTGTCGTTCTGACTCGAGGCGATGGGGTGCCGTCGGACGTCAATACAGCAAGCGATCCTTACTTCGAGGGATACGTTCAGGCACTGGTCGATATGCACTACTCGGAATACCGGGTGGTTGTGTTGGTGAAAAACCGGAAGGTTTGGCTCGCAAACTTACCGAGCAATAAGTTGATTGCGAATTCGATCGTCTCTTTCGTCAAGGATGTTCCTGGGGTGAAAGATGTCTATATTATCGATGGCGTGCCGCCGCAAGATGCAGAACTGAGAGAAAAATATGTGCGCCGGCCGCAGGTGCCTGGCATCTGGTTCCCGCAGATGACGGAGCTTTTCCTGCCGCTGATTGCCGACCCTAGGAATGCGACCTATTCGCTCGGATACCGGAGCGGCGACCGGGTGATCGGGGTCAAAACGGTGAACTTCTCACTGGGCGACGACTTTCCGATCTACCGCTGGCTCGATGTAATCTGGGGCGGCGATTTGCAGATCGGGATCGAGGCGGGCATCTGGTCGGTCTTTAATATGGATCCCCACCCAAATATCGGCGGCGGAACGGAGCTTGTGAACACCGACTTCTATGTTGGCATACCGATCACGTATGCGAGAGACAAATGGTCGTTTAGATTGAGGGGCTATCACATCTCGGGCCACTTGGGCGACGAATACATGGTCAACCATCCGGGTGTTGTCCGGTTAAATCCGAGCATCGAGGCGATCGACTTCGCCGCTTCGTACCAGGCGACCGAAGCGGTCCGCTTGTATGCATTCCCGGGCGCCTATGTCCATAGCGACCCGACGTTCAAATGGAAACCGCTTTATCTCCAATATGGTACAGAGGTCCGCTTCTTCGGACAGAAGTTCTATTATTATAGATTGTACGGGACGTTCTTCTTGGCGATGCAGTGGCGCAATTTGCAGCAGCTCGATTGGAATTTCGACGGCACCTACCGCGGGGGCTACGAGATCTCTAAATTCCAGGGGATCGGACGAAAAATGCGCCTCTATATCGGCTACCACCATGGCTACTCGCTCGAAGGGCAGTTCGCCAAGATGAGAACTCACTACTTCGAGTTCAACTTCAACTACGGCTTCTAAGAAATTTGTCGTTTGTATTATCCTCTTTCCGCTTCAAAGAGGAAGGTTTGCATGACGTCTGTTCTTTCTTGCATTCGAGAGGTCTATTATTGCTGCTGTTGCGCTCATCCGTCGGATAAGTATGTTTATCCGGTTACAAACGCGCAGGATGTTCTCAAAGAGCAGGGGGAAGACTCCCAGGATCCGCCGAAGGTAGATACGAAGGCTCTTTTAGATCAGTCGAACCGTGTGTAAGATTCTTGCCTGTTTTTGTCCTTTCAATTACCGGTTCGAAGATTCTCCTGAGTCGACAGGGAGCAGCAGCGACTTGGCGCCGTCTCCGCCTATGGTTATGGAAGAGGCGGAGATTCCGTACGACTCAGACAATGAGCAGGTATTGTTTGCTTGCAGTCTGAAAGAGTTGAGGTTTCCCGATCCGGGAGCGGAGGATTACCGAGGCATATTTTATTTAATTAAGGAGCCTTCGACGATGCAGAATCCCTCTTCGTAGATGGGGCCGTTTTTGCCGATCGGGAGGGTTCCGTCGAAGAACTTCTTGTAGACGGCGAGACCTTGCTCGGCTGTCTGGACGCAGTAGAAGCAGTTGCTGAGCCACTCGGACCCTTTGATGGTGCCGCTGGCGATGTTCTCCTTGAAGCGGGAGGTCACTTTTTGGCGCCAGTGTTCAACGCTGCCGAAGAGGAGGATCGGGTTGGGAGGGCAGCCGCCGGTTTTGCGGCGCACTTCCTCGAGCGAGTATTCGAAGTCGGTCCCGATGCCGCCGGGTAGGAGGATCGGGAAGTCGAGATAGAACTCGGCTTGCCGTTCGACGAGCCGGTCGAGGCGGTAGGTCATCTTGCAGTCGATGAACTCGTTTTGTCTCTGCTCGTTCACGACGCCTTTGTCTTTGGGACGAAAATCGACGATGTTGGCGCAGGAGAGGATCCCGAGGGAGCGGGCGACCCGGTTGGCAAGCTCCATGGCTCCAGGGCCGCCTCCCGTGACGACGGCGAGAGGCGTGCCTGTGGAGAGGAGAGGGTGGTTCATCTGGTCTCGTAAAGAGAGGACTCCAGACCAGAGGGAGCGGAGTTCTTTTTCAAAGTCGCCTTCGATCAGATTCGATCCGTAGACGCCGAAGACGGTCGCTTTGCGGAAATCTTCGATCAAGTTGAGAGGGACGAACATCCCGGTCTCTTTGTCGGTCTTGAAGACGTATTGGAGAATTTTTCCGGTGATCTCGTCGACCCAGAAAACGGGGATGCCGAATTTAGCGAGGTCGACCAGCATCGCTCTGTCTTCTTGTGAGAAGAAGCCGTCGTGCGAGGCGGACGGGTATTGGAAGTAGATCCGCTTGAGGCACCGCTGGACTTGGTCGTTGAGGAGCATCCGCTTGAGAAGGGGGGTGGGGAAATGGCGGCAGAGGAGAATCCCTTGCGAGGTGATGAGGCCGCTCTCGATTGCTTGGAGGAAGGGGTAGGCGGGTTGGTGCTCGATGTACTTTTCGACAACCATCGCTTGGCGAGCCGGATGGGAGAGGCCTGGGAAATCGTGTTTGTAGGGATCTCGAATGATCCAGTCCTCGGGTTTGAGATGGAGGAGCTGCGTCCCTTTGACGACGAAGATGGCGGCGAGGTGATCTTTTGGCTCAGGAGCAGTCGCAAAGGCTTCAAAGAGACTTTTGGGATCTTCGAGCGAGGCGAGGAGTTGGTCTCTATCTTGGAAGAAGACGTGTTCGCGGTGAGGTTCGAGGGTATAGAACTCGAGAGGGATGTCGTCGAGGATCTGA
Source organism: Verrucomicrobiota bacterium (assembly GCA_018239895.1). GTDB lineage: Bacteria > Chlamydiota > Chlamydiia > Chlamydiales > SM23-39 > SZAS-17. The sequence goes on from JAFEGL010000033.1 coordinate 52,295, forward strand.
TTGCTGGCTCCATAGAGTTCGTAGATGTCGCCAGAGGCTGTGGTGTCGGGTTGGAGTACGTTGGCGCTCATGTGGCGATAGCCTTGCGGCAGAAGGTGGTCGACGACGCGGGCATAGACGGTCCGGATATGGAGAGGCGCAGTTCTGACGAGGAGGAAGTCGTTGTCTTTGATGATCCGGGGCGCACTGGGATCGACATGGTGGTGCAGGTGGAGAAGCTGCCGGGTTTGAGTTATGTTTTTTACGAGGGCTTTTGCGAGGGTGGGGAGAAAGCCGTAGATGCTCGGTTCGTAGGTGAGGACCCCATCGCGTAGAGAGAGGAAGGCGACGGTGCGGCCGGCGATTTTTTCTAAGATGAGTGCGCCGCTCCCTTCGAGCCCGCCGAGCGAGAGGAGGGGGCGCCCTTTCCGGTCGGATCTGCCGAACATCCGCATGAGATACTCGGGGTCGCGGACGCGGCGCCGGTCGTCGGCGGCGAAAAGCTTGCCGATATAAGCCCCTGGCGTTAAGAGCTTTAGCATGGCTTTTGCCAGCTCGCCGAGGGCGGTGATCTCGACTTTGACGTGGACCGCATTGTTTTTCCGATCCCACTGGTATTCTAAGCCGATCCCATTGAGGCCCAGCTGGGCGAGGGTACTCTTGATATTGAAATAGACCAGCTGAGGATCGATCGAATAGCCTACGAATGCGGGGGAAATCCGGTCGATTTTGACATAAGCAAGCGACTTCAACTCGTTAATGCCGTGGATCTCCGTGATGAATCCATCCGGAGTGACGAGGTCGTAATGGTGGGGTGTGAGGTAGCTTTCCATATCAAAAACTCATGATAGCAGAAAAGGGGGTTGATTAGGGATTAAAAAATATTTTCTATGCATTTCTATACGTTGATTTAAATTTATTCAATTATTAAAATATACGAGATTAAAATGTGAGTTTTTGTGAATCCAGTATATTTAAATCACACTAGTGTTGTGAATCCAGCAAATGAACTGTTAAGGTCAGAGATAGAGAACCCTCTTTGGTTCTTTCTAGGAAATAAGAAGGATGGGCTTGACGATTTTATATCTATTGCCGATACAAACTCCTTCATTGTTTTACAAGATAAGACAAATAGCTATGAATTGCATTATTTTGAGTCATTCAACAACCAGAGTCGGCGCTATAAATTTTCTATAGTGAATGGAATGATCGAATTAGCAAGAGGGGTTACCTGGTACCCTTCTTTTAAGCACTTCTTGGATGTAGAGGGGTTGGGCACCCTCCATGGCGTCTACTCGGTAGAAAATCCACCTCTGAAAAAGTTTAAGACTAGAGTGCCAGACAATTGTAAGTCTCCGAGAAAAATTTACGCGGCGTTGCCTTTGCCTCAGGTCGAGCGTTCACCGACACCTACGAATCTTAAGCTCAAAAATGTCTCCTTCCAAAAGCCAGAGAAACCTGTCCCCTTTTTGCCCAAAAAAAACGATCAATAATTTTTCCCTTTTTCATAGCGCCCCATCAGCTGGGTAGAGGCGATGATGTGGCCATGCATCGCATGCTCCACCTCTTTTTTGGTGGCGCCAGGATGGAGATCGAGCATTTTGTCGAGGGCATAGAGTTTGAAGAAGTAGCGGTGCTCCCGGTCGGGAGGGCAAGGGCCGAAGTACTCGTTTTTCTCGTAGGTGTTTTTCCCTTCGATGCCTGGCGGTTTCGAGTGTTCGGCGATTTTATGGGTCGAGGGGGGAATGTTGTAGACGACCCAATGGTCGAATATCCCGTCGGGGCGGCGGGACACGGGCACGTCGGGGTCGTCCATGAGAAGCACGAGGGAGACGGCGTGGGAGGGGACTCCAGAAATTTCTAGAGGGGGATTGACGCCCGCCCCTTCGCAGGTGTATTTCGAAGGAATGATCCCTTGTTCAGAAAATGCTGAGCTCGTTAATTTCATGGGGCCTCTTGAGTCAAATTCTTCTCTAGAATAGACTATTTAAGTTTAATGCAAAACAAAAATGGAATCATCGATCGCACCACGCAGTTTCGGAACCCACGACGGCTCATTTCACGCCGATGAGGTGACTGCTTGCTCGCTCCTTTTGCTCTTCCGCTGCATCGACCGGGATAAGATTTTTCGGACCCGCGATCCTGCTGTATTAGAGCGGTGCGATTACGTCTGCGATGTGGGTGGAGAGTACAACGCCGATCGGCGCCGCTTCGACCACCACCAGGCCGAATACAAGGGGACAATGAGCAGCGCGGGGATGGTCCTCCTCTATTTGAAGGAGCAGCATTTCATCGATCCTCACCTCTACGACCACTTTAATAAAGGGCTGGTCATGGGGGTCGACGCCCACGACAACGGCGTTGCGAAACTTGAGGTCGGGACGACTTCGTTTTCGCAGGTTGTCTCGAACTTTTTGCCCATCGTCTACGATTCTCCAGCCAAGGAGATGAACGAGGCTTTTTTCCGCGCGGTCGATTTCGTTGTCGGCCACTTGGAGCGGATGCGGGAGCGGATGAAATACACCGCCGCTTGCCGAAATACGGTCCAGGAGAAGATGAGGGAAGGGGGCTACTGCATGGTCTTTGAAGAGTCGCTTCCTTGGATGGATAATTTTTTCGAACTCGGCGGCGAAGTCCATCCGGCTCAATTCGTCATCATGCCGGCCGGATCCCACTGGAAATTGCGGGGCATTCCTCCCTCGAGCCACGAGCGGATGCAGGTCCGCAGACCCTTGCCCGAACACTGGGCGGGGCTCCAAGAGGAAGAGCTTAAAAAGATATCGGGGATTCCAGGGGCTGTCTTCTGTCACAAGGGGCGCTTCATCTCCATCTGGGAAACGAAGGAAGATGCCCTCAAGGCTCTTCAAATCGCATTGAAGAGGTAGTATGTCCACCGTATTCGGACTCATCATCGAAGGGAAACTCCCTTGCACAAAAGTCTACGAAAGCGCCCGCGTCCTCGCCATCGAGGATATCCACCCGGTTGCGCCGGTCCACATTTTGATCATGCCGAAAAAGGCGATCAAAGATTTTCAGAGCATCGAGCCTGCAGATTGGCCGATCATCCAAGAGATGTTCCAGGTGGCGCAGCAGATTGCAGAAGAGAAAGGGCTCGATGAAGAGGGGTATCGTCTTTTGACAAACAATGGCCCCAACGCAGGGCAGGTCGTCTTCCATCTCCATTTTCACCTCATCGGTGGCAAAGTCCTTGGCAAAATCGGCTAAAGCGGCCGGGAGCTGTCGACCGATTGCTGAAAGAATGGGGTCACTTGCTTCTTGGAGAGGCGGGTCGCAATGTTCCTTATGTTTTTCTCGATTTCTCCTCTCATTTCTGGCGTCAGATCTCTCCCTAGAAGTTCTTTGTGGATTTGGATCGATTCCTCGTCCTTTCCGGCGCTGTAGGCATACTCGGCCAGCTTGGGAAAAACATCGTCGTAGATCCATTTTTGACTCTGCGCGGAGCTCTCTTGAAATGGATACTGTGATGCGTGTTTAATCAGGAGATAGGCGAGGAGCGGCTGTTTTTGCAGATAGATAGATAACCGGTAAAAAGGCTCTGCCCGGCTTGGATCGAATTGGCAGGCTTTGCAGTAGGCGGCGATGACTTTTTCCGTCGGCGAACCGAGATCCTCTTCCAAACAGCCAATGCAATACAGGGACCAGTAGATCTCATCGGGCGAGCCGCCGAGCTCTGCCCTCTCTTTATAGGTTTGAAGAGCCTTCGTGTATTCTCTGGCGTGTACATAACTTTGGGCGAGATAAAAGAGGTTCCGAGGATTGTAGGGATCGGTCAAAAGAGCCTGTTCGAGGAGAGCTGCATCTTTGTGAAATTTATCGGGATCTCTAGACCGGTTTCCTTGAACTTCATCGTAGATAAGAGAAGTGGCCTGCAAAAGTTCTCCTGTTGCAGAACCTGGATGGGAGATCGATTCGTGGACGATCCCTTTCCAGCGCCACGAGGGGTTGTTTTTGACCAAAAACATCTTAGAGAATTCCGAAGTTCTCCCGAACGCTTTGATCGTGTAGTAGTCTTTTTCGAGCCGATGTTTGTTGAATCCAGCTGTCAGCCGCTCATCGGCGTCAATAAACAAAATATAGTCCGACAGACCGGCCGATTGGTCGAGGACGATGTTGCGGTTGGAGGCGAAGTCGATCCAGGGGGTGGCTAGAAGCTGGCCGGGGAGGTCCTTTAGCTTATCGATAATGAGTTGAGGCGTCGAATCGGTCGATCCGGTGTCCGCGATGACCCACGAATCGATGTAAGGTTTGACGGAGTCGAGGCATCTTTGGATCACGTCGCTCTCGTCTTTGACAATCATGTTCAGGCAAATCGTCGGCATTATAGAGTGCATCCGTTTAAGAGCATGTAATTTTTTTCGGCCATTTCCCGCGTCTCTTCGGGAAGGTTGGGGATTTTTAAGAGATTCCCATATTCAGCTTGCGCCTCTTCAGATCGGCCGAGGAGGTAGGCGAATTCGGCCAGTTTTAATTGGAGTAGATAGTCGTAAACGGGGCGCTGAAGCCGCGTGTAGAATTTAGGGACTGGAATTTTTAGAGCCTCTTTGACGAGCAAATAGCCGAGGAAATGGCACTCGATTTGTTGGAGATAGACAGACAGTCGATAGAGAGGCTCGGCCCGCTCTTCGTCGAATTGCCAGGCATTTAAAAAGGAATCGATGATGGTTTTTGCAGGGAATTGGAGCTCATTTTGGAGCTGGGCGATACAGAAGAGAGACCAGAAAACCTCCTCTTTCGACATCCAGTTGTTGCCGTTTCCCATCTCGACCCTTTTTTCGTATTGCTTCAGAGCGAGACCGAGCTGACCTCCGATGGCATAAGTTTGGGCTAGATAGAAAGCGGCTCTCGCATCGTCTGGATTTTTTTTCAGAGCTTCTTCGAGAATTTTGGTATCTTTGATGTTCTTTTCGGGATCTCGGGCCCGGTTTCCTGGAACCAGGTTATATTCGTTGATGACGCCTGGGAGAAACGCTCCGACGATTGGAAGGGGGTTCGTGATGAACTCGTGAAGGGCTCCTTTCCATCTCCATTCAGAGTGGTTCTTGATGAGAAGAACTCTCTGGAAGTCGACATTTTTCCCGACCATCCTGGCTAGATAGTAGTCTTTATCCAATTGGGATTTATCGAACGGCTTTTGGAATTTGAGCCTTTCATCGGCGTCGATGAATAGAATGTAATCGGTTTTATTTCTCGCTAAATCGAGGGCTTCATTCCGGTTGGTTTCGAAGTCGACCCAAGGCCGCTCATAGAGTTTTCCGGGGACATTTCGGAGACATTTTTGGATCAGGGCCTGTGTCCCGTCTTTCGATCCAGTATCGACGATGACCCAAAAATCGATGATCGATTTCAAAGAGTTTAGGCACCGCTCAATTACGGGGCTTTCATCTTTTACAATCATGTTTAAACAAACTGTCTTCATAATTAATCGTTAAATTATAAAGGCAGATTATGGAAAATAATTAATTTAAATCAATAGATTCCAGAATTTCTGGCGCATTTCTTCGGAAGCTCGCAGGAGCGGGTCGGCTTCAGCCAAAATATCGGGTGACGCCTCGATGTGGACGCCGCTGAGGATCGCTTCGCCTTGACCAATAGAGCGTGAAATGATGGCTGGCGGTTTGCCAGCCAGCTCCCCATATCGGGCGAGGATCTTGCAGTCTGTCAGATCCCCCTCGAAATAGCATCCGCCATTGTAGTAAGCGCGAAAGACCCCTATTTCGGTCTCTAGAAGAGCGGCTCGGGCGCCGATGGGGGAGTTGTAGTGGAAGGTGCCGAAACCATAGGCGGGGCCGATGCCTGAGCCGGGGAAGAACTTGAGTTCTCTTTCTCCGCAGACCTCGAGGGGGTGGCCCGGGTCGAAAACGACCTGGGAGCAGCCGTAGTAGGCCCCCGCGCAAATCCCGATGAATTTCCCTCCCTTTTCCACGAAGGAGCGTATTTGGGCGTTTCCTGGCCCTTGCAGGGCTGCATGGTAGGGGAGGTCTCTTCCTCCAGGGAGGATGAAGACATCGACTTTTTCGAGGGCGCCTGCAATTATCTCCTTGGCAGTCAAGAGAATAGGATTTAAGGAGAGAAATGCAGGCCTGAAAGTAGGCGAGGCCCCCTCCCCATCGTAAAGGGCGATTTTGAGTTTCATAGCGCGAGAATCATAAATGAGAGGGACATTTATTCCTATATCGGGAGTGGTTCAAAAATCGGTAGATGGCAAGAAGGCGCCCGCCATTTGAGTCAGGCGCAGCCGGTGCCGAAGCAGCCCAACTTAGCAAGTTGAGCGATGCAGGCAGATTCAAATGCCGTGGCTGCCGACGCAGCCAGAACCGATTTTAGAACCACGAGCGGTATACATAGACAAGGGGAGGTCCATATGTATATATTAAAAAAAGAGGTATTCATGAAGCGTATTCTCCTTTTGGCTCTTCCAGCTTTCTCTCTTTTCGGGATTTCATCTGAAGAAGAAGGGGCGAGGCGGGTGCAAGCGCATCTCCTCATCGAAGATTCTAGCTCTGCTTTAGAAGAGGCCCGAAAGTTCTCCTCCCTTTTTCCTGAATCGAAAATCGCCGGCTCGGCGCTTGTCGAAGCTTTGGCCGCGAATGGAATGGAAGAGGAGGCTTTGGATGCATGGCATCGACTCTCGGCCCAATATCCCGATGTGATGACCGACCGCCATCTTCTGGAAGAACTTTCCTGGGGCGTTTTGAGAAAAGGGGTCGAATCGAGCCAATATGGAGTGAGACTTACCTCGCTGATTGGCGCTTATCTCACGCGCGATGCCCGAGCGGTCCAGATGCTCGTTCAGATGATGCGCGATTCCAATGCGATCATCCGCTCCGTCGCCGTGCAGATGTCAACCTCGTATGCCGACGCCATTTTGAAAGATGAGATCGCAAGGCTTTTGAGCGAAGAGCGGGTCTGGATGGTCCGCTTGGAGGCGATCCAGGCAGCGGGTCAGCTCCGGATCAAGTGGCTTGTCCCCAAATTGCAGGCGTTTGTAACCTCAGACAAGAGCACGTTTGAAGAGAGGGGAGCCGCGATCGAAGCCCTCGTTAGAATTTACGACCGGATTGAATTGCCAGAGCTGCAGAAATTGGCCGAAAGCAACCGCGCTGGATTGAGGCATCTAGCTTGTATGCTCGCCTCCCATTTTGCGATTCCTGAGGCCAAAGAAGCTGTTTTAAAGCTGATCCGCGATCCGAATCCCGACGTCCGAATAGCAGCGGTCAACGCGTTCGGTCTCTACTACCGGGAAAAAATGTCGGCCAAAGAGGCGAAAGAAGCGGTCGATGCCGTTTTGAGCGACTCTGATCCTGCTGTTGCGATCACAGCCGCTTGGGCGGCGATTTTGATCGATCCCTCGTTTGGAGAGCCTTACATGGCCCGTTGGCTCAGCGATCCATTGCCCGAGAATCGGCGCCTTGCCTCGGCAGCTCTAGCGACAACGGGGGGGCGGAGCGTGCAGCTCGGGATCAAAACGTTGAAAGAGAGCACAGATCCCTACGTCCGAGCGAATATTGCCCAAGGGCTTTTAGGCCAGCGGGTGGAAGTCGCCGCTTGCTGCGACATGATCTACGAATTTCTCCAAACCGAAAAGCGGATGTGGATGCGGGACAATCGGCGAAATCCCCTCTTCTCGGTCCTTGCGCCGAGCCAAGTGCGCCACATCGACCAGATCCCCAACTATCCTGAAGCAATAGATCACATGACTCGCCTCGAGATCATCTCTCTTTTAGCCATTGTCGAAGATGCTCGAGCCCTGGGCGCTTTGAAGACTTTTTTACAGAGGAAAGCTTGGGGTGTGACCGGATTTGCCGCCGCAACCTTGCTGCAAGAGGGGGATGAGACGGCGCTTGAAATTGTCCGGGAGCTTTTGAAAGACTCCGATCCCAACGTCCGTTTGCAGGCTTGCTTAGTCCTCGCGATGATGGGGCGCGATGAGGCGGTCGTCAAAGATCTCCAAGCCGCCTACGCAGGGGCGGGACACGAGAAAAAGCTCCATATTTTGGAAGCCCTCGGACGGATCGGCCAGATGGAGTCGCTCAATTTCCTCATCGGGACTCTCCGCGAACCGTTCCCAATCTTGCGCGCTTCGGCTGCAGCTGCCCTGATCCAAACCCTCAACAAGTGATCTATGAGCAAAATCGACCAAGCCCAAAAATATCTCCAAGAGCAAAAAGCCGATGGATGGCTCCTCTACGACTTCCATAAAAGCAACGAACTGGCTCACACATTCTTGGAGATCCCTCACGGGACGATGACGACCCGTAGATTTTTCTACTGGATCCCGGCGAAGGGAACTCCGATCAAACTCGTCCATGCGATTGAGAGCCGCGTCCTCGATGCGTGGCCTGGCGAAAAACGGATCTACTCCTCGTGGCAATCGCTCGAATCGGAACTCAAGCAGATTGTCCACGGACGGAAAAGGATCGCGATGGAATATTCGCCGAGAAATGCCATCCCCTACGTCTCAAAGGTTGACGGCGGAACCATCGATCTGATCCGCTCCTTCGGAGCCGAAGTCATCAGCAGCGCCGATTTCTTGCCCCATTTTACGGCTGTATTTACGGAAACTCAGGGGCAGAGCCTCATCCGGGCCGGCCAAGCCCTCGATCGGATTGTAGCCGATGCCTGGCACTGGATTTCGAGCCATCTCAAATCAGGAAAGAGCCTCACCGAATACGAGGTGCAGCAAAAGATCCTAGCCGATTTTTCAGCCTCCGATCTTTTCGCCAATTCCCCTCCGATCGTCGCGGTGAATGAACACACGGCCGATCCCCACTATGAACCACAGCGGATCGGCTCGAGCCAGATCAAGCAGGGCGATTGGGTTCTCCTCGACATGTGGGGCAAGGAAAAACACCCCGGCTCGATCTATGCCGATATCACCCGCGTCGGCGTGGCCGACACTTCGCCCAGCGTCAAGCAAATGGAGATATTTCACATCGTCCGCGAAGCGCAAGTGGCTGCGACCGAACTCGTCAAAAACCGCTTTTCCGAGCGCAAAAAAGTGATGGGATGGGAAGTGGACGATGCGGCGCGGAGCGTGATTGAAGAGGCGGGCTACGGAAAATTTTTCATCCACCGGACGGGTCACAATATCGAGACTGAAGTGCATGGGAGCGGCGCCCACATGGACAATCTCGAGATGCACGACGAGCGGCCGATCCTGCCGGGCACGGCTTTTTCCATCGAGCCGGGCATCTACTTACCTAGCTTTTTCGGCATACGCCTCGAATACGACATATACGTCCACACGAACGGGAAAGTCGAAATCGTCGGCGGCGAACAAGACTCAATAATGACTGTGGATTAAGGGTGGGAAACCCACCCTCGATTGTCTAGCTATGCAGAAGCTTCTGATCCAGAGTCGAGTTGGATCCTAGCGTGCTGATCTAAAATGACGACACCGTCAATGTCTGGGAGGACGTTGTCTGTTTTTGGGTTGTTGTCCCAATTCTTGATGGCCTGCTCGACTAATTCTCGTGGAATGCCGAGGTGCGGGTACTTGGCGCCGCGGACTGTGATGAAGGTCTTGTTGCCTACGCTGACGGTTTTCACGGCGTCGCCCAAGTGGACCTGATCCATCATCTCGTCATCTTCGGCCGTGATGATGAGCTCGTGGATGCCCAGCTGTTCGAGCCTTTGCGAGGCAGCTACTGAATCGATCTCGTAGTCGAGCCACCATCGGACCCAGTCGGCGCAGGCGCCGCCGAGTTTTTTCACAATGTCGCTCAACCGGGAGAATGTCATCATCCTCATGGCGAAATATTCGATGTTGTCCGTATCAAAAACGTGGTTTTCAATCGCTCCGCCGAGAGCTCCTCCACCCAGTGAGTGGCCAGCCATGACGATTTTCTTCGCTTTCAAGGCTGTTTCAAGAAAGCGGAGGCCGAGTTCTTGCACCTCACCAATCTCTTTTGGATCGGTTCGCCCTTCCCGCATTTCGCTCATACCCACAGAAGGGCCATTGACGAGGAGCAGGTTGTACCCCGCTCTCAAGCAGGGAACATGGGAGTTCATCAAGATGGCATCTTCGATCGTGCCGTAGTTGCCCACAGCGAAAAGAGCCCATTTTTGGTTCGAGAGGTTTTCCTCTTTTCCGATGATGAGGCCGCTGTAGCGGACGCCATCTTTCTCTAGGACGATGTCTCGAGCGATCACCTTATCTTGATTCTGGTATTTTTGCTCGAGGACAAACCTCAAGTTTTGGACGTGGTACTTTCCGAACGAGTGGGCCGGATAGATTTTCCTCATCCCAACAATTTGAGCCAATTGCTTGAGGCCTTCGTAAATCCCCCAGAGGACAAAGACGCACTGGAGCACAACGATGACGATCTTTTTGGCTGCCTCTTGCCACGTTTGATTGCGGCTGGCAAGGGCAAAATCGGCCTTTAATTGTTCGCTGGGGAAGGCTTCGTATCTTCGAAATTCTTCCCAGTTTTTTTCTCCATCAGCGTCTCGAGGAAAAAATCGGTCGTAGATCTCATCGTAGGAAACTCTTCCGCTTACAGAGCTCATGTTTATACCGCGTTTTGTGAGTCAAATGAAGGCATAGGCGCCGCACCATGCTGGCTTGGCGACATCAAAGGCTGAGGTTGTTGTTGAGGATAGAAATTTACAGTAGGATCGAAGAGGTAGCTTCTGACTAACTGAAGCGCCTGCACCTGGTTTTTGTGAACAGCATCAACAGAAATTTCCCTATTTGCTTCAGCTAACTGATCTCTCATCAAGCGATGGACATGGTCGTCGAGTAGTCTGTAGGGGATTGCTCTTCTCTCTTTGTCATTGAAAAGGAAAAAGCGGTCGTCTCTTCTGTAGAGAGAGTCGTTGATGCGGAGCTCGAGCGTTTTGATATTTGCATTGCCCAAATCGGACAGTTTAGCAACTGGCGAGAATGGATTAGCGAGGATTTCGACCATCAAAGAGGCTTTGAGCAGAGAAGGAAGGGTTGCGCCCTCATAGATTCCATAAGCTTCTTTGTCTCGGTCCATTTGGATATTTTGCTTCGGCGCTTTTTGCGTTCTCATATTGTGGGAAGTGACGAGGGTCGCGTGCATGTGGGTGACCCAGAAGTTCAATTGGCCGAGGACAGGAATCATGGCTTCCAGCGACTCATTTTCTGTTGCTGGAGCTTGGCCCTCTTTTCTTGGCAGCTGTGCTTTGATCAGATTCCAAGTCTCATCCAGGTGCTGGATACCGTATTCGGCCAAGCCATCGACAATTCTTTGATGGACGATTTGACCGCTTTCATCTTTCAGCCTTGCAATGACCTCGTTCGTCGCTTGTTCGATTCCGCGAGCTTCGTTAGCTTTTGACTTGAAGTTGTTGGAGATTTGCCAGAGTTTCGAGCCGGCCCAGCCGAGCGGGATAGCTGCGGCGGCGATGCCGATCATCACAAAGGGGAGGACTGTTCCGCCGGATGCAAGGAAGGAAAAAGTCAAGACGGCGGCCGCGATAGCGACAGTCGCAACATAGGCGACGACCGCAGCAGTCCTCAATAACCCGTAGTACATGGAATTTTTTGAGGCTTCTTTCTTGAAATTGATTGTAAAATTTGGATTTAGGACTTGCGGCGCAGAACCTACGCTAGAAAGACTTGATGAGGACATCGCTCACTCCTTATTTTTTTGCCCAACGTTATAATGTAGATGTACAAAGAAAGCAACAAGAAGATGTGAAAATTTTATATTGATAGTCAGGGATTTAAGATAAATTTAGAAAGGGAATGGCGAGTTGTTTCATTCGGAGGTGGATCTGATACAGGCCATTGGAGCGGTTGGGGGAAAGGCTTGCAGAAATGCCTAAATCTTTGAGGAAATCTGGAGGGGTGGTAAGGATCGTTTGCGGAGTTTCTCCGCTGTAGACGGCGATGAGGAGCGCTGCGAGGCCGGCCGAAATGAGCGCCTCGGATGATGTTTGAAAATAAACTTTGCCCTCTTTGAGGGTTGCGTCGAGATAAAGAGTGCTTTGGCACCCTTTTACAATCCGTTCCGGAGTTTTTAAAGAATTTGGGTAAGAGGGGAGGGTGCGCCCCATCTCGATGATAGCCGTGTAACGGGCCTCGCCAGTCGGAAGGGTGGTAAACCTTTGATTGATTTCAAAAATTTTTTGCCGAATTGTCTCGCTCATAGGAGGGATGATAAACGAAAATCGAGTATGGGGCCAGAAAAAGCATTGACATTAAACGAGAAATTGGTGTTTTATAGTAAGCATTTCCAAGTCGAAATAGTTATGGCCAAAGAAGAAACGATAAAAATGGACGGAAAGGTCGAAGAGCTGTTGCCAAACATGCACTTCAGCGTCGTCCTTGAAAATGGAATGCGCGTGATTGCCCACTTATGCGGGAAGATGCGTATGAGAAACATCCGCGTCTACGCAGGTGACACCGTCACTGTTGAGATGTCGCCTTACGATTTGACCAAAGCTAGAATCACTTATCGTCAAAAATAATTTTGATTCATTGGCTGGAAAAGGATTGATTAAATTATCCCAGGTACCTTAATCTTTCATACTTTTGAAAGAATTGTGAACGCCCAGGTAGCTCAGTGGTAGAGCACATGCATGGTAAGCATGTGGTCGTAGGTTCAATTCCTATCTTGGGCATAAAAAATTTCTAGAGCCTTACGGAGGATGTTAAATGGCAAAAGAAGCATATCAGAGAACGAAACCACACGTTAACATCGGTACGATCGGCCACGTCGACCACGGTAAAACTACCCTAACCGCAGCAATCACGAAAGTCTTAGCGGAAAAAGGCCAGGCAAAATTCCGTGACTACGGATCGATCGATAATACCCCAGAAGAAAAAGCGCGCGGGATTACTATCAACGCATCCCACGTTGAATACCAGACAGCGAACCGCCACTATGCGCACGTCGACTGCCCTGGTCACGCCGACTACGTCAAGAACATGATCACAGGCGCCGCCCAGATGGACGGAGCGATCCTCGTCGTAGCAGCAACTGACGGACCGATGCCGCAAACAAAAGAACACATCTTGCTCGCACGCCAAGTAGGCGTACCTGCAATCGTCGTGTTCCTCAACAAGATGGACATGATCGGCAAGGGCGACGAAGAACTCGTCGAGCTCGTCGAGATGGAACTCCATGAACTCCTCGAGTCGAAAGGCTACAAAGATGTGCCAATCATCCGAGGATCCGCGTTGAAAGCTCTCGAAGGCGAAGCCGAGTATGTCAAGTCGATCGAAAAGTTGATGGAAACCGTCGACCAAAAGATCCCGACTCCGACCCGCGAAGTCGACAAGCCATTCTTGATGCCGATCGAAGACGTATTCTCGATCTCTGGCCGCGGTACTGTTGTTACAGGCCGTGTTGAAAGAGGTAGAATCCGCGTCAACGATAAGCTCCAAATCGTCGGTATCCGCGAAACACGCGACTCCGTTGCGACCGGTCTTGAAATGTTCAACAAGATTCTCGACGAAGCTCTCGCTGGCGAAAACGTCGGCGTTCTTCTGAGAAGCATTGAAAAAGGCGATGTAGAGCGCGGAATGGTGCTCGCAGCTCCTGGAACATGCACACCGCATACGAAGTTCAAAGGAACTGTTTACGTTTTGACGAAAGATGAAGGAGGCCGTCACAAGCCGTTCTTCACCGGTTATAGACCTCAGTTCTATTTCCGCACGACCGACGTAACCGGAACCGTTACTCTCCCAGCAGGAACCGAGATGGTTATGCCTGGCGATAACGTGGAATTCGAAGCAGAACTCATCCACCCAGTAGCGATGGAAGAGGGAATGCGCTTCGCGATCCGCGAAGGCGGCCGAACAATCGGTGCAGGAACTGTATCCAAAATTATTAAGTAATTTTGGAAGAGAGAAGGCAGCTGAAGAGCTGCCTTCTTTATGTGGGTGTGTAGCTCAGCTGGTAGAGCAGCGATCTCCAAAGTCGCCGGTCGGGGGTTCGAATCCCTCCGCACTCGTTGTGAGAAAATTTAAGTAGGTAAGAGATGACCACGATCACGACCCGCGAAAAGAAAAAACTTTCATACTTTAGAGAAGTGCAGAATGAACTGAAAAAAGTCACCTGGACTTCAAAAGAGGAGTTGATTCTTTGCACGAAAGCTGTGATCATCGCGACATTCGTGTTCGGATTCGCGATCTACTTTGTAGACCTGGCGATCCGAGGAGTGCTCGAAGGGGCCAGCAGCATCGTACGAATGATCTTTGGTTGAGGAAAAACATATGCATAAATGGTACGTCGTACAAGTCATCTCCAGCCATGAAAAGAAAGTGAAAAAAGCGATCGAGGAGTACATCCAGCAAAAAGGGATGTCCGACCTGATCCAGGAAGTATTGATCCCGACAGAGAACGTCTCCGAAGTGAAAAGGGGACAGCAGAAGATCAGCGAAAAGCGGATGTGGCCTGGCTACATCATGATCAAAATGCAGCTCACTGACGACTCTTGGGCTTATATCAAGGATACCCCTGGAGTGATCGACTTTCTCGGCGGAGAAAAGCCGACGCCTCTTTCAGAACAAGAGGTGAAAGACATCATGAAAGAGCTTGAGGACAGGCAAAAAGGCGTTGTCCAAAAGCACAAAGTGGAAGTGGGCGACCGGGTCAAGATCACCGACGGAGTTTTCGTAAACTTCATCGGCACCGTGACCGAGGTTCACCACGACAAAGGCCGACTCAGCGTAATGGTCTCGATCTTCGGACGGGATACGCGGGTCGACGATCTGGAATTCTGGCAGGTGGAACAAGTCACCGGCGAGGCTACCGGATAAAACTATCGCAATAGGGAAGTTCTTAAAGGGACTTTCCGCAATGAGGAGAGGGGTGTGTAGCCCTTCGCTAAAACTCAAGGAAAACAAATGGCAAAAAAACTCGTTAAAACAATCAAGCTGCAGATTCCTGCAGGAAAGGCCAACCCAGCGCCGCCGATCGGTCCAGCCCTCGGCTCAGCAGGGATCAACATCATGGCTTTCTGTAAGGAATTCAACGCGAAGACGCAAGACAAGGCTGGGGACATACTTCCCGTCGTCATCAACGTCTATGCAGACAAGTCTTTCAGCTTCATCACGAAGCAGCCGCCCGTTTCTCGTTTGATTCTCAAAGAGTTGGGAATTGAGTCGGGATCGAAAGTTCCAAATAGGGACAAGGTCGGCAAACTGAAGAAATCCCAAGTTAGAAAAATCGCCAAGTCGAAAGTCGAAGACATGAGGATTGTATCTGAAGAGGCCGCAATGATGATGGTCGAAGGTACAGCTCGTTCGATGGGCGTCGACATTGAGGAGGGATAATATGGCAAACCGATCGAAAAGAATGAGGGAAGCCGATAAACTCGTCGACCCAACAAAGGTTTACAAGCTCGAAGAAGCTGTTGCCATTTTGCAAAAATGCCCCCCAGTGAAGTTCGACCAGTCGGTCAACATCTCGCTGAAAGTCGGTATCGATCCGAAGAAATCGGACCAGCAAGTAAGAGGAACTGTATCGCTTCCTCATGGAACCGGCCAAAAAGTCACTCTCGTCGTCATCGCAAAAGGCGAAAAGGCGAAAGAGGCTTTGGAAGCGGGGGCCGACTTCGCTGGCGCAGATGATCTTCTGGAAAAAATCAAAGGCGGATGGACAGATTTCTCTGCTTTGATCTCGACGCCAGATATGATGCGCGAACTCGGAAAGCTCGGCAAGGTACTCGGACCCAGAGGTTTGATGCCAACTCCGAAAGCTGGAACCGTCACGAACGACATCGCAAAAGCGGTGAAGGAAGTGAAGGCCGGTAAAATCGAGTTCAAAGTGGATAAAACCGGCGTGGTCAACAGCCCAGTCGGAAAAATCTCGTTCCAAGCCGATAACATCGCTGAGAACATCAAGGCTCTTCTGAACGCGATTAACCGCGTGAAGCCAGCCAGTGCGAAGGGAGTATTCCTCCGTTCGCTGTATGTCTCCAGCACGATGGGTCCTGGTTTGAAGATCGATATGCAGACAGTGGCATTGGCTTAAAGGAGAACACCGATGAGAAAAGAAAAACAACTCCTTTTAAATGAGATTTTAGAAAAAATCGATGCCTCCAAGGCAATGATTATCACCCGCTACGATGCTCTTCCTCCAAATAAATCGTGGATCCTCCGCGATCTATTATCGAAGACAGGCAGCCATTTTGAAGTGGTTCGCAAGCGGGTATTTATGAAAGCTGCTGAAAAGTCGGGACTAAAACTCGACAAAGATGTCTTAAAAGGCAACGTAGGCGTGGTATTCGTCGGCGAGACCGACGCGATGCCATCCGCGAAGGTAGTTTTCAAATTTTCAGAAGAAAATTCCAAGATCTTGGAAGTTTTGTGCGGTAAGATCGATGGCGTCATGATGCCTGGATCTGAAGTAGAGATGCTGTCGAAACTCCCAGGAATCGATGAAATGAGAGCAGAGCTGATCGGCCTGCTCATCGCTCCAATGGCTCAAATGCTTTCCGTACTCGAAGCTGTGATGGCTGAGCCAATTTCTATTCTGGAGCAGAAAAGTAAACAAGAAGAAGAGGTATAACCGTGAATCAAGAAATCATTGATGATATTGTCGAAAAGCTGAGCAAGCTCTCCGTACTCGATATGGCGAAACTGAAAGATGCTCTGGAGAAAAAATGGGGCGTTAAAGCCGCAGTAGCAGCAGCTGCACCAGCAGCTGGAGCAGCCGCAGCAGCGCCAGCCGCAGCAGCTTCCGATTCGACCGATTTTAAAGTTATTTTGGAAGGTCCAGTACCCGATGACAAGAAGATTGCCGTCATTAAGGCAGTCCGCGAAGTCACTGGCCTTGGACTAAAAGAAGCGAAAGACATGGTCGAAGGTGCGCCTAAAGAAGTGAAAGCTTCTGCACCGAAAGCTGAAGCTGAAGAAATTTCTAAAAAGCTTCAAGCTGCCGGCGCCAAAGTGACTTTGAAAGGCCTGTAAAATTAAATTTTTACGTGTCTGATTGATTTACCACAGGGGAAATTCTCCTGTGGTAAATTTGATTTGTGTATAAGTATTTGATTTCTTTGAGGGAACTGCGTATGCTAAGATACGCAAGTCTTTTCAAAAAGACCAGGAATCTCTGAATTTGATACTTAACCTACCAGAGTATTTGGAGTCGCTAAGCGCAGAATCTGCTCGCGTGGATCCTGCTGTCTTTATTTATTCATTAATTGAGGAGCATAGCCCATGCTAAAAAAGCCGCCTAAACGGGTGAGTTTTCGCGAACGGGAAGAGATCATCGACCTTCCTAATTTGATCGAGATCCAAATTAAGTCCTATAACCAATTTCTTCAAGCGCATCTTCTCCCACACGAACGGGAAAATATAGGCCTCCAGGAAGTATTCAGCGAAATATTTCCGATCAAATCGTACGATGAAAAGACCGTATTGGAATTTTTATCTTACAACCTTGGCGTACCGAAGTACTCTCCAGAAGAGTGCATCCGCCGAGGCATCACCTACAACGTGACTTTAAAAGTAAAATTCCGCCTAACTGACGAGACGGGGATCAAAGAGGAAGAGGTCTACATGGGCACCATTCCCGTGATGACCGATAAAGGAACCTTCATCGTCAACGGGGCCGAGCGGGTTATCGTCTCTCAATTGCACCGTTCTCCTGGCATCTCCTACGAGCAAGAGCGCCATCCTAAAGGGACAATGATCTATTCTTTCAGGATCATCCCGTACCGCGGCAGCTGGCTCGAGGCCTCTTTCGACAACAGCGATCTGATCTACATCTACATCGACAGAAAGAAACGCCGCCGGAAAATCTTGGCATCGACGTTCATCCGTACTTTAGGTTATTCGACCGACTCCGATATTATTGAAGAATTTTTTGAAACTGTTAAGGTCAAAATCAAGTCTGAGAAAGACTTCGTTAAACTCGTCGGAAAAATCCTCGCTGAGGATGTTGTCGATGAGCAAACAGGTCTTGTTTTCGGCAAAGCGGGTGAGAAGCTCACGACTGCGATGTTGAAGAGGATGGTTGACGAGGGGATTCAAGCGGTTCGGATTGCCGAAGAGGCCGATGAGACCCACGCTGTCATCCGGATGCTCTCCAAAGATACAACCGACTCTTACGAATCAGCCCTAAAAGACTTTTATCGTAAAATTAGACCAGGCGAACCACCGACGCTTTCGAACGCCCGTTCGGCCATCATGCGCCTGTTCTTCGACCCAAAACGGTACAACCTTGGACGCGTAGGCCGCTATAAGCTCAACCGAAAGCTGGCCATGGGGACGACCGATACAGATTTGGCAGCCGTTACACTTAGAAAAGAAGATGTGATCGCCGCTCTGAAATACCTCATCCGCCTCAAAATGGGAGATGAGAATGCCCACGTCGATGACATTGACCACTTGGGCAACCGCCGCGTCCGTTCTGTCGGCGAGTTGATCCAGAACCAGTGCCGGATCGGTTTGGCCCGCATGGAGAAGATCATCAAGGAGAGAATGAACCTGTTCGACTTCTCTTCCGATACGATGACTCCGGGCAAAATCGTCTCAGCGAAAGGTTTGGCTGGCGTTCTGAAGGACTTCTTCGGAAGATCCCAATTATCCCAGTTCATGGATCAGACTAACCCGATCTCCGAGCTGACCCATAAACGGCGTCTCTCTTGCCTTGGCCCAGGCGGCTTGAATCGAGAGAGAGCTGGCTTCGAAGTGCGCGACGTTCACCCTTCTCACTATGGAAGGATCTGCCCGATCGAGACGCCAGAAGGTCCAAACATCGGTTTGATCACTTCTCTCTCAACCTATGCGAAGATCAACGAGTTCGGATTCATCGAGACCCCATACCGTAAGGTTAACGAAGGGGTTGTTACCGATGAGATCGAGTACATGACGGCCGACCAGGAATCTGACTATATCGTCACCCAAGCCTCTACTCCGCTCGATGAGCACAACATGTTCAACGAGACGATCTGCTGGGCCCACCAACGGGGCGAACCGATGGAGATCGAGACCGACAAGATCACCCACATGGACGTCTCCTCCAAGCAGCTCGTATCGATCGTGGCCGGATTGATTCCGTTCCTTGAGCACGATGACGCGAACCGCGCTTTGATGGGATCGAACATGCAGCGCCAAGCTGTCCCTCTTTTGAAAACCGATGCTCCGATCGTAGGAACAGGGTTGGAAAACAGAGCGGCTCGCGACTCGGGAGCGGTTATTGTCGCCCTCGAAGATGGCGTTGTCGAGTATGTCGACGGCTTTAAGATCGTCATCGCTCCAAAAGACAACCCGCTCAACAAGCGGACCTACCTGCTGAAAAAGTTCATGCGCTCCAACAGCGGATCGTGCATCAACCAAACCCCGCTTTGCTCTGTCGGGGATAAGATCATCGCAGGCGACGTCCTCGCAGACGGTCCAGCGACCGACAAAGGGGAGATCGCTCTCGGTAAGAACGTCCTCGTGGCCTTCATGCCCTGGTGCGGTTATAACTACGAAGATGCGATCATCATCTCCGAGAAGTTGATCCGAGAAGACTACTACACTTCGATTTATCTCGAAGAGTTTGAGTTGACAGCTCGCGATACGAAGCTCGGAAAAGAAGAGATCACGAAAGATATTCCAAACGTCTCGGAAGAGATGCTCAAAGACCTCGGCGACGACGGGATCATCCGGATCGGCGCTCAAGTCGAGCCAGGAAAGATCCTGGTTGGAAAAATCACTCCGAAATCGGAGACGGAACTCTCTCCAGAAGAGCGGCTCCTCCGAGCGATCTTTGGCGAGAAAGCGGCCGACGTAAAAGACGCCTCCTTGACAGCGCCTCCCGGAACGGAAGGGGTTGTGATGGATGTGAAAGTCTTCTCCCGCCGCGACCGTCTCTCCAAGACCGATGATGAGTTGGTTGAAGAGGCGACTCGGATTAAAGATATCCATAGCGACTTCAAAACGAAGGAAGCTGAGCTCCAAATGGAGTTCCACGAGAAACTCGGCGCGCTTCTCTTGAACGAGAAGGCTCCATCTCCGATCATGCACCGGAAGACGGGCGAAGTGATCATCGAAGAGGCGACCGTCATCACGCAAGAGATGATCGAGCAACTCGAGAGCGAAAAAGCAGAAGATCTGTTGATGGCCGACAAGGACATCTACATTGAGCTGAAGAAAACGCTCCGCGACTTCGAACTCGCCTATCAGACATTGCAGACGCAGCATAAGAGCGAAATTGAGTTCATGCGCAAAGGGGACACCGATCTCGATCCAGGCGTTATCCGCCAGGTGAAGGTCTATGTGGCTACGAAGCGTAAGCTGCAAGTCGGCGATAAGATGGCAGGACGCCACGGTAACAAAGGCGTTGTTGCGAAACTCGTACCTGAAGCGGACGTTCCTTACTTGCCGAACGGCGAACCGATCGAGATGATTTTGAACCCGCTCGGTGTGCCGTCCCGTATGAACATGGGACAGCTGCTGGAGACCCACCTGGGCTATGCAGCGAGAAAGGCCGGTATCTATGTGAAGACGCCTGTGTTCGAAGGTTTCCCTGAGTCGAAGATTTGGGAAATGATGAAGAACCAGACGATGTTCCTGGATGGAAAGGCCTACCTGTTCGACGGACGGACTGGCGAAAGGTTCGACAACCGCGTGGTCGTCGGCTACATCTACATGATGAAGCTGAGCCACTTGGTCGCCGATAAGATCCACGCCCGCTCGATCGGTCCTTACTCTCTCGTCACCCAGCAGCCGCTTGGCGGTAAGGCCCAGATGGGCGGCCAGCGATTCGGGGAGATGGAGGTATGGGCGCTCGAAGCTTACGGCGCGGCCCACCTGCTCCAAGAGATGCTGACGGTCAAATCCGATGACGTATCGGGTAGAACGCGCATTTACGAATCGATCGTCAAAGGGGAAAATACCCTGGTTGCCGGTACGCCAGAATCCTTCAACGTTCTCGTGAAGGAGATGCAAGGATTGTGTCTCGACATCCGTACGGAATTTGTCGAGTAGTTTTAGAATTTAAAACGGCCCCTTCCGAGTAGGAGGGGGTTTTCTCTGAGGGAGAGAAACATAGATGTTTGATGCAGACGAAGATGTAAGAGAGGCTCAATTTGATAAGGTGACCCTGAAGATTGCGTCGGATGATGTGATCCGCAATCAATGGTCGCGCGGCGAAATCAAAAAGCCTGAGACAATCAACTACCGCACTTTCAAACCCGAAAAGGGCGGTCTCTTTTGCGAGAAGATTTTCGGGCCCACACGCGATTGGGAATGCGCTTGCGGAAAGTACAAGAAGATCAAACACAAAGGGATCGTCTGCGACCGCTGCGGCGTCGAAGTGACCCTGTCGAAAGTGCGCCGCGAACGGATGGCCCACATCGACCTGGCTGTCCCTGTCGTCCATATTTGGTTCTTCAAGACGATGCCTTCGAGAATCGGCAACGTCCTCGGTATGTCGACGGCCGATCTAGAGCGGGTCATCTATTACGAGGAATTCGTCGTAACGGACCCAGGTCGTACCGAACTGCAAAAAAAGCAGCTCCTCAATGACAACGAGTACCGCGAAGCCCAAGAAAAGTGGGGATCGGACGGCTTCAAAGCCATGATGGGCGGCGAGGCGATCCAAGAGCTCCTCAAAACCGAAGATCTCGCAGCTTTAGTCATCGATCTCAAAGATAAGTTAAGAAAGACTAAGTCGATGCAAGCGAGAATGAAGCTAGCGAAACGGCTGAAGATCGTCGAAGGCTTTGCCTCGTCGACGAACAAAGCCGATTGGATGGTCCTTTCTTGCGTTCCAGTCATCCCGCCAGATCTCCGTCCTCTAGTCCCTCTCGATGGCGGACGCTTTGCGACCTCCGACTTGAACGACTTGTACCGCCGAGTCATCAATAGAAACAACCGCTTGAAGTCGATCCTCAAACTGAAAACTCCAGACGTTATCGTCCGGAATGAAAAGAGGATGCTCCAAGAAGCGGTTGACGCTCTGTTCGATAACGGCCGCCATGGACACCCAGTTATGGGCGCAGGAAACAGACCTCTTAAGGCTCTTTCCGAGATGCTCAAGGGTAAACAAGGCCGCTTCCGTCAGAACTTGCTTGGTAAACGGGTCGACTACTCGGGCCGTTCGGTCATCGTGGTAGGTCCAGAACTCCGCTTCAACCAGTGCGGTCTGCCGAAGAAGATGGCGCTCGACTTGTTTGAGCCGTTCATTGTGAAGAGACTCAAAGATCTCGGCTACGTTTACACGATCCGCTCAGCCAAGAAGATGATCCAGAAACAAGCTCCCGAAGTGTGGGACGTTTTAGAAGAGATCATCAAAGGCCACCCGGTCCTCCTCAACCGCGCACCGACACTCCACCGTCTCGGCATCCAGGCGTTTGAGCCTGTCTTGATCGAAGGGAAAGCGATCCGGATCCACCCGCTCGTCACCCCGGCGTTCAACGCCGACTTCGACGGCGACCAGATGGCCGTCCACGTTCCTCTCTCAATCGAGGCTCAGTTAGAAGCGAAGATCTTGATGATGGCTCCAGACAACATCTTCTTGCCCTCTTCGGGTAAGCCGGTAGCGGTTCCTTCGCAGGATATGATCCTCGGTCTCTACTATATGATGCATGACCCGGTTGTTTTCCCTGATAAGGAAGGCCGAAGAGTCAAAGTCTTTAGCAATCCGCAAGAAGTGTTGATGGCCCTCTATGCGAGCGGAAGCTACAATTGGTACGACGATAACGGAAAGGAGAAGACGGGACCCCGTGAACTCCTCTGCCGAGGCCTCCATATCCATGAGAAAATCAGAGTTCTCATCGACGGCGGTATTATCGAAACGACTCCAGGTAGGGTTATTTTCAACACGATCGTTCCTAAGGGACTCGGATTCCAGAACTATGTTCTCCGGAAGAAGAGACTCTCTGAGCTCGTCCTTGAGTGCTACAAGAAACTAGGCCTGGAAGCGACGGTTCAGTTCCTCGATAACATGAAGAACCTCGGATTTGCCGAAGCGACCCGCGCGGCGATCTCGATGGGTACATGCGATATCAAGGTACCGGCGCATAAACAGAAAGTTCTCGTAGACGCTTACAAGCGCGTCGAAGTTGTCAAAAAGCAGTACGTTGACGGGATCATCACTGAAGGCGAGCGCCACTCCAAGATCATCAGTATCTGGACGGAAGTAACCGATAAGTTATCGGACGACCTCTTCAAGTTGATCTACGATACGTCGGCAGGCCAACTCAACCCGCTCTATCTCATGGTCGACTCGGGTGCTCGCGGTAACAAGTCCCAGGTAAAACAGTTGGGCGCTCTCCGCGGCTTGATGGCGAAACCATCGGGCGAGATCATCGAATCGCCCATCACGGCGAACTTCCGCGAAGGTCTGACGGTTATGGAGTACTTCATTTCGACTCACGGAGCTCGAAAAGGTCTCTCCGATACGGCGTTGAAAACGGCCGACTCAGGTTACTTGACCCGCCGTCTCGTCGACGTAGCGCAAGATGTGATCATTAGCCGCGACGACTGCGGTACTCTTAACGGGATCGAAGTTTCGGCGATCAAGCAGGGGAACGAAGAACTTCTGCCGATCAAAGACAGGATCTACGGCCGCACAGTGCTTGAAGATATCCACCAACCTGGCGATAGCAAGAAGATCTTGGCCCGGGCTGGCGATGTCTTAACGACGCTCCAAGCCGAGGCGATTGACGACGCCGGTATCGAGACGATCCGGATCCGCTCGGCGCTCACTTGTGAAAACAGACGCGGCATATGCGCGAAGTGCTACGGCTTGAACCTGGCGACTGGCAACCTGGTCGGTATGGGCGAGGCGATCGGTATCATCGCGGCTCAGTCGATTGGTGAACCGGGTACGCAGTTGACGATGAGAACGTTCCACTTGGGCGGTATTGCGTCGGCAGGCCTCAGCCCCGAATTGATTTCGGAGCACGATGGCGTCCTCGTCTACATGGACCTCAGGGTCGTTCAGAACGAAGAGGGGCATTGGCTCGCTCTCAACAAGAACGGCACACTCCAGATCGTCCGAGACGAAGGCCGCGCGCTTGAGGACTACAAAAAGCTCCTCAGCAACAAGTCGATCGAGCCTCTTCAAACCTTTACAGTCGAGTTGGGGACAAAAATCCTCTTCGCCGACGGGACAAAGATCAAGAAGAAGGTCAAAGTCGGCCAGTGGGAGCAGCACAGCAGCCCGATCATTTGCGAACGCCCCGGCTACGTCAAGTACGAGGATCTCGTCGAAGGGATCTCGACTCAGCGCGAAGTCAACAAACAGACGGGCCAGGTCGAGCTGATCGTGAAGCAGCACCGCGGCGAACTCCACCCGCAAGTGGCGATCTATACCGATCCAGACTTCTCCGAACTTGTCGGTACCTACGCGATCCCCTCCAGCGCCGTTATTTCGGCCCGCGAAGGTCAGTTCATCCAGGCCGGTATGGTTCTGGCGAAACTGCCTCGAGGCGCGATCAAGACGAAGGACATCACCGGCGGTCTACCGCGCGTCGCTGAGCTTTTCGAAGCGAGACGCCCGAAAGACGCCGCCGAAATTGCGAAGATCGACGGCGTGGTCGACTTCCGCGGCGTTCAGAAGAACAAGCGGATCGTTGTGGTTCGAGATGATGTCAGCGGCATGGAAGAGGAACACCTCATCCCGCTCACAAAGCACTTGATCGTCCAGAAGGGCGACAACGTGATCAAAGGACAGCAGCTGACAGAAGGTCTCGTCGTATCGCAAGAGATCCTCGAGATTTGCGGCGTCCGCGAGCTCCAGAAGTACTTGGTCAACCAGGTGCAAGAGGTCTACCGTCTGCAGGGCGTCGATATCAACGACAAACACGTTGAGATCATCGTCCGCCAAATGCTCCAGAAAGTGCGCGTCACCGATCCAGGCGACACCACATTCTTACATGGCGAAGATGTCGACCGGAAGGCGTTCCATGAGCAGAACCGGAAGACGATCGAAGAGGGTGGAAAGCCAGCGCAAGCGGCCCCTGTCCTCCTCGGTATCACCCGAGCCTCTCTCGGAACCGAATCGTTCCTCTCGGCAGCCTCCTTCCAGGAGACGACCCGCGTCCTCACGGAAGCGGCCAGCGAGAGCACGACCGACTTCTTGCTCGATACCAAGGCGAACCTGATCATGGGACACATGATCCCAGCAGGTACCGGCTACGAGTATCATAAGAAGGTCAACAAGTTCATCGAGAGTCAGATGATCGAGGACTTGGAGATCGACTTTACGAGTGAAGCGGCCCTAATGGCCTAAAACTGCAACCCCGCTCGGGAAACTGAGCGGGGTTTTTTTTTGGACTGAACTATGTCCCGTGTTCCAGATATCAATCCTTTTGTCTTACCACAGCTTTTAATACCCGAACAAGTTGAGGCCATAGAGAGGGAAGAACCTTCTGCCTCCATGGGCGCTCAACCGTTCCTCAGCGCTTCTGCGAGGGACTATCTCCGTTCCTTGGCCAGAAATACAATGATCTTTGCGTCGTGCTATCTCTCATTCCAATTTGGGAGAACTCTCAATGAACCTGGGGCCTATTGGGCGGCTAAAGCGGTGACCCTTGCCGCTGCCAATGGGGGAGTCGTCTGGCTTGGCGCGCAGTTTCCCAACGTCGGCAAAACTTTCTGGGGCGCTGTAGACACGATGGTAGCCTTCACATTCGCATCGACCAACGCCTTCAGCTTTGCCGTTGGATATTTTCGCTGAACCTATGGATAGGTTCCTAGACGCTCTCTGAAATCCAATTCAGAATAGTAACAAACAAGATGCCAGTTAAAATTCTTTTGGCTGCTTGGACCGCTTTATAACTTTCATATTCATTTCTTAAACGGACATTTTTTTTCCAACCATTCAGCTCATCTTGTTTCAACTTAAACTCCCGAGCGGTTTGAGTCACATCTCCACATGCGTCTTCTATTGCCAGAGGCGGTTTTCTTTCCGCTCTGAGAGTGTGAACGCGGAGGAGCGCTTCGTCCGATCTTCTTCTTGTTTCATCGAGTTCGGCAATGAGCTTATTTAAGTGCTCTTCGTAAAGTGTTCCATTCGCTTTGAATTCCTGTTCAGTAATAGCGAAACCTCTAGCCATGATGCCCATGCCCAAAGAAAAAAAAAGAAAAGTGGGGTTTTTGAGGAGGGCATAAAATGTAGCTGCCACTCCAGCATAGACTTCGCGCAACCCCGGTTGCAGGAAAAACCGGAGGGCCGCCTCTACGGTCGATCTCACCGATTGAGCCCAAGATGCGGATTGAACAGCATCTTTGACTACATCATAGTTGCAAACGATTCGGCAAATGGGGCATGCCCCTTTCTTCATGTTCAGCCAAGGAACTACGCATTTGGCATGAAAGACATGCATACCGTGTCCGAGAAGAGCCTCTTTTCTTTTTTTTTCTAAACAGGTTACGCAGGACCAATCACTCGGAAGTTTTTCAACTTCTTTTGGTGTTAAATAGGAAAATGTCGGTTGTGTTGCTACTGGCGCCGTCATAGAAACCTCCAAAAAAATTTTAGAGTGCAAATCTAATTTGGCATTAATTTTTGTTCAAGAAAATCTTTACGCTATGTCAAAATTCTTTTGCAGCAGGGCTTCGTCACGCGCCCCAAAAAAGAACGGGCGCCATTCTGCCGCGGCCCGGCAGAATGGCGCCAAGATATAAATCTATTTTCTTGGGATGCAGGACTTTGCTCTGCACCTCGAAAAGAGGTGGGGTTATTTAATGATGAGGGCGCAGACTGCGGCTTGGTAGAGCGAGTCTATGAGAAAGGAGCTGCTCTTATGGTCTTGCTTCATTTTGAGGGTCGTTGCGAGAAGGGGAGCTTCTCGGTTGACACCCTCGATAAAACGGGTGGCGATTTCTGACTTTTGGTCGAGAGGGGCGTTGTGTTGAAAAGGGAGCAGGTGCCTCATGGCGATTGAAATTTCGATATCTTGCAGTAAGAATCCATCAGAGTCCAAACTTTTTAAAGTCGGATTTATTTCTTCAGACAGGCGAGTGAGGAGTTCCGCTACAACTTGTTGTCGCTCAGAAAAGGTGGAAAGGGAGCGCAGATCTGCTATGAGTTCGTCGAGTAGGGGATCGATTGCTTCACGATAGAGACGATCAGCTTCTTGCCTATTCTTTGTGAGTTCTGTTTGGAGATCGTCCCAATTAGCGACTTTGTTTCCGATGAATGTACCCATGATCAGCGCCTGGGGAAATGCGGTGCTGAGTGCAAAATAGAGGGTGGAGAGACTCCCGATGGCGGCGGCCTTTTTGAGCCAGGGGTTGTTGATTTTATTTGCTAGAGCTTCTTTTAAAGTTTGAAATCGACTCTGTTCTGAAGGTGGAGTCGCCGCTCCCTTGCCTGCTTGGTCTATGGAGCTTGCGGGGGTCATCTAGCACCGCATCCAAAGGAGATAAATGATGGCTTGATAAGCTGTCCCTTTTGCGAAGGAGGAGAGTTCGTGTTTCCAGTCTGTTTTAATGGAGGAGAGTCTAGATAAAACAGGAGAAATGTCTTTGAGGCCCTGGATGAATCGGGTCGCAGTCTCGGTTCTTACGGGGGATGGCTGGTAGTCGGGAAGTCTTAAAGAGTGAATTCCGAACCGTTCAAAAAGACATTCTTTGACTATTTTGGATACTTCATCGCTTGGATCGGAAATCCTAAGAAGGAGATCTAAGTCAACTGGTAATCGATCTTGTATTTCATTGAGGACAGCCCTCTTTGGGGAGTCGAAAAGTCCCATTTCTAGGTCTGGGCCTAAATCTAATTCGAGTTGATCGACCAAGGGTCTGATGAAGCGGTCTTTAATCAGATCGACCATCCGGAGATGGGTCAAGGTGTTATCTTTGAACTTTGTGATCCGTTGTTTTGTGACATATCCGAATGCTAGAGTCGCTGTGAGAGCAGGAAATGCGAAGCTCCCTGAAAAGAGGCCCACTCCGACTGCGGCCATTTTAGCCATTGGATGATTAAGTGTATCGGATATTTTCTCTGAAAGGGTTTTAAGGCGTGTAATGTCGAGGGGTTTTCGGCATGTCGGACAAAGTTTTGAAGTTTGAGCCCAAGTTTTTATGCACCTTTCACAGGTTATGTGCATTTGTGCATTATCTTGGGGAAGGCATCTTTCGACAACGCCATTCGCATCGTGGCCTACGAGGCCAGTTTGACTCCCAGAATAATCATTATAACAAATAGGACATGTAACATTCATGTCGCATATTATATTATTATGTATAATTAAAGTAAATCAATTCAAATAAACTTTTTAATTATACTTTCTAATTTGATAATATCTTTTGCGAAGTTGCGGATTCCTTCAGATAGTTTTTCTGTCGCCATCTGATCTTCATTCAAATGGTAGCGGAAACCCTTTTCATCTAAATGAATTTTTTGAAGAGGGGACTGTTTGGCTTTTGCTGAGTCGAGCTTGCGGGTAACCGGGTCGTTCGATTTTTTCAGCTCTTCCAGGAGGGAGGGGGCGATTGTGAGGAGGTCGCAGCCGGCCAATTCAAGAATTTCTTCCTTATTTCGGAACGAGGCTCCCATGATTTGTGTTTTGGATTCAAATTTTTTGTAGTAGTCGTAGATGGTGGTGACCGATTTGACGCCTGGGTCTTCGGGGGCTGGGTAGCCGGCGACATTCTCATTCTTTTTGAACCAGTCGAGGATCCGGCCGACGAAGGGGGAGATAAGGGTCGCTTTAGCGTCGGAGCAACAGATGGCTTGGGCGAGGGAGAAAAGGAGGGTCATATTGCAGTGGATTCCCTCTTTTTCGAGCCTTTCGGCGGCTTGGATCCCTTCCCAGGTCGAGGCGAGCTTGATTAGGACTCTCTTCCGGTCGATGCCGGCCTTTTCATAGAGGGAGATCAGGTGGCGGGCCCTTTCGATGCTCCCTTCTACATCGAAGGAGAGGCGGGCGTCGACTTCGGTCGAAACGCGGCCAGGGACGATTTTCAGGATTTCGAGGCCGAAATTGACAAATATTTTATCGAGAGCGTGGCTAACCTGCTCTTTGCTCTGTTTTTTTCCATATTGGATGGCGTCATCCACGAGGTGCTTATATTGGGGCAGCTGGGAGGCGGCATAAATGAGAGAGGGGTTTGTGGTGGAGTCGGTCGGGGCGTATTGCTTGAGGCTGTCGAAGTCGCCCGTATCGGCCACAACGATCGTAAATTTTTTGAGTTGGTCCAGTTGGTTCATCGAAAGTCATCCTTTTTAAAGAGGACTCTGAAGATTCAGCCAGTTGCGGCTGCTTTGATCGAATTTGGCAAACTGATTTTTGAATAAATCGGGGTCGATCGTCTCTTCGAATCCATCTATGAGGATACCTACTTTCTTCCCATCTTGCAAGGATTCTATCAAAGTCGATGCCAGCGTATCGCTGAGCCTCAGCTTCATGCTCCCTTCGAAAATAGGGAGAGTCTCTTCTACCTGCCGATCCTCGAGAGCGAGGACGACTTTGATTTTAGAGGGGTCGCCAGCCATGGGATGGAATTTGTATTGCATCAGACACAGATGGACTTCCGTTTCGCCTCCCATTTTTAGGACTTCAATTTTCCACGGGGGGTACCCTGTGAGAGGCGAATAGGTGAGTTTCGCTGAATCGAAAAGGGGATCGCCAGCTGAAATGGAATCGTAGCGCCAAGGGTTTGGCGCTGCGCATCCTGCAAGAAAAAGGAGAAGAAGAACAGACTTTTTCATGACTAGTGGTTATTCGAGAGGGAACCGTTATTGGTTGCGACAACGACGACGCCTACAGCAGCAGCTACAATTGCGCCGCCCGCTACTGCCCAGTTCTGCCATTCGGACGATTGGCCCGCTTTAGCTGAACTTGTGGAGCCTTCGCCCAGTTCGGCAGCAGAGAGAGAGGTCATTGTCAAAAGTGTAAGGATTGTGGCTAATTTTTTCATGATTCACCCAGAAATTTTTGGTCTAGATCCATCATAGTTGAAAATCAATTTTCACGCTTGTTCTTTTGACAAGTTTCTATTGCGTTGGCGGGGTATAGATTTTTGAGTAACCCTCTTTCAAAGCTAGAAAATGCCAGTGGCCGCCCATCTCTTTGCACTCTTCGCCGATGATTTTTTGCAATCGGGTCCACTGATTTTTTTTCCACTCTTCCCCTTTTTCTTCTGCCCCATTGATTGAGGCATAAAATTCAGTCAGCATTTGCCGTTGCCCTTCTTGAGGAAGAGAGGAGATGATGTCGGCGGCAACCGAGAGCGATTGGAGCGACTGCAGAAGAGGTTGCTGGAACTCTGGATAATCTTTTTTGAGGACGGCGGCGGTCAAAATGCAGGCTTGTGCTTCGTGGACATAAAGGGCCTGTAGCATTTTTACTTCGCCCCATGCTGATGGGAAGGAGAGTTCGATGAGCCTCCCTTCGCCAGCGGCCATTTTGAATTTGCCAAGATCTCGCCATTTCGTGTCGCCTTGAGAAAGGTGGACTTGCTTTACAGCTTTTACGTACTCTTTTAGAGAAACATCGACATCTTCGAAAGCTAAGTTGATCGACGGGTTGAA
The DNA here is from genome assembly GCA_018239895.1 of Verrucomicrobiota bacterium. Lineage (GTDB taxonomy): Bacteria > Chlamydiota > Chlamydiia > Chlamydiales > SM23-39 > SZAS-17. The sequence goes on from JAFEGL010000033.1 coordinate 82,693, forward strand.
TTCTGTCGTCCCTTTTCCGACGAATCCCACTTGAACGTGGGGCGACATATTTTTAGGTTGCGCGCACTCCCATTTGGGGGGCGGTGTGAAGTAGAAGACGGAAGAAAATAGAGCGCAGGGGCAAAGAAATAGAAGCCATTTCATAAGTACCTCCAAATTGTGGTACTATACAGAAAAAGAAATTCAATGGGAAGTAGAGCTGCTGCTGTGGGAGCTGCTGCTCGTCTCGTTTTGGACAAGGGCGCAAAGGGCGCCGATTCCGACGGCGAGGCCAAGGCCCCAGCCCATCATCGAAAGGACCGTTGCATCGCGCGTGGCGTAACCTGCAATTTCAGCTTGCCGTTTGTTGTGAGATGACATCTCTTGGGCGTAAGTAGATAGGGGAAGAAATAAAATCAAAAGGCAAAGGGAAATTCTTCTCATCTTTCTACCTGGCTAGGATGAAACTGATCCAAACCCACTTATGCCATAAAAAATAGATTATGGCAATTAGGTGATCTTCATGGCTGTGAGTAAATGGGTAAGGAAAAAGGGGATATGGCAGTCCGGCTCCTGAATGAAACCGGACTGAACTTTCGTTCTTAGTGGCCGAAAGTAGCTGGTGAGCTAGCGCCGGCGCTAGCTGCGAGACCTACTACGGTTCCAAGAACTGCGAGAGAGCCGATGCATGCGCCCCAAGCGAATGCGTCTGATCCCATTGTTTTGCCAGCGTTAGCGCCAGCTCCGCGAGCTGCGTTTCCGCCTGCGTTTTGTGCGTGGACAGCGCTGCCAGATACTGTAGCTAGCACGGCCAGTAATACGGTGAATTTTTTCATTTGTCTCTCCTTTTAGAGCATTCAATCTTTGATGACCGAAGTACCAGAGCCACATGGGGGAACAGACTCCGAGTCTCGGAAACCTTATTCATATATCTTTTCAAATTATTTTTCCACATATTCTTAAAATGTGGTGGAGAAACGGAGCCGCCGCTCCCAATTTTATGTGAGTTCAAGATTTGTTATGCCGAGAAATTCGGCTACCTTGTAAAATCTGACGATTGTACTACTGATCAGGTAAGCACGATGAAGGGATTAGAAACAGGTAAAGATAAGATACAGAAAATCTGCGATGTGCTGAAGGAGGAAACCCTTAAGCCTGCGAGACAAGAGGCTCGCGAGATCGTGGAAAACGCCCATTTGCAAGCGTCGGAAGTGGTCGTCGCCGCCAAAAAAGAGGCGGCCGAAAGAATTGCCGCTGCGGAAAAAGAGATCGAAGAAAAGAGAAAAGTTTTTCAATCCTCTCTTCATCTTGCTTGCCGCCAAGGGATTGAATTATTGAAGCAAAGGATCGAAAAAGAGCTTTTCGATAAGGAGCTGGCCGATTTGGTAGCCAAAGAGATGGCCGATCCGAAGATCATTTCCCAACTTCTCATGGGATTCATCAAATCGATGGAGGAGAAGGGGATAGAGGAAGATTTTGCAGCCGTCATCCCTAAAAGTGTATCTCCCAAAACGATCAACGCGATGCTCTCGGAGCATATTTTACAGCGGTTGAAGGGACATTCGGTATCGATCGGCGATTTCGACGGCGGTGTCCAGATCCGCCTGACAGGAAGGCAGATCACGATCGACATCTCGGATAAAGTGGTGAGAGAACTCATCGCCCAATATATCCGGCGCGACTTTAGAGAATTGGTATTCAACGTTTAAGGCAGGATGAATCGGTATCCATTTATCGTAGCTGCTCTTCCGGAGATCAAGATCGGTGCAAAGCCGGAGGTCTCCTTTAAAGAGGTGAAAGAATTGCTCTCCATGAACCTCATTCGTAAGGACATGGAGAAGGTCAATTTGCTTTTGAAATCTGTCGATTTGGAAAATATCCGCTCATTCTGGTTAGGGCTTCCCTTAAACGAATGGGGAACCCTGAATGGAAAGGAGCTGGAAGAGGCTCTTCTCGTCAAGGATTCATTCCCTCCGTTCCTGGTCGAGTTCTTAGACCGGTACGATACGACCGAAGAGAGGCTCCATAATTTCCCTTCGCTCTATGCCTCTCTCTACCGAGATCTGGCGCCTGAGCTGAGCGGCTTTTTGAAGCAGTATTACCATTTCGAAAGGGAGCTCAGACTGATTTTGACGGCTCTCCGAGCGAAAAAATGGGGGCGCGATGTCGTGAGGGAGCTTCAGTTTGAAGATCCGCACGATCCTTTTATTATGCAGATCCTCGTTCAGAAAGATTCGGCTGAATATGTCCCACCAAAAGAATACGAGGATTTAAAAGAGCTATTCATGGAAAATAGTTCAGACCCTTTGAAGCTCCATCGAGCTCTATCGCAGTATCGGTTCGATAGGATTTTGGAGATCGAAGAGGGGTATAGCAGCTTCACGATCGATAGGATTTTGGGATTCCTTGCTCGATTGATGATCGTGGAGATGTGGAATCAGATGAATAAAGAGAAGGGGCTAAGCCTCATAGACGATTTAAGCAAGAATGGATAAGTATGCAAAGTAAGAAACACGCCGAGGGGCAAGTCGTACAAGCGTTTGGCAACCTTCTCCATGTCCGATTTGAGGGGAATATCCGCCAGGGCGAGATGGCCCGAGTCAAGGTTGGCACCGAATCGCTTCTCGCCGAGGTCATCGAGATTGCAGGCAACGAGGCGAAGCTCCAAGTTTTTGAAGACACCCGAGGAATTAAGCTCCATACCCCAGTTGAGTTTCATGGAAACCTGCTCGAGGCTGAATTGGGCCCAGGTCTTCTCACTTCTATTTTTGATGGACTTCAAAATCCGCTCGAAGAGGTAGCCCATGCTACGGGCGTTTATTTACAAAGAGGCGTCTATATGCCTCCTCTCGATCGGAAAAAGAATTGGGATTTTGTCCCGACGGCAAAGGCGGGAGATCTTTTGAAGCGGGGCGATTCGATCGGCTACGTGATGGAAGAGAGATTCAAGCACCACATCATGGTCCCTTTTTCCCACTTCGGCAAAGTCAAGTTGACCCACGTCGCCAAGGGGGGCGCCTATACGATCGAAACTGTGATCGCAACGGGGGAAGATGAAAAGGGCAATCTGATTGAATTTAGGATGCTCCAGCGCTGGCCGGTCAAAAATGCCCTGATTGAAGGGAAAAAAGTCCGCCCGACACGGATGATGGACACGGGGATGCGGATCCTCGATACCCAGTTTCCTGTTTTGAAAGGGGGCACTTTCTGCTCGCCAGGTCCTTTCGGCGCCGGCAAAACGGTCATGCAGCACCACCTATCTAAATACTCCGACGTCGATATCGTCGTCATCGTCGCGTGCGGCGAACGGGCGGGCGAGGTTGTGGAGGTGCTTAGAACATTCCCGCAGCTCATCGATCCCCACACGAACGAATCGCTCATGAAGCGGACCGTGATGATCTGCAATACCTCGTCAATGCCAGTCGCGGCGCGCGAGGCGTCGATCTATATGGGCGCGGCGATAGCCGAGTACTACCGGCAGATGGGGCTCGACGTCTTGCTCCTCGCCGACTCGACCTCCCGCTGGGCGCAGGCCATGCGCGAGATGTCGGGCCGCTTGGAAGAGATCCCCGGCGAAGAGGCGTTTCCTGCTTATCTCTCCTCTAGAATTTCCGCATTCTACGAGAGGGCAGGGGTCGTTCAACTGGGAGAGGATTCGACAGGTTCGCTCACGATCGGCGGAAGCGTTTCGCCGGCAGGAGGCAACTTCGAAGAGCCGGTGACGCAAGCCTCTTTGGCGATCGTAGGAGCTTTCCACGGATTGTCGAGAGCCCGGTCTGATGCGCGCCGCTATCCGGCGATCGACCCGCTCATTTCCTGGACCAAGTATTTGAGCGAGGTGGGGCAAGAGCTCAACGCCCGACTGCCGCACTGGGCCGAACGGGTGAGACAATCATCGAGCTTGCTCCGAAAAGGGGATGAGATTGGCAAGAGGATGGAAGTGGTCGGCGAAGAGGGGGTTGCCCTTGAAGACATGATCGTCTATTTGAAGTCGGAACTGTATGAATTTTGCTATCTGCAGCAAAACGCGTTCGACAAAGAAGATACCTACTGCCCCTTGGATCGTCAGGTCGAGCTGTTTAGGCTGATCTTGAAAATTTTCGATGGGCACTTCCTGTTCGACACGCACGATGAGGCCCGCGGCTTCTTCTTGAATTTACAAAACGAAATCAAAAACATGAATTTCCTTCCGATGGGATCTCAGCGCTATAAAGAGGCCTGGGACGATGTGGAAAAGAAACTTTCGTCGAGGATGAAGGGATGAGAAAGATCTACGATCGGATCATAGACATGCGGGGCAACCTGATCACCGTGGCGGCCGAAGGGGTCTGCCTCGGTGAGGTGGCTCTGATCCAAAAAGGCAACGGGACGACCACTTTCGCTTCGGTCCTCCGATTCGAAGACGATCTTGCGACACTGCAAGTTTTCGAAAATACGAGGGGCATTTCGACTGGCGACCGGGTCGTCTTCCTAAACAGGCAGATTCAGGCTTCGTTCTCCGATTCGCTTCTAGGGCGCCGCCTCAACGGATCGGGACAGCCGATCGACGACGGGCCCGATATAATGGGCGATGCAGTCGACATTGGCCAACCCTCTTTCAATCCGACTCGGAGAATTGTCCCCCGCGAAATGGTCCGGACGAACATCCCGATGATCGACGTCTTCAACTGCCTCGTCAAGTCGCAGAAGATCCCGATCTTCTCCGTCGCGGGCGAGCCTTACAATGCCCTTTTGATGCGGATCGCCAACCAAACCGACGCCGAAGTCGTTATCATCGCCGGCATGGGGCTCCGCTTCGACGACTACCAGGCCTTCATCGAAAACGCCGAGAAGGCGGGCTCGATCGAGAAGACGGTGATGTTCATCCATCAGGCGACCGACCCAGCGGTCGAGTGCATTCTGGTTCCCGACATGGCTCTCGCTGTGGCGGAGAAATTTGCTCTCGAAGGGAAAGACGTTCTGGTCTTGATGACCGACATGACGGCCTATGCCGATGCGATCAAAGAGATCGCGATCACGATGGATCAGATCCCTTCGAATAGGGGCTATCCCGGATCTCTCTACTCGGACCTCGCAGCCCGCTATGAGAAGGCGGTCGATATCGAGGGGAGCGGCTCGATCACGATCATCTCGGTGACGACGATGCCAGGCGGAGATGTCACCCATCCGATTCCCGACAACACAGGCTATATCACCGAAGGGCAGTTCTACCTCAACGGCGGCTGGATCGAGCCTTTCGGCTCTCTCTCCCGTTTGAAACAGCAGGTCATCGGCAAAGTGACCCGCGACGATCACGGCGACTTGGCTAACACGATGATCCGTCTCTACGCCGATTCGAAGAAAGCGAGAGAGCGGCAAGGGATGGGTTTCAAACTGTCTCGATGGGATGAAAAGCTCCTCCGTTACTCCTATCTTTTCGAAGAGAGGATGATGAACCTCCAGGTGAACCTCCCGCTTGAAAAGGCGCTCGATCTCGGCTGGCTGACTTTGGCCGAATGTTTCGATCTAGAAGAGATCGGGATCAAGAAGTTGATCGCCGACAAATATTGGCCGAAAGAGATCAACGGATGACCATGTTGAAGCTGACCAAGAACGAACTTCGGACGCAGCAGATGAGGTTGAATCAATTTCAACGCTATCTGCCCACTCTACAGCTCAAAAAGGCAATGCTACAATTCGAGGTCAACAATGCGCAAATGGAGATCGTGATTCTCCATGAAGAATTTGCCGAGTCGCGAATCCGCGTCGAGGAATTTTCCGCCCTGGTCTTAGAGAAGAGCGCCTGCGACGTGCTCCATTACGCTGAAGTACTCCATGTGAAAAAGCGGTACGAGAATATCGCGGGGGTAGAAATCCCCATTTTCGACAAAGTCGTCTTCAAAGATCTCGAGTATTTTCTCTTCGACACTCCCGTCTGGACCGATCGGGCCACCGAGCTATTGCGGGAGTTCGTCAGCATCCGGGAAAAGATCGCTATTGCAGAAGAGAAACGGCGCGCTCTTGAAAAAGAACTCAGAGAAGTTTCGATCCGGGTCAATCTCTTTGAAAAAGTCTTGATTCCCCGTTCAATCGGAAATATTAAGAAGATCAAGATTTTCCTCGGCGACCAGCAGCTTGCGTCTGTCGCCCAAGCAAAGGTCGCAAAGCAGAAAATATCGAGGCGCAGGGCAGCTGTATGATCGTCGATGTCCATAAGTATCTGATTTTCGGAGCCAAAGGCGAGATGGACCGCTTTTTCGCTCTGGCGCAGCGGGCCGGATTCCTCGAGTTCATCGGCCTTTCCCACAAGAAGAGTTTGGAGCTGACCGATGAGATCAAGACAATCATGGCGGCGATCAAAATCTCGAAGAGATACCCGACCCATCCCCATGAAGCGCCACAAGACATCCAAGATCCGGTCTCGTTAGCTGCCAAAATTGTCGAACTCCACTCCACGATTGAGCAGTTTAGAGAGGAAGAGAGGATCTTGACGGCAGAGATCTCTCGGATTGCGATCTTTGGAGATTTCTCGAAAAAAGACCTCCATGAGATCGAACGGGACGGAAAAAGAGTCCTTCAGTTCTTCTGCATGAAGAGCGATTTGGCTCGAGAAACCACGCTGCCGCCTGAAGTGATCTTCGTCGGAACCGAATACGATCTCGACTATTTTGTCGCAATCAATAAGGAAAAGACCCGCTATCCGAAGATGATCGAAATCACGATCGAGGAACCGGTCGGGGTGCTTCGCGAAAAACTTTTCAATCTCCAGGAGAAGCTCGCCCACTTGGAGACGACGCTGAGACACTACGCGAATGCGCTGCCGGCCCTGCAAGAGGGGCTCGCCGATTACCTCAACGACTATCATCTCCGCTTGGTCAAACATGATGTCTCGTGTCCTCTCGGCGAATCGATCTTCTTGATCGAAGCCTGGGTTCCCGCTACCCGGATCAAAGCTCTCTTCGGCCTCCTCAGCGGACTCGATGTTGTTGCTGAGCGAATCGAGATTGAGCCGACTGACCAGATCCCGACCTGCATGGAGAATAAAGGAGTTGGGAAAATGGGCGAAGATCTCGTCCACATCTACGACACGCCGGCGCCTACAGATAAAGACCCCTCTTCGTGGGTCATGGTTTTCTTTTCGGTCTTCTTTGCGATGATCGTCTCCGACGCAGGCTATGGACTGATCTATCTCCTCATTGCCCTCTTTCTTAAATTTAAGTTTCCGAAATTGGCTGGCTCTGGAAAACGGTTCATCAAAATGTTTATCATCGTTTCCTGCTGCTGCATCGCCTGGGGCATTTTGACCGCCTCCTTCTTCGGTATTTCGATCGGCCCCGACAATCCATTCCGTAAAACCTCGTTCATCCACGCCCTCGCTGTCAATAAGGCTGAGTACCACATGCGGGAAAAAGATGAAGCCTACCATGAGTGGGAGCAGGAATTCCCTGCCGTCGCCAATGCGCAAGATGGGCACGATTTCCTCGTTAAAGCCGCCAAGACGAATGAGAAGGGAGAGGTCAAGTACCAAGCTCTCGATGAATTCTATGACAACATTTTGATGGAATTTTCCCTCCTCATGGGTGTTTTCCACCTCTCTCTCGGAATGTTGCGATATGTCCGGAGAAATTGGTCGGGGCTCGGATGGATTATTTTTATGGCCGGAGGCTACCTGGCGTTTCCCTTCATCATCCATGCGACCACCATGGCAAATTTCCTCGGGTTTATTTCAAAACCTGTAGCAGAAGCCTGGGGGATGCAACTCGTTTACGGCGGCATAGGCCTCGCCTTCGTTCTCGCCTTTTTCCAGAAGAAATGGGGCGCCTTCCACGAGATCATGAACGTGATCCAGGTATTTTCCGACGTCCTCTCCTACTTGCGTCTCTACGCACTGGCCTTGGCGGGGATGATTATGGCGAATACGTTCAACGAGATGGGGGGCAACATGGGACTTTTCGGCGGCGTGTTGATCATTGTCAGCGGCCACTTAACCAACATCAGTTTATCGACGATGGGCGGTGTGATCCACAGCCTTCGCCTCAACTTCCTCGAATGGTACCATTACTGCTGGGATGGTGGAGGCAAGCTGTTCAACCCCCTGCGATTAAGAAGAGCTAAATAAGGAGAATTTTATGGACTTTGATATGATAGGACCCGGGATCGTTCTCGGCATGGGTTGCTTGGGCAGCTCGATCGGCTGCGGCATCGCGTGTATGGCCTCCCACGGCGTGATGACCCGCGTAGAAGAAGGGCACGGAAAATACATCGGCGTTTCGGCCGTCCCCTCCTCCCAGTCGATTTACGGCTTCATTTTGATGGTTTTGATGAAAAACTCGATCCGCGCCGGCACATTGAGCGCCATGTCTGCAATCGGTATCGGTCTATTTGTAGGCCTTGCGATCATGTTCTCTTCGATCTATCAGGGGATGTGCGCTGCGACCGCGATCCAAGCTTCTGCAAAACAGCCAGCGATCTTTGGTAAAACCCTCGCCTCTCTCGCGATTGTCGAGTCGTTCGCCCTCTTCGCCTTCGTTTTCGCCCTGCTGATCATTTCCTGACCCCCGACGCCTGTCTGCCGCAAAGCGGCAGACAGGCCCGTTCTTACCGGACTTTCCCCCGCACCCCATTTTTTCTGAGATTGACCTTTTTGTCTTCGTGTTGGCAGAGTGGGGAATATGAAGGAGCGGATCGAAAAAGACACGATGGGCGAGGTGAGGGTTCCAGGAGATAAGTACTGGGGCGCTCAGACTCAACGGTCTTATGAAAATTTCCGGATCGGTAAAGAGCAGATGCCGCTCGAGGTGATCCACGCTCTTGCCTTGGTCAAGAAAGCCGCCGCTATCACCAATGCCGAACTCGGCCAGTTAGATCCGGAAAAAAAGGAGCTTATTTGCTCCGTTTGCGATGAGGTCATCTCCGGCAAACTAGACTCCCATTTCCCTTTGAGCGTTTGGCAGACGGGCTCGGGCACCCAGACCAACATGAACGTCAACGAGGTGATCAGCAACCGCGCCATTGAAAAGGTGGGGGGAACGATCGGCTCTAAGGCGCCGATCCACCCGAACGACGACGTCAACAAATCCCAATCTTCCAACGACGCCTTTCCGACCGCAATGCACATCGCGGCGGTCCTTGAAACGCGCAAACGGCTCATTCCCCATCTGACGACCCTCTATCAGAGCTTTGAAAAGAAATCGCGCGAGTTTTCCGATATCGTGAAAGTGGGCCGGACCCATCTCATGGATGCGGCTCCCGTCACGCTTGGCCAAGAGTTTTCTGGCTATGCCGCCCAAATCAAACAGGCGATCCACGCGATCCAATCGTCGCTCGAGCCTCTCTACGAAATTGCCCTCGGCGGCACAGCCGTAGGGACTGGGCTGAACGCGCCTGAAAGGTTTGCCGAGCGGGCTGCCGGGGTGATCTCGGTCCTAACAGGCGTCCCGTTTATCACGGCGCCGAACAAGTTTGCCGCTCTTGCCGCCCACGATGCGATCGTAGGCATGAGCGGGGCTCTTCGCCAATGTGCCGTCGCCTTCTTGAAAATAGCCAACGATATCCGCTGGCTCGCCTCGGGTCCTCGCTGCGGGATCGGCGAGATCTTTCTTCCCGAAAATGAACCGGGCTCCTCGATCATGCCTGGCAAAGTGAATCCGACCCAGAGCGAGGGGATGACGATGGTCGCTGTTCAGGTGATGGGGAACGACACAGCCATCTCTTTTGCCGGATCTCAGGGGAACTTCGAGCTCAACGTCTTCAAACCGGTCATGATCTACAACCTGCTCCAGTCGATCCATCTCCTCGGAGACATGGCCCTCAACTTCACCAGCAAATGTGTGAACGGGATCCAGCCCAACCTGAAAAAAATCTCGAGCAACCTCGACAAATCGCTCATGCTTGCAACAGCCCTCAATACCGAGATCGGCTACGACAAGGCGGCGCAGGTGGTTAAAAAAGCCTATCAAGAAGATATTAGTCTCAAAGAGGCTGCAGTCAAGCTCGGCTTTCTCACCCCTGACCGGTTCGACCAGATCGTCGACCCTAAAAAGATGATATAAAATCATTTTTTTCATTTTAGATATTACAACTTATTAAATCTTACTTTCTATATAATATACGCAAAAAAGGTGAAATAATGATTTTATCAGCTAAAGAATACGGTTTTTTTAAAAATATAAATCATTGGTCGAACAGCATTCAAACGGCTAAAGATGTAGAGACTTTAGATAAAAAAGTCTTTCGAGCGATTGTTAAATTCTTCGATGGGCAGAATCCCGCATCTATCCCAGACTCTGCAGGTAGAACCGCCCATTTGAATAAAATTGCAGCAACTTTGCCTGCTAAAAGCAAGAAGCTTCAGGTTGCCATCCAAGACTATTTAAAAAGCAAAGATTCGAGAAAACCTATTGAAAAGACTTCGTTTCTTTGGAGTTTGCCTTATGCTGGCGTTGCGGTAGGCATGCTTACAGGTATAGGAAGCCGCCTAGCCGATGCGACGAGCTCTCTGTCGACAAAGAATAAGGAAGCTTGCAGAAAGGCTTTTACAAATGCTCCCATTTTACGCAGCATCAACGGATTCAAACAATGGGAAATCAAGACCTTTGCTCTAGCCACCCCCTTGATTCCACTTGCAGTGAAGATCGGAATGGATGCAAAAAGAGACCAGAGCCAGCAAGGGATCATCTCCCGTATTTCCGCCGCAGTGAAAAAGAATTTCACTCTAGAGCAAACCGTTTACTTGGCCACTCTTCTTGGCTTAAGTCTCACCGGTTCAGCTTATTGTTCTGCCAGCGGAGCGTGCAGCAAAGACTTTGACCCATCGGGGCACATGATGTTGAAGACGGCCCTCGCCGGACTCATTTCGAAGGTCATTGTAAAAGAAACAGGAGCTTGGGCCTACGCGCTGTCAGCTATCTATAGCGCCACCGATGCCGTTTTGGTCCACAATACGAACCGCTTTTGCCACACCGTCGCCGAATCGGCCGCCGGTCTTGCTTGGGGACTTGGAATCGTCACAGCCGCAGCCCAAATCAGCAAAAGGTTTGCAAAACAATAGCGGGAATAGATGGCAATATCACCTTTTCTCGAAGTTCGAAAAAACTTCCTTCCAAATAGCAGGACTTTTTCGTCTGATTTTGCCAAATATTCTTATCTTGCGGGACGGGGACTGACAGAGCCCTTTCATAAAGGGGCTTGTTTAATCGATCGGCTGGCTGAGCGCTCGATGGAAAAGGATTTCCATGGGCGCCTCTCTTCAGTCAGAATGGAGCGGCTCAGGAGGATCTGCTGGGTCATCTCTGGAGTTGTTCTTTGTGCCATTGGACTGATTCCTTTGGCGATCGGCGGCGCGCTCATGGCCCTTTCCAATCTGGCCAAAAGGGACATGACTTTAATCCAACCTCCTCCTGGAACTTACACGCCTCCCAATTTCAACGGCCGATTCAAGATGGTCACTCTCAATTTAAGCGCCCTTCCTGAGTGGATCACCGTAAAAAACCAGCTCAGAACTCTCGATGAGCGGATCGATCAGTTCATCCAATACATCAACGAAAATCCGATCTACGATTGCATCTGCCTTCAAGAGCTGTTCGACCAGTCGGCTATTCGGAAAATCATCGAGAAATGTAGAAAAAATTATCCCTACATGCTCCTCGACGCGGGCCCTCGAACGGCCGGCATGAACAGCGGCCTGGCTATTTTGAGCAAGTATCCGCTAAGTTCCCCCTCCTTCTCCCAATTCCGAGAGGCTGAAGACGACGACGCCTGGGCCAACAAAGGGGTTTTGGCCGCAAAGCTCAATCTGACTGAAGATAACCACGTAGCCATTCTCGACACCCATTTTCAATCGGGATATTCAAGACCCTGCTTTTCGGCCATTCGGGATCGGGCGGTCGAGGGGATTCAAACGCTCTATGATACGCTCCCGATTGTCGAAACAGCCGAGGAAGTGTTCACCGCCGGAGACTTAAATATCCACGAATTCGACGACGACTTAGATCGAGACGGCCAGCGGATCCCGAAGGAAGAGTGGGTACAAAAAGGGAACTTTTTCCATACAGTCAACCACACCTATCCTTTGGATAAAGAAAAGCCCGAAGGGGTCGGCGCTTCCCTCGAGGGAACCGCATGGAAGAAAGATTCTCCCCACACGCTTTGGAATATCGACCATCCCGAATTATGGAATCTGAAGCACAACCGCCTCGACTACATCTTGTGTTTAAAAAGGCCCGGGCGGACAGTGCCTGAAGGTCAAGTCCGCCGCAATATCGAGATAGGTCGCTGCTCAGACCATGTCGGCGTCGAAGGCGAGTTCAACCTAAGTTTCTAGAAGCTCTACTAAAAAATTCCCTGAAACATCTTAGATTAAACTCATCTGAATTTTATCAGCGCAGAGATAAGAATGAGTATAGAGA
>JAFEGL010000034.1 GCA_018239895.1 Verrucomicrobiota bacterium
GATGCGTCCAACATGGACATCCCGGTTGGCATAATGCTCCTGAAGGCTGTGTATGCATATGCGGCAAGAGCGGTAATACATACTCCGCAGAGAGTTATCAAAGCAAAATAGGAAGCAATATCAAGAGTGCCATCTTCATGGTAAACCATGAAGTAGTAAACTTTGTAAAAGGAATTCTCCATTTTACATTGATAAGATTTTACAGGAGGGGGATTCTTCGGAGCCGCGGTAGATGATCCCTTTTTGGGGATCGAGAGTGACCTCTTCGTTCTCTTTGAGGACGGCCATCGCCCCGTCTGCTCGAGTAATGACGGGAATATCGAAGGTTTTTGCGACGAGAGCCGCATACTTCTCTGAGGCGGTGTCGCCAATGTAGTTTTGCAAGATGACGCCGGCCGCCTGCTTGAGGAGCGGCAAGAAGCTGTCGTCGCAATAGAGGATCACCGCGAGGCGGCCCCGGAGAGTTTCGGGATCGGTCGATTCGGAGGAGAGGATGATCGAGACGGGAGCTGTGATCTTGTGGCCAAATCCTTTGTTTCCGCGAACGAGGACCTCGCCGATGTTCTCCACCATCATCATGTTCGTGGAGCCCTTCTTGCCGAATGGAACCCCCGCCGTCACGACGACGACGTCGCCGAAAGAGATAATCCCATGAGAGAGGGCGTAGCTGCTTGCCGCGGCGAAGGCCTCTTTGGCATTTTGGCACGACTCGGCATAGATCGGGATGATCCCCCAATTGAAAGCGAGCTGGTTGTAGATTTTTTTCCGGTTCGTGATCGCCAGGACGGGCATCTCAGGTCGGAGGCGCGAGACGAGGCGGGCTGTTGTGCCTGAGGAGGTGAAGGCCAAAATCGCCTTTCCGTTGGCGCTGTAGGCCGTTTTGACGGCAGCGAGGGCGACCGAGGAGGAGACGTCGTGGTAGTCCCGCTTGGAGTGCTCTTCGAAAAAGGCGCGGTATTTGAAATCCGATTCGGCTTCGCGGACAATTTCGCTCATCCGCTTGACCGTCTCGATCGGGTACTTGCCGACGGCGGTCTCGGCCGAGAGCATGACGGCGGAGGTCGAATCGTAGATCGCGTTGGCGACATCGGAGACTTCAGCGCGGGTCGGCCGCGGATTTGAGATCATCGATTCGAGCATCTGAGTGGCCGTCAGGACCGGCTTGCAGGCAAGGTAGCATTTGCGGATCATCATTTTCTGGAGCCTCGGGACCTGCGCAAGGTCGACCTCGACTCCGAGATCGCCTCGGGCGACCATGATTCCGTCAGCTGCTTGAACGATGTTGTCGAAATTCTCCACGCCCTGGGAGTTTTCAATCTTGGCGATCACTAAAATGTCTGTTCTCCCCTCGCGGGCCAAAAGTTCTTTGATCGAGAGGACATGATGGGCGGAGCGGATGAATGAGGCGGCGATGTAATCGACATCTTGTTCGCAGCCGAATTTCAGATCGAGAATATCTTGAGGGGTCATCGCCGGCAAGGTGATGTGGGCGCCGGGAATATTGATCCCTTTTTGACTCTTGAGGAACCCTCCGTTCAGAACCTCGACGATCACCTCATTTTCTTTTTTTTCGATGACCTGGGTGGTGATGTACCCATCGTCGAACAAGATTTTCATCCCCGGCTCGACTCTATCGAACGCCGCCATCGGGTTGACTGGGATATCGGTCCCGAGCCCCACTCTCATACCTGCCGTAAGAGGCATGACCCCATCGGGAAGTTTTCCTACCCGGATCTCGGGACCTTTTGTATCGAGCATGATGGCGAGCGGCCGCTGGGCGGCATCGCGGGCCTTTTTTAATAGATCGATCGTCCGCTTGTGCTCTTCATGCGTCCCGTGGCTGAAGTTCAATCGGGCGACGTTCATCCCCGCTCCGATCAGCTCGAGGATTTTCTCATATGAGGCGACGGCGGGGCCAATCGTACAGACGATCTTTGTCCTATTCATAAATCTCATTATGACAGAAAAGGGGAGTTTTTGGTAGCATTTCCCCCATGAAAAAAATATTTCTTACCATTTGCCTTGCATTTGCTTTAACAAGCTACGGCTGCGGAGTCGCTCTAGTCCGCCTCAGACAGCCGATCGGACACTATGTAGAGCGCTACGACGATCCCGCCTGGGGAATTAAAAAACTTTTATTCCTTTTGGAGAAGCAGAGAAACCGGGGCCAGGATGGGACCGGCGTCTCAATTCTCCAATTCAACGTCCCGCCGGGGCAAGAGTATTTCCACCACTTCAAGTCGGCGAGCCCCAATTCTCTCGACGAACTCGCCCGGGAAGTCTCCGCAAATCTGAAAAAGCTCAAGGACCCCTCCGATCCTCTAGACGACCTCGCTTGGAAAAACCAATCCCCTTTCATCGGCGAAATTTTACTGGGCCATTTGCGCTACGCGACCCACGCAGGCCTCAATCTAAAGTACTGCCAGCCTTACCTCCGCCCTCATTACATTCCAGGATGCCAGTTCGCTCTCGCCGGCAACTTCAACATGACCAATACCCCCGATCTGTTCAAAGATTTGAGCGACCAGGGGCTCGTCCTCTCCATCGAGTCGGACACTCAGGTGATTCTCGATACGATCGCCTACCAACTGGACCGCTCCTACGACAGAAACCTCGTGGCGTCGAATGGACTTCCTGTAAGCGCCCAGCAAGAGATCGAATCGATTTTAAAACAGGTCGCCAAAGATTGGGATGGCGGCTACGTCTTTTGCGGCGTCTTGGGAACGGGCGATCTGTTTGCCTGCCGAGATCCGGCGGGCATCCGCCCCGGCTACTACTTCATCAATGAAGAGGTGGTCGCCGTCGCGTCGGAGAAATCGGCCCTGATGGAGGCCTTCGATCTAGAAAGCGCCGACATTGTCCCGATCAAACCGGGCCATGCGCTTCTCGTCAAAAAAGATGGGGATATTTCCCAAGTTTCGATCGTCCCCGAGCTGCCCCAAAAACAATGTTCCTTCGAAAGAATCTACTTCAGTAAAGCCAACGACGATGAGATCTACAGCGAGAGGAAAGCTCTGGGCCGAAATCTCGCGCCCCGCGTCATCGAAGCTCTCGACAGCAACCTCGGAAACGTCGTCTTTACCTACGTCCCCAATTCGAGCATCTCAGCGTTTCAAGGGCTCATCGAAGGGGTCAACGACTGGGTCGAAAAAGAAACTCAGTCCAAGCTGAAAAAAGGGACCCTCTCCCCGGAAGATCTCAACATAAAAATCCGGGCGGAGCACATCATCGCCAAAAACCAGAAGATCCGGACCTTCATCAGCTCCGACATGATCCGGAACAGCCTCGTCACCCAGCTCTACGAAGTGACGAAGGGGATCGTCAAACCTGAAGACACCCTCGTTGTCCTAGACGACTCGATCATCCGGGGGACGACGCTCCGAGAATCTCTCATCCCCAAACTTCTTCAGCTAAAGCCCAAGAAAATCATCCTCGTCAGTTCGGCTCCTCCTGTCCTCTATCCCGACTGCTACGGGATCGACATGAGCCAACTGGGGCGGTTTGTCGGCTTCCAGGCCGCCATCTCGATGTTGCGCGAAAGGGACCAAGAAAAACTCATCGACGAGGTGCGCCACGCCGCCCTCAGACAAAAGAATTTACCCCCGAATCGGATGCAAAATTGCCTCAAAAAGGTCTACGACTCGTTCACTTTGGATGAGCTCTCCCACAAAATTTCTCGGCTCATCTCCCCGGCCTTTTGCAAGATTCCGATCCAGGTGATCTACCAATCGATCGAAGGGCTCCACAAGGCGATGCCCAACTTCAAAGGGGACTGGTATTTCAGCGGCGACTACCCGACGCCGGGCGGCTACCAGGTGCTCAACAACAGCTTCCTCAAGTGGTACCTAAACGACGACTCCCGCAGCTACTAACGAAAAAAAATGATCAGCGCAGAGTTAGAAGGAGTCTAGAGAGACGCAGAGGAAAGAAACAATCCGGGACCCTGCCCGGAGTAAGAGAGGCTGAGCTAAACTCTCTTACTCCGGGCAGGGCCCGGACTATCTCTTTTCTCTGTGTCTCTCTAGACTCCTTCTAACTCTGCGCTGATCATCTTTTCTAGTTACTGCATCACTTGAGCTTCTAGGGCTAAAAGCGAATAGACAGGGGCTCCTACTGCCGCTCTCCCGTTCAGAGCTTTCAGCTCGAGAAGGCACGCAATCTCGATCACCTCCGCCCCAAACCGCTTGATCAGATCGGAGGCCGCGCGGGCCGACCCGCCTGTCGCCAAGACGTCGTCGATGATGAGCACTCTATCCCCCTCCTTCAACAGACCCACTTCGATCTCGAAGGAATTTTTCCCATACTGCAATTCGTAGTCGATCCGCTCCGATTTGCGGGGGAGCTTGTCGGGCTTGCGGACCATCACAAAAGGTTTTTTCAATTCGTAGGCGAGCGCTCCGCCAAAAATAAAGCCCCTCGCATCGAGTCCCGCTATAACATCGATCTCTTGATCCCGATATCTTTCAGCAAATGCTTGAATGATTCGCTGAAAAGCCACCGGATCGAGTAAAATGTCTGTATAGCATTGGAAGATGATGTCGTCCCTCGGGAAATGGGGAACGGGCACGATGTAATTTTTGATCCAAGTGCATTCGGCCGTCCCGCTGGCGCCGAAGAGATGGGTCCAAGCTGCAAGTCCGATGAGCGTTTGTTTGAGCATCTCAACCTCCTAATTTTTGGTTGAGTACTTATAAATTATTTTGTTGATTTTAGCCATCTATGTCAGAAAAAACTCGACCCATCGTTTTGAAAAATGTCCGGGTTCACAACTTGAAAGGGGTCGACCTCGTCTTGCAGCCGGGCGAACTCGTCGTCTTCAGCGGCGTGTCGGGCTCAGGCAAATCGTCGCTCGCCTTTGATACGATCTATGTCGAGGGGCAGAGGCGCTACATCGAGTCGCTCTCCCACCAAGCCCGAAGATTTCTGGGCGAACTCCCTAAACCTGATGCAGAGAAGATCGACGGGATCGCTCCTACGATCGCCATCGAGCAGAAATTGGCGAGCCGCACTCCCCGCTCGACCGTCGGGACAATGACCGGTATCTATGATTTCATGAGAGTTCTCTTCGCCCGCGTCGCCACTCCTTACTGCCCGGTGAGCCAAGAGCCGGTCGCTGCTCAAAGCCGCGAAAAGATCCTCGCCTCGCTCCACCAGCTGCCTGAGAATGCGAAAATTGCCATTTTAAGTCCTTACGCAAAAGGGAAAAAAGCGGAGTTCAAAGAGGATTTTGCGGAGCTCCTCAGCAAAGGCTACATGCGGCTGAGAATCGACGGAGCGTGGGTCGATCTGAACGAAGTCGATCGGCTCGATGGGAGCGTCGCCCACGATATCGATCTCGTCATCGACCGGATCTCGATTGAGCCGGCCAACCGCTCCCGCCTCAACGAAGCGGCCTCGCAAGCGCTGGAGCTCGGAAAAGGATTTTTCAGCATCTACAATTTCGACACGAAAGAGGAGACTTCGTTTTCTCAACACGCCTTCTCACAAAAGTCGGGACTCTCCTACGGACCTCTGGAACCGCACGATTTTTCATTCAACCATCCGGCGGGGATGTGTCCCACGTGCCAAGGACTCGGTATCGCTTCCGAATTCGATTTGAACAAAGTAATCGATCCGAATTTGAGCATCAGCGAAGACTGCTGCGCGATCGCCAGCTCCTATCAGACAGTCCGCTACGGAAACATCTACGACAATCTGGCCAAGCAGTTCAAATTCAACATCAAAACAGCCTGGAAAGACCTTCCCGAAAAGGCCAAAAATGTTTTCCTGCACGGCACGGAGCAGAAATGGACCCGGATGAATTTCGTCCATCCGGAGAAAAAGACCCGCTGGTTCGAATATGTCCGGTGGCAAGGGGTTTTGCACGAGGCGCGCGAACGATTGATCGCCGCAAAGAGCGACACCTACAGAAAAAAAATGGGCGCCCTCATGACCGAGGGGATCTGCCCCGATTGCCGCGGCGCTCGAATCAAGCCCTACCCAGCCGCGGCGCGGCTCGCTGGCAAAACGATCGCCGAGATCACCTCGATGCCTCTTTCCGACGCGCTCGTCTATTTTCAGAAAATCGATCTGCCCCATCTTGAAAAAACGATCGCCGAAGAGCTCTTGAAAGAGATCGTCTCGAGGCTCCAGTTCCTCGTCAACGTCGGCGTCCAGTATCTGTCGGTCGATCGGACTGCGCCTACGTTGAGCGGCGGCGAATCGCAGCGGGTCCGCCTCGCCTCGCAGATCGGAGCCGGCCTCGTCGGAGCGATCTATGTCCTCGACGAACCTTCGATCGGCCTCCACCCGACCGACCACCACAGACTCATCGACGCGCTGATTTCGCTCCGCGACCTCGGCAACACAGTTTTAGTCGTCGAACACGACACCGACACGATGAAAGCCGCCGATCGGATCGTCGATGTCGGCCCCGGAGCAGGTCAGCATGGAGGGAAAATCCTCTCGAACGGGACGCTGGCCGAACTGATCCGCAATCCCGAATCGTTAACCGGTTCCTATCTGTCGGGAAAACTCCAGATCGAAATCCCCAAAAAACGGCGAAAAAGCGAAAGCGGCTCTATCCAAATTCTCGGCGCCACTCACCACAACCTCAAAAACGTCGACGTCTCGATCCCGCTCGGCCTTTTCGTCTGCGTCACGGGGGTCTCCGGTTCAGGCAAATCGTCGCTCATCCGCGATATTTTGTATCCGGCCCTCTCGAACAAACTCCACAACGCACAGCTCAACGTCGGATCCCACCGCAAACTGGAAGGGACTGAGGCGATTGACAAGATCATCGCCGTCGACCAGTCGCCGATCGGGAGAACGCCCCGCTCGAACGCCGCCACCTACATCAAGCTCTTCGACGAGATCCGGGATCTTTTCACTGAGCTCCCCGAAAGCAAATTGCGGGGATTCACCGCGGGCCATTTTAGCTTCAACGTGAAAGAGGGCTCCTGCTCCTACTGCGGCGGCCTCGGCCAGGTCCGGATCGACATGGATTTCATGGAGGACGCCTGGGTCGATTGTCCTCAGTGTAAAGGAAAGCGGTTCGATCCTGAAATCCTCGCTGTGAAATTCAAAGGGAAAAGCATCCATGACGTTTTGGAAACAGACGTCGAGCACGCCCTAGAATTGTTTGATGCGATGCCGAGCTTGAAGCGGAAACTCGAGGTGCTCAGCCAAGTGGGGCTCGACTATCTCACGTTGGGCCAACCGTCGACCACCCTTTCTGGCGGAGAAGCGCAGCGAATCAAATTGGCGAAAGAGCTCGTCCGTCCGCCAGCTTCAAAAACGATCTACATTTTGGATGAACCGACGACGGGCCTCCATTTCCACGATATCCGACGGCTCATCTCTGTTTTGCAAAAGCTCGTCGACAAAGGGCACACCGTCCTCGTCATCGAACACAACATGGACCTCGTCAAGACGGCCGACTGGGTGATCGATTTGGGCCCTGCAGCTGGAATTTACGGAGGCGAACTCATCGGCGAAGGGACTCCAGAGCAAATGGCGAAGAAGAAGACGCCGACGGGACTCGCCCTCAAGGAGGCGCTTGCACCGATCCAGATTCCCGAAGAGAAAAAACGGAAGAGAACCGCTCTGGCCCCCACTTCAATCCTGGTTGAAAACGCCCAGCAAAACAACCTGAAAGGGGTGAACCTAGAAATTCCCCGGGGCAAAATCACCGTGTTGACCGGCCCCTCCGGTTCTGGCAAATCGTCGCTCGCTTTCGAGACCATTTATGCAGAAGGTCAGCGCCGCTACACCGAGACGCTTCCCGCCTATTCGCGCCAATACGTCAAGCAGCTCCCCAAACCTAAAGCCGACAAAATTGAAGGACTCTCTCCCTCGATCGCCCTCGAGCAGAAGACGGGCGGCCTCAACCCCCGCAGCACCGTCGGCACACTGACCGAGATCTACGATTTGCTCCGGGTCCTTTACGCCCACCTCGGAACGGCCTATTGCCCAGAAACCAACGAGCCGATCCGCCACATTAGCAAAGAGACGGTCGTTAATAAAATTCTCTCGCTCCCTGTCGGCGAAAAAATATACATTCTGTCGCCGATCGCTCTGCAAAAGAAAGAGTCGTTCGAAGAGATGCTCGAGCGGTGGAACCGGGAAGGTTTTGTCCGGATCCGGCTCAACGGCACTGTTTACGAGATCGACGAAAAAATCCCGTTCGAAAAGTTCCGCAAAAATGAACTCTTTCTCGTTGTCGACCGGATGACGGTCGATCCCGCTTCCCAGCAGCGGCTTTACGAAGCGGTAGAAAGAGCGACCCAAATTTCCGAAGGAATTTGCGTCATTGCGCGGGAAAAAGAGGACCTCTTCTTCAATCTCGCCTTCGCCGTCGAGAGCACCGGCAAATCGTATCCACCGATTACGCCCCAGACGTTCTCCTTCAACTCAGAGGCGGGGATGTGCCTCGAGTGCCAAGGACTCGGAACCACCTACGGCGCGCAACTGGGCGGCAAAAAAGGGCTCATGCGCCTCTCGATCCTCGACGCCGCCGACCGCCTGTTTAAAGAGTTCGGCACCGACGGCGCCTACAAGCTGCTAGAAACGTACTTCAAAGCGCTCGGCATCGACTGCGACGAGCCGCTGAAAAATCTCTCGGCCAAACATCTCGATATCTTCCTCAACGGCGGCCCAGAAAAACTGATTTCCAAACGGAAAATGTCGGTCCGCTGGATCGGCCTTCATCCCCTCTTTGCCATGGCGGTCCGGATCGGCGATGCCGACTTGCGCCAATCGCTCCTCCCTTACCTTTCGGCTCACAAGTGCCCCTCTTGCGACGGATCGCGCCTCAATCCTCTCGCCAGAAACGTTAAGATCGGGTCGCTCTCTCTCCCGGGACTCTGCGCGATGAACATCGAAGAAGCGAGAAACTGGCTCCAAACTCTAAACCCTAGCGCCGTATTGCAAGAGACCTACACTCAGCTCAGCAAATACCTCGACTTTCTCTTAAAAATAGGTCTCCGCTATCTCTCTCTCGACCGCTCCGCGCCAACTCTCAGCGGCGGCGAACTCCAGCGGATCCGCCTCGCGCGCCAACTCGGTTCAGGCCTCGTCTCGTGTCTCTACGTCCTCGACGAACCGACGATCGGCCTCCATCCGGCCAACAGCGAATTGCTCAACGCGGCTCTCAAGTCTCTGCGCGATCTCGGCAATACCCTCATCTTAGTCGAGCACGATCCGCTCATCGTCCGCGAAGCCGACTATCTGTTCGACTTCGGCCCCAAAGCGGGCCGCGAAGGGGGGCAGATCACCGCCCGCGGCACGATCCCCCAAATCCTCAAAGACCCCAACTCGCTAACCGGGCAATATCTGAGCGGCAAAAAGAAGATCCCGATCCCCAAAAAACGGCGCCCCTACTCTCCCGACATCCGGATCGAAAATGCCACGCTTCACAACCTGAAGAACGTCTCGGTCGCTTTCCCTAAAGCTGCGATCTCTTGCCTCTCCGGCGTCTCAGGCTCTGGCAAATCGACCCTCATGCGCCACCTCCTCAAACCGGCAGCCGAATTGGCTCTCAACGCTTCGAAAAAACAGGAGCCGATCGAATATCTTGGCGCCTCTTTCTACGGACTCCACGATTTTGAAAAAGTGATCACGATCGACCAGAGTCCGATCGGCCAAACGTCCCGCGCCGACGTGAGCACCTACACTGAAATCCAACCGCTGATCCGCTCCCACTACGCGGCGATGCCGCTCGCCCAAGCCAAAGGGCTCCAACCGCGCCACTTCAGCCCGAACCATCTCCGCGGCATGTGCCGCACCTGCTGGGGCCTCGGGTACAGGACCGTCGATCTCCAATTCCTACCAGCCGTCCGAGTCCCCTGCGAATCGTGCAAAGGATTCCGTCTCAATCCAATTTCTCTCGAAGTTCACTATAAAGGGAAAAATTTGGGCCAGATCCTCTCTCTCACCATCGCCGAAGCGCTCGAATTCTTTTCGGAAATCCCCCGCATCGTGAAAAAACTCGAAACAGTCGTCTCGGTCGGCCTCGATTATTTGCAGCTCGGACAAGAGCTCGCCTCCCTCTCGGGCGGCGAAGCGCAGCGGCTCCGCCTCTCGCGCGAGCTTTCTAAGCGGGAAAGCGGCAAGACGCTCTATCTCATCGACGAGCCGACCGTCGGTCTCCACAGCGAAGATGTATTAAAGCTTCTCAAAATTTTCCACCGCCTTGCCGACAAGAAGAACACCCTCCTCATCATCGAGCACAACATCGACATCATCCAAAATGCCGACTACGTTGTCGACCTGGGTCCCGACGCAGGAGAAGACGGCGGCCGCATCATCGCGCAGGGCACCCCGGAACAAATCGCCCAATCCAAAATCTCCAAAACCGGAAAATATCTCACCTAACAAGAGATCAGCCTCCTCTTTCCCCTGCCCTTGCCCGTGCCCGTGCCCGTGCCTATGGGGGCAGCGGAGTTGATCTTCTGTTAAAGGAGGTACGACTCTATCATGACCTGACCTGTGCCCCACGCAAACGCCGAGAAAGCGCTCAAACTTGCGGCAGTCATATCGGTATCGGCTAAGTTGGCAACGAGAGAAATAAGTACAGGAATCGACATGGCTGCGACTTTCGAGGCGGCCATGTTTACAATCGCCTCTACTCGATTAGTCCCGTTTACTTTCATTTCAAGGAGAGCCATCCCCTGAGCAGCCGCAGCGCCAAACATGCCTGTAGCTCCCAATCGGGAGAGCCAAGGACTGAGAAAATAATCATCTGAAACTTTAGCCATTTTTTCAGCTAAAACTAAAACGCAGGAGACTTTAGCTGCATCGAAGGTTCGATTTAAAAATCTCTCTAATTTTTCGGTTTGATTCTGCTGACGAATTTGTTGAGCGTTCATAACATCCTATAAATAAGCCAAATAGAATACAGGAAAAATCATTTTAATGAAACGAGTATCATCTAAGACTTAAGAGATTGTTTACTGTCATCACTCCGGACATTGTCCCAAATAGCATACAAAAACTGTCATCTCTCGTGAGTAAAATAGATAAAAAGATGGGGAGTGCAACGTCTCGAATAATTCTTGCGCTGAAATTTCTAAGATCTTGGATTCTGCGGTCTCCCACGTTAATGATCGAATATCTTTGCATTGCAACACATGTTGTAATCCCCAAAACCCCCAACCTCTCCACAAAAGGGCTCCATCCCCATTTATTGGTAATTTCAGCTGTTTTGGCTATAGTAACCGCCGCCAAAGATAGATGACAAAGAACTATGCTCGCCTCCAGGATCTCCGCAGATTCTCGACGGCGCGCCGCTGGATCAGGAACGACTTGATGCATACATCCTCCCTTTTGGAAGGACAGCATACGTAAAAACTAATTTAAAATGAAGAATAGATTAAGAACGCATTCTCTCTTAACCTTCAATGATCATAAGAGAGAGACATACTTGCCATGCCCAACAATGTAGTCGCTACAATAGAGCAACTAGTGGCAATCAGGTCCATATCATAAAAGTTAAGACCCAGAGCAATCAACATGGGAATAGCCGACCCGCTCACTCTTAAAGTCGCAAGTTGAGGGATCCCCTGCTCTTGTTCGGCTCTATTTCCTGTCATATTTATGAGTGCGCAGCATTGAAAAAACGAACCGCCGAGCACTCCCAAAGAACCAAATCTAGATAACCAGAAATTGTTGTGAGACACATGACCGAAAAGCTTAGCGGCTTTTTCAGCCATGACAAGAGAGCAAGAATTTTGAATCACTGAAAAAGATCTATTCAAAAGATCTCCTATCATTGAAGCTCGAGTTACACTATTCATAAATCTCCTAAAATTGTCGGGAAGAGGATACAGCAGATCCGCTTTTTTAATAAACTCCTCTTTCCCCTGCTCCAATAGGCAAGGACAAGAGAAAGTGGAGTTAATCTCTATGATTGGGAATTTGGCGGTAGGTTTGGAGAGAAAACCAGGCTGTGCTGACGAGTAGACCATAGCAAAGCCAATCGTGGCGGCAGGCAAAGTAGGTGGCCGCAAGGGGAAAAATAAACCGTTGTAGAGCCCTTTTCACGTTTGCCGTCAAGGCGCTGCTGCGCACCTCCATATCGTTATGGTCCAGGAGTGCGACTCTGTGCCTTAGCGCTACTGCAAGGAGTCCTAAGCAGCTCAGCCGCTCAAAATAGAGACTCAGTCTATTGAGGATGGGAAGCCGGCCGGCGATTTTGGCTGCGAGGGCGAGGAGGGTGCACACCAAAGATTTCATCTGGAGAGAATCTAAAGAACTAAAAATGCCTTGAGCCTATCTTCTAAAAAATGCAATTTCCTCCGGAGGGCTGTCTCCCGGAGGGTGAACCACAATTCTATATGGGATCATGCCTGCCTGCGGGCTAAGTAATGATCAAAAAGCGCATCGCGCCCTTCATACATTAAATATCCAGCCATGAAACTAAAAACGCTGCTAGTCGGATCGTTCCAGCAAAGGACCATAGAGCAGACTGCTGGAATCGCCGTTGTCCCCATGGCCTGGAATGCCTTCTGGATAAGACCCGGTTCACGATCCGCGCCCGTCGCTACCATATACATGACCGTTATCCGTTGGGCCAGCGCGCTCCCAAATAGGCCGTAGGAGCCCAATCGAGAGGCCCAGGTTCCCCAGGACCACATCCCAGAGAAATTGGCAATTTTTTCAACGGAAACGGCCATACCGGAAAGGAAGGAGAAGCCCGTAGCCCCGTTCAATGCCCACCGTGTGAAAGTGGCCGCTTGAGCTTGTTGAGGATTTAATCGATTCATGGATCTGTCCTCCATTTTTTGGAGATGAAGAATACATCGAGCAAAGTTTTGTTGGAAGGGATTAATCGAGGTGTTCGGGCACAAAATTAAAATCGATGACTGCAAGGTTAGGACGGAGCGCAACTAGGCTTGTTGTTACAAAGAACGCTGCAGCGCCTAAGGAGAAAAGAGGGAAAATATCGCTGCAAGTACAAAGGGCCGATATTGTCAGAGGAAACATCATAAATTTGATTGTCCTCGAGGTCTTGACGATGGTTGAATGAGAAGCGTTAGCCTCAGTAGATTTTATATGGAGGACAGTTTTATGGAGAAAAGCGCTCAGACATATTAAACCCCAAACCCCTGCGATTGTAAGATAATTGCTGGCCAAAAGGGAATCGGGCGCTACCAAGCTGGCTACTTTTGCTGTGGCGATTGCCGCTGCGGAAACACTTGATCCCTGCCGGATCCGCGTGAGAGCTGTTTCTGCTTTATGGACTTCCTGTGCAGCCTTATCGTGATAAATTGGGGTCATTCTCTTCTGTCCAATCTTTTTAATTGGAGATACCCTTCAGCAGTTAGTATGAGGGTTCCTGCCAAAACGGCTAAGCTTGCCGGATCGTCCCGCTGAAGGACCATCGAAACGACCGTGCTAAAAAAGAGCGCGCGGATGGTTTGAAGAGCATCTCGGATTAGAACTACATCGGCAGCTTCTCTTGCTTCTTCTATATGAACCACCACTTGCCTTCCTAAAGCGGCTGTGCCAGCTAAGAAGACGCAGGCTGATCGAGCAAAAACAGAACCCGCTAAAGAGGCTCCAGGCATCGACTGGACTATTTTGCCCGCAGCCAACATCATCAGACATCCGCAGCCTGTAGCGACCGTTGTCGCTAAACAGTCCCTAGCTTGATTGGAAGCCTCTATCGCCATAGACTATCTAAACCGTTGTCTTGGTATTGCCTGGACTGCTTTATGGAAACCATTTTTTGCGCCGATATAAATAATGGCTGAAGAGGCCAAGGTGCCGAAGATCAGACCGTGGCTGAAAAGATCGTCTTTGGTGAGAAACAGAGAGACTCCGACAGGAATGAGCATGGTCCGGGCAGCTTTGGTGATTTTTCCGAATAGATCCTTCGCCTCGGCAGGAGGGAGCCGGCTCGCATGGAAAACGGAATATTTTCCTAAAATACTGGAAGTTAAAAAACCGAAAGCTCCCAAACGTTTCCCCCAAACAGTCGCTTGACCGAGAATGGGGACAAATTCGAGAGCTGCTGCAGATAGAGCGACTACAGCCGTGGAGGCGAAGCCTCCAAGAATGCTCGCCGCAAAATAGTTTTTTGCGCTATCCAAAGCGTTCATTACATCGCATCCGCTTGAACTTGGACTGGAGCAAACACAAATCTGCCCAAAGTCTCGGCCGCATCCACATGCCATTCAAGGTGGGCGTTGTGGTTAGCTTCTAGCGAATCCAACGCGTAGCCAGGTTTGGCTTGGAGTTCCAGGAACTGATCGTGATTGACGGCTTCTTGCAAGCTGGCGGGGGTCTCAATGACTTGGTCGTGGGGATGGCGGACAATGAGGATCGGCGCTTGAGCCTTAACTTTGTTGTAAAGATCCAGCGAGTTGAAGTCGAAACCTCTCTTGGTTACCTGCGAGGCAGCCCAATTGCTCAACATCTTGGCAAGTCCAGTAGCGCAGCGCCCTTCGCCAAAAATATTATGGATCAGCTTCTTTGCAATGATCCGAGTGGCGGCTGAAACGGTGCTATAGGAGACCCGGTTGATGTGCGCTCCGGTCAATTCTGGATTGAGCGCTTGGGTGGCCAGAGCAGGTCCGCCTCCGAGAGATTTTCCATCGAAGCAAATTTTGTCGGAAGAGGTTTGCAATGTTTGCTGAACCCAATAAACAACAGAAGAGCCAGCGATCGGTAGATCAATGTCCTTCCTAAAACTTCCCTCTGAATCGCCCACTCCGGGATAATCGAAGAGGACGTAATTGCAAGGAGTCCCTTGTTGAATCGACTGGATCATAGGCCAATAATCGGTGACCATTCGGCTATACTCTCCATTTCCGTTGAAATGGATCACTGTCGGGCTGGAGGCATCGGCGTCTTTATGGCGGAAGCAGGTAATGCCGATCTTGACTCCGTCAGGAGTGAGAACCTCGTCGTGTTCGGGCTTAAAATGGGCGCGAAGTTGATTGGCCGTACTTAGCGCATAAGCGGCCCCTTCATCTGAATCGCTTTTGTGGGCTGCCAAGGATTGCAAAATGAAATTCTTTTCACCTGCAGGAGCCACCTCGCCCGACCAAAATCTTTGGAACTGGTATTTAATTTGGGCGATCTCCTCAGGATTAAACATCACCTGAGCAGGGAGGACAGCTATACTCACAATCCGGTTCAAGAGACCATTGATGAATCGGCCGATAAGGATAAACGGGATCAAAACAGAGATGATATTCCAAAAAATTCTTCCTATTCTTTGGCAGCGGGTCTCGGGAACTGGTTTAAGATCTTCGCTCGGCCACGGAGCTTGTAAAATCCTATTTTGAATTGAAACAGCTGAACTCATGATCACCTCTTTAATTTGGGCCACGAGTTTACCTAAAAATTGAACTTACTTTCAAGATTTAAAGTAATTGATTCCCATTGCGCCGCGGACCTCTTTCAAAGTGTGGTCGGCCACTTGGCGGGCCACTTCAGTCCCTCGGTGGAGAATCTCCATTACATGCTTAGGATCTTTAGCCAGCTCTTCGCGCCGCTTCCGGATCGGCTCGAGGAAGGCGAGGAGGTTCTCTAGCAGGTATTTTTTGACGACCGAATCGCCGAGGCCGCCCCGCTGGTAGTGCTCTTTAAGCTCGGCTACCTTCGCCTTGTCATGGGCGAATGCGTCGAGGTAGGTAAAGACGGGGTTCCCTTCAACTTTGCCGGGATCTTCGACGCGGAGGTGCCCCGGGTCAGTGTACATGCTTTTGACTTTCTTGGAGACCTCGTCGACGCTGTCGGAAAGATAGATTGCGTTGCCGAGGCTCTTGCTCATCTTGGCTTTGCCGTCGACGCCAGGGAGGCGCGCAATCGGCGGGATGTAGGCTTTCGGCTCGACGAGGATTTCAGTTTTGTAGGTCCGGTTGAACTTTCTCACAAGTTCGACCGCCTGCTCGATCACAGGGAGCTGGTCTTCTCCGACGGGGACGAGATTGGCTTTGAAGATCGTGATGTCGGCGGCTTGGTTTACTGGATAAACCATGAAGCCGGCGGGAACCTCTTCTCCGAACCCTTTCTGCTGAATTTCTAGTTTGACCGTCGGGTTATGCTTGAGCCGATTCCAGGTAACGAGATTGAGAAAATACATCGTCAGCTCGGGGATCGCTTGGACGAGCGACTGGATGAAAATCGTAGTCACATTCGGATCGATTCCGACCGCCAAATAGTCAAGGGCAACTTCGAGGATATTTTCTCTCACCTTCTCGGGATTTTCGGCGTTGTCGGTGAGCGCCTGCGTATCGGCGAGCATCACGAATTGCCGATGGTCGTGCTGGAATTTCACGCGGGCTGCAAGCGAGCCCACGTAGTGGCCGAGGTGGAGTTTTCCTGTGGGTCTATCGCCCGTCAAAATTGTGCTTTTCATACAATCCTTTTACGTACCATTTTGACTGTCACCTCCTTTTTCGACAACTTGTTGCTTTTCATCGCTAACACCTTCCATGAAAGGAGCTAGGTCCCCCATCACAATCCGCTTTCCCCAAACTCGATCAAAAAGGGCTCCGAATTTATTCTGGTCCGCATCTGCTGAATAGGAGAAGAGGATCATCTTGCCGATTTGGCTGGCCTCCTCCATATTCCGGATCATCTGGGCAACTTTTAGCCCTTCGTTTTCCAAAGGTTTATTCGAGTCGGGCAAATCGGGGACTTGGTTGTCCAAAATTGCGAAGATGTAGCGCCTTTTCTCATCGGTGAGTTCCAATTGGTCGCTCTGTGGATTCAGGCGGTAGAAGGGGGCTCCCTGGATCGCTTGGATGGCATCCGAGGAGCTTCTGACAAAGACGGCCTCGATTCCAGGTATTTTCCTTTCAAAAAATTTAGCAACTATTTTGTAATTCGCTCCTACATCTTCTAGAACTAGAGCCGCTCTTACAGGCGTTCCTTCGGCCATCATAGACCCTCCAAATATTTTCTTAACTCACATTTAAACAAACCTTAATTCATCTTCTTTTTTTTTGGAAGGGACGAAAAATTCGATTGCATGTATAAGCTGAATATGGAATCAAAGTTGCAAATGAAAACAGAAAAATTGCCTGAAAAAAAGAAATCGGACGTTTTTGAGCAGCCTGGCTCGATCGGCCCCTATTCAATCCTCCAGTCCCTCGGACGGGGCGGCATGGGCGAGGTCTACCTCGCGCAGGATCCAGCCTTCGGCCGCCATGTAGCCCTCAAAAGGATCCGGCCCGAACTCCAGGGGAATAAAACGATTTTGAGCCGCTTTCTGAGAGAGGCCCGCGTCGCCTCGGCTTTGACCCACCCCTCCATCGTCCCCATTCTCAACATCCATTCTAATACGCCAGATGTCTACTACACGATGCCGTATGTCGAGGGAGAGACGCTGCGGCAGATTCTCAGAGCCGCAAGGGAACAGGAAAAGAGCGGCGAGGAGCTATCCCATCCGATTGGCAAATCGATTCCAGCTCTCGCCCGCATCTTCCTTCAAGTTTGCGAAGCGATCGCCTACACCCACTCTAAAGGGATTCTCCACAGAGATCTGAAACCGGAAAACATCATCGTCGGAAAATATGGCGAAGTGATGATCCTCGATTGGGGAATCGCCGATTTCATCGACCAGCTCAACGACAAAGAAGAGCCGCTCCCTTCCAAAAAAATCTCAGGTGGCGAAGATTTGACTCGTCCCGGAAAAATTACAGGGACGCTCGCCTACATGGCTCCCGAGCGGTTGAAAGGGGTTTCTTCTTCGGTCCAGACCGATATTTACGCTCTCGGCGTCATCTTGTATCAGATGTTGACGCTCCAGCTCCCTTTCCAAAGAAAAACGTTAGCCTCATTCCGAAAGTTAGTCGATTCGGAGCAGCTCATCGACCCGATCGAAATGTCCCCTTACCGGGATATCCCCCACCAGCTGGCCGAGATCAGCAACAGGTGCCTCCACCGGAACATCGGCGACCGTTTCAAGAGCGTAAGCGAGCTGATTGCCGAACTCAAAAACTACATCGAAGGGCGCCCCGAGTGGATCAATGCGGCCCGGCTCGATTTGAATCGGAAAGACGACTGGCAATTCCAGGAGAATATCCTCTTGGCCAAACACATCGCCATCAACCGGAATCTCGATGCGACCGAGTGGGCCGAGTTGATGATCTCTAGCGCCTCGTTTGCGCAGAACGTCCGCCTCGAGGCCGAAGTGAGGATCGGTGAGAAGAGCCAAGGGATCGGCTTTCTCCTTTCCGTTCCAGAAAGCGACGAGCGGAGAACTTTGGAAGAGGGCTATTGCCTCTGGCTCGGAGCTACGTCGCAACTGTCGCGCAACAACGTGAAAGTGATGTCGGGGCCAGGGCTTTTTCCTGGTCACTGGCACCGGATCGCGATTGAAAAGATCGACGACCATGTGAAATTCTACCTCGACGGCCGGCTAAAACTCTCGTTTTTAAGCCACTTGCCTTTGGCGGGACGCCACGTCGGATTCATACACAAAGATGGCGATTTTGAGATCAAAAATTGGAACGTCTCCGACGGCAGCCACAACGTCATGGTCAAATGCCTCGCCGTTCCCAACGCATTTTTAGGCCAAAAACTCTACGATTGGGCGCTGCAGGAATATCGGCGGATTGGCCAATGCTTTCCTGGTCGGATGGAAGGGCGCGAAGCACTATTTCGCGCGGGCCTCACACTTCTAGAAAAGGCAAAAGCAGAAAAAGAGAAAGGATCGCAAGAGAAACTCTACCATCTCGCCTTGAAAGAATTTGAAAAACTCTACCGGACGCCGGGTGCGCCTCTCGAATATCTCGGCAAATCGCTCGTCTATGCTTCGCTCGGAGATTTTGAAGAGGAGGCAAAATGCCTCGAGCTTGCCTTGCGCAAATTTCCCAAGCATCCGCTCCTTTCGATTTTGAAAGAGCACATCACCTACCGGATGCACGAAAGTTCTCTCAACCACCGGGAAGCGGCGTATCGGGTCATTCTCCTTGCAATCCGGCACATCCCCGAATTGGTCGAACATCCAGATACCGCTCCGCTCATCGAAAGCCTCCAGAAAAACTGGGAAGCGCTCTCCTTCCTTGAAGAAACGGAGGATAAGCTCACTCAAGTTTCGATCCAGCTCGCCTTTTGGCTCGCCAAGTCCCCCATCCTCGTTGAGATAGCTAACTCGCTCCTCAAACAGACCCCCGTTCCTGAAACTCTCCTCTCGAACACGATCTATTCTCTCTACGAACTCGATGCTCTTGAAGAGGCGAAGCAGATCCCTCTAGACGCTTTATCAGCCGAAAGAAAATCGGCCATCAAGACCCTTTTCTCCGCGCCCAAAGAGATCTCTCCGAACAAAGAGAATCTCAAGGCAGTCCAGCTCCTTTTGAGAAAAGCCTTAGCTTCTGGAGATGCTAAAACGGCGCTCCAGGTTTTGGGGAAAGTCAAAAAACTGAAACTCTCGAAAGAAGATAAACTCCCCTTCGACGCACTCGAAATCTGGTCCTATCTCCTCACTGGCCAGCTCTCTGAGGCGAGTCAGATTTTCCGCAAGTTTCCCCGAGCCTCTTTCAATCAGGAAAACTCCCCGCTCCATTTCCCTTACGGAGTTTGGCTCTACATGAAAGAGGGGGCAAAAAAAGCTGGCAACTACTTCAACGCCACTCTCGAAACTCCCTATCCTCCTACCTCCGTACTTCCTAGCCACTTTCTTGCAAACCGGATTGGAGACAACTGGCTCGAAGAGGCCTTTTTCTGGGAGAAAAAAGAGCTCCACCGGCAGATCGATCTTTTTTATAAGTGCGTAGGTAAAAAATGAGTAAAAAACCGAATGTTCTCTCAAGCAAAGTCGTCTACAAGGGCTTTTTCAAAGTCATCGAAGACGTTCTCGAAAGAAACGATGGAAAAACAGGAATCTACACTTCGGTCCATCTCGAAGTCAGCGCGGCGATCATCCTCGCTAAAGATACTGAAGGGAGATGGATCCTCAACCGCGAATACCGCCACCCGATCAACAATTTCATCCTAGGCTGTCCTGGAGGCCGCATGGAACCGGGAGAAGATCCGTTTACAGGCGCCCAGAGAGAGCTTTTTGAAGAGACCGGATATTGGTCTGACGAGATCCAACTGATCGGCGAAAGCTACCAATGCCCCGCAGTAACAGATCAAAAGATCTCCTTTTTCTACGCTCCCAACGCCAAATTCAAAGGGAACCAACACCTCGATCCGCTCGAATACATTGAGACGCGCCTCTTCACTGACGAAGAGCTTCAGCGGACCATCCATTCGGGAATCCCGATCGATGGCTCAGTATGCACCGCCCTCTGGCTTTGGAAATCGCGCCCATGAAAGCCCTCTATCTCACCAAGAACTCCGATCGGTGGGAAAACCTCACACTCACCTGCGAGGAGCGGCCCCGTCCCGTTTTGAAACCGGGAGAGTGCCTCGTCAAAGTCGCCTCGTCGGGAGTCAACCCGAGCGATGGTCTTGGAGCTTTGGGCTACTTCCCCCACGCAAAACTCCCCCGAATTCCCGGAAGAGATTTTGCCGGCACCGTGGCCGAAGGGAAACATGCCGGAAAGAAAGTTTGGGGAACCGGCGGCGCTGCGGGACTCGATTTCGACGGCACCCACGCTGAGTATGCGGCAATCCCCGAATCGGCCCTCGCCGAAATTCCACACAACCTCTCTCTGTTAGAGGCGGGAGCTCAGACGCTCCCTTTCGTTACAGCCTATTACGCCCTCGTCGAAAGAGCTCACCTGCAGCCGAACCAAACAGCCCTCATCATCGGCGCTTTTGGCCAAGTCGGCAGAGCTGCCTATTCGATCTGCCGTTGGCAAAAAGCCCGTCCGATCGCCCTCCTCCGGACGCCTGAAGATGTCCAAAAAGCCCGCGACCTCGGATGGGAAGCCTACTGCGACACTCTCCCCACAGATCTCACCTTCGACCTCATCCTCAATCCGATTGGAAACCGCCGCTGGAACTCATTCATGTCTTCGCTCAAAAGATTCGGAAAAATGGTTCTTATCGCGGCTCCGGAAGGGACCCGCGAGATCTCGATCCATCTTCTCAATCTCTACCGGGCCAACCAAGAGATCCTCGGGATCAATTCGGTCGACCTCGATTTCGTCCAAAGCGCTGCGCTCCTCCAGAAAATGAAACCCGGCTTCGAATCGGGCGAGCTGGAGCCGCTCCCCATCGACCCGTCCGCCACCTTCTCCCTCGAGCAAGCCCAAGTCGCCTACAAAAAGGTACTCCAAGGCTCCAAAGGAAAAAGGGTCGTCCTCTCTATTGCGGAATGAGCGCTGGAACTGGCCAAGATTTGGGATTTTTCAAAATCCCGATCGTCTCCCGTTTTGGCTGATAGGCTCTCGGAATCAAATAGAAGGGGCCGGGCGGCGACGGGAGCCAATTCGATTCAAGTTCTCTTCCCGGGCTATCTACCTGCACATAGATCGTAAACGAACCATCGGGATTCTTCTTCAAATCCTTCGAATCGCTCCCCAACATGTATCGATTGATTTTATTCGGGACCGTGTAGTTATTCTTCGCATCGTACATCGTGATCGACCAAAAGCCGGGTTCTTCGTAAGGGATCCCCGCTTTAAACAGCATCGTGTACTTCTTCGATCCGGTCAACGGATCTCCATTTTGATCGCGGGTGTACATCCAGTAGACCGACTCGACCGGCGTATTGGCCGTCAGCCCCACTCTCGCAATGATGGCTCTCGTGAAATAATCGGTCCCGAAATTTCCGATGGTCGGCGGCGGAAAACTCGCTCCGTTCATCTGGGTTCCGATTGGAAGCCCATTTAAGATCGCCCCAATTTGCTGCGCCGCTTTTTTCATCGAAGCGAGCATCTTTGGATCCACCTTCCTCCTCTCCCACTTCTTGCCCAGCTCGATCCCGAGGGGCTGGAAAAGAGGAAGCAAAGCCGCAACCTGGTCTTTCGGCGGAGGGTTCTCATTCATCGCCAGCGACAAGATCTCCCAAAATTGGAGCGGATCCTTATAATCGAGAACGCTGACCGGCAACTCGGGATGGACCGACTCTGGGACGGGATAATTATACCTGACAGTTCGGTTTGCTTTTTTCCCGGAAAATTCCGAAAGAGGCGTTGTCCGAATCCCGTTCAAGATCCTTTTCGCACCGGCCAGATCGACTTTTCCCGCCCGATAAATGTGGACTCTCGGCTGGAGCAAAACCCAAGGCGTTGGGCAATCGATCCTGTGCATCCCTTCGGGCACCTCCCCTTTCCAACCAGGCCCAGCCAATAAAAACTTCCCGCCGCCGTATCCTGTAGCCTTTCCCCCCACATACGCGAAAGCGTTGGTCCACATATCGATGATCTCGACCATGTAGTAGCGGTTATTCGAATCGGGCGCTTCCAACACAATAGGTTCGCGCCTCAGATCCATGAACCCAAAACCGTAGACGACATTGACATTCGGCGTGACGTACCCCGCCTCTTGCGACAGCTGGGGCGTCGAAATATTTTCCATCCGCCAAATTGCATTCGGCGGCGCTTTCGGATTCGGCCCGAGCGCGTCATTTTGCCTCAACGCGTACATCGTCACGAGCGGCCCGCCATACGTCGCCGCCTGCAGCGCCAACGAATAGCTCCACTCTTCATACTGATCAGCTTCAAGACTAAATACACACATTAAAAATAGAATCAATACTCTTCTCATAAATTTCAAATTAATAATACCGAACTATTTTCACAAGAGGAGATAGTTCGTTGACAAAAAAAACGGAAGAAACAAAAATGTTCAGATTATTTATTTAATGAAATGAATATTTGAACAGGAAAGGAAATAATTTATGGCAATTACTACAGCCCTGATTGCGTCAGCTGGCGGGATCATATTAAACACTTTT
The DNA here is from genome assembly GCA_018239895.1 of Verrucomicrobiota bacterium. Lineage (GTDB taxonomy): Bacteria > Chlamydiota > Chlamydiia > Chlamydiales > SM23-39 > SZAS-17. The sequence continues at coordinate 22,790 of JAFEGL010000034.1, forward strand.
GGAGGAATCGGCGGGATCATCGAAAAAGTAATGACTGCGAAAAATTGGGGAAGAACGCACGACACCGTTGCCCCGGCTGTCGCAGATGGTATTCGCAGTATTTCTCGAGCAGGAAGCAACGCAATTGAAAACGCGGAAAAGCACATTGCAAGCGGCTGTTCTCGAGCTCTTGGCAAAGCCATTGAGCTGACTACATTTGGAACCTTGCAATACGCACTTTATTATCAGTCTCAAGCAGCCTGTAAAGATAACCCAAATAGCTTGAGCTGTTCTGTTTCAGAAACAGCTTTTACAGCCAATACTTGCTTTCTGGTAATCACCTCAGTTTATGCTCTTAGAGCTCTTGCCCAATCCTTCAATTCCTCCAAAACTGGCGATCAAAAACCAGAAGTATCAACAGAAGAGAGAACTGAGAGACGCAGCCGCCGCAAAGAACTTTTAAGGCAACAAGATGAACTTTTACAAAGTCAAAAAAGAAGAATGCAAACATTTGGCAATAACGAATAAGGAATTTTATATATGATACCAACAAATTCAGTAACTCAAAGTGATTTTTCTCAATCACCTGTGATTCAAACAACAAGTCAAGATGCTAATACAGTTGTAGTTTCTACTTTTGCTCCAAGCACGATTTCAGCGTTAATGCCTTCTTCATCTTCATCGTTAAGTAATGCTATTTCAGCTACATTACCTTCTTTAGATTCTTTAAGTGGTCAATCTAGCAATTCAGCATCTATATCAAGTTTAGCTCCTTCTATGGCATCGAGGGCTGCTTCATCATCAGCTCCTATTTCAGCTGAGGAAAATGCTCAAACTGAAAACACGATTACTCATGAGGAGTTAGCTCAATGGTTGGCAACAACTCTAAAAATTAAAACCTTACTTGAAAAAAATCTAAATATTCAAATTCAAAAAAAACCATCTAAAAAAAGCGGTCTTATCGAACAAAGAAAAAGAGAAATACTTGAACAACAAAGAATCTTATTAGAACAACAAAAAAAAGCATTAGAAAAAACGAACGACAAAAAATAAGAGAGATAAAATGACCCCAGCTCAAAAAAGAAGTGACAGCCCGTCTTCAACAGGGTTTGAAGAAATTTTTCAAACACGACAACAAGAACTTAACATCAATTTTGATGCAAGACAAAATCGCACCGATCAACAAATATCTGGCATACGCGATGAATTGAAGCAAAATTCAGATAACTTAGCAGCATTTCAGCAAAGATTTAATGCCGTCTTCCCACCAAGTCATTCTTACGAGCCTGTAAAAAAGGAAGAGCACGATGTCTTTGACCATGCTACCGGAGGATTTGCCCATCCAAGACCTGACGTTCATTTAAAAAGCGGAAAAGTGTTCAATGTTTGGAATACCTACGCCCCTTTTGGAAATCCGGTTCATCAATGGGAAGAAGACGATCAAATCATTATCAGACGAGTTGGTGGTTCTGTAGACCCCTACGAACTTCAAAACCTGAACCAAGCGAAATGCTCGACGGTAGTCGGACATCTTAAAAGATAGTCATACCTTTTCGATGCGCAAGGATCTTTGCGCATCGTATCTAAACAGAAAGATTCCAGCTCTTGATTTCGAGGAATTCGATTAGGCCTTCTTTGCCCCCTTCGCGGCCGACTCCGCTCTCCTTGAAGCCCCCCATCGGGATCTCATGGACGTAGCCCTTGCAATCGTTCACTCCGACAAAACCAGATTGGAGAGCTTCTCCCACGCGATAGACCCGAGAGATGTTCTCCGTGAAGAAATAGGCTGAGAGACCGTAGGGGACTGAATTGGCCCGGAGAATCGCCTCTTCTTCCGTGTCGAATTTGTAGAGCGCTGCGATCGGGCCGAAAATTTCCTCGTTGGCAAGGCGGCATTCGTCTGGAGCCTCTTCGACTAAAGTGACGGGGACGAAAAAGCCTTTGTGCTGATGGAGCGGCGCTTGGTGGATCTTCGCTCCCTGCTTTTTCGCATCGGCCAAGAGATCTTCGATCCGTTTTTTAGCCTTCGCGGCGATCACAGGACCGAGATCGACTCCCGGCTCGGTGCCAGGGCCCATCTTTAGTTTCAGCATCGCATTCCAGAACTTCTCTCGGAACTCATCGTAGATGGCGGCGTGGACAAAGATCCGGTTGGCGCAAATACACGACTCGCCTCCGACGCGGCGGAATTTCAGAGTGATGATCTCCTGAATGGCGAAGTCGATCCGGGCGTCGTCGAATACGATGACGGGGGCGTTGCCGCCGAGTTCCATGCTGACGCGTCGGACCCTTTCGGTCGCCTGCTGCATCAGAAGCTTTCCGACCATTGTGCTCCCCGTAAATGAAATCATTCGGATAGCGGGGTGGTCGTGGTATGCTTTCGAGATCTCTGGCGCTTGACTCGATGGGAGAACGGAGAGGACGCCTTTGGGGAGCCCCGAGTCTCTCAGGATGCGGGCGATTTCAAGCGCAGTAAGCGGCGTCTCGGGGGCCGGCTTGAGGACAACGGGGCATCCGGCGGCGAGAGCCGGCGCACACTTGCGGGTGATCATATTGGCGGGGAAGTTCCAAGGGACAATCGCCCCCACGATGCCGATCGGCTCGAGGGTCGTGAAAAAGCGCCGTTTCGGATCGGGACTAGGGACGGTGATCCCAAACGAGCGCCTCGTCTCTTCAGCAAACCAGCGGAGGTATTCGGCCGAGAACATCACCTCAACTTCGGCCTCTTGCAAAGGCTTCCCATTTTCGCTGGTGATGATCTGAGCCAGGTGGGCCTTTTCCTTGTGCATTTGGGCGTAGGCTCTGAGCAAAATATCGGCCCTTTTCGCCGGCGGGGTGTTTCTCCACAGGGAAAAGCTCTGGGAGGCTAAATCGATCGCCCGCATCGCCTCTTTATATCCCGCATCGCTCACCGAGGCGATTGGCTCTTCCGTCGCTGGATTGATGACCGAATACTGCTTGGAAAGGAGGACATCCTCCCCGCCGAGAAACAAAGGCAAATTTTTCATAGACTCTCCGACAGTCTCTTCAATTCAGCTTTTACTGAATTCAAGAATTCTCTGCAAAGATATCAGGCAGCGTTATATAAGGAGTTCTTCAATTGCAAATGAACGGAGACAAAATTCTGAGATTGTCTCTAAAAGAATCGGAGGTGTACAATGCTTACCTATGAGTTCATGGCCAAAAGCTTACGATCCGAAAGAGGTGGAAGAGAAGTGGTACTCCTTCTGGGAAGAAGGGAACTACTTTAAAGCTGACGCCCATTCGGATAAGCCCCCCTTCACGATCGTGATCCCCCCTCCCAACGTCACGGGAGTCCTCCACATGGGCCACGCCCTCGTCGACACTTTGGAAGACATTCTGATCCGCTGGAAACGGATGCTCGGCTTCGAGGCCCTCTGGGTCCCCGGGACCGACCACGCCGGGATCGCGACGCAGACTGTCGTCGAAAGAAATTTGTTTGCCAAAACGGGCAAGAGACGGAAGGATTTTTCAAGGGAAGAGTTCCTCGAACATGTCTGGGCCTGGAAAAATCAGAGCGAAGGGCGGATTTTGCACCAGCTGAGGAAACTCGGCTGCTCCTGCGACTGGTCGCGCCTCCGCTTCACCATGGACGAGACGAGCAACCAGGCGGTCCGAACCTGCTTCAAAAAGATGTTCGACGACGGCCTCATCTACCGCGGCGACTATCTGGTCAATTGGGATCCGGTCGCGCTGACGGCTTTATCCGACGACGAGGTCGAACATGAAGAGAGGGAGTCGTCTCTTTGGCATATTAAATACCCGCTCACCGATGGGAAGCGCTCGATCGTCATCGCAACGACCCGCCCCGAGACGATGCTCGGCGACGTCGCCGTAGCCGTCCACCCGAGCGACGAGAGATATAAAGATTATATCGGCCAAGAGATCCTTTTGCCGCTGGCAAATCGAAAGATCCCAATCATCGCAGATCCGTTTGTAGAGCCGACATTTGGAAGCGGCGCTGTAAAAATCACCCCCGCCCACGACTTCACCGACTTCGAAGTGGGCAACCGGCACGATCTCCCCCGAATCAATATCCTGACTCCCGATGCGAAGATGAACGAGCGGACCGGCCGCTACGAGGGACTCGGCGTCGAAGAGGCCCGCGCCGAAGTGGTCGCAGATCTGAAAAAACAGGGCTTCTTGGTTCGAATCGAACCCCATAAACTGCGAGTCGGCGTCTCTTACCGCTCCAAAGCTGTTTTGCAGCCATATCTTTCCAAACAGTGGTTCGTCAAAATGAGCGCCTTCAAAGAGAAGCTCATCTCCGCTGTCCGCGATGGACGGGTCAAACTGATCCCGCCCCACTGGGAATCGACCTACTTCCACTGGATCGAAAATTTGCGCGATTGGTGCATCTCCCGCCAACTCTGGTGGGGCCACCAGATCCCCATTTGGTACGGCCATGGGAAAATCCTCTGCTACGACGGAGTAGGAGTTCCACCCGAAGTCGAGAAAGATCCGGCAGGCTGGACCCAAGATCAAGATGTCCTCGATACCTGGTTCTCATCGGCCCTCTGGCCTTTCAGCGTCATGGGTTGGCCCGAGAAGACGGCCGATCTGAAAAAGTTCTACCCAACCTCTGTGTTGATCACCGGCCACGACATCCTTTTCTTCTGGGTCGCCCGGATGATCTTGATGGGCGAATATACACAGCATAAACCACCATTCCATGAGACGTTCCTCCACGGATTGATCTACGGCAAATCGTATTGGCGCGAAAACCAAGACGGGACGATCGCCTACTTGAGCGCCGAAGAGAAAAAGCAGTACGATCTGGGAGCGCCTATTCCGAAAGATGTCCATTCGAAATGGGAAAAGATGTCCAAATCGAAAGGGAACATCATCGATCCGATCGAGCTGATCGAAGATTACGGGACCGATGCGATGAGAATGGCCCTCTGCTCCAGCGTCACCCACGCAAGGCAGATCGACCTCGACCGGCGCCGTTTCGAAGAGTTCAAAAACTTTGCCAACAAAGTTTGGAACGGGGCCCGCTTCGTCTTCATGAACCTGGAAGATTTGACCTCCTTCGGCGATGGGCTCGATGCAAACCTTCTGACGTTGGAAGACAAGTGGATCCTCTCTGTCCTGAACCGGACGGTGAAAGAGATCCATCAGTGCCTCACCGACTACACATTCGACAAAGCGGCCACCCGCGCCTATGAATTTTTCTGGAACGATTTCTGCGCCGTCTACGTTGAGCTGGCCAAACCGGTCCTCTTCGGAAAAGTGGGCGATCCGGCCACGCGAGCCAACAAGCAAAAGCTCCTCGCCATCCTCCTTTCAAACGCCGTCCGCCTCCTCCACCCGATCACCCCATTCATCACCGAAGAACTTTTCACTCGCCTGAAAGAGCATTTTCCGAACATCCATGCGTCGTCCAAGGCCGATCCCTACACCCGCGAGACGATCCGCGCCTTCCAATCGCCCGCCTGTATCAAGGCCCCCTATCCAGAGGCGATCGGAGAGGCCGATCCTGAGATCGAAAAGACCTTCGAGAAGATGAACGAACTCGTCCGGGCTGTCCGGAACATCCGGGCCGAGATGCAGATTCCCCCTTCTGAAAAGACCGACCTCACGATCATTGGCCATGGGCCCGAGGCCGAGATGGCCCGGGAACACCTTTCGATCCTCTCCGCCCTGACCCCCACCCGCTCCATCGAGTTCTCCCACAAAGAGACCTCCACGTTCGGCGCTACGGCGATCGTGGGCAGTCTCAAACTCTTCATCCCCATGCCCGAAAGCTTGAAAGAGAAGGAACGGCTCCGGCTCGAGAAAGAGCGGGAAAAGCTGCTCAAATCGATCGAAAGCACTCAGGCTAAGCTAGCTAATCAAGAATTCCGCTCGAAAGCCCCCAAAGAGGTGGTCGAAAAGCTCGAGCAGGCCCTCTCTCAGGGGGAACGGCAAATGAGCGAGATCGCCCGCAAACTCACTTCTCTTACTTAAATAACATTGTTTATTATCTAATTTTTTAGTATAATAGACCCTTTATTATTTAATTAGTATTGCCATGAGTTTGCAATTAAGTATATTTCCTTCCCGAGACCTAACTCTCCGATATCGGGAATTGAAGCAATTTATCAAATCTTATTTTCACATTACTAACGATGTAAAAGACACCGCCCTTTTCCTGAAAAAGAAAATCGATGAGTTCGCCCAATTTTCAACACAGAAAGCGCCGAAATTAAAAAATGAGATTCAGAAGAAAGTCGAGAAACTTACAGTTAGACTCAACGAATGGGCCTTAACCCGCCAAGTCAAACTGACAACAGAAGTACTGAATCGCCATTGCGACAGAGTAACTGTTGCAGAAGGCCAGCTTGAAAACCTCAAAGCAGACTGGCAAACATTTCAACAAAGAAACTGCTCTCTCTTTGATTCAACATCTCGGGCAAAACTACACCAAATCCAAAAATCGGCTCTGGGACTGGCTCAACTTGTAACTTCGACGGAAAAGCTAAAGAGCCACTCTCGATTGCTCAAGTCTCTTTCAGAAAGGGCCTCGATAGATCTAAGCAAAAACGTCGAACTCGCGAGCTGCGTCAACCGGATTCAAGCTGTGACAGAAAGGGCTCAAGCCATCTACACAACGGCAGCCGATTGGCTTGAGATCGAGGCGTCAGCCCGCCTCATCGATCAACACAAATCTCGGCTACCCATGATCCAGCAAAGGATAGCCCAAGTCAAAAATCTCGAAGAGCTCAACGAGTTGGAAGTCGAATTAGACCAAATCCAGAGAGAATTCAACGAAATTCCCGCTTTAAAAGAACGGCTCGCAAAAGTGGGCACTCCCCGTGTATCGACAGGATACACAACGCTCAGAATGGATATTGAAAAGGTTCAAGCCTCACTAATTGAAAAGAAAAGATCGATCCAAAAAAGGATGCAGCTGCAGCAAGCCCTCCGTCATATCGAAAGGGAGATAGAAAAACCGGCCCCGAAAACCCGCTGGCAAAGGTTCATTGCTCGTCTATCTAGTATTTTTAACTGCCTATTTAAAAAGAAATAATTTAATTGTTTGTTAGTATAATATTAAGTATAATGTTAACTTAAAAACAAATTATTATGACTAGAGATGTAGGCTTTTTTACTTTCCCCCTTTCTCCAAAAGAGTTCCAGCAAAAGGGAAATATTACTCCTAAAGAACTGGATGGGAGATACCTCGGCATAAGCCAGTCTATCAAATCTTTTTTTAAAAGTGCGGACGATGTAGAAAACCTCTTCAAAACCTTCCAAAGGCAAATTGAAGAATTTCAAAATATTTCTTTACAAAGAGCCCCCCTGTTGGTAGATCGGATCCGGGAACGGGTCGGGCATCTTACAGAAGAACTTCACCAAGAAGCCTTCTCCCGTCAAATTGAGCTCACAACAAAAGTTTTTGAAAACTATGTAGATAGACACAACACCCGAGTAACGAAAGCAGAAAAAGAACTCGATTCTCTTCAAAACCAATGGAAGAGATTTCAATATAAAAACATTCCCCTTTTTGATCATAGGTCGCGAAGTCAGTTGCGCCAAATCCAGGCGATTGCCGAATCGCACATTCAACCCTGGTCTCCGACAGAAGAATTGAAGCAGCAGCTTCAAAACATCCAGCGCCTGGCGGGAGATCAGAATCCATCGGGCGATCTTACCCTCCATGAAATATTAAATCTCGGGGGAACCGATTTAAGTGAAAAAACTTTGAATCATCTTCTTGATCTCGCCTGTTGCGTAGATCGGGTCCATTCGCTTTCGGAACGGATTGAAAACGTAAACGGATCGATCGCCGATTGGATCGATATCGGAACCTCAGCTGATCTCATTGCTCAACTGAGGAAACAGTTGGCACAAATCAACCAAAGGATAGCTGAGGTTGAAGATCTTGATTCATCTGAAGAGTTGGAAGAGAATTTGGAAGAGGTGCGGAAGCAATTTGAAGCGATTCCTCATCTGAAAAATCATCTAGAACGGGTCGGAACTCCTCGCGTAGCAATAGGGCGCGAAACCTTGGAAAACGACATGAATACGGTTCAGAAATCATTGAATGCAAGAAAACAACTTGTTCAAGAAACAATGAGATACGAACGGGCGCTCAGAGAAATTGAAGAAGAACTAGAATGCGACGTGAATGAGCCAGAACCTGAAAGCCGCTGGCAAAGATTCACCTCCTGGCTTTCCAATTTCTTCAGTTGCATCTTTTTCTGGCGATCCGATTATTCGCTCATCCCCAATTCAGAGATTTAGTTTTTCCGCTTCCATCCGGAGAAGTTTCTCAAAACTATTCGTCTCAGAAATCACAATCGATGAAAGTCCGAAGAGGGCGATCAGATTGGGAAAGGCCATGAGCCCATTCATGATATTGGCAAAACTCCACACTGTGTGCAAACTGAGAACCGCTCCCGGGACCAACGCGCATATAAAAAGAACACGGTACCAAGGGACCACTCTGACGCCAAATAGATATTCGACGCACTTTTCTCCATAGTAGGCCCATCCCAAAATCGTCGTGTAGCCAAAAAGAATCAGAGAAATCGTCACAACGTAGCCGCCCCCGGGGAATACCTGCTCAAAGGCTTGCAGCGCAAGCGAAGAGCCGTTCAAAATCTCTCCATTGGGGCCCATCTGGCCCAAACAGCCGCTAACGGCGATGGCCAGGCCGGTGATTGTGCAGACAATGAGGGAGGTGATGAAGACCCCGCTCATCGAGATGAGAGCCTGGCGCCCCGGCACATCGGTCTTGGCCGCTGCTGCAGCGATAGGAGCGCTGCCCAATCCTGCCTCCGAAGAGAACACGCTGCGAGAGACGCCATACTGGATTGCAAGCATCAAACCCGAGCCGGCCGCCCCGCCTACGACAGCCTGCGTCGAAAACGCTTGGCTGAAGATCGCCGAAAATGCGGCGCCCAGTCCATCGATTCGGAGAACAATGACCAATAAGCCACCTAGAATATAAAAGAGGGCCATCGAGGGGACAAGTCGGCTCGAGATCTTCCCGATGCTCTTAATTCCGCCAAAGAGGACGAACCCGGTGAGGACGGCGAGGAGGAGGCCGATATATAGAGGATCGACCGAAAAAAGTTGGGAGGCCGCCTCGGCGATCGAATTGGCCTGAACCATGTTTCCCGTGCCTAAAGCTGTCACAGCTGCGACGAAGGCGAAGAAGAAAGCGAGCCCTTTCGACTTCATCCCCCGCTCCAAATAATACATCGGCCCCCCGCACATTTCCCCCTTCACGTCGAGGCTTCTGTACTTCACGGCCAAAATCGCCTCGGCGTATTTGGTCGCCATGCCTAACAGCGAGGCGACCCACATCCAAAAAAGGGAGCCGAGCCCTCCCATCGCAATCGCCGTGGCGACTCCCGTAATGCTTCCAATGCCGATCATGCCGGCCAACGCCGTCATGAGAGCCTGAAATTGAGAAATGTCCCCTTGCGCCTGATCATCTTGTCGCGTGAATGCGAGCTTCAAGGAGTAGAGAAAATAGCGGAATTGGATCCCTCTCAACGAAAGGGTCAGATAGATGCCGACAGATGTGAGCAGCACAAGCAGCGGAGCTCCCCAAACCCAGTGTTCCAGTTTCATCAAGAGGCTTTCGATCTGCTTCATATGCGGTCTCTAAAAATGTAAAAAATATATAAAATTTTTCGAATTTTTGTCTTCTTAAGAAAATAAAATTCAGAAAAAAGGATACGGCCCCTATGATTTATCCAAACGTTTACAAGAGATTCTAATGCTGATCCTAGATAAAAAACACCACTTACTCGGCGGAACGCTCCTCATTGCCGGCACAAGCATCGGAGTCGGCATGTTGGCTCTCCCCGTCGTGACTGCCGCCGCCGGATTTCTTCCCACCTTTGTCATCTACATTCTCGCGTGGCTTTTCATGATCGGAACAGGGCTTTTGATTGTCGAGGCCTCTCTCTGGTGTCCGAAAGATTCAAACTTGATCACGATCTCGCGCCACCTCCTCGGCGCCAAAGGGGCTGCTGGATGCTGGCTCCTCTATCTATTCCTCTTCTACTGCCTGATGGTCGCCCACACGGCGATCGGCGGCCAAGCGGTCGATCAGCTCCACTTCAACTTCCCCTCCTGGTTTTCCTCGCTAATCTACGTCCTCGTCTTTGCCCCTGTCGTCTATCTGGGAACGAAGGCGGTCGACCGGTTCAACATGGTCTTCATCTCCTGCGTCATCCTCACATTCGTTTTATTCCTCGTCCTTTCAGCCAGCCACATCAAGGTGGATCTCCTCTCAAGACACGAATGGGGCGCCGCCTGGGCCACTTTGCCGATTGTGATGACCGCATTCGGCTACCAGAACTTGATCCCCACCCTGATGACCTACATGGACCGGGATTACAAAGCGGTCCGCAAAGCGATCATCATCGGCACTTCGATTCCCCTTGCGATCTATCTGATTTGGGAATTTTTTATCCTCAGCATCGTCCCTTTTGAAAACTTGCGCGAAGCGGCCGCCTTAGGCAAAAACGCCGTCGTCCCATTGCAAGAAGCCATTCATGAAGGAGCCCTTTCCACGATCGGCGACGCCTTCGCATTCTTCGCCATGACCACCTCCTTCATCGGGATGGCGATTGCGTTTTTTGACTTCTGGGCCGACGGCCTCAAATGGGAAAAGAAAGGGGCCAAGAGAGCGGGTCTTTGCGCCCTCGTCTTCGGGATTCCCCTGTTGATTGTCTGGATCAATCCCCACATCTTTTTGACCGCCCTCAATCTCGCGGGAGTCTTTGGCGTCTCCATCCTGCTCGGGATCTACCCGATCCTCTATGTTTGGGTAGGGCGCTACTATCACAAACACTCCCACCAACACCAGTTGGTCAAAGGGGGCAAACCCATGCTGGCTCTCATGTCCCTCTTTATCCTGCTCGTGATTTTCCTCAGCTATGTTTAAGATGGAAGTGCAGAAAAGAAGCCTCCCATCTCCTGAGCAAATCAAGAAGCAATACCCTCTCCTGCCCAAACACCGTTCGTTCATCGAGCGGTCGCGAAGGCAGGCAGAGCAAATCGTCTGGAGAAAAACTCCTCATCTAGCGGCAATCGTCGGCCCCTGTTCGATCCACGATTCGGCCTCAGCCCTCGACTACGCTCTTCGCCTGAAAAAACTGTCAGATGACTTGCAAGGCTCCCTCTTTCTAGCTATGCGTTTTTTCATCGAAAAGCCCCGAACGAGACTCGGATGGAAAGGGCTCCTCTACGATCCCCGCCTCGACGGCTCGAACGATCTGTCTGAAGGGATCCGCCTCTCGCGGGAGCTTCTCCTCAAAATGGCCGACTTGGAAATTCCTTGCGCTTGTGAAATTCTCGAGCCCCTCGCGATCGATTACATCGGAGATTTACTCTCCTGGGGCCTCATCGGAGCTAGAACCTCGGCCTCGCAGCCCCACCGTCAGCTTGCTTCAGGACTCCCTTTTCCGGTCGGATTTAAAAATGGAATTCACGGCGACATCGACGTCGCCATTGCCGCCGTCCATTCGGCCCGTGTGCCCCACTGCCACATTGGACTGACAGAAAAGGGGCGGATCGCCGCCGTCCAAACTTCGGGAAATCCCTTCGCCCACGTTGTTCTGCGCGGCTCGGAAACCCGGGTTAATTACGACAGCGGCTCTCTCTCTGAAATCGGCAAAACCATGAAACAGCATCGGCTGGAGCCCGCTTTTCTCATCGATTGCAGCCATGGAAACTGCGGCCGCGATCCGCTCCGCCAAAAGGCGGCCTTCCAGTCTGTCGTAACTCAAGCTGCCCAAGGGAACAGTTCCATTCTCGGCCTTATGCTTGAGAGCCATTTGCAGGGGGGCAAGCAGCCTCTTCTCGAAGATCCGACCGATCTTCTTTACGGCGTCTCAATCACCGATCCCTGCTTAGGCTGGGAAGAGACAGAAGAGATGCTCCGGTGGGCAGGCGACTTGCTGTCGATGTCGATGAGTTCGGTCCAGAAATGATGCTTCCACGTTTCAACCACCTCCCCTTTTCGATTGAGTACTTGAATTCTGTACGTTAAAATCCGCCGGTCCGATTCGGGATTTTCATTGGGAAAATAAAATGCCGCATAGCTTCTTCTCCTCTCCACAGGCTTGAAGAAGACATCTTGACTATTGTTCCAGAATCTCACCGTCGCAACCAGCGTGAGCCCCTCCTCAAACATACTTCGAGGAAAATCCCAGCCGATCAAAAGCCTCTGCCCCTCGGGCGGGTGGCACTGTCTTGGATCGGGGGTTCCCACGTGCGAGCTAGCCAAAAAACTCGCGTCAATCCACTCCTGCTGCACATACAGATGGTCCTTATAGCAGCTGGCCATCAAGAGCCAAATCGCAGCCTTGCCTAGCGTGCGGCAAACCGATATGATATTTCGCATGAAACCACCTGTCAGCATCGCCGGAGCTATATTTTCTTCCGACCGCTCTTCCGTTCTCCTCATCCAAAGGAGAGACGTCCCTGTCTGGGTTCTCCCTGGCGGAGGGATCGATCCGGGGGAGAAACCTGAGGAGGCGGTTCTACGGGAAATTTTGGAAGAAACCGGGTTTACTGTCAAAATCGATCGGCTCGTCGGCGATTATTCTCCGATCAACCGGCTCGCCAAGCAAACGCAGCTTTTCGAGTGTTCCATTCTTAGCGGAGAGGCCACCATCAACTCCGAGTGCCGCAACATCCAATTCTTCCCGCTCACCTCGCTCCCAAAAAAAATCCCCCCTCCCTATCGCGAGTGGATCTTCGATGCCCTCGCCCAAAACCCTCCCCTCTCGAAACAACTCACTAGCGTCAACTACCCCCGCTTCCTTTGGTATCTTCTCTCCCATCCGATCCTCGTCTGCCGCTTCCTCCTCGCCCGCCTCGGCCTCTCGATCAACAGCTAAATCTGTTTTGCTTACCGATCCCTTGTGAATTCCGCTCATTTCCCGCTGCCTACGGCAGAAAAAATGACCGTCGAGGGCCGCGCTGCTGCGATGCAGCAGCGCGGCCAGCCGTGACGTCAATGTTCATGCTTCGCCAGGAGCATGAACTTGGCGAAAAAAAATCCCTGGAACTTTTTAGATTAAACTCATCTGAATTTTATCAGCGCAGAGATAAGAATGAGTATAGAGA
>JAFEGL010000035.1 GCA_018239895.1 Verrucomicrobiota bacterium
CCGATCGCCAGGCCCGAGACGAGGGAGACTCCAAAGCCGACGCCGAACAGCTTCGCGGTCGAGAGGATCGCCGGGCCGAGGATGTCCTCGCTGATCAGGCGGCGCGCGGCGGTGAAGATCTTCGACGGCGAGCTGGCGACCAGAGGATCGAGCAGTCCAGCGGACGCCGCGATCTGCCAGAGGGCCAGGACCAGGACGATCCCCGACACCCCGAAAGCGATGCGCGTCGGCCGCGACAGCTCCTGCCGCGGGCCGGCGACGCGGCGGGGGCGACTCCAGGTGGTCGAACTGAACCCCCGGATGCGGACGCGATGCCGCTCGCCTATTTCGCTCGTCTGCATGCTCATGTCATCTCTCCTCTCGGGCTCTTCCCAGGAGCTCGTCGCTGACGCTAGGAGTCTCAGCGCCTGTTGGCAAATCAATATTTCGCCTCATATATATTCATCAGATCAATGGCTGATCCGACCTCCCGTCTCACCGGCGTCGACCTCAACCTCCTGGTCACGCTCGATGCACTCCTGCTCGAGCGCAGCGTCACCCGGGCCGGCCAGCGCCTCTCGTTGACGCAGTCGGCGACGAGCAACGCGCTTGCCCGGCTGCGCCGCCTGTTCGATGACGAGCTGCTGGTGCGGACCGATCACGGGATGCGCCCGACTCCCCGCGCCGAAGAGCTGGAACTGCCTCTGCGCGAAATCCTCGGCCAGGTCGAGGAGACCGTGCTCGGCGAGGCCGGCTTCGATCCGGCCCACGACAGCCACACTTTCAACGTCCTTGCCACCGACTACGTGACGCTCACCTTGGTCCGTCCCCTGATCAAGGCCCTGGCAGTCGAGGCCCCGAACATCCACCTGCGGGTCGGCGCGGAGCAGTTGGAGACCCTCGATCGCCGGCTTCAGCGAGGGGAAGTCGACCTGGCGCTGCTCCCCTCCCGTCTCACCGCCTCCACCGATGGGCCGAGCGTCGTTGTCTACGAGGACCGTTTCCTCGGCGTGGTCGCCGAGGACAATGCGGAGGTCGGGAAGCGGCTCACCCGTAGACATCTGCGCGAGCTCCCCTACCTCTCCTTCCGCCAGGGCCGGGCCCGTTCGATGGTCGACCTGGCGCTGGAGCGGATGGGCCTCGGCCGCGAGCCCGACGCGACCTGCGAGAGCTTCCTCGGAGGCGCCTTCCTACTTCCCGGCACGCGAATGTTCGCCTTCCTGCAGGAGCGACTGATCCGCGAGCTGGGGCAGGCCCTCGCCCTGAGGGCGATGAAGCCGCCCGTGGACCTGCCGCCGCTCGTCACCCACATGTCGTGGCATCCCAGCTCGAGCCATGACCCTGCCCACCGCTGGCTTCGCGAGCGCATCCTGAGACTCGCCGCCACCCTTGCTGACGGGTAGGGGCGGCGGTTACTCACTCTCCGGCGGCAGTGGTGCCCGCGATCCGGCCGAACACGAGGGCGTCGGTGAGCCCGCCGCCGTGGTCGATCAAGAAGCCCCAGACCATGCCGACGGCGCCTGCCGAGTAGAGGCCGGGGATCGGGTCCCCATTCGAGTCGAGGACGCGGGCGCACTCGTCGTGGCGAGGACCGCCGGTGGTGCCGGCGACGCCGGGCCAGGTCTCGATCGCGTAGAGCGTGTCACCTGCCAACGGCACCAGCGTCTCGGGGTCGCGGTGGAAGAGTGGATCGACTCCGGCCCTGGCGGCGGTGTCGTAAGCGTCCATGGTGGCGGCGAGGACGTCGGGGTCCGGGAGGCCTAGCTTGGCCGCCAGCTCGACCGGGCCGCGGGCGCTGAGGATCCAGCCGCGGTCGACCTCGGCCGAGTTGTCGGCGCTCCAGACGTAATCGTTGGGCGTCCCGAGCAGGCCATTGAGCGGGCCGGCACGGCGCGCGGCGTCGTCGAAGATCGCGTAGCTCGGCAGCCGCGGCCGGTTCTCCCGGTGCGGCTGGTAGTTCATCAGCGCCCGCAGCCGGTCGTGAACCTCCTGTCCGGTCTCGTCTGCGAAGCGTCGGCCCTCGGCGTCGATGAAGAGGAAGCTGGGCGCGAAGAAGTCGATCGCGAAGGGCGAGGGGAACTCCGGCGTGCGGAACGAGAACCAGCCGAAGAATCCGTACATGTGCCAAAGAGCGGCGCCCGCTTCGCCCGCCAGCCGCAGACCGTCTCCGGTGTTGGCCGGGGTGCCGACCGGGAAGGTGGGGCCGAGCGGCAGGTGGGCGTCGGCGAGGCCCGGGTCGCCCTCGAAGCCGCCGCAGGCGAGGACGACGGCACCGGCGGCGATCTCGCGCTCACTCCCGTCGTCGGTGACGACCAGGCCGGCCACGGCACCGTCTTCGTCGCGGACCAGGTGATGCGCTGCCGTCTCGTAGACGATCTCGATTCCACGCTCCGCGACCGCCCGCGCGAGAGCGTCCCAGAGCGCCTCGCCACGGCGGCCCTCGCCTCCCGCGACCACGCGGTAGGCGATCCGCTCGCCGGCCGGGAAGTGGGGCCAGGAAGGGAAGCTCGCCGGCAGCCGGCCCGGCGGCGGGTCGAAGACGACCGTCTCGGCGCCGATGCCGCGCAGCCAGTCGGCGAGGCGGTGCAGGCCGTCGGCGTAGGCCTCGACCACGGGCCGCGGCGTGCGGCCGAAGCTGAGCGCGTCGACGTGGTCCGCCGCGTCGTCGCCGGGCGCGTCGAAGAGGAAGCCGCCGGAGTAGATCGCGTTGCCACCGCCCGCCGCGGTCTTCTCGACCACCAGCACCGAGGACCCAGCGTCGTGGGCGGCGATCGCCGCCGCCGCGCCCGCCGGGCCGAAGCCGACGATGAGCACATCGACGTTCCGGGTCGACTCGCTCACGCGATCCGGCGCAGGGGCTCGGTGCCGTCCCAGTCCGCCGCCGCGGCCCGCACCTGGGCGTAGAAGCCTTCCAGCTCGGGGGCTCGCCGCAGCAGCTCGATCGAGTGGCCGAAGAGCTCGCCGCCGGTGAGCCAGGTGGCAGAGGCGGGACCGGTGCGACCGGTGTGGAAGACCTCGGAGCCGGCCGCGGCAAACTGCGCCGCCGCGGCTCCGGGGTCGTCGACGAGGAAGCCGAGGTGGCCTAGGCCGCGCCTCCCGGCAAGCGTCTCTTCGAGCTCGGGCGGCTCGGCCGAGAAGACCTGGGTGATCTCCACCAGCAGCTCGCCGTAGGCGCCGAAGGCGGAGGAGTGGTCGTAGGCGGCAGGGCCGCCGCGGTAGGTGACCTCGTCGAACCTCATGTGCTCGATCGCCAGGAATGGTCCCGCGCCGGTCGCGGCGGCGAAGCGCTCGACCCCATGCTCGAGGTCATCGACCACGTAGCCGACGTGGTGCGGGGTCATCAGATCCACGACGGCCATCAAACCACGAGGTCGTAATTCCCGGCGGCCAGCAGCTCGGCCAGCTTCCGCCGCGGGTTGCCGACCAGGAGGAAGCTGCGGATCCCGAGATCGGCGGGGAGATCGGCGACCGCCATGCGCATCTCCTCCGCGAGCTCTTTCAGCTCTTCCGCTTCCAGCGAGTCCGGGGTCACCGGCACCCCGCCGACCAAGGCGAGGGAGAGAAGCACGCTGCGCCTCCTGACCGTCCCGCAGATGTCGATCGTCGCGCGTTCGCGGCGGGCGATCTCGGCTGCCCGTTGCAGGGCACCGTACCCTCGGGTGGCCTCGAAGCGGACGAGGATTCGCCTTATCGGTCGCCTTGGCTCGTTCGTCGGGGTGGTTCCCACTCTCGTCCCTTCCTCCATGTTTTCCCGGATTCTGAAGGCAAGACCCAACTTGCATACAGAAATATGTTCTGTACTCTACCCATCCGGATGCTTTTTGGGAACCTCGAAGGCCGACTCGTGGTCACCGCAACCGCCGGCGCGGTGGTCGACGTCGAGCGCGCGAGCGGTGGCCGCTTCGGCCCTGATCCCCAGGGCGTCTATGCGGTCTGGGAGGACTTCGTCGAGTGGGCGGCCGTGGGCTCCTTCGAAGCCGAGGCGCAACCGTTCGACGAGGCTCGTCTGGGGCCGCCCGTACCGGCGCCGCGCCAGGTCTTCGCGGTCGCGCTCAACTACCCCGAGCACGCGGCCGAGGCCGAAAAGACGAATCCCGAGTCGCCACTGATCTTCACCAAGTTTCCCAGCTGCCTGGTTGGCGCCGAGGTCGAGGTGGCGGTGCCGACGGAGATGGTCGACTGGGAGGTGGAGGTCGTCGCCGTGATCGGCCGCGA
>JAFEGL010000036.1 GCA_018239895.1 Verrucomicrobiota bacterium
TCAACTTGACCTCGACAGCAGGCTCAGGCACCCCGACAAGCAACGCCTATGGCCTCTTCGTCGATCAAGCGACTCTTGCCAATACAACGACTGCCTACGGCCTCTATGTTTTGTCTCCAATAGGCGCCGGTACAAATATCAGCGGCTACTTCTCTACAGCTCCTGTCTTTGGAACACCGCTCCTCGTCGTTAGCGGCGGCACAGGCAGAACTGTCTTGACGACCTCCGGAGTGCTCCTTGGCGAAGGCTCTAACAACATCAACGTGACAGCGGCGGGAACCGACGGCCAAGTGCTCATCGGCTCGAGCACGGGAGATCCAGCCTTTGCGACGATCTCGTCGATCACCGGCACGATGACCTTTGTCATCAACCACAATAATTTGAGCATCGATGTCAAAGCTCCTCTGCCTTTGGCTTACGGCGGAACAAACAATACAAGCTATGGAGCGACTGCCAGCGTAGTCTACTATGATGGGACGAAACTCAACGCCGTCTCGATTGGGACAAGCGGCCAGCTTTTGGTCTCTCAAGGCCCAGGATTGCCGCCTGTATTCCAATCGGCCGTCGCTAGCGGTACTGTATCGACGATTGACCTCGAAGGATCTGTCATCGATAATTCGCGCCCCGCGATTTTGAAAGTCGGAACCAATTTTGTACTCGGCGCGACGACGACTTCAGCTCAATACGACATCTGGGCTACGTCAGTTTTTGCAGCAAATCCAGGCACTACTTACAACAATGTCTATGGGGCTAGCATTACACCGACGATTACGGCGACAGGCTCTGGCTCAGTTGGGAATATTTACGGGACTTATATCAACTACTCTTCGACGGCAGCTACCGGCTCCGCGACAGGGAATGCCTATGGCCTCTTCGTCGATGCGATTTCGGTCCAAAATACGACGAGCGCTTACGGGCTGTATGTAAGAACGCCGACAGGGGCTTCTGTCAGCAATATCACGGCGGTCTTGGGAGTTCTCCCAACGGCTCAAGTAGGCATCGGAACAGGCGCGCCAGGGAGTATGCTGGGAGTGGCAGGCACAGTTGCCATCGGCTCTTATGCCGGCACGGCAGCTCCGGCGAATAGCCTCATCGTCAGCGGTCAGGTTGGTATAGGAACTGTATCGCCTTCTCAGACGCTCGATGTGGCAGGGTCGATCCGCGCTTCGGGACTCACGCAAGCAAACCAATTGATCAATATCTTCCAAGGATACGATCAAGGGGGCTTTGGCAGCGGTTATGTTGGGACGCAGAAAACCATCAGCGGCAACAACTCGGCTTACTTCGATACGGCGACATTCGTCAACTCGAATAGCATCGCCTTCGCTGGGGCCGTTTCGGATGGACGATTCATTTACTTCGTTCCAAATGGCTCTACGACCTCGACAGGCCAAATCACCCGCTACGATACAGCGAGCTCCTTCAGCTCTTCGAATAGCTTCGCTGTCTTTGACCTGACGGCCAATGTTAATTCGCTCGCCAACGGCTTCTTTGGAGCCGTTTCCACGGGCCGAATTATCTACTTCATCCCAGGAACCAACTTTAGCGGCACAAGATCGGGTCTCGTCGTCCGGTTCGATACGGCTCTTTCGTTCACGGCAGCCTCTAGCTACTCGACCTTCGATATGACGGTGAATGTCAATTCGAATAGCAACGGGTTCTTTGGCGGTATCTACGATGGGCGCTATGTCTACTACGCTCCATCGGGGAATGCCAGCGGAACTCAGAGCGGTCAAATTACCCGTTTCGATCCGACTGGTTCGTTCACGAGCGCTTCAAGCTACTCGGTCTTCGATACGGCGACTGTGCAGTCTCTCAGCAATGGGTTCCAAAGCGCTGTCTTTGATGGACGGTATGTCTATTTTGTTCCAAGTGTCAACGTACTTGCAACCCGTTCGGGTCAAGTAACTCGCTATGATACTTCGCTCACCTTCACATCGGCTAGCAGCTACGCAACGTTCGATATGGCTACCGTCTCGACGTTCGCTGTTGGTTTCGAAGCTGGTGCGTTCGACGGGCGGTTCGTCTACTTTGCTCCGAACTTCAACCTGGCTGCCACGTCGTCTGGTGCGATCGCTCGCTACGACACGACCCTTTCGTTCACGTCGTCAGCTAGTTATAGCGTCTTCGATACGACAGTCAACGTCAATTCGAACAGCAATGGGTTTATCGGCGCGATCTTCGACAACCGATACGTCTATTTCCTGCCGAATGCCAATGCTTCTGGAACCCGTTCAGGTCAAATCACAAGATTCGATACGACGCTCGCCTTCACATCGGCGTCTAGCTACTCGATCTTCAATTTGACGACTAGTTCAAACTCGCTGAGCAACGGCTTTGTTGGCGGCGTATTCGATGGGCGGCATATCTATCTTGCTCCGGGTACTAACGTTCTCGGCAGATCAGGTCAGATTGCCCGGTTAGATGGGTATCCAGGCTCTCAGGCGACCGCTTTGGCTGCCAATGCCGCTCCAAATGGCTTCATCATGCCGACGATCTCGTACGCCAGCGTCCTCTACTCGGGCGGCGCTACGACGACGATCGCAGGGGCGGCTCCTGGCGCTTCTGGCACAGTCTTGACATCGAACGGCGTGGGCGTTGCACCTTCCTTCCAACCGGCGGCGGGCGGAGCGAGTACGCAGACGATCAACAACATCTCTTCTTCGGGGACATTCAGCGTATCGACCAGCTACAGCTACTATTCGGTAGACTCTGGATCTGGCGCCATTACGCTCAAATTCCCCAACACGACGACGGGAGGGCAGTCTTGGGTCATCAAAGATCGAACAGGCAACACGGCTCTCAACAACATCATCATCACAACCGTCAGCGGCACTGTGACTTTCGATGGAGAGACGACGTTCAACCTGATCAATCCTTTCGGCTCAGTAAACATCGTCTACAACAGCACTTCGGCAGCATATGAAATCTACTAATAGACCGCTGTCTAGAGTAATTAGAAATGAACGGACGCCTTGTGATTCCAAGGCGTCTCTTTTTCAAAATTTTGTAGAGAAAAATGTAAAAGAAAAGAGATTCTCAAATGGCTTATAATACGGGTAATTTTTCTCTCTTCAATCAAACTGGATTCACGTCAAGTACGGCAATTTACGCGGAGAGTATCTCTGCTGCGTTTTCGATACCGAGCAATGGAGTTTATACCAATGTCTACGGGAGCCAGATTGCCCCTACGGTCGTGAGCACAGGAACTTCGACCGTCAGGAATTTATTTGGTCTGAATCTCTCTCTTTCTCTCGCAGCGTCCGGCGTGACAGTCTCAGTGGCCCATACGCTCGATATTGTAGGTCCTGTATTTTCTGGAGGGACCCTCACCAATGTTTACTCTCTCTTTGTCACTCCTCCGACAATTACCGCTGGGTCGGCAGTCAACAATTTCACCGCAGCGATTTTTGGGAATGTAGGGATCGGAACCACGACTCCGCTCAGCCAGCTTTCTTCGACAGGGACGGTAGCGGTTGGTTCCTATGCGGGGAATGTTGCAGGGCCAGGGGGCAGCCTGATCGTCAGCGGACAAGTGGGCGTCGGGACGCCAACCCCAAACTTTAAGCTCGATGTGCAAGGGGCAATTTCCGCTCAAAACGCCATTTCGGCCGGTATCACAAAAAATAACCAAGTCGTCACCCTTTTTGAAGGATATAGTCAAGGGGGGTATGGCGGAGGGATGGTTGGAACTGTTAAAGCGATGGGCTCCAACTTATCGGCGAGCTTCAATATGCTGACCGTCAATAGCAACTCAGAAGGGTTTCAGGGCGGCGTATTCGACGGGAGATACTTGTATTTTGTACCGAACATCTCAGGAGATGGTACGACCCCGTCTGGCCAAATCACCCGCTATGATACATCAGTATCCCTTTCAGTTTCAACAAGCTATGCAATCTTCAATGCGAAACTGAACGTAAACTCAAATTGCGTTGGGTATAAGGGAGGCGTCTACGATGGGCGATATACCTATTTTATCCCGAATGTAAATAGCTTGGGAACTGCCTCTGGCCTTATTTTGCGCTACGATGGGACTTTAGACTTTTTGTCCTCAACGAGCTACGCCACTTTCGATATGACTACAGTCAATTCGAACAGCGTCGGCTTTTCTGGGGGAGTTTTCGATGGGAGATACATCTACTTCGCCCCGAACACAAATACACTCACCGTATCTGGTCAAATCACTAGGCTCGATACAACCCTACTTTTTAACACAACAAGCAGTTATTCCATCTTCGATACAGCCTTCAATATCAACTCGAATAGCGGCGGTTTTCAAGGGGGCGCATACGATGGGAGGTATGTCTACTTCATTCCAAATATAAATCCTCTCACGGTATCTGGCCAAATTACCCGCTATGATACGACTGGCGCGTTCAATGCTAGCAGCAGTTACTCCGTCTTTGATACAGCCTCTTTGGTTAACAGTTCGAGCGCCGGGTTTTTTGGCGCTGTCTTCGATGGGCGCTATCTCTATTTTGTCCCGAACGCGAATGGATTGACTCAATCGGGACTCGTGACCCGCTATGACACGACTAACTCTTTCTTGTCCTCTTCCAGCTATTCTGTATTCGACATGACGGCTGCCGGCTCTTTGAGCCAAGGGTTTGCTGGAGCTGCTTTCGATGGGCGCTACATCTATTTTGCCCCGAATTTGAATATTTTGTCCTTCTCGAGCCAAATCACCCGCTTCGATACAACGCAATCCTTTGCATCGGCGAACAGTTATTCTGTTTTGAATGCCGCCCAAGCCATTTCCTCATTGGCTAGAGGATTCACAGGGGTTATTTTCGATGGCAGATATGTCTATTTCATCCCGACTCAAAACCAGGTTAGTTTTTCCGGTCTTTTGGCCCGAATCGATGGGTATCCTGGGCAGTTAGCCAACACAATTAATGCAAGCCAGTCTTTAACGGGTCTAGCTCTCGGCACCTATTCGGGCGCCATTTCCGCTCCAACAAATGGACTGGCTATCAGCGGTTTTCTCGGCATAGGAACAGCTACACCCACATATCGAGTGGATGTCCAGGGATTTGTGAGCGCATTTCCAGTCTATTCAGCAGGGACAACGCGGAACAATCAGGTTGCGGCGATCTCCCAGGCATATAGTCAAGGAGGGCTTGGCAGCAGCAGCGTAGGTTCGCAAAAGGGGCTCAGTTCGGGGACTTTCAATGAATTTAACATGGCGCTTGTGAATTCAAACAGCGTCGGCTATGCAGGGGCTGTCTTTGATGGCAGATATGTCTACTTCGCACCTAAATCAAAAAATCTGACTACCTTTTCAGGTTTAATCACCCGCTACGATACAACTGCGGTATTCGGCTCATCAAATAGCTACGCCATCTTTGATACGACTCAATTGAGCTCCTTAAGCCAAGGATTTTGGGGGGGAGTATTCGACGGTAGATACGTCTATTTAGTTCCGAATCAGTATAACACCGGCACCTACTCTGGCCTCGTTGTTCGCTACGATACGACGGCCCTCTTTAGCGCATCAACGAGCTATGCAATTGCTGATACCTCAGTCCTTGTTAATTCCAGTAGCGTAGGCTTTATCGGCGCCGTGTTTGATGGGAGATACATTTATTATTCGCCCAATCAAGTGAGCCCGACCACTTCCAGCGGCCAAGTAACCCGCTACGATACGACTGGTTCATTCACCTCTTCAGGAAGCTATGCAACATTCGATACCTCTTTGGTGAATCCAAACAGCGTCGGCTTTTTCGGGGGTACTTACGATGGCAGGTATGTCTATTTCGTTCCGAATAATGGTTCTGTCGGCACTTATTTGGGGCAGATCACCCGCTATGACACCACCGGTTCATTCAGCCAAACAATCAGTTATTCTATCTTCGATCTCGCAAGCATCAACAATCTAGCTAGAGGCTACACCAGCGCTATTTTTGACGGCCGCTATATCTATTTTGTTCCTTATAGCAATAACGGCGGGTTTACCGGGCTATTTGTCCGCTACGACACGACTTTGATATTCAATTCAACGACGAGCTATACGATTTTTGATTTGGCCGCGAATGTCAATGCGCAAAGCTTAGGATTCACAGGCGGCTCATTTGATGGACGTTATATAACTTTAGTCCCAGCGAGCGGCTCCAGTTCTGTAGTTACCCGTTACGACACAGCCACCTCGTTCAGCGCATCGGCAAGCTATGCGACGCTCAATCTCCAAAACATCGACTCATCTTTAAGCATCTTTCAGGGATCTATTTACGATGGGAAATATGTTTATCTGATTCCCTTCAGAAATAGCTTGGCAACCTATTCTGGCACCGTTGTCCGTCTGGATGCCTATATCGGCGCCCCGGTCAATGCCATCAATGTGAACCAGGCTCCTTTTGGGATAGCAATTGGGACTTACACTGGGATTGTGACTCCCCCCACGGGTGGATTGATCATCAGCGGTGCGATGGGGATCGGGACCACGACTCCCAGTGCAACGCTCGATGTTCAAGGAGTTTTGAATGCTCAAACCGTCCTCTCTGCAGGAACGACGAGAAACAACCAGATCATGACGCTTGCCGAAGGGTATAACCAAGGCGGATTTGGAGGCTCTTCTGTCGGAACGCAAAAGACCTTGAATACACTATCGACGCTCTTTTTCGATACTTCGACAAATGTGAACTCAAACAGCGTTGGATTTGCTGGGAGCGCTTTCGATGGGCGTTATCTTTACCTCGTTCCAACGCAGAATACTTTAGGAAGCTATAGCGGACAAATTACAAGGTACGATACTTTCTCCAGCTTTTCCAGTTCATCAAGCTATTCTATATTCAATACCGTCAATTTGAACTCTTATTGCAAAGGGTTTACTGGAGCTCTTTACGATGGAAGGTATATTTATTTTATTCCAAATGGGTTGAATTCGACAGCTGCAGGGACCATTACCCGCTATGATACAAGAGCTATTTTTTCTAGCACCTCTTCCTATTCGTTCTTTAGTTTAGCGCTTAATCTCAATACAAACTGTACAAACTACTTTGGAGGCGTTTTCGATGGGAGATATATTTATTTAGCGCCTGCAATTCAAACTCCAAATGTAAATATCTTTGTTCAATACGATACCACCCTTTCATTCTCCTCCTCAAGTAGTTATTCCTTCATCGCAAATACCTCAATTGGCGTTCCATCAGGCTTATTCTTTAGTGGAGCCGCATATGATGGGCGTTATGTCTATTACGTACCTCAAACAAATTTCGGAGTAACTATTTCAGGACAGATTGTCCAATACGATACGACTCTCCCCTTTTCTACGGCATCGAGCTTTTCTAATTTTGATTCAGGTGTTTTGCTCAATTCGCAGAGCCGAGGGTTCATTGGAGCCGTCTATGATGGCAGATATGTCTACTATGTGCCAAATAACAATGGAGTGGGCATCACTCTGTCGGGGCAAATCACTAGGTACGATACGACCGCAGCATTTAGTAATTCAAACAGTTATGCTATTTACGATACCCGTTCTCTCAATTCGCAAAGCTGCGGCTTTTGGGGCGGAGTTTTCGATGGCAGATACGTCTATTACGTGCCGAATGCCGTCAATGCAGGTCCTACTTTATCTGGACAAATCACAAGGTTCGACACGACCCTTTCCTTCTCTGTGAGCACAAGCTATAGCTTTTTCAATACAGCTGCCGTCAATAGCAATAGCGTAGGCTTTCAAGGGGGCGCTTTCGATGGTAAATATCTCTATCTCATTCCTTGGAGCAACCTCCTTACCTTTAGCGGTCAAATCACACGGATCGACGCTTATCCAGGCCAGCCTGTCGGTGCGATTGGGGCCAGTTTTTCTCAAAGGGGGATTGCGATCGGCACCTATGCGGGCATTGTCACTGCTCCAAGCAATGGTTTGATCGTCTCCGGAAAGGTCGGCGTTGGGACGGCGAGTCCCGCCTACAATCTCGATGTTCAGGGAGGGATTAGCGCCCAATCGATCAGCTCTTCGCCTTACACAACGAAAAACAGCCAACAAGTCGCTCTTTTCGAAGGATACACTCAAGGCGGATTTGGCGGCGGCCAAGTCGGCACGCAAAAGACGATGAGTTTGAATACGACCTATTATTTCGACATGTCTGCGAATATCAATTCGCAAAGCGTAGGATATGCTGGTTCTGTTTTTGACGGAAGATATCTCTATTTCGTTCCCGATTTCAATTTATTCGGAAGCTTTAGCGGTTTCGTTACAAGACTTGACACAACATCTACTTTCTCAGCCTCCAGCAGCTATGCTAGCTTCAATTTAGGCAGCTTAAATACAAACTGCAAAGGCTATACAGGAGGGCTATTCGATGGGAGGTATATCTATTTTATTCCGAATGGATCTTCGGTTACGACAGCTGGGATCCTGACTCGATATGATTCAACGCTCCCCTTCACGGTATCTTCATCCTATTCATTATTTTTGTTGCCTAGCCTGAATACAAATTGCACAAATTATTTTGGGGGAGCATTTGATGGGAGATATCTGTATTTAGCGTCGGCAAATACAGCACTCAATATTCAAGTCCGTTACGATACGACCTTGTCTTTCAGCAATACGAATAGCTATGCGTTCATTACAAACACTGCGATTGGGGTTCCAGCCACATTGTTTTGCGAAGGAGCTACATACGATGGGCGCTACATCTATTATTCTCCTCAAACAAATTTCGGGGTCACGATATCTGGACAGATTATCCAATATGATACAACCCTTTCATTCACTTCAGCTAGCAGCTTTTCCAGCTTCGATTCTGGCGCTTTGGTCAATTCGCGAAGCCGAGGGTTTACCGGTGTCGTATATGATGGAAGATATGTTTATTATGTGCCAAATACCCTTCAAGTTGCTGCTACTCTCTCAGGACAAGTGACGCGATACGATACGACCTTGCCTTTCAGCAGTTCGAATAGCTATGCAATTTTTGATACCAATACGCTTAATTCGAATAGCTGGGGCTTCTGGGGCGGAGTTTTCGATGGAAGATATATTTATTTTATCCCTAACGCTCCAACGCCAGCGCCGACACTTTCTGGACAAATCACAAGATTCGATACGACTGGATCTTTCACATCGGCTAGCAGCTACACGTTCTTCGATACGGCGTCTGGCAGCTCAAACAGCGTAGGCTTCCAAGGCGGAGCTTTTGATGGTAGGTATCTCTATCTGGTTCCATCGAAAAATTTAGTGACTTTTGGGGGCCAAGTTACCCGGATCGATGCGTATCCAGGACCTTTGAGCAGCGCTTTTTCGAGCGGTATTACGCCCAATGGAGTGGCTTTGGGAACCTACTCGGGTACGGTTGCACCACCTGCTGGCGGATTGATCGTCTCTGGGTCGGTTGGTATTGGGACTCCGACGCCGGCCTATCCTCTCGATGTCTCAGGCTCTATGTCTACCCAGACTGCCCGCTCTTCTTGGACGACGAAAAACAACCAATACATCAACTTGGCAACGGGACCGAGCCAGGGAGGACTTGGGAGCAGTGCGGGCACCACGAATAAAGCAATTGGCGCAAATGAGACAACTGTATTCGATCTCCAAGCTTTTGTGAATTCGAATTGCGTAAGTTTCATCGGCGCGGTCTTTGATGGACGCTATGTTTATTACGTGCCAACGATCAATCAACTCACCCGAAGCGGACTTGTGGCCCGCTACGACTCGACTCTCCCGTTTTCTGCGTCGGCAAGTTATTCCCTATTCGACATGAAAGTGAACGTCAGCTCGTCAAGCGTAGGGTTTGATGGTGGAATTTTTGACGGGCGCTATATCTATTACATTCCCAACATCAACACACCGGGAAGCCAGAGTGGAACGATCACCCGGTTCGACACGACGCTCTCTTTCACATCTTCTGGCAGCTACTCTACTTTTGATACAAAGGCGAATATAAATTCTCAAAGCGTGAGCTTTGCCGGGGCAGTTTTCGATGGAAGATATATCTATTATGTTCCGCACAATCAATCGAACAACACACCCTCTGGACAGCTCTTGCGCTTCGACTCGACGGCTACCTTCACGAGCGCCTCCAGCTATCAGCTTTTCGATTTGACGGCGAATGTAAATAGCCTAGCGAATGGGTATTGGGGCGGAACGTACGATGGCAGATATGTCTACTTTGCTCCTCTACAGAATGTTCAAACCGTAAGCGGTCTCATCGTCAAATATGATACGACCCTTCCCTTTGGCACAGCTGGTAGCTTTTCCATTTTCGACATGCAGGCGAATGTCAGCAGCAATTCCTGTGGCATTTTTGGAGCTTGCTACGATGGAAGATACGTCTACATGATCTCGGATCAAAACAGGCTAACTCAAAGCGGCACTGTAACCCGCTACGATACAACGCTCCCCTTCTCGACTGCCACCAGTTATTCCGCCTTCGATTTGAGTCCTATCAGCTCCCTCTCTGTAGGATTCGAGGGATCCATCTATGATGGGAGATATGTTTATTTCATTCCAAACGATTCATTTGTTGCGACTAAATCGGGCCTGATCGTCCGCTACGACACTACAATGCCCTTCACCTCTTATTCGAGCTATACCTCTTTCGATTCGACATCCGTGCAATCGAACAGCTGCGGATTTTTGGGATCGATCTACGATGGGAGATACATCTACTTAGTCCCCTCTACGAACGGCATTACAAGGACAGGCCAGATCACGAGGATCGAAGCATATCCTGGCAGCCAAGCGACAGCGATCGCAGCCTACCAAGCGGCAGGTTATTTTGGCGTAGGTTCATTTGCCGGAGCCACAACGCTGAGCGGTAGCACATTGGCCGTTCCGGGCAGCATCGGCATCGGAACAAGCGCCCCCCAATACCCGGTCGATGTCGCAGGGCCGGTCTACGCTACGCAGGTGAATGCTGTAGGGACCACCATGAATGCCCAGAGGGTCCTTTTGACGCAAGGATACTCGCAAGGTGGCTTTGGCGGAGGCGCAGTCGGAACGAATATCGTCTTGAGTGCGAGGACGACGGCTGTGTACGACACTTTTGCTGCTTTGAATTCATTCAGCCGAGGATTCAATGGGGCTTTATTCGATGGCAGATACATTTATTTTGTCCCAAATAACAATGGATTGACCCAATCAGGCCAAATTACCCGGTTCGACGCTTCGACTACATTCGGGGTTACCAGCAGCTACGCAATTTTTGATCTATCTGCGAATGTCAACACATTGGCAAACGGTTTCGCAGGGGCGGTTTTCGACGGCAGATATGTCTATTTCGTTCCGAACCTAGATATCACTTCTAGCCAGTCAGGATTGATTGTCCGTTATGATACGACTGTCTCCTTCAGCGTAAGCACGAGCTATTCCACTTTCAACTCAAGAACGGCGCTCACCTCTTTGAGTTCAGGATTCCAGGGTGGGGCTTTCGATGGGAGATTTGTCTATTTTATCCCCAATACGAATGTTCAGACTATTTCTGGCACTCTGGTTCAATACGACACGTCGCTGCCATTTTCAAATTCTACAAGCTATGCAGCTTTCGACACGAAATCAATTATCAATTCAAAGAGCGCCGGATTCATCGGATCTGTCTTTGATGGGCAATTCCTCTATTTAGTCCCGAACAACAACGGCGTTACCCAATCGGGCCAGATCACCCGGTACAATACAGCCCTTCCCTTTGCAACAGCAACAAGCTATTCGGTGTTCGATACAAATGCCAATGTTAACTCGAGCAGCTCAGGGTTCTTCGGCGGCGTATACGATGGGAGATATCTCTACCTCGTGCCGAATGTCAACGGCGTCAGCCAGTCGGGCCAGATTACCCGTTATGACACCCAACTCCCCTTCACAGCTGCTAGAAGCTATTCGGTGTTCGATACGAAGACATTTGTGAATTCGAATAGCGCCGCATTCCGAGGCGGCGTCTTCGATGGAAGGTATCTATATTTTGTTCCGGGCAATTCATCGAGCGGCCAAATCACAAAATACGATACGACCCTCCTCTTTAGCGCTTCGACTAGCTACTCGGTCTTCAACACCGCCAGCGTCAGTACGAATAGCACCGGATTTTTAGGAGGCGCCTATGATGGGAGATATCTCTATTTAGCTCCGCAATTGAGTGGGACGACTGTATCTGGCCAGATTACCAGGACCATCGCCTATTCGGGTCCGCCAGTCACAGCTCCTTCAATCAGTTATGCGACGGGGACCTTCACTGTCACGGGCAATTTCGCCTTCACGACAGTGTTCTCGACGTCGGCCTCTGCGGGAACTCAGCAAGCGACGCTGAATACCGCCGCAGGATTTTTGGTTGTCTTGGTCAATGGAACGCCTCAGAAAATAGCATTTTATAACCCGTAGAAGAGATGAAAAATGGCTTACAACTCAGGGATTATCTCCCTCTTTAATCAAGCGCAGAATTATACGAACGTCTTCGCGGATCTCAAAGCGCCGACCTTCGCTCCCCCTGCTACGTTTCTCTATACTTCGGTCTACGGGAAATCGGTTGCGCCCACGATCGCAACGACGGGCACCGGAGTGGTCAACAATGCCTTCGGCCAGCAGATCGCCCCGACGATCAGCGCTAGCGGGATCACCGTCTCTTTGGCCTATGGACTTAATCTGGCAGGCCCGACCCTCACAACAGGGAGAGTGACAACGGTCTATACTCTTTTTGCGGCGCCACCAAGCGGCGCCGGAACGATTTCAGGAAGTTATGGAGCCTATTTCGGTTTGCCGACAGTTGGAGTGGTGCAAGGGGGTGTCGGGATTGGCACCACGACGCCCAGAAATGCCCTCGATGTAAATGGTGCGTTAGCTGTCGGGTCCTACGCGGGCGTAAACACCCTATCCTCAGGGACTTTTGCTGTCAGCGGCACGTCGAATCCATCCGTCGGCGTGGGCCTTTCGAACCCAAGCTATTATTTCGATGTCGCAGGCACTCTTGCTGGGCAATATGTCTATGGGTTATCGCCGCAAGGCCCCAATCAGCTGATCCGGTTGGCGCAAGGGTATTCTCAAGGGGGCTTTGGGAGCAGTTTTGTCGGCACGCAAAAGACAATGAGCGCCAACACGAGCATAAATTTCGATTCGGGAGCCCGGGTCAATTCCCGATCCCGCGGCTATGCCGGCGCCGTCTTCGATGGGAGATATGTTTATTACATCCCCAATTTCGACGGGGCATCCCGCTCCGGATTGATGATGCGCTACGATACAACTCAGTCTTACTCCTCGTCGAATAGCTACGCCATTTTTGAAACAGGCACTCTCAGCTCAATCAGCAAGGGTTTTTTGGCAGGAGCCTTCGATGGGAGATATGTCTATCTCATCCCGAACGTGGTATCTACCTGCGTAGGGTTGATCACCAGATATGATACGACGCTTCCATTCAGCGCCTCTTCGAGCTATTCTATCTTCGATACGTTCTTAGCAGTCTCCACGTTTAGCTGCGGCTTTGTCGGCAGCGTATTCGACAACCGGTATCTCTATTTAGTCCCGAATCTAAATACAAGCACGACATCGGGCGTCGTACTCCGCTACGATACGACGCTCCCGTTTGCGACCGCTTCCAGCTATTTGACTTTTGACATGACGTTAGTCCAAAGCAATAGCCGAGGCTTTTTTAGCGGGGTGTTTGACGGAAGATACATCTATTATGTTCCAAACTTCAATGGGGCCACTCAGTCAGGGCAGATCACCCGCTATGACACAAGTTCCTCATTCGGATCGAGTTCCAGCTATGCTGTATTTGATTTGACTACGAATGTTAGCTTGACTAGCTCTGGTTTCCGCGGCGCAGTATTCGATGGGAGGTACATCTATTACGTTCCCTTCAGAGCTACACCGACGGTTGTTACAAACAATGGACAAATCACCCGCTACGATACCCTTGGATCATTCACAAGCGCCTCCAGCTACTCGATATTTAACACGTCGACTTTGAATACCCTCTCCATCGGATTTTTTGGGGCTGTTTTCGACCAGAGATATCTCTATCTCGTCCCAGGATTTACCACGTCAGGTCAAATCACGAGGTACGATACGACCCAGTATTTCTTCAATACCTCGAGCTATACAAGCTTTTCTCTAACAGCAGCTTTGACATCGCTCAGCGCTGGATTTTTTGGAGGGATCTCTGATGGACGCTACATCTATTTTGTGCCGCACCAAAATGGGGCCACAGTATCGGGACTCATCACTCGTATCGACTCCTATTCAGGTCCCAACGCCAACACACCGGTTACAAGCGGGATCTCGAATAATTTTTCAGTCGGCGCCTATGCTGGCGTGAATGCTGCTCCGAGCAACAGCTTGATTGTCAGCGGGAATGTAGGGATCGGAACTTCGAATCCTCAGTATTTACTCGATGTGAACGGCTCTATCTCGGCCCAATATGCCTATGGTTTGATGCCGGAGCAGCCCAATCAGACGATCAGCCTGGCCCAAGGGTATAACCAGGGAAGCTTTGGCGGCGGAGTTGTCGGCTCGCAAAAGACGCCTACTACCAACACGACCAATATTTTTAATCTCGCCCTTGTCAATTCGAATGGAGTGGGGTTTTCTGGGACCGCTTTTGACGGGAGATTTGTCTACTATGCTCCCAACGCACGGCCAGGATTTTTGTTTCGCTATGATACGACACAGTCTTTCAGCTCATCGACGAGCTACTTTGTCTACGACTTAAGAACAAATGTAAACACTACGATTCCTACCTTCTCGGGTGCGATTTACGATGGGCGCTATATCTATTTTCCATCGCCCGTCAGTTCGTTTATCACCCGCTATGATACCGGTTCACCTTTCAATGTAGCGACGAGTTATGTATTTCTCGATCTCGGCACGGTTGCCAGCGTCGGCGCCTCTTTGGCGGTATATAGAGGAGGGGTCTACGATGGGCGCTATGTCTATTTTGCTCCAGCCAGCACGACGGCTGCCAATGGAACCGTCGTCCGCTACGATACGACTCTGTCATTTACTTCCACGAATAGCTACACCTCATTCAACACGACGAACATCCAGAGCAACAGCCGGCTGTTCTATGGAGCTGTCTACGATGGCAGGTATATCTACTTTATTCCGTCTAGCAGCCCTCAGGCAGGACAAGTGACCCGCTACGATACGTCTCTCTCCTTTGGGACTGCAACAAGCTATTCCGTGTTCGATATGCAGGCTAATGTCGATATTGGATGTCAAAATTTCTTGGGAGCTGTCTATGACGGAAGATTCATCTACTACGTCCCATTGGGCTCAGGGCAAATCACTCGCTACGACACTACGGGCAGCTTTACCTCCTCTTCCTATTATTCATTTTTCAATACAACCACTTCGATTAACTCTTTGGCCTCCTCATTTACCGGAGGGGCTTTCGATGGGAGATATGTTTACTTTTTTGGGCGCAGCTTTCCCAACGTAGTTGTATTCGACACTTCGGTCTCATTCTCTAATGGTTCTAGCTATTCTTTATTCTCAACAGGCAGTTCGACAGCCTCCTCCGGCATTTTCGACGGGAGATATATCTATATAGCTCCGGGGGCCTCGACAAGCAATATTGCGCGCCTTGACGCCTATTCAGGCGCTCCCATCAACGCCATCTCAGCGAGCCAATTTCCCTCGACATTTGCCATCGGAAATTTTGCGGGAGTCGCCACGCCGCCCAACAATAGTTTGATTGTGTCGGGAAACGTCGGATTTGGCACCTCATCTCCAGGCTATGCGGCCGATGTCAATGGGAACCTTTTAGCAAACTACGTCAGCGGTCTCATGCCCCAACAGCAAATTCAGACGATCGCTCTTTCCGAGGGGTATAATCAGGGAGGCTTTTCTGGCGGAAGCGTTGGGATCAAAAAAGAAGGAAGCGCAGGAACTACCCTGATCAATCTCTTATCAATTTTTGGGATAAATTCGACCTCGAGTGGGATTAATGCTGCTGGCTTTGATGGAAGATATGTCTATATGTGTCCTTCCATCACATCAACTCTTTGGAGATACGATACGCAGCTTCCCATTACTTCGGCCTCCAGTTTTGATTCAGCATCGCTTGTCGGGTTAAATCCTGCGATAGGTAATACCTTTACAACCACGGGATATGATGGGAGGTATTTATATTTAGCTTCAAGCAGCGGCGGGATTTTTGTCCGCTACGATACGACCCTCCCTTTCAAGCAAATATCAAGTTATGCCTCATTCAATATGACAGCTGTGTCGAGTTCATTTAGTCCAAACGGCATGTCATTCGACGGTCGTTATCTCTATTTTGCACCAACCTCTGGCTTTTCCACTATAATCATCCGCTATGATACCAGCGCCTCCTTCCAATCAACATCTAGTTATAGAACCTTTGATGCTAGTGGGGTAGTAAGCAGCGGTCTGTTTTACAATAGTGTGTTTGACGGAAGATATATTTATTTTGTTCCAATCTCAATGTCATTTGGATTGGCGTATGCTCCCATTATGAGGTACGACACGAGTCTTTCGTTTAACTCAGCGTCAAGCTATTCGACTTTCTATCCACAGACGTTAAATACTCTTTGTCAAAAATTCTTTACCGCTTGTTTCGATGGAAGATTTGTCTATTTCTTGCCTCAATCTCAAGTCAGTGGCGAAGCGATTTTGATTAAGTATGATACGACATTGCCGTTCACTTCTACCTCTTCTTATTCTCTCATGGGATCCGGGTCCATAAATTCATTTATGGGATCAGCAGGTTTGTACGGCTGCAGTTATGATGGTAGATATCTCTACATGCCAGCAAACCAAGTAATAATTAAATACGATACAACTCAGTCATTTAATAATGCATCCAGTTACTCATCCATTTTTGTGGGAATAAATAGTCAAAGGTTCACAGTTTGGGATGGCCGCTACGCCTATTTCTTTACTACAGCCTCCGGAGCTACAGCGAGCCGGATCGATGCACTATCGACTTCAACGCCTGTCAATGCGCTAGCCACCTATCAAGTTCCTAGCTCGTTTTCCATTGGAAATTATGCGGGGGTGAATACACCTCCCTCGAACGGGTTGATCATGTCGGGAGGGATGGCAGTCGGTAATACGTCTCCCAATTACTTTGTCGATGTCAACGGTTCGATCAACGCCTCCTCCTACTATGGCCTTATGCCTCAAGCGCAAAACCAGTTGATTTCGTTAACCGAAGGCAATAATCAAAGTGGATTGGGCGGGTCCTTTGTAGGTCTAAGCAAGACCATGAGCGCGAATACAACCTTGACATTCGATGTATCCACCTTAAATACAGTCAATGCAGGTTTTCAGGGGGCGGTTTTCGATGGGCGCTATATTTACTTTATCCCGATCCAAATTCCAAGTCGAGTCGTTGTCCGCTACGATACGTTATCTAGTTTTTCAAGCTCTACAAGCTACTCTTCTTTTAACGTATCTGCGATAGTTGTAAGTTTTTCTACAGGTATCACGAGCGCAATATTCGATGGAAGATATGTCTATTACATCCCATCGATTTTAAGTTCTTCGGTTTTGTTTCTTCAATATGACACAACTCTCCCTTTCACATCTTTAAACTCTTATCAGTCGATCAACGCGTCAGGCGGTTATAGTGGCGGTGTTTTCGATGGGCGTTATGTTTACTTTATTCCGTCCGTAGATCTAAACAATACGGCGGCAGGACTTCTTGTACAATACGATACAACGCAAAGCTTTTTCCTCAACACAGCTTCCACAAGCATTAATTTGGCGACGATCTCTACAGCAAGCGTTGGATTTGCAGGCGGCGTCTACGATGGGCGCTATGTCTACCTAGTTCCGAATGCTAATTTGTCAACCTGGAGCGGACAAATCACCCGGTACGACACGACGCAGCCATTCAGCTTGACAACGAGCTACTCTTTCTTTGATCTGGCGACGATCAACACATTCAACCGAGGTTACTTTGGCGGCGTATTCGACGGAAGATATGTCTATTTTGTTCCGAACAATAATGGAACTCCATCTGGACTCATTGCCCGGTTCGATTCCCTTTTAACGTTCACATCTTCTTCGAGTTACTCTTTCTTTGATACTTCTGTTTTGCAAAGCAACGCCAAAGGGTTCGAAGGGGCTATTTTCGATAACCGCTACATCTACTTTGTTCCAAACGCCGCGAGCACGGCTTCCGGTCTTGTCGTCCGCTATGACACGACAGGTTCGTTCTTCTCATCGAGCAACTACACGATCTTTAATTTGGGAACCCAAGTCAATTCCCTGAGCACAGGATTTTCCGGAGGGGTGTACGATGGCAAATATGTCTATCTTTCTCCAAATATCAACCAACTTTCCTATTCGGGCCTTATTGCTAGGATCGATGCATATCCAGGGCCTTTGGCTAGCGCTTTGGCGTTCAACAAAGTGCTCTCTACTTCCCTTGCAGTCGGCACGTATGTCGGAGCCATTTCTCCTCCTGCTAATAGCTTGATCGTCAGCGGCCAAGCAGGATTTGGAACTGCCGATACGAATTACACCTTGAATGTCTTTGGAACAACCAACGCCACTGTGATCAATCGCTTGCAGCCGCAGCAAAACAGCCAGCTGATCTCTTTGGCAGAGGGGAATAATCAGGGAAGCTTTGGCGGAGGTGCTCTTGGCAATGTGAAGGGGCTCAGCGCTAACACTACGCAAGTATTTAATACTCAGGCATTTATAAATTCAAACAGCGTCGGCTTCTTTGGAGGTGTTTTTGATGGGAGATATATCTACCTAGTCCCCTCTTCAAACCCATTGACCCGCTCAGGTCAAGTGACCCGTTACGATACTTCGCAACCGTTTTCCGCATCATCTAGCTACGCCGTTTTCGATATGAAAACTGTCGATCAAAATAGCGTAGGGTTCCAAGGGGGCGCGTTCGATGGGAGGTATATCTATTATGCTCCGAACGTAAATTCTCTCAACAGCCAATCGGGCCAAATCACCCGGTTTGATACGAATGCCTCCTTTACGAGTGCAGGGAGCTACATAGTCTACGATACGAAAGCGAATGTGAATTCAACAAGCATCGGATTTACAGGGGCTGTATTTGATGGAAGGTATGTCTATTTTGCGCCGCATAACATATCTAGCACGACGCAAAATGGGCAAATTACCCGTTACGACACAACCGCCTCGTTTACAACGGCTAGCAGCTATTCGGTATTCGACCTTGTACCGAATGTCAATTCTCTTTGCACGGGCCTTTTTTCAGGTACGTACGATGGAAGATATATTTATTATCCTGCTACGACCAACGATCTCACTTCGAGCGGTATCATCACCCGCTACGACACAACTCTCCCCTTTGCCACCGCTTCGAGCTATTCGTTCTTCGATACAAAAGCCAATGTCAATTCAAATAGCAACACGATCATCGGCACGACCTTCGATGGGCGCTATGTCTACTACATCTCTAACTTCATCGGGACCGGGTTCTTCTTAAAGTATGATACGACTCTCCCCTTCGCGACGGCGGGCAGCTACATTGGGGTTTCGCTGTCTACGCTTGTGAACTCGCTCTGCTCGGGATACGAGGGTCTAGCCTTTGATGGAAGATATGTCTATCTTGCTCCAAACGATACGACCGGGACTACGAAATCGGGGCTGCTCGTTAGCTACGATACGACCAAGCCATTTGTTTTAGCCTCTAGCTATTCTATTTTCGATTCTACTGCCTTTAGTTCGAATAGCAGCGGGTTTGTTGGAGCTCTTTACGATGGTAGGTACGTCTATTTCCTCCCAAACACCAACGGATCTACTCGGACAGGGATGATCACCCGAGTCGATGCCTATCCGGCGAGCAGTCCTGCGACAGTCTATAGTGCAACCCAAGCGCCGAACGGATTTGCGGTTGGAAGCTACGCCGGCAACATCGTGCCTACGGCATCTAATCTCATCGTTCCAGGCAAGGTGGGAGTTAATAACGCAAACCCGATTGGGACCCTCGATGTCGTAGGAGCTATCGATGCTAAGGCCGTCTACGGCTATATGCCTCAGGGCCAAAACCAGAAAATCAATGTAGCGTCTGGGTATGCCCAAGGCAGCTTCGGCGGCAGCTTTGTTGGAAGCACAAAAGCGATGAGTATAAATTCTGAAGCTATATTCCCTACACAAACCTTCATCAATTCACAGTCAAGAGGCTTTGATGGAGGTGTATTTGACGGAAGATATTTATATGTAATACCGTCGAACACAGCCACCAATTTGGGTATAGCTCTTCGGTATGATACGACGCTGCCTTTTGGCAACTCTAGCAGCTACGGTGTCATGTATTTATCGACGGTTAATGCGAATGGCTATGGTTTCCGTGGAGGAGTGTTTGATGGAAGGTACGTCTATTACATAAACAATGCCACAACGACTACTCTTCAGTACGATACGACGCTCCCTTTCAATGCAACCACAAGTTATCAGGCGATTGTTACAACGACTATTAATGGAAGTGCGACTGGATTCAGCGGAGGCATATTTGATGGAAGATATATTTACTATGTCCCCTATAACGGAATACTCATCCGTTATGACACTACAACACAGGCCTTCTCTTCCTCAGCTAGCTGGAGCGCTTTCAGTGTAAGTACTTTCTTTACTGTATCGACTTACTGGGGAGGGACTTTTGATGGGCAATATATCTATTTCCCTGGATACTTAACTCCCCTCTTGATGCGATATGATACCACGAAGCCATTCAGCGTCTCAACGAGTTACGCCTCATTCTCTCTATCTTCATTTGGATATAACTCAGGCATTGCCTCAACCTTTTTTGATGGGCGGTTTGTCTATCTGCCGTCACCTACGAATGGAGTCGTCGTACGTTATGATACGAACCAAAACTTCTCTATCACACAAAGTTATTCTGTATTTATTACGACCACAGTCGGTGCCAATAACCAGCAGTTCATAGGAGGCTGCTATGATGGGAGATATGTGTATCTGACATCTCAGAGCTTTAGTCAGATTACCCGGTACGATACATCTTTGCCATTCTCAGTATCGACCAGCTATTCAAGCTTTGATGCATCGGTGATTAATTCCAATAGCAGCAGCTTTTCTTCGGGAGTTTTTGATGGGCGCTACGTCTATTTCGCGCGCCAAAACTCAGGTTTTGGGATCATTACCCGAATCGATGGTTACCCAGGCGCTTCAATTTCTCCTGCGATGGCCTCTTCGCAGGCTACCAACGGATTTAGTTTAGGCTCGAGCCTCGCCAATGTCACGACAAACGGAACCGCATCGGCGGGAAGCTTTGCGATCCCAGCTCAGGCTGCCGGATTCATCGTTATAAGCGTAAATGGCACGCCCCAGAAAATACCTTATTACAATTTATGAGAGTTTGAACAATGAGCTATGACACAGGTGTTTTCACCTTATTCAATCAACAAAAAAACTTCACGTCGGTCTTTGCCGATTTGAGGGCTCCCCAGTTCAACCCGTCGAATACCCTCTTCGGGAGCGTTTACGGCAGTTTGGTTGCCCCTTCGGTGACCACTACGGGAACCGGAACGATTGGGACTCTCTATGGCCAGCAGGTCGCTCCAACTCTCAGTCCGACAGGCGGAACCGTTTCAACTGCCTACACCCTTTATCTGACAGGCCCTTCTCTTTCGGCCGGAAATTTGACATCGGCGTTCGGCCTCTACGTCGCGCCTCCCAGCGGATCTGGCACGATCCTCAATAACTACACGGCTTCCATTCTAGGCGTCACCGGTTTCGGCACAACAACCCCGAAAAACATCCTCGATGTCCAAGGCGGCGTTGCGATCGGCAGCTTTGCCGGCTCCTTCGCCGCTCCGACGAACGGCCTTATCGTCACTGGTAAAATAGGAGTAGCAAACGCCTCCCCTGTAAACGCTGTAGACGTCACAGGGACCATCAACTCGACCCGAGTTTTCAGCGGGGGGTTGACCAATAACAATCAGCTCGTTGGGGTCGTTCAAGGGACGGATCAGGGAAACTTTGGCGGCGGATCGGTCGGCACGCAAAAGACAATGAGCGCCAACACAACTACTTTTTACCCGATTTCGAACAATATCAGCTCGCAGTTGGGCTCGATGGAAGGAGGCCCCTTCGATGGCCGCTTTCTCTATATTTATGCCAATTTTGATGCGGCCGGAGCAACCTATTCAGGCACGATCGGCAGATACGATACGACTCTTCCCATCAATGCAAGCACAAGCTATGCCATTTTCAATGCGGCTAGCAGCATCAACTCTACGGCGCGAGGATTCAATTCAGCCGGTATTTTCGACGGACGCTACGTCTACAATGTAGCAACTTTTGGAGAGCTTCAAGCCAAGGTTTTACGCTACGATACCACAGGTTCCTTTACAAGCGTCTCTTCTTATGCATTCTTCAATTTAAGTCCGCTCAATGCGAACGTCTCGCCTACATCTAGAGGGGCCGTATTCGATGGACGCTTTGTCTATTACGTTCCCCGAACTGGGATCGGCGGCACATATATCCTCATCGCTTATGACACTACAAAATCGTTTTCGTTGACAACCAGCTATTCGGTTTTCGACGTGCAAACGGTGAATCTATATACTCAAGGATCGGGAGCTACATTTGACGGAAGATATCTCTATTTACCGCCAGCAGTTCAAAATATTTTTGTTCAATACGACACCTCTCTCCCTTTCACACAGGCGGGCAGCTATGCCTCATTCGATGTATCTACTATAGGGTCTTTCCCTCTTGGCGATACCTATTATAGCGTTTTCGATGGACGCTACGTTTATTTACTGACTGGCGGGGGCGGCACTACTTACATTTTAAATTACGACACGACTCTGCCCTTCTCTTTAACGACTAGCTACAACATCTTCAACTTGCAAAATTTCATCAATACGACTCCTCAACAATTTGTTGGCGGCGTTTTCGATGGCCGCTATGTCTATTTTACCCCAGCGAGCAAACTATATGCGACGGTTCGATACGACACGACGAAGGCTTTTGGAGCCTCGACCAGCTATTCTTTTTTCAATACCTACACAGTTAACTCGAACACAGGGGCCTTTTCCTCAGCATCTTTCGATGGCCGCTATATTTACTCTTGGGGAACGGACATCTCAGCCCTGCCTACGGGAGTGGTAAGGTTTGATGCCTATCCTGGGCCCCTGGCGACAGCGATCACAGCCGCTCAGTCAGCCAACGGTTTTGCTATGGGGACATTTGCCGGAACTGCACCTCCTGCAGGCGGCCTCATTGTCTCTGGCAATGTCGGCGTTGGCGTCTCCTCTCCTTCAGCCACCCTCGATTTGACCGGGGCTACTTTGAATGCGACGAGAATCCTTTCCAACGGATCGACGTTCAACAATCAGTTGATAGGTCTTGCAACAGGGAACAACCAAGGGGGATTTGGCAGCGGTTTTGTCGGCGCGCAAAAAACCATGAGCGCCAACACAACTTTGTTTTTCAATACTCAATTTGTCTTGACCACTAGCATCAATTTTTGGGGCAGTGTTTTTGATGGCAGATACGTCTACTTTGTCCCAAACCAAAACCCATCAGTTCAGACGGGTGCCGGCCTTCTTCTTCGCTATGATACTACAGTTAATTTTAGCGCCTCATCCAGCTATGCTGTTTTCGATATGACCACTGTGCAGAGCAACAGCGTAGGATTTTCCGGCGGAGCTTTCGATGGAAAATATGTCTATCTTGTCCCCTTTGCGACTGCAGTTTCCTACACGGGACAGATCACCCGCTACGATACGACCTCTTCATTTACATCGGCAGCTAACTATTCAGTATTTGATTTGAGAAACTTAAACGCTTCTGCTTGCGGCTTCAACGGGGCTATCTTCGATGGAAGATATGTCTATTTCATCCCCTATTTCGATGGGAATACCTACTCTGGCTTGGTGGCTCGCTACGATTCGACCCTCGCCTTCTCATCTACAGGGAGCTACTCCTTTTTCAATCTTGGTACGAACATCAATTCCAATAGCGTCGGTTTCTATGGCGGCAGCTACGATGGAAGATATATCTACTTCTCCCCTTTCATCAACAACTCGACGCTATCTGGACAGCTAACGCGCTTCGATACGAGTCTCCCATTTTCGACAGCAACCAGCTATTCAACCTTCAATTTGGCAGCAAATCTCAATTCCAACAGCCTCGGTTTTAGAGGCTCTGTGTTCGACGGACGCTATGTCTATCTCATTCAATATCAAAATGCGTTGAGCTTTGCAGGCCAAGTCACCCGATATGATACCACTTTATCCTTCGGGACTGCTGGGAGCTATTCCTATTTCGATACAAGATTGTATGTCAACTCGACCAGTCTAGGTTTTCAAGGTGGATCTTTCGATGGGCGCTACCTCTATTTCGTCCCGAATGTAAATACAGTGACCCTCTCAGGCCAAGTCACCCGGTATGATACCACTCTTCCCTTTGGCAGCTCGGTCGGCTACACCTATTTCAATACTCAGCCGCTCCAATCTGTTAGCTGCGGATTTATCGGCTCTGTCTTCGACGGCAAATATGTTTACCTTGTTCCTAACAATGCTCAATCAAACGTCTGGGGACTCATCGCCCGGTTCGATGCCTACCCAGGTTTCCGATCCACTGCTATAACAGCTCAGCAGGCAGCCGGAGGCTTTTCCATCGGAAACTTTGCCGGCATTGGGGCCCCATCTGGCGGCTTAATCATCTCGGGCAATACTGGGATTGGAGTCTCTTCTCCCAGCGCAACCTTAGATGTTACCGGAGGAACGATTGCAGCGACTCGAGTCTATACGACAGCCAGAACCTTCCCCAATCAAATCATCAATCTGGCGGAAGGAAACAGCTCGGGAGTGAGCGGGGGTGTTGCCGGAACACAGAAGGCGATGAGTGGAAATGCATCGGCAAATGTCGACTTATCAGGTTTTGGAGTTTTAGGTTTGCAGGGAGGCGGCTTCGACGGAAGGTATGTTTATAGCTGCGGAGATTTTGATTCGACCTTTAGTTCGAATAGCGGAACTTTGATCAGATACGATACCACTATCTCCTTTACCTCTTTGAACAGCTACACAGCTTTTAATTTGGCTGCAAACATCAACGCTGCTTGCAGAGGCTACCAATTCGGGTGGTCATTTGATGGA
Organism: Verrucomicrobiota bacterium; assembly: GCA_018239895.1. Classification (GTDB taxonomy): domain Bacteria; phylum Chlamydiota; class Chlamydiia; order Chlamydiales; family SM23-39; genus SZAS-17. Next base: position 25,000 of record JAFEGL010000036.1, read on the forward strand.
AGATACATCTACAATGTCAGTAGCATTGGAGGAGGCGCAATTCCAATCCTTGCAACGCGCTATGATACTCAAAGCCCATTTACTTCTGCATCTTCTTATTCAACATTCAATTTACAGGGATTAGGAATTTCAGCTAATTTTTACATTGGATCGGTTTTTGATGGGAGGTATGTATACTTTACTGCCCAAAACAGCAACAATCCACTCGTTAGATACGACACGACTTTATCTTTTTCTCTGTCTACTAGTTATGCTTTCTTCAATCTCAATCCTTCTTTTACATACATCTCTACAGGAATGATCTATGACGGAAGATACATCACGTTTGCTCCATCGAATAGTGGCAATAACACGATGGTTCAATACGATACGACACTCCCTCTCTCGACTTCCACAAGTTACCAAGTTTTTTCAACTGCAACCATTGGCGTGACAGTATCTACTGCTTACGGCGGGCCTACGTTTGATGGGAGATATTTTTACTCTGCTCCTAAATCGGCGCCGCAAACAAAAATCCTCAGATATGATACGACTCTTTCCTTTTCCTCAACCGCTAGTTATTCGACCTTTGACCTATTGCTGGCATTCAACACGAATACATATACCTTCAATGGGAGCCTTTTTGATGGAAGATATGTCTATTTTTATCCATTTAACACTGCAGTCATCGTCAGATATGATACAACCCAGCCTTTTGGATCGTCTTCAAGCTACACAGCTCTCAACGGCAATGACATCAATTCCAATACTAATTCCTTCTTTTCGGCCCTGACAGATGGACGTTACGTTTATCTGTATGGATCATCAAGTCTCGTGGCACCGATTGGACGCCTGGATGCCTATCCCAACAGCATCCGGGCTTCGGCCTGGACTGCGGCGCAGGCGCCCAGCGGCTTTACGATTGGATCTGGCGTCGGATCGCCGTCGAACGGCCTCTTGGTTGCAGGACAAGTCGGCATCGGGACGAGCACTCCATCAGTCACGTTAGATGTCAGCAGCGGCTCCGTTGCGGCTACGAGAATTTACGCCTCTGGCTCTACGAGCAGAAATCAGCTATCGAACCTGGCTCAAGGGACCAATCAGGGAGGGTTCGGAAGCAGCTTCATCGGCACGAATAAACCGATCAATACATTGACGGCACAATTTTATAGTTTGATAAATGTAAATAGCACGGCGGGAGGATTTACTACTGCCTTCGATGGACGATACATTTATTATATTCCCTACTATCAATTCGGGTTTGGTGCGCCAGCAAGCGTGCTACTCCGATACGATACGGAGCTTCCGTTCAATTCTACGAATAGTTATTCCGTGTTCAACACATTGCTTCTCGATACCCAAAGCGGAGGCTATTATGGCGGACTTTTCGATGGAAGATATATTTATCTCATCCCCTATGTAGGTTCAGGACAGTTTTATAACGGATTTTTCGTCCGATATGATACTACGCTTCCATTCGGGTTAACCACCAGCTATTCGACCATCGATTTAGCGGTGAGCGTGAATTCGAATTCCGTGAGTTTCAACGGGGGAGTTTACGATGGAAAATATATTTATCTCATTCCAAGCTATACTGAAGCAAACACCTCATCTCAATCGGGATATTTGACCCGCTACGACACGACAGCCCCCTTCAGTCAATCGACTAGCTATACTGTTTTCAACTCAACTTCTACTCAAAATCCTCCATACAGTGTAAATTTTGTTGGAGGCGCTTTCGATGGACGCTATGTTTATTACGTGCCCTACTATACTGGTCCAAGCAACTCTGTCGGAAGGATTATGCGCTACGACACGACCCTGTCATTCAGCATAAGCGCAAGCTATTCCTTTTTCGATGCAACGACAGTGAATTCTTTATGCCTTGGATTCAATGGAGCTGTTTTTGATGGCTTGTATCTCTATTTCGTTCCTTATCCAAGTAATATTACAGGTGCATTTGCTCATATTCTCCGTTATGACACAAGTTTAACTTTCTCAAACTCAGCAAGCTACGCATCATTTGATGTATCTCTAGTCAATAGCAATAAGATCTTCTATATAGGCGGGTTTTTCGATGGTAGATACGTCTACTTCAATCCCTACTATAATCAATCTGCTACAACCATATCAGGAGTTGTACTCCGCTATGATACGACCCTCTCCTTCCAATCTGCCTCAAGCTATAGTCAATTTGATTTAACAGCCCTAAATTCAAATGCACAAGGATTCGAATCAGGCTTATACGATGGGCGGTATGCCTATTTTGTCCCACAGATCTCTTCAATTGTCGTAAGAATCGACGCCTATTCAGGCTCGCAGGCTGCTGTTTACACTGCAAATCAATCACCCAATGGACTTACGATCGGAGCTTCTTCAGCGCCTCCGGCAAATGGCCTTTTGGTCGCAGGCAATGTGGGCATTGGGAATTCCTCGCCCTCCTATACTCTAGATGTCAACGGGGTGATCAACGCTAATCGAGTCTATGCTGCATATTCTACGTTCAATAACCAGCTGGTAAAAACGTTTGAAGGCAATTCGCAAGGCGGGTTTGGCAGCGGAGTTGTCGGCACGCAAAAGACCATGAGCGTGCAAACAAGCGCCTTTAATTCAATTATTAATACTTACTATGGGACATTCGTTAACATTTCGATGACTTTTGATGGACGCTACATATATGCAATAACGGACAGTCAAGCATTCATCCGATATGATACTCTGAAAGATTTCTCAAGTTCAGCAAGTTATATCTCTTATAACGTCTCCCAGTCGTATGTAGGCTCTTGTTTTGACGGTAGATATGTATATTTTGCCCCGCAAGGATTCGCTCAATTTGGCCGTTATGACACGACTCAATCCTTTACAAGCGCTAGCTCCTACGAATTTTTCGATCAAATCACAAATATCAATTCAATAGCTGGACTATTCGAAGGACTTGTTTTCGATGGAAGATATATTTATTATACTCCCGTTAATTTTACTTCATTCATACGTTACGATACTTTACTCCCCTTCTCAAACTCATCAAGTTATTCAGTATTTGATCAAACTCAGGTTGCTCCTGGCACTGATTTCTTTGGGGGGTCCTTTGATGGCAGATATATCTATTATGTACCTTTTGCTGGATCGACTCTGACGTTCCGCTACGATACTTCGCTTCCTTTTGGTTCAACTTCAAGTTATGCATCCTTGGATATGCAGACTTTAAGCACTCTTGCAGTTGAGTTCTTCGGTTGCGTTTTCGATGGGCGGTACGTCTATTATATCCCAAGTGATCAAAACGGCACCTACGCAATGGTAAGATACGATATAAATCTTCCCTATTTGAATACAACAAGCTACGTTTTGATGTTTTTACGTCAAATCAATTCAAGTTATGGATCGTTTTATGGAGCGACATTCGACGGAAGATATATTTATCTCAACTCCTATGCAAACGGCGGCGGTACAAACGTAGGAAATATAGCACGTTATGATACGACGCTTCCCTATACATTGGTCTCTAGCTGGTCTAACTTTAATGCTCAAACATTGAATTCAAGTCTGAATCTTTTCTTAGGATCGATTTTTGATGGCCGGTATGTTTATTTCGTAAGAGCAGCTGGCTATTTGCTTCGCATGGATGCCTATCCAGGTCCGCAAATCGATCAGTTTGCAGCCTCCCAGGCGCCAAATGGCTTTACAGTTGGGACATTAGCTGGCTCTGCAGTTGCACCCAACAACATGTTGGTTGGAGGAACGATTGGGGTCGGAACGGCAACGCCTAGTGTAGCGCTAGCGACGACAGGATCGATCAACGCCCAGCAGCGTGTACTGGCGGGCGCCTCGAGCTATGACAATCAAATCATAGGACTATCGCAAGGGAACGATCAAGGTGGTTTCGGCGGCGGATTTGTAGGTGTGAATAAGGCGATGAGTACAGCCTCGACCTCCATTTTCGATCTCTCGACGGCGAATAGCTCGGCCCAAGGATTTTCAGGAGGGGCTTTCGATGGGCGCTATGTCTATTTTGCGCCAAGCAGGAACCAATTCACGATCCCTAGCCTCATCACCCGCTACGATACTTTCTCTCCATTCTCTAGCACTACAAGCTACTCTACTCTTTCGCTTGTGTCGTTTTTGGCTGCTCCAGTTGCCTACTCAGGAGCTATTTATGATGGGCGCTATGTCTATTTTGTACCCTATAGCACAGCCAGCGCGGTCAGCAGCAATTTCCTCCGCTACGATACCTATAATTCGTTTAGCTCGACGGTCTCTTTCACCTCCTTCGATCTTGGCATCAGCACAGGCTATTCGGGCGCTGTTTTCGATGGGCGTTATATCTACTTTGTCCCCTATCAAGGTCCTTTAGGAGTGCGGAATGCAAATATCACTCAATATGATACGACCCAAGATTTTACCAATTCTAACAGCTATGTGACCTTCGCTCCCGCTACTGGATTTACAACATCAGGATTTACAGGAGGGACATTCGACGGCAGATATATTTATTTCGTCCCAAATCTAGGACCGACGAATACGGGCGCTTTGTTGCGATACGATACAACCCTTCCATTTGCCACATCGACAAGCTATTCTACGATGGATTTATTTGGAGTCGTCAGCACGGCCAGCGTGGGCTTTTTCGGCGCCTCTTTTGATGGACGCTATGTCTATCTTGTTCCAAATTCAGTGGGAACTACTTTCAATAGCCAAATTACACGTTATGATACGACCCTCTCGTTCTCTGCTTCGGCAAGCTATTCTTTGTTTGATACATCGACTATCAACTCAAGAAGCTCTGGATTTGCAGGAAGTGTTTTCGACGGCAGATATCTCTACCTCATTCCAAATGGATTTGATTCGGTCAATGTGACGGCATCGGGGCAAATGACTCGCTATGATACGACGTTGCCTTTCAATACAACAAGCAGTTATTCGATTTTCGATACAGGAGTGGTCAACTCGTTAAGCGCCGGTTTCCAAGGGGCTGTCTTCGATGGACGTTATCTTTACCTTGTGCCGAATAGCAACGGAACAGCTTCTGGACTAGTCACCCGGATCGACTCCTATCCAGGTCCGCAAGTTTCATCTCTCAACGCATCGGCCGCCAATGTTGGCCTAAATCTCAGCGGCGGACCCTTGAATCTCGTTTCTGTATCTACTTCGGGAACGGCTACGACAGGCACTGTCCCCGGCACTTTGACCAATGTCGCTGGGTACATTACTTTGAATATCAACGGATCGCAGCAGAAAATCCCTTACTACAATCAATAAGACATGTTCCCCCTGTTTAGATTGGCAGGGGGCCTTTCTTTTAGTTCTTAAACGAATCTTTTAAATTTCTTTTTGTCTCTTTATCTAGATTTACATATATATCAAAAAAAGCACCCAGTCAGAACAGAATCGATCTGATCCATAGTTCTGAAGTTTGAATGATCTACAGCCCTTCTAATCATTGGAATCGCAATGTCTTACAATAACGGCAATTTCTCTCTATTCCAGCAAACAGGCTTAAATTCAGGCAGTTCGGTCTTTTCAGATCAGATTGTCCCCCAATTCAGTCCACCGTCGGGATTCAGTTTTACCAATGCAACGGCTCTGAATATAGCTCCGACCTATCAATCGAGCGGCGTCACAGCAGCATTTGCTATTTATGGCCAATCCCTCTCTCTTTCGATCTCAGCTTCATCGAGCGTCATCGCAGCTGCTAGGAGTTTGGATCTTGCGGCGCCGACGATCTCTACAGGGACATTGACCAATACCTATGCCCTTTTTGTTTCAGCTCCGACGAGCGCTGGGGTCTCCCAAAAATATGCTGGTTACCTTGGAGGGAGGACCGGGATCGGCACTCAGACTCCTCGCAATATTCTCGATGTTTTCGGCTCGGTCGCTATCGGAACTTATGCAGGAGCGACGACCACTCCATCGAATAGCTTGGTTGTCAGCGGCCGGGTTGGAATCGGAACAACGTCTCCTGTATTTGGCCTCGATATTCAAGGCGCAGTCAACGCGCAGCAGGCAATTTCGACGGGCACGACGTTCAATAACCAAAGTGTTCAGCTTTTCGAGGGGTATAGCCAAGGAGGCTATGGCGGCGGGAGCGTTGGGACGCAAAAAACCATGAGCGCCAATACGACGCTTGTCTTCAATACCGCGGCGGTCAATTCAAAAAGCGTCGGGTTCAACGGGGCTGTCTTCGACGGAAAATATCTTTATTTGATCCCCAGCCAGGGGGTAAACACTCTATCTGGACAGATCACCCGCTATAATACAGCAAGCTCATTCACTTCATCTTCGACGTTTAGCTATGCGATCTTCGATACGAGCGTAATCAATTCAAACAGCGTCGGATTTTCCTCGGGGATTTTCGATGGACGCTACGTCTATTTGATCCCGAGCCAATCGAACACATTCAATAGCTTCATCACCCGCTACGATACGACGCTCCCTTTCAGTATCTCGACGAGCTATTCGACCTTCAATGCGTCCACATTCAACTCCAATGCAGGCGGTTATGTCGGCGGGGTTTTTGATGGGAGATACGTCTATTTTGTCCCGTATCAAGGATCGGCGACCCTGTCTGGGCAAGTGGCTAGGCTCGACACATTCTTGACGGTCATCAATACCCTCTCTTTCACTTTCTTCAATACAACTACGCTCATAAATAGTTTGAGCCAAGGATTCAATGGGGGAACCTACGATGGGCGATATGTCTATTTTGCCCCCTATCAGAATGTAAATAGCTTTTCGGGCGTAGTTGCTCGCTACGATACGAGTTTGCCTTTCAGCACGGCAGGGAGCTTCTCTGCCTTCGATATGCAGGCAAATGTCAACTCGAACAGCGTAGGGTTTTCCAATGCTGTTTACGATGGGCACTATGTTTACTATATTCCGAATCGGACAGGCGCCACTCTTTCTGGCCAGATCACCAGATACGATACGACTTTGCCTTTCTCTACGGGAACAAGCTATACGGTCTTTGATACCGGCACTCTCAATTCAGCCAGCAAATCGTTCTTCAGCGGTGTATTCGATGGGAAATATCTCTATTTGATGAGCTATTTCGACGGGACCTCCTGCACAGGCCAGATCACCCGCTACGATACGACTTTGACGTTCACGAACTCTTCAAGCTACGTCATTTTCAATACGGCAAGTGTCGACCCGGCGAGCGTAGGATTCATAGGGGCCGCTTTCGATGGGCGCTATGTCTATTTTATTCCGAATATCACAAGCCCCTCTACTTTATCGGGCCAGATCACCCGGATCGACGCCTATCCAGGGCCGCAGGCAAATGCGATCAATGCGAGCCAGTCTCAAACCGGGCTCTCATTCGGCTCTTATGCAGGAGTTGTTACTCCGCCGACAGGTGGAATTATAATGAGCGGGCTGCTCGGCATCGGCACGACGTCGCCTAGTTACACGGTCGATGTACAAGGATCTGTCAACGCTTTGCCTGTCTATTCGGCCGGAACAACTCGGAATAACCAGCTTGTAACTTTATTTGAAGGGTATAACCAGGGAAGTTTGGGAGGAGGCGCAGTCGGTTCGCAAAAGACCATGAGCGCGAATACGACCTTTGTTTTTGATGCGACCACCCTCAACTCGCTCGACTCGGGATTTCAAGGGGCTGTCTTTGATGGAAGATATGTCTACTTTGTCCCCTATCGTTCTGCAAACTCAGGCGTTGTGCTTCGCTATGATTCCCTAGCTGCATTCTCCTCTTCTGCCAGTTACTCAATGTTCGATCTGACCAGTTTCAATGCCTTGAGCAAGGGATATGCCGGAGGGGGCGCCTACGATGGGAGATATATTTACTATGTCCCCTTCTTTAACGGATCTGCTTATACAGGTCTAATTACGCGCTATGATACGACTCTCCCCTTTGCCGCAACTACGAGCTATGCAGCCTTCGATCTCCAGGCAAACATCAACTCTCTGAGCGTTGGCTTTATAGGGAGCCTTTTCGACGGCCGCTATCTATATTTCCTCCAAAATTTCAACAGCATCACTCTTGCAGGGCAAATCATCCGCTACGATACGGCGAGTTCTTTTTCTTCATCAGCCAGCTACTTGTTATTCGATACAACTGCAAATATCAACTCAGCCAGCTGTGGATTCAAGGGGGGGGCATACGACGGCAGGTATCTCTACTTGGCTCCGAATGGCAACGGAGCTGGTCCTCAGTCCGGACAAATCACCCAATATGATACCTCTCTACCTTTTAGCTCCACCTCTAGTTATACAGTCTTCAATACGACAGCTCTCAATTCAAACAGCGCTGTTTTCAATGGGGCTGTCTTTGACGGAAGATATATCTATTTTGTCCCATCCTCAAATTTATCGACTCAAACAGGGGTCGTCACAAGGTTTGATACAACGGTCTCTTTTTCAGCCTCTACCAGCTACTCTTTTTACGATCTGGGTGCGAACGTCAATAGTTTGAGCAACGGGTTCAATGGGGCTATTTTCGATGGGAGATATGTCTATTATGTTCCTTATTTGAATGTTGTGACCCGAAGCGGGCTTGTAACCCGCTTCGACACAACCCTCCCTTTTTCCAATACAGGGAGTTACTCTGTCTTCAACCTCGCTTCAATCCAATCTTTGAGCGTCGGCTATCTCGGAGGGGTTTTTGATGGACGGTATGTCTATTTCAGCCCTTCTTTCAATTTCTCAACGGCATCAGGATTGATCGCCCGGATCGACGCCTATACGGGCCCTCTGCCCAATGTTATCAATGCGAGCAGCTCGGCGAATGGGATCGCTCTTGGTACCTATGCGGGGGTCGTCTCTGCGCCTACAAATGGTCTGATCGTCAGCGGCTCTGTCGGCATCGGCACCACGACGCCCGCCTACAACCTCGATGTCCAGGGGGCTTTGAGCGCCCAGTCGGCCTATTCAGCGGGTACGACGAGAAACAATCAGCAGGCAGCTCTTTTTGAAGGGTATAACCAAGGCGGCTTCGGCGGCGGCCAGGTCGGCTTGCAGAAGACGATGGGGAACAATACAACGGCTATTTTCAGCCTACCTAGCCTCAATTCTGCTTGCTTAGGGTATATTGGCGCTGTGTTTGACGGTCGCTATGTCTATTTTGTGCCGAACGCAAATTTAACGACTCGAAGCGGTATGGTCGCCCGATACGACACGTTTCTCCCGTTTTCAGCCTCTAGCAGCTATGCAACCTTCGATATGGCCGTGAATGTCAACACATTTAGCGTTGGCTTTAACGGCGGTGTCTTCGACGGAAGATATGTCTATTACATACCGACTTTAAATCAGTCGAATAGCCAGTCGGGAACGATCACCCGCTATGATGTCACTGTCCCATTCACCTCCTCCAACAGCTACGTCACGTACGACACCAAAGCCAACGTAAATTCAGTGAGCGCTGGATTCCAAGGGGCCCTTTTCGATGGAAGATACCTCTATTTTTGCCCCAATCGACTCTCGAACAATACCTTTAGCGGAGTCATCTTACGCTACGATACAACTCTTACCTTCACCACAGCCGCTAACTACTCCACTTTCGATCTTACGGCCAATGTCAACACCCTTGCGAATGGATATGTTGGAGGAGCCTTTGATGGGAGATATATCTACTTCGCTCCATTTTCAAATAATTCAACGCAAAGCGGCCTGGTTACGAGATACGATTCAACCCTCCCCTTTGCGACGGCCATTAGCTATTCTGTCTTCGATCTAGCCGCCAACGTCAATTCGAACGCCTGCGGGTATGTTTCGGGTACCTATGATGGCAGATACGTCTACATGCTGACTAACAGCAATGTAAATACTTCGACCGGCTTTCTCACCCGCTACGATACGACTCTATCCTTTTCCACAGCTGCAAGCTATTCGATCATAGATTTGAGCACGATCAATTCGCTAGGAGTCGGCTTTCAAGGGGTCCTCTTCGATGGGCGGTATCTCTATTGCACTCCGAACGACACGGTCAATACCTCGAAATCGGGCTGCATCTTCCGCTACGACACGACCTTGCCCTTCTCTTTGACGACGAGCTATGCATTCTACAATTCGGGCCTTTTGTTCGGTTCAAATAGTTCTGGGTTCTTCGGCGCGATTTTTGATGGCCGCTATGTCTACTTTGTTCCCAATACAAACGGGGTGACGCGAAACGGCCAGGTGACAAGGATCGATGCCTATCCAGGCCCGCAAGCAACGGCCCTCTCTGCCAACTCGATGCTCGATGGGATCGCCCTCGGCACCTATGCAGGGGTTATAGCACCACCGGCCGGCGGGATTATCTTAAGCGGACAACTCGGGATTGGGACGGGAACGCCCAATTACAATCTCGATATCCAAGGAGCTTTGAGCGTTCAAGCGGCAGATTCGGCCGGATCGCTCTCCAACAGCCAAGGGGTCCAGCTCTTCCAGGGGTATACTCAAGGCGGCTTCGGCGGAGGCTCTGTCGGCACGAATAAGGCGATGGGGAACAACACGACGGCTGTCTTCAATCTAATGACCATCAACTCTCTTTGCGAAAGTTTCATAGGCTCTACATTCGATGGGCGCTATATTTACTTTGTCCCCAACAATAATTTCTTGACTCGAAGCGGATTCGTCGCCCGCTATGATACGACACAGTCTTTTTCAGCTTCCGCAAGCTATGTAGCTTACGATTTGAGTGCAAATATCAACTCCCAAAGTGTAGGTTTCCAAGGAGCAGCCTTCGATGGGCGGTTTGTCTATTATGTGCCAAATATCAATTTGACGAGCCAAACCGGATACATTACACGCTACGATGCTACGCTTCCCTTTACATCGATCAATAGCTACGCCGCGTTCGATAGCAAAGCAAACATCAATTCTGGCAGCGTCGGGTTTACAGGGGCTGTATTCGATGGAAGGTATCTTTATTTCGTCCCCCATACACTATCTAGCAATACGGCATCAGGCGGAACTCTCCGCTACGATACGAGTCAAAGCTTTACTTCAAATGGGAGCTATTCGTATTTCGATTTGAGCGCCAGCGTGAATAGCAATGCGAATGGATACAATGGAGGAACGTTTGATGGGAGATATGTCTACTTCGTTCCGACGACGAACAATTCGACGTCGAGCGGCCAGTTCACCCGCTACGATTCGACCCTTTCGTTTACAACAGCAACTAGCTATTCGATTCTCGATCTAGGCGCGAGCGTCAACTCGAATTGCCGCGGATTTTTAGGAGCTACCTTCGATGGCCGTTACGTCTACATGGTGAGCAACAACAACGGCAACACGGCAACAGGTCTATTGACCCGCTACGATACAACTCTCACCTTTTCAAACTCGCTCAGCTATGCAACATTTGATTTAAGCACCCTCAATTCACTAGGTGTTGGTTTCCAAGGAGTTGTCTACGATGGCAAATATGTCTATTGTGTACCAAACGACACGCTCAATACGTCTAAGTCGGGCTGCATCTTCCGCTACGATACGACCCTCTCCTTCACCTCTTCGTCTAGCTATTCGTTCTACGATTCTGGAATTGTATTCGGCTCCAATAGTTCAGGTTTCTTCGGAGCCATCTACGATGGGCGCTATGTCTACTTCGTTCCCAACACAAACGGGGTGACGAGAAATGGCCAAATCACCCGGATCGACGCCTATTCGGGACCTCAAAATATCAGCTTCAGTTCGATTGCAAGCTATACATTGAATGGAGTGGCAGTAGGGACCTATTCTGGAGTTGTTACCCCTCCGACAGGAGGGCTCATCTTGAGCGGCTCGATGGGGGTCAAAACCCAGTCTCCTGCCTATAAACTCGAGGTGCAAGGGGCGATCAGTCTGCAAGATCTCAATTCGCCCTGGACGACGATGGACAATCAGCTCGTCCAGCTCTCTCAAGGCAATACCCAGAGCGGGTATGGGAGCAGCTCTGTCGGTGCGAACAAGATGATGAGCGACAATACGACTTTGTACTTTCAAACAAAGACCGTCAATTGCAATAGCGCTGGATTTTTTGGCGGAGCCTTTGATGGGAGGTACGCTTATTTCGCCCCCTACAAAGGATCGGGAGGGCAATATTCTGGCCAAGTGACCCGTTTCGATACGACGGCATCTTTCAGCTCATCGGCGAGCTACAGCGTATTCGATATGTCTGTCTTGAGTACAAAGAGCAATGGATTCCATGGGGCCATTTTCGACGGAAGATATGTCTATTTTATCCCCACTTACAATGGAACGCTCAACCTCGGAGTCATCGTCCGTTACGACACGACGCTCTCTTTCTCTCTTACGACGAGCTATTCTATTTACGATACGTCCCTGATCAATCCAAATAGCGTGGGATTCTTTGGCGGAGTGTTCGATGGGCGCTATCTCTATTTAGTGTCCTTCAGCACCTTTATTTTTACCCGCTACGATACAAGCCTGCCGTTCGGGGTATCGCAGAGCTACGCCCTATTCGACTTATCGACGGTCAGCGCCAATTCTTCATTTTTCTGGGGCGGCGCCTATGATGGGCAATACGTCTATTTAGTTCCTTATAATACCGGGTCTGTCTATTTCGGTCAGATCACCCGCTACGATACGACTCTTGCTTTTGGAACATCGACGAGCTACTCCATCTTCGATATGGCGGCAGTCAATGCGAATGCGGTGGGATACAACGGCGCTGTGTTCGATGGGAGATATATTTATTATGTCCCTATTGCGAACAACTCGACCTTGAGCGGTTTAGTGGCTCGGTATGATACAAGGCTCCCCTTTGCAACAGGTTCGAGCTACTCATTTTTTAATACGGCGACTCAAGTAAGCTCGCTGAGCGTCGTATTTTCTGGCGGAGTATTCGATGGCAGATATGTGAATTTTATCCCTGGCATCGACTTATTCAACACGACTTATTACAGCGGTGTTGTCACTCGCTACGATGTTACGAAATCGTTTTTCGATCCGTCGAGCTATTCGATCTATGATACGTCGCTGCAAAATTCATTCAGCAAAGGTTTCGGCGGAGCTATTTTCGACGGAAAATACATTTACTTTGTCCCGCAGGCTACATCCGCTTCTTTCTCCGGTCTTGTCACTCGGATCGATGCTTATTCGGGAGCTCAGGCAATCGCCCTTTCGGCCTATTCGGCTGGCAATGGGCTTGCAATCGGAACCTATTCTGGAGCGGTGGCGCCGAATGGCAGCTTGCTTGTTCCAGGCAGTATCGGGATTGGTACGACGTCTCCAGCCTTTAGCGTAGACGTTTTTGGCAATGTTTCAGCATCCCAAGTGAATGCCTCTCGAACCACCATGAATCAGCAGAGGGCGGCTCTTTCGCAGGGGATCACGCAAGGGGGCTACGGCGGCGGGTCGGTCGGTACGAATAAGACGATGAGTATCAATACAACGACCGTTTTTGACACAGGGACGATCAATCAAAATAGCTTCGGGTTTACAGGCGGGATCTTCGATGGGAGATATGTCTACTTAATTCCGACAGGCAATGTTTTATCTACTAGATCTGGCCAGATCACCCGCTACGATACAGCCTCCTCTTTCAGCGGCACCTCGAGCTACAGCTTTTTCGATCTCACGACAGTCAACAGCGGCGCCAGCGCCTACATGGGGGGAACGTTCGATGGTCGCTACGTCTATTTCGCCCCCTTCCTACAAAATTCAAGCGCCAGCTTGATTACAAGATACGACACTACGCTCCCCTTCTCCAGCCAGGGGAGCTATAGTTTTTATAACTCGGCAAATTCAGGCACCTTGAGCTTTGGTTTTACGGGGGCGCTTTTCGATGGACGCTATGTCTATTTCGTTCCGTGGGGAAATTTCAGCACTTTTTCTGGGACTATCACCCGCTACGATACGACGCTGAGCTTCAGCTTGACCAGCAGCTTTGCGGTATTCAGCACCCTCTCCTCTTTGAATTCCCTGGCTTTTGGTTATGTGGGAGGGACTTTTGATGGAAGGTATGTCTACTACTCTCCGAACCGAGGCGGATTCTCCGGGCTAGGAGGAATTGGAGTCCGCTATGATACAACGGCCTCCTTTACAGCAGTAGCCTCTTATACAACTTATGATTTTGCAACCAATGTCGACGGCAATGCATTCGGATTCAATGGCGCTGTATTCGATGGGAGATATGTCTACTACGTTCCCGCGAGAAATTTCCTGGCAACGATCGTACCATTTTCAGGTCTCGTCGTCCGGTATGACACGGCCTTTGCTTTCACTTCGACCTCTGCTTACTCCACGTTTGATACCCAGACCTTCGTGAGTACAATCAGCCGAGGGTTTTTCGGGGCAGTATTCGATGGTAGATACATCTATTTTGTCCCCAATCGGATTGATCCAGGTGCTTTTACAGCTACACAATCGGGTCAGATCACAAGGTACGATACGACGCAAAATTTCAGCGCTTCGACCTCCTATTCCATTTTGGATACAACGGCGGTAAGTCCGTTCAGCCAAGGATTCCAAGGTGGCGTATACGATGGGAGATATGTCTATCTCGTCCCCTATTCTTATACCGATTTCACTCCATCGGGACAGATCACTCGAATCAACGCTTATAGCGGACCCATAGCTTCGGGACTTGCGGTCAGTGTGGCAAATTCGGCCACTTTCACGATCACAGGCGAGTTCGGAATCAGCGCCCAATCATCCGCTACGGCGACAAACGGTACTCATGCTCTTCCAGCTTCGCCTGCGGGATTCTTGATCGTCAGGATCAACGGCACTTTACAGAAAATTCCATTCTATAATTCGTAGGATATTGCAATGGCTTACAATAGCGGCTCCTTCACCCTTTTCAATCAGTCTCAGAACCTGGCTAACCTTTCGGCCGACCAGATCAACCCCATTTTCGCCCCCCCTACCGGCATTCTCTATTCGACGATCTTGGCCGATTCGGTTACCCCTCAGTTTAGTTTGAGGAGCGCGACCGTCAGTCAAGCTTATGGGCAAAAAATCGCCCCGTCTCTCAGCGCTTCCGGAGTAACCGTTTCGAACGCATACGGCCTCAGCATTTCTGGAATCAATTTGACGGCAGGCACTCTTTTAAAAGGTTATTCGCTGTTTGTAACAGCCCCCACAGGTGCTAAGAATAACTATGCCGCCTACTTTGCCCTCCCCTCTACAGGCAACAGCCAGGGCGGGGTTGGGATCGGGACGACAACGCCGAGAAGCGCCCTCGACGTGGGTGGTGCGGTGGCGATCGGCTCTTACGCTGGGGTCAATACGTTGTCTGCAAATATTCTAGCTGTCAGCGGCGGAGCAATTTCTGTCGGGGTTGGCACTTCGACTCCCCGATACTTCTTCGATACGACCTCCTCCGTCAATGCGCAGAGGCTCTACGGATGGATGCCGCAAGGACCAAACCAGACGATCGCTTTGACCCAAGGATATAGCCAAGGGGGATTTGGAGGAGGCTCTGTCGGGGGGCAAAAGACATTGAGTCCGACCTCGATGGTCACCTTTGACACAGCGGCTCTTGTGAATTCGTTTAGCAAAGGGTTTAAAGGGGCTGTCTTCGATGGGAGGTATCTCTATTACGTTCCCAATTCGACAAGTGCGACGACCGCATCGGGACAGATTACCCGCTTTGATACCTCTTCTCCTTTCAACGCCTCGGCCAGCTATGCCTTCTTCGATGCTGCGGCAAACATCAATTCCATCTGCAGTTACTTCAATGGTGGTTCTTTCGATGGCAGATATATCTATTTTACTCCGCAAGGGACGGCGACGGCCCCGTCGGGACTGCTTTTGCGCTACGATACGGCTCTCCCCTTCTTGTCGTCGATCAGCTACCAGGCGACAGACACTTCAACTTTCCAGGCTAACAGCAAAGGGTTCTTTGGATCAATTTTTGATGGGAGATATCTCTATCTGGTCCCAAACTTCAATGGGAATACGGTATCGGGGCAAATCACAAGATATGACACGAAGGGATCTTTTACAGTTTCAGCTAGTTACACATTCTTTGATCTCTCTACGGCATTGAATTCTTTGGCTGTCGGATTTGCTGGAGGCACCTACGATGGGCGATATGTCTATTTTGCTCCGAACTTAAACCAGTTCACCTATTCAGGATTAACCGTCCGCTATGACACGAGCTCCTCTTTCAGCTCCGGCGCCAGCTACTCATTTTTCGATACAGCGTTGAATGTGAATCAAAATAGCGTCGGATTCCAAGGCGCTATCTACGATGGGAGATACGTCTATTTTGTCCCCTATTTCAATAAGTCGAACACATTTTCAGGACAAATCACAAGATACGATACCTCGGTCCCGTTTACTTCAGCCTCTAGCTACGGAATCTTCAATACAAAAGATTTCAACTCACTCAGCTCTGGGTTTTATGGAGGCTGTTTCGATGGGAGATACGTCTATTTTGTCTCCAATCTCAATAATTCGATCTCAGGAAGAGTTATTCGGCTCGACACGACCCAATCGTTTTTCAATTCGACAAGCTACTTAGTTTTCAATGCGACGACAGGCAACTCTTTGAGCCAAGGCTTTACCGGTGCGATTACGGACGGAAGATATGTCTATCTCAGCCCCTTCCAGAATAATGCGGGCTTTTCTGGTCAGATGGTCCGGCTAGACGCCTATTCTGGACCTAATCCGAATGCGATCACAACGCAGCAAGTTCCCAATTCTTTTGCAATTGGAGCCTATGCCGGATTGAGCGTTCCTCCCTCGGGCAGCCTCATTGCCAGCGGCAATGTCGGGATCGGGACGAGCAATCCGCAAAACCTTCTCGATGTGAACGGCTCGATCAGCGCCCAATACGTCTATGGGCTTATGCCCCAGCAGCCGAATCAGACGATCAGCTTGGCTCAAGGGCCTTCGCAAGGGGGCGTGGGAGGCGGATCTGTCGGGACCCAAAAGGTGATAAATACCAATCTCATTGTATTTAGACTTAGCCAGCTGAGCACGTTTGCCTCCGGCATCTCTAGCGCCGCTTTCGATGGAACATATGTCTATTTTCTTCCGGCTGTAGATGGGAGGCCTCTTACCCGCCTCAATACGAACCAGCCCTTTAGTTCGTCGACCAGCTACGCCTTGACTACGGCCTATTACAGCGCCAGTTTGAATAATGCAATCGGAGGAGGAGCTATTTTCGATGGGAGATATCTCTATTTCCCCCCAAGTGCAAATGGCCAATTCACCCGCTACGATACAAATGCGACCTTTGGAGTTGTCACTAGCTACACGATTGTCGATCTCACTTCAATCATCAATACACAAAGCCAACAGTTCTACGGAGGCGCATTCGATGGAAAATACGTCTATTTAGCTCCATCTATCAATGGACAGATTGTCCGCTACGATACGACGGGCAGTTTCATCGCCTCTTCTAGCTATTTAGGCTTTGATACGACCTCTATTGCGACGACCAGCGGGAAATTTAAAGGGGCTGTATACGACGGCCGCTACGTCTATTTCGTCCCGAACGGCAGCTTGAACAGCCAGCCTGGCGGGATAATAGCCCAATACGACACAACGCTGCCGTTTGGCATTACTACCAGTTTTACTTTTTTAAACCTTCAGACGATCAATCCGAACTTCACTAATTTTATTGGGGCTATTTTTGACGGCCGGTTCATTTACTACTTGCCGAATGTAATTAGTACAGTCGTTCGCTTCGATACGACAGGATCGTTCATATCCCCGTCAAGTTATACCTCCTTCGATACCAGCGTCATATCCTCTCTCAGCAAGAACTTCTATGGAGGGGTATTCGACGGAAGATATGCCTATTTCCTCAACGGAACCTCCACAATTGGTTTAATCACCCGATTCGACACTTCAACATCCTTCTCGGTGGCTCAAAGCTATGTTGCTGTCTCTGCCTCGGTTTCCGCGACCTATCGGGGAGCTGTATTCGATGGAAGATATATCTATGCCTTTTCTGGTCCCACGGTCTCTAGCGCCGTTGTTCGAATCGATGCCTATCCAGGCTCTCAAGTCAGCGTCCGCTCCGTCAGTCAGATTCCTAGCTCTTTTGCGATAGGAGACTACGCCGGCTTCGTGACTCCGCCTACCAATAGCCTTATTCTCTCGGGCGGAGCAGGATTTGGAACTGCAAACCCATCCTTCTTTGTCGACGTAGCTGGCTCTGTGAATGCCCAATATATCTATGGCTTAGGAGCTCAAGCGCCCAGTCAAACAGCCACATTGGCTCAAGGATATAACCAAGGTGGTTTTGGAGGAGGACTCCCCAGTAAAATCCAAAATAGAAACTCTATATTTACCTACAACCCCGTCATCGGCAGCGCCACTTTCTCAAATTCCACTACAAGGGCATTCGATGGGAGGTATATCTACTTTGGTCCAGGCAACGGCCCCTATGCTTGGCGCTATGACACAAGCCTCCCCTTCAATGCCACAACCAGTTATTCAGTTGCTGACACAACTGGACTTCCAGCGGTTTTAAATAGCATCAATGGAAATGGGTTTGACGGCCGTTACATTTACTATGGAAGCAGTAGTAATTTTTATCGTTACGATACCACTTTACCCTTTAATGTATCGGGATTTAATTCAATTAATCTAATTGCGGTAGCAGGGGCCAATGGAACTGATGCATACAAGGGCCTAGTGTATGATGGAAGATACATGTACATGGTTCCTGCTGCAACCAGCTTCAATTTGGGAGGCACATTCATTAGGTATGATACAACAGCCCCATTCAGCGCATCAACTAGCTACAGCTCAATTGATCTCAGAAAAATCAATACAGTAACAACTTCTTTTCAAAGTGGCGTTTACGATGGAAGATATGTTTATCTCGTCACTACAACTGTTACATCTACTTTTTTTGGAAATTGGCTCCGATACGATACCTTTTCTCCCTTTGGAATCTCTAACAGTTACGCTACATTCAATCTTCAAAGTATCAATACGAACTTTAGAGGATTCACCAATCCTCTTTTTGATGGGAGATATGTTTATCTACTCCCTGGAAATACACCCTTTTACATTGTCCGTTACGACACATTAATGGCATTTACTTCAGCTCCTGCTTATTCGGCTTTTGATTATGGCCCTTTGAATTCAGGTGGCTCAAATTACGGAGGCGCATATTTTGATGGAAGGTATATTGTTTTTTTAAATTTTCTTTCATTCCTTAGAAATCTAATTTATGACGTAAATCTCCCCTTTACAAATCTAAGTTCTTACTCTACTGGTTCGGGGGGGCTTTTTAGCTCCTCAGTTATTTTCGATGGTAGAGCCGCCTATGCGGGGTATAATGTTGCCAATTCTGTCGTTGCTCGCCTGTTGAGCTATTGCGGACCCCAAACGAATGTGATGGCTACGCAAAGAATCCCCTCGAACGGCTTTGCTGTAGGAACCTTTGTAGGAGTCAATAACCCTTCGAATGGAAATTTGCTTGTTAGCGGCGGAGCAGGCATTGGCACGAGCAATCCCTCCTGGTTTACCGATGCAGCAGGAAGTTTGAATGCTCAGTATGTATATGGTTTTGGGACCTATGGCCCCAAACAGACGATAGCGCTAGCTGAGGGATATGCTCAGGGGGGGCTAGGCGGCGGCTCCGATGGGTCTTTAAATGCAATCAGCTCCAATTCGATCGCCACATTCGATGTAACTTTGGTAAATAGTTTCGGTAAAGGTTTTCAAGGGGCTCTGTTTGACGGGAGGTATACCTATTTTATCCCTTACGCAGCAGGCACTGCGGGAGCTTCCTGGACGATATTCCGCTATGACACGACACTTTCTTACAGTTCGACAGCCAGCTACTCTTTCTACTACATGGGTGCAAATGCTGTAGATTCAAATAGCTTTGGATTTTCGGGAGGCAGTTTTGATGGGAGATACATCTACTTAGTTCCCAATTCTGCGACTGCTACGAACATGACCCAGTACGATACAACGGCTCCTTTTCAACAAAGCAATAGCTACGTTTCTTACAATCTTGTCACAAACGTCAATACTTTAGTTCGGAGCGCAGGTTCTGTCTACGATGGGCGCTATCTCTACTTGATCCCGGCTATAGCTGGCAATCCAGCCATCCGCTACGATACGACGGGCACATTCAATGCTCCAACCAGCTATAATGTTTTCAATTTGGCGACGGTCGTTAGTTTTGCCACTGGATTTACTGGGGGGACGTACGATGGGCGCTATGTCTATTATGCCCCTTCGGGAACAAACTCCTTCGGCGGCCAGATCGTCCAGTACGACACAACGCTCCCCTTTACCGCCTCTTCCAGCTATGCGAAGTTCGATGGAGCAGCCAACATCAACTCTTTGGCGGCAGGCTATCAAGGGTCTATTTTCGATGGGCGCTATGTCTACTTCATCCCCAGCTCCACTTTCCTTCTAGTTCGCTACGACACGGTTCAATCGTTCTCCGCCAGCACAAGCTATAGTGCCATTGCCCCATCCGCAATTGCGAACACTACAGCTGTCGGTTTTTTTGGCGCCATCTTCGATGGGAGATATGTCTACTTTGTCCCCAATTCAAGTTCAAATGCTCGCCTTTTGTATTACGATACGACTCAATCTTTCTCCTCGACTTCAAGCTACACCATTTTCAACTTGGGGGCGGTCAACACCCTTTTTGTCGGAGGCGTATACGATGGGAGGTACGTCTACCTGGCTCCGGGGGGGAACGGCGGATCGGTTGTTCGACTCAACGCCTACTCGGCTCCAGCCTACAATGCACTAGCTCCTTCCAATTTAGCGACTCCGCTCACCTCGCTCGCCATCGGCTACAGCTCGGCCTCTGCCGGCAATGTAGTAGTCAGCGGCAGTGTCGGGATCGGGACTGTGAGTCCGAGCTATCCGCTCCAAGTGGTGGGAAGCGCAAATTCGCAGGGCGCCTACGGCTCGATGCCGCAGCAGGATAATCAGACGGTCGTCCTTGCGGAAGGGTATAGCCAAGGGGCCGGTTTTGGCGGTGGACTGGTCGGCTCGAACAAGACGATGAGCGCCAACACGACCTCGATCTTTGACATGAGGGCGGCTGTCAATTCCAACAGTGTCGCTTTTCAAGGCGCCGTCTTTGATGGGCGCTATGTCTATTTCGTCCCCAATCAAAACGGTCTTGGAGGGGGTAATGGTCAGATTTCGAGATACGATACGCAGCTTCCCTTTGGAGCCTCGGCCAGTTATTCCATTTTCGATATGTCGGCCAATGTAAGCACCCTTTGCAATTCATACAATGGAGGGGTTTTTGATGGACGCTATGTCTATTTTACCCCCTCAGGCTTAGTCTTTACTTTTGCTGCGCAGTTTGTCCGCTTTGATACGACTCTCCCTTTCAGCTCGTCTCTTAGCTATGCGATTTTCGATCCATTTGCACTGAATACACAAACTTCATTTTTCTACGGCGGCGTTTTTGATGGAAAGTATGTCTATTATGTCCCGGGTGTTGGAGTTGGCACTTCATCGGGTCTAGTCGTCCGCTATGATTCGACGCTCCCTTTCAATGTGACGGCTAGCTATGCGGTTTTCGACACAACGGTGAATGTAGATCCTTTTAGCTTTGGATTTGGCGGCGGCGTTTACGATGGGAGGTATCTCTATCTGGTCCCATCTTTGCTTTTCACAGGCTCGGGCCAGATCACCCGCTACGACACAACTCTCTCCTTTACGAGCTCCTCGAGCTATGCCGTCTTTAACATGAAAACGAATGTTAATTCATTGTGCGGAGGATTTTTTGGAGGGGTTTTCGATGGGCGCTATATTTATTTTGCTCCCGCCTACAATGGACTTTCCCGCTCGGGATTAATAGCCCGCTACGACAGCCAAGGAACGTTTACAAGTGCCTCGAACTATGCAACTTTTGATTCAAAGGCAAACATCAATTCGATGAGCAGAGGATACAGAGGAGCTATTTTCGATGGGAGATATGTCTATTTTGTCCCGAATTACAACGGGAATACAAGCAATGCTCAAATCCTCCGCTTCGATTCGACCTTCTCCTTTACCTCCAACTCCAGTTACACAGCCTTCAATCTCGGTATAAGCATCAACTCCCTCGCCGCAGGGTTTTATGGCGGAGTGTTCGATGGACGATACATCTATCTATCTCCGAATGTGAACGACTCTACTTATTCCGGCGTTGTCGCAAGGCTCGATGCTTATCCTGGTCCGCAAGCGACGGCTCTTTCGATTTCGCAAGCGCCCAACGGTTTTGCTGTCGGCTCCTATATAAGGACGAATGTTGGAGTCAATAATTTGGTCGTTCCGGGCAAAGTGGGGATCAATACGTCGAGTCCCTCCTATCCGCTCGAGGTCGTCGGAATTGTCAATGCCCATGGGGCCTACGGCTATATGCCAGGGGCCAACAATCAGCTGATGCAGGTGATGCAAGGCTTTGCTCAAAGCGGAATCGGCGGAGGCGTCCCTGGGACGAATAAGACGATGAGCGCCGCTTCGACCCAAACCTTCAATACGGCGACGCTGCTCAATTCAAATAGCGTCGGGTTCAAAGGGGCTGTCTTTGATGGGAGATACATCTACTATGTGCCAAGCAATGGCCAGGTTGCAGCTACCTATGCGGGCCAAATTACCCGCTTCGATACGACGGGGACGTTTGGGGCCTCATCTAGCTATTCGGTCTACGACACGGCGGCCAATATCAACTCAAACAGCGTCGGCTTCTCGGGAGCTCTTTTCGATGGCAGATATATTTATTTTGTCCCCTATTTGAATCCGGCGGGCACTGCCTCGGGGCAGATCACAAGGCTTGACACAACTGCCTTGTTCAATGCCTCGGCTAGCTATGCAGTCTACGACATGGCTGCGAATGTGAATGCAAATAGCTGCGGATTCCAAGGGGGCTGCTTCGATGGTAGGTACATGTATTTTGCCCCGTATCAAAATCAAGCCTCCTATTCAGGTCTGATTACTCGATACGATACAACAGCTTCATTTACCTCCTCATCGAGCTATGGCGTCTTCGATATTTCCTCTCTCTTCGATCCTGCGGCATCTTATGCAAAAGGCTACATTGGAGCTGTTTTCGACGGGAGGTTTATCTATTTCGTACCGAATTTCAATGGATCGTCCTATTCGGGGGTCGTAACGTCCTATGACACGACCGGGCCTTTCAATTCGACTTTTAGTTATGCCGTTTCAGATATAAAACTTAGAGCGGGGGGTTCTGCCGCAGGGTTCCAGGGGGCTGTTTTCGATGGGAGATATATCTACTACATCCCGAATTTCAACGGATCGACCTATTCAGGAACCGTAATCCAGTTCGATACTGGTTTCGATAGCTACGCTGCTTCTGGGAGTAACATTACGATCGGCGCCTTCTATTCTACTTTCGACTTGAAGGCTGTCAACTCCTTGAATACAGGGTTTTCCGGCGGTCTTTTCGATGGGAGATATGTCTATTTCATCCCGAACTTCAACGGAGTGACCCTTTCTGGCCAGATCGCCCGTTATGACACGACAAATCCATTTAGCATCTCTACGAGCTATAGCTTTTTCAATACAAAGAGCGTTCAATCGCTAAGCATAGGTTTTCAAGGAGCTATATTCGACGGGCGCTATATCTATTTGGCTCCGAATCTGAATGGATCTACCTACACAGGGCAAATCACCCGCATCGATGGTTATCCAGGATCCGCCATCAGCGCTAATGGTGCCGCCTCTCAAGCGTTGAATGGCTTTACATTAGGCACAGGGCTTTCGGTTGTTACAACGGCTACATCGGCCACTTCCGGAGCCGCAACGCTCCCCTCCAATCCTGTCGGCTACATCATTTTGAATATCAACAATGTTGCGCAAAAAATCCCGTATTATAATTTATGAGAGAGCAAAATGTCTTACGATACCGGTAATTTCTCCCTTTTCAACACGGCAAATAATCTATCGATTCTTACGGCGAATTTGATTTCGCCGACATTTGCTTTTCCAAGCGGCACGGTTGCTGGAAGCTTAGGAGGGAGGCTCATAGCTGCTACGGCGAGCCCCTCAGGGGCGTTGTCGAGCTTTTATGCAGAGCAGATTGCACTGACTTTGACTGCGACGGGAGGGAGCGTCTCTTCGGCCTTTAGTTTATATGTAACTGGCCCTACCGTTTTTTCTGGCACTGTAGCCAACGCCTATTCTCTGTTTGTCACCCCCTCTAGCGGCGCTGGATCGATCATCAATAACTATACGGCCTATTTTGGGGGCAAGGTGGGAATCGGAACCACGACGCCGTTGAATCTTCTTGATGTGCCGTCAGGGGTTGTGATCGGCGCAAATGCGGGAGCTTTGACGGCGCCGACAAACGGCCTCATTGTTTCAGGATCGATTGGCGTAGCGACTCCAACCCCTGCTTTCAGTGTCGATGTAAACGGCATCATGAGCGCGAATAGGGTCTATTCAGCTCAGACGACCTACAACACGCAGAACCTCCAAGTCTTCGAGGGGAACTCGCAAGGAGGTTTTGGCGGGGGGAGTCTAGGGACGCAGAAGGCCTTTAACTTGGGTACCTTTGCCGAATTCGATATGTCGTCGTTTGTGAATCCAAGCAGCGTTGGATACTTTGGCGCTGTCTTCGATGGACGATATATCTATTACGTACCAAATTATAATGGGGTTACTGTATCGGGATTTGCGACTCGCTATGATACGACACTGCCTTTCAATGCATCGGCTAGCTATGCGACTTACGATTTAACTGCGAATGTCTTTTTCCAAAGCCTTGGTTTCCAGGGAGGCATATTTGATGGACGCTATATTTATTACGTACCGAATCAATTCATTTCAAACGGCGTTTCGGGAACTGTGACCCGATATGACACGACGCTCCCTTTTACCTCTTCTTCCAGTTATGCTACCGCCAATATGGCTTCTCTTGTGAGCGGGAACAGCAGAGGCTATTCGGGTGCAGTCTTTGATGGACGCTATCTTTATTATGTGCCCAATATTCTGAACGCTACGGCCCCAACCTACAATGGCCAAATCACCCGCTATGATACTACGGCGTCTTTCACCACTGGCGGCAGCTATTCTACCTTCGATTTAGCAACAATTTCTACAGATAACAGAGGGTACAACGGCGGAGCCTTCGACGGGCGCTTTGTTTATTTCACACCTTATTTGCCAGGTTCAGGCAGCACCTTGTCTGGCAATCTTGTCCGCTACGATACGACGACCTCATTCGGTTCTGCAGGGTCCTACTCATTTTTCGATGTCTCTGTATTGAATACGCAGGCTCGCGGATTCTGGGGTGCAATATTCGATGGGCGCTATCTCTATTTAGCTCCCTATTACAATGGGACTAACTATTCGGGACTTGCTGTCCGCTACGATACGACTCTTTCATTCAGCACTTCGACCAGCTTCGCCTTCTTCGATATGGCGATCAATATAAGCACCCAGAGCATAGGGTTTAATGGAGGAGTTTTTGACGGAAGATATGTCTACTATTCTCCGTATGGACCAAACAATGTAATCATCCTCGTAGTCCGTTATGACACTACGCTCCCGTTCACGGCATCATCGAGTTATGCGACATTTGATGTGAAAACCCAGGATGCTGGACTCGGGACTTTCTCCGGGATTGTTTACGACGGGAAATATGTCTATATAGTTCCCTTCTATAACAACTTCCTTCCAGGGGCTATAGGGACTGTCGTCCGCTTCGATGCCTATTCGGGACCGCAGCAGACGGCCGCAACGGCGGTCCAATCGGCGAGCGGGTTTGCCGTCGGCTCCTACGCGGGAACTACCCCTCCGAATGGAGGACTCATTGTCCCTGGCAGCGTTGGCGTCGGCGTCTCTTCTCCAGCGTCTGCTCTCGATGCGACAGGCGGCGTTGTCAGCGCGACCAGAGTCTATTCAAACGCCTCGACCTTCAATAACCAGCTTATCAACCTTGCCGAGGGGAATAACCAGGGAGGTTTTGCCAGCGGCTCTATTGGGACGAATAAGACGATCAGCTCAAATACGACCCAATTTTACAATACAGCCCTCTCCTTGACTGTCAGCGTCGGATTCTTCGGGGGGGTGTTTGATGGAAGATATGTCTACTATGTGCCTTCGGTCAATTCAGGTTCTCAATCGGGCAAGTTGTTGCGTTATGACTCAATTGGAGCTTTTGGCGCGAGTTTTAGCTATACAGTTTTTGATACGGCTGTGGTTCAGAGCAATAGCGTCGGCTTTTTGGGCGGCATCTTCGATGGGAGATACCTCTATTTGGTCCCCCGCTCGACAGATCTCTCTTTCTCAGGCCAAATCACCCGCTTTGATACGACTCTCTCATTTACCGCTGCCACTAGCTACGCCTTTTTCGACACGGGGGCTTTGAACGCTTTCAGCCGAGGGTTTATTGGAGCTATTTTCGATGGAACATACATCTATTTTGTCCCTAATTTCGATGGGAACCAATCGGCAGGTCAAGTCACAAGGTACGATACATCGCAATCGTTTACTTCCTCCGGAAGCTATTCTTTCTTCGATTTGCGAACGAACATCAATTCTCTTTGCACAGGATTTTATGGAGGAACCTACGATGGGAGATATGTCTACTTTTCTCCATTAAGCAATACAACGACCATTTCAGGACAGCTGACACGCTACGACACAACCCTCCCGTTTTCGGCATCCGCAAGCTACTCTACGATCAACTTAAGAACCGCGGTCAATTCGATGAGCGTAGGGTTTATCGGTTCAGTCTTCGACGGGAGATACATCTATTTCATTCAGACTAGAAATCTCCTTGTCCTAGGCGGTCAGATTACCCGCTACGACACAAGTTCTTCGTTTAGCGCCTCCAGCAGCTATGCTTATTTCGATACAGCTGCTTACTTAAACTCAAGCAGTGTGGGATTTCAAGGGGGAATCTACGATGGGAAATATCTCTATCTGGTTCCGAATGGATCGAATAATTTGGGTCAAATCACTCGTTACGATACGACTCTCCCCTTCAGTACAACAGCGGGCTATTCGGTCTTCAACACAGCCTCAGCTCAATCCAATAGCAAAGGGTTTGTTGGAGCCGTCTACGATGGGAAATATATCTATTTCGTCCCAAATAACGTCACCGCTTCACTTTTTGGACAGATCACCCGGATCGACGCCTATTCTGGATCCCAAGCGACCGCGATCACGGCTCAGCAGGCAGCCGGCGGATTTTCGATCGGTGCGTTTGCAGGGACAGCTCCCCCAACCGGCGGCCTCATTGTCTCCGGGAACACGGGAATTGGAACGAGCAATCCAACGGTTCAACTCGATGTAGGAAGCGGGGTTGTCAACTCAGCAAGAATCTATACAACAGGTCTTACGACGAACAATCAACTCATTAATATTGCCGAAGGAAACAACCAGGGGGGCTACTCTAGCGGGGTCGTTGGGACAAACAAAATTATGGGTTTGTCTACTACATTGACATTCGATATGAGCGCTTTGGTCAATAGTAACGCAGTTGGATTTCAAGGAGTCGTTTTTGATGGAAGGTTCATCTATTTTGTCCCAAATACAAACTTGCAGCCGACAAATAGCGGCCTTATCTCCCGCTACGATACAACCCAGAGCCTTTCCGCCTCGGCTAGCTATGCAGTTTTCGATTCGATAGTTTTGAATTCTCAAAGCTGCGGATTTGAAGGGGGCTTGTTCGATGGGAGATATGTCTATTTCGTTCCTAATGGAGTCAATAGCTTCGGTCTCATTACCCGTTACGATTCTTCTTTGTCGTTTACGAATGTAAACAGCTACGCAGTTTACGACACAAAACTGAATATCAACTCACTCAGTTTTGGGTTTTTCGGCGGGATTTTCGATGGAAGATACATCTATTACGCCCCTTTCATGGCAGCTACACGCTCAGGTCAAATCACAAGATTCGATACGACGGCTAGCTTCACAACAGCCTCCAGCTATTCGATCTTCAATGCGGCAACTGTGAACACCTTAAATAATGGCTTCATAGGCGGGGTCTACGATGGCCAATATGTCTACTATGTGCCGAATTTAAATATCTTATCGACCGGATCGGGTCAGATTTTGCGCTACGACACGTCCCAATCGTTTTCTTCTTCCGCGAGCTACTCTTTCTTCGATATGAAGGCAAACGTCAACTCGCTCTGTTTCCGATTCTATGGCGGCGTCTACGATGGACGCTATGTCTATTTCATACCCTTTAAGGGAATTAGTGGAATCGCTTCCGGAGTCATTGCCCGCTATGATACGAATCTCCCCTTTTCGACTGCAGGGAGCTATGCATCTTTCGATTTAACCGCAAATATTAATTCGCTCGCTAACGGTTTCGAAGGGGGCGTTTTCGATGGGCGGTATCTCTATTTGGTGCCGAACCAAAATGCCAACTTCGATTTTGGCTACTATGTGACTCGCTATGATACGACGATGTCGTTTTCAAGCTCAGCGAGCTACTCCATTCTCGACACCTCGACGATCAACAGCCCCAGCGTCGGATTCTCTGGAGCTATTTTCGATGGGAAATACATCTATTTTGTTCCATTTAGCAACACATTTACAAGATCGGGCCTCATCACCCGGATCGACGCCTACCCAGGAGTCCGAGCGACGGCTCTGCTCGCTAACCAGGCGCCCAATGGATTTACCATTGGGAATTTTGCAGGGCTTATTCCGCCGGTAAACGGGCTTTTAGCTTCGGGGAGCGTCGGGGTCGGGGTCGCAACTCCCGCCACAGTCCTCGATGTTGGTTTGGGCGTTGTCAGCGCCTCTAAAGTGATGGTTCCTGGAACAACGCTCGTGAATCAGCTAGTCACCTTGGCAGAAGGCAATAGTCAATCGGGACTTGGAAGTGGAGTGCCGGGCAGTCAAAAGACGATGAGCGCCAATACGACTCTCGTCTACAACACGATCGGTATCAATACCGGCAGCCTCGGGTTTTCGGGCAGCGTATTCGACGGTAGGTTCCTTTACTTTGTCCCCAATGCAATGGGACAGATCACCCGCTACGATACGACTTTGCCTTACAGTTTGAGCACCAGCTATACTGTTTTCGATACAGCCGCCAATTTGAACTCGAACAGCCTCGGGTTCAGAGGGGGAATTTTCGATGGAAGATATGTCTATCTTGTCCCGAATTCTAATTCTGCTACCCGCTCGGGCCAAATCACCCGTTACGATACGACCAATCTCTTCGCCACTGCTGTTAGCTATTCGCTCTATGATATGGGGGCGAATGTCAACTCAAATAGCGTCGGCTTTTTTGGCGCTGTCTTTGATGGGAGATATATCTATTTTGTCCCGAATGCCCATTTGACGACTCTTTCAGGTCAAATCACCCGCTTTGATACGACGGCGTCATTTACAACGGCTTCAAGTTATTCGAATTTTGATACCAAAACTGCGATCAATTCAAACAGCGTCGGCTTTGCAGGGGGGACTTTCGATGGGCGCTATGTCTATTTAGCGCCGAATGTCAATACGCAGACCCTCTCTGGCCAAATCACGAGATACGATACTTCTCTCCCCTTCTCTACCGGGACGAGCTATTCGATCTTCAATACGCAGCAGCTCAGCAATTTCAGCGTCGGTTTTATTGGAGCCGTGTTCGATGGGCAATACATCTATTTTGTGCCAAATGCGAGCCCGACCTCCTCGTATTCGGGCCAGATCACCCGCTACAACACGCTCGCCTCCTTTAGCGTTTCGACGAGCTACGATGTATACGATACAAAAGGGAACCTCGGCGCCAGCAGCTCTGGGTTCTTCGGCGGCATGTATGATGGAAGATATCTCTATTTAGTCCCGAACCAAAATGGACAGGTGACCCGCTACGACACTACCAACCTCTTCACTTCGAGTTTGAGCTATACCGTTTTTGATACGGCGGCTAGCGTAAACTCAAACAGCACGGGGTTCCAGGGGGCTGCATTCGATGGGAAATACCTCTATCTTGTTCCGAATGGATCGGGGGCGCTTGGCCAGATTACGCGGCTTGATGCTTATCCTGGCCAACAGTTCATCACGTATAATAACACGGTCCCCAGCTCGACGGGCTTTTCGATCGGAACTTCTTATCCAGCGCCGCTCAATGGTCTTTTAGTGGTCGGCTCTGTCGGGATTGGGACTACGTCTCCAACTTCTGCTCTCTCAGTGGCAGGGCCCATTAGCGCCAACCGGATTTACCAGTCTGGATCCACTTACAATAACCAGTTGATCGGATTGGCTGAAGGGAATAGCCAGGGAGGGTATGGAGGCGGCACGCCCGGCACGAACAAAACGATGAGTTCTAGCACGACGGCTCTCTTCGATATGTCTGCCAACGTCAGTTCTCTATCCAAAGGATATTTTGGCGGAGCCTTCGATGGGAGATACCTCTATTTCTCACCCGACGTCTCTAACAATGGATTCCTCCAAGTCACCCGCTACGATACGTTCCAATCTTTCTCCGCTTCATCTAGCTATTCGTTCTTCCAACTTTCCAGCATAGATGCGACAACATTTGCCTTCCATGGGGCCGCTTTCGATGGGCGCTATGTTTATTATATCCCCTACAATTCGAGCAATCTCACATCGGGGGCCGGCACAGCGATCCGGTTCGATACGACCCTCTCTTTCACTTCGTCGTCGAGCTACGCCTCGTTCAATATGGCGACGAACGTGAACGCAAATTGCGTCTTCTTCAATGGCGCTGTCTTCGATGGAAGGTATCTCTATTACGTTCCTTTCTTCTTGGCCAATCAGAGCGATCGCTCCGGCCAGATTGCCAGATACGATACGTCGGCTTCATTTACCTCGGCCTCTAGCTATGTCGTCTACGATACGGCTGCGAACGTAAATCCGCTCTCGGGAGGCTTTTTCGGTTCTGCTTTCGATGGGAGATATATCTACTTTGCACCGAACACTTCGCCGGGTGGAGGGGCTTCAGGGCTCATTCTCCAATATGACACGACCCTCTCCTTCACTTCTGCTTCCAGCTATGCAACGTACGATTCTACGCAAAACGATGCGGCGAGCGTCTCCTACACGGGAGCTTTGTTCGATGGAAAGTATGTCTATTATTACAATTCGACCAAGATCCTCCGCTACGACACGGCGATCTCTTTTGGCGCCTCTTCGAGCTATACGATCTTCACGATTTCCAACTATTTCGCCTCATCGGGCTTTACGGGGGCTGCCTTTGACGGGAGATATCTCTATTTCTCTCCAAATGGCACTTCTATTTTGCGCTACGATGCGACCCAGTCGTTTGCCGCTGCGGGAAGCTATACGACTCAAACGAACAGCGTCGTCAATATAGGCGCTCTCTTTGATGGGAGATATGTCTATTTCATTCCGAACACAACAGGCCAAATCACAAGAGTCGATGCGTATCCTGGTCCGCAGGCAGCCCTCATTGCCGGCTCTCAGGCGCCGAATGGGTTTACTATCGGAACGATCATGGGTCCAACCGCAACTCCGAACGACTTGCTTGTTGGCGGCAATATTGGAGTTGGAACGACGACGCCTGGCGCCTCTTTAGATGTAAGAGGCGTTCTCAATGCCCGCCAGCAAATCAGAGCTGGCGCCTCAACTCTAATCAACCAATCGGCCAACCTAACCGCAGGGACAAACCAAGGAGGACTGGGGGGTGGGAATGCTGGATCGAAAAACGTTGTGAGCTCCAATTCAGCGGCATTTTTCAATTCAGCGGCTTTTGTGGATACGAACAGCGTCGGATTTTCAGGGGCTGTCTTTGATGGAAGGTATATTTATTATGTTCCTAACATCAACGCCTTCGGATCGAATTCGGGACAAATCACCCGTTACGATACCACCTTGCCGCTCTCCTCTTCCAATAGCTACGCAATTTTCAATACGGGGACAATTCAGTCGAACAGCCGAGGGTTTGCAGGGGGCATTTACGATGGGCGCTATGTCTATTTCATCCCCAATAACAACGGCGCTTTGACGGGGCAAATCACACGATTCGATACAGCGTCGGCCTTCTCAAGTTCTGCCAGCTACACTTTCTTCGACACGACTTTGGTCGATGCTAATAGCAAAGGATTTAGCGGCGGCGTCTTTGATGGAAGATATCTCTATTTAGTTCCGAATGCAAATGGGCAAATCACTCAATACGATACGACCCTTCCTTTCACAGCCAGCTCGAGCTACTTAGTCTTCGATACGACCTTGGTCGATCCAAACAGCCAAATATTTAGAGGGGGCGTGTACGATGGACAATATATTTATTTTGTCCCAAGTCAGACCAGTTCAGGCCAAATTACCCGCTACGATACGACTTTAGGTTTCGCAACAGCCTCTAGCTACTCTGTTTTTGATACGGCCGCATCGGTCCAGGCTAATAGCAAAGGATTTAGCGGAGCTGTTTTCGACGGAAGATATATCTATTTTGTCCCCTTCAATAACGGCACTTATAGCGGTCAATATACCCGCTTCGATACAACTCTTCCCTTTGCAACTGCGGGAAGTTATAGCACCTATAACTTAACTTTTATCGATACCCATGCCGTCGGATTCCAAGGAGCCACTTTCGATGGGAGATTTGTCTACTTTACCCCAAACTTAAACGGCTATGTCGTCCAATACGATACAACGGCTCAATCAAGCGCCACAATTAGCTATACTGTTTTCAATGCGACTCAAGTCAGCGGGAACAACCAGCAGTTCATCGGATCCATCACCGACGGGAAATATGTCTATTTCGTTCCAAATGGCAATGGATCTCTAGGACAGATTCTCCAGTTTCCAGCTTACATTGGACCGAAAATGAGTTATCTAAATGCCCTGAAAGCTCCATCTGGACTCGGATTTAATATTTTTCCCATTGGATCGCAGCTAGGGCTTTTGAACTTCCCTTCGGCCAATACGTCAACTACCGCAACTGCCGGAGCTGCCACCAACTTGACTCAGGCGACAGGATATCTGACTGTACAGATCAATGGCGTTAGCTGCCAAATACCGTTCTTTGATCCATAAATAATTGATAGTTAGTTATTTAATAAAAAAATCAAGAGCTGGAGATTAAAAATAAATCCTTTGCATTTTCTTTTTGATAGGTTATTTAAATTTTTACATACAAGATTTGTATGAAGAGATCCCATGCACGAGTCGTTAATTGCCTGGAAAAATCATAATTTAAAAACTGAGAGAACATTTTGTTCTTTTTTCTGCACAGGAATTTTATTTAATAGCGCAGGGTTGTATCCCAATTTCGAAATCGAAGAGGAGATAGATCACTTTTTGCAAAAAGAAAATGAGTTTCTGTTTTTTCAATTAAATTATAACTACAGCTCAGGTTTTGAGATTGTAGAAGACATAATATACAAGGGTTAATTGAAATATGAGTCATGTCACTCCGCAAAATCCGCAGTCTTCCACTACTGGAGGACTCCCCGTCAAATTAAATGCCAGCACGAACGACACGACGGTCTCTCCCAATTCGACCAATACGTTTTTTCTGATTGGTACGGGAGGGATTACAGTTTCTGGCGATGGGCCGACGAATAGCATCATTTTCTCAGGCGGCGGCGGTGGGTTTGTCAACTCAGTTTCAAGCGGCGGTACGGGGCGATCGGTTTTAACGGCGCATGGTGTTCTTTTGGGCGAAGGGGCAAGCCCAGTCAATGTAACGGCTCCTGGCTCCGATGGGCAACTCCTGATTAGTTCAACCGGAGCCGATCCGGTCTTCTCTTTTCTCACTTCTTCTGCAGGGACAATCTCTTTTGTCGCGGGACCTGGCCAATTGAATCTCGAAGTGGCGACGCCTGGGATCGGCCTCCCGTTGTCGGCTATAGATGGCGGCACGGGCCGGACCATTTTGACAGACCATGGAGTGATGCTCGGCGAGGGCGTTTCTAACGTCAATGTGACGGCAGCTGGAACGAATGGGCAGGTCCTCATCGGTTCGACCGGAGCCGATCCCGCCTTTGCTCTCATTACCTCTACATCGGGAACGCTCAGTTTTGTTGTTGGCCCAGGGACCTTGAATATTGAGGTGGCTTTTACTGGAGGACTCTCCGGCACAGTTCCGGTAGGAAATGGGGGAACTGGGAGAACCGTTCTGACTTTGCACGGTGTTCTCCTCGGCGAAGGGTGCTCCAATGTCAATGTGACGGCAGCTGGCACAAATGGCCAAGTTCTCATCGGCTCCACGGGACTCGACCCGACCTTTTCTCTTCTCACTTCTTCAGGCGGCACCATTTCGTTTGTGACTGGAGCGGGACTTTTGAATCTCGAAGTGGCGACGCCGGGGCTCCCCGTACCCGTGCCTGTTGCCTTAGGCGGCACAGGGACGACCTCATTTGGCCAGACAACGAGCTCAGTCGTTTATTTCAATGGTTCCAATCTGGCTCCGATTGCCTCAGGAAATACGGGCGAACTTCTCTTTTCTCAGGGAGTGGGCTTCCCCCCTATATTCATGGCGGCTGGAGCGCCGGGCACGATCAACCTCACCGATAATTTTGGGACCTCAATTTCTTCTGCTTTCTTCTCGATTGTCGGGAACACAGCATCGGGATTTCCCCTTTATACCCAATTTGGCGGAACAAAACTTTTCATCAATCTAAATACAATTTCGGTAGTTTACGGCGGAACGGGGCGCACTGTCCTCACCTCTTCGGGCGTTCTTCTCGGCAGCGGGTCAAACGCAGTTGACGTAACAGCTGCTGGCACCAACGGCCAAGTTCTTATTGGTTCAAGCACGGGAGATCCCTTTTTCTCTCTGATCACCTCTTCCGCCGGCACACTCACCTTTACGACAGGCCCTGGCCGGCTCAATATTGAAGTTGCTTCTGCTTTATCGAGTTTTGTACTTGTCCCAAGCGGCGGAACGGGGCGCACTGTCCTTACGACTTCAGGCGTTCTCCTCGGAGAAGGTTCCAATAGCGTCAACGTAACGGCTGCTGGCACCGACGGCCAAGTTCTCATTGGCTCCTCTACCGGCGATCCCGCTTTCTCGGCCATCACCTCTTCTGCAGGAACGCTTTCCTTCACAATAGGCCCCAATCTTCTAAATATCGAAGTGGTCTCGATTAGCTCGCTGACCGCACCTCTTTCTGTGACAAGCGGCGGGACAGGGCGGACCGTCCTTACGACCTCGGGCGTTCTGATTGGCGAAGGTTCCAACAACATCAACGTCACGGCTGCCGGGATCAACGGCCAAATTCTGATTGGCTCTTCTGCCGGCGATCCGGCTTTCTCCGCCCTCACCTCTTCTGCAGGGACTCTCTCGTTCACGCCAGGCCCAAATCTTCTCAATATTGAAGTGGTCTCTATCGGCACGCTGATTGCGCCTCTTTCTGTTGCAAGCGGCGGGACGGGGCGGACCGTCCTCACGACGTCTGGCGTATTGTTGGGTGAAGGTTCCAACAACATCAATGCGACAGCTGCAGGTACCGACGGCCAGGTCCTCATCGGCTCATCCAGCGGCGATCCGGCCTTTTCTCAGATTACTTCTTCTTCCGGAACCCTT
This sequence comes from Verrucomicrobiota bacterium, assembly GCA_018239895.1. Taxonomy (GTDB): domain Bacteria; phylum Chlamydiota; class Chlamydiia; order Chlamydiales; family SM23-39; genus SZAS-17. Next base: position 60,287 of record JAFEGL010000036.1, read on the forward strand.
TCTTTCACGACAGGGCCTAATCTTCTCAATATCGAAGTAGTCTCCATCGGCTCATTGATCTCGCCTCTTTCCGTTCCGAGCGGCGGAACGGGACGCACTGTTCTTACTACATCGGGCGTCCTCATAGGCGAGGGCTCAAACAACGTGAATGTAACGGCTGCCGGCACCGACGGCCAAGTTCTCATCGGCTCATCAACCGGCGATCCCGCTTTTTCTGCCCTTACCTCTTCTGCAGGAACACTCTCTTTCACGACAGGGCCAAATCTTCTCAATATTGAAGTAGTCTCCATTGGCTCATTGATCTCGCCTCTTTCCGTTCCAAGCGGCGGGACGGGACGCACGGTCCTCACTACATCGGGAGTCCTTCTCGGCGAAGGTTCAAATAACATCAATGTAACGGCTGCCGGCACCAACGGCCAAATTCTCATCGGTTCTAGCGCGGGCGATCCAGCTTTTTCTGCCCTCACCTCATCGGCAGGGACTCTCTCCTTCACTACAGGCGCCAATCTTCTCAATATTGAAGTGGTCTCCATCGGCTCACTGATTACGCCTCTTTCAGTTCCCAGCGGCGGCACGGGACGCACGGTTCTAACTACTTCGGGCGTTTTGATTGGCGAGGGTTCCAATAATGTCAACGTCACGGCTCCCGGCACCGATGGCCAAGTCCTTATTGGCTCATCAACCGGCGATCCCTCCTTCTCTGCGATTACCTCTTCTGGAGGGACTCTCTCTTTCACGACAGGCCCGAATCTTCTCAATATCGAAGTGGTCTCCATCAGCTCGTTGATTACGCCTCTCTCTGTAACAAGCGGCGGGACCGGGCGCACCGTTCTTACGACCTCTGGCGTATTGCTGGGTGAAGGGTCTAACAATGTCAACGTGACGGCTGCCGGCACCGACGGCCAAGTCCTCATCGGCTCATCTACCGGCGATCCCGCTTTTTCTCAGATCACCTCTTCTTCAGGGACTCTCTCTTTTACTGCGGGCCCGAATCTTCTAAATATCGAAGTGGTCTCGATTGGCTCATTGATTGCGCCGCTGACTGTTCCAAGCGGCGGGACAGGAAGAACCGTCCTGACTACTTCTGGAGTATTGCTGGGAGAAGGCTCCAACAACGTCAACGTCACGGCTGCTGGAACGAACGGTCAAGTGCTCATCGGCTCCAGCGCAGGCGATCCTGCTTTTGCGACCATCACCTCTTTCACTGGCACCCTCACCTTCATCGTAAATCCGAATAACCTCAGCATCGATCTCGCAGCGCCCGTCCCGATCGGTTTTGGCGGGACAAACAATACTTCCTTTGGGACAACCAACAGCAGCGTCCTTTACTTTGATGGAAGTAGGATCACCTCAGTTGGGCCTGGATCCACCGGTCAGATCCTCACGTCGAATGGGTCTGGAACCGCCCCCAGCTTCCAATCTCCGAGCATGCAGAGTGCAACGTCTCTCTCCTTGTCTGGGGTCATTACAGTGACTCCGCCCACTTCCATCGCACTCATCAATACCAGTTTTTCAATCACTGGACCCACCACGACAGCAGCCCTCTATTCTC
>JAFEGL010000037.1 GCA_018239895.1 Verrucomicrobiota bacterium
TGCCACGTGTGATCATGCAAATCCTGTCCCTGTCTTTATGCAACAGTCTCATCGTTACATCGTTGACCTTGTTGCTCACTCACTTTTCCCCTCCTGCAGCCTGCGGCAGCAGGAGATGACCATGAGGCGCCGCCGCTTGCGGCGGCGCCTCATCACGCTAAGCTCGTTCTCCGGCAGGAGAATAAGCTTAGAGGAATTTTTGATCTGTGAGAGGCGATATTTGGATGCAGTTTATGCTTTTAGTTACGGCAGGGATCTATAAGAATCCATTAACAGACTCTAAGGCCTGAAACGCTATGGTTATTAATCCACTGGAGAAATGTTGAGATTTTCTTTGAGATGGCATGTGATTTCTGCTATGTTTACGGATTTTCCTAATTTTGAGGCTTTTATGCTTGGTTTCGATTATTGGTGGATCTGGATTCCAAAGGTCGTTTTGATAGCAGCGTTCTTTAGTCTTTCGGTTTTGTCATTTATGCCTAAAGCTATTAAAGCTTGGCAATCTGGACAACGCAGTAAACAATGGTTCGTTATTTTTTCAGGGTTCATGTATATTGCCCTGTTTCTGGTTCTGAATATACCTCACTTCAAGGATCTACCAACTCCCAAGGAAAAGGAGGTTTTGCGCCAGATATCCCATACAGAACAAACTAAACCGCTTTCTAAGTCTTCTGCAGAAAAGAGCTCTGACTCGACTTCCCGATAGAATCTATCAATATTTATGGGGAAGTTGCGGTGGCACGTAGTTTGGGTTTTTTTCATAGGCCCTGCTCCGTTCAAGAGTCCCAGCTCCAAAAAATGCTAAAGCTCCTCCGAAAAATAGGTATCCGAATCCCTGCCCACCAGGAATAAGACAAAGTAAAGAACCCACCACCGTCATCGCTGCTCCTAAAGCCATAGAATCATTTCCCTCTGTGTGGCCCTGCGAGCCTGGAAGTGGATTCACTTCCATTTTTCTTGCAAGTGCCCAATTCTGTGGACCAAAAACAATCACAGAACCACATGCAATATTCATCCATTTTGAGGCATGAAAATGAGTCGTTACCATTATTAGCTTTTCAACTGCAATATAGTTAATTTTTCTCTCGAGGAGAGATTCATTTTTTCTGTCAATTTCTCTATCAAATTCTCCGCAAAAAGAGACAATATCTACTGAATCTAACGACACGGACATAACGACCTCCGGTTAAGAACTTTTTATTTAAAGGTAAAAGATTGTACATCAATAGAATTTTTTTTATCAATGAAAAATTAACCTAAAGAGTCAAAAATTCCCTGAGCTCTTTTCGAACGACGAATGCGGAGGAAGTGGTTTTTCATCAGATCTCCGGAAACCTGATAAATAAATGCGGTTCTGGCCCATGAAAGGAGCGTATTGCGTGCTTGGGCCAGATAGTCGCAGCTAGGGCAAAGCATTATCCCCCGACATGGGTAGAGGAATCCGCTTTCTTTTTATTTCTTCTTGCGCGGGGAACCTTTTTGTTCCCCCGCGCTAATATCTTAATGTCTTAATATCTTAATGAGTCAGTTTTCATAGAGAAAAACCTAACACAAAGACTTACATTGACTAACGAAAAACCTTACATGCACTAACGGAAAACCTTACTTCCCATAACAGAAAGACTTACGTCGGCCTAACAGAAAAACTTACAGGGGCCTAACAAAAAGGCTTACAACGGCCTAACGGAAAACCTTACGTTGGCCTAACAAGAAGCCTTACAAAAGCCCTAACAAAAAACCTTACGTTGCCCCTAACAAGAATCCTTACAGGAACCCTAACAGAAAACCTTACGTTGCCCTAACGGGAAGCCTTACAGAACCCCTAACAAAAAACCTTACGTCTGCCCTAACAGAAACCCTTACGGAGGGCTAACAAAAATACTTACTTTTTTTTTGAATCGAATCGAAATGATCGGATGCAAAATATTTATATTTAGTTTATGAGTTCTTTGTGGTGGTGTTCCTATGAAGAAATCAATTTGCCTCAACATGATCGTCAAGGATGAAGCGGATGTTATCGAGAGATGCTTAGCCTCGGTCAAACCTTGGATCGACTATTGGGTCATCGTCGACACGGGATCGACTGATGGAACTCAAGAGAAGGTGAAAAAGTGTTTGGAAGGAATCCCAGGCCAATTGCATGAGAGGCCTTGGGTTAACTTCGAACACAACCGGAACGAGGCGCTAAAACTGGCTAAAGAAAAGGGCGATTACTTGCTCTTCATCGATGCTGATGACGAATTGAAATGCTCCGAATCTTTTAAGCTGCCTGAGCTGGAAAGAGATTATTACATCGCGGTCCAGCACGATCTTGGCTACGAGATGGATCTGTTATGGGTCTTGCTCATCAATAGCAAACTTGCTTGGGAATGGGTCGGAGTCGCCCACGAGACGCTGGTTAGCCCCGATGCGACGACGGGAGAGGTGCTGTCGGGAGTGATCAATTTGTATCACAACGACGGCAAACGGTCTCGCGATCCGAAGAAGAAATACAACGATTTGGAGCTGTTGGAAGGGGCCGCAAGAAAAGATCCGACAAATCCTCGCAACACCTTCTATTTGGCTCAGACTTATCGAGGCTTGCAGATGTACTCTGAGGCGATCGAAGTCTATAAACGGAGAGTCGAGTTGAAGGGATCGGAAGAGGAGATCTACTCCTCCTTGTATTGGATCGGCCGCTTGCAGCAAGAGCTCGAGATGGATCCAGATCTATTTATAAAAAGCTATTGCAAAGCCCACCAATACAATCCGACAAGAATCGAGCCGCTCTATGGGATCGCCGGCTACTATATTAAGACGACTAACTACTTGATGGCCTATCTATTGACGAGCTACGCTCTAGCCGCCCCCGCCCTCTCGCCAACGGCCACGTTTGTCTTGAAGTGGATGTACGACTGGGGCGTTCTTCTAGAGCATGCGATCTGCTGCAGCCACCTGGGCAAAAAAGAGGAGCTGCAAAAGGCGATCGAGGTGCTGCTCAAGAGATCTGATCTGCCGGCTCATATCAGAGAATCATTGGTGAAAAGCGCATGTTAAAGACCATTTGCTTGAACATGATCGTCAAAAACGAGAGTCAAGTGATCGAAAGATGCTTGGCCTCGGTGAAACCGTTCATCGATTACTGGGTGATCGCCGATACAGGCTCAGACGATGGGACGCCCGAGTTGATCCGATCTTGCTTGAAGGACATTCCTGGAGAACTTCACGTTCACTCCTGGGTCAATTTTGAGAGCAACCGGAATCGAGCCCTCGATCTCGCGAGAGGCAAAGCCGACTACATCTTCATCATGGATGCCGATACGGAGCTCGTGGGCGAGATAGACAAAAGCTGTTTGGATGAGGAGTTTTACTCGCTCGCTTTGAAAGAGAGGAGTTTGACCGACGCCTACCGGGTCTTTTTGATTCAGGATCACCCTGGATGGTCGTGGAAAGGGGTCATCCATGAATATCTAAAACCTCCCCACCAGATGAAAGGGAGGGTTTTGAAAGGGGCTTATATCAACGCCACCTACTTGGATGGAAATCGGACGCGGGATCCCCAAAAATTTTTGAAGGATGCCAAGATCCTTGAAGAGGCTCTCTTGAAAGATCCCCAAAATAGCCGCTACGTCTTTTATCTAGCGCAAAGCTATGGGAATGCCAAAGATTATCCGACCGCTCTCGGATTTTATGAGAAAAGATCGCAGATGGGAGGTGATCGAGACGAAGTTTTTTGGTCTTTTTATTGTATGGGGATGATTCAGCAGCATCTGAAGATGGACCAAAATCAGGTGATCTTAAGTTACTCGAACGCTCATCGGATCCAGCCTGAAAGAGCAGAGCCTTTTTACCAAATCGCCAACTACTTTCTTGAAAATGGGATGCCTCTTTTGGGCTACGTCGCCTCCAAGCCAGCCCTCTCTTTTGCCCCTCCGATGATTGCAGCCAATGTCCACCATTGGGTCTATCAATATGCTCTGGCTTTGACCTTTGGAAGGTGCGCTTTGGCCATCGGACAAAAGGAGGAGGCGAAACAAGCCTTTTTGCATCTGATTGGAGCGCAGGGAGTTCCCGAAGAAGTCAAGCGGTACGCGGAAGATGCTCTATGACGGTCTGTCTGAATATGATCGTCAGGGATGAGGCCGACGTCATCCGCCGCTGTTTAGAATCTGTTAAAGATCTGATTGATTATTGGGTTGTAGTAGATACAGGTTCTGTTGATGGAACGCAAAGAATTGTTAAAGAATGGCTCGAGGGGATTCCGGGAGAATTGCACGAGCGGCCGTGGGTTGATTTTGAATACAACCGGAATGAGGCTCTGCAGCTGGCGAAGGAAAAGGGCGATTACCTTCTGTTGATCGACGCAGATGATCGGTTAGAGAAGGAGGCCGGCTTCAGGTGGCCGAAGCTGGAGAAGGATTATTATGTCGCCACCCAGAACGACGGGGTCAGCGGAATCGATACGAAATGGATGCTCCTCATCAGCACGCGGCTGAATTGGAGATGGGAAGGGATCATCCACGAGGGGCTTGTTTGCAAAGAGGCAAAGAGTTTTGATCTGCTGACAGGCATCGTCAATCTCTACTTGCAAGATGGAGCCAGATCGAAAGATCCCAAAAAGGTCCAAAAAATCATCGAGAAGCTCAAAGAGCTGCATGAGAAGGACCCGGCAGATACAAAGACGATCTTCTATCTGGCTGAAAGCCATAGAGGTTTAAAGAATTTTCCCACTGCAATTGAATATTATAAAAAGAGGATCGCCTTGGGCGGTTGGCCTGAGGAAGTTTTCTGGTGCATGTACTGCGTTGCTCTTTTAGAAAGGGAGCTGGGTCTCGACTTTGAAAAGAGCTACTGGGATGCCTATAGACAACGACCTTCGAGGATTGAGCCGTTGTACGACTTATGCGCCCACGCGATGCAAAAAGGGGATTTTGAGACGGGCTACAAGATCGCAAAAGCGGCGGCAGCCGCTCCCCTCTCTTTAGATAACATGTATGTCTCCCGCTGGATCTACGAGTGGGGGGCTCTTTTACAGTTGACCATCTGCGCATCGAATCTTGGAAAAAAAGAGGAGTGTGCCGACCTGGTCGCCCAATTAATCATAAAAAAAAATCTGCCGGATGACCTCCGGCGTCTATTGGAGCGTTATGGATAAGAAAATCTGTCTTAATATGATCGTAAAAGATGAAAGCGCCGTCATCCGGAGATGCTTGGAATCGGTCCGCCCTTGGATCGATTATTGGGTGATTTCCGATACAGGCTCAACCGATGAGACGATGCAGATCGTACAAGAGTGTTTGAAAGATGTTCCTGGGGAACTCCACCAGAGGCCTTGGGTCGATTTCGCCACGAATAGAAACGAGGTTTTACAGTTTTCGAAAGAGAAGGGGGACTACGTTTTGTTTATCGATGCCGATGAGACGCTGCAAGCGGCGCAAGACTTCAAAATGCCGTCTCTCGAGAAAGATTACTACTCGGCAGTCCATCGATCTGGCGAAACCGATTTCCTCCGAGTTTTGCTGATCAACAATGCCTTGAATTGGAAATGGTTTGGCGCCGTTCATGAGACCCCAGAGTGCCCAGAGGCCAAGACCTCTGAAAGACTTAGCGGGATCGTCAATATCTGCGAACAGGATGGGAACCGCTCTCAAGATCCAGAAAAATTTGCCAAAGACATCCAGATCCTAGAGGCCGCTCTGGAAAAAGATCCAACCGATACCCGCAATACTTTCTACCTCGCTCAAACCTACGCGATCATCGCCGATTTTCCCTCGGCTCTCAAGATGTACGAAAAGAGAAGAACCATGGGTCCGCCGAATCAAGAAGTCTTCTGGTCGATCTACCAGATCGGAAGAATCCAAGAGGAGATGAAAGAGCCAGCAGAAACTTTTGTCAAATCGTATTGCGATGCTCATCTCGCAAGACAAAGCCGAGCTGAGCCTCTTTTCCGCTTGGCGAACCATTACCTCCGGGTTCAAAATTATTATCTAGCTTACCTCGTAGCAAAAGAGGCGAGCCTTCTTCATCTCACTCAAGATGCTCTCTATGTCGAGCGCTACATCTACGAGTGGGGCGTCCTCTTGCAACTGGCCGAAGCGGCGATGCAAATTGGGAGGAAGGCGGAGGCGCTTGAAGCTTGCAATAAGCTCAAGATGGTCGACAGTCTGCCTGATGAATATCGGGCCAAAATCGAGCAAGTGTTCCCTCAATGATCTGTTTGAACATGATCGTTAAAAACGAGAGCCAGGTAATCGAAAGATGCCTGGCTTCCGTTGTAAAATGGATCGATAGTTGGGTCATCGTCGACACTGGCTCGACTGATGGGACGCAAGAGATCATCAAAAAGACTTTGCGAAACATCCCCGGCCAGCTCTATGAGAGGCCTTGGGTTGATTTCTCCACAAACAGAAACGAGGCATTAGCTCTCGCAAAAGACAGAGCTGAATACATTCTGTTCATGGATGCGGATGACCATCTGCTCTTTTCAGAACAGTTCAAAATGCCTCCCCTAACGGCAGACTGCTATGCGATTGTCCAAAAAAGCGGACTCGATCAATCGGAACACTTAAAGATTTGGCTCGTCAAAAGCTCCTATCCCTGGAAATGGAGAGGAATTTTGCACGAGAGGCTCGAGTGTCCTGATGTAACGCGCGGCGAGCTCTTAACAGGAGTCGTCAACTTCTATTGCCACGATGGGAACCGGGGGCGCAATCCGGAAAACAAAGAGAGGGATATTGCTTTACTTGAAAAAGCCCATCGAGAAGACCCAACTGATGCGCGAACTGTATTTTACCTGGCGCAGTGCTACGCTGCCATTCGGAATGATTCTAAGGCCGTCGAATATTTCCAAAAGAGAGCTGCGATGGGCGGCTGGGAGGAAGAGATCTTCTATTCCCTCTACCAAATCGGGTATCTCCAAGAGAGGATGGGTTTTTCTGGCGAGGAGAGCTACATCAGAGCCCACCTTTATCGCCCCGCGAGAGCCGAGCCGCTATTTCGCCTCGCCGATTCATACATCCGCAAGGAGCTCTATGCGCTCGGGTATTTTGTCGCAAAGTGGGCACTTCAAATCCCTTATCCGACAGACGCCACTTTTATCGAGAAGCCTGTATACGAATACCAACTCATGATCCAGGCAGCCGACTGTGCAAGGCAACTCGAAAGAGGCGACGAGGCAAAGATCTGGCTCAAACAACTTCTACAGGTAAAGAGCCTGCCTAAAGAAAAAAGAGAAAAAATAAGAGAGATTTACCATGGGTATGAGCCTCATTGAATTATATAAAGAGATTGCAGAAACCCAAAACAAAGTCGTGAGAACTCGCTACGGAGACATGATCATCAACAAACACGATCATGTCATCGGATCGAGCCTCGAACTCTATGGCGAATGGGCTCAGCTGGAGATCGATCTACTGAACCAGTTTATTCCCAAAGGCGGCGTTTGTATCGACGTAGGAGCCAATTTTGGATACCATACGTTAGCCTTTGCTCGGGCTGTTGGAAAATATGGATATGTCATCTCGTTTGAGCCTCAGCACTGCATCTTTCAGATCCTGGCAGGCAATGTGGCTTTAAACCACCATGAACATGTTTGGACCTACGCGTGCGCTGTCTCCAATCATATAGAAAAAACGGCTGTGCCAAGACTCACCTATCAAAGGAGAAACTCGTTTGGGGGGCTGAGTTTAAAGAAAGATTGGGCAGCAAGCGGCCCCAGCTACTATGTTCCGACAGTTGTCTTGGATAGCTGCAGGCTGCCCCGATTGGATCTGATCAAGATCGATGCGGAAGGGGGCGAAATTGAGGTAATCGAAGGAGCTGTCCACTCCATTGCTGAGCATAAGCCGATCATCTATGTAGAAGATAGCGGGCCCCAATTGGTCGAGTTGATCCGCTCGCTCGATTACGAGATCTACGATTTCAGTTGCAAGTATTTCAATCCCAATAATTTCAATTTCAATGAAGCCAATGTTTTCCGAGATTTAAGCGACGGCGCATTCCTTTGTCTTCACAAATCGAGAGAGTATCCGGTCGATTTAGAAGCCCTCTCGATCAATAAGCATTGACTGTAGAGGCGTGGCTGCCACATTGCGGCAGCAGAAAAGGAGCGGAAATTTTTCATCAAATTTATCCTGCTTATCATGCCGCTTGCGATCATGCATATCCTGTACTTTTTTGAAAATTCCACTCAAGCTTAGTTTTGCAGATCTTTAAAAAAGGACAGGATATGCATGATCGCAAGCGGCATGATAAGCAGGATAGATTGGATGATAAAGTATCCCAGCCTGTTTCTCTTTATTGATAGCGGATGAGGATGTTGGCTCCCTGCTTTTCAATTGGAGAGAGGATGATCCCCTGCTCGGCGCACCGGAGGAGTTTTTCCTGGAGACGCTTCCGAGCCATGCTCTTATTCTTTTTGGCCGTTTTTTCTAGGCCTGCGACTCGGATGAGGTAGTCCTCTTCGACAAGGATCGATTTATTCCCTTCGTTGTGCTGGGCCTTTCGGGCTTGGAGCCAGGCAGCGAGCGAGATGACTTCGGCGTGGAGTTTTAGGGTCGTGTTCTTGAACCGGGCGCCGACGAAGGCGAGCTTTTCGTTTTGGAGAGCGGGGGCGTTGAAGACGGAGAGAGTGATCGTCTGGGGATATTCCTCCTTTTCTCCGATCTTGTTGTGGATCTCGATGAGGCGGATCTCGATCGACTCGATCGTGTGTTTCCCTTCTTTGGCGGTCGTCTTTTTTCTCGAATAGATCATCTTGGTATTTTCAAGGGATCTGAGGTGTTCGTAGAATTCGATCTTCTCTTGGTTTTGGAAGCGGGCCTCCCGATCGGGGTAGCAAAGGCGCATGAGCTCTGTCATCTGGCAGGTGAAGGTGAATTGCCGAAGCTCGTTGGCGAGCTTCCAGGCGGCCATGTGGATCTTGTGGAGAACGCCTCGGAGCCGGTCGGCGACGATGGCGGCGATTTTTTCGGCCTCTTCGTGGGAAGAAGCTTGGAGGCGGTGCTCGAGGGTGATCGTATGGCCGGCCGAGTCGGGCGTCGACGATTTGATGATGTAGGAGGTTGTCCCCTCTTGCCAAATCAGCTCGGGATGGGAGAGGAGTTTGGGAAGATGGTAGAGCTTGTCGGAGATCGTCCGGCTGATGCCGAATTCGATGTTCGAGTCGATCGTCTTGTAGAAGGTGTCGTCGATTTTATTCTTGTCGGTCAAGATGGTTTCGACAGCTTTTTTCACCTCGTACTGGGTGGCAGCCATGAACTTCGCCACAGGTTCGTCGTCTTCGACAATCACCGGCGTCAGTTTGTATTCTTCACGATCGAGCATTGGCTCCTCCCACGAGTCCGATTTTTACATACCCTTTTTTGGGTTCTGCTTTTTTTGCCAGGGTCTGTTGATCCTGGGTGGCCGATAGGCATCCCATCCCATCTTTTTTGAAGATGTGCTTGGGCAGAAGAGAGGTGAAGTTCGACTTCACATGTCGGAATGCAACCTCGTCTTTCGCTGTTTCGATTTCATCTTTGATCCTCTCGAGGTTCACTTGCCATCGGACTCCGTCGGTGATTGCGCTCGAACCGCGGGCAGCGGCTTGGTCGGTGCTGAGACCCGATACGCCCCCTTTATTCATGTGGTGGCCGAAGAGGATCGTCGGGTGCCCTTTGAGTTCCATGGAGAGCTTTTCGAGAAGGGCGATGAATTGGGTCGCGGCGGCGTTGTCCGACTCGGCGTCCATCCCGATGAAACGGGAGATCGGGTCAAGGATGATGCAGGACCAACCGTCGGAAGGTTCCGCCTCTTTGAGGCTCGAGAGGAGCATCTTGAAAAACGGGGTTGGTTGGCTCTGGTGGATGAAGGCTGCGTTGACGCCTGAAAAGGCCATCGGGGCAATTCTTTCCATTGCCGACTGGAGAGGATCCCGGTCGAAGAAGGCGAGCTGCGCGTTGTCTGGTTTGGAGAGGAAGTGCTTTGTGATCTTCCGGAGCAGGCGGTGGATGTCGGAATCTTGGTTTTCTCCTAGTCCCAAAAAGACATGGCCCGGCTTTTCAATGGGAAATGTATCTAGCCAAGGATAGCCCGTTGCAATCGAGAAAGCAAGCTGGGCCAGGGCGTGAGTTTTGCCGACGCCTCCGGCGCCTACGAGCATTCCCAAAATCCCTTTGCGCAGAAAGGGGCGGTCGATCGATCCGTCTTTGTAGTTGATGAGGCGGGGAATTTCGGGAGCTTCCTCTAGAAGATAATTGCGGGGAAGTTCGGAGATGAACTTGACGGCCATGGTGGGAACTGGGGTCGAAAGGGCCTTTTCAAATTGCTCTGCTCTGCGCGACTGCTCTTTTAGCTCTTGCGCATCTTCGAGTTTTTCAAGGAGAAGCTGGCCTCGGGCAGTCTTTTGCAGCTCTTCAGGCGAGTCGGTTTGTAGCTCGATTTGGAGAGCTTGGATTTCCCTTTCGAGGAAAATCAGTTTATCTCGGAAAAAAGCCGCTTTGTGCGATTGTTCGAAGGCTTCGAAGGTGGTTCCATTCGGCAGCGGCTGCTTGTGAATTTTGAGCTGGGCTGCTTTGCAAAACTCGAGGGCCTCGGTCTCTCGTGCGGCCGGGATGGCGTATCCAAGTCCGGTGTAAAAAGCTCCGAGTTCTTTTAGTCGGCTCCGCAAGGGTCGTAAATTTTGGTCGGACAAGATCAGTAAATAGTGCATAGATGAGTCTCCTAAAAATAGAGAATACATTTGCTCCGGATTTCTTCAAATGTACATTTTGCTGGCCACAACGATTAGTAAAACCACATTTTTTCTGTATGTAAGTTCAGTCGTATTAGCAATTTATTAAAAAAATAAATTACGCAGTTGATTAATAATTGTACAAATGATGGTATTACGAATATTGGCAAGGGTATCAATATGACCGTAGTTCCTTTCTCAGATGCCAGAAGTTGTTTGACGGATATCGTCAACGAGGTGGCCTATGCAGGCAAACGGGTGATTTTAACTCGCAAGGGGAAAAAACTCGCCGCGATTGTCTCGCTGGAAGATCTCGAAGCTTTGGAGAAGATGAAAGGCGAAGGACGACTGAAAGAAGTTCTACAAGATGCCCTGAAAAAAAGAACTGTTCGCAGAAAGCGAACAAAAAAGGTCCGTTCGCCGAAAACGGTCGAAAAACTAACCAGTGGGTTTAGCGCATGAAATCGAAGAATACCTTCAACCGCATGTTAGCTCAGTATCTGCACAGCACAAGGCTCCCTATCACTTTGTTCTGGATGAGCTCGGCCTTGTTAATGCCGCAAGCGGCCTCTGCAGAAGAAGAGGTCTTCTATCCTGAGGCCATCGAGGAGCCAGCTGAAGTGCAGGAAGTGGTTGCACAGCCTGTGCCAGAGCCTGCTAAGCCATCTGTCGTGCAGGAAACTGTTAAGCCATCTGTCCAGCAAGACAATTCGGCTACAGCGCACAAGCCTCCTGTGGCCACGACGCCAGAGGCGACTACAGCGGTAAAACCGCCTGTCGCAACGGCGGCGCCGACAATGAAAAGCGAAGGGTGTTCGGTAGGGTGCGATCAAAAGCCTTCCGACTACTGCGCTCCCCCCTTGAGAGCAAGAGTTACTTGCTGTCCCGATGAGAAGAAAGACGAGTGCGGCAAAGTGATCCCCCATCAGAAATCTTGCTGCTGCTGCAACTGCTACAATGCAACCGCTCCCTTAGAAAGCATCGGCTTCATGGTGGATCTGATCTACTTCAAACCGATCGAAGATTCATTAACCTACGCCGTGACCAATAGCTTTTCGCTAGGGCCTCCAACGAGCCCTGCAGGAAAATTGATCGAACAGGAATTTGCCTATCGTCCAGGCGCGAGAGTAGGTCTGATGATTCCTCTCGATTACGATGAATGGGAATTTGATATCAACTATACCTATTTCCACTCGAACGCTCCTACGACAACAGCGAGCGATCCGGGACAATTCCTCTTCACAACTCTGACAAACTCCTACTGGCCGCTAGCGAACAACGCGCTAAACAACCAGTGCGGGCAATTGACCGGTAACTGGAAATTGAAGATGGACTTCGTCGATTTCGAGTTCAAACGTCCCTTCTTGGTCGGCAAAGCTTTGATGATTAGCCCTGTTCTCGGTATCAAGGCGAGCTTAGTGCGGCAGCACGTCCGGGTTGAATATGGCAATATCTTCCCGAACTACTACGGTATCGGCACGCCGATCCTCGCACCGCAAACGGTGGTCGGAAAAAGTAAAGTTTGGGGTGTTGGCCCAGAATTCGCAGCAGAGATGAAGCTCCTCGTTCCAAGAAAAGTGAGCCTTTTCATGAGAGGCGCCTTCTCGTGCATGTTCGGCCAATTCAATATGACTACAAAGTATACCGACTTCCTCGCCTATTCAAGCACAGGCGGCGTCACGCCCGTGCTGACGATCGGCGGCCAGACCGGTTCGAACATCATCCAAGACAAGATCACCCGCCTCTTCTGCGTAGCGCAGCTGCAAGGCGCTGTGTCGAAGTGGTGGATGTTGGGCAGGTGTAGCTCTCTCGAGCTGATGCTCGGTTGGGAAACCCAAATATGGTGGCGCCAAATGCGCATGAACTGGTTTAGCACTCTCGCTAACCAACCCGATGGATCTGACTTGACTCTCCAAGGTCCATTCGCTCGGATGATCATCACGTTCTAATCAGATTTTCTCAAAGACCGGTCTGTCGTGCTGCTACAGACCGGTTCCTATAGTTTTCTCGGCAAGTCTAAAAAATCCTCAACTTCAAATAAGCAGAATGGGAAAATATAACTCCCGTTCATCTCTCACCGCCAATGGCAGCTCGTGAAAACCGTCGAACGCGCGCCCCCTTCTTACGGCCCCTTAGCAGAGCTTATTTTGGGGGTGCGGGGCAAAGCCCTGCATCATGCCTATCATTAGTCGCGTCTCGCGGTGTCCATCATGTGAGCCGCACTTCGCGGCGTATCCTGTTTCTTAAGTTAAAACAGGGAACAGGATACGCCGCGAA
>JAFEGL010000038.1 GCA_018239895.1 Verrucomicrobiota bacterium
CAATTTTGAATCGAAAATCGGCTCAAAAGAACCCGAAAATCGACTGAAACTTATTACTGGGATAGGTTCTGGGTCCATTTTGAGGGATCGGCCCATAAATTGCAATTCTCCAGAAGAGGTAAAACATTTTTTTTGCTCGTGCAATTTATGGACAAATTCTTCAAAATGGGGCCCATATGGAAAGAAATCCCCAAGAAGCAGAGATTGCGAGGCAGACCCTCGAGCGGTACTCGGGCTGCGAAGCATCTGACTTTTGTTCAAATTTAATTTTAACGAACTTCCCCCGCTACGTAGACTATTTTTCCCAAAGCCGGGGAATCAAGGTTCACGAAGGGTCGATGTTCAAGGTCGCCCACTCGCCGAAAGAAGATGTGAGCATCCTCGACTTCAAGATCGGCTCGCCTGCAGCGGCCCTCGTCGTCGACGTCTGCTCGTTTCTCCCGATCCGGGCCAGCGTCCTCCTCGGGATGTGCGGAGGGCTCCGCCGCCGCTACCAGGTCGGCGAATACCTCGTCCCTGTCGCCTCGATCCGTGGCGAGGGGACCTCCGATTTCTACTTCCCGCTCGAAGTCCCAGCTCTCGCCAACTTTTTAATGCAAAAAGCAGTGACCGAAGTGCTCGAGAAAGAGCGGGCCAACTACCACATCGGCATCACCTACACAACCAACATGCGTTTTTGGGAATTCAACGAAGAGTTTAAGAATCGTCTGAAAGTGACCAAGGCTCAAGGGATTGAGATGGAATGCGCGACCCTCTTTGCCGCGAGCTACAAAAGGAAGTTTACCCTCGGAGCCCTTCTTCTCATCTCCGATCTTCCGCTCAACCATGACGGGATCAAAACCAAGCAAAGTTCGCAGTCGGTCTACGACAAGTATACAGCGGATCACGTCGAAAAAGGGGTCAAGATCCTCCAAGCGGCCCGCGAGATGCAGTCAAAGCAGATCAAGGGAGCCTACCATCGCAACATCAACGGCGATGCGACGGCAGCTCCTATCCCTCAGCCTTAGTTGTCTTGCTTAGATTCTGAAGGGTCTTTTTTGAAAATCCTTTCCGATGCGAGGTTCATCGCGGCAATGAAGTCGCCGTTGGTCATCAGTTTGTTTACGATTATGCCTAAATCTTTTTTGAATAGAGCTTCTAAGCTAGAAGTGTCTTCATTGAGTTTGGTGTACAATGCAATTTGCATTTGCAACCCTCTGAGCTGATTTAGTGCTCTAATATCGGCAGAGAAAAACTTTTGTGTATTTTGCTTCGTCAGCTCGACTTTAGAATCGATTGTTTTTTCGACAGACCAAGCAGCCCAATCGTGCAAAAGACCGGCATCGAAGGTTTCAAGTTTTTCCCTAAGTTCAGCTTTCTGTTCATTAGACAATCTGGCAGTTTTTTCATCGAAAAGATCGGCGAGGAAGATTCCCCCCGCTCTATTTTGAGCTTTAGCCGCTTCATGTTTTTCTGCTACTTCTCTATCTCTGAGCCAGCCATAAATATCTTCAACCGAGTCGGGAATATTAAAATGTTGTCTAATTTCTTGTTCCCTGGCTTCTCGAGACATATTTCTCAAAGAACCGAATAAATTTTCGAATAGCCCATTCGAAGCGAAATCGTCAAACATCCCCATGCCCAGCCCTTGTTCTGAAGGGACCGCGTTAAAGTTGGCCGGAGAAGAGGGAGGGAAGGGATTTAGAAGAGAGAGGCGGATGATAGTCGGATGGTCGCTATCGCTATCTCTCGCAATTTGGCTAATTACGTTAAAAAGATTGTTGAATCGGTTGGGGGGAAATCCAAATGGAAAACTCATTTTAATCCTAAAAAATCTGTTTTGTTGCAAAAAGTATAACAAAGGAGGGCAATTCTAAGCGATGTTAAATTGTTTTTTTATTTGAGCGATGACGTGGACTTCCAGGTCTTTGGGATTCTGGAACTTTTTGGGGAGTAGGAGGGTCTGGGAGCGGGTCTCTTTCCCAAGCTGCTGCTCGGCGATGAACGAGAGTGTCCCAAACTTGAGGAGACTGAAGTGGTGTTGAGCGGCAAACGCTCGCACGCGGGTGAGGTGGTAGAGCCACATGACTTGCGGCGGGGGAGGGCCGAAGCGATCGTTCATCTCGACGAGGAGCTCGTCGATCTCTTCGAAGGTGGAGGCGTCGCCGAGCCGGTAGTAGATCTCCATCCGGAGCGAGACCTCTTCGATGTAGGTTTCGGGGAGGCGGGCGTCGTAAGAGAACTCCATCTTGGTTTCGTTGAAGGTGATCGGCTTTTTGTTTTTCAACGCTTCGATCGCTCTTTTTAAAAGTTTGCAGTAGAGGTGGAACCCGATCGCCGAGACTTGCCCCGATTGCTGGATGCCGAGGATGTCGCCGGCTCCGCGGATCTCGAGATCTCGCATCGCGATCTTCATCCCGCCGCCGTAGCCTCCCGCCTCGACGAGGGCGTTGAGCCGTTTGCGAGCTTGCTCTGGCAGCCGGGCATTTTTTGGGATGAGGAAGTAGGCGTAGGCGGCCCGGTTCCATCGGCCGACGCGGCCGCGGAGCTGATAGAGATCGGCGAGGCCGTAAGTGTCGGCCCGATCGATCAAAATCGTATTGGCGTTCGGCACATCGATCCCGTTCTCGACGATCGTCGTAGCGAAAAGGAGGTTTAGCTCGCCAAGGCGGAACCGGTGGAAGATGGCATCGACTTCGTCGGCCCCCATCTGCCCGTGGACGACGCCAATCCTTGCAGAGGGGACGAGTTTTTGGATGTTTTCAGCGCGGGTATAGATCGACTCGACCCGGTTGTGGATGTAAAACGCTTGGCCGCCTCGCGCTAGCTCTCGCATCAGGGCGTTTTGGATCAGCTCAGGGTCGGTTTCAGCGATGATTGTTTTGATCGGCAACCGATCTTGCGGGGGTGTGCTGATGACCGACATGTCGCGCGCTTGGACGAGAGACATGTAGAGCGTTCTGGGGATCGGCGTTGCAGAGAGGGTGAGGCAGTCGATGCTCGCTTTGAACTTTTTGAGGTGCTCTTTCGCTTTTACGCCGAACCGCTGCTCTTCGTCGATGATGAGGAGCCCGAGATCTTTGAAGGAGATGTCTTCGGAGAGGAGCCGGTGGGTGCCGACCAAAATGTCGACTTCGCCTCGCCTCACTTTGTCTAACGTCTCCCGAGTTTGCTTCGGTGTCTTGAAGCGGGAGACGACATCGACCCGGACAGGGAATCCCCCCATTCTCTGCGAAAAGGTCTCGTAGTGCTGCATCGCCAAAACGGTCGTGGGGACGAGGACTGCGACCTGTTTGTGCCCATCGACGACCGCTTTGAAGGCGGCGCGCATCGCCACTTCAGTTTTTCCGTAGCCGACGTCGCCGCAAATGAGCCGATCCATCGGTTTTTCAGAGATCATATCTTCTTTTAGAGCGGCGATGGCGAGAAGTTGATCTTGCGTTTCGACGTAGGGGAAATCTTTTTCGAAGCGGATGGTGTATTCCGAGTCGGCAGGGTAGCGGAAGCCTCCATGGACAGCTCTTTCGGCATAGAGTTGCAGGAGCTCATTCGCGTAGCCGACGATTTGCGCTTGGGCGGCGGTCCGGGCGTTGACCCAACGCTTGCTCCCGAGTGTGCTTAAAGAGGGGGGCGCCTCTTTCGAGCCGATGTATCGGGAGACGAGGTAAGCTTGCGAGAGGGGGACGAAGAGCTTGCTATTTTCCGAGTACTCGATCGAGAGGAATTCGCTTTCGACGCCGAGATGGTTGGTGTGCTTTTCCATCCCGAGATATTTGCCGATTCCGCTGTGGAAATGGACGACGAGATCGCCGGGGCTCAGTTCGTGGAATTCAGCTGCGGGAGTGTGGTAGGTGTTGCGCCATTTCTGCCTCCGGATCCTCGTTCTCTTGGTGATTTCTGGATTTGGGATCAGAGCGAAGGGGAGATCGGCGAGGACAAATCCCGACGAAAGATATCCGATCGAAAATCGGGTGTCGTGGGGGAGTTTTTTCCCCTCGAGCCGTTTTTTGACGTCGGCTTCTTCAGTCTCGTTGGAGTTCAAGAAGAGGAGAGAGAGTTTGGCGTCGGGATGGAAGTGGTCGAGAAGAGACACTTCCTCTTCGGTCTCCTCATCGGGTTGGAAGTAGTCGTGGACCCGCCGGAAGGTGTGAAAAACCCGGGTCGCTTCGAACCGGTGGTTGATCGCTTCGAAATGGACCGTCTCGGCCGTCTTCTTCACGTCGGAGAGCTCTTCGATCGGATGTTCAGAGCAGATGATCTGCTGGGAGCCTTTGAGCCGCTTCAAACAATCTTCGAGCTGATAAAAAAATGGGGACTGAGCCCCCGGCATATTTTTTAAAGCGACATACGTATCCTCGATCGCCAAAAGATCGTCCCACATCAAAATCGGATCTTTCAAGTAGTCGGCGATCGAGACAAGGCGGGAGGCTTTTTGGAGAAGCTGGAGCTCGTTGGCGGGGGAGAGAAAAACCTCTTCCGCTTTTTCGATCGACTTTTGGCCGATCGGATCGAAGATCCTAATCTGGTCGATCTCGTTGCCGAAAAATTCGATCCGGTATGGATCTTGAGATGCGGTGGGGAAGAGGTCGAGGATGCCGCCGCGGAGGGCGAACTCCCCCTTGTCCGACACGACAGCCGTCCGCTTGTAGCCGAGGTTCGTCAACAGTTCTGGAAGCGATTCAAAAGGGATCGAGGTCCCTTTTTTCCATGTCTGGAGCATCGGAGCGACCGCCTCCTTCGGCAAAACTTTTTGCAGAACCGCGGGGAGTGGGCACAAGAGGACTGAAGGGGTAGCTTTGTGGATGAGAGTGTGGAGCGCCTCGAACCGTTTGCCGAGAATATCGGGACTTGGGAGGATCTCTTCGCCGGGAAGAGTCTCCCAGGCGGGGAATTCGACGGCGAGATCGGGAGAGATCTGGGAAAGATCATCGAAGAGCGTATCTTCCCGCATGCCGCCGGTGATGAGGAGGATCGAGCGCCCGGTCGCTTGCGATGCTAAGCTGGCGATCAGAGCTTTGGGGGCGTCCCAAAGCCCTTCGAGCAGCAGAGTCTTTCCGCTGGCGATCGCCCGTTGGAGCGTATCGAGCGAGGGACTCCGAATCAGCTCAGCCGCCAGATCAGACCACACTGACATCCTCTAACAGATGCCGGATCTTGTCGAGCGCTTTGCCGATGCCGCGGGGATCTTTTCCCCCCGCTTGCGCGAGATTTTGTTTCCCGCCGCCGCCGCCCTGGATCAGTGGGGCGATCTCTTTGATCAGCGCCTGGGCATTCACATTTTTCTTCACCAAATCGGGGCTGACAGCGACGGTGACCTGGCACCGTTCGCCCATCGTGATGCCGAGGGCGACGACGCCCGACTTGAGCTGTTGGATCAGCTCTTCGGCGCACGAGTTGAGCTCTTCAGAGGGAACTGCGACTTCCGCTGCAATCAGTGAGATCGAGCCGACCGTCTCTTTCGAAGCGAGGCACGATTCGACGATCTGTTTCAATTGCCCTTTTCGGAGCATTTTGAGTTCGGTCGTCAGCGCTTTATTCTCGTCGACGAGCTGCTGGAGTTTTTCTAAAACTGTGGTCGGAGTTGCCTTCAAGAGGGCGGCCGACTCTTGGATCAAATCTTCCTCTTGCTGGACGAGCTGCTCGGCATAGACGCCTGTGACCGCCTCGATCCGGCGGACGCCGGCGGCGATGCTGCTCTCTTTCGAGATCTTGAAGAGGCCGATCGTCCCAACGCGCGAAGTGTGGGTTCCGCCGCAGAGCTCTTTGGAAAATTCTATGTCGATGACCCGGACTCTGTCGCCATATTTTTCGCCGAAGAACTGCTTGATGTCGTTCCTCTTCTGCGCTTCGTCGTAGGAGAGCTCATAAACCTGAACCGGCAAATCGGTTCGGATCTTCTCGTTGACCAGATCCTCGATTTGTCTTAATTCAGCCTGCGATACAGCTTTGTGGTGGCTGAAGTCGAACCGGAGCCGCTTGTCTTCTACCAGCGAGCCAGCTTGCTTGATGTGGGCGCCTAAAACCTTCTGCAGGGCCCAGTGGAGCAGGTGAGTCGCGGTGTGGTTGTTTTGGATCTCGCCTCTCCGCTTCGCATCGACCGCCACATGGATGTGATCCCCTTTTCTCAACGTGCCCGAACCCATTTTTCCTAAATGGGCGATCACTCCAGGGAAAGGCGACGTGCAATCGTAGACCTGGAAGAGATTTCCCCCTTTTGCGATCGTTCCGGTGTCGCCAACTTGGCCTCCCATCTCAGCGTAAAAAGGAGTTTTGTCCAAAAGGAGAATTGCCTCTTGCCCCTCTTGCACTTCATCGACAAATCTTCCACCGCTCACGATTCCGATCAAAGCGGCATCGAGCGCCGTATGGAGGTACCCTTCGAAGTGGCAAGCCTTGTGAGTTTTCGTAAAGTCGCTGAAGAAATTCTGATCGAACTGTTGCGCTGCCGTCTTGTGAGCTTTGCGCGATTTCTCTTTCGCCTCTTCCTCCAGCACATCGAAGCGGGGCAAATCTACACTGAGATTCTCATCCTTAGCGATGAGGACAATCTCTTCGACGGGGAATCCGTATGTATCTTTCAGCTTGAACGCATCTTCTCCCGTGATCACTTGAGAGGTCTTGTGGGATCTTTCGATGACTTGACCTAAAAGCTGGCCGCCCCGCTGCAGAGTTCTCAAGAACGCCTCTTCTTCCAGCGTTAAAATCTCTGCAATCCTCGATTCGGCCGTCTTGATTTCAGGGAAATCGTCGCCCATGAGGGTGACAAGCCTTGGAAGGACTCCCGCCAAGAACGGTTTTTGGAGGCCGATCTGCCGGCCGTAGCGGACGGCGCGGCGCAAAATTTTCCGGAGGACGTAGCCCCGGTCGGTGTTGCTCGGCTGCACCCCATCTGCGATCGAAAACGAAAGGCTCCGAATGTGGTCGGCGATGACATGGAACGCGGGGGCTTTCGCCGTATTGGTCTCATCGTACCCCACTCCGCTGATCTCTTCGACTCGCTCGATCAAGCTTCTCAAGATATCTGTCTGGAAGACCGAGTCGACCCCCATTCTCAGCGAGACGACCCGCTCCAATCCCGACCCCGTATCGATCGATTGTTTTGGCAGCGGATCCAATTTCCCATCGGCGCTTCGGGAATACTGCATGAAGACGAGGTTCCAGAATTCCAGATACCGTTCGCCCGAGAGATCCTCCTTCGGATTTCTCGCCGGGCCATACTTTTCCCCCCGGTCGAACAGCAGTTCGGAGCAGGGGCCGCAGGGGCCTGTGTCGCCCATGGCCCAGAAGTTTTCTTTTTCGCCGAATCGGACGATCCGATCGGACGGCAAGTACTTTTCCCACAAAGCGAACGCCTCATCATCGTCCTTGTAGACCGAGGCCCAGACTCTCTCTGGATCGAAGCCAAAGACGTTGCCTACGACATCCCATGCGTAGCCGATGGCCTCTTTCTTGAAATAGTCGCCGAACGAAAAGTTGCCGAGCATCTCAAAAAACGTACAGTGGCGGGAGGTGTGGCCGACGTTTTCCAAGTCGTTGTGTTTGCCGCCGGCGCGGATGCACTTTTGGGTTGTAGTGGCTCTCGTGTAGTCTCTCTTGGATTTGCCCAAAAAAACATCTTTAAACTGGTTCATTCCGGCGTTGATGAACATCAGCGTGGGGTCGTCGTGGGGGATGACGGGGGAGGAAGGGACGACGGTGTGGCCCTGGGATTTAAAATAATTTAAGAACGCGCGGCGAATTTCCTTAGAGAGCATATTACCTCACAAATAAGCCCCTAAATTTATTCGAATACCCCCCAAAAGTCAAATGTAAACAGATAACATAGATAAGGCTTTGAGAGTGTATCTTCAAATTTAGCTTCTGCCGATTTTTGACTGGAAAAAGCTCAAAGAAAAACTTATAATTTCTAGCACAACATTTTTAAACCGTTTGGAATGTACGCCTATGGACCAATCTGACGATCATATTCCTTCATCGTCCAAACTATCCTTTGAATCTCTAAAAAAATATAACCAGCATGGTTCTGAATACTGGAGTGCCCGCGACCTGCAACCATGTCTAGGGTATACAGAGTGGAGAAAGTTTGAAAACGCCATCAAGAAAGCTATCGAATCCTGCAAACATTCTGGGAACAATCCAAGCTATCACTTTGTCGGCGCCGACAAACCGATCCTTGGAGGAAAAGGCGCAACGCAAATAGTTAAGGATTACCATCTTTCACGCGCAGCTTGTTATTTAATAGCCCAAAATGGAGATCCTAGAAAGCCCGAAATTGCGCAAGCACAGCAATACTTTACTATTCAGACTCGCCGTCAGGAAATTTCGGATCAAATGGCTGCAGACATGCAACGACTGGAAACACGAGAACAGGCGAAAATAGAATTCAAAGCTTTGTCTGGAGCGGCTCGCGAATCAGGCGTTCAAAATTCGATGTTCGGCATTTTCCATGATGCAGGTTACAAAGGGCTCTATGGCGGGTTGGGAACTGATGCGATTAAAACGAGAAAAGGAATTGCTCCTAAAGAGCAGCTCATGGATCGAATGAACACAACCGAACTTGCTGCGAATCTTTTTCGGATGACTCAAACCAAGGAAAAACTAAAGAAGAAAAAGATCATCAACCAAAAAGATGCTATTGATACTCATGAGGAAGTTGGCAAAGAAGTACGAGCTGCAATCTCTAGAATCGACGGAACTCTCCCCGAGAACATTCCTCCAGCTGAGCCAATTAAGGCGGTTCAGAAACGACTAAAGGCCGCGCCTGCTCGCTTAACTCTTGATCCTAAAGATTCATTAGGCATCGGCGATCATTTTGACTCACCGGAAAAAGATCTACAGTAATTCACCTAATTTTCAATAGGAAGAACAGAAGATTGTCTCCTACTGAAATGGAACAGGTAATTTTAAGGCTTTGCGAGGGGGGCTGGCTCACTAGAAGGGAACTGGCCGAGCCTTTAGATCGTAGTCTTGATGGCCTACGTTCCAGGTTCTTAACGCAAATGGTTGGTCACGGGCTCCTTCAGTTGCGCTACCCAGATAAACCTAATCGGGCGGATCAAGCCTATTCAACCGTATCAAATGGAAAGGTTCTAAAATGCCCCGACCCTGCAAAACTGTCATCTTGATTCATTACGCCGCCGCTGGCGCGGCGGCGCGCCTCCGTTAGAAGAAGCCCGAGAGGCCGCCGCGCACAATGGGAGCTGCTCTAAGCGCCTCTCCGGGTAAATACCCCGCCGTCTTGTACCCCAATTCAGTGAAGAGCTTCAACGGCGTCTTTTTCCAATTGTAGGCTCCAATTACCGTAACCGCTCCGCCAGTCAACTTCTCCGTCAGCACGGAGTTGGGATAGAGCGGGGGAATATAGGCGTTCTCTGGAAGGCTGTACAACTCGTTGTAAGATAAGCTTGCTTGCTGAAACAATACATGGGGCTCGTGCCAAAAGTCGGCGCGCAATCCGAGACTGCCTGACTTCCATATGATTATTTTTTGGTTTTCTAGACCAAAACCGAAATAGGTGTTGGCTCCGTTCTTGCCCCACTTGAGATAGAGGTAAGTCGGGATGGAATTGACTACAAAAAAGTTCTCGAAAAACCCCTGAAGACCAAAAGGGGTAAGGGCAAGTCTTGCGGAAGGGAGATATTTGACTGATCTAATTTGAAACATGGGGACTTGAATAGTGGAAGCAAGCCCGATATACGCCCACTGAGCGAGAATAGAGTAATAGACAAATGGGTCGAGTAGGCTAAGCAAGGACAGATTCCTTACCTTAGTATACCCTACTTTTGAATCAGGATAAATTGTGTTTAGGAGAAATAGAAAATTACTAATGTCATTCCCAGTTTTTGGCGCTGACTTAGGGTTTTTGTTCACTGTGAATGAATAGTTTACAAGGGACAGCGCAGAGTAAAAGTAGAGAAATCCCTCTCTTGGATTGACCAAGTTGTCTCGTAGCCAATTCAATCTCACCTTGTTTGCCAAAATTGCATCAGCTTCTACTCCAGCAATACGGACGGTTAAATTTTGGCTAGGAGTTAATTGGTTAGTTGAAAGGATTTTTGTCGCCCCTCCGATCACATACATTCTATAACCGCCAACTTTTGCGTACTTGGAGCCCAAATCGCGTATTCTGTATCCGTGGCCGAACACTTCGTGTTGAGTAACCACGCAAGATACGTTGACTGGTGCCCAGATGAGAATAGCTTGTCCTTGACGAATCCACCTATTTCTCGAAGAAAGATGAGGACATTGCTCCGGGTTTTTTATGTCTTCAAGGGTAATTTTTGGTGTAGGATAAGCTAGATTTTCCAGCTTTCCCAATCCAGATTGAAGAAATAATATATTTTCTGCTCCTGCATAAGGAGTGAAGTTAATATCCACGCACGGATAGCTGAAGATTGAAACAGAGAATAAGATGAATAAAAACAGCAGGTTTTTTTTCATTTATAATGCCCTAGTTTATTTAGACAATACGACTTTGGCCACCTCTGTAATTGCTCCTGCAGCTGTGGCTAAACCAGCAGGACTGTAGATTGAAACAAGGACTATTCCAGCAATAACCATTGCAAATATAAAGACGTCTATCCAGTCAGGCGATGCATTTGTTTTAGAAGCATGTTTTGGTTTTTTATCCTTTTTGTTTAGGCCAAACCAGTTCCAATTCCATGGCCAGTGGAGGGAACATGTCATGCTGTCTAAATTCTGAAAAGAACCGTCTGCAGTGGTCATGCAGCTACTCTCGAGCGCGTTGATGGCAAGATAGAGGCTGTCATGGTGCTCTCTTGGGATTAAATGCGCGTTTTGTCTTAAAAGTTGGCATGTCTCCGCAGTAGATAAATGAGCTCCTTTGTGATTGAGAAAAAGTTCGAAAAATCGTTTGGTTGCTGAGAGCGGGTCGTCCGATTCACTGATAACTTTAGCTAAATTAAGAAATGGACTTTCTTGCTTGGGGAGTATTCCTCGAGCCAGATTTGCAGATAGGTCCCAAAATGGATCGTGATTGTTTATAAAAGCATCAGGAGAAGCCAGCTCGAGTGCCACTCTTTCAACCGAAAGAGAGGCGCAAAGTGCGTCCTGAGGAACGCAACAAAGCAAACAGGCTGTCGTAATTGCGATTCTTGATGTGTTAACTAATTTTTTCATTTTTTGCCCCCGCGATGAATTGGTTCTTGAGAGAGGGGCGATTCTAGCGGCGAGGAGATAGGCAGTCAAATTTTTTGTTCTATCGGAAGAAAATATTTTGAAGGGTGCGTAGACAATCTCCTTGAAACGATTAGGCCTTGTGGCTCAAAATAGCCTCTTTGAAATTGAAGGATATTATGGACGACGATCTTAAGAAACAGCTAGGCAAAGTGGCCAATTCAATTCGGCAGCTCTCGATGGAGGCTGTCCAAAAGGCCAATTCAGGCCACCCAGGCATGCCCATGGGTTGCGCCGAGCTGGGAGCCTTTTTGTATGGCGTCCATATGAAGCATAATCCGAAAAATTCGAAGTGGGCCAATAGAGATCGGTTGGTCCTTTCAGCCGGCCACGGCTCGATGTGGTTGTATTCGTGCCTCCATTTGGCAGGCTTCAAGCTGTCGATGGATGAGATCAAGCAATTCAGACAGCTCCACTCGAAAACGCCGGGGCATCCCGAGTACGGGATGACCGACGGGGTCGAGGCGACGACGGGGCCGCTGGGCCAGGGCGTCGGCAACGCGGTGGGGATGGCGCTCGGGATGAAAATCCTGGCGGCCAAGTTCAATCGGGATGAGTATCCGCTTTTTACAGGAAAGGTTTTTGCCGTCGCCGGCGACGGTTGCATCATGGAGGGGATCTCGTCCGAGGCTTCGTCTCTCGCAGGCCATCTGCAGTTGAATAACTTGGTGCTGATCTACGACGCGAATAACATCTGTTTGGATGGGCCGCTCTATGAGTGCTGCTCCGAAGATACGAAAGCGAGATACAAGGCCTACAATTGGGATGTCTACGAGCTGGATGGATATGACCTGGATGGGATGGAAGCGGTCTTCGGCGAGCTGAGAAAGAAGCAAGAGAAGCCGACTTTGATTGTTTTGAGAACGGTCATTGGCAAGGGATCGCCTCATAAAGCGGGCACGCATAAGGTCCACGGCTCTCCGCTCGGACCTGAAGAGGTCGCCGCGTCGAAAGAGGCTCTGGGACTTCCGAAGGAAGAGTTTTATGTGTCGCAGTCGGTTCGGACTTTCTTTGAGCAGAAGATCGGGAAGGATGCGGCGCTGGAGTCGGCTTGGAATGAGATGTTCAAAAGATGGGCCCACGCATACCCCGATTTGGCCAAAGAATATGAAAAGATGCAGTCGCAGCATCTGCCGGATGATTTAGAAGAGACGCTGTGGAAAGTGGAGATCAAATCGCCAATCGCGAGCCGGTCCGCTTCCCACAATGTTTTGCAGACAATTGGCAAGGTGCTGCCTCAGGTTTATGGGGGCTCGGCCGACCTTTCGGGTTCCGATATGACGATGATGAAGGATTTTCCTCTCATTGCACCGGGCAATTTCTCCGGACGGAACATCAAGTATGGCGTTCGAGAGTTCGCGATGGGAGCGGCCGCTAACGGCTTATCTTTGACGGGGATGATTACCCCTTATTGCGGTACCTTTTTGACGTTCTCCGATTACATGAGAAACTCGATCCGCTTGGCTTCGTTATCCCATTACCACACGATCTACCAATTCACCCACGATTCGATCTTCTTGGGCGAAGATGGACCGACGCATCAGTCGATCGAACAGCTCGCTTCGCTAAGAGCGATCCCGAATTTGCATGTGATCCGCCCAGCCGATGCCAATGAAGTGAAAATGGCGTGGCTCGCAGCATTGAGGTACAAGGGGCCGACTGCGATCGTCTTGTCGAGACAGAATTTGCCAGAGTTAGACCACACGAAAATCCCTTACGCAGAAGGGATGGGGCGCGGCGCCTATATTGTAAAGAAAGAGCAAGGGGGCGCTCCAAACTTCACTATCTTTTCTACGGGATCTGAATTGTCTCTTGCGATTGAAGCGGCAGAGCGGTTGGAGAAGTTAGGAAAACGGGTGCGAGTGGTCTCGATGCCTTGCTGGGCCCTTTTCGACAAACAGCCCGATAGCTACAAGCAGTCGGTTGTCGAAGGGGATTTGGGTGTGCGTGCGGCGATTGAGGCTGCGGCCGATTTCGGCTGGCACAAGTATGTGGGGCGGCACGGCGTGACGATTTGCATGGAGCGGTTCGGTGAATCGGCTCCTGCGCCTGAACTAGCGCAGGAATTTGGCTTCACGGTCGATGCTGTCGTGGAGCGTCTCATCGCCCACGAAAAGCACTCATGATGCGGCTTGTCTTAATCCAAGGACAGTCGGGATCATGTGGGTGATGTGCTGAAGATTATCTTTTTTAAATTGGTAGATGAATCCTCGTTCGAGCAAAACGGACGGGGCCACCGGTTTTGTGGCTTGAAAAGCATAACAGACTTTTTGATTGCCGCTTAGATTGGGGATGTCTGCTCCTGACAACTCATTTTCTTGAATATCGCTGACGAGAGCGATTGCATATTCTGTCGATCTTGTATAAATGGGGCGAGGCAAATCAGACGTAGGATTGATCCGATTAAAAGCTCTTCCTTGCAGGGCGTTGAGCGCATCTGCTCCCGTGCGGACGTAAGTGTATCTCAGCCTGATGTTCCACTGCCATTTTACCTTTCGAGCGATTGCATCCAACTGGGGCCTTATCTTGTGAACTTCGGAATGGTTATTTTCAACAATTAAAAAATTATATGTTTTGATTGGGAATGCCATTGTTTATTTCCTTTTTTTGGGCAGGATATTTTCGCACAAAAGGATGTATTCTTGAAAGAGAACTTCTATGAGGGTTACTTCAATTGGAGGGTCACAGCAACCATGTGCATGACGTTGGCCATCACCCCTTTTCTAAGTTGGTAGATAAACCCTTTTTTGAGGAGTTTGTCTGTGTCCATGGGGCTGGAGCTATGAAAGGCGTAGGTGACGTTTTCGTTGCCGCTTAATTTGGGGATATGTTTCCCTTCAATATTTCCTATAATCATGTTGTCGACGATGGCGAAAGTAAATTCGGTTGGCTCGGTTTGGATCGACGCTGCTTCAGGAACAAAATACAAGTCTGGGTTAAACTGGTTGAATTCTTTTCCTTGTAAGGCATTGATCGCATCGGCCCCAGTATTGGTGTAGATAAATTTCAGGCTTATATTCCACTGGGCTTTTACTTTTTCGGCGATTGCGTCGAGTTGAGGTTTGATCATTTGGACATAGAAAGGTTGATCCTCTACGATTAAAAAATTATACGATCTAATTTCAGATGCCATTGTTTTTCCTTTTTTTGGAGAAAGGGCTGTTTTCTTGAAAAAGAACATTTGCTATTCTACGCCGGATGCCCAATTCTCTTCTGCTCCAAGCTCTTCAGCGGCAAAATCAGGATCGACCTCCAGTCTGGCTCATGCGCCAAGCTGGACGGTACCTTCCCGATTATCAGGCATTGAGGAGAAAGCATACTCTCCGCGAGCTTTTTTTTACGCCCAAACTCGCCGCTGAAGTGACCCGGATGCCAGTTGAGCAGCTCGGCGTCGATGCGGCGATCTTGTTTTCAGATATCACAGTGATCTCTCTCGCTTTGGGTTTCAAGCTCGATTTCAATGAGGGGCCCATTTTAGAGCCGATGTGGAACGGAGCGTCAGATTTGCCCCGTTTAGATGTCAGATCCGTTCTGGCGCCGATTGGAGAGACCGTTTCCTTGCTGAAAGGAGATGTGCCGCTGATCGGTTTTTGCGGCGGGCCGTTTACAGTGGCGAGCTACCTGATTGAAAAACACTCAGGCTCCGATTTGCCGAAGACAAAGCAGTGGCTCTACCGAGATCCGGCGAGCTTTTGCAGGCTGCTGGATCAAATTACCGATGCAAGCTGCGACTATTTGCAGATGCAGGTCGAAGCGGGGGCGTCGGCGATCCAGATTTTCGATTCGTGGGCCCATGTCTTATCTGAGGAGCAGTTCAAACAAGTGTGCATCCCGTACTGGAAAAAACTTCTGGCAAGCGTAGGTGTGCCGGGGATCGTCTTTGCTCGCGGCAATTCGTTCCGCGTTGAGACGATCGAGGCAGCTTTGCCTGCTGCGATCAGCGTCGATTGGCAAGTGCCTGTGGGTGCGCTCCGGAAAAAATCGAAGGCCGTCTTGCAGGGCAATTTAGATCCCGATCTGTTGTTCGCGCCGTCTGAGGTGGTTCAGGAGAAGACGGAGGCGCTGCTCGAGTCGATGCGGGGAGACCCTGCCTTCATCGTCAATTTGGGGCACGGCGTAAAACCGGGAACGCCCGTCGAGTCGGTCCGCACTCTGATCGAAACAGTGAGGAATTTTAAGAGATGATCGCTACGGAAATCCTATCACTTGAAGAGGCTCTCTCCCACGAAATGAGCGATCCCGATCTCCAAGATCCGATCTGGAAAACAAAAGCTCCCTTTCCCGAAGAATTGATCCGGGTTTTTCTCTACATCCGGAATCTCCACAAAGCGCTATTCCATACGATCGAGGGGAAAGAGGCGTGTGTTCAGAAAGGGTGGAATGCTCAAGAGCAGCACCCCGATAAAAGTCTTTTCGGAGGCGGGATCATGACGGTCATCCGGGAGCAAATCTTGGAAAAGTCGGCCGTAAATATGAGCCTCGTCTATGGCCCGAAATACCCGGCCTTGGAAGGGGAGTATGCAGGCAAGCCATTCGCGGCGGGCGGCGTCTCTCTCATCTCCCACCCGAGAAATCCGAACGCCCCCATCATGCATCTCAACATCCGCTCTGTCCAAGTAGATGGCAAAGCCAAGTGGATCGGCGGAGGGGCCGATTTAACCCCGATGGTTTTCTTCGAAGAGGATACAGCTCTTTTTCATGAATCGATGAAGAGGGCTTGCCCATCGGTCACCGATTACGAGAAATATAAAAAATGGGCCGATGACTATTTTTATATTCCCCATCGAAAAGAAAATCGGGGCGTCGGAGGCATTTTTTTCGATTTTGTCCCGTTCGAAAGTGAGAAGGACTTGACGTTTTTGCTCAATGTAGGCCAATACGCGGCCCTGGCGTACGGACAAATCCTGGCCAAGCGGATCTCGTGGCCTTACGATGAGGCTCTGAAGGAAAAGCACCTCTATTGGCGCGGCCGGTATGCCGAATTCAATTTAGCCTACGATCGGGGCACCCGGTTCGGTCTCATGACCGGGGGGAATTCTGAAGCGATTCTGTGTTCGATGCCGCCGACGGTGAAATGGTGAAAACGGCGATCTTGGGTGGAGGGATTTCGGGTTTAAGCGCAGCCTGGTATCTCTTGAAAAAAGAACCTCAGGCCAACATTGTCCTGTATGAGAAGGGGCCGCGTCTTGGAGGCTGGATCGAGACGAACACCTCGCGGGGTTTTACCTTTGAAAGGGGCCCCCGCACACTGGCCCGCTCCCGATCGCCCTATCTCCTCCAACTCATCGATGAATTAGGGCTTAAAACGATCTCTTCATCGGGCGGTAAGCGGTATCTTTGGAGACAAGGCAAGCTGCGCCCGATCGGCTCCTATTGGCCGTCGATGCTTTGCGCCATCGCGCGCGATCTCTTTGCCAAACGGTCCCAACAAGACGATGAGTCGATCGCCTCCTTTGCCTCTAGACGTTTTGGCAAACGGGCTGCAGAGCTTTTTTTCGATCCGATGACCCTCGGAGTCTATGCGGGGGATATTCACCGCCTCTCGATCCGCTCCTGTTTTCCAACTCTCTGGGATTGGGAACAAAAAGAGGGCTCACTTTTTCGAGGCTGGCACAAAAGAAAAAAAGGGCCCGCCGGCCTCTTCACTCTCGAAGGGGGACTCGAGCGGCTCATCTCCGAATTGAAGCGCCAGCTTCCAATCAAGATTGTCACGAACTTTGAAGTTCACTCGCTCGATGACCTTGCGGCCGATCGGATCATATCGGCTCTACCTGCTTACGAGATCAGCCGCCTAACGAACATCCCCCTCGATCTTCCCTACCGCTCGCTCTGGGTTGTCCATCTCGGATTTACCAAAAAGCACCTCAAACAAAAAGGGTTCGGTTATCTCGTCCCCTCAACAGAGAATCAACCTCTTTTGGGGATGGTGTGGGATTCAGATCTTTTTGGCGAAGAGGAGACGACGCGGCTCACAGCGATGATCCGAGCCGAGTCAGCCGATCCGATCCGAACCGCCCTCGACGCGCTCCAAAAACATCTCGAGATCAAAATCGCCCCCGATTTTATCGAAGCCCGCCTTGCAAAAAATGCCATTCCCCAATTTGAAGTAGGGCACGCCGAAAAAATCGCCCACTTCGAAAAGCAGGTTCAAATAAAATTTCCCCATCTCTCCCTCGCAGGAAACTACTTCTCTGGAGCCTCTTTAGAAGCCTGCGTCCAGCGTTCTTTTAATTTAAAGTAAAGATTCTTAATTGTGGTTTTATTCTAGTTTTAGTATAATAAACAGATGTTCATTTGTATTTTTGTAATAAAAACGTAATAACAAAGGTGGGAGTATGGAGTTGCCTTCAGAATGGAGCCTATTGGCCAATGTGGAAAAAACGCTATTAAGTAAAAATTTAAGTTTGCTGGAAGTTCACGAGGCCGAAGCTTGTCTCGGAGAGCTGATGCTCAGTTCCTCCGACAAAACCAGCGGTCTGGCCCTCTCTCTTTTCGAGCAGATCGAGCTCAGAAGAGCCTCTCTCGTAGGGCGAGAAGTTTTGCTTTCGCAAGACATCTATCGGATCTCCTCCGACGTCGACTCGCTCCGACTCCAGATGCCTCTCCTTACCTTCGAAGAGGCGGCCGAGCGGATCATCGAATTGGAGAAAAGGATAGAAAACCTTCTCCTATCGACCCCTTCGACCCACCGGTTGCGCGATCAAATCGAGCGCTCGCAGCGAGAGATCGAGCACCTCCGGTTCGTCTTTGTTTTCCCTCAGCTTGATGAGCTGGAGCGGGACTCATTCCAATTCAACATGACCCACTACTTGACCCACATCGGGAACGAGATGGCAGCCACGGATTCCTTCGAGCCGTTCAACAAACTATCGGCTCGCCAGCAGGACGAGGTCTTCAAGTACGTCGGCTACGGAGCTACTCCAGAGAAGCTCGCCTGCGGCATCCAGCTTTACATCCACTCGCTCCTTTCTCAGGCGCAGTGTGCCGAGAGCTATTTCTACGGCCGCCCCACAGCGGACGAGCAATATCTCCGCCTCCCGGACGAGATCCGCAACCGGGTCGAGATGCTCGAGCAATTCGACGTGCTCCGCACCGAAGCACTCATGCAATCCCTCGACGAGCGCATCGGCGAGTAGTTTTTGGGGCGCCGCCTTCGGCAGCGCCCTATAGTTTATAGCTTTCTATCTGGCGTGCAGGGCTCCGTCCCGCACCCCAGATAGAAAGCTATAGACGGTCTTTTCCTGCTTTTGCAGGAAAAGAGCGGAACTTGCGAAGCAAGGCTCTCCGGATATTTAGCGGCATGAACTGTGATCAGCGCAGAGGGAAGAATGAGTATAGAGAGGTCGCAGAGAAAAATAGAGATAGATCGGGACCCTGCCCGGAGGGAAGGAGGTTGGCTAAACTGGTCTCAATTCTCAACTACGATGCATCCAAAGCTCGAAGGTACCTCTCTCACTCCGGGCAGGGTCCCGATCTATCTCAATTTTTCTCTCGACTTTCTTTAATTATTTTCTCTGTGAGCTCTCTATGCTCATTCTTCCCTCTGCGCTGATCAAAGTTCAGATGAGCTTAACCTATAGAGGCGACTCTCAAAATTCCCGGCCTTGGGAAAACGGCCCTTTCAAGCCATTTTGCGCCCCCGCCGCCGGGTCCTACATTTCAAGTATGTCCCCGGCGGCGGGGTTCAGGCGG
>JAFEGL010000039.1 GCA_018239895.1 Verrucomicrobiota bacterium
CAATTTTGAATCGAAAATCGGCTCAAAAGAACCCGAAAATCGACTGAAACTTATTGCTGGGATAGGTTCTTATTCAAAATATATGCGAAGGTCTTGCGGGATGATGGGGCAGAGATCTTTTGGTTTGGCGAAGAGCCGGTGGCGTATCCGGGCGATTAGGTCGTAGACGGTGTCGGAGAGGCGTATCGGCAGAAGAGAGAGGAGGAGCGAAAGGATTCTCCAGAGGCCTCCGAGGGAGGCGAGGATTTTGAAGACGGCTTTGGATTTGTAGTAGAGCTGCCCATTTTCCTGCACGACGATGCTGTCCGGGATGGTGGAAAAGCGCTCTTGCAGCGGGGCGAACCGGAAGGGGACCCGATGGATGTTTTCTGAAAGGATGAACCGGATGAATGAGTGGCAAAAGCCGCAGGAGCCATCGTAGTAGACTTCGAGCTTTTCTTGGCGAGGCTTCACCCAGGAAGGGTTGAAGGTGAAGAAGTGGAGGAAAATCATCCCCCAGGTCAAGTCGGCGAAGTCGATGAGCATGAGGAGGCCAAAATGCATGGCGAGCATGGAGCCCCAGATCCAAAGGCGTGTCTGCTTGATGAGGGCAAAAAGGACGAAACCGATCTCGAGGGCGAGGGCGCCCCAAGTCATCCATTTTAAGAGGAAGGGGGGCGAGCCGAAAAGCATTTCTCGGACCCAATTGCACCGGACGAGGGGGTTTTCCAGGAGATAAGCAAAGGCTGTCCCATCAATCCAGGAGGGGCTGGAGAGTTTCAAGAGGCCGCTGTAAGAGTAGGCAATCGACATCACCCACCAAGAAGCGAGGAAGATGGCGGGGGGCATTTGCCAGTTTCCTCTCGGGTCGAGTCGATCTTTGGCAGCGAGTGAACCGTAGGGGGCTTTCGGGATGAAGAGGTGGGCGATGAGGAGCCAGCCGACGAAGGGGAGCGACGGATTTGAAATGAGGGGATTGCGGCCTAAGAAGCAGGCGAGAATGTACCAGAGGAGGGCCGCTGCCGGCTTGTCCCATTTTCCGATCATGAAGAAGAGCGAGGCGCCGATGCCGAAAAGGGCCATGCAAATGGGGACGGCAGGGGCGTCGCTGAGAGCCAAAATATTGGGGAAAAGTTTTATGAGGGGGCTCAGCGACGAGTCGGGGAGCATCCCTTGATTGGAAAAAATCTCCGGTGTCCACGGCAGGAGTTGGAAGAAGTGGATGAAGAGATAGATTCCAAAGAGAAATCGATAGAGGCTATATTGTCCGCCTGTCCAATGATTTTTCATTCGAGATAAACCTCTTTTTCAAGATTTAGATGGCTCAAATCCTTTTTGGAGGGTCTTGGAACCACCGAGAGGGTGACTTTATCTTGCACTTTCGAGGGATCGATGCCGAGCTCTGTGAGAAGGGGGGCGTCTCCAGTTAGGCTGTAGGAAAGAATTGCTTCGTAGAGAGGATTCATGGTTGCGGATGCCTCCAAAACGGGTCCGTAGGCGAGGAGGGCTCCGAAGACATTGCGCCGGTTGTAGGGGCCGTAAATCTTTGAGGTGATTTCAGGCGATAGGAGTTTGGAGTGCTCTTCTCCTTGGAGATCGATCCAGTGGATGTAAAATTGGGACGAAAAGGTCTCGAGAGAACTGGCCGTGCAAAAAACTTTGGGGGCGGGCGAAGCGTTGAGGGCCATGCCGAGCCCTTTCAGCGCGGGGATTTTGGCCGTTTCGCCGACCATTTGCAGGAGGCCAACTGAAGTTAAGAGAGTGAAAGTGAGAAGAGAGAGGGCTGGCTTTTTGAGAGAGTCCCTTTTCTTTTTCGAGACGTCGACGCCTAATAGCATCTCAGGCAGCCGGTGTTCCCCTTCTTCTCCCAATCCACACTTGTCATTCCACTCTTTCGGATTGCGGAAGGTGCCGAAAATCATGTCCCAGAGCGGCAGGTCGGCGTAATTGTAGGCGTGGACTCCGTTTTGGTGGTGGATGCAGTGGCTTTCGGGCCTTTGGAAAATAAAGCCTAGCCAGTAGGGAGTTTTCACATTCCAGTGATAAAAAAGCTCTGCGAGGGCAGAGAGCATCACGGCGTAGGAGGCGGCGATCGGGTTGAGGCCCATGAGCGAGTAGAGGATGATGCTGCAAAGGACGCTGTCGGCGATCAATTCAAACGGGTGCTTATAAAAGGCGGTGATGATTTCGAGCCGTTTGGGGCTGTGGTGGATCTGGTGGAACCAGCGCCAGAGGAAGTCGCTTTTGTGTCTAAGTCTATGCCACCAGTAAAAGAAAAATGTGATGGCTAAGTAGCCCAAAAGTCCGCCGGTGTAATTTCCTAAATTGGAAAGGGCCCACGGCTGATATTTCAATAACCATTTATCCCAGCTGAGGCCAGCCAAAAAGACGGCGCCCACCTGTGCGCCATTCAACAGCGCGGCTCTAAGCCACCAACCTCTCACTTCAGGCCAAGATCTTCCTGAGCGTTTGGCTTCGTAAAAGATCATAATTGCAGCGATAGATGCAATTGATATTAAAATAATCATGTCAATAAACATCTTAATTTTTATTGATATGTTATTATACTGCGGTGAAGCGGAATTTTCCAACTCAAAAAAACTTCCCGACAAATTCTTTTTTCGATAGTCTTGTTTGCCAATATGAAAATTGCATTTCTTTTTTACGAGGGGATGACGGCGCTCGACGCGGTAGGTCCCCATGAAATTTTGTGCCGGATACCTGGAGCAGAAGTATACCGGGTAGCTCGGAAGGCGGGTGCTATTCAGACCGATTCGGGGTTGGTGCTGACGGCCGACCTTTCGATCGAGGAAGTTCCTGAGGTCGATATTCTCCTTGTGCCTGGCGCAGGGAACGCGGCGACTTTGCGGCAGTACCCAGAAGTGTTGGAATGGATTCGGAAGATCCATGAAAAAACCAAGTGGACCACCTCGGTTTGCACGGGGAGTTTGATTTTGGGCGCGGCGGGAGTTTTGGCTGGCGTGAAGGCGACGACCCACTGGGCGACCTTCGATCGGCTGAAGGATTGGAAGGCGACGCCAGTGAAAGAGCGGGTCGTCGAGGATGGCAAACTGATCACCGCAGCAGGTGTCTCGGCGGGGATCGATATGGCTCTTGTCTTGGCGGCGAAGGTGGAGGGGAAGTTGTTTGCTCAGGCGATTCAACTCGCCATCGAATACGATCCGGCTCCCCCTTTCGATGTAGGATCGCCCGAAAAAGCCAATCCGATGGTTCGGGCAGCGCTGTTATCGAGGATGTCAGCCAGATTTGAGAGGATCTAAATTTTTTTCAGGACGAAGACGAGCGGGTGGGCTGTGAAGGGGTCGTTTAGCTTGATCTCTTCGACGATCTTGAATCGCTTTTCGATGAAGAACTGTTGGATCTCTTCTCTGTTGAGAGCCCATTTTGAATAGGCGCTTCGCCCTAGAGTGGGAAAACTGCAGATGACGTGGCCGTTTTTAGGGAGCGCGTCGTAGATCCGGCCCCATATTTCTTTGATCTTATCGGCTGTGCAAAATCCGAGGACGTTGAACGCGAGGATGAGGCTGAATTTTTTATCGGTCTGGAATTCCTCGAGAGTCGAATGGATTACATTAAGTTTGGGAGATTGGATCCGTTTCAAAACTTCGATTGCTTTTTGATTTGCATCGACCGCGGTCACCGACCATCGGCTGCCGAGCAGCAACTTCACATTGTCCCCAGTTCCACTGCCCAGATCCAATGCGTCGCCTGCCGGGAGCTTATTTCCGAAAAGAAGAACGAACGGATTGACGGTTCCCTGTTGCCGTTGAGCCCAATCTATGAAACCATCCCAATCGGGAACTGGAGCGTCGCTTGCTTCTTGGGAAAGGAGCGATTGTTCGATCTCTTCCAGCGGGCGGGCTGGTTCGATTTGTTCAGGGAAAAAACAGGGACAAACTTTGGATAATAATGGAGTCATAAGTGGGGAAAAATATTAGCAAAGTCTCTGATTTTTTAATAGATTGATAAATATTTTTTTCAGTGTTACGATGAAGCCAATTCTCATCTTCTCCATTAATAATATGTATCTGGAAAATTTGTATGAGATTGAGAAACTTTACACTCTATTCACTTTTCCCTCTCACTTTGCTCTCGGCGTCTGTTTTCGGAGATGATTCTCTCGTTGCGAGATCGAAGCCCGTCCGAAAAGAAACAAGCTATGTAACGGAATCGGAAGAATTCGAGCCGCCCTGGAGCGAGGACACTAAGTGCGATTTAGGATCCCACTCAATGCAGATCGGGGTGAGGCACTCGCAAGGCGAGGGGATTGGCTATCACAGAGGCTACACGACGCTCGAGGGCTTTTTGTCGCCAGGCCATTGCGTCGGCGGGGTCGCTCCGTTTTTGGATCTGCGAGGCCACGTATTCAATAACGGGAAGTTCGCAGCCAATACTGGGCTGGGACTCCGCTATTTGACGAATTCGATCGCCTGGGGGATCAATAGCTACTACGATTACCGGAACACCCACGAGTTTCACTACAATCAATGGGGTGCAGGGTTAGAGGTCATCGGCTCGTTTTGGAGCATCAACGTCAACGGCTATTTGCCCGTCGGCAAGAAAAAGAGCGCCTTCTATGACCCGTTGATCGAGGGGGTCCCAACAATTCCCAGCTTTGCGTTTTTCCAGGGGAACCAGATGTTCATCACCCTCTCGGGATCGCAAGGTCTTGCAGCGAAACGGGAGTTCGCCTTCAAAGGGCTCGACACGAAATTCGTAGTGCGAGCCATCGAAAAGGGGCTCATGGCCATTGATCTGGGGATCGGCCCCTATTTCTACGAAGGCTACTACAAGAAGTATGCCGCGGGGGGAGAGGCGAATATCACGATCCGGATATCGGATTACTTGACCGTCAGCGGCACGGGCTCTTACGACAATCTCTTCCATTTACGCGGGCAAGGTTCTATTGGGATTTCGATCCCTTTCGGCCCGAGAAACTTCGAAAATTGCAGGAAAGAACAGCCATGCAAAATCCCTAAGTTTTTCAATTCTAGGCTGACTCGGGGGAGCAACCGGAACGAGATCGTCGTTGTAGACACCCATCGAAAAATCTTGGCGACAGCGACTGATGGACCGGTCGAGGTGGCAATCAACCCGGCGACTGGAGCGCCATACATTTTCTGGTTTGTTGACAATACGAGCCATTCGGATGGGACGTTTGAAAGTCCATTCCCGACAATCCAGGAGGCTCTGGCTGTCGCACAGACAGATGATGCCATCTATGTTTACCCGGGGGACAATACTCCCTACGATGTCGACAACATCACGCTGCTTGACGGGCAGTACTTCTTGGGCTCTGGATTTGACCAAACCGTTGCGACTACTGTTGGAACCATCACGATTCCTGCTCAATCCACTCTGTCTCCGAATATTGAAAATACGATGGGCGGCACAATGATCACGGTAGCAAATCAAAACGTGGTCTCCGGCTTTAATCTTTTCGTTCTCAATGCCGGCACTACTGTGGTAGCTAATGCGATCGATTCTCTCACATTCAAGAACAACACTTACAGTACAACTGTAACCGCGGGGATGAACAACATTGCATTCAACGATTGCTTTGGAACACTTTTGGTTCAAAACAACCAATTCATCATGGATCCGGCAGACACCGGTTCTAATGGGGTAAATTTATCAGATGCGGGGAGCAACGCATCGACTTTAACGCTTCTGAATAACACGTTCTCCAACCACGCGAACCGAGCCATCACTCTCAACTACTCGGGCACTTCGACCGCCACTCTGGATTTCGAGGGCAATTCGCTTTCTCCGGCGCCGGGGGTTGCTGGGACCAACGGGATCGATCTTTTCACCTCGAATGGGGTGATATTGGCCAATTCTCTTGTCAGCCAAAACACCCTCTCTGGTTATACGGGCAATGGGATGAACTTTGGCTGGGGCGGAACAGGCGGTCACAATTTTACCCTCTCCAATAACTTCATTTCAACCGATCCTACCGTGGTTGGTACGAATGGGCTTTTCCTGACTACAAATGCTTCGGGAGCCTCTTCGCTAACGGTGAGCAATAACCAGTTCCTCAACCAAACGGCCACTGGTTTGCAGTGCAATACTTCAGGGAGCGCATTCCTTCAGGTTGCGGTCTCAGGAAATACGGTGACCGGATTGGCGACGCCAGGGAATAACGGCCTTCAATTCAATCCGACCGATACTTCTACGATCACGGGTTCAGTCACCTCAAATACTTGCACAGAGCACCTCGCCGCAGATATTAGCGGGTTCCCCAGCTCTTCGGGAAATCTCTCCTTGACGGTTGCCAACAATATGCTCACGGGACCGAGCGTAGTCCCGGGCGGTTCGTTCCCGAACGGCATCCAGTTTAGCGGGAATGACTCCTCTACTCTCTTTTTCAATATCAACCACAATACCCTCAACAATCACGCGAGCCAGGGGATCAATCTATTTGTAAACAGCACTGCAGTCATTACTTTAGCCACGATCGATAGCAATACGGTCATAGTTCCCGATCTTGCTAATACTTCAGGCATCCAGGTTGGCGCCGGCAATTCTGCGGCGCTGACTTCTACGTTTGTGATTACAAACAACACTTGCTCTGGGCATGGCAATGGGAATATTCAATGTTTTCCAAATACAAATGCCGTAGTCGATCTCACCGTTTCAGGTAATAGGCTGAACGGTCCCACAGTCACGCCGGGAGGATCGTTCCCGAATGGAGTGCAGGTCGGATCGAGCGGTGCGAGCCAAGTAACGGTTACGATCGACAACCAGAATATCATCAGCGGCCATTCAAATCAGGGAGTCAACCTATTCGCCTCGGATACCAGCTCCATTACGGCGATCGTAGATGGGAATACGATCTCTGCCAACTCCACGACATCACCTACAACAGCTATCAATGCTGGTGGAAATACCATTGGAGCTCCGATTGATAGCAGCTATACGATCACAAATAATGTCTGCACGGGTCATACCAATGGCGCGATCCAATCGTTCCCTTCCCAAGGGCATCATTGCGATCTGATCATCACAGGGAATACGATCACTTCCGGCAATGGCATCGCGAGTTCGAGCCCGATTGGCATTCAGGTGGGGGGAAATAACAATAGCATTATCAATAACCCGACGATTTCTAACAACACGTGGACAAGCTCGCAGACATACGATACAAGCGGAACTCCGCAAGGTATTTCAATTGGAATTAGCAACAGCTCGGCCATGTCGAATGTGGTCATCAATAACAATACGTTGAATGTCGCCGTAACTACTTATCAAAGTGGAACAGGCCCGACAGGAATCCAAACGTATGCAAACGACACGAGCACAATGAGCGGACTTTCTGTCACAAATAACCGCATTACTTTCATCTCCTCGAATTATGCCAATAATACGGGTCCGAACGGAATTTCAGTCAGCGCTGGGGGAACCTGCCCTTTAACGGGCGTGGCTATCTCGAACAACACGGTTACATTCGCGCCCCAGCTAACACCGTTTGCTAACTTCCAACAGGGCGGCATCGGTTTGAGCGGAAGCGATACGTCCACTGTCGGAACGGCTTTAGCTCCTGCAATCATATCGAACAACACCATCACAGGCGTTGAAGGGAATGCAATTACCCTCTTCGATGCATCAACCAACGATCTGTATATGAATGTATCCAACAATACGATCTCTTTGGGTACTGTTCAGCAGAACGAAATCGGGGTTGTAACTGTTCCCTTCGCAACAGGCAAACTGATAACTGTCATCGAAGGGAACACGATCGAGGGGAATAACGGAGCCTTTGCCGGGATCGTTTTAACGAATCAGTCTTCCGTCTGCCAAAGCGGCACAGTCCAAAACAATACAGTCACCAACTGCCTTGGAATCAATCCTTCGCTTCCGATTCCAGGACTTGGAGGAGGTATGGGTGCCGCAATTTTAGGAACGGGTAACTTGAATGTCATTTTCAACAACAACGGTGTCAGCGGCAACACTCCTCAAGGGATTTTCGGCCTCGATTCACAAGCCTTCGGCGGCTCTGGCACGATGTGCATACAGCTCCAAAATAACCATGGCGCCGGTGCTTTGCCCCCCGATAATTACGCATTCTACAACCCAACAATGGCCCCTGCCACCACATTCAACTACAATTTTGGCACGGGGAACTTGGGAACCTTGATGTTCGTCCCCTCAGCGTCTGACTTCAACGACCTGGGCGGCCCTTGCCCCACCTGCCCTTAGCTTTTGAATAATTGTATTGTTTGAGTTGAACCATGCTTGAAAAAATTGAAACAGAAAATGCTCCGAAAGCAATCGGCCCCTATTCGCAGGCGGTCGGTTTCGATCGGCTCCTCTTTGTCTCGGGTCAGATCCCGATAGACCCGCAGGCTGGAAAAATCGCCGAGACGGCGATCGAAGGACAAACGCGGCAAGTTTTGGCCAATATCGAAGCTATACTGAAGGCGGCCGGGATCGGATTCGATCGGGTCGTCAAGGTCGAGATCTACGTAAAGGACATCGCCCATTTCCAAACGATCAACGCGATCTATGCCGAAAAATTTTCCTATCCGGTCAAGCCGGCCCGCCAGCTGATGCAGGTGGCCCGCCTCCCGATGGACAGCTTGATTGAAATCTCCTGCATTGCTGTTAGATTTTAAAAAACCAGAGCTTTTGCTATATCTCAAAAAAAGAGAGAGGGGATCTTGATTTGGCTCGCGTTTTTGTCTCAAGCGATCGCTTGTACCGGACTGCTTCTAAAATCCCCAAGCAATGAAGTTGTCTCGGGACGGACGGTCGAATTTGGAGTGAATCTCGACATTAGCGTCGCGGTGATCCCGAGGAATGTCCCATTTGTGGGAAGCGTCCCGGGCGGCAGCGGACTCAAGTACACCTCGAAATACGCCCTGGTCGGCGGCTATTGCTTCGATGAGCCGGTGGTCATGGATGGGATGAACGAGATGGGGCTTGTCGCCGCGGCGTTTTATTT
Source organism: Verrucomicrobiota bacterium (assembly GCA_018239895.1). Lineage (GTDB taxonomy): Bacteria > Chlamydiota > Chlamydiia > Chlamydiales > SM23-39 > SZAS-17. The sequence continues at coordinate 8,945 of JAFEGL010000039.1, forward strand.
CCCCGGCTACGCCCAGTATGCGGCCATCACACCCTCAAATCAGTCGAGAGCCCTCTCTCCGGTTGAGTTTACCCACTGGATTTTAACCCAATTTGCAACGATTGAAGAGGTGAGAGCGGGGATCAAATCGGTCTTCATTGCCCCGACCGTCGTGCCAGGCTGGGGCGAGGCGCCGCCGCCGATGCACTACATTGTCTATGACCGATCGGGAAAAAGCCTCGTGATCGAGCCGATCGGGGGGAGTTTAGCCACCTACGAAAATCCGCTCGGCGTCTTCACCAATTCGCCGACTTTCGATTGGCACATGACGAATTTGCGCAATTACTTAAATCTCTCTCCTTACAATGCGGATCCAAAGGAGATGAAAGGGGTGAAACTGGCCCCTTTTGGACAGGGATCGGGAATGGTTGGATTGCCCGGTGACTTCACCCCGCCGTCCCGCTTTGTGAGGGCGGCCCTCTTTTGCATGGCAGCTCTTCCGACAGAAAAACTCGTCTCTCAGGCGTTCCATCTTCTCAACCAATTCGACATCCCTCTCGGCGCCGTTCGACAAAAGATGCAGAAGAAAATCTCCTACGATTCCACTTCGGTGACCTCTGTGAAAGATCCGAAAGCATTGCGGTATTACTTCAGGTCCTACGACGACCAGAGGATCCAGTTTGTCGATCTCAATCAGTTCGATCTCGATGCGTCGGCGATTGTCAGTGTGAAAATGGGAGGAGAAGAGATCCCTTTAGACATCTCTTCCCAATTGCGTTGAGTTTATGCGTAGAGTGATTGCAGCCTTTTGTCTCGCGAGCGCCTTATTGTGGGCCGATGATGAGGAGCCGACGTACGGGGTCAGCGGTAACCCTGGCGCCGTCAACGTCCTCATCGGGACGGGCGATCTCGGGGAATTGCTCCAAATCAAGAAGAGCACCGGAGTGAGGCTCGCCGGACTCTGGATGGGGGATGCCGATCCGGTTTTGAGCGGAGTGAGCGGAAGCCGATGGACTGGCAACAGCCTGCTGATTTTGGATCTTTCGATCAATCTGGACACATCAATCGGCTGGAAAGGGGCCCTTTTTGGGACCGAGTTCCTCCAATTCAACGGGCAAGCGACGAATGCCGATGCAGGGATTGCTCAAGGCTACAACAGCATCACGGGAGATCCCCCCTTGAACCGATCGGAGCTCTATCAGCTTTGGCTCTACCAGGAATTGTTCGACAAGAAAATGAGCATCCGGATCGGGAAAACGGTTCCGATCTATCACTTCAACAACGTGTCGAAGCCGGTCCCCACCGACACCATTTCATCTTACATCCCCTCTGTCAGCGGTTTGATCTATACGCCTCTCTTCGTCAACACGACGCTGCTGGGCGCCATCGGCGGCTACTACAACTCGGTCTGCGGCGTCACAGTGACGATCGCCCCTGTCAAAGAGGCCTATCTCAACCTGGGGATGTATGATGGCAATTTGGCTCGAGGGGTTCAAACGGGACTCACGGGGCCCCATTTCAACGGCTACTACTTCTCCATCGCCGAGGTCGGCTACGGCTGGGCGGGCAAAAGGCCGGGGATCGCCGCTGTCGGCGGCTGGTACCAGAGCGGCAAGCTAACCCTCGATTCTGTCACGCAGCATGGAACCAGCGGAGTTTACACGTTCGGCTCTCAAGCCATCTGGATCCGCGATTCGAAGTCAAAAGGGGGAAACATCTCTGGATTTTGGCAATTCGGATGGAATAATTCCAAAACGTTGCCGATGAGCCTCTTTTTCGGAGGCGGTTTGACTATGTTTGCCCTCGTACCAAGGCGGCCGAACGACTCGTTCGGCGTCGGCGTCGCCTGGTCGCGCCTCAACCGCCGCCTCTTCCCTCGCGATTCGGAGTTAATGCTTCAAGGCTACTATCAGGCCCAGCTCAACAAGTGGGTCTACTTTCAGCCGGTGATCAGTTACGTCCCCAATCCGGGCCGGACTCTAAAACACTCGAACGTCTGCGCTTTGACTTTCCGTCTCATGACTTTGTTCTAGCATATAAATACTTGTCCGACTCATATACAAAATTAGACACAATTATTGGGATAAGATGAACCGTTTTATCTTTTGCGCATTGGCCCTTGTCTCTACTGTTTCAGGGGAAGATTTTCAGGTTCCAGCGAATTCAGAGACTGTGACCCTCGGGCTTTTCGATTTGAACAAGAAACCTGTCGTGAGGATCCACTCGGGCGACACTGTGGCGATGGAGACATGGAATAGCTGTCTTCAGATCATGGAGTTCAATAAGACCACGCCGGCCGACGTCGCTAAATTTTACAAGGCGAACGATATCCAGAATCGGCGGGGAATGCACTCGTTGACCGGACCCGTCTACATCGAAGAGGCTGAGCCGGGAGATGTATTGGAGATCCGGATCCTCGACATCAAGCTCAACGATTTCGGCTACAACTTTCTGAGCCCGACTCAGGGGATTTTGACTGAGTTCACAAAGCCTCGGATCAAGTATTTCAAACTCGACCGGGACAACAACACGACCGAGTTCATCGACGGCGTATGTCTTCAACTCAAACCATTTCCTGGCATCGTCGCCGTAGCGCCTCCGCTCGATTGGCCGAAAGGATGGCCAGTCGATCTGAAACACCACATGGGACAGCCGGCGACCGGTGAGTTCAACTCGGTGCCGCCAGGACCTTTTGCGGGGAATCTCGATCAGCTCGAGCTGCAAGTGGGATCGATCCTTTTCGTTCCGGTGTTCCAAAAAGGGGCTCTTGTCTGGACGGGCGATTCCCACGCGATGCAGAGCGCAGGGGAGATCGACGTGACAGCTCTTGAGACCTCGTACGAATCGATCACCTTCCAATTCATCGTCCGGAAGGATTTGAGAGCCGAGGGAGTCTCCGATCGGAACAAAAGAAAAGGGGGCGACGCCTTCACCTGGCCGATCATCGAAGACGCCAATCAGTGGATGATCGTCGGTCTGAATACAGACCTTTACGAAGCCATGCAGCTGGCTGCGAAAAACGCGATCGATTTTCTCGTGAAAACGCAAGGATTCACGCCGGAGGATGGTTACCAGTTCCTGAGCATGGTCGGAGATTTTGAAGTGACTGAGGCGGTCAACGTCATCAAGAACGTCACAGTCCACATTCCGAAGGCTCCGTTCTCCAAGATGATGACGCTCTGCCAAGAGGGGACATTCCCTCTTGAACCGCTACAGCCTACGAACGGATCTTGCGTCCCTCAAGAAGGGATCATTGTAGAATAAGAGAGTATACCTATGAAAAAAATCTTCCTATTTCTCCTCTTTGCCATCTCGGGATATGCCGAGAATCTCGTCATCGAAAACCAGACCGACCATCCTGCAAAAGGATCGAAGATGGCCATTCAATGGGCCGATTCGGCGAGAGAGGTTGATCAAGAGAACATGACATTCCTTTCGGGCGGCGAGTTGCAAAACGTCCAGAAGATCAAACAGGCAGGGAAAGTCGATGTAAAAATCCCCGGGAAAGCCGCCTATTTCCGCGTTCTGGTCTGGTCCAAAGGAACCTCGAAGCCCGATCTCCATACCAATTGGGTTGAGGTAGTCCCTAAAAAAGTCTATCTCTTGAAGAAGGATCACCTGGTCCCCTCCGAGCTGATGTCGGGAACCGGTTGTTAGAAAATGGGGCGAGGTCTATCATGGCCTCGCTATGATCTTATCCGATAAATCGATCCGAGAACTGATTGGGCGCGGGGAAATTCAATTTTTTCCTGAATGCGATCCCAAAAACATTCGGCCCGTGGGAGTTCGCCTCCACTTGGGACCTGAGCTTCTCATTCCTCTGGAAAACCAAAAAATCTATTTAGACTCTTCAGACGAGATCCAGTTTGAGAAGGTCGACATTTCTCAGCGAGAATACGTTTTGAAACCTGGCCAATTCGTCTTAGGGAGCACCTGGGAGAGTTTTCAAGTGCCGCGGGACATCGTGTGCCATATTGAGGGGCGGAGCACGGTTGCGCGACTTGGCCTTGCGGTCCACTGTACTTCAAGCATTGTCGATGGAAACTACGAAGAGGCGAGGACGGTCGTTCTTGAGATAAAAAATATCGGTCCTTTCGAGATCGTGCTTCAGCACAAAGCCGCCTTGGCCATGCTGATTTTCACCCGCCTCTCTACAGAAATTGAACAAAATCCCCAATTGCAATACGCGGGTCAGCGAGGCGTTGTCGCTCCCAACATGAAGCTCCAAAAAAGGTAGAGCTTGAGGCCGATTGTCTCCGTTTACATTGCAGCAAGCGTTGACGGCTACATCGCCCGGAAGGATCACAGCCTGGATTGGCTCGATCGAGTTGGCGGCTTTGGAGACGACTACGGCTTCAAAGATTTTCTCAGCAGCGTCGATACGCTGATCATCGGCCGTAATACCTACGCGGTCGCCACCACGGTGCCCGATCCCTATCCCGGCAAAAGGGTGGTCGTTTTGAGCCGCCAGCTCGACTCTGTGAGGGAGGGGATGGAACTATATCGGGGCGATCTTAAAGAGCTCCTTTCCAAATTGCACAAAGAGGGGGCGAAGCACATCTGGGTAGATGGGGGCTCTACGATCTCCCAATTTCTTGCGCTCCATGCGGTCGACCGGATGACGATCTCTCTCATCCCGCTCATATTGGGCGACGGGCTTCCTTTATTCAATGTGGTCGGGAAAGAGATTCCTTGCCGCCTCGTCTCCTCCCAATCCTATCCTAGCGGACTTGTTCAGCTAAGATATGAGACGGCCGAAAAATAGCTCTTTTTCAAGTGTTTTTTCCCTTGAACCCCAGCGAAGAGCATAGGTTTTTTCTTTTCTCTCGATGGTGAGAGGCGATCTCCCGATGCCCCCTTTTTCCCGCGCATCTTCCCAGCAGTGGCGGAATCGGGTGCAATCGACGATCGAGAGAGAAACTTGATTGAGCTCTGTAGAGACCACCTCTTCCACAATCATGATGTGCATCCCTGTCCTCTTGGCGCCGATCGCCTCGATGTTTTTGGGGACGTAGTTTTGGGGCAAATAGATAATAAAATCGCCAGGCTGAAGATCTGACATCTCTGCTACGCGTGCCCAGTGAGGGTTTTTGCAATAGCTTAGAGAATCGAAAAAAGCGGAGTAGTGGAAAGGGCAGGGGATTTTGTCGAAGGAGACGGGCACAGTCCGGTTTGAGAGCATGAATTCGACGAGGGAGTTGTGGGCTTTCGGATGGTGTTCTAACAAAACTTGATTGATGAAACCGTAGCAGTTAAACCGCCACTCTTTCTGCACAATCTGGTTTTCGTGAGAGTAAATGGAGGCGACTTTCTTGTTTTTGCAACTGTCGGCGATTGAGGCAACTTTGGTAAGCCACGACTGAGAAAGCGGAGTGAAACGGATAGCTTGGCTGAATGTCCTGAACGAAACGAAGCGGTCACCTTAAAAAAACGACCCTATTTTAGATCGAGCGGGTTTATTTTTTCCACAATGAAAAGATCTTCGTAGTACTTGGGAAGTTTTTCGATGAAAGACTCCGGCGTCTGCAAGCAAGCGGCGAGCGATGGAATTGGAAACGCTTTGACGCTGGCGGTGAATCCGACATCGCCCGGCATCGACCGGTCGAAGAAGATCATGATGTGCAAGTTTTTGGAGAGGCACTCGATGTGGTGGGGATAGGCCTTCGGGATAAAATAGAGATCCCCTTCGCCCATTTCATATGTATCGACTTTGCCATTCGGAGACTGGATGCTCATCCTGCCGCGCCCTTTTGCGACGTAGCCCATTTCGGCTGTCTCGGGGTGCCAGTGGGGCTCCCTCATCCCTTTGCCCGAAATTTCAAGGGAATAAAGGGCCTGCCGCTTCAAAATGGGCCACACATTGTGTCTTGCGACCCTCGCGGAGCCGTAGGAAAAATCGATGAGAGGCGAAGCTCTTCCGAGCGAGTAGCGGTAGGGCGAAGGGTACCTGGCCTCTTCGGGGATTTGGATCGACTCCTCCCTTTTGGCAATGAATGACTCTTTTGGGTGAACTCCTTGGAGAGCCTTTAAAGGGAGATGCCACGTATTGCCTAAGACCGCATTCGAAAAAATAGGGAACGTCGTGGAGAGGTTAAAATCTTCGGGTTCTTCATGGGAGAACTGCAAAATAAGCTCGGCCCTCATTTTCCCGACATTTTCAATCGAATGGAGGCTGCCGGAGGGGATCAAAAAGGCGTCTCCCTCTTGAACGAGGAAAACCTCTCTCTGGTTGCCCGAGGCATAAAATGAGACGAGGGCGCTCCCTTTTAGACAATAGCCGAGCTCATCCGCATTGGCGTGCCAGTGGGGCTCTCTTAAAGCAAACGGCTCTAAGACGAGCTTGTAGAAGGACATCCCCTGCAGTGCGGGGAAGTTCCTCTTTGTCGCAGCCAGGCGGGTGCCGCCCGGTTTTCGGATCTGCGGCCTTAGCTTACTCAGTTGAAATAAATGTGAACCCATCTATCTGGGTACTTACCGGCGTCCGATTTTTTAAGCTAGAGAAAAAGACCTCGCCAGAAGAGGCGAGGTCGAGAGGTTTTAGAGAGAGTGTTCTGAAGTGCAAGGGCAGATCTTAGGACCAAAGAACATGTATCCTACAAAAGCCGCAGCGGCGAGGGTTTTGAACGATGGGAAGCTGCACCAGCTTTTGCGTGGAGCTTCTTCTACGACTTCTTCCTCTTCAACTTCTTGTTCTTCGAGGACTTCTTCTTCAGCTTCAGTCTCTTCGATCGGATTCGCCACAACGCCTTGGTAGTCGTTGATCAGATTGAGCAGATAAGGTTGATCGTCACAGACTTTATCTTTGAGAAATTCGACGACGTTGTCTAGTTCTTCTGCAGTGTATGCGTCGAGATTTTTAAGGATCTCGTTTCTTTGGGTTACTGTAATATTGTGTTTACCACCCATGTAGGAAGCTAATTCTCTGACAAAACTAATCTTGTTTTCTCTAAATGTCTCAACATCGTCAGAAAGATACACTTCGTCGACAAGCAGGTGCATCGCTTTTACCCTTGTAGGCGTATCGTTCCACTCTTTTGCTCTCAGGTAGTTTTGAATGGCTCCACGGAGATTCGCCTGAGCGGGCGCGAGCCTTTCGCACATTTGCGTCAGGAGTTGTCTTCTCACATCTTGATTTTTGAAGGAGACGTGGAGAGCTACGTTGATTTTTCGGTTGAATTGTTTAGAAAAACCGCCGGTCTTACCCATGAATTCAGCGACAGCTTTGAACACCTTTTTGTCGACAGCTTCGACTTCGTTTTTATTCCCAGCTCGGACCATCTCGGTTTCCCAGCTTCCTAGTCTTTTAGATAAATTATTTTCTTTGATTAATAATGACATGTTAAATTCCTTGTTTTTTCTAAAATTATAAACAAATTAAATTGTAAAATCAATTAAATATAAGTACTTGAAAAAATCTGTGTTGCGGAAAATGGGGAGGGTTCAATAAAATGTCTGGATATGAACAGCATGGATCAAAAAAATCTTTTTTCTTCTGAGAAAAGAATCTCTGCTGTCGTCGTCGTCAAAAATTTCCTTTCTCTGATTCTCCGCCCCAAGGAGGAGTAGATCAATTTTTCTATCAAATTTTTTTATCTAACAAAAATCAAAGAAAGAGGCGGCTCTCACAATTACCCGTCACAGAAAAATCGATGATTTTGAGCTAGTTTGGCGGGGCAGCGAAGCAGCCCGAAATCTGCCGCCAAGGGGCATACTCCAATAGAGTAGACCTTGGCTGCGGATCGTCAAAATGGCTCGAAAGGGCGATTTTTCTTGGACGGGGAATTTTGAGAGTCGCCTCAAAGGAATTATTTTATGGCATCGCCAACATCTGCCCAAAATGGGCCATCTTCTAACGGACTGTGGAGCCAAATAGGGCCCTACGCCGCACCGCCTGTCTCCGCCGCAGGAGCTATTATCCCAGGTTTTAAATACCTGATTGAAAAAAGTGCTGTACAGATCGGGAAACCCGCCGCTTCCGTCCCCTTCGTAGAAGGGGTGAGGGAGGGGATCAAAGCCTCCCGCTCCGTGGGCGTCGCCGTTGGAGCTCAAATGGCGGCTCAAAAGGTCGCTACAAGAGTTCTGGGAGGGAGTGAAGATCTGGTTACGACTCTCGAAAGTTCAGCGATAGTCGGAAGTATTTCTTCTCCCTGTCTGGCCATATTGAACGGCAAAACCATGAAGCAAGGCTGGCGCGAATCTCTTCAGAAGTTCCGGCCGGGCCAGGCGGCTGCGTTTGCGGGGCGCGAGACAGGCTTTGTTGCGGGGATTAGCGCCGCCGAGCCGGTCACTAAGATCGCAAAGGAGCACTTTGGAGATAACAAATTCGTCGAGTACTCGGCGGCTGTTGCCTCGGCAACAGCTGGGGCAGTAGCTGGCCACCCATGCGACACGGCTGCGACTTGTTTGCAGAAGAATTTGCCTCTGCCTAGCGTGAGCCAATCGATGAGGGGAGTCGTTCCCCGAGTGAAGGGGATCGCTATCTTTGCAGCCTTGTACAAGGCAGGTAAGGATGCTCTCTTGCCTTCTAAATAAACCAACCCGGTGTCCAGGTTCCCTGGACACCGGGCTTTCTATATCTTGCCTATCCTGCCGGCAGAGCCGATCATGCATATCCTGTACTTCTTTATGAGAGATAACAAAATAGGCACGATCGGCTCTGCCGGCAAAATAAATAGGCCGCTCTGCTGCGTGCAGCAGAGCGGCCTATTTTGTTTACTTCGGTTGGCGCCGAGAATCGGCATACTGGAGGATCTTCTGCGTAAAATCATCTCCCAGTTGGTTCAAACTGCGGCTCATCTTGACAGCTGCCGGAGCAAATGAGACTCCGCCGGAGCCTAGATGCGTTGTACAGCGGCCATTTTGGACCTTTTCACCCTGCCGATAGAGAGCGCCCAGCGTTGGGAATCCATCGTAGGCGACAGCGCGCCTGCCTACCCAGCGGTTTAAAATCCCTTGAGATTCCAGAAAAGCGATGTGATCGTGCGTCATGGGAAGACCTTTCGTGTCGATCCCTAACGCAATGGAAACCATTTCGGGCAGAACATCGTTGACCATGTTGAGCTGCACAAGATGGCGATTCGTCGCGAAGTTTTGGTCGATCAGCGGTTGTTGATCGCCATAGAAAGCTTTCGTTCCTGCCACGCCGATGATGATCTGATCCTCATGGAATCTCGCTTGCCAAGCGAGGACGATCCCAACTTTATGAACCTCCATGCAGTGGCCAAAAGTTTTGTACTTTTCCGACTGTTCAGGAGTGAGGGGTATTGAAAGGGTCAGCGAAGGGCCGGCGAACCCTGCGTAGGCGGGCTCATCGAATCCCAATTTCTTCAAAGTTCCGACCGACTCGCCTGGGCAAAATACATAGTCAGCCTCGGCTAAATCGACTGTCCCATCTTTAAATGTTAGTCCAGCTATCTTATCTGAATCGACGACGACTCCCGCAACTTCCTTGTTGAACTGGATCGAAAAGCTATCTTGACCCATGATCTTTTTCAAATAATCGTAGAACTTCGGCAAGAAAACTCGGGTGCTGATGCATCCTCCGGGGCGCCAAAGAGCCGAACAATCGGAATTCCACTGGCCCATCTCAGAGTGCTCTGCGCAAAAATCGGCTAAAGATGGATCGATGGAAGCCACTTCGCCAGGCGTCAGGATCTTACACTGATCGTAGCCGAGTCCTTCATAGGTCTCCTTCATCCCTTGGGCTCGACTTTCCGCATTAGCTACCTCATAGATCAGATCGATTCTATAGCCATCGTGTAAAACCCTCTCCCCCTTCAAAAGAGGATCGCGGCAAGGGTTGAAATTCGACTCTTCGAGGAGCTTTTTCAATTCATCATCGGCTCTATCGTAGAGATCTTGCCACATATCCATGCTCATTCTGCCAAGCATCAATAGGTTTTTTGTCCGATCGTCGTGAGTTGGATCGTTTCCGTAGATCTCGACAGCCCTCACAAAATCGGTTGCCGCCTCCGAGTCGTTGACTCCTATGGCGTCATCGACGCGGATCCCTCCCGGTTCGCTGAAAAGAAACGTCAGTTTTTCAATCAGCTCGCTTCCGCGCGGCACAACCGACAAAATCTCGTCCGTCGTCAAGCTGGGAAAGATGTTATACGAAGTATTTGTATTCGAGCTGGAAAGTTCCGGAAATGATGGCCCTTTTTCGTAAACCACCACCTCGATTTTTTCTCCCTTTTCTTGGGCATCCAAGTATGAATAATACGATTCGACAGCCCCGACTATTCCTCCACCTACAATCACCGTTTTGTGAGGATCGAGCGGCTCGTTTGCAAAAAGCAAACTGGCAAGTGAAATTCCGATGTAGATCGCTTTCATTTTCATTCGCATTCTCCGTTAAATTTTTATGATCCATTTGATTGGATCGCAAGCAATCTGCTCCTTTAGGATTTTATATTCAAATGATATATGAAAAGCTTCCAATGACAGCAGGAAGCAGGGATCTCTGATCAAAGTTTAGAGGAGGAGCACGGTGAAAAGAACAAGAAAAGGAAGCAGATCAATCTCATAATTTTTTCTTGTTGTGAATCGTCTACCCAGATATAAATGAGGCCCAATTTTTTGAGGAGAGAAAGAATGAAGATGTTTTTGGGTCTTTTGTGGGTGTGTGCTGTCTCTGCGCAAACTTGGACGCCGACAGAAATGATGAGGACGAAAAATGTCACTGACGTGGTGTTCTCTCCCGATAACCAGACGGTTCTTTTCGTCGCCTCATCGGTCGATCTCGAGAAGAACATTTACAAGAGCCAAATTTACCGGGCCGGAGCAGAAGGGGCTTCCGAAGTATTCACACCGTCCGACAGCAGCGCATCTCAACCGAAGTTTTCTCCAGACGGAAAATGGGTCGCCTTCATTTCTGCAAGATCTGGAACAAGACAGCTTTATGTGATAGCTGCAAATGGCGGCGAAGCGAGAGCTTTGACTCAGGGGAAAAATCCGGTTCAAACGTACAACTGGTCCCCTGACAGCCTGCAAATCGCCCTCATCATGAACGATCGGGAATCTTTTGAGAACATGCCGATTGAGTGTGGAAAAGATACTGCCCTCAACCGCCTTTGGATTCTAGATTTAGAGGGGAATGAGCCGCGAGCGGTCACCCCCCAATCTTACTACTTGCGAGGCCTAGGCGATTTTGGCAACAGGAGTGAAGAGTTCGACTGGTCGCCCGATGGAAAATCGATTGTATTTGCCTATACGAAAGCTTCAGGTTTAGAAAATTACCACATGACGTCGAGCCTAGCGCTCCTCGATGTCGCTTCGGGGCAGATCGACGCTTGGCCCAATGTGGTCCCCTTCGAAGGCCTTCCAAAATTTTCTCCCGATGGAGAGTGGATCTCTTTTGTCACATCTGGCACTGAATCGACCTATTTTTACAGCCGCTATCTAGCGATCCGATCTCGGCATGGAGGCGCTCCCAAGTGGCTCGCGCCGACTTACAATGAAGGGCCTTTTTTGAAGGGGACGAACCATCTAGGCTGGTCTCAAGATGGCACTTCCGTGATTTTCTTAGAGCCGAAGAAGACCGGGATGCACCTTTGCTACCTCCCCATCGACGGATCGGCGCCAACGGAAAAATCGATACCGGGCCGCTACTTCGAAGCATTTTCTCTCAGCCCCGATCGGAGTTTGGTGGGGATCTCTGTCCAAAACTCCTCTTTGCCTCCAGAGGCCTACGTCGCCGATGCAGAGACTTTTCAGCTGAAGCAAATATCCCACCTGAACGATCCCATTCTTGCGAATCCAATCCCTCAAACAGAGGTGATCCGATGGACTTCGACAGATGGACAGGAGATCGAAGGGATTGTCACCTATCCGATCAACTATGAGGCGGGAAAACAGTATCCGCTCCTTCTCGTCATCCATGGAGGCCCTATGGCCTCTTTCCGCGAGACATTTGTCGGCCTCCATTTCGTTTATCCAACCGCCGCGTTCGCCGAGCAAGGCTATATCGTTTTGTGCCCCAATCCGAGAGGATCGACAGGGTACGGGAGAGAATTCCGCGAAGCCAACCGCCGCGATTGGGGCGGGATGGATTACCAAGATCTCATGGCGGGCGTCGACGCGTTGATTGCGCAAGGGATCGCTGATCCGAGCCGAATGGGAGTCATGGGATGGAGCTACGGCGGCTACATGACCGGGTGGGTTATCACTCAAACCAACCGGTTTCAGGCAGCTTCAATGGGAGCTGGCCTTTCAAACCACCTCACTATGTTGGGCACATGCGATATCCCAAAGTTAATGTCCGATTATTTTGGAGAGTGGAAAGCCGGAGGTCTATATGAAGAGCGGTCGCCTCTCTATTTTGCTGACCGGGTCAATACACCTTGCCTAATCCAACATGGGACTGGCGATCTTCGCGTCCCCATCGGCCAATCGTATGAATTTTACCGGGCTCTCGTCAGAAAGGGGAAAGATGCCGTTCTCATGATCTATCCCGACACAGCCCACTATTTCGAAAAGCCGAAGATGGAGCTGCTTGGAATGGAGAAAAATCTTGAATGGTTCGGAAGGTATGTGAAGGGGTATAATGGGAGCCATGAATAAAATAAAATGTTTGATTGCGGCTCTTTTGGGAAGCTCCTGTCTAGCAGCGGCTCCCCAGACCTACGAACTAAAGACCTCTCAGGGGATAGTTTCGGTCTGGGACTCTAGGCCCGGAACAGAGCCCGCCGTTTTGTTCATTCACGGCCACAACTGCAATCGAACCTTCTTCTCTAAGCAGATAGAGTCGCCCCTGTTGCAAAAATATAGATTGGTCAGTCTCGATCTTCCTGGTTATGGAAAATCCTCGCCGCCCAAAGATCCAGAAAAAGTCTACAGCTGGCCAGGCTTCGCCGACTCAGTGGCAGAAGTCGCACACCTTCTAAAATTAGAAAAAGTCGTAGTTGTCGGCTGGTCGCTCGGAGGGCACGTCGCGCTTGAGCTGACGTCGCGGATGCCGCAGATCGAAGGGCTCTTGATCACGGGAACTCCTCCGATCGAAGTTTCGGCCGAAGGGCTGGGGCGCGGGTTTCGGGTCGCCAACCCAAAAATCTTGGAACTCTTCGGGAAGGGGAACCTCACAGTCGAGGAGGCTCAGCTCATGGCGACCATCTCTGGTTACGACTACACGCCTGAAAACCGATTCATGGTCGATGCGATCTTAAATACCGACTACGGAGCTCAGACCCTCTACCCCCGCTCGATCATCGATGGCGTAGGCCAAAACCAAAAGCTCATTGCCGAGCAGTGGCCCAAGCCGATTGCCGTGATTGCGGGCGGCGCCGATGCCGGCATCAACAACGACTACATCATCCATGAAGTAAATTTCAAAAATTTATGGAGAGGGAAGGTCCATGTCATCGAGGGGGCTGGCCACGCAGTCCAAATGGATAACCCCAACGAGTTCAACGCCCTCGTCACCGAATTCATCAACGATATTTTTAATTAACTTTTATTAATGTCCATTCATTTATAATGTCTGTTTAATTAAACAGACGTTGTTTTGTGATATTAAATAATGATTTTAGATCGGCTGTCGATGTTCTTCGCCAGTTAACTGCTTCTCAACCCGTTTCTTCTGACGCAATTGTCCCTGCGCTCAAGATCATCCACAAAGCGGTCCAAATGGGCTCGAAGGAACAGAAGAGCGAGCTTTTAGAAAAGAGGCGCGAGATCGTTGCCTTGAACACTCTCATCGCCAAAAAAACTCTCCAAATCGAAGAAAATTTCCAGATCGCCGTACCTGAAACGGCGTTTGAAAAGATGCTCCATACGGCCTACCTGATCCCTTGCGCCATCGTCTCCATCCTCATCGACATTCTCCTCTTGCCGGCAGCTGGGATCTTGCTCCTCGCGATGCTCGCCAAACCAAAGTTTGATCCAGAATCGCCGAAACAAAACGGAGTTCCGATCCTCCTTCTTCACGGCTCAGGCTTTAACGAGTCGGAGTGGGCCTTTGGCCGCATGTTTTTGAAGAATGACAACTATGGCTCCGTATTTTCTCTGAACTACGACAAAATGGCGTCGAATGATCCGACGAAGGGGATCGACGATTATGCAGCGGAAAAAGTTCGGGAGAAAATCCAAGAGATCAAACGGCTGACGAATCAAGATGAACTGATCATCATTGGCCACTCGATGGGGGGACTTATCGCTGGCGATTACGCTGACAAATTTTCTAAAGAAGATGGGGTCAAAGTGAAGCATATCATCAGCCTTGCTTCTCCCTGGCAGGGAAGCCCTGTCGTCGACCGGTTCCTCGCGGGGCCGAACGATCCGAAGCGGTACAAGCACATGAGCACCGACAATCCCTACCGCAAAGAGCTCGTAGAAAATACCCTTCGCGCCGAAAGAAATGGGGATCTCAAGCTTTACAACATCGGGAGCGAAACCGATTTTCTAGTTCCGGGCTTTTCGAGCTTCATCACGGAAGACCCTCGGCGCCAAAAGATGTTTGAGTATCTAGGCCACTACGGGATCATCGTCTCGATTCAGGCGTGGCTTCAAGTGAGAACCTGGCTCGACTCTATTTATAAGTCTTAGTATACTTTCACCATGAGTTTCAAAAAAACGATCGGGATCATCGGCGGGGCCGGCCCTATAGCCAGCGCCTATCTCTATTCTGCGCTCCTCAAGATTTGTCAAAGCGATTACGGAGCTGCCGATTTTCACCAATATCCCCACATCGTTCTCGTCAGCTATCCGTTCGTCCGAGGACAGATTGAAAAGATCACAAGCGATCTATCTTCCTGTTTCAACACACTGAAGTCGGCGGGCGCCTCCGTGATTGGCCTTGCCTGCAACACCTTTCATGGACTTCTGCCCCCCTTCTCCGGTGCAGAATTCGTCCATCTGATCGAATCGTCGCTCAACAAAGCAAAGTCTCTCTCCCTTTCAAAACCACTCATTCTAGCGACGCAGAAGACGGTCGAGTTCAAGCTCTACGAGCAGGAGGGGCTCGATTCTCTATACCCGACACCTGACGAGCAAGGCCAAGTAAACGCCATCATCCGCGAAGTCATGAGAGGACACCTTTCTCAAGGCCAAACTCAAACACTACAGAAAATCATATCCCAGCATCCCGAGGCGGACGGCGTGCTCCTTGCCTGCACAGAGCTGCCCCCAATCCACCAAGCCTTTCCCCTCGACCTCCCCATTCCCATCGTCGACACCGTTGACGTCCTAGCCAGAGAGCTATTAGAAAAAGCCCGCTGAAGTAGGTCATGCCTATCCTGTACCTCTTCATGAGTGTCAGCAAGATAGGCATGATTGACAGCGCCTACAGGATTGAGGGCGCGCCGGCCGCTTGCGGCTGGCGCGCCCCTTTTCTAAATCACTGGGAGTTCTTCGGTTTTTTTCTCGTGGGGTTCGGTCGGCTTCATGCGGGATGCGTGGGCCAGGTAGAAGATAGCCAGCGAGAAGAGGAAAATGTAGACGAAGTCCCATCCGAAGGGGATCAGCCCTTGACCGCCGCCGAAAGTTCCAAAATAGGAGAAGATGGCTAGGCCTCCGTAGTAGGGGGCGAGCCACAAGCCCGAGGCGAAATTGAGCTCGAGCTTTTTGCCTGCTTTTGTCTGTTTGTAGACGATGAGGAAAAGATAGCCGACGGCAATGGCGATGAGGAGTTTGTAAAAGGTCTCCCAGCCGGTCCAGTAAGCGAGGAGATTGCAGAAATAAAAGGCGGCGATGGCGAAGAGCTTTTCGCAAGGGAGGCGGAAGGGGCGCTCGGCGGCGGGCATGATCTTGCGGAGAGAGGAGCAGGAGATCGGCCCGACTGCATAGGAGAGGATAAAGGCTGAGATTAAAAACGTGACCATGCTTTGCCAGCCGGGGAAAGGGAGGAAGAGGAGGAGGCCCAAGAGATAGTTGGTCCAGATCGCGATGGTGGGCGAGTGGTTGATGTTGAGTTTTTGCATCCAAGAGGGCATGTAGCCGTTTTGGCTCATTGCGTAGTTCATCCGGGCCGAGGCCGAGGTGTAGATGAGGGCGGTCCCAAACGGGGAGATCACTGCGTCGACGAAGAGGACGACGGCAAGCCAGGTGAGTCCCAAGTGGAGCGCCATCCCGGCAAACGGTCCGTTGTCGCCGGCGAATTCGACCGTTTTCCAGCCGTTTACAATCATCGAGGGTTCTACCGAGCCCAAAAAGGCCAGCTGGATGAGGAAGTAGAGGGCTCCGCAGAAAAGGAGCGAGCCGACGATGGCAAACGGGATGTTTCGCTGAGGATTTTTCGATTCTCCGGCAAGCATGATGGCTGGCGTGTAGCCGATGAAAGAGAAGATGACGCCGGCGGCCGGAAGGGCCGTTAGAATCCCTTGGAGGCCAAAGGGGGCGAACCCTTGCGACGTGAAATTGTCAATCTCAAAACGGGTCCCTAAAAAGATCAGAGCAGTGAGGATCGGGATTGCGATTTTTACGAGGACGATTGAGTTGTTGGTTTTCGATACGAGGCGGATCCCAAAATGGTTGAGGTAGCACATGCAGAGCATGAGAAGAGCGGCGATCCCGATGCCGAGCGGCGTCAAATCGTGCGATGTCCCCGCCTTCACTACGAGTTCAGGCATGTAGTTCGAGGCGTATTGGATGAGGGCCATTGTCTCGATCGGGGCGACAGCGATCGACGAGATCCACCCGCACCAGCTCATCGTGAAGCTGACGAGCGTCCCGTGGCTGAAATGGGAAAAACGGGCGACTCCACCGACGAGAGGGAGCATCGCCGAGAGTTCGGCGAAGGTGAGGGCGATGACCATCATCAAAAGTCCGCCGAGGATCCAGGAGATGAGGGCCGCAGGGCCGGCCATCTGCGCGGCGTAGTAGGGGCCGAAAAGCCACCCCGATCCGATGATCCCGCCAATCGCCGTTAATAAAAGGCTCGTCTTCCCAACCGTTCTATTCTGCATTGTTTTGCTCCAAGTAACAAAATCACAATACAGAATTTTTTAATTTTGGGAATATCTCGTTGAAAGCTGTGATGAAGCGGTCGAGTTCTGGTTTGCTCTCGAGACCGAGGGAGAAGCGGACCATGTGGAAACGGGTAAACGCAGCGGTTGTTAAATTGTAGCCGAAACCGCTCCGAGTCATGAGGGGAATTCCCTTTTCTACAAAGGCTTTGCAGATCGGCAGCTCCAAATCCCAGTCGCACTGGACGTCGATGCTGAAATTCACCGGGTCTTCCTTTTTCACAGCCGAGCCAATTTCGATCCGCTCATTGGCGTATTGGGCGTTGGAGAAGATGATCTCTCGCCTCTCTTCCAGCTTTTGCGCTGCAAACGCAAAGTGGTGGGAGAGCCCTTGCCGGCTGGCTGAATCGATGCTGCCTGGATGATTAAAACGGCTTAAAAAAGTCTGATCGCGGCTGTAGATGGAGAAGGTGCCTCCCGAAAGTTTATCGGTCCCTAGAAGGTCAAATTTCTGGTGGCTCCACAAAAGGATGAAATTGAAGTTAAATCGATCCAAAAGATCGCGGACCTCTTCCGAGTCGAGGTACCCGATCGTCGTGTCGATGACGACGGTGAAGGTGGGCGAGGCGAGATCCCGGAGCTTTTCTAAATAGGCGCCGATCTCATTTTTTTTCGAAAATGTCCGCCCCTTCAAGATGTTTTCATGGAAGTTGATGAAGAGGAAGTCGACTTTCTTCATTTTTTTTATGTTCTCTGCAAAAGAGACCTCGTAATCGGGGGAGCGGACAAGATAGATCGAGTCTGCCGGATGGGACTTTAAAAGAGCGGCCCGATTTTCAAAGTAGCACCCATCGAACAGAAGAACGGTCGAGTCGGGATCGAGCGCGCAACGGAGCACTTCAGAAAATGCGGCCATCCCCGTCGAGTGGACTCTCAACAGCGCAGGGGGCGAAATAGCTTTTTGAATCGAAGCCTCGAGTGCCGATTCAGGATACGGTTCCATGACGATGAGCCACAAAAGCATCTCTTCGTAGAGTAAATCTAAATAGCTTTCCTGGCGCGATCCTGAAGAGGCGAGGGCCTCTTCGATCCAATAGAGGACCCTTGCGCGGGAGTCTTCGAGCAACTTCGTGAGTCCATTTTTTTTGAACCATGCATCGAGTCCGAGGTGTGCAAAGCCCTCTAGCAAATCGGCGAGAGCGGCGATGGGGAATGATTTTTTCCCCGCCTCTTTGAACCGGACGAGTTGTCCCGAATACGAACTTTTTTGAGGCGGAAAATCGTAGGTTGGATTCGGCTGGCATAAACGGAGCTGAGCGGCCATTTTGGCCGCTTGCTGCAGCGTCGGAGTGAGCCCTCTTTCGACGATGAACTCGTGGATCGCGGCTCTATCTCCAGTATCTGACAAAAGAATCAAGTCTTGCCCCTGGATCGTGGCCAAATTTAGCTGGGTAGGGACTAGATTCTTATCGGAAATGAGGAAAAAGGGAGCTCGGACAGACGGAGCTATTTCAGCTTCGATCTCTTGGAGGAGGGGATTGAGGTGGTAGAATCGTTGGTAGTCGCCCCTGCCAGCAGTATTCCAGGGCGAAAGATTCTGGCCGAAAAGGTGAGCGTCTTCGAGGCAGATATTCGAGACTTTGGCCAAATACTGGTATTGAAAATGTCTAAGTCTAGCTTTGATCTCTGGAGCGAGCATCGGATGCTCGCTCAGAAAATGGCCGATGTAGTTGTCCATCTGCCGCCAGGCTGAATAAGGGTCGTGGCCGATGGTCTCGCATCCTTTGTTTCCGTCTCAGTATACGGAATAGTTCTATTCTTGGGCGAGGGTGATGTGGAACTCATGGCCGTGGGGTTTGTCGCTGACTGCGTACTGCTTCCTCACGTTGGAGAGCTCCTCGCTTGGCTCTACGACGAGAGTCCACAACTTCTTGTGCGCTGTCTGGACCATTTCTATCCGGGCCGGCGTGAAAGAAAAGGTGTCGCCGATGCCAACGATCTCTTTTTCTGGAGTCTCTTTCCACTCATCGTGGCGGATCAAAGTAAAGTGGGGGCCGACGTCTCCATGAAACCTGGGCCTGCGGGCTTTGGGATGTTCTTCCTGGATTTTGTTGAAAAGCGAGTCGAGGTAAGCTTCGTCCAGTTTTACATAGACGTAGTCTCTTGTCTTTTGCAAAGTCCCAACGTTTTGGCAGTTTTTGAGAGCGAATTCGGCGATGTCGGTTGTGGTTTTTTTGCGGGGCGTTTGGAGGAGGTCGACTGTCTGGCTTAACCCCGGCATGATCTGGTCGGGAGCGTGGATCGCCACGGGACTCCGCGTATAGACGATGAAATGGTCGATCACCTTCGTTGTGAAGTCGAAGGGGGTGATGTTGGTGCAATAGGGAGAATAGATCGAGAAGGGGGAGCCGCTTGAGAATGCTTGCCGCATTGCGTCGCCCATCTCGATTTCGTTGAAGTTCATATCTCCGAGGGCGAGGGTCGAAATTTTCGGATCGAACGTCTCGGCCAGATATTTTCCAAACTCATATCTACCCGGTTTCGTCGGATCGCCTGGCAAGTGGGCATTCACGACTCGTAAAGTATCCCCATTGTCGAGGCGGCGGAGGGTGACGTCTTGGACTGTCCTCGCCGGAGTGTCGGTGAAGATTCCGTAGACCTCTTTTTCCTCTTCGATCTCGAAGTACCTCTTGTCGACCAGGAGAGCTTCGCCGTGGCTGACAACCACTTCAAAATGATCTGGGAGTCGCGATCTCAATTCTTGGAGGAACGGTTCGCTGCACTCTTGCAGAGCGAGAATGCTTCGCGGATGGGTAGGATGGTTGATCGTTTGGAGAATGAGCTCTGCGACGTGTTGGTCTCGAACCGTCAGTTTGGAATTACCGATATAGACATGTTCTTTGGCAAGCATCGAACGGCTCAAACCTTGCGAATTTTGTTCAATGACCCAGCCCATGTAGTCGGAGTCGAGGACGTTCCAAGAGAGGATATTGAACTGGTCATAGGACATCCCGATCGGCATGTGGTCGGAGGGGAATTGCCACTCTTCCTGCAGTTGTCCCACGTAAGTTCCCATCGGCTCTAGTTGCGGGATTGATAGTTCGTGTCGGAGCCTGCGCTGAGAAGCTCTCTGAGATACTTCCTGACTCGGCCTTTCGGGCGGTTGTTGATTAGCTATTAAAGGCGAAGAAATAAGAGATAAAGCTATATATTTAGATAGTCTTTGAATTTCCATTATTTAAACCTCTTCTTTTATTGAACAAGATAATATTAAATCTGTTTTATCTCAATTAATATAATTATTTCCGAAAAATTTTCTTTAGTTGCATCTAACTTCCAGCCTTACTATCCTGTTCCGCCATATGAGCGCAATTTCCGAATCTCCCGAAGTTTTAGCTTGGCCTCCTGAAGAAGATTGGGTCCAGAACCTCTCTTTCTCCCTTTTTCGGGCCGCCTCCTATTTGACTGACCCTATTTGCAAAGCCCACGAACTTTACCGGCGCGTTCAAATCATCGATAAACTCGATGCCAAAGCGACTCAAATCTCCCGCCTCATCCAAAAAATCGCCTTCTGCGCGGGGATTGTCGGAGCCTTTGTCTTGGCCCTCATCACCTCGCTGCCCGGCATGCTTCTTCGAGGTCTAGCGGCTCAAATTCAACAAACGTCTTACACACACTTCCAATTTGGGCCGGGAAAACCGATCCCTGAAGAAGGATTCACCCTCCTCTCTTGGAACATCTGTTGCACGGGCGGCGGCTATTCTATCAGCGACGGGGGCGTTGTCCCCTGGGCCGACCGGATCGACGCCATCGCCGATCAAATCCTAGAAGCCGACGCCGACGTCAACTGCATCTACGAGACCTTCGATTTCCATTCGGCCTACTACCTCATGATGAGGTTGAGAGAAAAAGGGTATGTCGACTTCTACTTCAATATAGGCCCGCAAGCCGTCGGTGTTACTTCGGGCATTTTTGTCGCCAGCAAGTGCAAGCTCGACAACGTAGAGTTTGACCGATTTCCCAAAGATAGCCTCGTCGGACGGACGAAAGCTGCAGCAAAAGGGGTTTTCTCCTTCGATTTAGGAGATGCCGCCAGAATTTTTACCACCCATTTGCAACACTCGGAAGAGCCTCAGTTCCCCACCCCGGACGAAGTCAAAGCGAGAAAACAGCAGATGGAAATCATCGTGAAAAAAGTCGACCAGATCAAAGACCGGTGCGTTGTCGTCACCGGCGATCTCAACCTCGACGACGACGAATACCAAGCCTCCTTCTGGAAAGACCGGTTCGTGAAAGGGAAAGAGTACGATGAATTTACTTGGGGCGGCGACGAGTCTTGTGCTCTGCTTGTCGGAAATAAGAGAGTCTCAAAACCACTCAATTTAGATCACACGATGATCTTGAAGGGGAGCGCCCAATCGATCCGAACCAAACTGATCGAGACCGACTACGACCCGAAAATCTTCAAAAAATCGGCCCGATCAGATCACAGAGGCGAACTCAGCCATATTGTTTTCAACCGCGCCGTTTAAAATATTGGATTTCCCGCTCGTGCTTGACGGCTGCCGCCCGGGTAGGAAAAGTCCCCAAATTTCTCCTTTTCCCCGTTTTTGGGTTTTTCTTTCTCGAATAGAGCCGGTATCCTCCGCTAGGTAGCTTTCTGATCACGAATTCCCCCTTTTTTTGCACAAATAGCAAAAAAGAAGAATAAAAAAACCCCTAGAATCGGTATACTAGTGCTATCTTTCAAGGATCAAAACAGTTTTTTGATGAATTACCTTGAAAGGACCCAGAACCCAAAGGAATCAACGTGGTAAAGTCAAAAGGAACCATTAAATTTTTTAACACCCAAAAAGGCTTCGGCTTCATCGTCCCAGACGATGGCTCGAAAGACATTTTTCTCCATATCAACAACTTCAAAGGGAGCCCCCAGTCTTTGAAAGAAGGCCAAAAAGTCGAGTTCCTGGAAGGTTCTGGACGCAAAGGTCCCGAAGCGATCGAAGTGACTGCTATCTAATGTCCTTCGAAGAGTTCGGCTTGCCGAAAGAGATACTTCGCGCCCTCGAAGAAGAGGGCTATAGCGAGCCGACACCTGTCCAGCGGAAGGCGATCCCGATTGTTTTAGCCGGGTTCGATTTGCTGGCCGGATCTCAGACAGGCACCGGCAAAACGGCGGGCTTCGTCCTGCCGATGCTTTGCCGGCTTAATGTCCATTTCCGAGGACCAAGACCCGTTCGGGCCTTGATCCTCACCCCGACCCGCGAACTCGCGGCCCAGGTCGGAGAGAGCGTCGCCACCTACGGCAGACACCTCCCCCTCAAGTCGACCGTCATTTTCGGCGGCGTCAATATCAACCCCCAGATCAGAACGCTTCGATCCGGCGTCGACATCCTCGTCGCCACACCCGGGCGCCTTCTCGACCACGTCTCCCAAAAGACAGTCGATCTCTCGAAAGTCCAGATCCTCGTCCTCGATGAAGCCGACCGGATGCTCGACATGGGATTTATTCACGACATCCGAAAAATCCTCGCCCTTCTTCCCAAAGATCGGCAGAATCTCCTCTTCTCCGCCACATTTTCCGACGAGATCAAGCGGCTCGCCGACGGCTTTTTAAAATCACCTAAAAAGATCGAAGTCACCCCGTCCAATTCGACCGCCGAGAGCGTATCGCAGACGATCCATCCCGTCGACAGCAAGCGGAAAAAAGAACTTCTCTCCTTCCTCATCTTCTCCAAGAAGTGGAAGCAGATCCTCATTTTCACCCGAACGAAGCATGGGGCCAACAAACTCGCGCAGCATCTCGTCCAAGATGGGATTGCAGCTGCCGCGATCCACGGCAACAAGAGCCAATCGGCCCGAACCAAAGCCCTCGCCGACTTTAAAGAGGGGCGGATCCAAGCGCTCGTCGCGACCGACATAGCAGCGCGCGGCCTAGATATCGAGCAGCTTCCCCACGTCGTCAACTACGAGCTCCCAAATGTTCCCGAGGACTACGTCCACCGGATCGGCAGAACAGGCCGCGCCGGCTGCGTAGGAGAGGCTGTCTCTCTCGTCTGCATCGACGAGCAGCTCTTCCTCAGAGACATCGAAAAGCTCCTCAAACGATCCCTCACCAAAGAGATCGTCCCCGGATTTGAGCCTGATCCCCGGATCAAACCCGAACCGATTTTCCAAAAGAGACAGAATTTCCGCCGGAGATAATCATGCTCTCCCTCCCGAACATCGCCGACGGAGAAGACAAAACCTCCCCCTTAAAAAACCGGATCCGGAACACCTACCGCCATATCAAAAAGTGGGCCAAGCGGACCGAAACCAACTGTTTCCGCATTTACGACCGGGAGATTCGCGAATACCCCCTCGCCATCGACTACTACGATGGAAGATTCTGCGTCCACTACTTCACCAAGACTCGCGACAGCGACGAACCCTCGCCTGAACTCTACCAAGAGGCCACCGAGGCGATCCGCTCCATCTTCAACGTCGACGAATCGACCATCTTCTGGCGCACCCGGATCCGCCGAGAAAAGACAGAACAATATGAAAAAATCGCCGAGTGCAAAGAGTTTTTCACCGTCATCGAATACGGCGTAAAGTTCAAAGTGAATCTCCTCGACTATCTCGACACCGGCCTCTTCCTCGACCACCGCGAGACCCGCCGCCGCGTCGCCTCGGTCGCCAAAGGCAAACGTCTCCTCAATCTCTTCGCCTACACTTGTTCATTCAGCGTCCACGCCGCCGCCGCCGGAGCCACCTTCACCAAGAGCGTCGACATGTCGAACACCTACACAGCCTGGGGTCGCGACAATTTTCGGCTCAATGGGATCCAAGCCCTTCTCCATCCGATCGTCCGGGCCGACTGCCTCAAGTTTCTCGACGAGGAGATCCGCCGCCGCGATCGGTACGACCTGATTGTGATCGACCCGCCCACGATCTCCCGCTCCAAGAAGATGGATCAAATGTTCGACATCCAGATCGACTATCCGACCCTCCTCTCCAAAGCGCTCCAGCTCCTCGCCCCAGGTGGCGAGATCTATTTTAGTACCAACTCCCGCAAATTCGTCTTCGACGCATCTCTCTTCCCTTCCACCACCATCCAAGAGATCTCCGACAAGACTCTCCCCATCGACTTCCACGACCCCAAAATCCACCGCTGCTGGAAGATCAAAGTCACGCATTGACTTGCAATTGAACCCTTGATATACCGAGGGAATGAACTACGCTGAAATTTCCAAAGATACTGTTTCCTTTTTGCATAAAAGCTACGCGAGTTTGCAAAACTCGCCGCTGAATCCGCCCCTGAGGGCTCTGGTCGAATTAAGAGTCTCTCAAATCAACGGCTGCGCTTATTGCTGTGGTCTCCATAGCCAAGAGGCGAGAAAGTTGGGAATCGAACAAGAAAAATTAGATGCCTTGATCGGTTGGTCTAATTCGAGCTTGTTTACTGAAGAAGAGGTCGTGGCATTGGAATGGGCCGAGGCGATCACCTTCATGGAAAGCGGCTTGGCCGAAAAAAGGGAAGCTCTGGTAGAACACTTTTCCGATCGGGAAATAGTCGACCTCACCGCCGCAATTGCTATCATGAACGCCCTCAATCGGATGGCGATCAGTCTAAAAGAATAATTTAAAAAATCTTTACAATATTTTATTCTGCAGGATTTGATGACAAGAGGTGTTTTGTGAATTTGAGAGAGCAAGGTTTGAGACGGATCCGAGAGGTTCTGGGCGATAAAGGGGTCGAGGCCATCGAAAACTACTTTAGCATGTGCCCCGATTTTGCCCGCTACGTCACCGACTTCGGCTACGGAGAGATCTACAGCCGCCAAGGGTTGAACGATAAGACGAGGGAGTTAGCAGCCGTCGTCTCTTTGATCACGCAAGGGAAAACGGGCCTTCCTTTGAGAGTTCACCTTGGAGGCATGTTGAATGTCGGTTGGACGAAGAAAGAGATTGTCGAACTGATCATTTTCTTAATTGGGTTCAACGGATTTCCGAGCACAATCGACGCGATCAAGACGGCGTACGATGTGTTCGGCGAGCTTCAATGACCATCCGGGCGGCCCTCTCTCCCGATTCGCAGGCAGCTTCCATCGTTCCAGGTACGTCTAGAAGGATCGAGGTGTGCTCGCCGGCAAAAAAGAGGCTGCTATCGATCGGGGCGAAGAGAGTTCTGACTGTCTCTTGGCCCTGCTTTTCAAGGGATAACAGAATCGATTCCTGACCTGGGGCAATGTAAGAGTAAGAACCTTTGGCGTACGGGTCGATTGGCCAGCTGTAGCCTACCGGTCCCAAATAAGAGACGAAGGGGTGATCGAGGGCGAATTCGGGCTTAGAGAGTTGGACGTTGAGGGTCCGCTCGATCATCGGAAAGTCCCGATCTGAGTTTTGATCGATCGTTTCAGGGGTAAATCGGCTGTAGTTTTGCGTGTAGTAGCAGGTGAGTATGTCGCATTTAGGTGTGAAAAAGCCGATCATCCAGTCGTTGACGAAAGTGATCCGATGGGGCGTGGCGGCAGGGACTAAAATCTTAGCATTAGTCCCGTAGCGGATATTTTGGATCGAATCGAGTGTTTCACGGGGAATAGCATCACCGAAGGAAATATCGTTATAGACCGAGGCGGGGATGGCGAGAATGACTTGACCCGCTCGGACTGTCTCTCCATTTCGGAATGTGAGAAGATAACCTCCTTCAGGCTCTTTGGCGAGAGAGGCGAGGGGAGTGTTTAGATGCACTTTAGGGCCTAAAGCTTCAGCCAACTTTTCAGTGAGAGTAGAGTTTCCATTTTTTACGCTTCTGACGCAGATAGTGGTCTCGTCGCCAGGATGGGCAGAACAGAGGCCTCCGTGGAGCATGTGGTAAAGAGTCGTCGTGTAGATGGGAGAGAGATTTTCAGCTGAATCTCCCTCATAGCAGGCCAGTCTGACGTTTAAAAAGCGGTAGAGCTCGCCTTCTTCTTCGGTCAATGCAAGGAGAACATCGCGCATGTTCGTCGCATTCTGGGCCAAGCTTTCAAGGCGTTCCTCGAGGTTTTCTTGGGGGATTTCTTTCAAAAGCTCATCTTGATCGATGGGGCGGTCAGAACCGACATATTTTCGGTGCAGATGGATGAACGATTCAGAGACCTCAAGGTTCAATTCGTCGAGGAGTTTCAACAGGTTTTCGGCGTCGCCGCCATCGGAGATGTTTTGGGCGCCGAGTTCGCCGATTCGCCCGTCGACGTGGGCGGTCAAGATCCGTCCGCCGACTCGGCCTTTCGCTTCATAGACGTGGGCGTCGACCCCTTCTTGCTGGAGACGATAGGCGGCCGTGAGCCCGGCGATGCCGCCGCCGACGATGGCGACCTCTTGCGCGGAGATGAGAGTGGTCAATGCAATGAGGCTCACAATCGCTCTTTTTAGCATGAAATCAGTCCTGGGCTAATAATTTTCCAAACTCTTCGCATACCACTCTCATTTCTTCTTTGGTCATGGTTCTCTCTTGGTCGAAATTCACCGAGAAGAAAAGGAAGCGGAGAAGCGAGGCAGTTTTTGGCCTGAGGTGGAGGTGGGCATGGGGCGTTGTTTGCCCTACCGCAGGCCCATCTTGCTGGTACATGGTAATGTTTTTTGATCCTGTCTTTTCTTCTAAGACTCGGCAGAGTCTTTGGGCCAGGTTGTGCATATCTCGAGTCTCGGCTTCAGAAAGCTCATTGGAGAGGGGGGCATGCCTCTTCGGGATGATGAGGAATTGGAGTCCTGGCATGGAAGACTTATAATTGACGAGGAGATAGGAGTGCTCTGTCTCCAAAACTTTTTGTGAATCGATCACATCGCTTCGGCAGAAACTGCACCCTTTTTTCTCAGTTAAAGAGGCTACGGGAAATTTAACCGAAGGATCGGCGATCCTTTCGACAGGAACGCCTTGAGCAGCTAAAGTCTCATGGATCCAATTGAGAACAGCGAGCTTTCCTGTATCGATACGCGTTTGTCTTTGCTCCCAATCTTGAATAGGCCTGGGAGGGAGATCTACGAGAGGTTCGCTTTTAGTTTTAGCGAGAAGTTCTTTCCAAAAAGCGACTTCTTTTGCTCTCTCTTCTCTTGAGGGGCCCGGCAGTTGGTTTGAAAGGGAATGTCGGTAGACGTAGTTATTGCATTCTACTTTGTCGTGCAGATCGAGTACATGAGGGCTGTCAGGATGGGTAGGGATGATCTCAACCACATAGCGTCCAGGCAATGGAATTGAGTGGCTCCGCTGGAGGATAACCGCATTCGGAATAGACAACTGCTCTTTGAGGATTTTTTGGATCCTGTTCACCCCTATTCGGAGAGCGACAGCTTCATCAGCGGTCACTTCAGAGAGATCGTCTACTGGGCGGTTTAGAACGACCCAGATATGGTTGGAGACTCGGGGGTTTCTAGCATAGTAGAAGCTGATAGGCCCCTCTTCTGCGAGAAGCTCCGGCTCAATGGGACTTTGGGGAACGGATTTTGTCGAGGGGGTGGGATTTTCTGGGTTTTTGAAAACGAGCGTCGCTAACCGGTGGAACTCAAGAACCTTCTTTGCGTATTCAGGATCGACATTTTCTTTTTTTAGAGCAGATTCCCACGAACTTCGATCGACGACCCAGATTTCTCGGGCTTTAGGAATAGCTGCTGATGCCATAATAATCTCTTGAAAGAGAAAAGATTATCAAATTGCAGAGCGTTTAGGTCAACATTTTTTGAAGTCGATATGGCCGTTGAGGATGTCGACTCGGAGGAGCTTTACTTCGAGCGTGTCGCCGACGTCGAATCCCTCGCATCCCCGGGTCAATTTCCCTTCGACGGGGGGAGTTTTTAGGCGGACCCAGGTCCCTTTGGGGCTGGCGCCTGTGATAAGGGCGGAGAATTTCTCGCCGATCCGGTCTTGGAGAAGGAATGCGGCGGCGCACTTGACCATCCGCCGTTCGACTTTGGTCGCATCGTCTTCTTTTTGGGTGCAGTGTTTTGCGAGATAGGTCAGCTCGGCCTTTCCGTAGGGGATCGGGTAGTCGGAGTAGAGGGCGCTCTTGAGGATTCTTTGCATGATGACGTCGGGATAGCGGCGATTCGGCGCAGTCGTGTGGGCGTAGTCGCGCAAAGCCAGATCGAAGTGCCCTTGCTTTGGATCGAGTGTATATTCCCCCTTTCCAATCAGCTTGATGATCGAAAGGGAGAGGTCGGCAAATTTTTCGGGGTTTGCTTTCTGTTGTTCGATGAGAAATTCCTGAAGCGCCTTGGCGTCGGGATGGAAGGGGAGGCTGCCGCCGAGCGATTTGGCGAGGCTCACGATCCGGTCCCAGCGGCTTGGGGTTTTTACGACTCTTCTCAGGATTGGCAACTGGTGCTTTTTGAGGTATTGAGTCACAGCGACGTTAGCTGCGATCATGAAATTTTCGATAAGTTGGTGAGCCCGGTTCTCTTTCGATTCTCTCAACTCGACGACAAGTCCATCCGCAACGACGGGGAGGAGTTCGACAGTGGCGAAATAGAGAGCTCCCTTGAGATTTCTAAAATCTTTGATGCTTTGGGCGATTCTGTCTTGCAAAAGGAGCTGGTTCGCCAATTCGGGGAGTTTTTCGAAGACGGGGAGGGGAACTTCTCTTTCGATCCAAGCGGCTACGCTATTGTAGGCAAGTTTTGCCTGGTTTCGGACGAGGGCGGGATAGATGTCCGAGAGAGAAAAATCCCCGTTGCTTTCGACCGTCACCTCGACGACGTTGGCGCACCGGTCGCTCTTCTCATTCAAAGAAGTCAAATCGGTGGAGAGTTTCTCAGGGAGCATCGGAAAGACTTTCGAGGGGGTGTAGACCGAGGTGGTATTATGGGCTGCGTAGCGATCAGTTTGAGTTCCGTGTTTGACGAGAGCGTCGACGTCGGCGACGGCGATGTAGATCTTTTTTTTCTCTGCGTAGGTAAGTTGGTCGAGGTCTCTTGAATTGTCGTTGTCTATCGAACACCAGAGGAGATGTCTCAGATCTTTCACGTTCGAGCCATGCGGAGAGGCTGGCTGTTTGAGATGGTAAATCTCCTCAAAGACTTGGTGAGGAAATTCGGGGATGAACCCCCGGTCGTTCATTGCGATCTTCGCGATCTCATCGAGGGTTAAGATGGGTAGTCTCCTCTATTTTCGCATCTTCGTCCCAGCGGTCGAACAGGGTTAAAACCTGTTCGAAAGCGACCGGCTTGATCCCGGCAGGTCCTGTAAAAACATGGTCGAGAGCATAGACGAGAAAAAGCATAAACGAGAGGTAACCCGCTAGGAGGCCCGTCATCAACATCTGGGTTCGGATGTTGTCGAGGCCAAAAAAGAACATGAAGCAGACGGTGATGATTCCGCCGACGATCAGAAGGGTCCACATCATAGCTCCCAAGTTATCCCAGGAACTAAAAAACCGGGCGAGGGTAGAGTTCATGAAGTTATCGAGCTTTGAGATCGACTCGCTGTACCAGACCTTCATTTTCTCATCGGAAACATCTACGTCGTAGTAACTATCCCAAATCAACTCCATGATGTCATGGGATTTAACCCGGAGGTGTTTTTGGGTGGGGAGCCACCACTCTTCCTTGACGACGTAGTCGACGTATTCGCGCAAGTGGGCGCGTATCGTATTCCGATTCTCTTCTGGGAAAAACGACGCATCCCGATACAGGTCAGCCAGCATGAACGCTTCAGTCAAGATCGTCTTTTCGACGTCGTTGTATCTCTCTTGCGAGCTGACGACTGTAAAGCCGAGGATGACGCTATAGAGAACCCCGATGATGCTGAATGTGAATCCAGCCACATCGTGGTTCTTCTTCAGCGTGTCGATTGAGACTCTTCTCCGGACAAGGAGGAGAACAGTCATGAAAAAGGCGCTTGAAAACGCCACGATCAATAACGAAGAGAGGATCCAAGAAGGGGATTCGAATAGAAGCTTCATGACCTCCTTATAAAATTCACCGTGGTTTTTCTACCACAGTTTTCCAGGGGGCGTTGGGATTGATCAACGTGCAGTAATATCTTTTGACGAGCTCGTGGGCGGCTTGGGCGCCAAAGAGCCAATTGGCCATGTATTCTTTCCAGCTCTGCGTTTTCGGATCGGGGGCGAGGGCCTCGCTCATAGAACAATACATCTTGGCGCCCGGAAACGGAGCTCCTGTGTCATTCAACCGCTGAACCTCAACCATGCTCTCTTCAGCTGCTTCTCTTAACTTTTTTGTCGCCTGTTTAGTGTTCACAAACCGGTCCGTAACACAGAAGTGGAGCGATTCATCGAGCATAGCGTTGAACGTAAACCCTCTTTTTTCCATCTCTTTTGCAAATTGATAGATCGCCCCTTTTCTGAATTTCGTCATCGGATTGATCTCAAAAGCTACTACGTTTTGCTCTGGCTGCACTAACAGTTGCAAACCTGGTATCTTTTGGATGACATTCGCAAAATCATTTGCTGCAGTCCGGATTTTTACAGCCTGTTTATGATACCAATTTTTACCTAGAAACAACATCGTGAGAAAAGCATGGAGAACGTGGGTGCATGGTTCGCTTCCCGCTGAGTTGGGAGTTCCATAAATCCCGCCGCTCCAGTTGGGCAACGAAAAGACAGCATAGTAATAGAGGTTTTCTCCGTTGGGCATCTCATTGAATTCAACTACCGACGAGCCTTTTGGAGATCTCCCATTTTTGTGGGTATCGAATGAGGCGCTGGTCACCCCCTTGATGGCCAGCAGCTTTGCAAGGTATACAAAGGCGCCGAGACAGCAATCGACGTGGCAGCCGATCCCCAGTTCGAGAGCCTTTGCCGCCCACTTCCCGATGTTTTTATCGACGATCCCTGTCTTATAGCAGGGGGCTGATAGGAAGATGGCTCCCACTTTGCTTCCATGGTTTTTTAAAGCCGCTTCCATGGCCCCTTCATCCATGACTCCCATTTTATCGGTTGGGATCAGAACGACCTTCACGTTGTAGGCGCTCTCCGCTTTCAAAACAGCCGCATGGATCGTGTCTGGTGCCAAGATGACCGTCTCGCCTATTTTGTGCCCCTTCGTCTCTTTGCAGTAATCGCGATATGCGCGGATAGCGGTCATCAAACTCTCCGATCCCCCCGTCGTGACCATTCCCATCACCTCGTTCGACCTCCCTCCGTAATATTCTGAGATCATTTGGACAACCTGGTATTTTAAAAACGAGCCCAAAGGGAACTCTTTTGTGTGCAGAGAGTTGAAAAGATGGGTTCTCTGGAAGGCAAAGGTAAGGATCTGCTCGAGTTGCTCCATTTTCGTTTTGCCCCATCGGATTTTCGATAAATCGGGGAGTGGAGTAGGCTCTTTGAGAGCGTCTTGGTAGACAGTGCCGGAGACTTGGCTCTTTTTCAGATGTTCGATTGTTGTCTCGTAATACTTTTGGACGAGCTTGAGTAGCTCTTCTGCCGGCATCCCCTCTTCGGGGATCTCTAAGAAGGGCTGTCCAAATGGCTTCCAGGCTGTTTCGATCTCCTCTTTGAATTTTGCAAATTCTTTGAGAATTTTTTGCCTGTATTCCTTTTGGACGGCGGGGATGTGCATCAGAGTTCTTGCCAGAAGAGCTTTCGCTCCTCCCTGCTGATAGCGAGAATAAAGCTTCGACAGAGCCAAGCATCCGAGTGCGGTAGCTGCAACGACCGTCGTTGGGGCAAAATCATCTAAAGTACTATTGGCGTAATCGAGGGCGTACATAGGCCCTCCGAGCAAATATTGAGCGATCCCTTGAGTCATATCTCCCTCCAAATTTTGAGGAAAAAAGATAGAACTATTTTTAATTTTTGCAAAGAAATTATTCAGAATTCTTTTTGTCGAGCACTTCCCATCGGAGGTAGAGCTGCTCAATCTGCGTTTCGGCCAACCCGATCGCTGTGCAAATTGCCTGCAGCTTTTTCGGATCGTTGGCAATGGAGGGGTCTTCGAGCTGGAGATTGAGGTTTTTCACATCCTCTTCGCACTTTGCGATTTTTCCCTCGATCTGTTCGAATTCTTTCTTCTCGGCGTAAGAGAGCTTTGCTTTGGGGCGCGTTGGAGCTGGCGCCTCCATTTTGGCCTCTTTCGGCGCGCGGGCCGCTTTCATGGAGGCTTCCCATTGAGCCGAGTCGGCGTAGATTTCGGTTTTCTCCGGATCGCCGAGGGCTAGAAGGGAGTTGCAGATCCGATCGAGCATGTACCGATCGTGGGTGATCAGCACAACAGCGCCCGAAAATTCCAAAAGGCTCTCTTCAAGCGTCTCGAGGGTCGGGATGTCGAGGTCGTTTGTCGGCTCGTCGAGCAATAAAAGATCGGCGGGCTGCAGCATCAGATGGGCGATCGAGATCCGGGCCCTTTCGCCGCCGGAGAGCCTGTCGATGGAGATGTCTAACAGATCGGGCGAAAAGAGGAACCGTTTGCACCAGCCGTTCACATGGATCGGCCTCCCATGATAGGAGACATACTCGCCATTTGGTGATAAGGCCTCCCGCAGCGAGATGCCCGCCGGCAGTTGGGCTCTATGTTGATCGAAATAGACGATCTTCAAATCCTCAGCCCGTTTGATCGTCCCTTGATCGGGCTGGATCTCATTGGCTAAAAGTCTGAGGAGCGTCGTTTTCCCCGAGCCGTTTGGCCCCATGAGTCCGATCCGGGTCCCTGGCGATAGAAGGAGATCCAAATGGCGGAATAGAGTTTTATCTCCGGCGCTTTTCGCTACGTTCTTTGCCGAAAGGAGCTTTCTTGTCTCCCGCTCTGAGGAGATGAACTCGATCTCGGCCCGCTTGGAGCGGTTTCTTGCCTTGAGATCGGCGTGTTCTTGGATGATCTCGTGGGCCTCGTCAATTCTCGATTGGGACTTGGTTGTCCTCGCCTTGACCCCTTGCCTTAGCCATTCGGTTTCGCGCCGCATCTTCGTCGCCATCGACCGTTCCTGTTGGAGCTGCCCGGCCAAGAAATCCTCTTTCCGAGCCAGGAATTCGGCATACGGCCCATCGATGGCAAATAACCCTTTCGGATAGGCCTTATCGATCTCGATGACGCGGCTCGTCGCGTGTTGGAGAAAGTACCGGTCGTGGCTGACCAAAAGATAGGTGGGGGCCTCTCTAGCCAAAAATTTTTCGAGCCACAAGATCCCTTCCAGATCCAAGTGGTTGGTCGGTTCGTCGAGCAGCAGCAAATCGGGATTCGCCATCAGCTCTTTCGCCAGGCCGAGCCTCTTTTTCCAGCCGCCCGACAAGAGGGCCGCCGACTTTTCTTCGCCGGAAAACCCGAGCTTGCTCAGCCAAGTCTGGGCGAGCCTCTCCCGCTCATAGTCGGGCCCCTCGGTTAATGTCTCGTACAAGATGTCAAAGGGGCTCCTATCTTCAAAGTCGCACGACTGGGGCAGGTACCCGACCTTCAGCCCCCTTCTGGGCGAAAGGACCCCCGAGTCGGGCTGCTCGACCCCCATTAAAATTTTTAGCAAAGTCGACTTCCCCGAGCCGTTCTGTCCAATGAGGCCGATCCGGTCCCCCTCGAAGATGCTCAAGTTCAGGTCGGTAAACAGGGTCCTGGTGCCGTAAGATTTGCTCAAAGACTGGCAGCTATAGAGAAGCGTCATGGGAACAGTTTAGAGCCTCCCCAACCAATTTGCAAGTCCTTGCGTAAAAACGGGGATACACCTATGAGGGGGGGAAAACGGGAGGAACCTATATGCTTATGTGGGCAGCTATCTTTTTCATCATCGCCATCATCGCCGCCGTCTTTGGATTTAGAGGGATTGCTAGTGGAGCTACTCAAATCGCTAAAATTCTGTTTTTTATTTTCTTGATCTTATTCGTCGTCTCTTTGATCTCAGGCCTGGTTGGCTCTGCTTGATTGAATGAAGGAGACGAGCAGTTCTTTTGGCGCTATCGGGGGCTTTGAGCTCAAAGCTTGGTGGTAGAGGACTGTCGATGGGGTGAGTGCGGGAAGCGTGTTGGCCTCGATCACCCGGATTCGCCCTGTTTTGCACTCGACAAAGAGGTCGAGGCGGGCGTACCCTCGGATGCCGAGCGCAGCCGCTGCGCGGCGAGCGCCCTTCTGTACCTGCTCGCGGGCTTTTGCCGAGAGGATGAACGGCGGCGGCGGGGTGAGGTTGATCCCAGTGCCCCCTTGGAACTTCTCCTCGACTGAGAGGACGTGGTTCTCTGCGACCGTGACGCTCGGATTTAAGGCTTTGTAGCGATTTTTCTTCTCGAGGATTCCGATTGTCATTTCGCACCAGCCAGAAGAAGGATTGTATTGGAGCTGGGTCCCTTCGATAGTGACTTTGTCGGTGTGGATGAACGGTTCTAGAATAAACGGCTGCGACGCGGCGGGCATTTCGATCGCGTTTGCCTGGTCTCGGAAAGTGCCCGGAAGCGCCTGCTTGGCTTTTCGGTGGAGAAGGTCGAGGTATTTGTGCAGTTCGGCTTTGGAGCGGATCCGAACGACGCCGGTTGAACAGCCGTCTTGCTGCGGCTTGACGATCAGATCTTCCGTTTTGAATCGGGCCGTCGCTCTCTCCCACAAGAAATCGGTCTCGGTGGCCCGGAAGGAGATTTGGAGCATCGGGAGGACCCACGGATCTTTGAGAGCCGCAATCCGGAGAGCTGTTTTTCGCTTATCCATGCAAAGTTTTGAGGCGGAGGCGTCCGACCCATTGAATGGGATATTCAGCTTTTCGAGTTTCTTTTGTAGAGTTCCATCTTCTCCGATCCCACCATGGAGCGCCACGAAGACAAAGGCTTTCGATTGCTCGGCCATTTTTAAGAATGCGTCGAGGCTCATCGGTCTCGGCGTCTCGATAGAAGTTAAAGGGGGAAGAGAGAGGCGTTGCCTGATTTTTTCAACAAACGGTTTCGAGGCGTCAGCTGTCGCTTCGGCTCTCTGGCAGTGTTCGACCATCTCTTCGACCGAATGGTGCAGAGTAAATCCGTAGGGGAGCTCCCAGACGGTCTCCTCTGGATCGAGGAGGAACGGAACCGGTTTGTATTGCTCTGTCAGCCTCAGCTTCAGCCAGACGTTCGTGCCGCTGAGGAGAGAGACTTGCCGCTCTGACGACTTGCCTCCCATGAGGACAAAGACAGGCCGTTCGGTCTTGGATTTTTGGGAAGCCTTCTCGGGCAGCTCCTTTCCATACCGGAAGAGGGCTTGGCGCAAAATGTACTCGATCAGATCGGCATGGGACATCCCGATCCTAGAGGCCTGCTGGAAGATGAAGCTGTTTTGCTCCATCCCGCTGATCGGATTGAGATCGGAAAAGGTGATTTTTCCCTCTTTCGAAACCCACCCGTCGATCCGGGCAAAGTCGCGGAGCCCCAGAGCTTTGAAGAGCCGCTCCGCTTCGCCCTGAATTTTCTCGATGATCTTTTGATCGAACCTGGGGGGACAGTAGTAGCGGGTCTCGTCGGAGGGGAGATATTTTTTCCGGTAGTCGAAGATCTCGCCCGAACCAAAGTCGATCTCGAGAGGAATGAGGGAGATGGGCGCCCCTCGATTTTCCAAGACGCAGACGGTGAATTCTATCTCTCGGATGTAGGGCTGAACCAAAATTTCTCGAAAGCCTTGGTCCCAGAGCTGAGAGGCGGCTTTTTTTGCGATCTCGGGAGTTGTCGCAGTGAGGACGCCGATGCTTGAGCCCGATTCGGCCGGCTTCACGACCGCTTTGGTGAGTCTCTCTTTTTGCCAAAAGCTCTCGATCTGAATTTCTTGGGTTTGAAAGCTCATCGTGGGTAGGACAGAGAACCCATGTTGGGCTAAAAGCTCTCTCGCCCTTCGTTTATGGAAGATATCTCGGCAGACATTACTTGGACTTCCGACGTAGGGGATCGAGTGCTTTTCCAAAA
This sequence comes from Verrucomicrobiota bacterium, assembly GCA_018239895.1. Classification (GTDB taxonomy): domain Bacteria; phylum Chlamydiota; class Chlamydiia; order Chlamydiales; family SM23-39; genus SZAS-17. Next base: position 44,637 of record JAFEGL010000039.1, read on the forward strand.
ACTGCTGCAGCTGCCCATCTTCACCAAAGGTTCCATGAATAAGTGGAAAGAGGAGATCCATTTTTTTGAGGCGGCCGATCAGTTCCTTTTCTGGAAGCGGGCCAGCCAACTTGAAATCGAAGTCGGACGGGGTATTCGAATAGAGCTCAGACGGTTGAAGCTGAAAATAGGCTCCCTTTGGATTGAGGTAAAAAATGTGGAGCCTTAAAGGCAAAGAACTTGTGTGGTCGAGGAAGGAGCGGGCTGAGTTGAGGGAGATCCCCCGTTCTTTCGAAGGGCCTCCGCAGAGGATGGCAATGTGGAGCATGAAAAGTATCGTAAAACTTTAAGAATTTCCTGTCCACATTGTTGAATAACATCTCTTTTATATTCAGTTTGTTTTGAATTAATTATAAAACATTGTTTGTAATTATTGTTAAAATAAGTTAATAATTAAATTAGATCCAGGGAGGATATGTCATGAGCACTTTAGAGAACTTACTTATGCTGCTGGGAAGGCTTGCAGTCTGCTCGTTCTTCCTTTGGACAGCTCTAGAAAAGATCAAAAATTGGCACAGAGCCGGCGATTTCTTGAAACACAAGCACGTCCCTTATGCCAACTACGTTTTGCCTGTATGCGTTGCACTGCAAGTTGTGGGCGGCTTGTCGCTTTTACTCGGGTTTTACACTCGGTTGGGCGCGATTTTCCTCCTCATCTACATGGTAGCCCACGCTTACAAGATCCACGATTTTTGGAATTCGCAAGGTGAAGAGAAAACAACGCAGCTTCAGTTTTTCCTCAAAGACTTGGCTGTGATCGGCGGACTTCTCTTTATTCTCGCAATGGGCGGCGGCCACATCGCGGTCCACGCTTAATCCAACTTATAAAGACAGTCTCCTAGGAGACTGTCTTTATTTTTTTGCTTTTCAATCTGTGTCTATTTATCTCTGCGCTGATAAAATTCAGAAGAGCTCAAAGAAGAAGCTTCAGGGATTTTGAAATTCGGCGAGTTTTCTAGACATCTGATGGTCAGGGAACTGTTCCCCATCGGGAGTGAAACCCCTCCAATAAATCTTCTGGTGCCTCTGTTTAAGCGCTTCAGGGTCGCCTCTCTGCTGCCTTTCGATGAACTCGGTCCGATTTTTCATGAACTTTGTGTAGCCATCGAAAAGCTCTGGATTGGATGACAGTTCGGCAAACCTTCCTGAAAAATGCTCTAGATCTTTCCTCATATGGGGGACGAGCATCGCGTAGGGCTCATCTTTCTTGAACTCGATTTTGCCGGGGCGGGTGAATTTCCAGTTCATCGAAAAGCTCGCCATCGACCAGTCGGTCTCGATGAGTCCTTCGAGGGGCCAGACCCCATCTTTCGGCATGTTTGCAGGGCCGCGGCAAAGCAAATTCCAGCCGGGAGGCGTCCTGAAGACGTAGGGGATTGTCCAAGAGAGAATTCCTGTGTGGGGATAAGCGAGAGCGAGTGGATTTTTAGCCTCTGTCTCCACTTTAACGCAATCTTCTCTGTCAGTCCCATCCCACACGGCGGTCACGTCGTAGGGAGCCAGGATGAACCATCCCGATTGGTTGGCCATGGCCATCGGCAAGCAGTGGTAGGCATGACCCTGCTCCTTCTCCATCCACTCCCGTTTCCGAAAAGCGGGAACGATCTTTACATCGAAACCCCAAGCTCCGTAGGCAACAATTTCAAGCTTTTCCATATCAATACTTGATTTTTACAATGCCGTGTTTGATCTTACATTGGCAGGCGAGCCGCTCTTTCCCCTCGTCTCCGAAAAAATCGATCTCTCGTTGATTGAAAGAACTTAAGTTTTCCTTCCCTTCCTTCACCTCGACGATGCAAGTGCCGCAGATCCCTTCCGTGCAGGCGAAGGGGACCCCCTCTTTTTGGCAAACATGCATGATCTCCGACCCATCGGGGAGTTCATATTCGTCGCCTGTGTTCTCAAAAATGATCCGCGCCATATAGCCACCTCAAAATCGTTTATATACAAAGAAAGACGGTATCCGTCAAAGGCTGTTTGCTACTTATTTGCCACCTTTTTATAATCTTAATAAAAATGGAGGTTCTATGAATCAGACGTCGCCTTGGGACAGAATGCCCCTTGAACTGGTCCAACAAGTAGCCCACAACTTGGGCGATAGAAGCTCAATGAGCCGAGTCAATCACGATTCGAAGCGGGCCGTAAATGCAAGCCGGGTAGATGATCTTCGGCGGCAAATCAGCATCACTGCTGCATACAACTCCCAATCTCCTAGCAATCCACAATGCGATCAATATTTTTTAGAGAGAGCCCAATCGTTGGCCAGAAAAACGCAAGGGTTATTTGGGGGAAGGGCAGTCATCCGCCGTTCCCTTGAAGACGACCAAAGTCTTTTGGATCCCGATGTTCAACTCAGACTGGCCAGAGCCGGGTGGGGAAGCAAGGCCGAAAGCTTGATCGCTCTCGTCAAACAGGCCGAAGGGGGCGAAGAATTCCTCCAGGATCAAGTTTATCCTCTGAATTCCGATCGGGAAAGGGTTCTCGCCATGGCTAAGCAGATCCCCTTTCTCCAATTCCCCGATCAACTGTCGATCATCCGCCTCGTCCATTCACAAGCCAACCAACCATGGAATCATCTGAATGGGGCCAAACAGCTCACCTACTTCCCTGCAGCGATCTCGCTCATCCAATCGAGAGAATTCATCCTGACGAACAACAGCCTCAATCAAAATTCTTTCCATCCCAACGCCGTCCCTCCGCAGATTCGGAAGTTAGAGCTTTCCTTCAATACTTTGGAAGCTGTTCCTCAGGCTGTCGGCAAGATGAGAACCTTGACCTCTCTCGGAATGGCCTCGCAAAGATCCCCCCTCGCTCTTCCTGAAAACTCTCCCCTCTGGGATCTCGATCGTCTAGAAGAATTGGATTTATCGTCCAATAACTTGGAATCTCTCCCTCCACAATTAGCCCGCCTCGAGCGATTGATTAAGTTGGATCTTCCCTACAATGGATTGACCGATGTGCCGAATGCAATATTGGATCTTCCCAATTTGAGCGTACTTCGCCTCGATCATAACCCAATCCCCTTCGACAAAATAAAATTATTCATCCAGCAAAAAATTGAACGTGGACTTCAAGTTCCCCTCACCATCCAAATCAATCCAGATGTGGATGCGGCAGTAGCTTTGAGCAACGAGATTCACGACCAGGGGGAATATACCTTGACCTACTCGAACTACCCTCCCACGCTTGTGTTGGAAAAGAGAGACATTGAGATGACTCAGCCGCTCGATTGATTTTTTTTCTTATTTCTTTTTGATGGGGCAGGAGTTCTTGCCAATTAGCTGGTAGAAGATGCACCAGCTCGCGGCAGCTTCAAAGAAGACAAAGGCGGAAGCAGCTAGCGCCAGCCAGCTGCCTCTCCAATAAGCGTAGGCAAGAAGGGCGACGGCGATGCCGAGGCGGATCAGCCGGTCCCTTTTCCCGATGTTTTTCAAGGTCTTCGCTTCTGTTTAAAGTGCGATTTGTATTTTGGCCGAAAGGGCTTTCTCTTCTCAGGAGCTTTTTTGACCTGAGGCTCCATGCCTGGAATGACATGGAAATCGATCTTTTGCCCTGTGAACTGCTCGATCCTTTTGACGAGATGTCTATCCCGCGGCGCGGCAAATGAGAGGGCGACGCCTGAGGCGCCAGCTCTTCCCGTCCGGCCAATCCGGTGGACGTAATCTTCGGGACTCATTGGAAGATCGAAGTTGATGACGTGGGTGATCGTCTGGACGTCGATTCCGCGCGCGGCGACATCTGTCGCGACGAGAATTCGGATTCTCGATTTGCGCAGAGCGTCGATCGTTTTTGTCCTTTGACGCTGGTTCATATCGCCATGGAGAGCCGCGGCGTTATGGCCCTGATCTTGCAGTTTGTCAGCCAATTCGTCGGCTTGATGCTTGGTGGCGGTGAAGATGATCGTCTGGGAAACAGAAGCATCGGCCAGGAAATGGTCGAGAAGCTTGTATTTGTGGGCGATATTATCGACGTTGTGGATCCTCTGGTCGATATTCTCGTGTTTATCATGTTCGTGGGCGACGCTGATCTCGATCGGATCTTTGAGAAGGTTTTGGGAGAGCTTCATGACGCTCCCTTTGAGGGTCGCGGAGAACATCAGAGTCTGTCTTTCGACAGGCATCGCTGCGGCGATCTGCTCTACAGGCTCGATGAAGCCCATATCGAGCATCCGATCTGCCTCGTCGAGGATCAAAAGTTCGACGCGAGAAAAGTCGATCCGGCCTCTCTCCATCTGGTCGATCAGTCGGCCTGGAGTCGCAACGAGGATCTCGTAGGGACGGGACAATTCGCGGTTTTGAACTGGATAGGGGATTCCGCCATAAATACAGACGGTCTTTACGCGGGTCAGGTTTTTGCTGTATTTGGCCGACTCGGCAGCTACCTGCATGGCGAGCTCGCGAGTGGGGACCAAAATAACCACGCGGGGACCTTTCGCTTTAATTGCTGAAGGTGCCGTCATTTTATGGAGAGCTGGCAGCATGAATGCGGCCGTTTTTCCCGTGCCTGTTTGGGCCGAGGCGCGGAGATCGCACCCTTCGAGAATTTTGGGGATCGCCTGTTCCTGAATTGGAGTTGGCGTCGTATGTCCCAATTCTTCAATGGCTTTCAAGATTTGGGGGTGCAAAGGCATTTGTTGAAACGTCATAAAAAATTTAATTCCAAATGTAAAGAGACCCATTCTATCAGACCTCTGTTAAAAAAGACACTTAGAATAAATTGGGGGAGTAAAAATTTTTTTATTTGCACGAGAAGTTGAACAAATCGATAATAAATGTTAAGATTGTGTAAATTTAATAAGAGGTTAATGTGTCGTCTTGTATTAAAGAAAATAATTTAATTAGAAATGTCAACTTTTGGGCGAACAAATTTGATACAGCTCCAGTCGATGAACTCGAAAAAAAGGTTTTCGAAGCGGTCGCAAGGTTTGTGAACAAAGGTTTTACGGCAAACAACTCGAAAGAGAGAATTCGGGCGCTCAGCGAAATGAAAAGGAGGCTAGCTCCTTGCCAAGGCCGCCTCCATTCAGCGATCACAAATTTTTTGGTGGCAAGAACACGCGCGCTCTATCCCAATCAAATCAAGACGCCCGCGCCGGCTCCCGTCGCCAGATCCTTGAACAGGAAAAATATTGCCTCTACTCTCAGGAAGATCTCCTCTGTGGGAGTTTTCGCTCTGGCCTTCATTGCAGCTCCTACCCTTTTCTCAAGATCCAGAGCGGAAGAAGGAAATACGGGGGTATTTACGTACCCGCAAGATCGAGAATCTGTGAACACACTGGTGGAATATTATAAGGAGCTTGCAACCAATCTACAGTGTGTCCAGAAAGAGAGGGACGCGCGAGCGAACCTATCTCCTGAGTACATAGAAGCTAAGCGGGAAGAACTCTGGGAAAGGTCCCATGAATTGGAACTGACGCTTCGCAGAGGAGACCCTGAGTTAAATCGGGAAGAAAAAGAGATTGCGAAGATGCCAAATTCTCCCGAAAAGGATCTAAAAATGACAACGCACAAAGTGAAAGTCGATCTTTGGAAAGAGCCCATGGAAAAAGAGCTCAGATCGATTTTAAACGATCCGATTCCCCTCCCTAACAGGATTTGCTAAAGTCCTGAGTGGTTTGGGAATTGATCTGATTCGGAGAGGGCTGAGGTCCGATCGAACCAGCAATACTCGTCGAACTGCTCCGGTAAAGAAGCGTTGTAGAGGTTGTTTTTCGCCTCCTGAGAGGGCTCGTAGCTGAGGCCGATGCCCCGTTCAAACCTCCACGGGAGGAGAACTTCCCGAACGGCGTGGAGAGGCCGTTTTCTGAGCGGCAGGAAGAAGCTTGGCACGCCGCACTCGTGGAAGAGATCTTCGTAGCTCCCTTTCGGAGGCTGGCTCGCCTCGGCGATCCGGAGCGGGGCGCCCCAATGCGGAGCGGCAGCGAGCGTGCCGCTATGAAATCCAAATCCAATCTTGTAGACCTGGTCGGGAAAGCGCTCACAGCAAAGCTGGCACAAATTGAGATAGCCGCATTTCGAAAGATCGCTCCCTTTTGGGTGCCCCAGGTGCGAATTGTGGGCCCAAACGACCGCCTTCGTATCGGAGCCTCTGAAAGCGAGAAGCGATTCCAACACTTCGAACATGTATTTATCCCGCATGTTCCACCCAGCGACTTCCGACACTTGGATCGTCCGGTAGTATTCTTCCGCCGCCTGGACTAGCCGCATGTTGCGGAGAAAATGGTAATTGGGTTCTTCAAGGGCCAGTTTCAAGGCGTTGTAGAGCGGCTCTGCAGCTAAATTGATTCTCCCTTGTTTAGCGAGCGAGCCGTACGAGATCATGTTGTCCTTCCATGGCAGAATCGCCGCGTAAAGTTCTCGGATCTGGTCCCCATTTTTTACCGGCTTTCTTTGGAGATAATCGAGAACTACGTCGATTGAGACTTCGATCCCATAGACATCTAGGCCATAAATGGCGACCTTTTTTTGCGCAGGGAGAGATAAGTTGTAAGCTTTGAGCAGATCGATGAACTCAGAAAATTCCCGGTTCTTCCACATCCAAGATCCAAACCGGTTCAGAACAGTTCGATTCATGGAGCCTTTGGGCCATCCTCGCACTACCTGATCGACCGGTTCGGCTTCGGCCCAACCTGCCTCGATGGCGACAAAATTGAAGCCCAATTTCCGGATCAGTTCGAGCGTGATGCGGGAACGCATCTGGTAAAATTCAGAAGTGCCGTGGGTCGATTCACCAAGCAAAACGATCTTCGATCCAGAAATCCGCTCTAAGAGCGGATCTAAATTTGCCTTCTCGATCGAGGCAAAAGCTTCGGCGTCGCAGACGATCCGGCGGATCGCGTCGGCTCTGGTGTCAGGCAAGATCTCTTTCATAAAGATCTAGTTAAATGATCTTTGAAAGAAAATCAAGATTTTTATCCGGCGACAGGAACCTCGGCGTAGAGGGCGTCGTGGTCGGAGCGGGCCTTTTGCGTGTTGCCTGGCGTATACATCGAAATTCTCTCGCACGTGACCCCTTTGGCGAGTTGGACCGGGAGTCCCAGCCCTTCTGCGAATTCGGAGAAGTAGTCGATGGTCTCAGGCGGCGTGTTGGTGTATTTCGGATCCCATTTCGCGGCGAGAGTGCTGGTGCAGGTCGGTAATTTTCCATCATAGTGGTGGATGAGGGTGGAGGCAAACGTATTTTGCGCCTCGTCGCTCTTGAGTTCGATGTTGAGATCTCCAGTCAAAAACGTCTGGATCACGTCTGGTCTCGCTCGAACTCCCTCTCGGATCTCCCCGAACTGGATCTCCCGTTTTTCTGCCGACTCTTCAGCGCTGCCATGGTGAAGGTGCGTTCCGACAATCCTCTGGATTGGCTTGTCTGCGTCGGGAGTCGCCTTGAGTTCCAAGATCGCATAGCCGCGCCGCAAAGTCCAATCGGTATTCGAGAACATCGTGTGGGAGAAATGGGAGTAGGCATGCTTCGTGATGACCATGCAGCCCCCTTCGCTGCCCCAAACGGTAGGGCCGAGGTGGGTGAAGAAGTGAGCGTACTCATTTTCGAGAGCTTTGACGATCCATTCGCAGGCGTCGGTGTCGTAAATCTCCTGAAGGACGATTGTCCCAGGCTGTTTCCTCCGAATTTCCTCAAGGATCCAATCGACGCGTAGGCGCCAATCGATAGGTCCGCCGTGGGTGATCGAAAATCCGCCAGCTGCGGCGCAGGCATTTAAATCGAAGTAGGTGGCCTTGCCCACAATCGGCGCCTCATCGGCTTTGCCGCGGATGTGGGTATAGCCATCTTTTTGAAGGCTGTAGCCGATCGCTTTGAAGAGCTTGCTCCCGAGTCCTGTGATGAGACCGACGGCGAGCGTCAACGGGAGAAGACACGCCATCAAAACGCCTGAGAAGACGAGGCCGGCTCGGAATGCGACCTCTTTCCATAGGCTCGGATAGTTTTCGAATTCGTCAGTTTTGAGGGGAGTGATGACCCGGATAAATCCCCGCGATAGCTCGCAGATCGGCTGAGCTAAATGCGACGAGATGTTTAAACAGGTGCGGTCCCACCCAATATCTAACGAATCTATGCTGTTCATGCTACTTCTTCTGCTCTGTGTCTGATGATGTTATAAGCTACTTTGATGAGAGCCCCGCCGGGGGTGTACTCATATCCGGTCATTCTTCTCTGGTCGTCTTTGAAGATTTTGATCATCCCAAGACGGGTTCCTGCTCCCCGGTTCCACTCCATTTGCCCCGGTTCATCCATCTCGGGGCTTGCGTAGGCAGTCCATACGAAGAAGGCCTTGATGTTCTCTTGGAATTCGCCCAGGACTGGAGCGTACCTTTGCATCGTCTTCACCTGCGTTTGCTCATCCAGACGGAAGGCTTTTTCGCCCCACTTATGGAGTTTTGCGTCGCAACCGATCTCGGTCACATGGACGTCGTGGCCTAAATCGACCGCCTCCTGAAGATCGCCCCTCACCCCTTGCGGATGGACGGTGGGGCCGAAGCTCATGATGCTCTCTCCCTCGTGGCAAGTAGCCCCGAAAGAGACCCCCATGTTTTTCCAGCAGTAGTTCATTACCTTGTTGCCGGGATAAACATTTCCGTCGTTCCAACCCGCTTTGATCTGAGCCAAGCCGTATCTTTGGAAGCCGATCACATCCAAGAAGCCGTTGTTCGCTTTAAAATCTGCTTCGGGAACTGAGAACCGGATGTTGGCTTTGCCGGGAATGTCGAAGACGAATTGCCCCGTTTTGAAGAAGTTGTAGACGGCCGAATGGGCAATTTTCGAGAGGAGATAGCAGACCAATTTCTCAACCGCGTTCCCTCCGACGGGGGCGAATTTAATCCACTGGTGGGTCAGACCGATCGTTTTTGTGTCTTTATACTTATCTTTCGCCGCTTCGTACAGCTTGCAGTGGGCCATCAAGATGTTCCGCATCATCCTTCCTGCTGCCGCCATGTCCCCTTTGATCTTCGTCGGGAAGTCGCCCATCAGGTTTTCAAGGACAAACGCCCCCACCTCATTGAAGGTGTAGAAATTTTTCACGGCGGGGAACCTCTCCATCATCCTGAGGCAATGGTCGGTGTAGAGCTGGATGTTGTCTGGAGTGTAAAAAGCGCCCTTCTCTTCAAACCACTGCGGATGGACGAAATGGTGGAGGGTGACGTAAGGCTCGATCCCAGCTTCTCGCAATTGATCGAAGAAGTTCTCGTACAGTTGGAGGACGAGTTCGTCATAGACACCTTCTGCTGGCTGAACGGCGGCCCATTCGATCGGCACCCGGTAGGCGGTGCAGCCGCTGTCTTTAAGCATGGCGACAAACGGCTCGGGGTTATCGAGGATATCGATAAAAAATTCGTTGAAATCCCTCCCTTCCATCCCTTCGATGTGCTCGGGGGTGAGGAACCCGTGCCACTGGCTTTTGCCCGCGGCCCGCACGGTCGCATTCGCCTCGGTGCCGAGACCCGAGTCCTGGAGGCCCGATCCGGCGAAGCCCACCTTGTCGGGCAACACATCGGCCAAATTGCCGAGAGGCATCTGCTCCGCCTTCAAAGGGGGCTCTTTTACTTCGGCGACGGAGCGGGTGGCAAGCCGTTTAAAGACCAAATAGACGGCCATGACGGGGATGGCGAGGATCGAGCCGAGAAACCGGAAGACATTCACGGTGTAATGGTAAATTTTTTGGGCCAAATTCAGCGGAGCCCCTTCGAGCTTGCCCTTACTCCAATGGACAACGTCGGGGGCGGGTAGAAGACTTCTTTCAATTTCGTGGGCTAGGTCGATCATTTCGTTCTCCGTTCTTTTAAGAGAGCGAAAAGATTAGGCGAAGGGAGAATTTAGATCTAGGGCTATTTCTATTAACCCAAGCCCCAAACATGCGACAATCTGCTCGCTGCGGCTTAGCCAAATCGATCTTCCTCGTCGCCCTTGCCTTTCGGCAATGGTGCTCCTCGTTCAGACCGAGGGCTATGCCCTCTTCGATTTGGCGTTGCCTCGCCGCGCATATTGTCGTATGTTTGGGGCTCGGGTTAATAAAGAAAAATTACGTCCTCGGCAGGATTCGAACCTGCGGCCTGAAGCTCCGGAGGCTTCCACTCTATCCCCTGAGCTACGAGGACGTAAAGTGGGTCAATTCTAACGACAATTCCGAATATCTATCAAGTTGAACTTAGTAAAAATAACCTTGAAACTTTTGAGGGTGGACACATCTGAACTTTATCAGCGCAGAGGAAAGAAGGAGTGTAGAAAGACGCAGAGAAAAGAAAAAACCGGGGCCTTGCCCGGAGAAAGAGAGGTCTAAAAACGACACTTTTAAACAATCGGAGAAGGTAGGTGCGCGTAAAGACACTCTCTTCCTCCGGGCAGGGCTCCGGATTTTTTCCTCTCTGCATCTTTCTACAATCCTTCTATCTCTGCGCTAATAAAGTTCAGATGAGCTCATCCCAGAAGCTTCAGGGATTCATCCTGCGGGCAGCGGCATAGTTATACTTTGTTTTTTCGAGAGAGCTGATTCCGATTGCGTGGACTTCGTCGCGCACTCCAGCATGAAGAAATTGCCCCTTGTCTAAATAGAGGCCCACATGGTTAATCCGCTCTTCGCCGAAAAAGAGGAGGTCGCAAGGTTGTAGATCTTTTCGGTGAACCGGCTCAAATCCACTCCAATGAATTTGGCTCCGGGCGTTTCGGGGGATGAGATAGCCCGCTTCCCGAAAGAGCATCTGGATAAAGCCGGAACAGTCGTAGCCGAACGAGGTCGTCCCGCCCCACGTGTAGGGAAGGCCGAGAAATTTAAGGGCGAACGGAATTAGCTCCTCCATCGTCTTTAGCCGCGGTTCGAAGTCGACGTCGCCCCGCTGGATCCAGGCTTTTTTCCCATCGATCAACTCGATTGGGATCCAACGGACACTCGGATCAAAGTTTTCTTGCAATTTGATTTTTGCGCCGTAGGGAAGAGTCATGAGAGGTGGAAATGGGGTCGTGTCGGGAACGCGGTAGATGTGGGCAAAGAGGCTTTTGACAGGGCGGATCAGAGGATCAGCAAGGTTATATTCGGGGTGCAAACAAGACGATTTCACCCACCCCTCTTCACCATCGATCATCCGGATGCGGCTCCAGTCGCCCTTTTCTAGAATTTCTACGGCGTTGCTGTAGAATGCCTGGGTATGAACCTCGGTATCTTCTTCCGGGTTTACGTAGACGTTGACGACTGGGCGATAGACAAACATAGCTAGAGTCTGTTAACGAATTCAGTTTCTGTCGATTTTAGGGTTCTTTTGAGCCAAAATTCAATCTAAAATCGGGGGGTAATATCAACATCCCGTATATGACCCCCCGATTTT
>JAFEGL010000003.1 GCA_018239895.1 Verrucomicrobiota bacterium
TTTATTTCTCTGCGTCTCTCTATGCTCCTTTTACCTCTGCGCTGATCATTTTTCATGCCGCTGAGAAGGAAAGAGCCATCTCCTTGCTTCAAGTTTTATTTTTTGTTATCCTTGTTCCAGTATGAAAAACAATTTGGCTGGCAGGGACCTGGTCTCCATCGACGATCTCTCGAAAGAGGAGATAGAGCATGTGCTCAAAACCGCGAGGGATTTGCACGAGCGGCCGCGGCCCGATTTGCTGAAAGGTTGTATTCTGGCGAGCTGCTTCTTTGAGCCCTCGACGAGAACGAGATTGTCGTTCGAGTCGGCGATGCTGAGGCTCGGCGGGAATGTGATCGGTTTTTCGGAGGCTGGGACCACTTCGCATAAGAAGGGGGAATCGCTCGTCGATACGATGCGGGTTGTCTCGAATTTCGCCGATGTCGTCGTCATCCGCCACCCGCTCGATGGCTCGGCGAGAGCCGCCGCCGATGTGTCGGATAAGCCGGTGATCAACGCGGGCGACGGCGCCAATCAACATCCAAGCCAGACGCTGCTCGATTTGTACACGATTCGGGAGTGCCAAGGGAAGATCGAGGATCTCCATATTGCGCTTGCCGGCGATCTGAAATATGCAAGGACGATCCATTCTTTGGCGCTGGCGCTCGCTCACTATCCTGTACGGCTCTATTTCGTCGCTCCTGAAGGGCTGGCATTGCCCGATTCGATTTCGCAGGAGCTGAGACGCCATGGGATCAAATTTTCCTTCCACGCAAATTTGGAAGAGGTGCTGCCGAAGGTCGATATTTTCTACATGACCCGGATCCAGAAAGAGCGGTTCCCCGACGCCGAAAAGTTTACGAATACGTGCATTTTGAAAAAAGGGATGCTCGGAAACTGCAAAAAGAATCTAAAAATCTTGCATCCTCTGCCGAGAATCAACGAGATCGAAATCGGCGTCGACGACCATCCGGCCGCTCACTATTTTGAACAGGCGAAAAACGGAGTTCCGATCCGGATGGCCCTCCTCGCCCTTCTTTTGGGGAAATCATGAAGGAAAAAACCCTCTCCGTCTCGGCGATCAAAGAGGGTACGGTCATCGATCATATTGCGGCTGGCCAAGCGTTGAAAATCGTCCGCCTTTTGAAGCTGAACGCCCATGAACACCAGGTGACGCTCGGTCTCAATCTCAAGAGCGGCTCGATGGGACTCAAGGACATCATCAAGGTCGAAAATATGCACTTGAACGAGCGGCAAGCGGCCCAGATCGCTGTGTTTTCTCCTTCAGCCACTGTCAACGTGATCGAAAACTACAAGGTGTCGAAGAAATTCCGGGTCGAGCTCCCCCGCGATATCGCTGGGATCCTTGTCTGTCCCAATCGGCAGTGCGTCACCCACGTTGAGCCGGTCTCTTCAGTTTTTATCGTCCAGGAGAACAACAGCCGAGTTGTTTTACGCTGCCGCTTCTGCGAAAAGAGCTTTTCGCGCGACGAGCTCCACGAGAAAGTCTATTTTTAGACGTTTTTTTGATAGTCTGCCCCTACCAATTGTTTAAAAACCTTAGCAACGCTCTTTTCAGATTTCAGAGCCAAACAACATTGGAACCGGTGAAGAGGCGACGCAAATAACCGCCCGATTAATTTGCCCCCCTTGCTTTCCATGAAGGCTCTCATTTTCCCATCCGTTTTGAATTCAAGGACAAAGTTTTTAGAATCTACTACGTATATTTTCTCGAGTCCGTCAATTTTGGGCACTTTCGCTATCATATTATTCCTCTATCAAGGACGAATAGTTTAGAGGAACCGATCATTTTATGTGAAGCTTGTGCAGAACTCCCTTTCGCCGGTATAAATGAAGCCATGATTGAAATTCGGAAAGTTCAGACAAGCGATGGCCATCGGATCGACCTCTTTCTCGAGAGTTCGGAAAGCCGAGTCATCGATGCAAAGCATCTGATGCTGTTCCCTGCGCTGATCGATCCCCATGTCCATTTCCGGGTGCCGGGCGGCGAACATAAAGAGACCTGGGAAACAGGGGCGATGGCCGCCATCGCAGGGGGCGTTACAACTGTCTTCGATATGCCGAACAATACTCCCTCTTGCATCACGAAAGAGCGGCTTGCCGATAAACGGGCGCTCGTCGAACAGCAGCTGAAAAGAGTCGATATTCCACTCCGCCACTACTTTTACCTCGGCGCAGATCGGAACCATTTGAAGGAAATCCCGAGAACAGAACAAGAGATCGTCGGCCTCAAGATCTACATGGGATCTTCGACGGGCGATCTTCTGATGAACGACCGAGAAGCGCTCGAGGAGGCGTTCAGGATCGCTGCCGAAAGCGATGTGATCGTCGCTGTCCACGCTGAAGATGAAGAGCTGATCCAGATCCGGAAAAAAGAGTTCGCCGGACAAACTGACCCGAAATATCACTCGTTTATCCGGAGCAATTTGGCTGCGGCCAAAGCGGTCGAACTGGCGATCCATCTCGCTGAAAAATATGGGGCTCGCCTCTACGTGGTCCACACGAGCACGAGGGAAGAGCTCGATCTGATCCGGAGAGCGAAAAATAAGGGGCTGCCGGTCTTTGCCGAAGCGGCGCCGCACCATCTTTTCCTGGACGATGAAGCTTACCAGGAAATGGGGACAAAGGCCCTTGTCAACCCGCCGCTGAGATCGAGCAAAGATACTGAGGCGCTCTGGGAAGCGATCGAGGATGAGACGATCGATACGATCGGCACCGATCATGCGCCCCATACGCTGGCCGAAAAAATGAAACCGTTCGGAGCGGCTCCATCGGGATTCCCGTCGATAGAGCTCTATTTTCCGCTCCTGCTCGACGCGTATCACAAAAAGAAGCTGTCGCTCGAACAGATCGTCTCGCTGACGCACACGCGGCCGCAAGAAATTTTCCGGCTTCCAATCAACGACGATGTAGTTCTCGTCGATCTCGAAAAAGTGAAGACAATAGACAACGAGCATCTAAAAACGAAGGCAAAGTGGTCTCCCTACGCCGGCTGGACGCTGAAAGGTTGGCCCCGCTATACAATCGCCAACGGCAAACTGTTCGATTTGGAAAAACTATGAAGCATCTCCCGCCTCGGTGGCACCCCGATCATCCGGCCATCTACGACATCGGCAAATCGTACGCCGTCAACGCGGCTGAAGGCCCCTTTTTTCAGGGTCAGATTCCCAAGAGACCTCATCCGAACCGGTGGATCGATTTTCTCGGCTTTAAAGTCCGCTCGCCGATCGGCGTTCCGGCAGGACCGCTCCTCAACTCGCGTTGGATCTCTTTGGCGGGGAAGTTGGGCTACGATCTCCCAGTCTATAAGACGATCCGAAGTTTCGCCCATCCAGGGCACGCGCTCCCCAACATGGTGTACGTCGAGACAGACGGCCCCCGAGCCGCTCACCAAATTGGAGAGCCTCCTTCCGATCTCTCCCACCTCACCGTCACCAACTCGTTCGGCATGCCCTCTAAGTCCCCCGATTTCCTTTTGGAAGATATCGGCCGGGCCCAAGAATCCCTCGGAGAGGGGCAGCTCCTCATTGTTTCTGTCGTTGGGACGCCGAACCATGGCGTCAGCTTCGCCGAGGATTTTGTGAGGGCCGCCATGATCGCGAAAGAGGCGGGAGCGAAAGTGATCGAGGCCAATTTCTCCTGCCCGAATGTCGGCAAAGCGGAGGGGTGCCTCTACATGTCCCCCGAATCGGTCGGTGTTTTTGCGTCGGCTTTGGTGAAGGCGATCCGGCCCGTCCCGCTCATCTTGAAAGTAGGCCTCTTTGACAACCCGGAACAGATGAAACAGGTCTTTTTAGCGGCCGCACGAGCTGGCGCAAGGGCCGTCTGCGGCATCAACTCAGTCAGCATGCAAGTGCAGCCTCCTCTCGGCGAAGGGCGCGCTTCAAGCGGCGTCTGCGGCGCAGCGATCCGGCCTCAAGCGGTCCAGTTCATCAAAGAGGCCGTAGAGCTCAATCAACGGGAGCGGCTCGGCCTCACCCTCATGGGATGCGGCGGAATCGTAGAACCCGGACATTTCGACGAATTTTTAACCGCCGGCGCAACGATTGCCATGGTGGCGACCGGGATGATGTGGGATCCCTATCTCGCCCTTCGCTGGCACGGGAGCCATCCATGAAAGTGCGCGCTATCATCCATCGACTTTTTGAAATCGGCGCGGTCCGTTTTGGGACCTTTACGCTGAAAAGCGGAATCGTCTCCCCCGTCTACATCGACCTCCGGCTGACGATTTCCGATCCGAAGCTGCTCGTAACGATTGCCGAAGCGCTCCATGAGGCGGCGCGCAGCACCTCTTACGATCTCCTCTGCGGCGTCCCCTACACGGCGCTCCCCTTTGCGACCGCCATCTCGATCCAGCACAACGTCCCGATGATCTTGCGGCGCAAAGAGAAAAAAGAGTATGGGACGGGGCGCCTTCTCGAAGGGATTTATACGAAGGGGCAAAAATGCCTCATCGTCGAGGATGTGATTACGTCGGGGGCCAGCATCGGCGAAACGGCCGAGCCGCTCAGAGCCGAGGGGCTCACCGTCACCGACGCCGTCGTCCTCGTCGATCGGGAGCAGGGCGGTCTCCGCTCGCTCGCTGCAAAAGGGATCCGAGTCCATCCCGTCTGCACCCTCTCGATGATCGTCAAAGAACTCCTCCAGGAACACATCATCGACGAGCCGATGGCCGCCTCTGTAGCCGAATTCATCCGAACCCACCAGACAGCATGACAGAACAAATCAGCTTCCTCAAAAGAGCTTCCCTCACCCGCCATCCACTGTCGCAGCGGCTCTTCAAACTGATGGAGGACAAGAAGACGAATCTCGCCCTCGCAGCCGACATCTCGACGCAAAGAGAAGTGCTCCAACTCGCCGAGGTGATCGGCCCCCACATCTGCCTATTCAAGACCCACGTCGACATCCTCTCCGACTTCACCCCCGATTTTGGCATCGAGCTCCGAAAAATCGCCAATCGGCACAACTTTCTTATCTTTGAGGACCGGAAATTCGCCGACATCGGACAAACAGTCTCCCTGCAATATTCGGGAGGCATCTACCGAATCTCCGATTGGGCCGACATCGTGAACGCCCACATCGTCCCCGGCCCCGGCATTATCGACGGGCTTAAAGTGATCGGCGAACCGAAAGGACAAGGGCTCCTCCTCCTCGCCGAAATGAGTTCAGCAGGCACCGTCGCCAAGGGATCTTACACACGCAAAGCGGTCGAGTTCGCCGAGCAATATCCCGAATATGTAATGGGGTTCATCTCCCTCAAAAAGATCTCCGACAACCCCGGCTTCATCCACATGACGCCCGGCGTAAAACTCCGTCCAGGGAAAGATTCACTCGGCCAAAGATACAGAACAGTCGACCAGATCATCGGAAAAAATTACAGCGACATCGCCATCGTGGGCCGAGACATCACCCACTCAGAAAACCCGCTCGGCCAGGCGGTACTCTACCGTGAAAGAGCCTGGAACGCCTACACTTCAAGCCGAAAGATATGAATCTATCCGCAAAGTCCTTTGGGCCATCCCGAGTTTCGGCCGGCGCTTTTCAAAAGAAAAGCCGAGGCCATATCACCGTCCCGATATTGACCTCGGCTTTTCTCTTGAAAATCGCTCGCCCGAATTCTCGGGCTTGCCGCAAATTACTTTACGGATAGATTCAATGAAAAAACAAGATGGCCGGGTCTGCATCATCCTTCTCAACTGGAACGGGAAAAAGGACACTCTCGAATGTCTCGAATCGCTCGAAAAAGTCACCTACTCCCGCTTCCAGACGATCGTCGTCGACAACGGTTCGACCGACGATTCAGTAGACTCAATCCGAGCCGCCTATCCCAACATTCCCCTCTTTGAAACAAAAGCCAACCTCGGTTTTGCCGGCGGCAACAATGTGGGGATCGAGTGGGCCCTCTCCAAGCCGTTCGAATGGATTTTGCTTCTCAACAACGACACGACCGTCGCCCCCGATTTCCTCGATAGGTTCTTAGAAGCAGCTGCGGAAAAAAAAGCCAAAGTGCTCGGCGCAAAAATCTATCGCTACCAAGATCGGCGCCGGATCGACCATTTCGGAGGTTACTGGAATCCCAAAATCGCCGAGTTTGAATCGCATGGGGCGGACGAGATTGATGACGGGATCGGCTATGAAGATATGAGGCAGGTCGACTACGTCACCGGCTGCGCCCTTCTGATGCACAAGTCTGTTCCTGAAAAAATTGGCCTTCTCGAGCCCCGCTTTTTCCTCTACTGGGAAGAGACGGACTATTGCTACCGGGCCCGCCGCGCCGGCTTCGAGATCTGGATAGCGCCGCAGGCTCATGTCTACCACAAGGTCTCCTCCTCCTTCACTGGAGGCAAGCCCCATATGCAGTACTTCTGGTGGAGAAGCCGCCTCCTCTGGATTGCCCGCAACTGCACACCCGACGAGAAAAAGGCCCTCTACAAAAGAGTGGTCCTCCCAGAACTCGCCAAATTCCTCCGACACTACCTCCTCAAGTCGGCCCAAAACGGCCTCCTCGCCCTTCTCGGTCGTTCCGACCCGGCCCGGTCGCAAAAGGTGCGCCGCTACAAGGCAGGCCTCGCCGGCGCGCTCCACTACTTCCTGGGTAGATTCGGCAATTGCCCCGATTGGGTAATCCGCAAAAAATAAAAGACCTTCCCCCGCAAGAGAGAAGGTCTTTTTTTTTAACTGCGCGAGCAGCTTCTTAGTCGTGGCCTCGCGCGAACCTTTTTGCCCTTTCTTCAGAGCAAGGTTTGTAGTGCTCGTCTAACGCTTGTTGTCGATCATTTTCGTACTTTGTCAGTCTTGCGTCTTTTCTCGCCCAGTAGTCATGCAATGCTTTTCCAGATTCCTGAGTCCTTCTGAGAGGAGCCCCATTTACAGAGGATTTCTCCTTTCCAAACGAAATGGTAATCGTATCGCCTTGAGCGGCGACCGATTCTGGTATTTCCGCTACGAGCGAAGGAGAAGGGTTATTGGCTTGCCAGCTTTCGTATTCTGCTTGAAGTGTAGCCATTCTTCCTGCAGTTATACGTGCAGTATTCGGGCAGCGATAGTCATAGTCTTTGGTATTCAAATCTGTATTTGGGATTTCTTGGAACTTTGGTGCTTCTGGCAATGATCCCGATACAAGTTTCATATCTGGGCCATAAACTGGACCATTGTGTTTTGGCGTTTGAGTACCACTCAAGATGACGGGAATTGCGATAGCAGCGATCAAAATACCGACGCCGAGCATTTTTAACCAAGGAGTCGATTGCTTCGGAGCCATTTCTACAGGTTCTATTTCAGTAAGCACCTCATCGAAATAATCGACTAAGTTCTCTGATCCCAATTCTTTAGCCTCAGTTAGAACTTTTCTGCACATCGAAGGATCAGATTTAAACTGCTCCAAGACCTCGTCAACAGCATCATTGAGTTCAGCTTCGTTTACGACTTCCTCATTAGACTCAGCAACAACTTCTCTTAAAAGTGCCAAAATGGCCTTCTCAGAAGGAGAGGCTGAGGATTCGTTGAAGAGAGGGATTGCTCTACCGGTCAGGTTTTTATAAACAGCCGAATACTTACTAAAAGAAACATTTACTAACGGTTTATTTGCAGAAGGCTCTGCTCTTGGCTGTACGGGCGCTGAAGAAAAGTCCCCTGATACGGTTCTCAATGACATAAATCACACCTTTGTTTTTCGGAATAAATTATAATAAAACAAAAACATAATTACAACTTTAAACATATTTTACACAAGCGTTAAATAATATACTTTAAATAACATTGTTTTTTAAATGTCAGCCCAGAGTAGAACATTTAAATTCTTGCCCCCTTCAGACCATTTTAAAGTAACGGTTCAAGCAGACCTCTCTTTCTCCGGGCAGGGTTCCGGATTTTTTATTTTCTCTGTCTCTCTCGCTGATCATTTTTTCAGGTTTTAAATTAGCGCCGTTGCTCTTCACAACAGCGGAACAATTTTTCTTTTAGAAGGTGAGTCTTGCAAAGCGAGTGGGTTTATTGATATAAGTGGAGTAGGTACCTGTTCGGATGTGCATTCTATGATTCACCATTTGTTTAAACTCATTTCACTTGTTGCCCTTCTCATCCTTGCGAGCTGCTCGACAAACCACACCATCGTCAACAATTTGGACGAGCGGGAGGCGAACGAAATCGTCGTCTTCCTCGCTTCGAAAAATATCGTGGCGCAGAAAGTGGTCGCGGCGGCTACTGGAGTCGGCGCGCAAGGCCCCTCGAATATGTTCAACATCTCGGTGGCCGCCGATCGGGCGACCGATGCGATGGCTATCTTGAACCGATACGGTCTTCCTCGGAGAAAAGGGACCAGCTTGCTCGAGCTTTTCGCCAAGTCGGGACTGATGTCGACCGATCGGGAGGAGACGATCCGCTACCAAGCAGGTCTTGCTGAAGAGTTGAAAAACACAATCCGGAAAATCGACGGAGTTCTCGACGCCGATGTGCAAATCTCCTTCCCCCCCACTGAAACAGCCCCCGGAGCTGCGCCGCAGAGGCCGACCGCCGCCGTCTACATCAAGCATCAGGGAGTTTTGGAAGACCCGAATAGCCATGTCGAGATGAAGATCAAGAGATTGGTCTCCTCCAGCGTCCAAAACCTCGATATGAACAGCGTCTCGGTGATCTCAGATAGATCGAAATTCGCCGACATTGTTTTGGAACCGAACGGAGAACCGGTCGGGATGAGAAACCAGCAGCAGGCCTACGTCAGCATTTGGAACATTGTGATGACGAAAGGATCGCTGTCGAAATTCCGCTGGATTTTCTTCACGATGATCATTTTGCTTCTCCTCTTCGGAACAGCTCTCGGATACATGATCTACCAGTTCTATCCACAGATGAAACTTCCCTTCCGGAAGCCAAAATCTTCAGAAACCCAAGAACCTGAATTGAAAATTTGATGCGATCTCCCAGCGAGATGGTTTTAAAAGCCTTTTTGAGCCGTTGCCCTCCTGAGAAAAAAAGGAAGCTCGAAGGATTTTTGCCGCCGGAAGAAAAATATCGGATCGAACATCTGCCCACATTTCAAGAAGAGCTCTCGACAGAGGAGTTCACCAATGGAGGGCTCTTAGAACATGTCCATTGGTCTTGGTTCCTCCCCACTTTGAAAACCTATTCTGAGAGAGAACAAAAGTTATTTCTCTCCTCGATGAGCCCTTTGGCCGCCCAGAATATCGGCCAGTCGCTTAATTTATCTCCCCCATTCGAGGAGATCAGCGAAACGGCCCGGTCCTATCTGCGGCAAATTTTACAAAACAGCCTCATCGCCTACAAAGGGCAGCTCCTCCCCGTCGATTATCTCCCTTCGTCCCCTTTGAAAAAGCTTTTGAATCTTTCAAAAAAGGATCTCACACGGCTGATCGACCTCCTCTCCCTTTATGATCTAGCGGCAGAGCTCCGTCAAATTGTGGAGACAAAAATTCTGAAGAAAATCTACAGTTTTCTTAACGAGGAGGAGAAGAAGCGCCTGAAGCAGATCGCCTCCAATAAGGAGCCTTTTCCTGTCGCCCGCCTCAGCTTAGAGCGGTGGGATGGTTCGGAAGAGACATTGAGAGTCCATTTGCACAGAAGAGGGCTTGCCAGATTAGGACTCGCTCTATCGGGACAAGATCCCGATTTGATCTGGTACATCTGCCATCAGCTCGATATCGGCCGCGGCAACGCTCTATTCAAGCTCTGCGCCTCTGAACCAACACCTGGAATCTCTGAAGCGATGATCCGGGAAATCGATGAACTAATCGGGAATTTATGAGTAAGTTTTTCTCTCTTCTCTCTGGCAAGGACGTCAGGGTCGCCCCCGGAGAAAAAGTCATCCCCTCCAAAGAATTTACAACGCTCCACAAAGCCAGCGAGATCTTAAAGGCTGTGGAACAAGAGGCCCACGACTTCAAATTGCAAACAGCCTCCGATGCGGAAAAAATCAAAGAACAGGCGTACCAAGAGGGGTTCCAAGAGGGGCTCACCTCTCTCAATCAACACCTCTTCGCTCTCGATGCGGAGCTGAAAGAGATCCGGACCGATGTCCAAGAAAAAATCTTGCCGCTAGCCCTCAAAGCGGCCCGCAAACTGATCGGCGAAGAGCTAAAACTCCACCCCGATCGGATCGTCGATGTCGTAATGACTTCGCTCAAACCGGTGACCCAGCACAAGAAAATCGTCATCTATGTGAACAAAAACGACCTCGAAGCCCTCGAGAAAAGCAAATCGAAGGTTAAAAAAATCTTCGAACATTTGGAGAGCCTTTCCATCCAAGAAAGGAGCGACATCGAACCGGGCGGATGCATCATCCAGACCGAAGCGGGCATCATCAACGCCCAGCTCGAAAACCAATGGCAAGCCCTCGAAGCGGCTTTCGCAACCTTCATGAAAAAATGATCAGATTCCTACTCGCTCTTCTTCTCTTTACAACCCCGCTTCTTGCCCAGACAGCGCCGGCTGGCGCTCCGACGCCCACCTACCAAGAAGCATTGGCCCAAGGGCAGCAGCAGTCTCAAACGCCCGAAGGGGTCAATCCCTCGCTCGTAACCAAGCTAGCCGTTTTAGCGGGGTTAACCCTCTTCCCCTTTGCAATCATGCTTCTCACCTCATTCATGAAGATCGTCGTCGTCCTCTCCCTTTTAAGGCAAGCTCTCGGCGTGCAGCAGACGCCTCCAAACCAAGTGCTCAACGGGATCGCGCTCCTCGTCACCGTCTACGTCATGTTTCCGACGGGCCTCGCGATGTATACGGCCTCGCAAGATGTCATCAAAGCCTCGGGTTCTTTTGGAGTCTTGTCGGGAGAGTCGGCCGTCTTCGTCGTCAATGTGATCGACAAAGCAAAAGAGCCGATGAAAGACTTTCTCCAACGCAACTGCAGCTCGAAGCATATGAAAAGCTTCTATCAGCTCGCCTACAAAATCTTCCCTGATCCTTACCGAGGCCAGCTCAAACAAAACGACCTCATCATTCTGATCCCCTCCTTCATCACGAGCCAGCTCAAGTCGGCCTTTGAGATCGGGGTATTGATCTATCTGCCGTTTTTCGTCATCGACCTTGTCGTGTCGAACATCTTGCTTGCGATGGGGATGATGATGCTCTCCCCGCTCACGATCGCCCTTCCAATCAAGCTGCTCCTCCTCGTGATGATCGACGGATGGACCATCCTTGTCCAAGGGCTTGCGATGTCATACAAGTAGGGAAAAGATGTTTAATACAGAAATCTACCAACTCTCCTATCAAGCCCTCATCTTGATCCTCATTTTGTCAGGGCCCCCGATCATCATCAGCATGGTCCTCGGCCTCATGGTCGCGATCTTCCAAGCTGCGACCCAAATCCAAGAGCAGACCCTGTCGTTCACCGTCAAACTCTTTGCTGTTATTTTCACAATCATCATCATGGGAGGCTGGCTCGGCGCAGAGGTTATGCAGTACACGATGACCATCTTCAACGGCATCCCAAAATGGAGCTCTCTCTAGAGGCCGGCGATGGAAGATAGCTTCACCGCCACTGAATCCTACCTCAATCTTCTCCTGGCCTTGCCAAAGCTTGAGCCATATACGGTCCTCTCTGTCTTTTTCTTGACCCTTGCCCGGATCTTGCCGCTCATGATCGTCGCCCCGTTCCTCGGTGCGCCCCGCACGGTCCCGATGACCATGCGGATGATGTTCAGCGTCGCCCTCGTCGCCATCTTCCTCCCCCAAAATCTCCTCGCAGTCCACACGGAGATCCCCTACAACATGACCTGGATTTGGTTGATGATCAAAGAGCTTCTCATCGGTGCAATCCTCGGCTTTTTATCCGCGATCCCCTTCTTCATGGTGACCATGGCGGGAAGCCTGATCGACCACTCGCGCGGCTCTTCGGCCCTCCAAGTGAACGATCCGCTCACCCAAACGCAGACGGGACCGGTCGGAATCTTATTCAACTACGTCCTGATCGCCGCCTTCTTCTCTCTCGATGGCCCCTTTATCTTCTTCGACGGCCTCGCCGATTCGTACAAGCTGTTCCCAGTCGATTCGATCTTCAACGCCAATCTTTTCTCATCGACCGCTCCCCTCTGGAAACAGTCCAAAGTCGTCCTACAGACGATCTTCAACATCTGCGTCCAACTCTCAGCCCCTGCTTTAATCGGAATTCTTCTCACCGACCTCTTTCTCGGCATTGCGAACCGCCTCGCACCTCAGGTCCAAATTGTCTTCCTAGGCATCTCTCTTAAGTCCTGGGTCGGCATCGCCCTTCTGACCGCCGCTTGGGGACTCATCATCCAAGTCATGAGCAAAGAGTCGATTACTTGGATCAAGTCCCTCAACCAGCTCATCCAGCAAATCGGCCTATCGTACGTCAAATCCCCGACATAGTTTTGAAAGGGAGGCGCCCTAATAATTTTTATTACATTTCAACTAGAAGCTTGCCTTCAAGAGGCTCCTTGAGGCAATATCTGTTCCCTACTTTTGGCAGGTCTCTGTGCAAATCTACCCCTCTTTCGACCTCCCCAATGGAAAACGGTCGAATTATTGCTCCTTTTTGCAGTCGGTTGAACTGCTCATCGAAGAAATGCTGCCAAAAGAAGTGTTGGCTCTAAAAAACGATCACGAAGCCTTTTATGAAGCTCTGGATCCTCTCCTCCCATTTATTTATTGGTCGCAGCTAAAAGAAAATGGGAATGCTTTTGAATTGACGGTCCTCTCCAAAGCTCAGTATACCCACGGGACTGGTAGGTTTTTGTCCGATGTACTAAGCCGAAGGTTGATCCCAGGAAAAATCGTGGAGCTGGTCGGAACGAGAAGCCTCTCGTTCTTCTTTTATCAAAATGATAGGCAAGAGTACTTCCTGAACCAGCGTTTTATCATAGCCTATGATCCCGAATCGGTCGAGCTTGTCCGAAAAAATTTGCCCATTCTGGCTCAAGAGCTGCAATGGACCCTCCTTTCGATCTTTAAGGTCCGCCATTTCTTATCTCTAAATCCTGAACATTTGGAAGAGGCTCCTATTCTGAGAGAACCGCAGCACCTTTCGGCAATCGAAGAGATGCATCAAGTGATCCAGCGGCTCTCAGCGGAAAAAAATGCGGCCCAAATCAGGGATTATTTAGCCCCTCTGTATCAAAAAAGACCTAAAGTGTTCGATCGGGATATTTTTGAAGAGATCAAACCATTCAGCTCCTTCTACAGCGACAAATTCATCGGCTCGCGCAAAATGCGCTACATCGCCAGGCTCGTTTGCTACCACTATTATTTCAAAAGGCAGATCGAAGAGCGGATGCAGAGCGAGCCTCTGTCGCGCCAAATTCTTTTGAAAGTGTTGAGGGAAAACCAGACTCTCGGCGTCCTTTTAAGCATCAACCTCTTTGGTGAAAACGAGGTTTTGAAAAAAGACCATCTCTTGGCAGCGCTGCAAAACTGCCTCCCCGCTTTCGAACCAATGGCCGATTCGTTTTTCCTCGACGCCTCTTCAGAATACCGTCCCATTTTGTACATGGAGGTGCAAAAGAAGGAGCCGATCACATCCCAAGATATCGCAGTACTCAGAACAAAATTGCCTCTTGAACTCAAAAACCGGATCCAGAGCGTTCTGAATCCTCTCTTCATGCTCCGGAACGAAGAAGACCAGCTCCGCTACATGATCGCCCTCAGCCGCGAACTCCGGTTTTTGAGAGACATCCCTCAAGTCGCCATCTCTTTTGAAGAGCAGACCTTTGAGGAGCTCTCCTTTTCGGTTGTCCTTCTCCGTGTGGCAAGAAAAGGGTGCGAACCACTCCGGGAAATGGTCGGCCGGCTCGCTTATAAAACCCTTTTGCGCGAAATGAAAACCATCGGTTGGATTCGGAACAGACATCCCAAAGAGGTTGCTATTTTTAAAGTAACTCTTCCCAAAAAATCGTTTCTCCGAAAAAACTACTCGGTCGATCTGCCAAAAGCCCGCCAAAAAGTACTCTCGGGGCTTAACTCGGTCTTCAAAGAGGTTCGCGATTTCAATGGAGGGCTTCTCTCCAAGCAGATCGAAAATCTCAAAGACCTAAAAACTAGGCTGGGGAATATCGCCGAAGAAAACTCATTTCCTCTAGAAAATTTCTTCTTCTCTCTTGAGCCATTGACAGCCCAAACGACCCTTTCATCTTCTCTCCTAAAAAAGGGATTCCTTCTCCTTCTCAATTTGATCCGAGATAAAAAATCCCAATCAATCAAATCTTATAAAGAGGGGGTCATCTCGGTCTTCATTGTCTCCTCTTCCGAGGAGAAAGAGAGATGCATCGCATTTTTGGAAACAGCCCGGAGTTCCTTCGAGCTGGTGAGCTATTCACTGACACACATCCAGGAGCACTACTGCCTCACCACCTTCTTTCCTCATAAAGACTCTGAGAAGCAGAGGGAATTCGCCGAGCTCATCGCCTGCTTCGCCGAATCCCGCGCATTACCCCTCTAGATGATCCTGCCCCTATAGCAGCAGGAGGGGTGCGGCAAATTACTCGAGGTAGGCTTTGGCAAAGAAGACATCGCCGATCGGATTCACCTCGAGCCCTTTGAGGCGGGAGCTGCTCAAGAAGGGGCGGCTGAAATGGAATAGAGGGATGACCGGCATGTCGGCCATGAAAATCGCTTCTGCCCGATTCAGAATCTCTTTCTGTTTTACCCCATCGGCTTCAGCAAAGTAGTCGTCGAGAAGCTGTGTGTATTCTTTGTTTTCCCAGCCAGGATAGTTTTTCAACAGTTCTTTAGAACGGTAGCGATCCATGATGTCCATGGGGCTGTTGTAGTGGAGCATCCAATAGATAAGCCCCATCTGAAAATCTCTGCGGCGCAAACCGTCGACAAATGTTTTCAGCTCCAGCGCCTTCAATTCAACCTCTACGCCCAAAACATCTTTCAACTGCTGCTGGATGGTAAGGGCGATCCGATTCGTGATTTCAGAATTTTCATAAGTGAATGCAACCTTTATATCTTCTGGTTTCGCATTCAACTCCTGAAGCCCCTGCTCAAAGTACTTTCGGGCCAGCTCGGCATCTCCGTCGGGAAATAGATTCGTCCTTTGATTGTTTTTGAAAACGGAAGCGATCATCCCTGTTGCCGGCTCGTCGTCGCAAAAAGTGATATTGTCGATGAGCTGCTGCCGATCGACCGCAATCGAAAAAGCCTTCCGGATATTGATGTTGTTGAACGGAAATTGGTGCATATTCAGGGCGCAATACCGGGTTCCGCCATAGGCTGCCTTTTGGAGAGTTTCCCCTTTTTTCAATTCGGGGATCGCATCGAGGGGGATCGGTGAATAATCGCCGCCGATGAAATCGAGTTTTTGACTCTTGTACATTTGAAGGGCCGTAGGCTCATGAGTCACCATTTCAACGTGGATCTGATTGAGCCGGATTGCCTCTTTGTTCCAATAGAGAGGGTTCTTCTCTAAGACGATCTCGTTGTTGTGGTTCCACTGAACCAACTTGAAAGGACCGTTGACGACGATGTCGCCATGGGCGCCCCATTTCGGGTCGTTTTCAGCTTGATGCTTCGGTATGGGGAAGAAGATCGTAGCAGCAATGAGGTCGAGGAAGAAGGGAACTGGCTGCTCGAGTTCTACGACAAAAGTATACGGGTCTTTCGCGAAAGCTCTCACCTGATCGAGCCCCACTTTCCCCTTTTTGGCAGCTTCCGCATTTTTGACTGGATAGAGGAGGTTGGCGCAGGCAACCGGCTTCTTTGGATCGAGGCACGACTTCCAACCGTATTCGAAGTCGAAGGCAGTCAAATCGGTCCCATCGGACCATTTTGTCTTTTTCAAGCGGAATGTGTAAGTTTTTCTATCTTCGGAAATCTGGACCGACTCGGCCAGGGCATTGGATACTTTCCCTTTCGAATCGACTTCAGTCAAGCCTTGGAACAAGGTGTTGATGACCAGAGAGGCGTTGATGTTGTTGCTTGTTCTCGGGTCTAACGTATCGGGCTCGCCGCCAATGTTCAGCCGAAGGACTTGCTGGGGTTTTGTGGAACAAGAGACAATTTGGACCAATGCGAGCATAATCAGGAAAATCCTCTTCATCGTAAAACCCTTAAATTCATAAACGCGAAATGGTACTCACTTTGTTGATTTCTTGTAAAGATATATTGAAAAATAGTTGACAGATCTTTAAAAATCTTCGAAGAGAAAATTTATCTAGAGTCTCTTATTTTGTAGATGATTTAGGAGCTAAAAAGTGACACATCATAGATATGATGGCAGTGATCGAAGCTCCCCAAATCATATCAACCCAGACGATTTTCAAAGGCCATCCTTCAATCGTTGCAAGGTTGGTTAAATCATATGTGCCGTAGCTCACAAGCCCCAGAAAAAATCCTGATCTCATTGCAATTTTGAAGTTATTCTTTTCAAGTGAAGGATTAACTGCAAAATAGCATATGGCTGCAGCATACATAAGGTAAAAGCAAAAGGCGGCCAACCAAAGAATATTCTTTTTCATCAAAAACCCAATGTGCGCCATATAGAAGTTAGTAGCTAAAATCCCTAACCAAAAAAGATCTGTTATAATAAAAAGAATCAAACATATGAGATAAATTCTAAGCCATTTCATAAAATAAACACTCCATTTTTAATACTGCACACGGAATAAACATCGATTGAACTTCAGACCTTGATTTGCCCAATTCCGATTCCAATCAAGTCTCTCTCAGTTTAATTGATGAGAGTCCGCCGTCAACAGGAATTACTTCTCCTGTAACAAAATCACTTTGCTCAGACAAAAGCCAAAAGATAGCTCCCGCTACGTCTTCAGGGGTCCCGATACGGCCAAGAGGATGAAAAGAAGTGGAAGCTTTTAGAGCAGCTGGATTGCTTGTGATTGACTCAGACAAAGGTGTTTTAATAAGTCCCGGGGCAACGGCGTTGATTCGGATTTTTTTGCTAGCATAAGAAGCTGCCGCCGAGCGAACTAAACCAATAACGGCCGCTTTTGCAGCAGAAATCGATTCGTGATTTTTTAGACCAATTAAAGCAGCTGTCGAAGAGGAGAAAACAATAGAGCCTGACTCCATGAACTTAAGGGATTGCTTTAAGATGCAAAAAGAAGAAAAAATGTTGATTCTCATGACTTCTTCAAATTCACTTATCGTTGTCAACTCGAGTGGTTTTAAAAAAATGGAACCGACGAGAGAAACCACACCATCGAGACGCCCTTCATTTTCCGAAATCTTTCCCAAAACCTTTGAAACCTGTCCTTCGTCGGTAGCATCTACAGTCATGTAGGGCTGTGAAATTTGATCCGATAAATCCCTCAATCTGTCTTCTTTCCTGCCGAGCAAATAAACCTTATCGCCGTTTTCTGTAAGCCGCTTGGATAAGACAGAACCAATCCCCCCACCCGCACCAAACACTGCGTGTATTTTTCCCATACAATCCTTTTATGCCCTCCAATCAAATCGGCTTATGTCGACATCAACTTGTTTAGAGCCAAATTTTGATTTCTAAAGTCTGTTAACGAACTTTGTTCCTATGAACGTATCCGCAAACCGTTTTGAGCAATCCCGATATCAGCCTTGGCTTTTCTTTCAAAAATCGCTCGGCCCCATTCTCGGCCTTGCCTCAAACTAATTTACAGATAGATACATTAAATCCTAAAATAATCTTCCATTGGTTAATAAAATTGTTAGCAAGAGCCTTAGAGACTGTCCACGAACTTGGCTTCTGTCGATTTTTTTTCCCATGTTTCAAAAGAGCTTTTAAACATTTTTCTTTCGCACATTCGCTTGGCGGCAAAAGCCGTTCGATTTCACCACTGAATGTGCCAAAATCATCTGTGTTTAATTCCCCTCCTTCAACTTCGAAACCTAAAAGGGATTCAAATGAAGGACGAATCGCGTTTTCTTTCCCATGCATCGTGGCTACAAGACATCTCTTACCCTGATATCTCATGCCATGCTCCTTGCCCTAGAAGCTTATACGCTTTTGAATCGCTAGGATCAATAGCAACAAATTGAACCCATTCATTGAAAATCAAGTTTTGTAAAGTCTTATGCTTATTTACAATAACCTCAACCTTATCCTTAGGAGCTAATACAACCGAAAGAAGTCTTATTGGAATGTGATACGGCTCAGTATCATTTAAATGAGTCGATTGGAGAGGCAACCCATGCATCAAATCGCTTTCATTTCCCTGCATGACTCCAATTTTCCCTACGACATTGTGGGTGATTTTGCTTCCGCTACCAAACAAAATGGGATCGATTGTTGAGAAAAAGTAATGTGTATTGATCCACTCTGCAACAATCATTGGTGCTGTAAGAATTGTCTCTAGAATAGATCCATCTAAGTCTTGCCTCCAATCATAAGAGTGCAAAAAGCAACGGCCGTTCAAATCTAGGTTTTGGGTTAAAGTCCTGGGCCCGACTATAAACCCAGCATTTTTCGCCAATCCCCACTCTGGACGAGTATCAGACCAATCAATGCTTTTTCTGACGGCCTCTTTGACCCCTTTCAAGGATTCGAACTGGGACATACGAATAGCAGCATTCGATTTTTGAGCTTGTTTTAAGTCATTCTTTAATTTGGAAATTAATTCAGCGTGCCGCGAGGGAGATTCCTCATTCCAAAAAAGGTTAACATCATCAGTGGTTGTATCGTGTTGAGCTGCTAAAAATAAGGTTGATTCGGGAATATCGATTCCCCGTTTTTTTAGCTCAGATCGAACTGCGGAAGAATTGAGAAGGGATGTAATCAGTCTGGCATTCGGCCCTCCGGCGTTTCCTCCGCAGGCTCCACAATTCAAAGTGGATAAATGAGGGTTATTTTGAACGTTGCATCCATGTCCACAAAAGATCACAATCGAGGCGAAATCATTTGTCAGCCCAATCATCGACAAAGCTGCTTGCGCGTAATCGATCTGATCCTTGAGAGGTATACACTTTTCGATCTCAACAAAACAAAATTTATTATTTTTTTGGCCCATTTTTTGAAGAAACGAAGCCAATCCAGGCATCAATGATTTTAAAGTCATCCAAAGCCCAGACCACGGACCTGCAGCTTCAGCAAGAGCAAAAGGAGTTCCGAATTGGTACTTTAAGCTTCTAAAGTTATCAATGAAAGCAGACTTTGCTTTGTTGAAATATCTTGAAAATAGGTTTTTGACAGCCATTTCGGATACATCATGCCGCGGTCTTAGCAACACTGGACAAGAGGGGGTGTTCTCTTTTGATCTACTATTTTTTAATGAAATCGGAATTCCGAAAAAACCAGCGAAGCCAAAGGTTTTCCAGTTTCCCTGCTTTTCGAGTTGCTTTCGAAACGATTCTGAACGGACGTCTATGCAAAATACCAATTGCCCAAGAGGGATGTTTTTCCTAAACGAAAAAGAGTTCAGCTTGACCTCTGAACACAAATTTTGAATCAAAGAGGTAGAATATCTCTTCTCTTCTTCTTCAACCTTTTCTTTCGTCCAAAAATGTCTATAGGATTGATTGCCAAAAGAGAGGTCAGATTCTTTCATGTCATTTTGAACAACAAATCGAATCACGATTCGGACGGCCAAAAACTGGACAAGATCTATAGGATATTGAGAGGGGGCAATTTCCCAGTCAGTTCGGTATTTTACGTAGCCCGCCCAACCAGATAGCTGAGCAAGTTGTCCTGCCAAAAATTTAACCTTATCCTCTTCACGAATTTGAAAGCGCTTTAGTCCTTCTTGGATAGCATCTTCAGGGTCTTCAGGAAATAAATCGAATTTTTTCCTTTCTCTGTTTGATCTTATAAGAAGTTGGTCATGGCGAGCCAACATGCGCCAAGAACGGTAGAATCCAAGATGTCTACCTGGCATTTTCCAGGCGGCTTGTCCTTTATCTAAAAATGCTTGAATCCACTTTATGAAATGTCTATTGACGATCTCCTCTGTTCTAGAAAATGATTTAGAGTTGGAAAAAAGGGCATTATACTCTGCCAGAGCCATCCAAAAATTTTTGTCCTCTAAACCTAAAAGTGGATTGGAGGCTATTGAGTTTTTCAATGGCCATACAGGGCCTATGTAATCAGAGGCTAACGAAACGAGTTTCGAGATGCTTTCCTTTTTTTTCCCCTTAAACGAGCTGCTCAAAGCGCAATCCCACTCCTTTAGGGATGGCTTACCAGAGCTAGCTATTGATTTGCTGCAAGGCACTTGCTGCCCTTTACTCGTAGGAGAATCTTCATTATTTATGAAGGAGTTCTTCAAAATTGATGCATTCATTAAAGTTGCAGATTCATTCATTATTTTTACCTGTATTAAAATTTATATTCGTTTCTAAGGAGAGTCATAGTCATAGAACTGCTTTTCGATGAATTCAGCATTTTTACATAGAGTCTCGGTGAGGAGAGCACTCGAAAAAGATTCATGTTTACTATAAGCGAAATCGCCACAATCAAGCTGGCCCCAAGCATGTGAAGAGGATTGAGCCCAATAGCGACATCAATACCCGGCGGGAACAGGGCAAATTTGGTTATATAAACCGTAAATCCGTAAAGAGTTCCGAAGAGAACCGGAGCGATAGAACCCAATAAAACTTTGAAAACAAACGGCTTTTGATTGAAAAATGAATAGGCTATTTGGGATGAAGCCAGCCAGGAGAATACAATCAAAACTGACTGGGGAGTCCTAAAATCAAGAGAAATGCCTGCTGCTGTAGCAAACGCAAAGGCAGCTGGTAAGGCAAAGCAAAGAGCCAGTAAATATCTTAAACGATTTTTTTTCGATTCGTTCTCCCGATTTTCTAAAATCGCCGATCCAGAATTGAGAAAAAGGTAACATTTGAAAAAGCCGTGCCAAAATAAATGGGCAAATGCTGCTGAAAAAAGCCCAAGGCCGCACTGCATCAACATAAACCCCATTTGGGCCATAGTGGAACAAGCAAGCATTCCTTTAATGTTATTTTGGACAAGTTTCCAACCAGTTCCTACAATCGCTGAAATCAAACCAAGAGTAAAAAGTAGATGAAGAAATAGATGAAATTCAGCAATCAAAGGAGAAAAACGGATTAAAAGAAGACAGCCCCCATTCACTAACCCAGCGTGCATTAGGCCGCTGATTGGGGTAGGTGAATTCAAAGAGCTAATTAGCCATTTGTGAAACGGCCAGACACCTGACTGGATTAAGGCCGCAGTACCTAGAAGAAATAGGACACAGCACTGCATAAACGGAGGTATAGTGTGACGAATAGCCAAAGTTTCATGAAGTGAAAAAGTGTGAGCGTAATAGAAGAGAACTCCCAGAGCGAGACTCATGAGAGCACCCCCAAATGAGAAAAATTTTAACATATAAAGTCCGCTGTTTCGAGAAGCAGACCATTCTTGCTTGTGAATCATCAAACTTCCCAGCAAGAGGTTGCTAAACATCCAAAAAGCCGCCATAAGAATCAAATCATCTGCAGCGATCAGCAACAATAAACTGGATGTTATAAGCCCAAGCTTTACAAAATATAGATTAAAATTCCTATCTCCAGACATATATCTTACTGAAAAGGAATGTACAATTCCCGAAATAAATAAAATAAATAATTCTACAAACAAATTAAAAATATCTATTTTAATCCCCAACTTGTAGTTTGGAAGGTCCCCAGAGCTTAATGCCAGCCAACCAAACAATAAAAGTCCGATGAATGAGAGCCAAACTCCGAATGCCGGGGCGCAATTCAATTTGTATCTTATTAAAGATAAACGCATTAAACCAAATAGACCTGGGATCAATGTCAAAATTAGAAAAGTAAAATATTCCATTTAAAAAACCCTTTGTAAAGACGACACAGCCAATTTTTCTTTCTTATTGATCAGGATAAAAAACATCAGTAATATAAGGGAAATTCATTAATCTTCTGACTTGGATAAGATTTTCTTATGGACACTTTTTCCTTAGAATGCTTTGTAGCTGTAGCGGAAACAGGAAGTTTCACAAAGGCTGCAAGGAAAATGAAAAGAACACAGTCGGCCATGACTCAGCAGATCGCAAATTTAGAAAAACAGCTCAATACTCGTTTAATCGAAAGGAGAAAAAAGCTCGAACTTACACAAGACGGCTATGTTTTTTTCCCTTACGCTTTAAAAATGCTTGCTGTTCATCACGAGATTATAGACCGGTTCAAACACCCAGAGCTTGACGGGGAGGTGCGGGTTGGCATTCCTGAAGATTTTGCAGATCGATTTTTAGCGGATGTCCTTGCCGATTTTGCCAGAATCCATCCAAGGATCTTTTTGAACGTCCAATGCGGACTTTCACTGAACCTTTATGAACAATTTAAAAATAAAACCCTCGATTTAGTCCTTGTAAAAATGACCTCTCCCGAAGATTTTCCGTTTGGAGTAGAAATCTGGGCGGAACCTCTTGTTTGGGTTGGAAAGCCAGACATGATCTCCAAACAAAATCTTGGAATGCCCCTTCCCCTTGTTCTAGCTCCAGAACCTTGCGTCTACCGTTCAAGAGCAATCGAGGCGTTAGAGCAAAATAATATTCGTTGGAGAATGGTTTATTCCAGCCCAAGCTACGCAGGAACCATAGCTGCAGTCCAAGCGCATATGGGAGTTACAGTGCTTCCAATCACGATGATTCCTGATAAATTAGCTAAAATTGACTCCCTTCTTCCCCCTCTGCCCGATATCCATGTTTCCCTAATCCGTCAAAGCAGCAAAGCAGGGCCAGCGATTGAATCTCTCACTGATTTTTTAATCAAAAAATTGAAAGAGAATAAACATTCGATCGCATCTTTGAAAGAGTCGTAATCCAAACATTATTCTTAAAGTTTTATTAAATTCGATCTCTATTGAAAGGGGCGTTATTGCGCAAATAGCTGCGGGTGACAGCTTTCTTGCCTGAGGAACCAATGAGCTGAAAACTTTTGTTTGAGACAACAAAAAGGCTCAGAAGACATCGGATAGGTTCATGACCGAGGCGGCAAGCAGATAATACCGCCCTACAAGAATGAGAGAGTACAAAACTGGCATCCGATCAATGCATTAAAAGCGAGGGTCGAAGCGTTCCGAAGAATCGCTGAGCTTGGAACAGAAGGAAGGGCACTAGGAAAAAAGAGATCGACTAGCTTCTCGCCTAGCAGAAACTCAAACTACAGAAGTGGCAATAAGATTGAAGGTATTAGATCAAATGACAGAACTTGGCCTGCCGAAAATACAAAGAGTGGCCGTGTGAATCAAGCAACAGCTAGACAACTACTCTGCTTGGAGGAATTGCTCAACAACGCCACTTTGAGGATAAATTTCAAACCATTCACCTTCTATCAAAACCTAAAATAATCTTCTATTGGTTGCTTATTTTATTATCAAGCAACTCCTCAAGAGATGGTATATACCTTCGATTGAAAATATTTTATTATAAGTTGTAATAAATAAAAATTAAAACAGAGCTTAACCAGGGCATCCCTCAAAATATAAATACCATTTAAAAGGTAACAATATTTTAAAAAAATTCAATTACCTGCATTAAATTCACCGTTAGAATATAATAATCACGAACAAATTAAAAATTTGGAGAAAATATGACTTTTCAACCAACATCTATTTTTACTGTTAATAGTCCGATGACAGCTGAAAACTTTGAAGCAGCTCTCGTTAGACATTATGGCAATAGAGCTATCGATGATTTAAATACAACTAACAATCAGAATTATCTTAGCTTTAAAAACACTGGAAACCTTCAAAACAACTATATTCCAACCGATATTCTGAATAGAGTTTCATTTTCTGTATACAGGGCCTTGCAAAATAGCAGTAACCTGGCACCTCCCGCTCCTCAACAACCCGCTTGCGAGGAAACTCAAGAAGAACAATTAACTGATCGAGATAAACTAGAATACCTCACCAAATTTACAACCCAAGCTCACACCATTTATAATGATAAATCACTTTTGGCAGCTATGAAATTCCCCCCAAGAAGCCAATGGCCGGATTTCAATACAATGCACAGAGCTATGCAAGGATTTTCAAGACAGTAAAACAAACTTAAGTTGCTTAGCAGACCTTAAGAGTGTGTCTTCAAATTGAAGACACACTCTAAGCTACGGGGTGGCATTTAGCCACCCCGTTTTATTAGTTTGATCTTTGCTTCTTTTCCCAAGCTTCAGCCAATGAAATCTTCTTTCCTATATCCGAGTTATTTTTTTGAAGATATCCCAAAAGAACTTTCATTCGGGGATTTTTAGAGAAAAATGGCTTGTGCTTCTTTAAAAACCGCCAAAACAGTCCATCCCAGATCTCTGTCCAGGGCCCTTTTTTATAGTCGCCCATTTTTAAAAGATAGTTCGAACTGCTGATGTAGGGTTTCGTCGTGATGAGCCCTCCATCGGCATATTGACTCATTCCGTAAACATTAGGGACCATCACCCAATCATACGCATCGACGAAATATTCCATGAACCAACGGTAAACCTCGTCCGGTTCAGTCTCGACCAGCAGGAGAAAATTCCCAAGCACCATCAGCCGTTCGATATGGTGGCAATAACCAGTTTTCAAGATTTTTTGAATGGTCGCATCGATGGGTTCAATTCCTGTGGTCCCATCCCAAAACCCTTTTGGCAGCGATTTTTTATGGTGGAAAAAATTGCCAGTTCTTTGAACAGCCCCCTTGAGATGGTAGCTAGCCCTCACAAACTCTCTCCAACCGATGATCTGTCGAATAAACCCTTCCATTGAGTTTAAAGGAACCTTCTCCTGCAGCTGTAGCGCTTCATCGATAATTTGGCGAGGGGTCAATAAGCCAATATTCAAAAGAGGGCTTAAAACACTGTGGAAAAGAAACGACTCATCTTTAACAATCGCATCTTCATAGTCACCGAAAAAAACGAACTTATTTTCTAAAAAATCGGAGAGGATCTTTTTAGCTCCTAAAAAAGTAGGAGGATACAGGAGGGAAGTTCCCTCTCCAATGGCTTTGGGAAACTCCTTTTTTACATACTCAATCGCCTCTTCGACCGCCTTGTCTTGCCGCACAGCTGGAATTTTCGGAATTTTAATTTTCGAGGGAATCCGTTTCCTATTTTCATGATCAAAACTAAATTTTCCACCGATAGGTTTTCCATTTTTCATCAAAAAATCGCCCGTTTTCCGTTGATGGGCATAAAAAGGGGCCATTGAGAGGTGCTTTTGTTTTTTAAAATAGGTCTCGATTTCATCCAAAGTAGAAAGAAACATGGGCGATGGGAAAACCCGAATTTTCAATTTGTGAGACCGAGCCGCTTTCTCTACATCCTGACAAAACCAATCGTCCGTCTCTTCCGCCATATAGATCTCTTCAACCCCAGCTTCTTTAAGATATGAGAAGAGATCGCCCCGTTTCTTCAATTTCTGACTTTGTAAGTAATGGACCTTGTACCCTTTCTTTTTAAGGAATTCCTCGTAATTTTTCATTGCAGCTCGAAGAAGAATCAGCCTTTGTTTGTGAAAGTTTTGGACGCGGAAAAAGAGAAATTCTTCAACAAGCCAAACATCCCTCCCTTTCTCAAGGGCTGGATGCTTTTCGAAAAGGTGATTGGGCAATATTAAAGTAGCTTTCATGAGCGCATCTCAATAATAAATTTTCCGATAATTGGCCTTTCAAATTCCTATGGAATTGTGAAAAGCCATGTTCGTAGACAATCTTTAAACCTAACCAAATAAGGATTAGACTTTTTCAAAGATCGGCAGTATAATCTTTGCCATTTTTGACTTCAGACTTGAAACCCATAATAAGAGAGTTTATGAAAATTGTTCAAATGTCGTTCTCTATAAATCCGCCGCCGTGCAAAGCATGCAATCGAAAAGTTATCATCGGATATGGCCACAAAGAGGGAAATATCCTCTGTATTTTTCACAAAAGTTGTTTCCGCCACCATGTAAATCAGCTGCGAGCCAACCCAATATGCTTTTGCCTAAGCAAAATCTCAGAAGTAAATGGGATGCCAATCGGAATTTACCAAAGAGCCATGAATCATAGGCCTCGGCATGTTTCATGGCCCCCTCTCGCCCATGAGTTCATATAAAAAAAACTAACGTCTTTCGGATGGGCAAGGTATATTGCAAGTATGGCGAAGTTAGAGTTACATCCAAATTCAGTCCGGACCCACATTGTTTTTGCTCATGGCTGCTTC
Source organism: Verrucomicrobiota bacterium (assembly GCA_018239895.1). Classification (GTDB taxonomy): domain Bacteria; phylum Chlamydiota; class Chlamydiia; order Chlamydiales; family SM23-39; genus SZAS-17. The sequence continues at coordinate 26,059 of JAFEGL010000003.1, forward strand.
AAGGAAGTAGTCACGAGCGAGCTAGCCCGCGAGCGGAAAGTCGCCGTCGTGGCTGATCCGGCTGTGGTCGAGGCGGCAAAAGAGCTAAGCGAGCATGTATTTGTCCTTTCAGGCGGAGAGGCCTCCAAAACGCGCGAAAATAAACAGCTTTTGGAAGATGAACTCCTTAAAAGGGGCTTTGGGAGAGATACTCTTCTGATCGGGATCGGCGGAGGGGTCGTCACAGATATGACCGCTTTCTTAGCCTCCACCTACATGAGAGGCGTCCCGCTTGTCCTTATTCCAACGACGCTTTTAGCGATGGTCGACGCCTCCCTGGGAGGCAAAACAGCCGTCGACACTCCATTCGGCAAAAATCTGATCGGAAGTTTTTACCATCCGAGAACCATCTACATCGATTTCGACTTTCTAAAATCGCTCCCGAAAAAAGAGAAACTTAACGGACTGGCCGAGATGTTGAAATATGGCCTCATTTGGAAAAAAGAGATCTGGGACCAACTCAAGAATCGAACCGACCCCGAGTCGTTGATCGAGGCTTGCGCCTCATCGAAAATTTCTATCGTGAAGGAAGATCCTGAAGAGAAAGGACTCCGCCGGATTCTTAACTTCGGCCACACGATCGGCCACGCTCTCGAATACCAATCCCATTATAAAATCCCCCACGGCGAGGCGGTCGCCATCGGATGTCTCGCAGAGAGCCACATGAGCATGGAACTGGGCTACCTGCCCAAACAATCGCTCGAAGAGATCGTGGGCGTCTTTAAAGCCTACAAGTTCCCCTTGAAAATTGCGCCCCCCGCCAACCGTTTCTGGGAAGCTCTTGCAATCGACAAAAAGGGGATCAAAAACGAAGCCCGTTTCGTCTTGCTCGACGAAATTGGCCACTGCCTCCCTTTCGACGGACACTATTGCCGCACCGTACCGAAACACATCATCGAACAGACACTCCACTGGATCCAACATGGCCCGCTTTCGCATCCTGCCTCATAAAACTCCCCTCGCTGGCGAAATTGAAATTCCCCCTTCAAAATCCCACACTCTCCGGGCTGTTCTCTTCGGAATGATGGCTCGCGGGACAACGCGGGTGAAAAACTACCTCGAATCCCCCGATACAGCCTCGATGATTCTTGCAGCTCGCCTCTTGGGTGCAACTATCGACATCCAACCGCATTTGGCGATCGTCCATGGAATCGGCGGGCAGTTCAAACCGGCTGAAGATGTAATTCCTTGCGGCAACTCAGGCCAAGTGCTCCGCTTCATTGGCGCTCTAGCGGGCCTTTCCTCTTCTTACACCATTTTGACAGGAGACCTCTCCATCCGGCACAACAGGCCGGTGAAGCCGCTTCTCGATGGACTCAATCAACTCGGCGCTTTTGCAATCTCGAGCCGCCTCGACGGCTACGCTCCCATCATCATCCGGGGCCCGATCAAAGGAGGCTCTGCTTTCCTCTCGGGAGAAGATTCTCAGCCCATCTCCGGCCTTTTGATCGCAGGTGCATTCGCCCAAGTTCCCACTGAGCTCAAAGTCGTCAATCCCGGCGAGAAACCGTGGATCCTCCTCACGCTCGACTGGTTTGATCGACTCGGCATCCGCTATCGGAACGAAAATTTCGAGCGATACCAGATGGCGGGCGGCAGCTCAATCTCCGGTTTCGAATACACCGTCCCGGGCGATTTCAGCTCAGCCGCTTTCCCCCTCGCAGCAGCTCTCGTAACCCACTCGGAGCTGCTCCTAAAAAATCTCGACATGACCGATCCGCAAGGGGACAAAGCGATCGTCGATACGCTCCAAAAAATGGGCGCCCGTTTAGAAATCGATGCCAAACACAAGACGATTGCTGTGAAAAAAAACTCCCATCTCAAAGGGCGGAAGATCGACGTCAACGACTTCATCGACGCCGTTCCAATCTTGGCTGTCGTCGCCTGTTTCGCCGACGGCGAAACTGAGATCGTCAACGCAGCGATCGCTCGGAAAAAAGAGTCGGACCGGATCCGGTGCATCGCCCACGAACTCAAAAAAATGGGAGCGGACATTGAAGAAAAAACCGATGGACTCCTCATTCGCCCCTCCTCTCTGCGCGGGGCTCAACTCGATTCACACCACGACCACCGGCTCGCCCTAGCCCTTTCCGTCGCCGCTCTCGGCGCAGAGGGAGAGAGCACTATCCACGGCGTCGAATGCGCAGCCAAAACCTATCCGAGTTTCCAAAAAGATTTCAGCGCCCTCGGCGCACAGATCGAGGCCCTCCCATGAACTTGATCCTCTTCGGATTCAAAGGGTGCGGCAAAACGACGCTTGGGCAAAAGTTGGCCGAGCGGATGCGCCGCCCTTTCATCGATACCGACGACCTCGTCTCAGAGCTCTACGCCCAAATGTCGCAAGAGAGGCTCTCAGCCCACGAAATCGCAGAAAAAATCGGCGAGCCAGGATTCAGAGCTTTAGAAAAGCAGGCCATCTCTTCTCTCCAAACAGTTGAAAACAGCATCATCGCCCTCGGCGGCGGAGCTATTTTGGATCCAGAAAATGTAGAAATACTTAAAAAATTAGGCCAATTGGTTTATCTAGAAGCCAAAGCCGAAACGATCAAAAAACGGATGCTGCTCGGGAAAACCCCCACCTTTCTCAAATCGACCACATTTGAAGAGATGTACCGATTCCGCAAACCGATCTACGAGTCGATCCCGGCCCGCCGGATCGACGTCGATGCGCTCGATCAGCCGGGCGCGGTCGCCGCACTCTGTTCCATCATCATTTTAGAGGAGCCGCCAGATGGGTTCTAACACATTCGGATCAATTTTCCGCCTCACGACATTTGGCGAATCGCACGGACCCGCCATCGGCGCCGTCATCGACGGATGCCCTGCCGGACTGCACATTTCTTCCGAAGAAGTCGACCATGATCTACAGCTCCGCCAGCCGGGCAATAATCCGTACACCTCTCCCCGCTCCGAGCAAGACAAGTGCGAAATCCTTTCAGGGATCTTCGACGGCAAGACCACCGGCGCACCGATCGGCATCCTCATCCGCAACAAAGACGCCGACTCGAGCAAATATGAGCCGATCAAAGACCTTTTGCGCCCCGGCCACGCCAACTACACTTATCTCCAAAAATATGGGATTTTCGATTACCGAGGCGGAGGCCGCTCCTCCGCCCGCGAAACAGCCGCCCGCGTCGCCGCCGGCGCCATCGCGAAAAAGTTCCTCGCCCATTTCAACATCGAACTCTGCGCTTTCGTCGCCGAAATCGGCGGCATCGCCATCCCCGAGCCCGATCTGAATCATGTCGCCCTTCTCAAGCAAAAAACTTACGCCAATCCGATCTTTTGCCCCGACGAAAAAACGGCCGCCATCATGATCAAAAAAATTGAAGAGGCCAAAGAAGAGGGAGATTCTCTCGGCGGCATTCTCCAAGGAGTCGCATCGCATCTCCCGCCCGGCCTCGGCGATCCGGTCTACGGCAAACTCGAGGCGCTCCTCGCCTCCGCAATGCTCTCTCTCCCCGCTACAAAAGGGTTCGAAATTGGCTCTGGTTTTGCCGCAGCGCGGATGAAAGGCTCCGAGCACAACGACGCCTTCGACCTCGACGACTCGGGGCGGATCACCACCTCGACCAATTTTGCCGGAGGAACCCTCGGCGGCATCTCCACAGGACTCCCCCTCAGTTTCCGGGTCGCTTTCAAACCCACCTCAAGTATCAAAAAGGAACAGAGCACCCTCTCTCTCTCCGGAGAAAAGAGGCCCTTCAACCTCCCGCCCGGCTCCCGCCACGACCCGTGCGTAGCCATCCGGGCCGTCCCGATCATCGAGGCGATGATGGCCCTCGTTCTGGCCGACGCCATCCTCCTAAACCGTTGCGCCAAAGCGACTTAAATATTCAAGTAATTATTTAAATAAAACATAAATTGTGGTATAATTAGATAGGCTATTTAACAATTATGGAGATAATAACATGTCACATTCAATAGGACCATCAGGCGGAGTAGACCATCCCCACCCTTTCGATCCGCGCCGAGACTTCCCAGGCTCTGGCCCAGTCAGAGACAATCAAAACGAGCGGGAAGTAGAAGATCTGCAAGAATTCCAAGGTTAACCTCCCTCTCTCGAATCAAAACCACAAGAGCAATCCTGTGGTTTTTCTTTTTATCGTTATATCATTATATCATTTCCATCGTTGATTTTGTTTTCAGTCGGAAGTTTCAACGATGGAAATGATATAATGATATAACGATAAGAAAATAAGGCCGCTATCGCGGTAAGAGAGAATAGACGACCGATTGGAGAGCTGCGACGAAGAGATCGACGTCTTCCATCGTGTTGTAAACACCAAACGAAGCTCTAGCCGCCGTTTCTACGCCAAAGCGGCGGAGCGCTGTTTGCGCGCAGAGATGGCCGGTCCGGATCGCGATCTGCTTCAAATCGAGCATCGTGGCTAGATCGAGCGGGTGGATCCCGTCGATCGTGAAAGTGAGAAGCGCCCCTTTGTTGGGCGTGGTTCCTAAAATTTTCAAGCCGGGAATTTCGCTGAGAGCAGCGGCGGCCCGGTCGTAAAGCTGGTGTTCCCAGTTGGAGATTTTCTTCCGATCTAATTTCAATAACAAATCTAGCGCGGGCTTGAGGGCGATGACTGGGCCGATGAGGGGCGTCCCGGCTTCGAACTTGAGCGGAGGGGCACGGAAGGTGCTGTGGTGCAAGCCAACCGTCTCGACCATATCGCCGCCGCCTTGCATCGGTGGCATCTCTTCGAGATGCTTGAGTTTTCCGTAGAGGATTCCGACTCCGGTCGGGCCGTAGCATTTGTGGCCAGAGAAGGCGTAGAAGTCGACGTCGAGCTCTTGGACGTCGATCGGTGTGTGGGGCGCCGCTTGCGCGCCGTCGACGACGATCTTCGCTCCGTAGACGTGAGCGAGGGCCGCCATCTCGCGGATCGGGTGGATCGCCCCCGTCACATTGGAGATGTGGGCGATGCCGACGATGCGGGTTTTGTTATTGAGGAGCTTTTTGTAGGCGGCGAGATCGAGCGAGCCGTCGTCGAGGACGGGAATCCATCGGATCTGGGCGCCGGTTCTTTCGGCAGCCATCTGCCACGGGACGATGTTCGAGTGATGCTCGGTCTCGGAGAGGAGAATTTCGTCGCCGGGGCGAAGAGTTTGAGAAAAGGCCACGAGATTGAGCGCCTCGGTCGTGCCGCGGGTGAATACGATTTCCTCTAAATGAGGTGCATTTAAGAATCGCTGGGCAGTTAAACGAGTCTCGTTGTATTTTTCTGTCGCTGCCATCGAGCTTCGGTAGATCGATCTATGGACCGTCGCGTATTCGGCAGAATAGAAGCGGGTCAGTTCATCGATGACAGCTTGAGGCTTGTGGGCCGTGGCAGCCGAATCGAGATAGACGAGGTCGGGCTCTGCGGCAAAGATCGGAAACAGAGCGCGGGTCTCGGGATTCATAGTACTTCTCTCATCGAGGCGAACGGGATCGTGTCAAGCATCTCGCGGCAAAAGCCCCGGACCAACATCTCTTTGGCTTCCGAAAGTGAGAGGCCGCGCGAGCGGAGATAGAAGATATCCTCAGCGCTGGGCTGGGCGAATGTCGCACCGTGGGAAGCTTTGACGTCGTCGGCAAAGATTTCGAGGTTCGGCTTAGCGTTGGCGTTGGCCTTGTCGCTCAAGATGAGATTTTGGGAAGATTGATAGGCCTCTGTCTTTTGCGCGATAGGCTTGACGAAGATTTTTCCTTCGAAGCTCGAGCGGCTCTCTCCACGGAGAATCGACTTGAAGTGCTGCCGCGAGCGGCAGCCGGGAGCTAAGTGCTCAACCAAGCCGTGGATGTGGGATTGGGACTCGTCGTCCAGGAGAGAGATGCCTCGGATGAGCGCCTCGCTGTTCTCTTCGGCGAGCTGCACGCGGAAGGAGGTCCTGACTGTTTTGGAGCCTTTTGTCAAAAGGAATGTCTCGAGGCGGCTGTCTCTTTTCAAGGTCGCGCGGAGAGCCTGCATCTGCCACGCGTCTGGATTAGGCAGAGAAGCGTCGTAAATTTTGGCCTGGGCCGCTTCGTCGAGAACGCAGTCGACGACGGTGTTGGAAAAGTGGCCGGAGAATGTCTGTGCAATCTGGATGCTCCCCATTTTACCGACGTAGAGCTGGATCCGGGGCGAGGTGAAGTGTTTCCCTGTCGAGACGTGGGCGATCTGGATCGGTTTTTCTAAAATGGTTTTCGGCGGCACGTAGAGGAAGAGGCCGGTCCCTTGAAGAGCTCCGTTAAGCGCGGCAAACGGATCGGATTCTTCTTTGAGAGTTTTGCCGATCCGGTTCTGGAGAAAAAGGCCGTACGATTTCATGGCGGCCGTCATCGGAAGGGCGATCACTCCGGCGGGGATTTTTGAATGCTCGGGCTGAAAGTGGCCATCGACGAAGACGAGATAAGAGTCGCACTCGGGAAGGATCGGGGGCTTTTCGAAGGCGGCGGAAACAGCGGCCTCGGGCTCCATCTCGTAGAGTTTCGAGAGGGGGACGTACTGAAACGCTTCGGAGGAGATGCGGGGGAGCCCCAGTTCAAGAAACCGCTCCCACGATTTCTTGCGCCAGCTGTCTGCTCCAGCGCCAGTATAGAGTTGTTCGAGCCGCTCGAGGAACTTCATGCGTAGCCTTTCTCTTCCAATTCTAAAGCGAGTTCAGGACCGCCCGTCCGGACAATTTTCCCTTCGGAGAGGACGTGGACGAAGTCAGGTTTGATGTAGTCGAGGAGCCGTTGATAGTGGGTGATGAGGATGAGGGCGTTGTCTTGACGGCGCATCTTGTTAACCCCGTCGGCGACGATCCGCATCGCGTCGATGTCGAGGCCCGAATCGGTCTCGTCGAGGATGGCTAGATCGGGGTTGAAAAGGGCCATTTGGAGAATTTCGTTCCTCTTCTTTTCGCCGCCAGAAAATCCTTCGTTGATGCTCCGCTCTTTGAACTCAGACCGGATCTCCATCGACTTCATTTTCTCTTCGAGGATTTTCTCAAAGTCTTCTTCGGAGAAAAGCTCTTCGCTCCGCGCTTTTCTCTGCGCATTGACGGCAGAGAGTAAAAATTGCCGGTTCGAGACGCCTGAGATTTCAAGCGGATACTGGAAGCTCATGAAGAGCCCCGCATGCATCCTCTCTTCCGGCTCCATCTCGAGAAGGTCTTGCCCTTTGAACCAAACTTCCCCGCCTGTGATTTCATAGGCTGGGTGTCCCGCCAGAATTTTGGCGAGGGTCGATTTCCCGGCGCCGTTGGGACCCATGATGGCATGCACTTCCCCTTTTCCGACTTTCAGGCTCAAGCCCTTTAAAATGGATTTCCCTTCGATTTCAGCGGAGAGGTTTTTAATTTCGATCATAATTAACCCACAGAGTTTTCTAGTTTCAGCGCGAGGAGCTTTTGCGCCTCGGCGGCAAATTCGAGCGGCAGCTCGCGGATCACCTCTTTGCAAAATCCGTTGACGATGAGGTTGATCGCATCCTCTCGAGAGAGGCCGCGCGTTTGCAGATAAAAAATTTGTTCTTCGTTCATCTTTGAGGTCGACGCTTCGTGCTCGATCTGAGATGTGCTATTGCCCACTTCGATGTAGGGGAACGTATTGGCCGAGCAGCGGTTCCCGACGAGCATCGAGTCGCATTGCGTGTAATTGCGGGCCCCTTCGGCTTTGGGGACCACTTTGACGAGCCCCCGGTACGAATTGTGAGACTCATCGGCCGAGATCCCCTTCGAGACGATCGTCGAGCGGGTGTTCTTGCCGATGTGGAGCATTTTCGTCCCGGTGTCGGCCTGCATTTTTCCGTTCGTCAAGGCGACAGAATAAAATTCTCCGACCGACTCATCCCCTTTCAAGATACAGCCTGGGTACTTCCAGGTGATGGCGGCTCCTGCCTCGACCTGGGTCCAGGAGATTTTGGATCTATCGCCGGCGCAGAGGCCCCGCTTTGTGACAAAATTGTAGACGCCGCCGCGGCCCGTCTTCGGGTCGCCAGCGTACCAGTTTTGGACTGTCGAATACTTGATCTCGGCCCCTTTCTCGGCGATCAGCTCGACGACAGCCGCATGGAGCTGGTTCGTGTCGAAGGCGGGGGCGGTGCACCCTTCGAGGTAGCTCACGTAGGAGCCCTCTTCGGCGATGATCAGCGTCCGCTCGAACTGCCCCGTCTCTTTCTCGTTGATCCTGAAATAGGTGGAGAGCTCCATCGGACTCCTCACCCCTTTCGGCACGTAGACAAAAGAGCCGTCGGAAAAAACGGCCGAGTTGAGGGCGGCGAAAAAGTTATCGCCAATGGGGACGACAGTCCCTAGATGCTTCTCGATCAGTTCAGGATACTTGTGAACAGCCTCTGAAATCGAGCAGAGGACGACCCCCGCCTCTTCGAGCTTCTTCCGGAAGGTGGTCCCGATCGAGACCGAGTCGAAAACCACATCGACGGCGACGTTCGTCAGTCTCTTCTGCTCTTCGAGGGGGATCCCGAGCTTTTCAAAGGTTTTCAATAGCTCTGGGTCGACCTGGTCAAGGCTCTCGAGCTGCTGCTTCGTCTTTGGCTCGGCGTAGTAGGAGATCGCCTGGTAGTCGATCGGCGGGTACTTGACGTTGGGCCACTTGGGCTCCTCCATCGTCTTCCATTTACGGAAGGCCTTCAGCCTGAACTGCAGTAAAAAGTCGGGTTCGTTTTTCTTTGCGGAGATCGCCCGGATCGTCTCTTCGGTGAGCCCCTTCGGAAACACTTCCGACTCGATCGGGGTGACAAAACCGTACTTATACTCAGTCCGTTCCGCTAAAATTTCTTCAGTAGACATACAAATTCATTTTAAATGGCTAGATTGTACCCCAGCCGCGGTCCCCATGTCAATTTTTTCTGTAAATAATTACAAATAAACAAACTGACATAATAATAAAGAATTAATTATTTAAAATGTTACAATTATTATATGAAAGATAGAAGTCCCAATGACCTGCCCATTCGGGCCAAAATTGAAATGGCGGAGGATATTAAAGAGATCATCCGCTGTCTCCACACGGGCCAACGGTCAAAAGCCGATCTTTTGATCGAAGATCTCAAGATCCGGTCGGTCTACTTAGACGCAGAGATCCAGCAAGAAGTTCTGATGTTTGCCGAGCAGGTTCAATTCCAATATGACTACGACCCGTGGCACAAGATCACCGACGACGTCCAGAAGGCAGCCGACAAATTGATCGAAGGCCTAGGGTTCATCCCCCCAGGCCCCCAAATGAAGGTTTTCTAAACAGTCTCAGTTGGCGTCTCGTATTCCTTCAGAATCGCCAACATCGCCGCGTCGGTGGGTCTGGTATTCGTTGCCATTTCAGTGAGAGGAGTCTTCCCATTTTCATCGGCAAAGTTGGGTTTAGCTCCCCTTTCGAGCAGCCATCTGACGGCTCCCTCATTTCCTTGGTAGCAGGCATAAAGAAGGGGGGTTGTTCTCCAGCTTTGATAATCGTATGTGTCAGGCTTTTTCACTCCTTCTAAAGACGGAAGATTGTTCTCTTTTATGGCCTTGCCCAAAGCCCGCATGAAACTGAACCTATCTTCAATCTTTTGCAGGTCTTTCACCTGATCGAACGCCTTTCTATTGCAAAATATGGCAGTGGCGAAAATATTCCCGATTAAAATAGGGAGAAAGCAGAGGAAGACCAATTTGGGGTTTTTATCTTCGATGTAACTCCAAAATCGGCTTTTATGCCGAACTGACTCGGGCAAACACTTGCAAACGCATTTTAGGAAAATGACGGTCAAATTCCAGGCGGTGCTGACGCCGGGGGTACAGTCGCAAGCTCGATCGAAATAGATAAAATTTTTAATCGCAGCTACACTCATTTTATTGCTCCTGTTGGTTTAATTCTTGCGTCAGTTGCGCAAATGTTCTTGCATCGATTCCAGCCATCGCCAAAAAGGCCAGATGCTCTCTCCTCTCTTCCTGCGGCACTTCTGCAAGGCTATCTCTCGCAGCTTCAGAAGTTAACGCCATCTCTTCTGAAAAGACCTCTTTTAAGGTATCTCTCATTCCAACCATGAAGGCATACCCTGCTTTTATTTGAAGAAGAGTCTCCATGGGTCCCAATTCCCTCCGATCATTTTGATCATCTTCAACGAGTTCCATCCCTGTTTTATCATTGGTCTGAATGATCTCCCGAAGCAAAATGCATGGTATATTCGATTTACTTGCCAACGGGGCCACTCTAGGAAGCTCTCGTTCCTGCGCAGCGCTTCGCTGAGGGACTAGTCTAGCTGGGTTGCCATCATTGTCCCCTTGCACAAGGACCATTTCCGAATGGTCGGGGCTCGGAGCTCTGTCCGATTCAAAGGGTCTCCGATTCGCCAGCATCGTGAGGGCGATTCTTCGAACCTCTGGGTCCTTTGGAAGGACATTTTGAAGCAAATTTCTCGCCTCTACTTGCTTTGCAATCGCTTTGACTGTTTTTTGCCAATCGGAGCGTCCGACAATCGATTTAAAGGCTTCGCTGACTCTGTAGACAATGTAGGAAAGGAGATCGCAAAAGGTTTGAGGGGAGCTATATTTTCGGACGCAATGGGCAATTTTATTTTGGACGGATGGGTCGAAAAACTCGATCATATCTTGAGCGCGCCGGTTGATTCCGGAAAGGGGTGCTGAACTCATTTTTTAATCCTTTTTGACTAATGGTTTTTTAATGATTTGCGGCAGCGCGACAAGCGCTGTCTCTTTTTTGGGAGGCTTGATGAGACTTTTGGCAACTTCCTCTGTTTTTTTTACTGGGGGATTTTGAGGATGTGCTTCCCATTGCTTCTTGTAGACTTCGTGCGGCCAGTTTCCAAATGATCTATGACTAAATGGAGTGAACCTCAAAGATTGATAAGTTCTATTTGAAAAATGGTGTGTCCAGAGCAAGCCTGGACCCCTCAAAGCTTGGATCATAAAACCTCCCTAAAAATAAAGGGCCACAACAATAAACTTTTGTCTATTGCCAAGCAAGAGGCATTTAGCCTGTTCCTTCAAACTTTTTAGATTGAGCTCATCTGAACTTTGATCAGCGCAGAGGTAAAAAGGAGTGTAGAGAGACGCAGAGAAGTCATATATAGAGTTAAAAGAGAAAAATGAAGGCAAGACCGGGACCCTGCCCGGAGTGAGAGAGGCGTCTGTCGAGCTTTTTAGGATAACGGCAAATTTTGTTGAGAGGATCGGACCGGTTTAACCACCCTCATTTTCTCCGGGCAGGGCCCGGTCTTTATATAATTTCTATGCGTCTCTCTACACTCCTTTTACCTCTGCGCTGATCAAAGTTCAGGCCGTTAAACGGAGAGAGATTTCAGGGGAGACGGGGCTTTTTTTAGGTACCACTGGACTGTTTTTTTCAGTCCCCGGTCCAACGTCCAGCGGGGCTCCCAGCCAAGCTCCCGCTTCATCTTCGCGCTGTCGATCGCATAGCGGAAATCGTGGCCCGGTCGATCGGTCACGTAGCGGACTAGATTGAAGAACCGGTCTGGCTCGACGTTGAGCTCCGACGAGACGATCTCGATCAGACATTGGAGCAGATCCCTGTTGGCCAGCTCGCAATTGCCTCCGATGTCGTACGTCTGCCCCTTTTTCCCTTTTTTTAGGATTGTCCAGATGGCTTCGGCGTGGTCTTCGACGTAGAGCCAATCGCGGACGTTCGCCCCGCGGCCATAGATGGGGAGCGGTTTTTGAAGAAGGCAGTTAGTAATCATGAGGGGGATGAATTTTTCGGGGAATTGGCCAGGGCCGTAGTTGTTGCTGCAGTGGGAGAGGGTTGTCGAGAGGTTGTAGGTGTGAGCATAGGCGCGGACGAGATGATCGGAGGCGGCTTTGGTCGCCGAATAGGGGGAGTTGGGGCGGTAGGGAGACAGCTCGGTGAAGTGGCCGCTCTCACCGAGAGAGCCGTAAACTTCATCGGTCGAGATGTGGTGGAAGTGGACGTGGGGATTTTTCCGAACCGCTTCAAGGAGCGACATCGTACCGCGGACATTCGCCTCCAAAAAGGGCTCGGCCGAGGCGATGCTCCGGTCGACGTGGGTCTCGGCTGCAAAGTGGACGATCGCATCGATCTCTTCCTCTTCGAGGAGTTTTTCGATGAGAGAGGTCTGGTTGATGTCGGCCTGAATGAACCGATAGCGAGGGTGGTCGGAAACTCCCTTCAAGTTGTCGAGATTCGCAGCGTAGGTGAGTTTGTCGACGTTGAGAATCCGCCCTCTGAATTCGGTGAGACGGAGCAAAAAGCGGATGAAGGCGGAACCGATGAACCCAGCGCCGCCAGTGACGAGCAATTTCATAGGCGGTTCATACAGTCCGTGAGAGCCTCTCTCCAGGGGCGGATCGAAATGAGTTTTTCCACTTTAGAGGTGTCGAAGGAAGTAAATAGGGGCCGTTTCGCCGGCGTCGGAAACTCCACTGAAGGAATCGGAACGATCTGTTCGCAAATTGTGGGGAGCGATTTCTGCTGGGCCCACTCCCAGATCGCCCGCGCAAAAGCATACTTGCTCAACGAACCACTGTTCGAATAATGGTAGATGCCTTGGCAATCTCTGAGCGCGATCAGAGCTTCGGCAAAATCGAGGGCGTAGGTGGGCCTCCCTATCTGATCGTCGACAAAGCGGAGAGTTTTATTTTGGCTGACAAGCCGGAGCACCTGGGCGACGTAGTGCCGAGCTCCGTGGCCTCCGAACACCCATGACACGCGGACTATGCAAGTTTCAGGATAGGCATTCAAAGCCCGGATCTCCCCTTCCCTTTTCGTGTAGCCATACCAATTGAGGGGATTTGTCTCGTCCTCTTCGCGGTAGGGGCGGTTTGATTTTCCATCGAAGACATAATCTGTCGAGATATGGACCAGTCTGGTTCCAAATTCCCGGGCCGCCTTGGCAAGCATTTCTGGCCCTGAAACATTGGCTCGAAAAGAGGCCTCTCTCTCTGTTTCGGCCGGATCAACCTGCGCGTAGGCGGCCGGATTGATGACGTGGGTCGCCTTTTGCATCTGTTGGCGCACCGCCTTTTCGTCGGCAATATCCACTTCAGCGTGCGTTGTGCCGAAAGCCGGAATGCCCCGCTTCTTCAGCAAGTCGAGAAGGACGCGGCCGACTTGCCCGTTGGTTCCTGTCACCCAAATGTTCATCCGTACACCTCTTGGAAAAAGGGGCTCTGCTGATCGCGCTGAGACAAAATTGGCTCTTGAAACGGCCAAGGGATATTTAAGAAGGGATCGTTCCAACGGATCGACCCTTCGGCCTTTGGATCGTAAATTGTGTTGACCTTGTATTGGATGAGAGCCGTTTCGCTCAAGATGCAAAATCCATGGGCAAATCCAGCGGGGACGAAAAATTGACGCCTTTTTTGATCGTCGAGTTCGACCGCTTCCCATTGGCCGAATGTAGGAGAATCGGGTCTGATATCGACGGCGACGTCCCAGATTTTCCCATTCAGAACGGAAACGAGTTTGGCTTGTCCTGTTTGAAAATGGAGTCCGCGGATGGTCCCTTTTTTAGAAAACGACATGTTGTCTTGAACAAACGCGACGTCGATCCCTGCATCGACGTAGAGCGGCTGCCGGTAGGTCTCGAGAAAAAAGCCCCGCTCATCGCCAAAAATGCGAGGTTCAATCAGCTTCAATCCATCCAATTTCAGGCATGTTGCAAACATGCCATCCATTGTTCAAAATTTAGCCTTTGAGCGCAACTATTGTCGCATTCCTTCCCGAATCTTTTTCGCGCCGGTAGGAGAAATAATCTTCGGGCGTACAAACTGTGCACACTTCGGCGATCTCGATATTTTTCTCGGGGATTCCGCAAGCGGCAAGCTGCATCCGGCTGATGGCCCAGAAGTCAAAGTAAAGCGGTTTTACTTGATACTCCCAAAACTCTTGAGGCAACTCTTGCTTGTAATTTTTAAATTCAGCGTGGTCGGGACCCAAAGAGGGAGAGATACAGACGATCAAGTTATGAGCCTGCGTGCCGATCTCTCTTCTCATCGTATCGACGACGCGGGAATAGAGATTTTGAGCGCTTCCCCGCCAACCGCAGTGAGCAATGGCGACCGCTTCGTGGACTGGATCGTAGAAGATTGCCCCCTGGCAATCGGCATGGATCACGCCGAGGCCTATGCTCTTCTCTGTGGTGAAGAGGGCATCGCACTGGACCACTTTATCGAGATTTTTCGCCGTGACACGGTGGACGATGGTTCCATGCACTTGATGAGGGAAAACCAATTGTTTGAGATCGAGCATTCGACGGACTATTTCCCGATTGGCTTTGACTCGGTCAGGTTTATCGGATGTCCCCTCGCCGAGATTCAAAGTCGCATAGGGACCTTCGCTCACGCCTCCATGCCTTGAAAAAGTTCCATGGACGACATGAGGGAAATCCTCTAGGAGTTCGTACTCGATCCATTCCAATTTCGTTTTTTCCATTTCCATAAGCTGACACCTCGCTTCTCTCTTTCCTATCAAAAATCGAATTGAGTTAACAGCAAAATTATGATGGAGTATTATATATGCCTCACTCCACTTGCAATTTAAGATCCTTTCACGGATAGGTTCATTATGCCTACGGAAGAGACACCCCCTCGCCTCTCTCTGGGAATCGGAATCACGATCTTCGCCAACCTATTTTTTGCCACAGCCAGCGCGCTCGTCTGGAGTTTTAGCGGGAAATTCCCCACCATCCAGATCGTATTCATCCAAAATATCGTCAGCCTTCTTTGCATTCTCCCGATTGCTCTCCGCAAGGGGCCGGCCCGGATCAAAACCAGCGTATTCCCGATCCATCTTTTGCGCGATGTGATGGGAGTAACTAGCTATTTTCTCTACTTTTTGGCCATCCGGTTTCTTAACCTCGTCGATGCCTCGACCCTCTATTACATGGCCCCCTTCTTCATCCCGATGATCTGGTGGGTCTGGATGAAAGAGAAAATACCGGCCAACGTCTGGTGGTCGATCGTTGTCGGCTTTATCGGCGTCGCCATCATCCTAAATCCGAGCAAAGAGATTTTCCAGCTCGGTTTCGTGTTCGGCCTTTTTTCAGGCCTCGCCTCGGCGATCGCCCTCTGCGCCGTCCGAGTTCTCAACCTGAAAAAGGAACCGATGAGCCGAACCCTCTTTTACTACTTCAGCATAGGCTCCGTCCTCACCTTCCCCTTCGCTTGGGCCTCGTGGGTCTCTCCGGTAGGCATCGAGTGGTTTTATTGTATTTCGATCGGCGTGTCGATCGCCTTGGGGCAAGTTCTCCTCACCATCGCCTACCGCTACGGCACCGCCTCGTATCTATCCCCCCTCGGCTACACCACTTTGATTTATGCGATCCTCATCAGCTGGCTCCTCTTCGAAAAGCCTCCATCGCTCCGCTCGCTCATTGGCGCCATCATCATCATCGTCGGCGGAACGATCACCTACATTCTAAAGAAAAAACCCGAGACGATCGCCCAAACCTTCGAATCGCCCCAGCCCAAAGAGCGCCCCCCTCTCTAGAAAAAAAAATTCTTTTTGCAAGAGCAAAAAGAAAGTTGCTCTGTCGCGAAACGAGGCAAAATAGAAATTAACTCTCCTTTCTATCTCTGTGTTCTCTCAAGTCTCTGTGGTGAATTTTTTTGGGGTGCGGGGCTTCCCCGCTCTATCTCTTTGGCAAGACGTAGTGGCGGAGCGGCCCCCATTCAATGCGGGGGAAATCGGCGTGGATCCAGTGTTCAGGCTCATGGGCGAGCATCTGAGCGCGGAAGGCGAATAGATCGGCGTGGAGCGAAAGAACTTGGCCTGGCGTTCCGTTCTCGTAGGCCGCGTCGACGAGAGCCGCCTCGTAAACTAACATTTTATCGCTTTGGTTATACTCTTCTTGGAGCCACTGCGGCAGGCGAGCGCCGAACTTAGCCAAAATCCAGTGGTTCGGCGGGTACCGCAAAAGATACGGCTCGGCAACCTCCCGATTGAACGCAGCAAATCCGAAGAGACGGGTCAAAGTCGGATATTGCTCTTGCAAAACGGTGAAAACGCGAAACCAAAATTGCTGATTATAGATCCCGATCCGCTGCTGGGCTGTGAGGTGGGGACCGGAGGTGAGTTTTTCGTCGATTTCTCGACCCGTCTCTTCGTCGAAAATCGGCAGAGCGTCTTCTCCCATCTTCCTCAACGGGCGGGTGAGTATCTTGGCGATCCAGTGCTGCATCTCCAAAAGAGAGGCGGGACAGTTCATGTCGGGATCAGCTCCATTTGATAGGCCTTTGCCTTGAGAGCCTCCTTCCAGGTCTCTTCAAAGAATATGTAGTTGTCGTCCCATTCCAAGAGGGTCGATACGCCGCCTGAAAGAGGATAGACTTTCCCGTAGAGCTTCCACACTTCATCGCTCACGAACTGATCGTGAGTATCGAGACAGTGGGTCCCGTAGTCAGTGTGGCCCGCAAGATGGATCTGGATGACCCGATCCATGGGGACATTTTTGATGTATTGCATCGGATCATAGCCGTGGTTGCGCGAGGAGACGTAGATGTTGTTCACATCGAGCATCATCATGATGTCGGCTTTCTCGACCACGCGGGCATAAAATTCCCACTCAGGCATCAGATCGCTTGTGAATTCGGCGTAAGAAGAGACGTTTTCTAAAGAGAAAGGAACTTCGAGAAAATCTTGAATGATCCGGGCCCTTTCGGCGACATAGTCGGCGACTTCGGGGCGGTAGGGAAGAGGCAGAAGATCGTGGTAGTGGGCTCCTTCGAGGCGCCCCCAGCAAAGATGATCGGAGAGCCAAGGGGCTTTTGTTTTGCGGGCCAAGTCTTTCAGTTTTCTTAAGTAGTCGAAATCGATGGGATCTGGGCTGCCAATGGCGAGAGTGACGCCATGCATGACGACTGGATATCGTTCAAGAATCCGCTCCAAATTTCGAGTTAGAGTTTCGTCGTCACCCATGAAGTTTTCGCTGATGATCTCAAACCAATCGATCTGAGGCCATGTTGAGAAAATTTCATCGAAATGGATAGGTCTAAGACCTATGCCGATACCTAAATTAGGCTTTTTTCCTTTAAACATGGGAAGAAATTTAAAGGAATCAAAAATTTATGGTAAAGAGAAAAGATGCGATCCGCAAAGGATTGCGGATCGCAAAAGAGATTATTCGCCGTCGACGACTTTTTGTGCGGCGCTCTTGCGCGACTTGACGGTTTCGCAAGCATCAGACTGCTGATCGCTGTAGTTGGTTGAAGAACAGTCCGATTTTTTGCCGCAGGTGTTGCAATCTTCTTCTTTGTGGCATTTCTTCTCTGCGGAGGCAGGACCTTCTTTTGTGCACTTGGACATAGCTACTTCGCTATTCGATGGTGCCGATTGGGCGGAGAGACAAAAACCAGCTGCCAAACAAACTGCCGCTAGTTTCATTGAAATGTGCTTCATGACGAGCTCCTTGATTTATGTGTAAAAAACTCTTCACAAGCGACATTAAACCGCCCCGATTTTTTCGTCTAGGAATTTGCACCATTCACTTAAATCTTCACTTGACCTTTACCCGTTTTTTCATTAAATTTACATGCATTTGGTACGTTAAAATGCAAAGACTTCTTACTTCCCTTCTGCTCCTTATCCTCACTCAACTTTACGCCTTCCAGCCCGAAGAAGATCTTCACGAGTTCTCGGGAAAGCATTTTCTAGCCAGCTACCTGGAATGCGACGTAGATGCTCTCGGAAATGTCCAGGGGATGATTTCGGCGATGACTGAAGCAGTCATCTCCTCAGGAGCGACAATCCTCGCAAGCACGCCCTACGTCTTCGAACCGAATGGACTGACGATGGTTTTTCTCCTCTCAGAGAGCCACGCCAGTATCCATACCTATCCCGAACATGGAGCCTGCTTTGTGGACCTGTTTACCTGTGGAGATCGGTGTTCTTCGGAAGAGTTTGACGCGATTTTGCGAGCCTATCTACGGCCGAAGCAAGTGAACGCCCGCCTCTTTGCAAGGCATAGCGACATTGAGGAAATTTCTTTGAGATAATCGCGGACTTGCGTC
Organism: Verrucomicrobiota bacterium; assembly: GCA_018239895.1. Classification (GTDB taxonomy): domain Bacteria; phylum Chlamydiota; class Chlamydiia; order Chlamydiales; family SM23-39; genus SZAS-17. The sequence goes on from JAFEGL010000003.1 coordinate 44,053, forward strand.
CGCGTATTTTTTACCGAAGCTGACTAGCTCGGGGCAACGGGAGAACCCCTATCTGCTTCAAATGCTTTTTAAAATCGGCAATGATCTCTTTTTGAAGTCTCAATATCTCGTAATCTGTTTTGGTCATCTTTGGCTTTTCAACTTCCGGCTTAACAATTTCTTCCGGATGAGCCTCGAAATCATTATATATTTCAAAATCAGGCTGTCGAGTTCTAGGCCCCGCTTGCGGCATTCTCTCTACTGAAATATGGCTGACTCCGGACCATCGATCAGAACTCCCACTTAGATCTTCAGTCCATGGAGTTCCTCCTGTGTTGCTGGCCCGAGCAAAGATGCGATGCAAGGCTTCTACTTCTGAAGACTCTGAACGGGCATCTGGGCTCACTGGAGCCGGCGAAGAACCTGAACTTGGAATGATGTTTTGCATAAATTATCCTTTCTATTTACGCAAATATCTTAACTCATTCTTAATAAAATGCGAAGCTAAATGAAATTCTTTATAAGAAAGCGGGCGATGAGGTTCGAACCCACGACCGTCAGCTTGGGAAGCTGATGCTCTACCAACTGAGCTACACCCGCTTATGAAATACATAGATGAAGATATCTTTGTTTATTTTTTAATGCAAGGTCAATTTATTAAAATATTGATGGATATACATAACGCCCTTCAAAATTTGATTTTGGGCAAAGCCGGCGCCTAGGAATCTATATCAATGTAATTTTTTATTGCGGCAACCTCATAGACTATATAGACAAAATAAAAGATTTCCCCCAAAGTTCTATCCATGAAATATCTCCTTGCGTTTCTTCTCTTCCTTCAGCAGGTTTACCCGTTTACAATCCGGCCGGCAGAACCTAAAGATGTAGACACTCTCTTTGAGCTCATTTGCGAGCTCGCCACTTTCGAGGGGAACCCTTTCCCTTTTGTTACAAAAGAAAATCTAGCCTGGTATGGATTTGGTCCATCTCCCCGCTTTCAGGCTGAACTGGCCGAAACAGAGCGGGGCGCCGTCGGCTACGCTCTCTATTCCTACGGATTTTCTGCAAACAAGGGGACCCCTTTTCTCTACATTGATGACCTCTACGTCAAAGAATCAGAACGGGGGCAAGGGATCGGGAAAGCTTTGCTCGATCGATTAGCAGAGCTGGCTTTGGAAAACGGCTGTTGCAGAATGGAGTGGCACGCGTTTGACTGGAATGAGAAGGCGATCGACTTTTACCAACACCTCGGCGGCGCTCTTCGAAAAGATCTCCTTCTCATCCGGATGGATCTGACTCAACGGGCGAACGATATGGCCTTCAGCTCGCAATAGGCATTCAAACTCTCGACAATGCCCCCTTCGCGGCCGATCCCAGACTCCTTCCATCCACCGAATGGGAGCGTGATCGAGTAGGCGTTCGTCGTATTGACCCCGACAATCCCCGCCTCCAAAGCCCTTGCAACCCGCATGCATCTCTTCATCCCTTCGGAATAGAAATAGGCGGCCAGGCCATATCGGGTATCGTTGGCCATCCGGATCGCATCTTCTTCGGTTTTGAACCGATAGACGGCGATGACAGGGCCAAAAATCTCCTCTCTCCAGATTGCCATTTTCGTATTGGCATCCCGCAAGAGGATCGGCGAGCAGAGGAGCCCTTTCTCCTGTGAGTAAAGAACAGGTTTTGCTCCTTTAGCTACTGCATCGTTGACGAGCCGGATCACTTTTTTCTTTGCATTTTCGTTGATTAAAGGTCCCAAGTTGACTTTCTTGAACCCCGATCCGCAGGTGATTTTCTTCGCTCTCGCCTCACATTTCTTCACAAATGCGTCGTAGACAGAATCTTGAACTAAAAACCGATTGAGACCATTGCAGCATTGGCCATTGTTGAGAAACTTCAAGTTGAACGCCCCTTCCACCGCTTTGTCCAGATCCGCATCGTCGAAAACAAGCAGAGGGCAATTGCCACCCAGCTCCATCGTAGTGTTCTTGATTGTGTCGGCGCCCATTTTCAAGAGATGCTTTCCGACTTCGGTCGAGCCGGTGAAGGTAACTTTCTTTACAATCGGATGCGTTGCAAGGAGATTTCCAACGGCTCTCGGATCTTTGCAGGTGATGACATTGAACACTCCTTTTGGAATCCCCGCCTCTTCCGCCAAGTCTGCCAACATGAGCGAGCAGATCGGCGTATCTTCGGCAGGCTTTAAGACGAGAGTGCAACCAGCCGCCAGCGCCGCAAAAGTTTTCAAAGGGACATAGAAAGGGAAGTTCCACGGAGTGATCGCCGAAACAACTCCGACCGGTTGTCTGATTGAAATCGCCGAGCGGTCTGGATCGGGATCGCACGAGGCGTAGCCATGGATGCGGCACCCTTCCTCCGCCATCCACTTCATCGCTTTGACGCCCCAGAGAATCTCGAACTTCGCCTCTTCGAGCGGTTTACCTTGCTCCAATGTAAGGATCCGGGCCAATTCATCGAGCCGCTTTTCGATCTGGCAGGCCATTTTCACCAGCTTATCCGATCTCTCCTGCGCTGGCATGACCGACCACTTGGCAAAAGCCTTGTGCGCCGCGGCAATCGCTCTCTTTGCATCCTGGACTCCCAAATCGGGAATCTTCGCAATCTCTTTTCCGCTGTATGGATCAAAAACTTTAAATGTTTTTTTGCCCCCTACCCATTTGCCATCGATATACGCCTTCGTCCTCATCTACTCCCCCGGTTTCCCCACACATAGAATAAAAATGATTTTATAGACAGGAATTTATTAAATTGAAATTATCAAAAACTTACACTATATTATTAGCAAATAAACAAGAGGAATAAATGAATATTACAGGATTATCTGCAACGGCATCTCTTATGCTTTCATCGTTGGCTGCGCCCATCGTTTCTGATGCGGTCGTTGCGCCCCAACCGGCCATTGTCCAACAAGACAATTCAAATTTTATCTACTTAAAAGGGAATGGAGCTGAAAAATTAAATTTTAATAATAACTCTGTACTTACACTGAACCTCGATATGCTCAAAGGGCGCCTCGCAGCCCTCTACGGCGGTGTTACAGCCCCGGTAGATGTACGATCGGAGCGGGTCAAAGATCTTCTGGCTGAAGAAGGATTTCCCGACATCTTCGTCGCTCAAGAAGTCCCCCTAGAATCGGCCTACAAATTATACGAGCCCCTCAAAAATGAATACCCTCACTTCTACGTCGGCATGGGGATCGAGCCAGGGAAAAAAGAGAGCGGTCTTTTCGTCGCTTCGAAATACCCTATCCAAGAGCACAACTTCGTCCCATTCCCAGAAGAGATGATGAGAACCGACTACGAGTTCCCTGAGGACATTCAAGCTCAATATCCTGTCAGAATCCTCTACCGCGGTTTCTTCTACGTCAAAACCTCGCCCAAGACCTGGATCGTAACGACCCACCTTGAGCCGGGCAATCGAGCCAAAGGGGCCGAGTTCCGTAAAGCACAGCTCGCCTACATTGCGCAAGAAATGGACAAGATCGTTCCTCCCGATGAATCGTACGTTCTTCTTGGGGATATCAACATTGAAAGAACAGAGGTTCACACAGCCGAATCTCAAGATGAGTACTCACTATCGGGAATCCGCGAACTCTTCGACGACCCGTACACCGATGCTCACCCTGCATTCGACGAGTCGACCTACACTTGCACGAACATTCTCGATGCGATCACAAACGGCCGCCCCATTCCTGAAAGCGCCACAGGCCGAAATGAGATCGACGACTACGTTCTTTTCCGTAAAGGACGTCCGCCGCTCCAAAACGTCGACATTCAGCTCAAAACAAACACGTACGATGTGACAAAAGATCCAAGCTTTGCGATCACAGATCACAGAGCCTACGTTCTCCGCTACACACACGACTAAAAACCAGCGGGGCCTCTTTTCAGAGGCCTCTTATTTAACCTATCCTGCCGCCGCGAAGCGGCGATCCTGCCGGCAAAGCCGATCCTGCATATCCTGTTCCTCTTTATGAAGAAAAACAAGACAGACAGGATCGGCTTTGCCGGCAGGATAAATATAACGGACCGCTCTGCCACTATCGCGGCAGAGCGGTCCCAACTTCAATTCGTCCGGTGCCAGAGCTCGAACCGCCTTGCCTCCTCAAAGCACTTTTCAAACTCTTCCTGACACCTCTTAATCAACGTAGGATCCTTCGGATCTTTTTTACATTGTGTAGGCTGCGTAATGAGGCAGTATTTACGCGGTCCTGCTCCGATGAGCGCAATGTAGTCGTCTTTCGTTGGTTTGTCGTATGTGAATTTAGGTTCAATGGACATAGCAATTTCCTTATAAAATTGTTATGTTCACCCAAAAGAGATCCGGCCATGCAAAAATGGCCGGCTTTTTCACGCTCCCTACGCTGGTATAACCCAGATCAGGTAGTGAGGGTTTAGCATTTGCTCTTTCAGCCCCTATCAAGAGGCACCCCTGGTGAACGGCAAAAAGTATATCCTCTTTACCAAAAAATGAGCAAGCTCCTCACCAAGGATTTACCATGGCATAGAGGAGCCATCCTTTGCCGATCTCTTTCCCCATGTATCTTTGCGCCAGGTCGAATACCGGCTGAATTTTCTGTGCAACAAGAGCTTCTCTGTTGTTTGCTTTTAAATATTCAGCTTTGATCCCCTTGAGAGCTCTGCCTATAGATTCATTCATTTCTTGAATATGAGGACTGCCGCCCATATCTCCATTGCACTCATTTTCTTCGTCGAGAGCTCTGATCCGATTGTTCAACCCCACTTCAAAGCACCCTTGATTGCAAAGTTCGCAGATAAATCGATAGACCGCCTTTTCAGCTGTTTTATATGTTTTCTGATGTGCATCGCCCCTATCATCGAAATAGGGCGCGATCCGATTCCACGTCGAAGTAAAATCTCTGCCCAAAACAACAAAGCCACTCATCTCTACCTCCTGGTAAAAACAAAGAAGTATCTACCAAGAAATTGATAAAGTCTTTACAATTTTCTCATGAAATATATTTTTCTTCTCGCATCGCTCCACCTCTTTGCAGGCGACACCGTCAGCTCCTACTACGAAATTGCGCGAGAGACTTGCCACGACATCCCCTCAATCCGTAGAGAGATGGACCGGGTCAACAATCAAATTCTGACGCTTCTTGCGGAGCGGACAGGTTACGTGAAGCGAGCGGGCGACTTAAAATCACAAACGACTCGGATTGCAGACGATCGACAGCGGGTCGCCGACCAAGAGAGAAAGATCCTTGAAAAATCGGCCGAACTCGAGCTGCCGTCTTCTATCAGCCTCCCCGCCTTCCGCCTCATCATGGAATCTTCGATCCAGTACCAGCAAGAGTACATCGATCACAAGTAACGGCGGATATCGACCTCTAACTGGCTGACGCTCGAGTGGAGACAATGGACCGGTTCTTTGAGAAAGGGCCCCATATCTTTGAGGCCGGAACCCGTCAGCATCGCCACGACAGAGGCGTTTTTGGGAATTTCGCCACTGGCTCGCAATTTCCGGATCGCCTCGATCGAGACGGCCGACGAGGGTTCGACAAAAAAGCCAGATTCGCCCAGGAGATGCCATCCATGGAGGATCTCCGCTTCGCTCGCCTCTTCGGCCAGCCAATTGTAGCGATAGGCTTTGTCCAAAATTTCATCGCCGCCTAGCGGATTGCCGGTCGTGATCGCCGTCGCAATCGTCTTCACATGGGCGACAGGGATCGGCACTTTTTTCTTCTGTTTAAATGCAGCAACCAGCGGATTGTTCTGCGCCGCTTGAACGATGATCATTCTAGGCAGTTTCTTCGAAAGTCCCGCCTCTTTCAGCTCCCGAAACCCCTTGAACAGCCCACGAAGATGGCCGCACGCCGACGTTGGCACTGCGACAAAATCGGGGACATCTCCCATCTGCTCAAAGATCTCGAAGGCGGCGAATTTGTATCCTTCGACTCGGATGGGACCGTTGCCGGAGACGATCCGCAGTTTTAGAGAATCGGCCAGCTTGAGAACGCTCTTTTTCATCTCCCCGTAATCGGGCGCCTCCACTTTCACAATCGTCGCGCCGTGGATCGCCATCGCCCGAACTTTTTCTTCTGGGCAATAGGTTGGAATGAAAATCATCGTCTTCACCCCCGATCGAGCCCCGTAAGCCGCGATCGAAGAGCCCATGTTGCCTGTCGAAATCGTCGCTGTCCAAGACTCTTCTTTTTCTTTCGCCATGAGCACGCAGGGAAGAGATCCCCGGTCTTTAAAACTTCCCGTCGGATTGGCCGCTTCGTTTTTCAGCAGTAAATCCACTCCAACATAGTTCGATAATTTCTCCGACGCAAGAAGCGGAGTATTCCCCTCTCCCAATCCCCAATCGGCTCTAAAATTCTTGAATGGCAAAAAGTCGGCGAATCGCTCCCAAATGGTCGCGCCTCTCCTTATTTTTCCAACGCACATTTGCACCTCGAGAGATTCTCCATTGGGAGCAAATTCTTCCAGCGCATCGAACGGAAACTTCTGTGAAGACAAGGTCGAGATCAAACATCTTTCCATGTTCAAAATATTTACTAAACTTGCAATTTGCTACCACCGATAAAAAAACATTTGCCAATATATTTAGGAAAGATCAAGATTGCCCCTTTGTTCAAAAAATTTTTTACATGGAGTAATCATGAAGTTGAAAACGTTGTGGCTGTGTTCTTTGCTTGCTGTGAGTCTCACGGCAAATGAAGGGGAGAATAAGCTCGGTACCGGCTTAAAAATTCCAACCGAAGAAGAGTGGGTTGAGATAGAAAAAATGCCGAAAGTTCGCAGAGTTCATCCCAACAAAATAGGACACGAGCGGCACAAGCACCAGCAGCGGATATCAGGCATCGAACCTACAGCTGCAGCTCCCACCAACCTTCCTGAAATCATCACTGATCCCAACTCGCCACACTTAAGCGTTTCATTAGGAGAATCGACCCTCCCCAGCTATGTCGATAACAGCACCTTGCCCTGCTTTCCTTACATCGGAAACCAAGGGACCCTGGGATCTTGCACTGCGTTTGGATCTACCTACTATCAAGCGACGCATGAAATCGGCCTTCTCAATGGATACTACAACAAGTCGAGCTTCACTCACATCTTGTCCCCAAAATGGACCTACAACATGATCAACGGCGGGGCAGACAACGGCTCCTCTCCCCACGATGCCTACCAGCTCTTGGCGGCCAACGGCGCGGCCAGCTATGCGAGCTTCCCCTACTCCACCGTCGACCCCTACAGCTGGGATTTCAACGCGCAAGACTGGGTCTCCGCTTTATCAAACCGTACCAATCCTGCCGTACAGGTTCTTGGCATCGGAGGCACCTCCCAAGACCTCACTCAAATCAAGCAACTTCTAGCAAACGGCCACATTTTGACCTTCGGAACCTACATCAACAGCTGGCAGTACACGACGATCAAAACCGATCCAAGCATCGGAGCTGACAACCGATTTGTCGGCCAGAAAGCAGTTACGTGGATGAATGGCAACAATGGGAGCCACTTCGCTACAATTGTCGGCTATAACGACAATCTCTGGATCGACATCAACAGCAACGGACAAGTCGATCGCGGAGAAAAAGGGGCGTTCCTCATCGCAAACTCCTGGGGAGGCGGCTGGGGAAATGGGGGCTTTATGTGGATCTCCTACGACGCCTTCTTGACTACGACTGCTGTCATAAACGGCCCGAAGTATGGACGGGTCGCGTTAGCTGCAGCTCTCAACAACATCGTCTTTTCCGTGACAGGCAAAGCTGCGAATTACAACCCGAGCATGGTCGCCCAGTTCACGATCACCTCGGGGAGGAGAAATCAATTTTCCGTCTCGGGCGGGATCTCTTCCCCCCTGCAGATGGTCCCTTCGTCGACCTTCTCTAGCGGCGCCTTCAACCACCAGGGCGGGATCATGGGATTTGACGGGAGCCAGACGACAGAGACGATCACCTTTGCGCTCGATCTGTCTGACCTCGTGGCTGCCAGCACCCCCGATTTCACCCGGTTCTATCTAATCACCAACGACAATCTCGTCGGCAACCCAACAACGATCGGCTCTTTCAAGCTAATCGACAATACCCGAAATGTTACGACAAACTACCCGTTCGTCCCGCTAGTCGTTGACAACAAAACAACCACGATCTTCATCGACGCCGAGACGCCGCCTCCGCCGCCTCCGCCGCCGACAAGTCCAACCGTGGCCATCACTTCGCCGACAAACCAGAGCCAAGCCTCGGGGCTTCTGCCGATTTCTACGACAGTGACGCCAGGTTCATCCCCAATTGCCTCGGTGACCCTCTACGTCGACAACGTCTCGACAGCGATCGATCTACAAGGACCCTATACTTTCTTGCTCGATACGACTAAGCTGACCAACGGCATGCACACTCTCGCTGTGAAAGCCGTCGATTCTCAGCAGCGTTCAGGAAAAAAGAGCATCACGATCTTTGTCAGCAACTAAATTCTTTAGAGGCGGCTCTCAAAATTCCTGGCCTTGCGAAAATGTCCGGGAATTTTGAGAGCCGCCTCTCTAAACCCGGGCCTTCGGGCCCAAATAAATAGGAGGCGCCATGCACAGACTCGACCCGTACTGGATGCCTTTTGGCTTGGTCGCTGCAGCTGGGGCCGCTTACACCCTGACATCTCGCTATTTTCAAAAGCCCAAAAACCCTTTCCCTTTCCACACAGACAAACTCCCCCCTCTCCACCGAGACAACGAGAAGCTCTGGCTAGAAAAGACAGGCTTAACCTCTAACGAAACAGCCCAGCTTGATACTTACATCGCCGCCCGCCTCCATCGATGGAAGTGGAGCCTTTGGACAAAAGCTTGGGTTCAAAAGAACCTGGTAGACTACCTAGGGATTCGGGGATTTTGGCAAGAGAGAGTGCTCCGCATTCCAAAAGAAGAGAGCGGGCTACCGCGCACGCTCCACATCTACTATGAATATGGCCGCTTGTGCGTCCAAGTCCTTTGCAAGACGAAAAACAACCTTCCTCCTGTTGGAAAGGGAGCGTACAAGCAAGGAAAGATCGCAGTCGAGTGGCAGACCAAAACCCTTTGGGTAGAGCATATTCCCCTTGAGACAAGGGAGAATTTTTTCATTTATCTCAGTTTAAAAACGCAAGAGCTCTTCGATGGCGTGCGAGGTATTTTCCCGAGTCCGAAAGGGAGGATTGATTATATCTCGAAAAAAAAGCTCAAAAAATACTCTTTTCTCAGTCCGCTGCGAACGGGGGATCTCTTTATCCACTGGAACATCGCCCTGGCGCATCGCCTTTCACTCGCCTCCGATTTCGCCCATGCATTGAGAGCGCTCGAGCAAAAGAATGTGGCTCATCGAGATCTGAGAAGCCCGAATATTTTGCTCCATGAAGACACAGGCCAAGTCCATTTTGAAGTGTCCGATTTCGACAAAGCCGTCGAAGTAGAAAATTTAAGAGAACTTCGAGAGAAAAGCGACTGGAAAGTAGAGCCAAAAGAGCATTCACCCGAAGACTATGCCCGCCGCGACATCAGGTCCGCAAAACAACTTCTCCAAAACCTATTTAAAGGAGCCGCCGCCCCTGCAGAGAAGCAGTTTTTAGAAGCACTCCAAACCGCCCAAACAGCCCACCAGATCTTCGAGCAAACTGAAAAACTAACTAACTCAAAACTGCGGGAACAGCTCAGTTCGACACTTAGATTTTGACAAAGCTACCGAATTGGTCAACCGCTCCCACAGCCGAAGCACCAGATGGGTTTATGGGATCGCCTAGTCTGTAGCTCTCTTATGCCCGATCTCATAGACAGGATAGATGTCGATCACCGTTTCTTCGTACGGGTGGGCTTTCTTGATTGCTTCGACCACATGCTCAAGAATGTCTTTAGAGCACACGGTTTCAATGCGCTCTTCCACAACTTCTTCCAAGATATTCTCTTGACCAAGATAAGGATTAGAGCCTTTGATGGGCATAAATCTGCCGATTCCCTTTGATGAATAGCTACAGTGGGAATAAGCACCCACTTTACCCGCCCCTGCATCTCCCATAGCGGCTCGTAGAGCATCAGCATGACTTTCGGGAACAGTTATAACGATAGTCACATAGTTTGACTGCTTCAAATCGTCGATCTCCTTTTTAATGAATAAAGCTGTTCAATCAGCCTGTTTTTGAATCGGTTTGATAATCAATGCGATTGCAATTGCTAACAGTGGGGACAAAATCAAAGAAAGCAAGAAAAACCCAAGCCCCGACCTTCCTTTACGTCTCCCAATCATAGCGGCTATTGAATTTATTCCTACCCAAACAGCTAACATAAAAAAGATCAACATTGATAATACTTCTCTAAAATAGATAAACATTCTAGCAAATTACTGATTTCAGACCTATATTTTTTAAGTTTCGAGAAGCAGTTTTTTATTTTGTTAAATTGAAGCAGACTTTCCGAAGCTAACTCGCACGTTCCGCTCCTTTTCTGTTGCTGATGGTGGCAGAAAAGGAGCGCGCTGGCCGTAACCGGACAGCGCATTTTTTAAAGCAACCAGCAGATATTCAACAAGATATGATAAATTGACATAAACCTATCAAATCGGTTATATTACCTATTAAATAGGTGAATTCATGCTTGAGTATCTTTTCGCTAACAAGAATGTCGAAAAAGTCCTGATGTATTTATGTTTGCACGGCAAAGCCAACGCTACTGAGCTCAGCCGCTCCTTTGATTCAGCTTTAGATCCCATTCAAAAGACGTTGCGAAAATTGGAAGAAGGGGGCCTTTTAGCGAGCTTTCTTGAAGGAAAAACACGAGTTTTTCAATGGAATCCTCGTTACCCCTTCCTAGAAGAGATTAAAGTCCTCGCAAAAAAAGCCTACAGTTTTTTACCTCCAGATATTCAGGAAGCTCGGTACCAATCGACTAAAAGAAAACGCCCTCGAAAAACGGGTAAACCCCTATAGGCATTATGGACTTTTCAAACCCCGATCTGAAAGAACTCGCCTGTTTGATTTACGAGACACTAAAAAATAACGGCATCAACGCCGTTTTAGTTGGAGGTGCTTGCGTTTCTATTTACAGCAACAATCGATACCAATCCTCCGACCTGGACTTTGCAACTTATGAAGAGCTAAAACCAATAGAAAAGGCTTTAGCCAAGCTTGGTTTTAAAAGAATAGGGCGGCAGTTTTCTCATGATCAGTGCCCTTATCTCATAGACTTCGTAAATCCGCCTATCTCCGTTGGCCATGAAGCTGTCCACCAATTCAGCACTCTAAATACCTCCGCTGGATCCTTACAGCTCCTTTCACCAACCGATTGCGTTAAGGATCGTCTCGCCTCTTTCTTTTACTGGGGAGATCTCCAAGGATTAGAACAAGCGCTCATGGTTGCAGAAGCTCACTCGATCGATCTGCAAGATCTTAAACGCTGGGCAAAGCAAGAGGGGTTCGAGAAAAAACTAGAGGAGTTTCTGCACAAGCATCGAAAATCACAAAAAAAATGATCGACATACGCAATTTAAAGCAAATTGCCTGAGGCCGGGACCCCTCGCGCAGGCCGAAGCGGACTTGCTGCCGGGGCGGCGATCTCGGTCGGTTTTTCGAAGAGAAAAATATCGCCCTCGATTCGATCCCGGCACGAAAGCCACGCAGGTGACTTTCTTTCAGTCAATTTGAAACAAATTGCCTGAAGCCGGGATCGAACCGACGAACCTTCGCATTACGAATGCGCTGCTCTACCAGCTGAGCTATTCAGGCGTTTAAAGATTCTGTTAGAATAATAGACATCGGTTTTTATTTCAAGTAATATAATCGCAGAAACATAGGTTTATTGAATGATTGATGGTTTGCGAGTTGGCGCTATTTTACTGATGGGGGGCGAGGGTCGCCGTTTTGGAGACGCTTTGCCGAAGCAGTTTCACAGGCTGGCGGGCAAAAGGGTCTTCGTCCACACGCTGGAGGCGTTTTTGGAGGCGGGATGGATCGATGAGGTGGTGCTGGCTTGCCATCCAGATTGGATCGGAATGGTCCAGGATGAGGCAAACGTGACGGTGGTGGCCGGGGGCAAGACGAGACAGGAGTCGTCGTACAGGGGCTTGGTGGGGTTTGCAAAGAGACCGGACGTTGTCTTGATCCACGATGCGGTCAGGCCGTTCGTTACGGGGAGAATTTTGGAGGAGAATGCCCGAGGCGCGATCGAGTGGGGCGCCGTCGATACGTGCATCCCGTCGGCCGATACGTTGGTCTTTGCGCCGGGAGGGAAGAGGATCGAGGCGATTCCGAAAAGAGAGGAGCTCCAGAGGGGCCAGACGCCGCAGTCATTTAGGGTTGATCTGATCTTGGAGGCGCACGAGAAGGCCAGGAGAGATGGGATTGAGAATGCTTCGGATGATTGTCAGTTGGTTTTGAATTTAGGCAGAGAGGTTGGAATTGTGCTGGGAGATGAGCACAATATCAAGATCACGACCGAATTGGATCTGTTCTTGGCTGAGCAGTTGTTCCGTCTGAGAAGAAGCGTTCCAAAAGGGACCGGTTCGGTGAGAGGGAAACGGTTCGCAGTGGTCGGCGGCACGGGGGGCATCGGGGCGGCTGTCTGCAGATTGTTGGAAGAGGAGGGGGCTGTGGCGGTGCCGATGTCGCGAAGGACTGGCGTCGACTTGACGAAGCCGTTGGGTCTGGCCGAGGCATTTGGCAGGTTGGGCGAGATCGATGGCCTTGTGAACTGCGCAGGAGCGCTGGCAGTGAAGCCGCTGGAGGAGTACTCGGTGCAGGAGATCGAAGAGCTTTTGCAGATCAATTTTACAGGATTAGTGATCGCTTGCCAGAAGGCAAAGATCCGGAGCGGCGGGCACATTGTGAATCTGTCGTCGTCGTCATTTACGAGGGGGAGAAGATTGTATGGGATTTACTCAGCGGCTAAGGCGGCGGTTGTAAATTTCACCCAGTCTTTGGCGGAGGAGAGGCCCGACTTGAGGGTCCATGTCGTGGTGCCGCAGAGGACGTTGACTCCGATGAGAAGCGAGAATTTTCCAGGAGAAGAGAGAGGTTCGCTGCTCGATCCGAGAGAGGTCGCCGAGGCAGTTTTGGGCTTGCTCAAAGATTCTGAAAGCACCGGATCGCTTGTGGAAGTAAAGAAAGGTTCATGATAGTTTCGCCTTTAGAGGTGAACTATGATGACCGATCCGGCTGTTTGGAAGATGCTGAACCCGACTTGCTCCATCGAGGAGCATGAGCCGCTGCAGAGTCGAAAGCTCTACAAATTGACGGCGAAGCAGAGGGAAGAGGAGATCCAGTCGCTCAAAAGTGATGGGTACTGCTACATCCCGGCGCTGATCGGGAAAAAAGAGGTGCAGGAGATGCTCTCTTGCGTCAGGACTTTGATTGAAAAGGATATTCCTCCGGTCTATTGCTTCGTCTACGATATTTTTTGGCAGTTGATCCTCGATCTCCATCCGGTTTTGAGCGAATTTCTGACAGTAGATTATCTGACGATTGCCAACGCCTGGACGTGGCACGTCGATGGGAAGAAGCTCGGATTTTTCCCGCCGCATAGAGACCTTGTCGACGAAGACTTCATCGATGAGGAAGGGATGCCTACTCTTTTTTCACTCTGGATTCCGCTCACCGATGTGACGACGAAGAGCTCTTGCATGTATGTCTTGCCCGGCTCGCTCGATCCCGAATATCCCGAGAAGGCGGCCTCTTGGCGAAGAAGATGGCTGAAATGGGGCCATGCGCCATGGAAGGTGAACGACTTGGTCAATATCCGGGCTCTGCCCGCTCCGGCGGGGACGTTCATGGGTTGGAACGCAGGGGTCATGCACTGGGGATCAAAGCCCCACCCGAACGGTCCGGAGCGGATCAGCATCGGCTACTATTTCCACTCGCCGAAGGCGGTGAAAAGAAACCCGAATCTTTTGGATCTCAAAAAGCCTTTTCCTCTAGCCAAGCGGCTCGAAGTGATTTTTGACATGATGCGAGTATATGGACAGACTCTCAAAGCAAAGGTTTGAGTTGGATTTTATGAGAAACAGGAAGTAAACTAGAGGCAAAAAAGTCGCTCAATGCCACATCCGATTCTAAAGGCTAAATCCGTTTCAAAAATTTATAAGCATGCTGCCGCTTTGTCTGAGGTAAATCTCTCGATCGAAAAGGGGGATATCTACGGAATCATCGGACAGAGCGGGGCGGGCAAGTCGACTCTCATCCGCTGTCTAGCCAGTTTGCTTGAGCCGACCTCGGGGCAGATTCTCTTCCACGATAAAGATTTGCTCCAGATGAAGGGGAGCGAACTCAGGGCTTTTCGGCTCAAGGTCGGGATGATTTTCCAACATTTCAATCTGCTCAGTTCGAGAACTGCGGCGGGAAATATCGCCTATCCGATGGAGATCGCCGGGGCAGCTGATCCAAAGGCGCGGATCGATGAGCTTTTGGGGCTGGTGAATCTCTCTTCGAAAAAAGATGTCTATCCGGCTCAGCTCAGCGGCGGCGAAAAGCAGCGGGTCGGAATCGCCCGGGCGCTGGCCAACCATCCCGAGATCCTTTTTTGCGATGAGGCGACCTCGGCCCTCGACCCGAAGAGCACCAAAGAAATTTTAGACCTTTTGAAGGCGATCAATAAAAAGCTCGGAATCACCATCGTCCTGATCACCCATGACATGGAGGTGATCAAGAAAATCTGCAATAAAGTCGCTGTCCTCGATCAGGGGCAAGTCGTCGAGGAGGGGTCGGTCGCCCAAGTCTTTGCCGATCCAAAGCATCCGATCACCCAATATTTTATCCAGAGCGGCTCCCATGAAATTCCACCTGACTTTTTCAAGGCGATTTCGCCCAATCGGAAACTTTTGCGGCTCCGGTTCAAAGGCGATACGGCTAATGAGCCGATCATCTCCCAGATCGCCAAGCAGTTCCACGTCGAGGCGAATATCTTGATGGGATGGATCGATAGCCTCCAGGCTCTTTCGATCGGAACGCTCATCATCGAGTTGACCGGAGCGCCAGAAGGGATCGAAAAGGCTCTGGGCCACTTGAGAGAAAAATCGGTCCACTACGAGGTGCTGGAAAATGGATAATTTTGACCTCGCTCTGCAGCTCCTCCCTTTGCAACTCTGGAACACAATCTACATGGTCTTCGTCTCGGCATTCTTTGCATTTTTGCTGGGGTTGCCGCTCGGCGTTATTTTGACTGTGACCGACAAAGGGCATATCCGGGAGCACACCGCCATCAACAAAATCCTCGGGACAATTGTGAATATTGGAAGGTCGTTCCCGTTTGCGATCTTGATGGTGGCTCTCATTCCTTTCACTCGGCTGATTGTTGGCACCAGCCTCGGCACGACAGCCTCGATCGTTCCGCTGACGATCGCTGCGGCCCCTTTCGTCGCAAGGCTCGTCGAAAGCAGTCTGAAAGAGATCGACCGCAACATTTTAGAGGCGGCTCTCGTCATGGGTTCGACTCCATGGCAGATCGTCCAAAAGGTCCTTTTGTGCGAGGCGCTCCCCTCGATTATTTCTGGGATGACCCTCACGCTCGTCAACCTCATCGGATACAGCGCAATGGCAGGCCTAGTCGGCGGCGGCGGCCTCGGCCAAGTGGCCATCCAGTACGGCTACAACCGCTTCAATACTACGATTATGGTTTTGACTGTCGCTCTTCTCATCGTTCTGGTACAGGTCATCCAATGGATCGGCAACAAATTGGTTCAATCGATTCTCAAAAAAAGAGGAAAACTCACCCATGATTAGAAAACTGTTCTTTTTGGCGGCGGCTTTCGCCCTTTTTCAGGGATGTTCATCGGCTAAATCGGGCTTCCGCGTCGCAGCGACTCCCGTTCCTCACGCCCAAATGCTTGAGTTTGTAAAACCCGATCTGAAAGCACAGGGAATCGATCTGATCATCGTCGTAACCGACGATTACAACATGCCAAATCGGGCGCTCGCCGACCGGGAAATCCAAGCCAATTTCTTCCAGCACCTTCCGTTCCTCGAAGAGCAAGTGAAAGAGTTCGGCTATCCGATTCAAAGCATTGCAAAAATCGAAATCGAACCGATGGGGATCTACTCGAAGCGCTACTTTTCCCTTTCTGAAATTCCGCAAAATGGGACGATTGCGATCCCGAATGATCCATCGAACGAAGCTCGGGCTCTCCTTTTGCTGCAAAGCCAGGGAATCATCCAACTCGACGATTCAAATAACCTCCAGGCAACGGTCCTCAATATCTCCGACAATCCGAAAAACATTAAGTTTTTGGAAGTGGATGCAGCGATGCTCCCCCGCACGCTGAAAGATGTCGACGCTGCTGCGATCAACACCAACTACGCCCTCGAAGCCCACCTCAATCCTGTGAAAGACGCCCTCGCATACGAGGACAAGGACTCTCCTTACGCGAACATCATCGCAATCCGGTCAGGCGAAGAGGATCGACCCGAAATCCAAGCTCTCGTTGAGGCGATGACCTCGGATAAAATGAGAACCTTCATCGAACAAAAATATAAGGGGGCTGTCATCCCAGCCTTTTAAAGTATGCATCCCTTCTCAAATTTTATCCAAAATGGGCGGACGAGTTTTTATTTCAATTCGTTAGCCCCTGGAATCCAAAAGAAAGTCCCAAAATGCTCCATTTGCCATTGGAGTTTCAAAGAAAATTCGATCGTCCATCAACTGGGCTGTAAACATCTGGTTCATAGATCTTGCGGCAACCCATTTTTTCAAAAAGAGTTCCCTAACTGCCCTTCTTGCCATCAAAGAGTGTTGTTCATAGATGAAAACATCGAAAGAATGCAACTCGTAGAAAAGACTATTCAAGAAGATCATGAAATTTCCCCTGAAGATCATCAACTCTATAGTGAATATCTAAGAGTTTTCTCCTGCAATGAAAGATATCTTCAAAAATACGATCCTCCCTGCAAGTTGACGCCTAAAGATAGGTCATGCCACAAAATCATCTTGTATTGCGCAATAACATCTATTTTTATTGAATTTAGCAGACAATTAACACTTTATTTTGTACAACAAAAATAAATTGATAATAAAATTGCTGTGATTTGTTTAAACATGATCGTCAAAGATGAGAGCGCCGTCATCCGAAGGTGTCTCGAATCGGTCAAACCTCTCATCGACACTTGGATCATCTCCGATACAGGCTCAACCGACGGTACGCAAGAGATCATCCACGAATGTCTCGCAGGCATCCCTGGCAAGCTCCATCAGCGCCCCTGGGTCAACCCCGCCTACAATCGGAACGAGGCGATCGATTTGGCCCAAGAGAAAGGAGACTACCTCCTTTTCATCGATGCCGACGATCAGCTCATCCTCTCCCAAGGCTTTAAAAAGCCGCTCCTCGACCAAGATGGCTACCTTGTCCCCTACCACCGCGAATCGTGCGTTTTAGGCCGCGTTCTGATGGTCAAGAGCCAGCTTCAGTGGCGCTGGGTCGGAGTCGCGCACGAGGAGATCCTCTGCCCCGATGCGAGACCGGCTGTTCTACTGCCCGATGCCCACATCCTCTCGGGACAAGATGGGCGCCGCTCCCAAAACAGCGATAAATCGCTCCGCGATGCCAAAGTCCTGGAAAAACTGCTCCAAAAGGAACCGAAAAATAGCCGCTACATCTTCCATCTCGCCCTCGCCTACGAGGATGCGAAAGAGTATCGGCTCGCTCTGAAAAATTTTGAGAAGAGAACCGCCCTGGGCGGCCTCGAAGAGGAGGTTTTTTTCTCCCTCTTCCGGAAAGGGGCCATCCAAGAGCTTCTCGGTTACGAGCTGAAGACAATTGTCGAAAGCTACAAAAGGGCTTACCGGTATCGCCCGACGCGAGCTGAGCCCCTCTTTCTTTTGGCTAAGCTCTACTTCACTCAAAAAGAATATCCACAAGCCTACGAACTCTTTCGAGAAGCGGCTGCAATCCCCTATCCCAACGACGTGATCAACGTCATTCCTGCGATCTATGAATACGAAGCGCTTTTAGGCTGGGCCGAATCGGCTTACTACCTTGGAAAATTAGAGGAGACGGTAGTACTTTATCGGAAAGCGCTACAGAGCTCAAAACTCCCTTCGACTACCCGAAACTCCCTCGAGAAAAATCTCCGCTATTTACAAACTAAAAATTTTTAAACACTGGAGAAACTCTCCCTATCTGTAAAGGGATTGTCTGTTGTGCGCCAGGAAACATCACGCCCCTCATTAGGTTCAGAATCCTTTCCAGCTCGGCAATTTTTTCTTTACCTCTCTGAGATTCTGCCTCAGCTGCCTCCAATTTCATTTGCTGGGCATTGATAAATGCATTCTGCCTTTCAATGGTTGCTTCTAACAGCGCGGGTCTTTGTTGCAATTCGGCCACTTCCAACGCAAGACTATTCAGCTGATCTTGCTGCCTTCTCGAAAATTCATTCAAACTCAGGTTGAGCTCTTCCTTTTGCGCCAATCTTTGGTTTAATTCAGAGATACATTGCTGAAATCCAACTACTTGTTGTTCATGAATGTAACTCATATGAGTATTCTGATCTTGCAATTCAGACAATTTTTGGTGATTTTGCTTAATTACACGGCCTAACTCCTCCATAGAAGCAGTGGAGGCATTGAGCAGCATACTCATCCGCGTATTGGCATTCGTCGCCTCCCCCAAATTCTGTTGACTCTCTTCCCATTTTTGGGTCACTTCAGCTAAAGCCTCGCTCGTTTTCTTCAATTGGGCAGATAAGCTCTCAATTTTTCCACAGATTACATTGAATTGGACGGTTTTTGCTCTGCTTAAGTCAATTTCATGTTGAAGCTTCTTCTGCAATCCTTCGATAGTTGAGCCTGCTATTCCACTCATATGAGCCTCCTCTTTCCCTCAAATCATAAAGATTTGGTTAAAATACGACAACCCTCTATTTGGCGTATTCTTCTATGGCAGAGAGAATAAATTCTTGCAGCTGGGGGTGATATCCATCAAAGAGTTTTTTCCAGTCGGGGTGGCCCAAATAGAACTTCGACTCCTCGGCGAGTTTTTCCATCTTCACCTCGACTCCAAACTTCTTCAGATACAGAAGATGACGGCGGACCAAATCTCTCGCCTCTGGCGAACCGGGCCCCTTGTCGATGGCTTTCACATAGTCCTGGAGCAGCTGCTCCCACTCTTCCTGAGTTTTTTGCCAATCTTCCTTCGACCATTTTCCAAGCCGCTTGCGCCCCTGGTCGAGCTCTTCGGCCGTCATCTTTCCATGATCGATGAGATATTTTTCGTATTCTTTCTGTTTTGGATCGTTCAAACCTTCAAAAATGTCTTTGTGTTTCATTTTCTTCTTTCCTTGGATGTGTTCGATGGTCCGATCGATGGTTTGGATCAACTCTTGAGTCTCTTCGAGGTTTCTCAGCAAAAGCTTCCGGTGCGAGTGGAGCGCAGCCACCCGGTCGAAATCCTTTTTCTTCAAAACCTCCCGGATCTTCTGCAGCTCGAATCCCAATCTCCTATAAAACAGGATCTGCTGCAGAAGAAGTAGCTGCTCCTCTTCGTAGTATCTGTAACCGTTGTTTCCGTGATAAGCGGGTTTTAAAAGATCTACTTCATCGTAATAATGGAGAGTTCTTACGCTTACACCAGAAATAGCAGCTAATTTACGAACTGTATAAATCATTTTCGAACCATTTGAAGACCAATATAAAGAATCACGCGGCGTGAGGGTCTAGATGTTTTTTAGAAACGGATGGCAACGCCAAGATTATAGTCGACAGAATACTCCAAACTGTCTTGAGTCCCATTCAAATTTTGGAAAATCGGAACGCTGATGCCCCATTGAAAAAACCAATTGTCTGAGGAGAGCCAAATGCTCGGCGTGGCCAAAATGACATTGCCCCCCGAATCGGGATCAGCCGCCCCATCCACCTCATTCCTTTCCATAAAGGTCCCATCGATTTCGATCATGAGATCGAAAATCCACCCTCGCGGGCTCAAAAATTCGATGTAGCGGGCCAGGCCAAACTGGTAGAGATACGAATTGCCAAATTTTGTCCCTTGGTGGGAGATTGTCAGGTTAGCTCCCGGCGATACGAAGGCATACCAATCGTAGGTCATATAAGAGAGGGTTGTCCCCGCAAAATAGCTGAACCATCCTGCGCCATTGGGGGGATTTTTGGAGCTCGATCCCGTTGGGAACTGGATGTTTCCCACCAGAGTCGCTTGCAAGGAGCTATCTCTCTCAGCCCAGTTCACATACCCGTATTCGAGCTGCAAGATCAGATCATTGAAGCCAGAAGAGCGGGACGAATACGTTTTGCTCCGGATATTGACCGGAACAGCAAAATAAACCGACAAATTGTCCCGAATCCCGTAGATCGCATTGGGCGCCGCAATATTCTGATAGCCGTGGTGGGTGATCGAAGAAAATCCGGTCAGCTGAGGCAATAGAACATCCTCTTCAATGAGGAGCTGGCCGAAACTGACGAGCGGCGCTATTTGCATCGAAGGGGGAACAGAAAAGTTCCCGATTGGATAGGGGAACCTCTCATTTTCCCGCGCTCCGATCGCGCATGCCCAAAGTGCTATCCAAATAAGGCTTTTTAGACGGGGAATGGATTTCTCTCTCTGAAGTCGTTTTGGTGCCAATAAGGATAAGGGAGAGGCCGAGCGCTCGCTGCGTCGAGTTTTGCAATCTGCTCTCGACTCAATTTCCATCCCGTTGCGCCTAGATTTTCTTTCAGTTGCGCTTCGTTGCGGGCTCCGATGACGATATTGACGACCGTGGGGCGCTGCAAGAGCCAATTCAATGCGATCTGCGGGACCGATTTGCCTGTCTCTTTCGACACCGCATCAAGCGCGTCGACGACTCGATATAAATATTCGTCTTCAACCAGGGGTCCGTTTTGAGCTCCTCCGCTTTTGATTCGCCCTTCCGGCATAGGCTGGCCCCGGCGGAATTTTCCCGAAAGTCTTCCCCACCCGAGCGGACTCCACACCATGAGCCCCAATTTTTCCTCAATGCCGAGCGGCATAAGCTCACATTCGTAATCGCGGCCGATCAGAGAATAATACCCTTGATAAACGGAATATCTAGCAAAGTGGTGCTTTTCAGAAAGAGAGAGGGATTTCATGACATGCCAGCCGGAGAAATTGGAGCAGCCGATGTAGCGGACTTTCCCCTGTTTAATCAGCAGATCGAGCGCGCTCAAGGTCTCCTCCATGGGAGTCATCGCATCGAACCCATGGATGAAGTAGACGTCGATATAATCGGTTCCCAATCGCTTCAAGCTCGCCTCGCATGCATTGATCAGATGGAAACGGGAAGACCCCTTATCGTTTGGCCCCTCTCCTACAGCAAAGGTCGCCTTTGTCGAAATGAGAGCTTTGTCCCGCCTTCCTAAAAGCGTTTTCCCCAGAATCGTCTCTGAGTGGCCCAAAGAGTACATGTCGGCAGTATCGAAAAAATTGAGTCCATGTTCGAGGCACAGATCGACCATCCGGGCCGCTTCTTTCACATCCGTTTGGCCCCACCTGCTGAAAAACTCGGTCGTCCCGCCGAAAGTAGCCGTCCCCAAACTCAATACGGGGACTTTTAGCCCAGAATATCCTAAAAGCCTATGTTCCACCTTGCACCCCTGTAAAGTCCAGAATGTAGCAGGAGAGAAATTTTGCCTTCAAACAGAAACGAGGCATGTCTCCCATGATGAGCCTTTTTAGACAGGGAACGGATTTCTCTCTCTGAAATCGTTTTGATGCCAATAAGGATAAGGGAGAGGCCGGACGCTCGCTGCATCGAGTTTTGCAATCTGCTCTCGACTCAAATTCCATCCCACTGCGCCGAGGTTCTCTTTCAGCTGCGCCTCATTGCGGGCTCCGATGACGACATTGACGACTGTGGGGCGCTGCAAGAGCCAGTTTAAAGCGACCTGCGGGATCGATTTGCCCGTCTCTTTCGACACTTCATCCAGCGCATCGACCACTTGAAACAAAAACTCATCTTCGACCGGCGGCCCGCTTTCAGCACCTCCGTTTTTGATCCTCCCTTCCGGCATAGGATGGCCTCGCCGAATTTTGCCCGAAAGCCTGCCCCAACCCAGAGGACTCCACACCATGAGACCCACATTCTCTTCGATGCCGAGCGGCATCAGCTCAGACTCGTAGTCGCGTCCGACGAGGGAATAGTACCCTTGATAAACAGAATATCTGGCAAAGTGGTGCTTTTCAGAAAGCGAGAGCGATTTCATTAAATGCCAACCAGAAAAGTTGGAGCAGCCGATGTAGCGGATTTTCCCCTGCCGGATCAGCTGGTCGAGCGCGCTCAAAGTCTCCTCCATCGGAGTCAGAGCGTCGAATGCATGCATAAAATAGACATCGATGTAATCGGTTCCCAGCCTCTTTAAGCTCGCCTCGCAAGCCTTCACCAAGTGGAAGCGGGAAGAACCCTTGTCATTCGGCCCCTCCCCCATCGTAAAGGTCGCCTTTGTCGCAATGAGAGTCTTGTCCCTTCTCCCTGAAAGAGCTTTCCCCAAAATCGTCTCTGAGAGGCCCGAAGAGTATACATCGGCCGTATCGAAAAAATTGAGGCCATGCGCGAGACACAAATCGACCATCCGAGATGCCTCTTTGACATCGGTCTGGCCGAGTTTGCGAAAAAACTCATCCGACCCGCCGAAAGTAGCCGTCCCCAAACTCAACGCGGGAACCTTCAAACCAGAATGTCCAAGAATTCTATATTCCATATGGGCGTAGAATCTAGCAGAGCAAAAAAATATCTTTCAAGGAGAATGCTAGGAAACCCGTTCGCGAAAGTGGGGCGGTAAATCATTGCGCGGCAGGCCTCTCATGCGGCGCCAAGACTCTGGGATTATCCGCGTAGAAACAGTTCGGAATACATCGTAAATTTTCTCCGATGTTTCCCGGTTCATGAATCGAACCCAAGGGTGAGCTCTTCGAATCGAATTACGCTCATTGAGCCTCGCACCCTCTTCCTCTTTCGGATAGCAGATGTAGGCGACGGAATTCTCATGGACAGGGAGATGGCTCTCGACCCGGGCCCAAATAGAAGGACACTTCCAACCGGCAATCCGGTTATAAATCCAATTTCCTATTGAATTTTCTGGATTGGGCACGAAGTAGAAAGCCCGCTTGTCATCAATAAAATCCTCATCTAAAGCGAAGCTGTATCTTCCATACCCGATGATCTGCCCCGCCTCATCTGCCGAGGAAACGTAGGCCCCATATCCGCGAACTGCATGGTTCTGATAGATCGTAGCAGACCCCAAAATAGATCTGACGCCTTGGCCATTCGGCGTCGCGTGGAACCAATGGGGAAGGGGCGTCCTTTCGCCTCGGACAATCCTCGCGCGTCTCTCTTCCAGGAACGTCAATGCGTCGCGGTAGGCGATCGAGCCTTCCGGAGCATTTCTCATGGAAAGAATAGCCCGGTCGACCAAATTCCGCTTCGGGGCCAAAGCGATCTGCGCCGCCCGGTTCGCTTTCGCTTGCAGGTCGGTACGAACCTCGACCCTTCGAACCTTTTGGCTTAGTCTTCTTAAAAAATCGACCCCATTCCACCGGCTGAAGGAGGGCAACCCCCTTTGACCCAGATACCGCTCCACAGCTAAAGCCACCCGCTCCGATTTGCAATCGGCAAAAGCAGCCTCTTTTCCCACGCATAAAGATTTCAGCCACCGGATGAAATAGCCGCCCAAAGAAACAACCCTCAAATTGGAATTTGGATCGACGTAGACCAGACGTCCCGTTGAAAGATATGTTTGAATGGAATTGGCTGTTGTCATAATTGCCAAGAATTATAAACACCAATCAGCTTTTAATCAAATAATAACACGACTAATTTATAAAAAATATTTTAAAACTTTTCCACGACTATTTATTAGAAAATGTGCTATCAATCTTCTCTCTTAAAACTTCGAGGATTTTCATGAAACGGTATATCCTACTCTCCGCCTGCCTTCTCTTCACCGCCTGCTCGACAACGACGGCCGTCAAAGTCGACTCCTACTCGAACTACGCCGCCATCCCGAATGGATTCTCCGAAAAAGCCACCTTTTCCATCCACCCGATGCACCACACAAATCCCCTCTTTGCTCAAGAAACCACCCACAAAATCCGATACTCACTAGAGCAGCGAGGCTACACAGTCTTAGAACCCGAGGCAGCCGAATATCGGCTCCATTTTGAAGTCACTCCGAAAACGGTTTCTGAGACGATCCTGGTTGATGAGAAGATCCCCGAACCTCCCGAAGAGACCTGGGAGTGGGTCAAAGATGAAAACGGCAAGATGGAACACAAAAAGTTCTTCAAGGCCTCCTACAAGATCGTGAAGAAGCCCCAGATCTACACCTACAGCATGGAAGAGTGTTCGATGTCGGTGTACAAAGCTGCTGATTCGAAAAACCCGATCTGGAGAGGCACCGCCTCCTGCAAAGTCAGAAACATCGACGACCTCCGAGAGCACCTCGACTATCTCTTAACGCCCCTCTTCACCTACTTTGGAAGCTCCACAAAAAGGCAGATCACGGTGAATCTGAAGGAAAAAGATCTTCTCTAAGGACGGCGCCTCAAAGCCTCATTTTCCTGAGTGAGCCGCATGACTTGCATTAACACGTTGGTATAATTGGCTTGAACAGTGTCGAAATCGGCTTGCTGTGTCTTCAATTGGTGATTTTCATTCCGTAGACGGCTCAGTTCGGTTTGCATTGCATTCCATTGTTGCATCATCTCCAAATTCATCCCCTGAGTTGTTTGAGCCATAGCCAATTGACCTCTCAACCGCTCGATCTCGCGAGCAGCGTCTTCGTTGCGTAACTTCGCAACATGAAGGTCATTCTGAGCATTGCTATTTTCATCTCTAACTCGATCCACTTGATTTCTCAACTGCTCGATCTTGCGAGCGGCACTTTCATTTTCTGAGTTTAGTTGACCAATTGCTTCATTTTTTACAGCTAACTCAGCTCTTAACTCTTGCTCCAATTTTTGCCGAACTTCGCGCAATTCACTTAGTTGGGCTTTTAAAAATTCGTTCTCTGATGCGGCTATGCGCCAATTTTGTTGAGTATCATCGATGAGCCTTTCTTGAACTGACAATGCCTGGCTTTGCTCTTCAATCTTCCGCTGGAGTTGCTCAATTTCATCTCTTTTCCCATCCAGATCTGTTACAAAATAAGATTCTCGGCCTTGAAATTCTCTTGCCGCTTCTTCTAACTTCGAAATTTGAGCAGTCAAAGTATCGATCATATTTTGTCTTGCGGAAAGTTCCAAAGAAGTCACGCTGAACGCTTCCCGATAATCTTCCAATTGCCGTTCTTGCAAAACTACCGACTGGCTTTGCTCTTCAATTGTTTTCCTCAAGGTCTCAATTTCGCTGCTCAAAGCCCCAATATCAATCGCCGCATCGGCTTCGTTCAAAGCCTCTTGTAGTTTTTCCTTTTCTCGGTTCAAAGACTCGATCGATTTGTTAGCCGTTTTCAGAGCTTGCTCATGTTCTTTCTCTATTCTCTTCCGAGTTTTCAGGTCGTCTTTGGAAGAAGCAAGTTCCTGTTTTAGTTTTTCAACTTTTTGCTTAAGAGGCTCAATTTCGTCATTCAGGTCTTGAATCAACTCTTCTTTTTCAGCAAGAGTTTGCATCCGGGATTCTTCCTCTGCGCGCGACTCTTCCAATCTCCGTTTTTTCCCCTGCAATGACTTTATCTCTTTTCTTGCCTCGTCAAGCGATGCTTGCCCATCCACCATTTCCGCTCTCAGAGCATCGAGGCTTCCTTTCGAATCATCAAGCTCCACCATCAAACGCCTAATGTCCTGATTCAGAGAACCTATTCTCTTCTGCAACTCTTGAATCTCAGACTCTTTTGCAGCTAGAGTCTCTGTTATTGCCCCATTTTGAAGTTGGTCTAGAGCCGCTTCCAATTCCATCCTTCGAAAACCAGACTCTCTCAATTGAGCCCTCAACATATCTTTTTCTGGATCCGGAAAATTTTGATTTTGCATACCTGCAATTTGAGCATCCTTCGCTACAAGGGCTGTTCGCAGTTGCTGATTTTGAAAAAGTGCTTGTTGGTATTCATTCGAAACAGCTCCGATTTGACCTCTCAAGGCACGGTTCTCTATTTCTTTCCCCATGAGGCTATCTTGGCTCTCTTGCAATTGCCTTTGTATTTGAAACTCGCGCCCTATTTGAAAGGCTGACGGTTGAGCAGCCCTTGCAGCTGCAGTTTCAGCTGCAGTTTCAGCTGCACTGACCCGCTTAAGGAGATGGGCCATAGATTGCTCCAAAACTTGTTTACTTTGATCGGAAACCCTTAGATCCCTTGTGAGTTGAGTTACTCGTTCTTGTAAAGCGAGATTAAGAGTCCGAAGTTTGTCCAATTCTCTGTTAAAATTTTGCAGATCTTCCAACACCGAAGAAGACGCCTGTGGCCCAGACAAATTCATTATTAACCTATAAAATATCAATTTGCGATATATTATAGTTAATTTTTTATATAAAAACCACGCATTACACAATTATATATTGTAACAATAAATCAAAACTCACATCTTATTCATGACAAGCGACTTACGAAATTAAGCAGCTCCCTCTACGTTCCTATACTGATCGTACGCTCTATCCTGCGCGGCAAGACCTATTTCCAATAGCTCGGAACTTTGAAGGCGCAGCCGATCCGTTTGTCTCCGGTGTTCCTGTATGGTTCTTGCGCACCATTCATCTGAACGATCTTTAATGCGCGCCCGCTCTATTTCAACAAGGCGCAGGGTCGATTCAGATCTTTGAATACTTTGATCGTATAGCCCTTCAATTTTACTTTTTTGCACTTGAGCATTTGATCTAATTTGCATTAGAGATCGCTCGCGCTGTTGCGCCTCACTATGCAAGATTGTACCGAGAGATAAAAGTTGAGATTCAAATCCGCTGACGGAGGTTCCTTGTTCCGCCTTCTCCCTCATCTCGTCTCTCAATTTTTGGATGGAAGACTCAATCTGCCTTTTTTGAGTCTCAAAATGTTCGCTATTCAAGCGGATCTGCTCGTGAATTTCTCTGTCAAGCTGTGCAAGGGCAAGAGATTTTTGGTGATTTAAATTTCTAATCTCTTGGTGAATAGGGTGATTTTCATATTCTTTATCTGCTTCTTGATGCGCTAAATTTTTCACTCGATTAGCACTTGCCACCGCTGCATCATAAGCATTTTCAGAATCCTGTATTACCCTTTGATATTGTTGTCTAACTACGGTGACTTGCCGAATAATATCGTATTCCGCTTGAGGAATGATGTTGTAATTGACCAGCTTTTCAAGGTTATATTGCGAAGCGATCTCCCTGCATTTTAAGTTCCTGCTCTCGACCGGAAATTTATCTCGAAACTCTTGGGGATGGGGAAGGGCGAACCCAGGATATCTGCGCAATAATCCTCTCATCCTCTCATACTCGTTGATGATCCACATGATCTGCTGATTGCGTGCATAAAAGCTAAAGGATTGGCTCAACGGGGCAGAATCCAAAAGTTGACATTCAATCAATTGAGGGATCGAGTAATTGTTCCTTAAAGCCATGTACTCCAAACCATTTGTTTCAAGGGCCAATTTGTCTTTCCAAACAACTGGATGGGGCACACTGAAACTTTGGTATCGCCCCAGCCAAAGTTGGACTGTCGCATAGCGATTGATTATCTGATTTAAGGTCGATGAATGGGCCCACGCAGTAAAGGATTGCTCGAGCTCCTCGGGAGTTAAAATCCTATGATGAACCAACCGTTCCACTACAGGAAAAAGCTTGTCGAATTTGAGCCCCTCAGTCTCCTTTACAAAACGTCCCTTCCAACGGATGAGAGCTGGCAGCGAATAAGCTGGATAGCCTGCAATCTCATCTGTGACTGCATCGTGGGCCTCAATCACCCCTTGCATAGAGCCGGTGTCAGCGAATCGCTCAAAAGAGCACTTCAGCTCATCCGGCGTAAGCAGCCCATAATTGATCAGCCGATGCAGAGAAAACTCCTCCAAGACGCTAACAAATTTAAGGCCATCAGTCTCTGCAGCCACCTTTTCCCTCCACTGAATCGGGTGGGGCAATTCATATCCTTCGCTCTGGCTGACAACCGGGTTAGTTTTCGCATATTCGTCCACAATTTCGTTCATCGTCGACACAGCGGCAAACGCCTCAAAAGAGGTTTTCAGCTCAACCGGAGTAACTAAACCGTACTTTATCAGCCTATCCCAAGGAAACGCCATCAATGGGCGATATTCGAAGCCTCCGGTCTCTCTGGAGAGTTTCTCTTTCCAGCTCTCGTTTCCACTCAATAGATACTCTTCACTCGCAGGGATCGATCTAACTTTCCCGTTCGCCTCTTCATAGAAATCGACCGTCTCGGAAAAAGGCATCATTTCCACATGTTTTTCGCAAGCATCTTTGAATTGTTCCGGCGTCAAAATTTTATGTCGAATCAGATTGTCCCAGCCGTGCCTTTTGATCACCTCCGCGAGCGGCATTTTCCCCGCCCTATCTTGAGCTCTAGCCACCTCTTTCGGATTGGTGTAGTCGATCAAACTGCAGGCGTACCAGATCATCACTCCAGCCCCGGCAGCCAAGGCGACAGACCCAACCGCAAACCAAGGGCTTGCGACAAACGCCAAGACCCCCATTGCCACCGCGCCGACAAGGCACAGCGTCGCCGCTGCGATTAGCCATGCCCTCTGCACTTTCACATCGGTGCAGCACAATTTTTTCCGATGAACAGCCACCTCATTGACGCGATGTACAGAAGATCTTTCAACAGCTCTCGAAGACATAAAAAACCCTTTTTTTGGCGCAACATACTACCAAAATCACTCTTTTTGAAGACAGTCCATTCCCAACAGCCGCCGGCGAGCTCATCAAAAGAGCTTAAAATAAATTTTAAACTTAATAAGTTCTCCCCCCCGCGGACAGGCTAAAAGCCTGTCTCGTCATAGTCGAATCCAGTTCGCGGTTTAGCGCTCACATCAAGACGCTGGCCGACTCTAGATCGTCCCCTCCGGGGGGATTAAAGAATATTTGATTTGGGTGGATTGAAGAGAATTGAGACTTGATGGACTCGAACCATCGACCCTCTCATTAAAAGTGAGATGCTCTACCGACTGAGCTAAAGTCTCGGAAGCAGGAAATCTTCATTATATGATTTCCTGTATTTTGACCCCAAGGGGATTCGAACCCCTGTTATCGGAATGAAAATCCGGTGTCCTAGACCGGGCTAGACGATGGGGCCTTATGGTCAAAAACGTGATCGATTTTAGCGCATCGCGTTTATTTTGTGCAAGTAGGAACTGAATTTTCCACATAAGGAAACTTCAGACCGTCATGATCTCCTTCTCTTTGTCCGCGCAGGCGGCGTCGCAATCTTTGCAAAACCTGTCGGTCATTTCCTGGATCATTTTCTCGTATTTCTTCATCTGGTCTTCAGTGATGACGCTGTCGGCCTTTTGCTTGCGGACGAGCTCGTTGAACTTGCGGCGGATGTCGCGCATGGCGATCTTGGCCTTTTCGCCCAGCTCTTTGCACTGCTTCGCAATCTGCTTGCGGATCGTCTCGTCCATGGGGGGGACGTTTAGGCGGATTACTTTCCCGTCAACCATAGGATGGATGCCGAGATTCGCCGCTTCGATCCCTTTGGCGATCGCATGGACCGTCGTGATATCAAACGGGGTGACAAGGATCTGCCGCGATTCGGGGACGGTGACGTTCGCGAGCTTTTTCAAGCTCGTTTTGGAGCCGTAGACGTCTACGTGGACGTTGTCCAATATCGCAGAGTTCGCTCTTCCGGTCCGGAGAGCTTTCAACTCTTGTTTTAAATGGTCGACGGCCGCTTGCATAGCAGCTTTTACTTGGCTTTCTGGATTGCTCATAAACCCTCCACTAATGTTCCTGCCGATTGGTTCAATACGGCTTTCATCAAGGCTTGTTCGGTAAATAAATTAAATACTCGGATGGGGATCCCATTTTCGCGGCAAAGGGCGATCGCAGTGGCGTCCATGACCTGGAGTTTATGGGCCAATACTTCGGAGTAGCTGACCCGCTCGAATTTGACCGCATCGGAATGTTTCATGGGATCTTTGTCGTAAATTCCATCGACTTTTGTGGCTTTTAAGAGGACTTCGGCTTGGATCTCGAGAGCGCGAAGGGCGGCGGCCGAGTCGGTGGTAAAATAGGGGTTGCCGGTTCCTCCAACGAAAATAAGGACGCGGCCTGAATCGAGATATTTTAAGGCTTCTTTCCAACAAAAAGGCTCGGCCATGACGCGACAATCGATGGCGCTCATGATGCGGCTTTCGCAGTGGATCTGGTCGAAGGCTTGCTGCAGGGCGATCCCGTTCATGAGAGTCGCGAGCATCCCCATTTGGTCGGCAGGGGTTCTCTTCATGCCGGAGGCGGCTCCTTTGATGCCGCGGAAAATATTTCCGCCGCCGATAACGATGGCGACTTGGATGCCGAGTTGAACGAGTTCTTTGACGGAGGAGGCGATTTTATGACAAGCGCCGGGGTCGACTCCGTAGGCTTGAGAGCCTAAGAGCGCTTCCCCGGACAGCTTGAGGAGAATTCTGCGGTAAGCCGGCTTAGCCATGGCTTACTGGCCGATTTTCCAACGCCAGAAGCAACGAACCGCGAGAGGCTTGCCGATTTTTTTACCACAAGCTTCAAGGAACTGCTGCACGGTGACCGTGTTGTCTTTGACATACTTCTGGTGGATCAAGCAAACTTGATCGGCAAACGCCTTGATTTTTCCAGATACGATTTTGTCGACGATGTTGGCGGGCTTGCCAGTTACTTGAGAACGGGCAATTTCTTCCTCGCGGGCAACAACGTGAGCTGGAATTTCTTCGGGTTTGAGGTACTCTGGGTTCTCGGCTGCGACGTGCATCGCGATCTCTTTCGCGATCTCGTCGTGGCCAGCTGCGCCTTCGATCTCGACAACGACAACCAGTTTGCCGCCCATGTGGGAATAGATCCCGTAGGAGCTATTTGGGTGCTTATGGATGATCTCGAGACGTCTCAGCTGGATGTTTTCGCCGAGGGCTTGGATCACCAGGTTCCGGTACTGGTCGAGAGTGATCGATTTATCTTTGTAATAAGGCTGCTGGATCAAGTCGGCAAGCGCTTTTGGCTTTGTCTCGAGAGCTTGCTTGATGCAATCGTGGACAAAGTGTTTGAAGCGGTCGTTTTGGGTCACGAAATCGGTCTCGGCATTTGCTTCGACGATGGCGAGGGCTTGTTTATCCTCAGCGGTGAGGATGAGCCCTTCTTTCGTTTCGCGCCCTTCTTTTTTCACGGCGGATGCCATGCCGGCTTTCCGGAGAATATCGATCGCTTTTTCCATGTCGCCTTCGGAAAGGACGAGGGCTTCTTTACACTTGCCCATGCCTACGCCGGTTCGTTCACGGAGTTCTTTGATCATGTCAGCGGTAATATCTTTCATTTTAGAGGATCTCCTAGATTACTCGTCTGACTCTTCTTCGGTTTCGTCTTCGTCTTCATCCTCTTCTTCAGGAGGTGTTCCAGAGCTCTCCATATCGCCTTTTGCGACAGGGAGATTTAATTCGTTTTTCCTGTCGATTACAGCTTGCATGAGCGTGGTGAGGACGATCTTGATGCTCTTGAGAGCGTCGTCGTTGCACGCGATGACGTAGTCGATCGGATCTGGGTCGCAGTTGGTGTCGACGAGGGCCATGACGGGGATGCCGAGTTTATTAGCTTCTGCTACGGCGATATGCTCGCGGCTTGGGTCGACAACGATGAGGAGTCCGGGAGGTTTGCGCATAGCGCGAATACCGGAGAGGTTTCTATCGAGCTTGACTTGTTCTTTCGTCAGCATCGAAATTTCTTTCTTCTTCAATCCTTCCCCACCGGAGGCAATTTTCTTCTCGATCCGCTCGAGAGTTTTTACAGATTGGCGGATGGTGGTCAGGTTGGTTAGGGCGCCTCCGAGCCAACGCTCGCAGACGTAGAACTCGCCGCATTCTTCGGCGCATTCTTTGACGACCGCTTTTGCCTGCTTCTTGGTGCCGACGAAAAGGATCGATTTTCTTTTTCCTACGATGTCGTAGACGGTCTGAACGGCTGCTCTGATTTGTTGGAGCGTCTTTGCAAGGTCGATGATGTAGATGCCATTGCGCTCTTCAAAAATAAAACGCTTCATTTTGGGGTTCCAACGACGTGTTTGGTGGCCAAAATGAGCGCCGGATTCGAGTAACTCTTTGATGGTTACTCCGGTTTCTTTTGTATGTTTTGTTGTTGCCAAATTTTCCTCAAATAATTTTTTAAAGTGGTTCGTAGCGCCTGGACAGAATCGAACTGACACTCGTAGCTTGGAAGGCTACTGTACTACCATTGTACGACAGGCGCGCACGGATTGCTCTTCGCTTTTTAGACGAAAAAACGAAATAGTAGTTTTACCTCACTCGGGGATTTATTTCCAATGGAATCTTTCTGCCGCGCTCTGAGACAATCGAAGATTTCCTTGAATTTGACTGGCCTAGTGTAGAAAATTACTTATATGAAGTCACCATCGAGCAAAACGAACCAGGTCTTACGGGTTATCCTGATAGCGGTATTTTTAATTCTGTTCCGGGTGTGGCACCTGGCAGTGGTTCAAAGGGACGACAAGCTCCTCCACGCGCATCGCTCCCAACGAAAAACTCATCTTGTCCGGGCCGATCGGGGATCGATCTGCGACCGATTCCATGTCCCGCTCGCACTGAACCGGATCTGCTACAATGCGTCGATCTACTATAGCCACATCGCCCAGATTCCGATAGCGACTTGGCAAGAGGACTCCTCGGGGACTCGCAAGAAAATTTTTCCAAGAAAAGAATACATTGAAAAGCTCTCAGCTCTTCTCGCCCAGGAGTTAGGTCTAGACTCGCTGAGGATCGAAGATGAGATTCACTCGAAAGCCTCTCTCTTCCCTCACGCCCCTTACATCGTCAAGAGCGATTTGAGCGAGAAAGAGCACAGCCGTCTTTGCCAACTGGAGAGGGAGTGGCCGGGGCTTCACGCCGAGATCGCCTCCGAGCGGTTCTATCCGCTGGGCAAAGTCGGCGCCGACTTGATCGGGACCATGGGTTCGATCAACTCGAGAGAATATGGGGAGATCGCTCAAGAAATGGGGAGGCTCGAAGAGGCGGCCCAGGCCTTCGAAGAGGGGCGCTGGGAGGATTTGCCTCCGGGATACCATCGGATCGAAGATGTCTATCGACGCCTCCACGAATTGAAAGAAAAAGCCTACACGCTCAACGACCGGATCGGGAAAACGGGGGCCGAGGGGCAATTCGAGCAAAGGCTCCGGGGGTATTTTGGGAAAAAAAGCATCGAAATTGATCAGAAGGGGCGCTTCCTCAAAGACCTTCCGAACAGCCGCCCAGCTGTTGCGGGCCAGCAGGTCGTCCTATCGATCTCTTCGGAACTCCAACAATTTGCCGAGAGTCTCTTAGCGCATGATGAAAAGGTGCGAGAAGGGAGGAGCCTCGGGTTCGACCCTGCGGTCAAGTCGAGAAAAGCTTTGAAACAGCCCTGGATCAAAGGGGGCGCGATCGTAGCGCTAGACCCCAACACTGGCGAAGTGCTTGCAATGGCGAGCTATCCCCGATCTGATCCAAACGATTTCATCCCTTCGGGACCAAACAAAGAGATGAAAAATCGGCAGGTAAACCGTTGGCTAGAAAATGAGCGGTTTATCGCCGATCTTTGGGATGGAAAGGAGAAGCTCTGGCGCGAAAAATTCCAGCGCAATTTTACTGAAGAATGGACGCCTCTTACATGGGAATTTTATCTCGACCTAATTTTGCCTTCCGAGGGTCCGCTCAAATCGTTTTTCCACCGCTGCGACGATCTGAAAACGGCGATTTTACTCCAAGAGGACTTCGAAGCGCTTTTGTACTATACAAATCTCTCCGATCCGAAAGCCCTTTTCGAATCGCTCCCGAAATGCTCTGAAACGATCCGCGCACGGAGCCCAGATGCAGCCGCTAGCCTAAAGCGGATCGAATCGCACCTCCATCCGATCGCGCTTGCGCAAGATAAACTCTTTGCGCTCGATATTTTGCGCCTCGCTGTTTACAGCGCCGCTTTCAGCGACGAGTTGATCCGAGCCGTCGGATCTTTAAAACTCTCTACGTACAGGGCCTATAACCAGGCGTTCCAAAAATGCGAAGCGATTGCGAAAAAGGAGGCATTCGCCCAATTCCGGAAAGGACCCTTCCAAGAGTGGCGCGCTCAATATCAAAAAGATTTTCTCGCAGAAAAAAGGGCGCAAGAAAAAGCGACGAAGACCTATGCCAGACCCTATCTCGATTATCTCGATGAGAAGGAGAGGCAGCTTTTCGCTGAAGATTGGGCAGAGAAACGGTTCCACGCGGTCGCCAGCCTCCTGAAAAGCGGCGCGTGTCCCGAGGAGACGGCGAAATTCCGGGAGCATTTCCTGACGGTTCCTGCAGAGTTGCAGATTGAATGGCTCCGGACGTTTCGATCGTACCGGGAATTGGATCGGCCGCTCCTCTTTGCGTACAAAAAAGTAAGGAAACCCCACCTGGAAAAGAATCTCGCCGCCGCATTCTATCCAATCGGCGGATTCGGATTCAGCCGATCGAGCGCGTTTCAAGCCTCTTCGCCGCCAGGATCTATCTTCAAGCTGGTGGCCGCCTATGCGGCCCTTTCGCAAAACGTCCCCCCCTTTTCGATGATCGATGAGACCGCTTTCGATCCTCGCGTCCCGAAATCGCAGGTCGTCGGATACACGTTGAATCACGTCCCCTATCCTCGCCATTACAAAGGAGGCCGGCTCCCTCGGAGCCACATCCCTAATACGGGAAAAATCGATCTAGTCGGAGCCATCGAACAATCGAGCAACCCCTACTTTTCTCTGTTGGCTGGCGACTTTCTCTCCGATCCGGAAGATCTTGCAAAAACGGCCCGTCTTTTCGGGTACGGAGAAAGATCGAACATCGATCTTCCCCATGAAGCTTCGGGCAACAACCCAACGGATCTGAAGACAAACAGGACAGGGCTCTACTCTTATGCGATCGGACAGCACACAGCTCTCGCGACACCTCTTCAAACGGCCGTTTTTCTCGCAGCTCTCGCTAACGGAGGGCGACTGCTCGAACCCAAAATCGCAAAAGAATTTATCGGTCCCATGCCAGACAGATCGAGTTTAGAGCCGTTCGAGGCCTCCTCTTATTTTGGAAAAGAGGAGCTCAACGCGATCGGACTCCATTTTCCCCTCTTTACAGCGGCCCAGCCGCGCCACCAAACAAATGTCGCCATCGAGCAACCGACGCGGATGAAGCGGCAGATTCCTTTAGCAGCCGCCCACAGAAACACACTTTTTGAGGGGATGGATCGGGCTGTCTGGGGAACCAAGGGAAGCGCCCGCCCAGGAGCTATTAAGGCGCTCCTTACCAATCCGCTTTGGATGCGCGATTACTTAGCGCTTCAACACCAGATGATTGGGAAAACTGGCACGGCCGAATTTTCTTTCAATCCGAACATCAATCCTGGAAGCGAGTCGCATATCTACAAACATATCTGGTTTGGCGCCATCTCCTTTGTTCCCGACAAACTCCGTTGGTCCCATCCCGATCTCGTCGTGGTGGTCTATCTCCGCTATGGCGACGGGGGAAAAGAGGCGGCTCCCCTCGCCGCCCAAGTAATCCTTAAATGGCGCGAAATCTGCTCCCGCTACTCAAATCTCGGGAACTGATCGGCGATGTCGCTCCCCGTATACTGGGCGATCCAGCCGCTCGGCTCGATGAAAAGGCGAATCGCCGTGAAATAGGGATCGGGCCCCATGTCAAACCAGTGGGTCGTATAAGCGGGGACGCTGATCAAGTCGCCTTTCTCGCAGAGAACGAGATAGACCTTATCGCGGATGTGGAGATAAAAAAGCCCAGAACCTTCGACGAAAAACCTCACTTCGTCTTCGGTGTGAGTATGTTCGCTCAAGAATTTTTTCCTTAAATCCCCTTTCTTCGGCGCATCGGGAGACATCCGGACAACGTCGATCGATTTATAGCCGTTTTCGGAGACAAGCCGGTCGACGTCGGCCCGATAGGCCTCGATCACAGCTGCTTGATCGGCCCCCGGTGCAAGCTCCTGGCTCGCCTCCCACTTTTCAAAACGGATTCCGAGTGGAGTCAAAACAGCTGCCGTCTCATCGAAATCAGAGGAGGCGAAAATCTGCGCTCCGCTCTCTTCATAAACACGGATCTTCTCAACTGCAAACAGCGTTTGGACAATACAGAGTGCAAAAAACAAAGTTTTCTTCATGATTCCCTCTCATAAAAAAGAGGGAAAAAGATACCACGTCAACAATTTTTTAGACAAACTTCTTCCGAGCGAACAAGAGCCTTATCGAAGTAGGCGATCGTCGCCAAAAGCCCTTTTTCCAGAGGCACTTTCGGTTCCCAGTCGAGCAGCTCTTTAGCCCGCTGAATATTGGGCCGCCGCTGCTTCGGATCGTCAGAAGGGAGGGGATGAAACTCGATTTTCGATTTCGAGCCAGTCAATCGAATGACTTGCTGCGCTAAGTCGAGCACCGTGAACTCGACAGGATTTCCGATGTTGATCGGTCCCGTCACCTCTCGGGGGGTTTTCATGATCCGGCAAATCACCTCGATTAGATCGTCTACGTAGCAAAATGAGCGGGTTTGCTGCCCATTGCCGTAGATAGTGATCGGCTGATTTTTCAAGGCCTGAACGATGAAATTCGAGACGACGCGGCCGTCGTTCGGGTGCATCCTGGGGCCATATGTATTGAAGATGCGGCCCACCTTGATCGAGACTCCATTTTTCCGATGGTAATCGAAAAAGAGGGTCTCGGCGCACCGCTTCCCTTCGTCATAGCAGGAGCGGATACCGACCGGGTTGACATTTCCCCAGTACTCTTCGCTCTGCGGATGGACATGCGGGTCTCCATAGACTTCGCTGGTCGAAGCTTGGAAAATTTTCGCCTTCAGCCTTTGAGCCAGCCCCAGCATATTCAGCGCCCCCAGAACGCTCGTCTTCATCGTCTGGATCGGATCGGCTTGATAATGGAGCGGAGAGGCGGGGCAAGCCATGTTGTAAATTTCGTCGACCTCCACGTAGAGCGGCAAGCAAATATCGTGCCGGAGCATCTCGAAATAGGGGTGGGAAAGGAGGTGGGAAACGTTGTCTCTGGAACCGGTATAAAAATTATCGACGCAAAGGACTTCGTGCCCTTCGCCAAGGAGCCTTTCACAGAGATGGGAACCTAAAAACCCAGCTCCTCCCGTGACTAAAATTCGCTTGCGCTTTGCGTCTCTCATGGAACTTCAGAGGCCAAAAATGTTAATCGACAACATCCCTCATGGTAAGCCCAAGACGCGAAGGGTGTCAATGATTCAATTTGTTCTTCTTTGACCGTGACTGCAGCCTTATCGCAAATTCCAAGCGCAGCGCTCGATTCGGCAAAATGGAGCGGGGAGCGGAAGCAGAGGAGAATGAGGTCGTATTTTTCTCTTAAAGACTCAACAATTTCTTTGAATTTTGGAGATTGGATCAGCTCCGACCCAAAGCGGCTGTATCCGCCAGTGGGAATCCAGTCGTATCCCTTCCCTTCCCGTATCTTCAGGCTTTTTCCTTCGAGCGCCTGAAGCAATCCTGGCTGCTCCGACTCTTGGAATTTCCCTTCAAAATCGCAGCGGACGAGACACACTTTCCGCCCCATTTTCTCCGAAACTTCGGCCAGAGCATAAGAAAAATCAGGCCCTTGGCCGCCGATCAGGGCCAATACTTGCGCTTTTGGCGCAGCATCGGCAAAAAGGATCAGCCGCCGGATCGCTTCTAAATCGCTTCCGCCGATCGAACCTATTGAAGGGCCATCGCAAAAAGGGGAGAGTTCTCCAGAAAAGGGCCACTTCAAAGCGCGCAATTTCTCTCCGTTCATGGGAAATCCGCGCAGCACCGCCTGGATAAACGAGATGAAAAAAGCCCCGAACCCGACAAGAAACCCACCCAGGAACATAAACAGCACAAGTCCCGGTTTCATCGGAGAAACCGGAGGGATCGATAGATCGAGGGGTTTGGAGCCAACGTGGTGCAAATGATGTCCAATCGTCTTCGATTCGACAAGCTCCGCTACAGCCCCAATAATTTTTTGATGCATTTTCGATTTGATTTCGAGCAAAATTTCAGAGTGCCATTTTTCCGGAAGAGCGCCCAGATGCGAGCGAATTTCTTTCATTTGTTCCAATACCAGCTTCTTTTCCTGGTGAAGATCGGCTATCTTTTTCTCTTTATCTTCTTTGATCTGTTCCTGAAGAACTGAAATCTGCCGATTGATACAATCGAGGCCAACTTGCTGTAAAGCGAAAATCTTTTCCCGAGTTAAGTCGCTATTGCTTTTCTCCACGTCCAATAGCTGGCTCAAGTGTTCGTCTAATAAATTTCTCTTCAAAGAGAGTTCATCCCTCCACCGTTCCCCTTCCTTTGTACTGCAGTATTTCTCGTCCTTCAGCTGGAAATTAATCTGGGCCGCCTGAGATATGAGCGATTGACTCACAGCATCAGTCAATACGCCGCTCAGAGAACCGATTTCAAAACTAGGTTGTTTGATCTGTTCTTTAAGCTTAGAAATATGGCGAATGGTCGCTTCGGATTGATCGAGTCGATTGTTATAGGCGACAAAAAGGGCCCTGGAGGTGTCAAGATCGATCCCCTCGAATTCGGGTGGGATGGTCCCTTTGTGTAAGAACCTTTCTTGCAAGATCTTTTCCCTCATCGATAAAAGCCGCGCCCAATTGGACAAGTAATCGGCAAAATCTTTCCGATCTCCTGAAGCTAGCTGGCTTTGCTGAATTCTGCTAGCCCAGGATGCGATCATGGGGTCGGGATCGAAGGATAAGGTAATCTCTCCATCTAGCTGCTTTTGAAGATCCAAAACTCGGTTCCGCTTCTCTCGAACCACCTCGAGTTCCCGGCGTTGGATTTCAAAAGGTTCATTCATGGCAATCAGCGACTGCGAGACGGAAATTTCCAAAAGATCCCGCTGTCTTTGTAGATCCTGGATGCTCGCCAACAATTTCTGCATCGATCCAGTGTTTTCGCTCAATAAACTCCCCTCTTCAAGTCGATGCAAATCCAAATCGAGAGCTAAAAGTTTTGAGGTCATTTTTTGGAAGGGCTCGACATACATCTGGACTTCTTGAGCAATGGTCATGAACCCATCTTCGCCTAGCTTTTGACTTAAAAAACTCGCGTGCTCCTTCAAAGCCCCTTCAAACTGAGAAAAAGCCTCTTTCTGTCTTTGTCCCAAATAAACCATCTGCTGCTGCGCAAAATCGTCGTATTCGCCTTTGAGATACCGTTGAAACTGGACCATGAGCCCGTTCACAATCTTTGCGCCGCCGATCCGATCCCTTGTTGGATAGACCAACTGATAAAGAGTCTTATTAGTCTTGGCACTAGAAATGCTGATTGAATCTCTGAGCTGCTTAGATGTTTTGATCCATGGGGCGAAGGCAACCTTATATCTCTTTTGGAGACGTAACTTCAGAGGGGTTTGGGCCACAGTAAATCGGACCTTCTCTAGACTCACCGCACTGCCTACGCGCCCTTGAGTCACCCACTTTTCCTGATCCCACACATCAAACTGCTCTGCATCGGAAAACTTAATCTCTACCGAATAAGGCAGCTCCCCTTCGTATTTCACATTTCTGAATCGGAAGAGATCTTGATCATCTAAAAGAACACCGAATTCCGCTTTTAACGTATCGATAAAACGGAAAACCAATTTAGAAAACAAAGTTTTTTGCACAACCGTCGCCTGAAGCCCCAATTCTTCAATTAAAGGTCGAAGCACGGCGTAAGATTTCATGAAGGAGCTGGATTCGGGAGAAGAAGAGGCCGACATACCCATGATGAGCTCTTTCATGAGATCATCTCCGGGGGTTTTTTCCTTCGCCTCTTTGAAGGTCGCCTCGATTTGGTATTTGGGTCCCTTGGCAAAAACTAGAAGCGCCCCAAAGCAAATTCCGACAGCTGCACAGCGATAAATCCACCTCTTCTTTCTTCTAAAGAGCCACCTGACATCCCGGAAAGAGAAAAATCTGATCTCTTCAGAATCATCTCTCATGGCCAAACGCCCCAGGTGCCGCATTGCTGCCCTACGATATCGATCGTCGTGAAGCTCGGCAGCAGTTGAGAAATAAATCGGTTCCATTCCGTGATCGGCTTCGACGCCACATAGACGATATCTCCCGGCATGAGGAGAAGACTATCGTTTGGCAGGTGGATCACATGTTCCCAGCTCAACGTATAGATCTTTGGCCTGCAAATATTGCCGCGAATCACCTGGATATAAGATTTATCCCCCGTATACGGAATCCCCCCCGCCTCAGCTAATGCGTGCCTGAGCGGCATAAATCCGTAAGGCAAAAAGACGACCCTTTCCCTCCCGACCTCTCCCATGACCATCAAACTCGCCGCTGAAGTTTCTGCGATATAGACCTTATCGCCGCCTCTCATCACGATGTTTTGGGTCATGTCGCCCTCTTTCAAAAGCTTGAAGAGATCGACTGACAGAAGCTTCCCATCCCGAGCCACATAGCTTTTGAACAAATTCGCCTCGGGGGGAACCTTCGCCTTCGACAGAACATCGAAAAGGCGGATCTTGCCATCAACCGGTACACTTGGAATGCCGACCATCCCGGCAAGCTCAACTTTCCTAACAATCCTCTCCTTATATCCAACAAAGACCTCCATATCCTGGATCTGGCTCTGGTAGCATCTCTGAATCGCCTCTCGAGCCTCCTCCAGAGTAAGTCCAGCAACACAAATTGGAGCTAAATCGGGCAAATTGACTCTCCCCTCTACAACACGATATCCAACCGTATTTCCTATTGACGCGACGGCCTGAACCACATCGTTTCGTTTCGGGTGGTACAGAGCGATCTGCAAGATGTCGTCTTCGCAAATCCGATCCTTGTACTCATCTAAAAAATCCTCTTCCAGCTCAGAGCACTCTTTCCCTTCCATTTCGAGGATAGAGAACTTCCCTTCGCGGATTTTATACGAGTCGAGCACGAATTCATCGGCTCCGAATAGTTCTTTGCCCATGTACGGGCCGCTGCAGCTTGCCAATCCAACCGCTGCAATCAAAAACAAGAAATACGTTTTCATAGGCTGAAAAAAACTCATGCAAAATAAGAATTCAGGTCTTTACAATGGAAGAAACGCTATTTTGTATAGCAGAACTTTTTTTATGAGAATAGGTTTTTAATCGCCGCATGAAACGGATACTGATTACAGGCGCTGCAGGATTCATCGGCTTTCACCTAGCCACATATCTCCATAAACGGGGCGACTTCGTCGTCGGCTGCGACAATTTCAATTCCTACTACGATCCTCAGCTCAAATACGAGCGGGAAAAAATCCTCCAATCTCTCGACATCTCCATCCTCCACGCCGACATCCTTAACCGGCAAACGCTCCGCGACCTCATTCTCCGCAGCAAGATCACCCACGTCGTCCATCTTGCGGCCCAAGCAGGCGTCCGGCACTCTCTTACCCATCCCGACGACTATGTCGACTCCAACCTGCACGGCTTCGTCTCGATCCTCGAAGCCTGCCGTTCTTTCCCGGGCCTTAAACTGATCTTCGCCTCCTCCTCTTCCGTCTATGGCCTGAATAAAAAAACCCCCTTTTCCGTCGACGACCCGACCGACCACCCCTCAAATCTCTACGGCGCAACAAAAAAAGCAAACGAAGTCATTGCCCACGCCTATCACCATCTCTACGGCCTTTCCGTCACAGCTCTCCGCTACTTTACCGTTTACGGACCTTGGGGCCGGCCCGACATGGCCTACTACCGTTTTGCCCGCCAGATATGCGAAGGGCAGCCGATCCAAGTATTCAACCGCGGCCAGATGCGGCGCGACTTCACCTACATCGACGACATCGTCCGCGGCACTGCCGCAGCAATCGACCTCGGCGCCCCCTGCGAAATCTTCAATCTCGGCAACCACCGCCCGGTCGATCTCACCTACCTCATCCAGCTTCTTGAAGAAGCTCTCGGAAAGCGCGCGATTAAAGAGATGCTCCCCATGCAGCCCGGCGAAGTGCTCGAAACCTACGCCGACATCGAAAAGAGCCAGCGTCTCCTCTCCTTCCATCCCACGACCACCATCGAAACCGGGATCTCCCGCTTCGTCGAGTGGTACCGCTCCTACCACAAAACACTCCCCATCCCCGCCGCCCTCTAAACATGTAAAGCCGCTTTACATTTAGAAGTTTGAA
This sequence comes from Verrucomicrobiota bacterium, assembly GCA_018239895.1. Classification (GTDB taxonomy): domain Bacteria; phylum Chlamydiota; class Chlamydiia; order Chlamydiales; family SM23-39; genus SZAS-17. Next base: position 86,235 of record JAFEGL010000003.1, read on the forward strand.
GAGCTTTTTCCAACATCGCACGCACTGCCATTAGAAACTAAATCAACATCTCTTACTTTGTCGCCACCCTCTAATTCGTTCCGCTTCTTTCCCGCTGCCTAAGGCAGCAAGAAAGAAACGTCAGGAACATTCCGCCGTAACTGGCATCGCGCAAAAATCACGGGTTAATCCAAGGCAACAAGATGCGCCGCGAAGCGCGGCTAAAATGCACAGGATACAGAGCTTCGCTCTGTAAAAACTTCTTGAATCAAATAAATAATTTATTAATAATAGCGCGCCCCTACAATTTCGAGGAGGCATGTATGAACATCTCTTTAGACTTTTCTGACTCTAATTTCACACTTGAATTTGAAACTCTTGAAAAACCCTCTGTCGAATGGGAAGGTCGCGAAATCAAGCAGCTAGAATTTCACTCACTAAAATCATTGCCCCAGCCGCACCAACCCACGCACAGGAAGCTCTGTCATGGACGCCAAATTGGGAAACTTGTCCTTTTCTCACCACTCCAGTTCACATCCCCCATCATTTGCAGTGGCTTTTTCAAGAGCCTTAAAAAGAGCGCCAACCGAGTGACAAACAGCATCGTAGAGACCGCCAAAGTCGTCTATGCTGCAGGCATGCGCGTACTCAAAACAGCGGCCGAAGTTGCCAAGAACGCAGTTGCAACGGTCGGTAAAACCCCTAACCTCAATGGCGGTTTAGTTTTTAATTTCGTTTCAGAAAAAGTCTGTACGCTTTCAGCTTCTTTCTGCGAAAAGCACGCCCTGCCCTTGGGGGCTAAGTTCGTAACTTACACAGCAGAAAAATTAAAAGATGCAGGCGAAGCCGTCGCTCACTTCATCGAAAAGCACAAAACAGAAATCATTATTGGCCTTATCATCGTTGGGACTGTAGTTGTGGCCGTAGCTCTCTACTATAGCGGCATAGGAGCTGGCCTTTCAGAAGGAACCGTTACCGCTGGCTTAGCAAGTGCCAACAAATTAAGGGAAGAAGCCAAAGAAGAAAAGCAAAAAAAGGATTCTAACTCAAAACATAGTTCTCAAACACATAATCTTGTCGAATCAAACACTTCTCAAGACCAACAGCACACTCCACCGAATACAATTACCGTAGAACCCATCTCATTTTCGGATAAATACACCCTTCAATCCGACACCACTACACAAATCGATCATTTCGATGTTGATCAGCTCGATTTATACAGCGATCAATTCGATTCAAAAATTGTCATTGTTCCATTAACGGACCAACTTCCCGAGCTAAAAGATCTCTCAAAAAAGCCGCCTGAAACCCCTGTATATACACCCCTCACCCCTGGCAGCTCTATCCAACCCAACACCTATCCCGTATCTTCTCCAACATGGATAGATCAATGCCTACCTCCGGTAAATCCCTCACTTGGACAACCTTTTCCCCAACCGACAGCTTCGACACCTCCTACAACCTACGATACAAATGACACACCTCCCCCAAAAGAGCCCGAAGAAAAATCGAACTTTGCTTCTCTAGCTACTAGCGGAACTTACTTTGAAAATTTTGACTCGCCGCCTCCATTTGAAATCGTACCGTTAGTTGGAGATAAAAAAATGCCGTGTATTCAATATGAATGCGGGATTAATAACACCCAGGAAACTACTTTGGAGGGGGCGCTGTGTTTACATGAAACTTTGGGAGGAGATTTTGCAGTTCAAGGACACCAGCTTCATAATGATAACCTAGTGGGTGGACTTTTCTTAGTCCAATGCGAACAAGTAAAGCAGCCAAACCCGCAAGAGGCATGCCAAGGACCCACATCGCCTCTACTTTCTGAATCCTTCGTTGGACCGGCGATTGCCAGTACTACACTTACCAATTCCTATTTGCAAAACTCAATCGCATACACCACTGAAAATTTAAGCAGAACAGCCGATCTCATTTTAGCACAGAATAACCCCAACCTGAAGCAAGTGCACGGGGCATTTAGTAATGGCTCCTACGTAATGAGCGAAGCTGTAAAAAATCTGACTCCCGAACAACGGAGCACTTTGGTTATAATCACGGTTGGACCAACAAAGATCATTGAGAACTGCATGGGAGCGACAGTCATAAATATTGTCGGAAAAAAGGATTGGGCATCTCTGTCCTGCATTGGAGGAGAAAAAGGCATCAAAAATTTATCAGAAACATCCACTATACATCTAATTGATCAATTCGAAACAGAAGGTTTTACGGGCGGACATTATTTTAAACAAAATGAATATCAAAAAGAAATAAAAAACACAATATCTCAACTAAAAAATAATTATGAATTTTTTTAAAATACTTTTGACATTATTTGCAACAACATTAGTCTCTTGTCACAGCCCCAAACAAGGATTTTCGTATTTTGATTTCATTGCTTCTTTTACGAAAAAGAATGAAGAAAAAAACAAAATCAAGCTTTCAGGATGCGGCATCAATTCATTTCTTCCAAAAGAATATAAAATTAAAAACGGAATAGCTAATTTTAATATAAGCTTCAAATCGATTAGGTCCCAGGAAGATCCTGTATCTCTTGAGAAAGCCAGACGAATTACAGTAACCCTCGTTGAAGATTTATTAAACGAAATCAATACAAACCCACAGATAAGACCCTATTTAGATTGTTTTCCTATGACGATCGACCATCTTCAACTTTCTATATGGTTTTGGGATGAGAATAGCATCTCCCTAGGAAAGGGAATCTCAGACATCAATTTCTCCAAAGGGGAAATAGATTATTTCCAATATGAAATATACGAATATTCAACCACCTACCCAGCTGTAGGAAGACAATCGAAGTTTTTCAAGGAGAGTTACCAGGAGGCGCTTGAAAAAGTAAAAGGGGAGAATGCCTTGACGCAAGGAGATGTACAATGAACAGCATCCTACTCGCCTCTGCCATTTACATTCTTGCGAATTCCTTTATGGTTCAATCTGAAGCTCTAAAACAGAGCTCTGAATATCAGTCCCTACACAATTTCGCTAAGAGAGCTGAAACGGAGTTAGGATTGGAAATCTCCGGTTTTGGCAGAACTCAATACATGCCCGATGATTTTCACTTCTCGAATTGTTTTATCAATTTTCAACTCCAAACTGAAAAGGTTGTCGATCTAGAAACTGCAAGGTCTCATATAGTCTGTCTTGCGAGGAGCCTCTTAAAAGAAATCAATAGCAACTCAAACCAAAAACGAATCGGTCCAGATAACCTCAAGCTGACCATTCGCTTTTGCAAAAAGAACAAAAATTTTGAATCGGGAATATTATTTGTCTCTCTTAATAAAGGAAATCTAGAGTACACCACCCACCAAATCCCCAAATCAACTAACGGAAAGCCCGCGAACTTTAGTGTATACAGTCAAAAAGAAACGTACTCAGAAGCTCTGTGGCTAAGTAAGAAGAATGGAGAATTACAATTATTTTAATTGGAGAAGTCTATGTTTCGAAAAGCTGGACTGTTGAATTTAATAAGCCTACTAACTCCTTGCCTTGCCTTTGCAATGCAAAGTGTGGCGGGCGGCTCTATTTTCATACAGGGGGAAGATGGCAGTGTGACGGAACAAGAAATGTACCAAAGTCCTGAGGAAAAACAAGACAAGACCATTAAATTTGAAAGATTTACAAAAAGTGAAGCACTTAAGAAATTTCCTAAATGGGTGGCTCCAGATTCATTCCTAGGAAATTGGGTTATAACATTTGAATCAGCTGAAGGCGTTCCACCGTATACCATCCAAGAAAAGCGAATTGCCCAAGAGAATTACGGCGAATTTAAACAAATTCGATCGATTTCTATTAGCGACAGCTGCTCTTTGTATACAAAAACCGCTCCTGTTGGCTCTATTGGCCCTGAAAGAGGGATTCTTCCAGGAGAGCCGATTACTTGGCGCCTCGTCTCCACCGATAAGACTAAGTTCAAAGAGATAAAATTCATTCCGAGACCTATAGTCGCCAAAAACCCGGCAGGAACCACTTTGTTGGAGGCCGAACTTCAGTTTGCGCGGCCAACTACATACAAAGTCCTATTCAAAAACATAGACCGGGAAAGGGAGTTTCAATGTATATCCCGATCAAAAGATGAAACCCTTTCACAGCGATGCAAAGGTTCTTTCGATATGATTGTCTCCCCTGAAGTCATCGGGGCAAATGAGGGTATTTGCAATGTAGAGATCAAATTCAAAGATTCCGGTGAAACCTATTCTATTGACCTTCCATGGGGCGAGGCTCTTCTTCCTTACTTACGAGGGGAGAAATAAGCTCTAAACTGAATTTTATTTAACGCAAAAAATTTTTACTGGTATACTGGTGCGCCATTTTGGAGGATACCATGTTAAAAAGAGCCCTTTTTTTAACCCTTGTGGCTACTACAATTTTTGCAGACGATGAGATTCCCTCAACACCCAAAATTATCGAACAGATGAAGGTGATTCCTGATCAACTGAAACCGGCTGTTACTCCAGAGCGTTTCCTAAAACCAGAAAGCAGTTTCCCCTGGATTGACTTCAGTATATATGGAGGGCGCCTCGACGGAAAAAGCATAGAATCTTACAAGTATCTGACTCGGAGCGATGAGACCGGAATCGCCGAATACGAATGGAATTTAGAAAAAGTGTGGATCCTAGGCGGTCAAGCAAAGTTCAATGTATATGAAGATTATCTCTTTTTTACCCTAGGTGGATGGAATAAAGTGTCTTCCTCTCCTACAGACATGGTTGCCAAAGATTGGGACAACCCTGCATCGATGATCGTCTCCAATACTTCAAGGATCTATTCACACCTAGAAAAAGCCTATCAAATTACAGGTGAGTTAACTTGCAAATTCCTCACCTTCAATATTGGACATGGCAATTTCAAACTGGGTTCATTATTTGGGTACGAAAGCATGAACTTCGAATGGGGAACTCTCAGAGGATCTGGTTTCGAAGAAAAAATTGCCATCCCCTATTTCGGGTTCGCGATCTCTATTGCTTCAACCGCAAAATTTTTCAAGATGGATCTTTTCAGTCGACTTTCGCCTTATGCATCTATGAAAGAATGCCATTCCTTAAACCTCAAGGAGACAAATTTTGACAAGAGTTTCCAAAATGGGAAATATTTCAATATCGGCCTTACGATGTGTTCGCATGTTTGGAAAGGGCTATATTTCGATATGAAATACTACTATGAACGGTTCATCCAAAACTCAGGCCAATATGAATACAGGACCGTTGGGAAAGATCCGATTCACTATCAAGGGGGTATCGCCACTTTCCACTCCCACGCCAATTTAATGTACGGGTTTTCCGTCTTATTTTGAGCGAATTTCTCTTTTAGATAACCGACACAAGTGGTACTTAGGGCTAATGAACTGATTGTTCAAATGGGCCTTTACTCCGGAGTGTTATGGTCTCTCAAAAGATGAAATATCTTCTGTCGCTCTCTACGCTACTTCTGGTTTGCAATCCACTGCACGGTGCAACAATCACGGTCACCCAAAACACAGATAGCGGTTTTGCAGATGTCGGCAACTTTGTCTCAACATCGAATACAGATCTTCGAGGCGCTCTCATCTGGTTGAATAATCCGGCAAACCAAACAGGCCCCCACACGTTAAACTTCGCTCTGACGAGCGGCAATACGATTACGCTGTCTGGCCCCCTCCCTCCTATTAACTTAGCCTCTGCTGTCACTGGCGGACTCACTATCGACGGCTCGAATTCGGGGGGAACGGGAGGCGCTATCACCATCAATGGAAATGGTATCTATCGCCCTTTTTTCATCCGCCAAGCGACTCCATCGAATTTCGTTATGATCCAAAATATGACTCTTACAAGTTGCGGAGCAGTGGGAGGTAATGGAGGAACCGGCGGCGGCGGCGGCGGAATGGGCGCAGGCGGAGCAATTTTCGTCGACTCAGGAGCAAGTAACGCAAATAGCACTGTGATTCTGCAGAACATTACGTTTGGATCTGGCAATTCCGCAACGGGCGGCGCTGGGGGGGGGCTTACTGGTTCTGCCAGCGGCGGCGGCGGGGGCGGCGGGGGGCTCGGCGGCAACGGAGGCGCCGGTGGCAACGGAAATGGCAGCAATAACGGCGGAGCAGGCGGCGGAGGCGGTATATTTGGAAATGGCGGAGCCGCCACAGCTGCTGCTGGAGGCTCCGCAAACGTCGGAGGCTCGGGCGGCGGAGGCGGTGCGCTGGCTAACGGAGGTCCTGGGGGCGCAACAGCTTCCAACGCAGCCGGTATTAGCGGGGGCGGGGGCGGCGCGTGGGGCATAGGCACCTCCGGCACCGGCAGAGGTGGAGCTGGATCAGATTTTTCAGGGGCTGGAGCTCAGAGCGGTTTTACCAATTCTGCTTTAGGCTCCGGATTTGCCCAGCCAGGCGGCGGGGGAGGCGGAGGAGGAATCCCTGCTGGAAGCGGCGGCGGAAATGGAGGCACTGGTGCTTCTAGCGGTGCCGGTGGGGGCGGCGGCTCAACTGGATCAGCCGGAGGGTCAACAACTACACAAATAGGCGGGAATGGAGGAAACTTTGGCGGAGGCGGCGCAGGCGGTTTCATTAGTCCTACGGGCGGAACTGGAGGCGCTGGGGGTGGTGGAGGCGGCGCGGTTCTCAATGGCGCCGTTGCTGGTGCTGGAGGTTATGGGGGCGGGGGCGGCGGGGCGGGCGTCTACAGCCTTGGCTCTGTCGGTGTCACAGCCGGTAATGGAGGCGTAACAGGCGGCGGCGGCGGCGGAGCTTCGGGCGCTGGGACAAATACACCCGTTGCAGGAGCTGGAGGATTTGGCGGCGGCGGCGGCGGAGCAGGGGGCGGGGCTACTACCAGAACGCCAGGGAACGGTGGATTCGGCGGCGGTGGCGGCGGCAGCAATAGCACTGGATCAACAGGGACAGGCGGTCAAGGCGCTGGATCAGGGATTTCAACGGGCCAAGGCGGCGGCGGCGCGGGCCTCGGAGGAAACGTTTTCATTAATAGTAGTGGTTTTGCCAACGCGCCTGTTGAGATTAGGGCAAGCTCTGGAACAACAAGCACAACTGGAACTTCAACTACCACAGGCGGTCTAGCTGGTAATGGCGCAGCCAGCGGCGCTGCCGCGTCGGCAGATGTTCACATCATGGGCGGATCGTCGAATGCGATTTTACTGCTCCGAGCTGTCGGCTTATCTGACACGGTAACTATTGCAGGGACCATCGGAGACGATAGCTCCAATACACTCCCCGGAGGCACTTACACAGCAGGGACTGGCATTGGATCGAGAGTTGTCGTTGGCGGTTCAGGCGCAGCGGGAACTGTCGTCCTAGGAGGAACAAACACCTTTTCTGGTGTTTCAGGAGGAGCTGGCGTAACGGTGAATAGCGGAACGCTCCAAATTTCAGCAGATGCAAACTTAGGCAAGTCGACAGCACAAGTGACATTTGCCGGTACATCCACTCTTGCTCCCACAGTAAATTTCACCACAAGCCGTCAAATCAACATTAGCAGCGGCGTGACAGCGAGCTTCAACCCAACGAGCTCCTTCACAGCTAGCGGCACGATCACAGGGGCGGGAGCTCTCGCTAAAACGGGATCGGGCACTCTGAACTTAACTGGCACCAGCAACTATGCAGGCGGCACAACTGTGAGTGGAGGCCGTTTGAATGTCAACGGAGGAACCTCTGGGTCCCCGAACATCACGAGCAACGTCACAGTCAATAACGGAGGAACCTTCGGCGGCAACGGAGCGGTAACGGGAGCCGTCGTCGTTAATAGCGGTGGCGCCATTACCCCTGGAACTTCGATTGGGACGATGACCATCACGGGGAACCTCACATTGAATCCAGGAAGCACAACCAATATCGAGATCGACCCAACAACCTTTTCTATCATCAACGTATCTGGAACAGCCGCCCTCGATGGAACCTTAAACATCATCGCATCGCCCGGCGCGTTCACCACCATCAATTACACAGTTCTCACAGCAGGCTCGTTATCGGGCGCGTTCAGCGGCTCGCCTGTTGTCCCCTCATTCCTATCTGGCTTATACGTAGTCTACGATTATGTGGCTGGAACCGTGAAATTGATGTATCCAGGACCTACATCTAGCGGTGGAATTTTTACAGGATTCTTAGGCAATAACGCCAATGCGATCGCAATTGCCAACTACCTAAATGACAATAAAAACTCCCCTTCTCTTCAATCGACCGTGTTAACTTTGAGTGGATTAAACGCCTCTCAGCTCTTAGCGGCCCTGCAGAGCATTTCTCCTGGCAGAAACGCCGTTTCCACATACACAACGCAAAACATGGGATTTGCAATCAACGGCACCCTTGGAAGCCGCATGTCGGGCAATCGATTTCGCGGCGGAGTTCAGAAGAATCAACCAGCGCTGTCTGCCCTTTTTGCCGAGGCAGCTTACCTAAGCTGCAAAGCTGAGAACCCGGTACCTCTCTTGCAGCTAATACCTCTTCAAGATACAGATCTATCAAAAGTAGCTCAACCGGTAGCCATGACTCGATGCACTTCCCCATCGAGGTCCGATTCTGACGAGGGGCTAGAATCTCCCTTCGGCTCTGCCCAAACCATGGCCAAAGGTGAAAAAAATTACGCCATTTGGCTTGAAGGAATCGGCGATTTCAACAGCCAAAGCTCACAATCCAGCAGCCTAATTCCTGGGTTCCATTCAACCACTGGCGGAGGACTGCTCGGGTTTGAATATTATGGCGAGGACGGACAGGTGGGCTGCGGAGCCGGATATGCACACAGCTGGATCCACCAGAATCAACATGGAGGCCACAGCGATATCGATTCTCTCATTCTCATGGCTTATGGAACTGGGTATGTGATGGACGATATGTATTTAGATTTTGGGATGTCGTCGCTAGTGAACTGGAATGACAATCATAGAAATGTCATTTTCCCGGGATTCAGTGCCACAGCGAAAAGTTCTTACAAAGGATGGCAGCTCGTGCCCCATTTTGGAGGGGGATACGACTGGAATTATAAGTGGGGAACAATCGAACCCTATTTCTCGTTCGACTTAGCTGTAGCCTTCAACGATAGCTACCAGGAGACAGGAGCTGCTCCTCTCAATATGGGAGTCGACAGCTCTACTTCCTACTTTTTACGGAGCGAAGTGGGACTTAGCGCCTATGAAGCTTGGCATTTTTCTTGGGGCTATTTCATCCTCAAGGAGAGCGCAAGCTACGTGAATCGACAGCCGTTCGGCCTCGGCAGAACGCAAGCTTTCTTAGTTGGATTCCCAACTGAATTCACTGTCACCTCCTTCAAAACCAACCAAAGTCTCATCTCTCCCTCAATCGATCTATTCTTCAGAACGAACAATAATTTGTTCTTCTCTCTCTTTTATAAAGGGGAATTTGGATCGGGCTATATGGGCAATGAAGTCCTAGGGAAGTTTGGGGTCTATTTCTGATTCGTATTGGATGAGGAGCTTGTTCCCCTCGGCGACGGCGCCGTCAAGCAGTTCGAGCAGAATGAGAAAATCTTTGAAGACGACTCGATGATCTTCTCTAGAATCCCCATTTTGTTAGAGAGCCTGATTCCTTTCGCTTAGGAGGACTTCCTAATATTTTTAGTATTTTCTGTACCATCCATGAATGCGTCGTATGGTTTGAATATAATTACTAATTTTACAATCAAACCGAACTTTGTTATTTTTTTATCACTAAAATATATTTTCACTTCCTTTAGCTATTGATTCTAGATTCACTTTTCTATAAAATATCGGCAAAAAATTAATTATTTGGGCAAATATATATGATTAGCAGCCTCTGGCATGTCACAACATCAACATTTTCCTTTCTAAGCCAAGCAAAAGATATAAAGGAAATTTACGAAACATATCAGAAAATAAGTAAAGACTGTGAAGAATCAAATAGTTTTTACTGCGACTTTGCTTCAAAAACAATCAGCAGTTTGATTAGCAATCCAGGAACAGCATTAGCTGCCGCAGTCATTGGAATCTCTATTTCAGGTTTAGCATATTATCATTTTGTGAGAATACGACCAAATCGCGAAACCGACGAAAACCAAGAATTAAATAGAAAAATAGCCAGCTATATACGAGTAACAGACGAAGCCAACGAATCAATAGATCATTCAATTGAAAGAATGACAGGTTTAAGCAGAAAACTAAAAAACTTTAACACAAAGAGATAACATGTCAGCGAATACAAATTTGAATAGCTCTCTTCCTCCTCTCAATATTGGCATACCAGTTCCAATTTCAAGCCCACTAGATACCGACCCAGGAAGTGTAGAAAAAGTTGAATCTTTGGTTCTTGAATCAAGTTCATCGCCTATATCTATCTCCCCATCTAGTCATATATCCAACATTTTAAATATCTCAAAAGATGAATTCAGAACCTGGAAATTGGTAAACAGAAAAATTGAAGAATTTATTTCTAAAATATTCAATGAAAAAGAAACGGTTGATCAAGACCTAAATCCACCAGAAAACAACCGAGAATCAAACGAAAGAATGAATGCCCTAATTGAAAAGATAACTCAACAGACATCTGTAACCGAACAACTAATTAACAAAATGAAAACAAATATAATTAAACTAAGATCTACAAAAATCAAAGGAAGCAATGTCTAACCAAATACAAGCTTTTTACGAGAAACAAACTTACAACAACGAGAGACAACAAATATTAAACATTTCATTTGTAACACAAATAACTGAACTTAACGAAAAAGTATGCGAAATAATTGAAGATTTTAATAAAGCTCAATAAGAAATAGCTAGGCTAAATGAAGAGAATTTAAAGTTAGCCAATGAATGGAACAGTTTAAATGGACGTTATGTTCAGTTGTCCGAAACTATTAGTCAAAACAGCTCAAATGACGAAATGGTTTCTAGATTAGTCCAAGAAATTGAATCCGTAAAATCCATCATGGCCCAATTGGTTAATCAAAATTCAACACTTGTAGGAAGAATTCAAGAACTAGAAGCATACAAGGTCCAACAAAAAGAACAATATGACGAATTACATGCTGAGTTTCAAAGTTTGCAACAAATGAAAGAGCAACTTGAAGCTCAAATTGCGTCGCAAACCGAACAACCCTCTGTTGAATCAGATGAGGATGAAAAGGAAGAAGAGCCGATTCCTCAAAATATACCCTCCTTAGCTTCACCCTCTGAAACAGACGAAAGCCAGCAAGACCTTCCAAAAATCAGAAGGACCATTTCTAACAGAAGATACTTCCCATTAAATATCTTTGACCGCCAAACCGTTGTTTTAAATAATGGGTTTGCATTTGGAACTTATGAACCTTTTAAGAATCCGGTTCCATCTTGGCAACGAAATCAAGATATTTTAGTTGCTGAAAACGGAGGCCCAATGGATTCATTCCGCCTCTATAACATTTCAAACAACACTTCAGCTGGAGCAAGATTTGATTCTGTCCATGAGTCTGAAACCAATGTCCAAAGAATTGAACAAGTCGTGGATAACATCGTCACTCTTTCTAATGGAAGTTCTTGGACAATAGATTCCAGAGATGTTGAAAAATTGTCTAACTGGGAATCAGATGATAGAATATGCGTAAGCAACAATGCCTCCTACAGCGATATGCAAGGGCTCTTGATTAACGCTGATAGGGAAGGCGAATACGTTCGAATCGCATAATCCAACTTTTGCTGCAGATATTAAGCTCTAATCCAAAACGTCGGGGTTTTCTAGATCCTGTTCGTATTGGATGAGGAGCTTGTTCCCCTCGGCGACGGCGCCGTCGAGCGCTTCGGTGGTCGACAGAGAGCCTTTTAGAGCCAACTCGAGAAAGTCGATGATCTTCTCCCGGACGGCTGTGTAGTTAGGGAGCCGAATCCCTTGCGTATAGGGAGTTCTCTTGGGGTTCATGACTTCGAGAACCGCGATCTCAGCGGCAGGATTCTTTTCATAAAACCCCTTCTTTTTTGAGAGATAGTAAGCCGCTTCTGTGATCGGGAGATAGCTTGTCTGCTGGTGCCAGTAGGCTTGGATTTCAGTCTGGGAAAGATACGAGAAAAACTGGGCGACGCCTCGGTAGATATCTTCGTCGAATTCAGAAAGAGCCCAGAACGAGGAGCCTCCGATGTTCAGACGATAGGGGGTTTCCACAATATCGGTCCAATAGGGCATAAAACCGACGCCAATAGTATGAGGGGAGGCTTTCTTGAGCATCGAATAGCGGTTTGACCCTTGCAGAAGAATTGCGCAATGGCCTTCGGTGAAAAATTGCTCAGGCTCAGCAGTGAATCGCCCTTTGTAGGAGAAAATCCCCGAATTTTGCCAGTCGGCCAGTTTTGATAAATGGCGGATTTGGCAGGGGCCGTTGAAATTTAATCGGGCGCCGAGGCCTTGAAACCCGTTGTCATTGGTAGCAAATGGGAGGTTGTGCCAAGAACATAGATGTTCGAGGTGATAGGCCGCTGGCCAGGCTGTGGTGAAGCCTACATAGCCCGCCTTGACCAATTGGGTTCCTATTTTTTCGAGATCTTCCCAAGTCTTTGGCGGTTTATTGGGGTTTAATCCTGCTTTCTTAAAAGCCTCTTTGTTGTAGAAGAGAACTCCAGTCGACGCGTTCCAGGGAAGAGAAAACATCTTATGATCAGGAGTGGAATAAAAGTCCCGCACCGTGTCGATATAGACGTCGGGATCAAATTTTTTGTAATACTTCCTCATCAGTTCGTCGATGGGATAAAACATCTCAGGTTTGAGCATCATCGTCTGAGTCGCCACTTCATAGACTTGGAGGATGTGAGGTTGGCGCCCCTCTTTGAATGCTAGCAATCCTTCGTTAAACGTTTCGGTATAGTTCCCTTTATATTGGAGAGTAACATGATACCCTTTTGCCTGATGGTTGAAATCCTCGACGATCTCGGAGAACCGTTCAGCCAAAAATCCCTCAAAGGCATGCCAAAAAATGATTTCAGTGCCAAAGGTGCTAGAAACAAAGAAAAGGAATGGGGCAAGAAAACGTTTCATAGAGACTCTCTAAAAGGGATAAAGTATAGCGTGAGTGGGGGTTTTTTGGTATGTATGGATGATGATGGTTGAAAAAGAAATTCGTCTTTCAAAATCTCTCCTATGGCATCTGCAAAAAAATGCCTACCGCGAGTTCGGTCCGGAATGCTGGACCAAGAAAGGGGTCCCGCTCCACGTCACCTCCAATCGGACCATCGCGAGCACCTACGCTAAAATCGCCGCGCATCTTCTCAAGAGAGAACCTCAGCTAACCATTCTAGAGATGGGAGGAGGAAGCGGCAGGTTTGCCTACTTGTTCCTAAACGAGTTGATGGAGCGGTGGAAAAAGCCCTTTCGCTACCTCCTGACAGATCTGGCTGAGAAAAATGTCGCTTTTTGGAAACAACACCCCTTGTTTCAACCCTATTTGAAAAACAACCTACTGGAATTGCGCGCTTATAATCCTCTCGAAGACCCGCCGCCAGAACCTGGTCCCTTCTTGATTTTAGCCAACTACTTCTTCGACTCGATCCCGCAGGATCTGTTTCAAAAAAAGAGAGGAAAACTCTTTGAAGGGAAGGTCTCTCTCTCAATAGAAAAGCCGAACGATCCATTCAACGGCATTGAAGCAAAATATTCCTACCACCCCGCCCAAATGCCTTACTATCGAAAACCTTCCTGGGATGCCCTCCTGGAAAACGAGCCTGACGGGACATTTTTATTTCCCGTAGGCGCCTTAGAGACGCTGGAGAAATTCCCCGAATTTTATCTCTTGGCGGCCGATAAAGGGTACAGAAAGGAAAAGCAGCTGTCGCAATGGAAAGATCCCCAGCTAAACTTGCACGGCACAATCTCTTTTCCGGTCAATTTTTACCTCCTGGAACAGTTCGTAAAAATGAGAGGAGGAGATGTCATTTTCGGAAATGACGATCCCATTTTGACGGTAGGGCTATTTTCTTCCAAAAATTTACATGGATACTCTTTTTCCTTCACCCCTTGCATCGAAGAACCGAAGATCGATCTGAAATTTTTTCCTCTATGCAGAGAAGAGGCTCTCCGCTTCTACGAGATTCCAGGTGAAGAAGCTGAACGCCTCGCCGAGCTATGCCAAGATTTGCCCAGCATCCAAAAACCTATCCAAACAAAAGGAAAAGTACTCCAAATCGGAGCAGCTCCAACAAAAATTCGTGCAGAACAAACCCTTGCACTCAATCAAGTTGAACCCTGGCCTCTCAAGAACTCAATTTTTGACGAAATTTATTTCTTCGCGCCTCCCATTCGGACAAGGACTCAGTCCTCCTTGGAGCGGCAAGGAGGCGAGCTAGTCCGGCAGATCGAGCAAGAAATCCCGCAGATTCGGCACACGATATACTCCGATGCCGACATCAATCTATTTTTCGAAAGTCCCAAGCCTTTTTCTACCCCTGCGCAATACATCCGCTTTTTTGCCGAATTAGAAGAGAGAAAACAGATCACAGCAAGCCAAAAAGAAGCGGCCCTAGCTCGCCTAGAAAAAGAAGGTCTCATTCGATCTACGGATCGAGTCTATGACCCAAGCCAGAATGAAGATGCCCTCCCGCTATTTGAAAAAGCGGTCCATATCTGCCTCGAGCGGCATATGAACGAAAAATCTGTTTTGTTCGGCTATTTTCCGGGAATCGACTCGCTCCCATCGAGCGATGCATTCGTCGCAGACCCGTGGATCGATTACTCAGAAGAGTTCTCTTCTGGGACGCTCCGCGTCCAAATCAAGAAAGCTCTTTAAAAACTTTCGGCAGATACTCGATCAAATCACTCGCAATAATCCCGTAAGAAGTTCTAGCCTTCGCTACCTGTTCGCCGGCGAGCGCATGGACTGTGACGCCAAGAACTGCGGCCTCCCAGCAAGTGAGCCCCTGCGCGAGAAAAGCCGCAATGATCCCCGTGAGGACATCGCCCGCCCCCGCTGTCGCCATTCCTGGATCACCGTGAGCGACAACTGCGGGCAAAGTTTCAGGACCAAAAATAAATGTAGGCCCCCCTTTCAACACCAGAACAGCACCCGTCCGATCGCAGAGTTCTTGGCACAAATCAAAAAGCTCCTCGTCAGGAGGTGCCTTCTTCAATTTCAGAATGCGGAGGACTTCGCCTCGATGCGGTGTTAAAACGACCCTAGCCGGCCAGATTTCCGTTTGCGACGTCAACGCATCGGCATCGAGAACGGAAGGCTGCTCGATATTCGGCAAATGCTTCTTCAGCCACCGATCAACGGCTGGTTTGCGTCCAAGGCCTGGACCGACGAAAACTCCTTTCGCCCGCTTCAACTCTTCTTGCCACAACTTTTGAGTCCATTCGCAATGGATCAGCTCCAACGGCAAGTTGTGCATCTCCTCTTTCGCCTCTTTCGGATAAAAAAGGCGCATCATCCCTGCACCCGCTCTCAGCGCAGCGAGTCCAGCCAACTTCGGCGCTCCCGAAAGGGCAAGAGATCCCCCATATCCCACAACGTAACCTGCCTGATACTTATGCCGGTTCCGGACCAGACGGGGAAGTTTCGGAAGTTTAGGAATCTGGGCAAAAAGCTTTGCCTCTTTTAAATACTTGGCCGGCAAGCCAAAATCGGCCACAATCAGTTCGCCGACACAATTCCATCCGTTGCGTAGAAAAAGCCCGCTCTTAGCACAGCCGAGCGTGACCGTGGCAGCAGCTCGGATCGCCGACTCAGAGCCTTCGCCATTATTCCCATTCAGACCCGAGGGGATATCGATGGCTACAATGGGAAGTCCCGATTCGTTAGCTTTTTGAATCTTTGCAGCAATAAATGGTTCTAATGTCCCTTTGAACCCAGTCCCTAAATAGCCGTCGACGATCAACCCATATTCAACATAATTCGGCTCGTCACCAAATTTTCCACCCCGCTGCTCGAAGCGAGTCCTCATCAAGTGATTCAGCCGGCTGCACTCTTTTTTCGGATAGAGCTCGAAGGCGTCGACATGGAATCCTTCTTGAATAAGGCAGATGCCCGCCACGTAGGCGTCGCCCCCTTTGTTTCCTTTGCCGATCAGGAGGGCTATTTTTTTGTCTTTAGGAGCCCGTTTCTCTACGACAGCAGCAACCTGGCGACCCGCCTCTTGCATAAAGGCTTCGTCGCTGCAACCGTCCCCGATCGCAATCTTTTCAATGCGAGCCATCTCTTGAGCAGAAAGAACGAATGACATGAAAACCTGGGTGATATAACTCTATTAAAAGCTATAGATCACTTTTCTTAAAGATGCTCTTCTTTAATCGCTCTTTGAAGAAGAGCTTTGACGGCGACTCTTGGATCAAGTCCTTCGAAGATGACCCCGTAAGTCGCTTCTGTGATAGGCACTGGAATGTTGTGCTTGCGCCCTAGCTCAAGAGCAGAGACGCAGGTATAAATCCCTTCGACGGCCATCCCGATTTTCTGGCGGGCTCCCTCGGGGGAAAATCCCTCGGCGATGAGCCGGCCGAGTCGGTAATTGCGGCTGTGGCGCGACATGCAAGTGACGCAAAGATCGCCCATGCCCGAAAGGCCATTCAAAGTCTCAGGCTTAGCTTGCTTGACCAAACTTAATTTTCTGATCTCATGAAGTCCCCGGGTCATCAAAGCCGCCTTCGTATTGTCGCCGCAGCCAAGACCATCGGAAATACCGCAGGCGATCGCAATGATATTCTTCATTGCCCCGCCAAAGCAAACGCCGTGGAGATCGGAATTGGGATAGATGCGGAATTTAGGCGTTGTAAAAAGATCGAGAATAAGCCGTGAAACTTCTGGATCGTAGGCCGAGCAGACAACTGACGTTGGGAAATTCTGGATTACCTCTTCCGCATGGCTCGGGCCAGTAAGGGCTCCGACGAGAGGACTCTCTTGCACTCCCATCAGCTGAGAGGCGACTTCAGGAAGCAATAGCCCCGTCCCTTGTTCAATCCCTTTCGATGTGAGGATCACAGGAACTTCAATCTTCCCAAGCTCCAACACTTCTTGAAATACTGGACGAATTCCAGCCGATGTGACGCTCTCAACAATGACTTCGGCCCCTTTCAAAGCCTCTTGTAAATCAGATGTAAAGCGGCTTGACATTGGAGCCTGAAAGCCGGGAAGTTTCGGGTGGACATGAGTCCTTTGGAGCTCGTCGGCCAAATAGGGGTCGCGCGTCCACACAGTCGTCTCATGCCCATTTTGAGCTAAGATCGACGCGAGGGCGAATCCCCAAGTTCCAGCGCCAAGATAGCAAATTTTTTTCATGACAAAGCTCTCTCTACTGCCTCGATTCCGTTCGGGCCTTCCCGATTTTTCAGAGGAGCATAACATTCTTCCCTAGGGCTGCACAAGGCTCCAATCGAGCTGGCCCCTTCGAAGGCATCGAAAAGGAACCGTTCCCCCTTCCAGGCGAGTACTTTTCGTCCCTCTTTCAAAATTTCTTTTCTTACCCAATGTAGAGGCATTTCGAACCCAGCCGCCCTCCGGATGAAGGCTAAATCGAGAGCCAACAGGCCCGTATAGGCATAAAGATATTTTAATCGTCCACCCTCGCAAACGGCCCGCATCTCCTTCGGATCGATCTCGCAGTACTCCACTATCGCGATTTTCCCCTCCCGCTCCACAAGGACCCCCATCGACTCTTCTGGGCTATTCCGCTCAATGCACCGGATCGTCACTTCGCACTTCGACTGTCGATGAAATGAAATAAACCCCACATCGAGAGGCTGTGCCAACGGATTGTCGACAGGAGTTACCGTGACCAGATCCACTCCAGCTTTCGCAAATTGATCGGCAATCCCCGACTCGACAAAGCGGCGATAGACACTCCCATTGCCGTCGGGCCCTTCTAGCCCAAGAGGCCGCTTCCATTCATCCAACAGCGGGAGCATCGATTGTTGAAAAAAGGAGATCTTCCGCCCAAAGTTCCCATTCTTCTCAAAATAGCCGACCGTCTCCTCGTGATTGAGAGGCGAAGTCATGATCGCGATAGGAACTTCCTTGGGAATCTTCTTTACGATCCTCTCGAATAAAGTTTCCCCTTTGATGACGAACATCCCCTTCGGCGCCGAATAGCCAAGCCGAGTTCCTTGTCCGCCTGCTAAAATTAAACAGCCAACCCGCTTGACAGGTCCCGAAGTTCCCCCTTTCGAACACTTTCCAAGCGGCGCGAATGGCCTCGCTTCCGGAAATAAAATTTCATAGACGCTTTTCGCCGAAACAGTCGAAAGATTTCGCTCTTTGGCAACAAGCGGCCTATGAACCAACAGAGGATTCGGAGAGCGGACATTCTGCTTCAAAATACCGTGATTTGGATCGCCCCACAACGAAACGACCTGGATCGGAAAAATCTCATCGAGGTAGTAGGCCATTGACAAAACGCCCGAATCGGGGAGAACCAGGTGGCTGCACCGATTCTTAATCACCGAGATCATCTCAAAAAGAGTCGTTTTCCCCCGCAGATCGACGATCATCGGATGGTCAAACCGAGGCTCGTTCCCAAATCCGAATAAAACGACCCGCGCTTTCGGCTGATTTTTCAGCAGCGCAAAGAACTCATCCCACCTTTCAAGGGGCCAATTGCGCCAAAGACCGTACTGCGTCTCGGCGACCGCCTGGACGCCAATGTATGTAAACTCTTCCGAGAGGTTGAATTTCTTCCAAAGTTGGTCGTGCTCCTGATTCCATTTCAATTTCGGCACGACGCGGCCCCTCTGCCACCGGACCCACTCGGTCGGGTTGGGCCACTCCACAATCAAATCGAAATTCTCCGGATCCAACTTCAGCTGCTTCAGCGTCGCTCGAACATCGTATGGCTCACCCCGTTTCCACTCCGGTGCGACGATCGTTTTTACCCCTTCCAACAGGGTGAACCCATCGCGCAAATTTTCCCGGATCAAAAACGTGATCTCCGCCTCCGGAATGATCTCACGAATCCTCTGCACCATCGCATAAAGTCCAAGAGCAATGTCTCCCAACCCCCGATTCCACCCGAGCAGAACCCTTTTTCCTTTCGTCCGCTTCAACATCCTGTCGAAAGGATTGGGCAAAAGTAGGCGGGATAATCTTCTAAACATAATTATTTGATGAGTTGGAGAGCTTTCTCAGCGACTTCCTCAACGGAAATTTGCTTCATGCAGCGAAAATCGATCGGACAAGTTCTCTTGAAACAAGGAGAGCACCCCGCCCTCTTATTGACCACCGCATCGGGATAGCCGTACGGCCCTGTCAACTGGTCGTCTGTGGAACCGAAAAGAGCAATCAACGGCACGCCGAATGCGGCCCCGATATGCATCGGTCCGCTGTCATTCGTAATCAAAAGATCGCAGTCTTTAATAATGCATGCCAGTTCTCGCAGCGAAGTGACCCCGGCCAAATTAATCGCATACTCAGGAAGACCTCGGCAGATCTCCTTAATCATCGAATCGGTTGCCGTATCGCCAAAGAAGACGACATACGTGTCCTTCTCCAACAGGAGCCGCAAAGCCAACGCCCGGAACCTCTCAGGGGGCCAGCACTTCGCTGAGCCGTAAGCCGCTCCCGGGTTGATCCCGATCAGCTTCTTCCCTTTCTTGTACCCCCGCTGGTACAAAAGCTCTTTCGATTCATTGACCTCTTTTTGACTTACATAGAGCCTCGGCTTCGTCTCGGAGATGGGGATGCCGAGCGGCTCAAGGAGCCTCTTATACGTAATGACCTCATGTTCGCTCCCACCCATCTGAACCTTGTCGGTCAGTAAAAAGCTCCTCATATCGGCGGCAAACCCGATCCTCCGCTTGACCTTCCCCCTCGAGAACCACCAGGCCGACGAGAACGAATTAGTCAGCAAGATCCCCAAGTCGAACTTCCCCCCCGCGATCTTATCGATGATGTTTCGCTTCAGCTGCCTCCTCAAGAAGTCGTTCTGGGGCTTGGTGAAGCAGAAGAGCTCATCGATCGAAGCGTCCTCCTTCAGGAGCTCGCAAAGGGGGGTCCGGCACATGGCCGTGATGGAGGCCTTGGGGTACCTCCGTCTCAGGTCGCTCAGGATGGGGGTAGCCATCACC
Organism: Verrucomicrobiota bacterium; assembly: GCA_018239895.1. Taxonomy (GTDB): domain Bacteria; phylum Chlamydiota; class Chlamydiia; order Chlamydiales; family SM23-39; genus SZAS-17. The sequence continues at coordinate 106,189 of JAFEGL010000003.1, forward strand.
AGATCCCCGATCCAGTTGGGCATCCGAACGATAATGGTCTGTGGGTCCATGCTCTATCTCCAAAAGGGGGTATCATACCCCATTTCCCTATCCCCGCACAAATCAATTCTTTACGTCGCCATCCACAAAGTAATTATTTTAATACAACGATCATAAGTAATTTATGTTTATTACATAATTTTAATTATGTTATAATAGAACGATATTTTTAATAAGGTGATAATTATGCCGCTAGATCCAATGACCAACATGGTCGTAAGAAACGACCTCAGCCAAAAGGCTCACTCCGAAACAGTCAAGCAATCAGTTGAAAATGCTGTTAACGCCAAAACCCTAGCTGGCCGTTTTACTTCGAGATCAAAAGACGAGATCATTTCCGATGTCTTCAAGAAACAAGACTGGAACTACGCTCCAACTTGGTACAACATCTTTGGCCGCATCCTGAAGTATTTCAGACTCAAAGAAGTCTCTCAATTGACCAAAGAAGTTTTAAGCCAACAGAAAAAAACGCTTCTTCCAGCCGTTGCTGCAAAAGTTAAAGAACTAGCAAAAGCAAATGCTTCCTTCCAATCCATCCGAGAGGGATTAGCACATGACAGTAGATTTAACGTTTTTAAACCCCAAGAACTCGCTCTTCTAAGTCACTTGAATCAGATTGATGAAGCTCAAGTACCCCAGAATGTTTTAGGTAAGGACTGGAAAACTGCCAAACGCAATATCCGAGGTTTGAGTATAAACGAGAAATTAGCCGGCGAAGCACTGGCAACAGTCTTCAATATGTCCAAGAAAGAACTAACTGAAGTGCAGAAATTTTATTCAGGAGAATCAGATAAAGCGCCAAGCGACGATGTCAAAGCTAAACTTCCATTGGCCTATTTGGTTTTAAAGGCTCATCCGGAGCTATTGCCTAAATCTCATAGAGGCCTTCTGAAAACTCTAGACACAAGCGGTAATTTTCATGGAGCTCTCCGCCAACATTTCTTGAATTCAAGAGATAAAATGAAAAATGAGATGGCTAAGGCTCAAAAAGAGCGGCCTTTGGACGAGCAACAAAATGTGCTCAAACCAAATCCTTTAGAAGAAGTTGCTAAACTAAACCTAAGCAAAAACGACAACTATAAAGTGCAATTCAATGACACAAGGCCAATCCAACACTCAAATACAAATGAAATAAATGAAGTCCTTGAGTCTATACCAGAAAGAGATGCTAGTCGTTCATCTCAAGATAATGAGCGCAATGAAATGCTTCAATCCATGATTTGGCTTGATTATCGCCCCACTATCGCCGAACTTGCTGGAACTTTAACAACAATAGATCCATCAATGAGCCTCACAGATGATTCGATGCGAACTCATGTGACTCGCGATGAAAATGACAACTACCAAGTTAAGTATACATATAAAGCAAATCTCACTGTAGATGACGTAGTAGTTGGAACTGTTGAATTAGATTTTTCAAGATCCTTGAATTGGAATGAGAATTCGAAAAAGTGGGAAGCTGTTGCAGGAGCAGAACCTACCCCCCGCTTCACTTTTAACCAAAAATAATTCCTCCGGGGTTGCCGCCTTTGGGCAGCCCCAACTTTTCGCTTAACAAAGCTATCAAATCTGGGCCGGAGGCAATTCCTTACCCCCCGTCCAAATTTAAGTCTGTGATTAGAAATCTAAACTAAACGATGCATAGGGACCGCTGAGGATGAAATTGCTCAAGGTCCGTTCAAAACCCACCGAATAGACGCCCATGTTTACAGATACGCCTGCAACTAGTGGCGGTAGAACTTGAGGCGCTGTCATGTCGACGGACTGGATTGCATCGATGAATATTTGCAACTGATAGCCCAATCCAACAGTGAACTGGCAACGATCGTAAGAACCGACGTAAGAAAACCCGAGCTTCTCTTCGAAGCCGGGAACAACTTGGGTTCGGTTGGGAACCGTCGTCCCTTGAATGTTCGGCTGTGGAATGCCCTGAGTTGTTAACGCAGGAGAATAAGAAGTATAGGTCGTATGGTTCTTCATTTGTCCCATGTAGAGCGCCATTGAGCTGCCGCCTGTGAAGGAGAATCCTTTGCCGAGCTTGTAGTCGAAATCTACGCCAAATTCGGGGCCGCCGCTAGTGAAGGTAGAAACCTCAGAGACTCCACGAGCTGTTTGTCCCTCCTTATTCCAATAAAAGGATGAGACGTTCTGCTTGATCCGGGCAAATCCAGCTCCCGTGTAGAAGCGGGCTTTCAAACCGTTGGTGAAACAGACAGACTTTCCGAACAGCAAATTTACTGCGTCGAAGTGGAAAAATGCTTTCCCGTCCGCATGGTTGTAGGCAGCTGAATTAGGGCCGATGTCGAAGAAGGGGCCAACCATGTTGCCGGTCCCGTAAGATTGGGGAGAAACAACCATGGAATCCGAGTCGCTCGAATGGAGTCTTTCCCAATTGAGTTCCAGGCTCATGCTCGATCTGGGACAGGTAAATTGGGTGCCGACCTGAAATCCTGAATGATAGTTGGGATCGATCTCAAAAACAGTCCAGTTAGGAGAAGCTGGGGGCAAAGCAATTGAGGTGTTAAATGGGAATGCTTCCGCGGCGTAGTAGAGGTTACTTCCGTTCGGCTGCAGATAGAGCCATTGTCCGTAGACATCGAAAATTACGTTGGAGCAGCAATAGGTTTTGGGGAAACATGGTTGTGTGAGCGAAGGTGGTGGCGATCCTTTTTTCATTTCATCGGCGAAAACATTCCCCGTTAAAATGATGGACGATAGACAAATAACTGCAGTGGTTTTCATGGAGCTTCTCCGATTTACTTTTGGTGAATTTTAAATTTGAGGACTCCTTTTTTCCAAGATTTTTTACTTTTGGACCTATGTAAAGCGGCTTTACATTTTATGGAATGACTCTTCTGCAATTTTGGCCGATGAGTCGTTGTTTACTATGAATTTCCGATTGATTATCGTAGAGATATGCAACCAAAAATTATCCTTGGCATAGACCCTGGCACGCGGATCACTGGCTACGGCGTCATCGAGCACTCGCCTCATCAGAGTGTGCCGCTCGATTTCGGCTGCATCCGCCCGCCTCCCGATTTGGCTCTTGAGGAAAGATACAAGATCATCTTCGATGGTGTGGAACAACTGATCGAAAAATTTAAGCCAGAAGCGATCGCCATCGAGTCGCAATTTGTGATGAAAAATGTGCAGAGCGCGCTGAAACTCGGCATGGCGAAAGGGATGGTTTTGCTCGCTGCAGCGAGGCGGAAAATTCCCATTTTCGAGTATGCTCCAAAGAAAGCAAAGCAAGCGGTCGTCGGCAAAGGTCAGGCGAGCAAAGAGCAGGTGCAGCGGATGATTCAGACGCTGCTGAGACTGCCAAAGTTGCCCGAACCGGAAGATGCTGCCGATGCGTTGGCCCTTGCGATTTGCTGCGCCCACCACTTAAGGTTTGCAACATGTACGAATCTATCCAAGGAACTCTCAAAGACAAAGACCCGCTCAAAGCCATTGTGGAGACAGGCGGCATCGCTTACCGACTCTCCATCCCGCTGAGCACGTATACGCGCCTTCCACAGCAAGAGGCGAAGGTGATGCTCTACTTATCGCAAGTGGTGCGGGAAGATGCGCATATTCTGTACGCCTTCGATGCGAAAGAGGAGAGGGATCTCTTCGAGCTGTTGCTCACGATTTCGGGGATTGGGCCTAAGACGGCTTTGGCCATTGTGGGCCACATGGAGATCGGGGCTTTCCAAAGGGCGGTCGGCTCTTCGGATATTCGCCTCCTCAGCAAGTTGCCGGGGATTGGTAAAAAGACGGCGGAGCGGCTTGTGATCGAGATGCGGGACAAGTTCAAGGGTGGAGCTCGCAAAGGGAAAGGGGGGCCGCTTTTGGCTGCCCAGGGTGGGGACTCGATAGAGGCTGATGCCGCTAATGCCCTCATCAATCTGGGGTACAATCCGCTCGATGCCCAAAAGGCGGTCGCTTCTGCCCGATCGGACAAGAAAGAGGAGACCGACCTAGGAAAGTTGATCACGGCGGCCCTACAAATGATCTAAAGACCTAACATTTAAGTTATTAGCAAATTAAAATATAATTGATAATTACATCAACTTTATTTATAATATTTGCGATTAACAAGGAATATTATGTCTTATCCATTAAATAATAATTTTAATCAGAACGCCAACTCTTTATTTCAATTTCTCCAAAGCGGATCGGCGCACATCATCGGAAACAATAGCGATCTTGACTCCCAATCGAAGGCTGTCTCCTCTGCAGCAAGTTCGACATTTACCATGGCTTTACGCTCTCGTGCAAATACTACTTCATCGGCCGTCTCGTTCAATTCATCAACGACCCACTCCAGGATGATGGAAGTTCCTGATTTGCACACAGATTCTCCTCACACTGAATCAGAGGAAAGTTCTTTTTCGACATCTACATCGTCTTCTCAAAGAATGGCCCTTCGAAAAACCCGACAGCCTTCTACAAAGTATTCCGATTTTTCCTTGCCGTTGCCTTCTGTAAAAAAACCCAAAGAAGAGTCGCCTAAATTGACAGTGAGTTCCTCTTCAAGCAAGCTTTCCGACACACCAAGGATTCGCAAACCATCGAAAAAGTTACTCGAGGCGCTAGGAGATTCTTCGTCATCTTCTTCAATTACAACTCTCCTTTCTAGAAGAGAAGCTCCGGCCGTGGATAATGAGCCAAAGGCGAAAAAAGAGAAGACAGGGGGCGTGATTCCAGTGCCGAATTCCTTCCGACTTTCTAATTCTCGACCCAAAACTTTATCTCATGCTGGTGTAATTCAGAAAATCTTTAACGGGAGAAACGATAACTACATCAAATCTATCGAGCAGGCTGAAATCGACAGCAATCGAGAAGCTCTTTTACAAGATGGGCTGCCGCATGGACTGAAGCTCTGTCAAATCAACGGTGATGTCGGCAACGGAGTCTTTCTCGATCCAAAAGCTGCACCGATTCAACCTGGAGTTTTCTTAGGTTTTTATACTGGAGAGTGGATCATAAGCAAACACGAGGAAGAACACTACAGCAACTACATTATGACGGTTCTTGATAACATCCATCTGAGTCTAGATGATCAAGGTCAAATAAATGAAAAAAATCCCAAGAAATCAAATGCTTATTTCTTGGACATCGATGGAAGAAAAGAGGGGAACTACACTCGCAATTTTAATCACTCAGAAAAGGATGATAATGTTGAAATCCGAATCGTCAGACTTCCTAATGGGACAATTGAATGCGCTTTCTACTCTTCAAAAGTAATCAACCCCGGTGAGCAGGTTCTATTGGATTATGGGAAAGAATATTGGAAAGTTCTCAAAGAGTTATTTGGGGTCAAAGTCAAACCGATGAAACCTAAAACTTACTTGTTGAACGCTGATAATCAAATAGTCAAAAGCAATGGAAAGCGTTGATTGATTTAACAACTCATTCCTGCTAAAATTTAGGGCGATTATGCATTTCAACCATCGCCCTTTTCAAAAAAATGACACCATTGCGGCCGTCGCCACCCCTCCGGGAGAGGGGGCGATCGCGGTCATTCGCGTCTCAGGAAAAGAGGCGATCGACGTGGCTGAGAAGGTCTTTACGGGGAAGGTCCGGGATTTCAAGACCCACACGGCCCACTACGGCCATATCGTATCAGCCTTAGGTGAGACGATTGACGGGGTCCTCCTGCTGGTGATGCGGGCTCCCAGGTCCTACACCGGGGAGGATACAGTCGAGATCCAGTGCCACGGGGGCTCAATCGTGACCCGGCGGGTTTTGGAGCGTATTCTAGAGGCGGGGGCCCGGGCGGCCCAGCCGGGAGAGTTCTCCCTGCAGGCCTTTTTGAATGGGAAACTCGATCTAGCCCAGGCCGAGGCGGTCCAGCAGCTCATCGCCGCCCGGAATGAGCTCGCCCTCCAGGCGGCCGAACAGCAGCTCCAGGGGGCCCTTTCCAAGGCGATTGGAGGCTTCCAGCAGGGTCTCACCGAGACAGTAGCCATTTTGGAGGCTTGGGTCGATTTCCCTGAGGAGGGGCTCGAATTCGCCACGATGGATGAGCTGATTGGACAACTCGAGGAGACTCTGGGCCAGATGCGCCATCTGCAGGCGACCTTCCAAGAGGGGAAAACGATCCACCAGGGGCTCTCTCTTTGCCTCGCAGGATCGCCGAATGTGGGGAAATCGTCGCTGATGAATGCGCTCCTCGGCAAAGAGCGGGCGATCGTGACCGAAATCGCCGGGACTACCCGGGATCTTTTAGAGGATGATTTGCGCCTTTCTGGCCTCCATTTCCGCCTCATCGATACAGCGGGGATCCGAGATACCGAAGAGATCGTCGAAAAGGAAGGGATCCGAAGGTCGAAAAGTGCGATGCAAAGCGCCGATCTCATTTTGTTCCTCCTCGATGCGAGCCGCCCTCTATCGGAAAGCGATCGGACGCTGCTCGAGAGTGTGCCGCGCGAAAAGACAATTCTAGTCTGGAACAAAATCGACTTGCAAAAACCGAGTGAAACGATCGAATGGACGGGATCTTCCGCATCGATCTCTGCGAAAGAGAGAATCGGCCTCGATGAATTGAAAGGGGCCATCGACCAACTCATCTGGCGCAAAGGGCCTCCGAGCAAGGAGGAGATCGTCATCACACAGCAAAGACATTTTCAGGCGCTTGGAAACGCGATCGACTCTTGCCAGACAGCCATCGACGGATTGAAACAAGGGATTTCCCCCGAATTCGTCTCTTCCGATTTGCGGAACTGCCTCAATGAATTGGGGATGATCATCGGGACTAACATCTCCGAAGATATTTTGACTTCGATCTTCTCAAAATTTTGTCTGGGAAAATGAACAAAAAAGAAAAGGCGAAGCTCATCGGCGAAGTGTTGGACCAGCTCTTTCCGAATCCCTCGATTCCGCTCGAACATAAAGATCCCTACACACTCCTCATCGCCGTATTGCTCTCGGCGCAATGCACCGATGCGCGGGTCAACCAAGTAACTCCCCGCTTATTTGCCTTGGCTTCGACTCCCGAAGAGATGATCCTATTGAAGCCGGAAGAGATCGAGAAAATCGTAAAGCCTTGTGGACTGGCGCCGACAAAATCCCGCGCAATCTGGAAATTGTCGCAAGATCTCATCGTGAAACATGAGGGGCAGGTGCCTAAAAGTTTCGAAGAGCTCGAAGAGTTGCCTGGCGTAGGGCACAAAACAGCCTCCGTCGTTATGTCTCAAGCGTTCGATGAGCCAGCATTTCCCGTCGACACCCACATCCACCGCTGTGCTAAGAGATGGGGGCTCACCTCGGGCAAAAACGTCGTTCAGACTGAGCGCGATCTAAAAACCGTTTTCCCCAAACATCTTTGGAATTTGCGCCACCTCCAAATCATCTATTTCGCCCGCAAATTCTGCCCGGCGCTCAAACACTCGAAAGAGCAGTGCCCCATCTGCAGCCAATTTTGATCTAGTTTTACAACTCTCTTTTGCATAAACTGAATTTTTGCAAAGGAGCGGTCATGTTTGAAATTCTGGCTCAATGCGCCCATGTGGCGGTTCCTGAGCCGAGCGAAGAGGCAGTCCGATTTTATCAGAGCGGCAATGTTTTGTGGATCGTTCAACAAGCATGGAGCCTGATCATTCCGCTCTTGTTTTTAATGAAAGGATTCACAGGAAAACTTGGCTCGATCGCCAAGTCATGGGGAAGAAATTGGTTTTTCACGATCGCTGTTTACATCGTCCTATTCGTTGCCATCTACCAGATCCTAAATCTCCCGCTCGACTTCTATTCTAGCTACATCCGGATGCATGACTATGGACTTTCGAATCAGTCGTTAGAGAGGTGGTTTTCGAATTACGGCAAAGGAACTTTGGTCTTCCTCATCGGAATGGTAGCCTTCCTCTGGATCTTCTACCTTTTGTTGAAAAAAAGCCCAAAAAGATGGTGGTTCTATAGCGGCCTTGTCGGAACGGCGCTCAGCTTCTTTATGATGTTCATCCAGCCGATCTGGATCGACCCGCTTTTCAATAAATTCGGCCCAATGAAAGACAAAGAACTCGAGCAGCAGATCCTTCAGCTCGCGTCGCGAGCCGGAATTGAACAGGGGCGCGTCTTCGAGGTGGATAAGAGCGAAGACACATCGATGTTGAACGCTTACGTCATCGGCTTCGGCAAGACGAACCGGATCGTTTTGTGGGATACGCTGATCCAACAGATGACCCCCGATCAAATCCTCTTCGTCATGGGCCACGAGATGGGCCACTATGTTTTGCATCACATCTGGTGGTCTCTTCTTTACTATGCCCTACTGTCGTTTGTGATTTTTTATCTCACGTATAGATCAGCTCACTTTTTGTTGAATAAGTACCGGGACCGATTTGGATTCCACGATCTCTCTCAAATCGCCTCGCTTCCGCTTTTATTGCTTTTGATTGGAGTTTATTCGCTGCTGACAGAGCCTCTCTCCAATTTCGTCTCCCGGACGATGGAACATGAGGCCGACCGATTTGGCCTGGAGATTGCACAAAACAACGAGGCGGCCGGCGAAGCGTTTATCGCACTGCAGCAAAAAAACCTCGCCGTCCCGCGGCCAGGCCCGATTTATGTATTTTGGCGAGCCTCACACCCGCCTCTTGGAGAGCGGGTCGATTTCACCAACAGCTATTGCCCCTGGACTGAAGGCAAACCATTGAAATACGAGAGCCATTTTTCCCAATGATCCCCTTTTATGATGAACAGCTCCGCTTTGTCGCCGAGGTGGCAAAATATAGAAATGAGGCGCTGGACCATTTTTTCCGGGTTCTTAATTTCTTCGACACGCCCCATTTTTTCTTTGTACTGGTCCCCATCCTCTGGCTCGGGCTCTCTTGGAAATGGGGTCTCAGGATCACTTTTCTTGGAGTCATCACAGGCTCCCTCAACTATGTCCTAAAATTGGCTGTCGGCTGGCCTAGACCTTGTGCGGTTTTGCAAGAGACCGTCTACTATTTTCCGTCACCCGGCTTCCCGAGCGGCGCAGCGCAGTCCTCTATGCTCATGGCTGCTCTTCTTGTCTACTATTGGAAGTCGCCTTGGGCCAAACCGATCGCCGCAGTGTATGTGCTTCTTGTCGGATTTTCACGAATTTATTTGGGAGTCCATTTTCCGATCGATGTCCTCGGAGGCTGGGCTGTGGGCCTCGCCCTCTTTTTCCTCTTCATTTACGGCATTGAATCTCTTGAAAAATTCCTCTCCGCCCAAAAGCCGCTCCTTGTGCTGGCATTAGGACTTGCGATCGCCGTTTTGCTATTTCCCTACCGCTTTCACCAGGCTTCCATTTTAGCGGGAGCTATTTTGGGGACCTATCTCTCTTTGCAGTGGCGCCTCTACCTACCGACGGCAAAATCGTTGCGCGAGCGGGCCATTCGAGGCGTTTTTGGGGTCGCCGGCTTTTTTCTCATCCTTTATTTGTGGCCCAGGCATCAGCTGTCCTATCTCCTCTTTTTCATCTTAGGTCTTTGGATCAGCTGGATCGCCAGCCCGCTATACAAGTCAATATTCAGGAGAAAAGCTCAATGAAAGGCAAGACCGTTCTGATCACAGGAGCCAGCTCCGGCTTCGGCGCCGCCATGGCCCGCACTTTTGCCCGTGAAGGGGCCCGATTAGTTCTCGCCGCAAGGCGGAAAGAAAAACTCAAGGAGTTGGCCAAAGAGCTGAAGACCGAAGTTCTTTCGATCACCTTGGACGTTTGCGACCGAGCCGCTGTAGAGAGAGAACTCCACTCCTTACCGCATCCGGTTGATGTTCTCATCAACAACGCAGGGCTCTCCCGCAGCATGGATATGGTTTGGGACACTTCTCCCGAAGACTGCGACCTCATGATCGACACCAACGTAAAAGGACTCCTCAATGTCAGCCGCCAAATCATCCCTAAAATGTTGAAGGCGGGGTCGGGACATATCATCAATGTCGGGAGCATCTCGAGCCACGACACCTACCCAGGCGGAGGCGTCTACTGCGCGACGAAATTCGCCGTAAAAGCCATCACAGACACCTTGCGCAAAGAACTCGTCGCCACGCCGCTGAGGGTCTCTCTCATTTCGCCAGGGATGGCCAAAACAGAGTTCAGCGATGTCCGCTTCAAAGGAGACAAGGCGAGGAGCGATTCGGTCTATGAAAATATTGAAGCGCTAAGCGCGGAAGATGTGGCCGAAGCAACCCTATTCATCGCTTCAAGGCCAGCCCATGTCAACGTGGCCGATCTGGTCCTCTTCCCAACGAATCAAGCTTCCGTGTCTTTACTCCACAGGAATTGACAGATCTTTGTAGGGCGGGACAAACTCGTCGACGATCGGCTCGATCATGCACTGCTCGTCTTTCCCTGTCGACCTCTCTACTAAAAAGGGGGGGAAGGTGAGCTCATCGGGAACTTTGTGGTCAAAATAGGTCAATCCTCTAGTTCTCTGTTCATGGCGAGAGAAGCCATATTGAGTTTGCAAATCTAACCTTTCGGACGGGGAAAATAGGGTTTCCATCGTTTGAATACGATTATGTTGTAAAATCTTGACATAACGACGGGAAATCTCATACGAGGCCCAACTTGGGTATGTCATGAATGGGACGGCTATATAAATTTTGAAAGACAGATCGGGTGAATCATTTTCTTTCTCCATCGTTACTGAAGCAGTCAATCTTCTTAACTGGTCGCCCGAATACATCGCATCGTCAAAAATGACTACCCGTTTTACATTTCGATGCTTCAGAAAAAAATTGGTCTTTTCCGCATCGAACCAATTTAAAATCGCACTGGGAAGATGGGTCAAATGGGGCAAAGCAAGGTCTGTCACCCACCCATTGCTTTTATTATTCAAAGCGATGACGACATAATCCCTGTCGCCAAAGGGTAGCTTTTCTATTTCTCTATTGAAATGCCGGATCGTCGCAAGAAGAGCTGTTTTAAATTCACCATATTCAATGTGGCGGACCCGCTGCATGATTTTCCTGGCTAACGGTCGATCAAATGGGCTATGTCCATCGATCCATCCTTCCACTCCGCGGGGTCTCAAAGGATGGCTTTGAGGGAGCGGGGGAGGAAGCTGAGGTTTATAGTAGACAATTGAGCGGCTACTCAACCTGTGATATTGGGAAACCCCCTGAGAGAGAGATGACGGTTGAGTCAAGGGGCCTTCCGAAAGATGGAAATATAAACCCACGGCACCGATTGCGCAAAGAGCGAACAGTAGCGCTTTTTTAAGACTGCACGTCCTATTTTCGCTACAAGTTTTGCCGCAAGAATTCACCAAACTAACTGTCATTGATTACCTCCCAATCTTCTTTGTAAGGCGGTGTGAACTCTTCTATGATGGGCTCATCCATGCACTGGGGATTGCAGTGCTCTGCTTCAGCCGTTAAACTCTTTGCCAAAAAGTTTGGAAAAGAGAGGTAGTCTGGGACTTTGTGATCGAAATAAGTCAGACCCATCGATCCCCGAGACTCTTGAGAAAGATCGTATTGCGACTCCAATACGCGGCATTCAGCCTCGGAGAATGCCTCACCTACCGTTTGAAGGTGAACATGTTCCATTATTTCGACATACGGGCGAATTGAGTCATGCACAACCCTCTCTGGGTTGGTCATAAAAGGGACGGCTGCATAAATTTTGAAGGCAGGGTCGGGAGAAAAGTCCATTTTAAGGTCAACCAAAGTCGAAATCATATACGATAATTGGGAACCCGAATAGGTTGCATCGTCAAATAGAACCACCCGTTTTACGTTGTGGGTTTTCCTAAAATATTTCACTGATGAATCCCAATTCACAATCGCCGTGGGAAGGTGGGTTAAATGAGGGAGAACAAGGTCTGTCACCCAACCGTTGCTTTTATAATTCCGCGCTATGGCGATGTAATCCCTATCATTCGGTGGCAGCCCTTCGATTTTGCTATTGAAATGCCGAACGGTGGAGAGGAGCGCTGTTTTGAATTCTCCGTAAGGAATATGTCGAACCATTTTCATGATTTTTCTGGCCATCGGCCTTTGAAAAAAGCAGTGCCCATTGATCCACCCTTCGACTCCTCGGGGCTGGAGGGGATGGCTCTGAGGGAGAGGTGGCGGCAGCCGGGGTCTATAATAGATCGGAGAATGGGCGCTCATGTTGTAATACTGGGGGAGCTTGAGGGCGAGAGCCGATTGAGGTTGGGCAGCAGATGCTCCCGGTAGATTAAAAAATAAACCGACGGCTCCAATAGCCAGAAGCGCAAAGACAAGAACTTTTTTTAAAGAGCAAGTTCTATCTCTTATAATTATTCTATTTTCCGAATTAACTAAACTAACTGCCATAAAAACCTGAGATAATTATAACAAATGTTAAGTTTACTTAAAGATTAAAATATATTCTTTATCCTCAATGTTTTTTTGACAAAAAGGGTTCTTCTAAAGGATAATTCCGGTATTTAACCTGAGATATTTATGTTCCGTGCATGGATCATCTGGCTCTTAAGCGCCCTTTTTATGTGCTACAAATACGCGATTGAGGTCTCCCCCAGCGTCATGACAACCCACCTTATGAGCGAATTTAACCTCTCCGGAGCGGAGATGGGTAACCTAGCCGCAACCTACTTCTATGCCTACTTGATTATGCAGATCCCCGCCGGCCTCTTAATCGATCGATGGGGCCCCCGCCGAGTGACTACGATTGCAATCTTCCTCTGCGGTGTCGGAGCCTGGATTTTTTCGATCGCCGACTCCTTTTTCCTTGCCTGTTTGGGGAGATTCATCACCGGAGTTGGCGCCGCTTTTGCCGCAGTCAACTGCTTGAAATTGATCGCCAACTGGTTTCCGGCCAAGCAGTTCGCCCTCATGGCGGGCCTCATGATGACAGTCGGGATGCTCGGCGCCGTCTGCGGCCAAGCGCCCCTCTCCCAATTCATCGCCGCCCTCGGTTGGCGCATGGCTATTTCCGATATCTCTATGGCAGGGCTCATCCTTTCAGCTGTGTTCCTCTTTGTCGTCCGAGACAAAGCGCCTCACCATCGCGAAGTGGACTTGATGCCGGCCAAACCGAATGTGTTTAAGAACTTGAAGTCGGTCCTACGCAATCCGCAGTCGTGGTACCTCTCTTTCTATAGCGGACTCGCCTTTGGACCCGTTTCGGCGTTTGGCGGATTGTGGGGAGTTCCCTTCTTGAATGAAGCGTTTGGATTCACCATGCACGATGCGGCGCAAGGGGCTTCGCTGATCTTCTTAGGATTTGGCGTGGGAGCTCCGATTTTAGGATGGTATTCCGACAAGATCGGCAAACGGAAACCGGTCATGTTCTGGGGGACTTTGGTCGCAACGATCGCTCTTTGTGCAATTCTCTATGGCCCAATCACATCCCACGAGATTGTGTACGCTCTTCTCTTCATCCTCGGATTCTCGATCAGCTCGTTCCTCCTCTGCTTTACCATGATGAAGGAGACCCACAACGTTGTCCTAGCTGCAACCTCGATGGGATTCATGAACGCATTTGACGCCCTTTTTGGAGCCTTTTCAGACCCTCTCACAGGAAAAGTTCTCGATCTTTGGTGGACGGGGACAATGGCGGAAGGGGCTAGAACGTTTTCAGTCTCGGCCTACCATTGCGCGCTGGCGATCTTGTTCGTTTACTTCATCGCTTCGCTCGTTATGATCAAGCCGATCAAAGAGACTCACTGCAAGCAGGCCTACCCTTCAGGCCTGCCGTGAAACAAGGATGAACCTATTCGCCGAGATACATCTTGAGTTCTGAGGCGAATTGGGCTTTGTCCATAAGGCCAATGTGTCTTCCCACTTCTTTGCCGTTTTTTAGATAGATAACGGTCGGGAATGCGGTGATCCGGAAATGGGTTGCGAGTTCATATTCTTCATCGCCATTGAGTTTCACAAATTTGTATTTGCTGAACTGAGAGCTCGCCTTTTCGAAAATCGGGGCGAATCGCCGGCAAGGACCGCACCAATCGGCATAGACATCGACCACGACGAGGCTTTGTGCGTCGACGACTTGCTCAAAGTTGCTTTGTTTCAATTGAACAATCTCACCTGCTGATAGTTGGAGAAAACCAGCGGTTAGGAAAAGAGCTAAAAATTTTTTCATAAATCCTCCCTTTTATTTGAGAATCGGAAGGAGCATACACCTCCCATCGAATTTTTAGGTATTGTAAAAAATTCTTTTAGAAAAAATAATGTGTAGTACATTTTTTTGGAGGCCACTATGTTGATTCCAGCTCTGATCGCAGCTTCAATGATGATGGTGAGCGACCGATCGAACTTTTGGGACAGCGATACAATCGCTCCTCAAACGCAATATGGCGATGTATCGGAAAGCGGGATCACAAAGCTTCTCGACGAATCAGCGATCGACCGATTTGCCCACAAAAAAGTCCTAATCATGGTACACGGTTTTGCGACCTACGACGCCTGTTATCCCTACTTCACAGTTCAGACGAATGTGTTGGGACGCACCGATTCTTACGACGAGACGATCGGCTACATTTGGCCCTGCAACATGAACCATTTGACGTATCTAGATGCTAGAAATAATGCAGACGCTGTGGCTCCAAGATTGAAAGAGTTTATCCTAAAACTCAGAAATTTGGGAGCGCAAATCGACGTCGTAGCTCACAGCATGGGAAATCGTCTTGTCATGCAAGCTCTCAATTTTTCTGAAGACGACCCATTCTTAGTGACAAATTTTCTTGCTGTAGCTCCCGCAGTCGACAACGAAGCCATAGAAAAGGGAGAAGAGTTTTACCTTTCAACACAACATTGTTTGAACTTCTTTGTCTTTTTTTCTGAGAGAGACGATGTCCTTAAATGGGTTTATCCTGTACCTGAGTTTGACCGAGCTCTAGGCTACAAAGGGGCAGAACACCCTGCAAGGCTCTCCAAAAATGTGCAGTTGATCGATTGCACAGCGATCATTGACGGTCACGATGCCTATCTCTTCTCCAAGCCGATTTTCGACTTCATTCATCAAATGTCTTCTATGCAAATCCCTGGGCCCAATCTTGCCGACCGTTTGACGTTCAAAGCAAACGGGATGTTCGAAGTCGCTAGCTGGCGGAACATGATGAAAATGGGGGAATCTTTCTGGGACCGCTTTTAAGGTTCTTGACGGGTGTAAGCAATCGCCACTTCCCGGACGCAGACATCCTGCGGCTGGGAGTAGGCGTAGATGATCGCACGGACGATATCCTCGGCAACGAGGATTTTGCCCATTTGCTTTTTCCAGCCTTCGTAGTTGGTCTTGATCTCCTCAGAGGTCGTATGGCTTAAGAGCTCGGTTTCAACAGCGCCAGGGGCGATTGTGATGAGCCGGACATTGTGGGGGGCGACTTCCTGCCGTACATTTTCGGTGATCGCGTGGACCGCGAATTTTGTGCCGCAATAGGCTGCATGGTTGGGGAAAGTTTTTTTCCCAGCAATTGAGCTGATGTTCATGATCGTCCCTCCGCGTCTCTTGATCATCCCTGGGAGGACAATGTGCATCCCGTTTAGGACGCCGAGAACGTTGACGTCGAACATCCTTTTCCACTCTTCGGGATCTTGGTCTTGTACTGCCCCCAAAAGCATCAAGCCCGCATTGTTGATGAGACAATCGACTGGACCGAATTTCGCTTCCGCTTCGTGAACCGCTTTTTTGAATCCATTGAGATCGGTGACATCAACTTTTTTACAGAGGACATGATCCCCTTTCAAGCTTTTTAAAAGCTCTTCGCGCCGCGCCATCAAGAGAACGGAGTGCCCCTTCTCCATGAACGCTTTCGCCGCAGCCATTCCGATTCCGGAACTCGCTCCTGTGATTGCAATCAAACCTTTCATGCTTTTTTTGATATATTTTTTTTCAAATTTTTGCTATTTTTTTTCTTCCTCTTCCGGAAAAATATGTTGTGCCACTAATGTGGAGCTAAATAGGATCATCATGAAATTTACCTTTTTGCTTCTCGCCTTCTGTGCTTCAGTGTATGCGAATGAAATGCCCGAGTGGACTGCAGTCCCAAAACCGGAAAAGAAGGTCGAACCAGAAAAGAAGAACACATGGTGCGAGAGCTTAGCGGAGCAGGCCACCGACTTCACAGCGCCCCTTCTCCAACTGCAATTTCAAGATTGGTACAACCACAACGTCTGGGGCACTCACACTACATCGAACACATTCCTCGTCCGCCCTGTCGTCCCTTTGAATAAGACGAAATCGTTCCCCTTTCAGCAGCTGATCCGAGTCAGCGCCTACGTGGTTACAACGCCAAAAATCCCCAAACACATCACGGGTCTTGGCGATACGGAGATCTTTGATCTATTTCTCTATGAAATCCCCGAATGGGGGAGAATCGGAGTCGGCCCCATGGCCGTCCTCCCCAGTTCGACGAACCAGAGCAAGATTGGCCAAGGGAAATGGCAGCTAGGGCCCGCCTTTGCGGCTGTGCTCCTCGCCGCCCGTTGCTGGCAGTTCGGGGTCTTGGTTCAAAACCCGTACGGTTTCCTAGGAAATTCGGCCCACCAGAACGTGATCACACTCTACGTGCAGCCGTTGATCACAGTTCATTTCCGCTACAACATCTACCTGATCTCGAATGCGCAAATGACCTTCCAGTGGAGGCCTAAATCGATGGAGATTCCGCTCAATATCGGGATTGGGAAGGTGGCTACGATCAAAGGGCAGCCGATCAATGCATTTTTACAGGCAGAGTGGGTGGTTTTTAAACAACATGCGGAATTCCAGCCCCACTTCACAGTGAAGGCTGGCTTCCACTTCTTGTTCCCAGATAAGCCCACTAAGCTAGACAAAGCGGGAGCTTAAAAAATTAAGCGGCAGGGGGTACACCTGCCGGCATGCCTTCGACTTGTTGACCTTCGCCATCAAAATCGTCTTCAAAGTTTTCTTCAGGAGCAACTTCACCTTCTCCTTCGATTTGCTGTCGATCTTGATCGATTCTATCGACAATATATAGGACTCCATCGCGTGCCATATGAGCCATTGCTAAAGCGTCGCGACCTAAAGCTCTCAAAGCTTGATCGGTCCGATAACAGGTATCAACTACCCCTTTCATTACAACCGCCGAGATGACGGCGCCCCCCATAAACGCCTCAAACGGATCTTTTTGAGTGAATTGAGAGATCGACATACTCGCCACTCCAACTACCGTTGCCGCTACAGCTATAAAAACTGTGCTTGGGTGTGGTGGCCAAACAAGATTTTTTACACTATTACAAAATTGAGAAAAATTAACAGGTAACATCTAATCCTACATTGCTGTGCTTAAAAATAGATCAAATATTTCAAATTGAGGTTGTCTCCAATTTTGAGGATTCTCCTCCATATCTCTTTGAACCCCTTGGATTACAATCCCTCCAAGAGCAAGCATAATGTGCACTTGTGTGACGACGATTCCACCGACCACGCTAGCTCCTATTAGCGGACTGAATCCAAGAAATTGGGCAGTTCCTGCTCCAATGGCAGCGCTCGCCGCGATGTAAGTTCCTATGGCTGCAGCCTTTACTTCATTGGATGTCGGGATTTGATTCCAACCAGCTTGAACTAAGTTAATTCCAGTATCTACCGCACTTCTTATATCATTAAACATTAAAACCTCATATTTAAGTAAATATTATAATTATATTTACACAAAACTTCAATAATTTAATGTAATTACACTTATCCAACTTAAATACAGTCACTTACAAAACAAACTAATGATTAACATTTAATTATAAATGTGTTATAATAATATTTTAATTAATAGGCACGTCTCATGACAATCAACTTTTATTTGAATGCAAATAAGCCTTCTATGAGCAACCTCTATAGGAAATCGCCTATACTCCCAGAAGACATGCAACCGAAAATGATGTACTTGAGGAGCTATCTAGATCGGGCTGTCAATTTAATTACAAATCAAAGGCTTCAAACCCAAAAACCTCTGAGTTTAAGAGAGGTCATTGCCGATCCAGACATGCAATGGGACAATCAAATTAGATCCATTTCCCACTCATTCAACCAATATAAAAGTGAACTCAGCACCAAAGTCCCAGCATCTAGCATTGAGATAGAAAAGCACATTCAAGTAGCAGAACATAACTTGCAACTTAACTATGCATTAAAGAGATTAGATCAACTATGTATTGACAAATTCCAAGACGGTGGATTTGTTTCATTATTTAAGATTTTGAACGAGCCTGATGAACAATGGAACGACGAAATCAGACAATTAGTTCGAGACATCAAAGAAAGCATCAAAAACATCACAGGAGAAACTGGCCCAAATTATTCCGATGCAATTCAAAGCTTGCTTTTGTCTCATCATAGCAAAATTGACCAAACAATCATAAGTCGGCAATGCGAGCCTTTTGAAGACTTGATTTGCGATGCGGCCGAGATCGCTTATGATGAATATTCCAGCAAGGGTTTTGCCCCCGATTTAATCGAAATCTTTACCGAGCCGAGATTCTTGTTTAATGACCGAATCAAAACTTTGGTGTCTGAATTTAACAAAAAAGGGGCTCAAATTTTTGGAATGGAGCTATGGAAAGATTGGGTAGACGACGAGTATATTGAGCATCCCGGGCTAAAAAGGCTCTCCGCGATGATTGAAGAAATAAACGATGAGCTAGAACTTGCCATTGAAGATCGTTTTGAAGCTAATGCAAACGCCGCTCCTGTTCTTGAAAACGTTCCTATTGCAAAGGTAAACTTCGACCAAAACGACCCGAGCCTCTTCGTTACACCGCCTGATCTTCCACCCCTCCCTTCAGAAACCGAGTCAGAAATTGACGAGAGCGAACAATCTTTCATTAGGAATAGCGTCACCCCAACTTTTTCTATCTCTAGCGACTCAGAAAAGAGCGACACCGCCTCCGTTAAATCCTATAATTCAGAAGATGAAGCACAATTTTTCGCATTGACTCCCGAAAGTCAAAAGGAAGTCGTCATCTTAGCAATTCTCGAGATTTCGAAAACGCCTTCCAAAGAACACCTATCTTTAGAATTAAACCCTCTCATCGACCTTTACTCCAAGACAGATCCTGGAGTCGAAGATCGATGCGATAGCGATTTTGTTCTCTACCAATACTTAATGCAATAAGTCTTCAATTTACATTTTGAAGCCGCTTTTTTCCTTGAAATTTGCTCACAATCAAAGCAAAGGCTCCGTTTCCTAAGATATTCGCCGGCGTAATCACTGGGTCGAACAAGATGTAAAGCCCAGTGATCAACGACATCATCTCCGACTGAAATCCCAAATAGCTCTCCAAAATCGGCAGCATCACGAGAATCCCTCCCCCCGGGATCGCAGCGACCGAAAACTTGGCCAGGACAAAGTAACCGGCAAAGACCAGATAGGTCATCAAATCGGGCTGCTCCACCCCAAAATTCTTCAAGATGGCAAAGGCAAAAATAGGGATAGCAAAACAGTCCCCAATTAGGTGGATATTGACTGTCGCCGGAATGATCGATCTAGCGACATCGGGATTTTTTGCATTCTTTTCGACCCCCATGATAGTCAGCGGCATCGCAGCTGCACTCGACATCGTGCTGCAGCCAGTGATGACGGCGGGGAGCATGTTCTTCAAGTTCCTCTTAAAGTTGAGCGGATCGGCGACCAAATAGAGAAGCAAGACATATGTATATTGCGCTGCGGCGACGATGAGGAAGATCAGGGAGTAATTTTGGAGGATCGTCCCAAACACTTTCTCATGACTAAGTTTTGCGATGAATCCGGCGATGAAAAAGGGCATCGTGTAGATAAAAAGACGCAAACCTTGGCTCACCGCTTTCTCCAAAATAGCCGCTGTCGTTTGAGCCGACTCGGGTCTGATGAGAGAGAAGAGCCAGCCTAAAAAGAGTCCTAAAAACATCGCCTGGCCGTTCCCAATCCATTTTGGGCAAGTGAAGGTCCAAAGAGGGATCAGCTCAGCGGCATGCTCAGGGGCGGGGATCGATAGATTGAGGTGGTAGACAGCCCAACCTACCTGGCCGCTGAGAGTCGTCGATAAAAAGTTCGAAACGCAGACGGCAGCGAGCAGAATCAAGATGAACTTGGTGGCGTTGCGAGCCAACTGGGCCGCCGTCTTGAAAAGGAGGGCAAAGATCACAGCCGGCAGCACAAAGACGAGGATCGATTTGATCGAAAGGCTCAAAGAATAGAGGGCCGATTTGAAAGTGAGCGGCAAGTAAGAGTCAAGAAGGACAATCAGCGCAATCAGAAGAAGCAAAATAAAAGGCATTTTACGAAACATACAACATTCTCTTGGATTTTTTAGGGAGTTAATAAGGGATTTGATAGGAAATAGATAATTACCGGCGGAGGCCGGTCGTCGTAGTGAGGGTGGCAGTCAATGTTTCGCAATAGAACATGAGTTCATACTATAAAATAAACGAATTAGAATCAATTCGAATACTTGATCCAAATAGGGATTATTGAGTTCAAATAGTCCATGAACTTCCAAAGGCCTACCCGATGTTCTAGATGGCCAATCTTATTGAAGCGGGCTTGCGGAAAGGCGATTCCACAACCAAAAAGACCCGGCGCGATGATCCCCGTCCGATCGTCGTAGTGGAGCTTTTCATATTGCTCGAGCACAGGGAGTTTGCGCCTTTCGAATCCGATGGCGTAAACAGCTTTGTTGCAAAGGGCGAGCGACTCGTCAAAGGTGGGATCTGAGACAAGGACCCGGTCGAGTTTCTCGGGGAGCTTCCCATCAAGATGCTTTTTGGCCCAGTGAGCTGTAAATCCCTTGAGTCCGATGTCGTCGTAGAGAATCCAATCCTCCATGTAAACCGCATAACGGTGCGGCGAGCGGTAGAAATTTACCACCTTTTTTACCGGAAGATCGATCAGATTCGCCAAAACGAGGAGAGCCGAGTGGGAAGAGCCAAACACCGCTACGGTGTCTTTTTGCCCGACAATATGCGCTAATTTCTCGGGGTGAAGGGCCGTATCGAGGGGGATCGTTTCCACTCCCGGATAGGCGAGCCCTTTTGTCTCTGAGCCAGTCGCTAAAATGACATTTTTTGAGTGGACCGAGACGTCTTTCGTTTTGATCTCCCACCGGTTTTGATAGAGAGAAAGGGCCATCGCTTCGCCTACGAAGCTCTGCACTTTTTTCCTCAGCTCTTGAGTAACCCACTCGAGCGGGGCAACCACATCTTGCAACCAGCAATTTTCGGCCGGATTCATCTCTTCAAGAGGAAATTTATGAGGCCGCTTTTTGAATTCGAAAGAGGCTGCGGCGTTTAGGTAACGGAGAAAGAGATCGACTTTCGTGTTGCTGGGGACCCGATTCCATTTTCGGCCGAAATCGCCGGCAGCAAAATGGGGATCCATCCACCCAATTCTTTCAGGAGGGACTCCTAAATCGATCAGTTTTCCAACCGCGGCAATCCCCGCAGGTCCAGCACCGATTACGCACCAATCTAAATCGCGAATCATGAGCAAAGTTATACCATTTTTTTCGATTCCCAGCTTGAAAAAAAACGACATTCATCGTAGACTTAAATATCTTTTATAGGATTTTAATATGTATAAAATCGCAATCTCTTTAGCCACCGCCATGATTCTCTCTGCAGAAGAGACAGAATTTTCCAATCTGGTCTATCGGCCGACCCTTTTTCAACCGCTCGAATTTTCTCAATTGCCGAAAAGATCGATGCCTATCGAATTTCCCATCGACGGAAAGATCCTGATCGAGCCGGACAAAGATGATCAGCAAAAGGACAAGCTTGTAGGGAAGTTTGGACTCGGCCCAACTGGCGGCCCGATCAGCTACAGCGGAACTGTCGGCGTGGACAAGCAGGGAAACCGCTCTGTCGGCATCGAATTTAGTTGGGATTGGAGCAAGTAGCGGCCGACGTTCCCGCGATGTGCCCCGTCGTCCAGGCGTTTTGGAAATTGAACCCGCCTGTCACTCCGTCGATGTCGAGAACCTCTCCAGCAAAATAGAGTCCCGGGCAAATTTTGCTCTCCATCGTCTTGAAGTCGACCTCTTTCAACCGGACGCCGCCGCAGGTAACAAACTCCTCTTTGTGCGTCGTCTTCCCATCGACCTGGTAGGGATCGGCGTGAAGTTTTTTTGCGAGCGCCCGAAGTTCCGAGAAAGAGAGATCGTTGAGCCGCTTTGCGGGGGCGAATGTTTTCCAAAGATTTTTGGGGAGATTGAAGAGATTCTCCGCTGGGAGAGATTTTTGCGGCGCCGCTTCTTTCAAGCGAAGGAGCTTTTCGTAAATTTTTTCTTCCGTCAGATCGGGGAGCCAATTGATTTGAAGCTCCAGCTTGTACCCTTTCTCGTGCAAGACCCTAGCGCCCCAAGCCGATAATTTTAACGCAGCGGGACCGCTGAACCCAAAGTGGGTGATGAGGAGAGGTCCTCTCATTGAAAAACCGGGAATTCTTAGCTCGGCAGATTCAACAGCGACTCCGCTGAGTTCTTTGAGCGGCGAGGTCGGCACGTTGAACGTGAAAAGAGATGGGACCGGACTTTCGATCGTATGCCCCAGCTGTTCGGCCCACCGATGCCCCTCGGCGCTATTTCCCGTCGCTAAAATGATCTTGTCGCAAGGGATATTTTCCCCTTCGATGAGGAATCCTTTCGAGAGATTGATAATCTTCTGCCGAAACCTAATTTCGACGCCGAGCTTTTTCGCTTCGGAAAGGAGGCAATCGATGATGGTTTGAGAGGAATCGGTGATGGGAAACATCCGCCCATCTTCTTCTCTTTTCAGCTCGACGCCTTTCGCAGCGAACCATTCGATCGTATTTTGCGGCTGGAAGCGGTGGAAAGGTCCCAAAAGCTCTCTCCCTCCGCGCGGATAATTTTCTATGAGTCGCTTCGGATCAAAGCAGGAGTGGGTAACGTTGCACCGACCGCCGCCTGAGATTTTCACTTTTGAGAGGAGAACAGCTGATTTTTCTAGGAGAATGACTTGAGCTTCAGGTTGGGCCTCTTTAGCGGCAATCGCGGCAAAAACACCGGCAGCCCCGCCTCCGATCACGACAATTTTCATAACTGGGGAGCCCGCCCCAACGATTCGCCATAGTTTGCGCGGGTTTCAATGAATCGGTTTGAATTTTCGATGAGATCTCCATCGAATTGGATCTTCCCCTTTTCAAAAAGGAGGACGACGCAAGAGCCGCCGAATTGAAAATACCCTTTTTCATCCCCCTTTCGGACTGGATGATTGGGGCTAAAAGTTTGCTGGACGGAGCCCACCATGGTGGCGCCCACTTCGACGTAGAGGACGGTGCCGAACTCTTCGCTGTCGATTTCGGTCACAAATCGTTTGTTTTGCCAAAGGATGGAGAGATTCTTTCTCAATGCAATCGGATTCACGGAGAAAAGAGGGCCGTCGATCCTTTTCGGCTTAGAAGGGACTCCGTCGCAGGGGAAGTGGAACCGGTGGTAATCGGAGGGGCAGAGGCGGGCGATAACCATCGATCCGTTGTAAAACCTACGGGCCAAAATGGGGCTGTCGAGAAAACGGGAGAGAGAAAACTTCTGCCCTTTGATGTAAAATCCATCGACTTTTTCCAAATCGGGGTAGACGAGGTAACGGGCATCGGCAGGAAGGACCGCCCTTTTCAAGTTGGGTTCGATTGGCCGGCATGAGGACTTCAGTTTGCGGACAAAAAATTCGTTGAATGAGCCAAACGTCTCGACCCGATCGGCGAATTCCTTCTCATCGACTCCATACGTTTCAATGAAGGGGCGGACTTTCCCCCGGCTCTTAGGAGATTTTTGAAAATAGCTGTAAAGTTTGGAAGAAAAACTGAGGCGGCAAGTCAATGGGAGGAGAATTTTCGAAAGAAGTCCCTCTCCGTAGGCGAACTCGAGGGCCTTTTGGCCATAGACTTTTTCTGTGAGCTCTTCGCCCGTTTTCCGTTCTATGTACCGAATTACATTTTTCATGAGTAAATTCTACAATAAATATCCGGTTTTTATCCAATTCAAATTTAATCTTTTATGGGGTAAGTAAACCCTTGTGAGAAATGCGTTTCTCTACTAAAATCTTGTCAAATTCATACGAGAAAGACTCCATCATGTTCGGCTTCCTAAAAAAAATCTTTGGCACCGCCCAATCGAGACTGTTACGAAAATACTCCCGCCTGATCCCCCTCGTCAACAAATGGGAAGAGACCTACCAAGCCCTCACCGACGAACAGCTGACCCACAAAACCATCGAATTCAAAGAGCGGATCGCCCGCGGCGAAACCCTCGAATCGCTCCTTCCCGAAGCGTTCGGCGCAGTGAAAAACGCCTGCCGACGCCTCTGCGGCACCGAAGTCCACGTCTCCGGCTACAATCAAAAGTGGGACATGGTCCCCTACGACGTCCAGATCCTCGGCGCGATCTCGATGTTCCACGGCTCTATTGCCGAAATGCAAACGGGCGAAGGGAAAACACTCACAGCATCGCTCCCTCTCTACCTCAACGCCCTTTCTGCGAAACCGGTCCACCTCGTGACAGTCAACGACTATCTCGCCAAGCGCGACTGCGAATGGATCGGCTCAATTTTCCGCAAACTCGGCCTCACCGTCGCCTCGCTGACAAACGACGTTCCTCCTTTCAAACGCAAAGAAGTTTACGCCTCCGACATCGTCTACGGAACCGCCTCGGAATTCGGCTTCGATTATCTCCGAGACAACTCGATGTCCATGAACAAAAACGAACAGGTGCAGCGGGGCCATTTCTTCGCCATCGTCGACGAAGTCGACTCGATCCTCATCGACGAAGCCCGCACGCCCCTCATCATCTCGGGCCCTGTCGGAGAGAGCCGCCAGATGTACGACGAACTCCAAGAAGGGGTCGCCCAACTCGTCCGCTCGCAGCGCGACCTTTGCAACCGCTATGCGACCGAAGCACGCCGGACCCTCGAATCGCTCGGCCTCCTCGACGAGACTCCTCAGGAGAAAAAACTCACGAAAGATGAGAAAGAGAAGAGAGACGAAGCATTCAAAAAGTTCTGGCTCGTCAGCAAAGGAACCCCGCGCAATAAAATCCTGAAGAGGGTCAAAGAAAACCCCGACATGCGAGCCTTCATCGACGAATGGGAGACCTATTTCTTCGGCGAAGCCAACAAGGAAGAAAAATTCAGAACGTTAGCCGACCTCTACATGGTCGTCGACGAACGGAACAACGAATACGAATTGACCGACAAAGGGATTCAAGCCTGGAGCGAAGTGAAAGAGGGCGGCGGCTCTGACGACTTCGTCATGCTCGATCTCGGCCACGAATACGCGGCGATCGACCAAAATTCATCGCAATCTGACGAAGAGAAGATGAAGGCGAAAATCGCCCTCCGGGAAGAAGACGCCAAGCGGAAAGAGCGCTCCCACAACTTGCGCCAGATGCTCCGCGCCCATCTCCTCATGGAAAAAGACATCGACTACATCGTCCAAGAGAACAAGATCGTCATCATCGATGAAAACACCGGCCGCCCCCAACCAGGCCGCCGCTTCTCAGACGGACTCCACCAGGCGATCGAAGCGAAAGAAAACGTCGACATCCAAGGCGAAACCCAGACCTACGCCACCATCACGCTCCAAAACTATTTCCGGATGTATGAAAAACTTGCCGGGATGACCGGAACGGCGATGACCGAAGCGAACGAATTCAAAGAGATCTACAAGCTCGACGTTCTCGAGATCCCGACCCACCGCTCTTGCCAAAGAGAAGACGCCGACGACGAAATCTACATGACCGAGCGGGAGAAATACAACGCCATCCTCAAGGAGATCAAAGAGATCCACGAGAAAGGGCGCCCCATCCTGATCGGCACCGAATCGGTCGAAGTTTCGGAAAAGCTCTCCCGCATCCTCAAGCAAAACAAACTCGAGCATACGATCCTCAACGCCAAAAACCACGCGAAAGAGGCCGAAATCATCGCCGAAGCAGGAAGCTCGGGTGCCATCACTCTTGCGACGAATATGGCTGGCCGCGGAACCGACATAAAGCTCAAAGAGGGTGTCGTTGCCCTCGGCGGACTCCACGTCATCGGGACAACACGCCACCAATCGCGCAGGATTGACCGGCAGCTGAGAGGAAGATCGGGCCGTCTTGGCGATCCCGGCTCCTCCAAATTCTTCGTCTCCTTCGAAGACTCCCTCATGCGCCTCTTCGCATCGCCTCGGATGACCGCCCTTCTGCAACGCTTCCGTCCGCCTGAAGGAGAGCCTATCTCGGCCAAAGTTCTCAACAAATCGATCGAGACAGCCCAAAAAAGAGTCGAACAGCGCAACTATACCATCCGTAAACATACCCTCGAATACGACGATGTGATGAACAAGCAGCGGAAAGAGGTCTACGCTTTCCGGAACGATCTCCTCTTTGCATCGAATCCAATCGAAATTGCCGATGAGATGTTCCAAGCGGTCATTACCCACACAGCCTCCTCGTTCAACCCTGCGAATGAGAAGACTTGGAATCCAGAAGGATATCGCCAAGCTCTCATGACCCACTTCCCGGTCCATTTCCCTGAAGGATTTTTCAACGAAGGGACCGAGCTCGAGAAGAAGGCGGCAGATCAAATCCTCTCCTCATTCCATCTGAAGCTTCAGCTCCAGCGGCAACTCCTCTCCCAATACCGCCCCGATCTCAGCGATGCAGAAAAAGCCCAGGGAATCCTTCAAGAAGTGATCCGTAACCTGATGGTTCGCAAGATCGACCAACTTTGGCAAGAGCACCTCCTCACGATCGACCATCTCCGCTCCGACGTCCACATGAGAACTGTCGGGCAGAAAGACCCTCTCCTGGAATTCAAGCAGGAATCGTTCAATCTCTTTGAATCGTTCTCGGCCCGTTTGCGCCAAGAAATCTCAAGAGACCTGTTCCGCTTTGAGATGATGCCTCAATCACCAGAGCAAAGACTCCAGCAAGCATTGAGACAAATGCATCCGCGCCTAAAACCGAAAGCAGAACCGCTCGAAGAAGCAAAAATCGAGGAGTAATCGATGCTCTCTCACCTGATCCTAGGTTTCGTTGCTCTTGTCGGAGCCGCACAAAAGGCTCCTGAAGCTGAACAACCAACGGCGCCTCGCCACGTAAACTTGACCGGCGCAGGGAGCTTTGGGAGCGAGTTCATCGACTCAATCTCAGGTGCAGGTCTTGTGAAACTCAATGGGACCCAAGTAGAAAACCTCAAGATCGACGGAAGCCTCATCTCAAAAGATGCGAAGCTCGGGTCAATTTCAGTCCAAGGAGAGGTCAATTTAAGAGACTCTGTCGTCAGTGGAAAGACCCACGTCATCGGCTACGTGACCTCGCAAGGCTCCTCCTTTCAAAACCTGACCATCAGCACACCCAAAGCCACATTCACCAAAACCCGGATCGATTCCCTCACCGTCCAAAGCGTACCAAGCTACAAAGGGAAACAAGTCCTCGAATTGAAGCAAGGGACTATCGTCTCCGGACCCATCACTTTTGAATCGGGCAAAGGGGAAGTTCTCGTCGACTCCACATCTCGCATCGAAGGGAAAGTGTCCGGCGGGAAAGTCATCCATAAAAACGGCAAATAAAGCTTCCCAATATCCTCTAGAACTTATATGTTTCGGATAAATATTGGACACCATGCTCTGGTCTCGATTTGCCGAAATCATCAAGCATCCCGCAAAGTTCGATTGCCTAAAGCAACCTGAGGTTCTTCAACTTGAAGGGCTCCAATTTTCCCCCTTCCATCTCATCTCGCTCCTGATTTTTATTTTCGCCATTCTCCACACCTTGTCAGTCCACCTCATCCACAACTACGCAAGAAAGCTCGAGATGAAGCAAGCTCCAAAAAGGCTCGCTAAGTTACGGCAGAGAAGTTTTTGGATCCAAATACTCTACTTTCTCTCCGAAGTTGAGATTGTCTTTGGAATTTGGGTGATTCCACTATTCATCTCCATGGTTGCATTTTTTGGGAGCTCTATTGCACTCGAATATATTAACACTCGTGACTACACAGAGGCCGTCTTCATCGTCGTGATTTTAGCTCTCACGGCCACCCGGCCCATCGTCCGGATTTCTGAGAAATTCATCTCTTACATTGCCAGAGGAATGGGAGGCTCTCTCTCCGCCTGGTGGTTTACACTCCTTACAGTTGGACCGATTTTAGGCTCCTTCATCACCGAAGTTGGATCTATGGCCCTATCGGCACTTCTTCTGGGGCGGCAATTCTATCAACATCGACCCAGCCAGAAACTCGCCTATGCGACGATTGCCCTCCTCTTTGTCAACGTTTCAGTAGGGGGCGTTTTAACCAATTTCGCATCACCCGCGGTTCTCATCCTCGCTCATTGCTGGCATTGGACTACCATCGATATGTTTCTCGACTTTGGATGGAAAGCGGTCATTGGAATTTTCATCTCGAATTTTCTCTACTGGCTCTATTTCCGCAAGGAATTGGCGGCCATGAATGAAAGGCACAAGGGCAGCGGCCAGCTCTTCATCGATCCTGCCGTGGAATCGGCCTCTCCTATCCCCACTTGGATTACCTGCGTCCACATTCTCTTCATCGTTTGGATCGTAGCTACATCTCACTATCCGGCTATTTTTATAGCGAGCTTCATCCTTTTTCTTGGTTTCTACCACTCTACCCGGATGCACCAATATACCTTGCATCTAATCCGGCCAATGATGATCGGGCTTTTCTTGGCGGGGTTGGTCGTTCACGGGGGGCTTCAGGGATGGTGGGTCTCTAAACTCTTGGAAGATCGATCCCCGCTTGGCGTGATGGGAGCGGCGATGTCTTTAACTGCCTTCAACGACAATGCGGCGATCTCCTATTTGGCTACCCTGATCCCCGATTGGGGAGAGGCTTACCACTATGCCATTTTTACTGGGGTCATTGCAGGCGGCGGACTGACGGTCATCGCCAACGCCCCCAACCCCGCAGGCTATGTGATTTTAAGAAAATATTTTGAAAAGGGGATCAACCCGATCAAATTATTTTTTGCAGCATTGATCCCCACCTTGATTCTTTACTGCCTATTTTATGTCTTTGGACCGCTATTCAATTTTTGATAGGGACTTGTACCCGAAATAGAGCAGCGGGAAAGAGGCAAACACATAGAAAAACCAATAAGTTCCATCCCATTTCAAAAGAACGATCCCTTTGTGAGAGAAAAGGAGGATGAACATCCCCAGCAAAAAAAGTTGGATCCCCAGAGTAAACAGGATCGTCGGCCGTATGACGCGGGAAAGATTCCCCTGTTGCGAGGCATCTTCTAACGGTTTTTCCTCAGGCATCACCTCTTCTATCATCGCTGCTTCAGGGACAACAACCGCCTCTTTTTTAACAGGATAAGGCGGAGGGTATAGCGAGTTGGAGGTCTCGTTCGATGCTTTCCCTGTGCTGTTGAAAGGGCTGTAAGAGGCTCTCATTTGCTCAGGTTTTTCTTCGCGGAGGTCGGCTGCGCAAAACGGACAGACGATGACGTCGAGATCGATTTCCCCCTCACAGTTATAACACATTTTTTGACGTTTTTTCGGCTTCATGAAAATCCTGGGGCTCTACTCCCTAAATCAGGGGAGTGTCTATATTAGTTATAATACTTCAAACTTTTTTCCTATTAGCCTCTTTTTTCATTCTCGGGTAAAATTTCACCAAAAAGGAGAAGTTATGTCTGAGAGAAAGACCCACGATATCGCAGTGATCGGTTCAGGCCCAGGGGGCTATGTGGCAGCCATTAAGGCGGCACAGCTAGGAAAATCGGTCGCCCTCATCGAGAAAGGAGCCCTGGGAGGAACCTGCTTGAACGTCGGCTGCATCCCCACAAAGACTCTACTGGCCAATACGGCCGTTCTCCGCCAAATCCGCCACGCTGCCGATTTTGGAATCGATGTAGGTCCCGTCGCGATCCACTACAACAAAATGAAAGCCAGGAAAGACCAAGTCGTCTCTAAAATCCGGACCGGCCTAGAAGGATTGATCAAATCGAACAAAATCACAGTCTACCGAGGCGCCGCTCAATTTGAATCTCCCCGCGAGCTGAAAATCGTCGGACAGGACAACCTTTACCTTCACGCCGATCAAATGATCATTGCAACAGGATCTGTCCCCTTCGACATCAAAGCGTTCCCTTGCGACCACCACAGAATCCTCAACTCCACATCGGTCCTCGAACTCACTGAGCTCCCCAAAAGTATCGCCATCGTGGGCGGCGGCTACATCGGCTGCGAATTCGCCTCTCTCTTCGCTGAGCTGGGTGTAAAAGTGACGATCCTCGAAGCATTGCCGACTATTTTAATGGCGCAAGGCCCCACCGTTTCGACCTTCATGACAAAAGCTTACTCTACCCGAGGCGTCGAAATCAGAACCAACGTCGCTGTCCAGAACATCGAAAACAAAAAAACCCACGTCCATATCACCCTCGCAAGCGGCGAAACTCTCGACGCAGACTATGCCCTCGTCGCCGTCGGCCGAAAGGTCTACACCGAAGGACTCATGCTGGAAAAAGCTGGGTTGATGCCTGGTGAAAAAGGGGCCCTTGCAGTGAACGATAAGATGGAGACTGACGTCCCGGGCATTTACGCCATCGGAGACGTGACTGGCAAATGGATGCTCGCCCACGTCGCCTCCCACCAAGGGATCGTCGCTGCATCAAACGCCGCGGGTCATCCGATGAAAGTCCATTATGAAGCCGTCCCCGCTGTCGTCTTCACCTCTCCCGAAATCGCAACTGTAGGACTTACCCTCGAACAAGCCCAAGCCGCCGGCTACACAGCCATCCAGGGGACATTCCCCTTCCAGGCTCTTGGGAAAGCTCAAGCAGCCCTCGAGACAGAAGGGTTCGCCCAAGTAATCTCCGATAAAAAGACAGGACAAATTCTCGGAGCGATCGTCATCGGCCACGAAGCCTCCAACCTCATCGCAGAAATGGCCCTTGCTATCCAAAACGAACTCACGCTAGAGTCGGTCATAGAGACGATCCACGCCCATCCTACCATTGCCGAGGCATGGCACGAAGCGGCGGCGATCGCGAATGAGACGCCCATCAACTTTCCGCCCAGGATGAAGAGACCATGAGCCGATTGAACATCCTCCCACCCAATCCAGAATCTGAAGAAGAGGAGGGGCTCGGCCGCTTCCCTTCGTGGCTCCACCGCAAGTTGCCGCCGGGCGGGGGGATCTTCAAAACAAACTCGATCCTCGAGAAATATCGGCTCAACACCGTTTGCGAAGAGGCCAAATGCCCCAACCGGCTCGAGTGCTACACCAAGAAAACAGCCACTTTCCTGGCTCTCGGCAAAGAGTGCACCCGGAACTGCGGCTTTTGCGACATCGACTTCAGCAAAACTCCAAAAGCCCCTGAAGCTGACGAACCGGCCCGGATCGCCGCCTCCGTTCAAGAGCTGGGACTCAAGCACGTCGTCATCACGATGGTCGCAAGAGACGACCTTCCCGATCAGGGAGCCTCTCACATCGCCGCCATCGTCCGTGCCGTCCGCCGCGATAATCCCGGCGTTTCGATCGAGCTCCTCACCTCCGATTTTTCGGGCGATGTAAAGCCGCTTTACATTGTCCTCGACGAAAGACCCGACATCTTCAACCACAACTTGGAAACTGTTCGCTCCCTCACCCCGCGCGTCCGCCACAAAGCCCAATATGAGCGGACCCTCTCCGTCCTCCGAACTGCCAAACAATCCCAAAAAGCCTACTTCGTCAAATCGGGGATCATGATTGGTCTTGGCGAAACAGTCGATGAAGTCAAAGAGGCGATCCGAGATCTCCACGAAGTCGGATGCGACATCATCACGATTGGCCAATATCTCCAGGCGAGCCGAACCAAGCTTCGGGTGAAAGAATTTGTCCATCCCGACCAGTTCAAGGCCTATGAAGAATATGGGCTAAGTCTTGGCGTGCCCCATATGTATTGCGGCCCGTTCGTCCGCTCGAGTTACAACGCGAATCTCTTCGCTCCTCACCTCAAGCATGCGATCGAATCCACCTGAGCTAGAAAATCGCGCCCCACATCCTTCGCCTCTCTCCGGTAGAGCGGGTGGTCGGGGATCGGCGCATATTTTTGGCCAAATTTCTTTTCGACCAGCCTCTTTATCGCCATTAAATCGTACGGCAGCACATATTCGATCCGGTCATCTATCGGCCCCGAAGCTGCAAAGTAATCTTTCAAGGAGCTCCACTCTGTGGCAATCGTGGGGACTCCAAACCTAGCTGACTCTAGGTAGGTGTAGCCGGGCAACTCATAGAACGCCGGGTGCAAGTGGAGCCCCGCGTTTGCCGTCGCGCTCAAGATCATCTCCTTCGATAAAATCCTCCGTTCAGGCGTCGGGATCACCTTTACAGGTCCATCGGAACCCTTCAGGTGCTGCGAAATGAGAATCGTAGGAGCTTTTCGCCACTTCTTGGCCGCAGCAAACACAATCTCCTCATACATCGGCTCGCAATTGTTCATGGCGATGAACACGAGCGGCACATCGAGATCTTTCGTCGCTAAAAGGCTCGCCAGCTGATTTTTCCTCAGCATCATGCGCCCCACTTGCAAAATATAGTTCCCTTTTTCCACCCCTGCAAAACGCAAGAACGAATCATCCGGTTCACTTTGCATCTCGCCCGTATGTCCAGCGGCCCAATAGACCACTTCGGCCCGGCATCCAGGGGCATCCCTCAACAAAGTCCTCTGTTCTGTGTGGGAATTGGCAATGATCAAATTCGCTCCCTTCAAAAACTCCCGGTTCTGCAGAGAGCAAAGAGGCCTCATTCGGTCGAAATAGGAGATCAAATGGGGACTTTCATACAAATCTTCCAGGGAAAATCTATATCCCTCTTCCACACTCTGATCTAAAATGCCCGAGACATAGTAGACAAAACCGAAGCTGGGGCCAGAAAATAGCAAATGATCTTCGTGAAATCCGATGCACCCATATTCGCGCCCCATGAGCCGCATGAAATTCATGTCGGGGGTCCGATCCACCAAGGTGCCGATAAAGAAGACAAAATCGGCCTCCAGCGCCTCCATCCGGTCCTCCGTGATGAAGCTCTCATGGCCAAACGCCTTGATCCCTCTTTGGATATCTTGGACCGCCTTCAAATCTCCGCCCCATTCGCTATATCCGTTGGGGCGCACAAATGCAAATTGCATCACAAACACCTGATAAAATCTCGGGCCACATCGATCGGCTTCCTTTGAAAAATCGGATGGGCCGGCTGAGAATATTTTCGTCCAAACATCTTTTCGACTGCAATCCGAATCGCTTTGAGATCGTAGGGCAACACGAACTCTACCTGTTGAGTATCGGAGAAATAGTCCTTCAACGTGGTCCATTCCGAGGCGATTACAGGAACGCCAAACCGGATCGCTTCAAGATACGTGTAACCTGGCAGCTCAGAAAAAGCGGGATGCAAATAGAGTCCCGCATGAGCGATGGCGCCCAAAAGACACCGATCGGATAAAATTTCTCCGCCGGGCATCTGGATCACTTGTGAATCAATTTTCTCTTGCGCAACGACAATTGTCGGCCCTTTTCGCCATCTCGCAGCCGCCTCAAGGAAGATCCTCTCATAAAGTGGATGCGATCCTTTCGTTGCGACAAAAACGAGCGGAAGATCGAGATCTTTGACAGCCAAAAGGGTTCCCAGTTGGTTTTTCCGCATCGAAAGGCGCCCCACCTGCAAAATATATTGGCCGCTCTTCACGCCGGCTAAAGACAAAAACTCATCGGAAAATTCTCCCGTTCGCCCGGCAGTCCAATAAACGACCTTCGCTTGGCTTTTGGGCGCATCTTTTTTAATAGCGGCCTTTTCCGTGGGGGAATTGGCGATCACAACCTTGGCATTCTCTAAAAACTGCCGATTAGGAAAAGGTTTGTGGGAATACTCCTTTCCATAAACTGCAATCCGTTCAGGCAACTCCTCTAAAGATATCGCCCCTTCCACTGCCCTTGCGACTGCTTGAAGCATCCCATAACAAGCAGGGCCGAATTTCTTCTCATCGGCATGGAACGCAATGCAGCCGTAGCTCCGATTCAAAAGGTTCATGAGATTGAGCTCGGCAGCCCGGTCAGACCAGGTTCCCAAGAAGAAAATCTCCTCAGCGCGCATCGCATCTGCTAGATCGTAGGTTAAAAAGGAGTCGCGGCCGAGCTCTTTCAACCCTTCTTGGATGTCCGATACCGCCTTGAGATCTCCGCCCCACTCCTCATGTCTCCGAACAAAAGCAAACATCTTCATCCCTTGTTAAAAAAAAATTTGCCAGGCAAAACGGTTGTATGATCGCCGTCATCATCCTCAATTGGAATAACGCCCCCGATACATTGGAATGTCTCGCCTCGGTCTATCAATCGGACGATGAAAATTTCAAGGTTTTCGTCGCAGATAACGGCTCGACCGACGGCTCGCTGCCCCTCATCCAGTCACAATATCCTCAAGCCGCATACATCGAAAACAAAAAAAATTTAGGATTTGCGGAGGGGAACAACCGGGCCATCGAAATAGCCTTAAATCAAGACGCCGCCTATCTCTTCCTCTTAAATAACGATGCAGTCGTCGCAAAAGATACTCTCTCGACTTTTCGCCAAACGGCCGAAACTCATTTGCACGCCGCAGCTTTTGGGGCCAAAACCTACTTCTACGATGCCCCATCGACGATTTGGTACGGCGGCGCC
Organism: Verrucomicrobiota bacterium; assembly: GCA_018239895.1. Classification (GTDB taxonomy): domain Bacteria; phylum Chlamydiota; class Chlamydiia; order Chlamydiales; family SM23-39; genus SZAS-17. The sequence continues at coordinate 140,758 of JAFEGL010000003.1, forward strand.
GACTGGGATTCTCGGGGTGTCCAATGGCTCTTTCGCGATTGGAACGTAGAAGAGAGTCAAGCGCCAAAAAGATCGATCGAGGAGACCGATTTTCTCTGCGGATGCGCTCTGTTTCTCCGAAGTTCCCAAATTCGCAAAATCGGTCTCATGGACCCCCGATTCTTCCTCAATTGGGAAGAGGTCGACTGGTGCTCAAGGATGAGAAAAATGGGCTTTTCCTGCCTTTTTGTGCCGCAAGTAAAAGTCTGGCATAAGATCTCCCGCTCCTTCCAGGGAGGCAGAGAGGGGGCCATGTGGTCTTACTATTTTCACCGAAACCGACTCCTCTGGATGGAAAAAAACCTCTCTTGGCGACAAAACATCTCGCTCGCGAGAACCTTCCTTATCCCTTTGATTTTCCGTTTGATTCGAGAGTCTTTTGGCCCCTACAAAACCAAAGCCAGAGCCTCTCTGAGAGGCATCTGCGACTATTTTCTCCGGAATTTCGGGCCCGGCCCTTTTTAAAATCGTAGCCGAAGAAATCATCGGCCATTATTGTGCGGTTTATGCCCCGCAAGCCCATTCAAGTCGCTACGATCATTTTAGCTGGTGGACAAGGGACCCGTTTGCACCCGTTGACCCTCCACCACTCCAAGCCCGCTGTCTCCTACGGCGGCCGATACCGTTTGATCGACATCCCTATCTCCAACTCGATCAACTCCGATTTTCGTCAGATCTTTGTCATTGCGCAGTATCTTTCAGACGAGCTGCAGCACCACATTACTCAGACGTATCGTTTCGATGGCTACAACCACGGCTCGGTTGATTTCCTCACTCCTGAAATGAACGAAAAGGGGGAAAAAGAGTGGTTTGCCGGAACGGCCGACGCGGTGAGAAAAAAATTGCCGACAATCCTCAAATCCTCTGCAGATTATTTTCTCATCCTCTGCGGGGATCAGCTTTACAATATCAATTTTCAAAGCATGGTCAATTTCGCTCAAAAAGAGAAAGCCGACCTCACCATCGCCTCTCTCCCCGTCCATGAAAAAGAGGCTCGCCGCATGGGCCTTCTTCGGATCGACAATGATCAAAAGATCCTCGAATTCCACGAGAAACCTTCAACAGAAGAGCTCCTTCACCACTTTGAATTGGACAAACCTTTTTTCTCCCGCCATCAGATCAAACCACCCAAAGAAAGATGCTTTCTCGGCTCGATGGGGATCTACGTGTTCCACAGAGATACTCTCATCAACCTCTTGCAAAACGACAACCGGGAAGATTTTGGCAGGCATATCATCCAATCGGCTGTCGAGAAAAAGAAAACATACGCTTTTGTCTACCACGGTTACTGGGAAGATATTGGAACGGTCGGCTCGTATTACGATGCAAATTTGATCCTCACCAAATCAAACGACGGTCTTAATACCTACGATGAAAAAAACCCAATCTACGCCCGGCCGACTTATCTTCCTGGACCTAAAATCAAGCAGACCAAAATCACCCACTCGATCATCTGCGAAGGAAGCATCATAGAAGCGGAAGAGATCACCCACTGCGTCATTGGACTCCGCTCCCACATCAAACAAGGGAGCATTTTGCGCGAGACGATCATGATGGGCAACCACTTCTATATGCCACCCATCCGCGAAGGGAAGGCCATCGCGCACGACTTCTGGGTCGGGGAAAATTGTTTGATTGAAAAGGCCATTATCGATGAACATGTTCGGATCGGCAACAACGTAAAGCTCATCAACAAAGATAACCTAAGCCACTACGATGGGGATGGAATTTTCATCCGCGATGGGATCATCATCGTGATCGCAGGGACCGTTTTGCCAGACAATTTTGTATTATGAAAATTTGGGCCATTGGCGATCTTCACTTAAGTTTCGGCGTTGCGAATAAAAGCATGGACATTTTCGGTCCCGATTGGGAGAGCCATGCGAATAAAATCGGCGAAAATTGGCGCCGGACGATCGCTCCAGAAGATCTCGTTCTGATTCCGGGGGACATCTCCTGGGCAATGAAAATCGATGAGGTTGTCCCCGATCTTCAGTGGATCCATGAGCTGCCCGGAACAAAGGTCATGATCAAAGGGAATCACGACTACTGGTGGGGTTCTTTGAAAAAAATCACCGAAGTGCTGCCCCCCTCGATCCACATCATCCAAAACAACGCCTTCCTTTGGAAGGGGATCGCCGTCGGCGGCGCCCGCCTCTGGGACACTCCCGAATACCATTTCGGTTCCTTCATCGACTTCCGGGAGAATCCGAAAGCGAAGGACAAAGAGGAGCTGATCCAAGAAGATCTATCAGATAAAATTTTTGAACGGGAACTCCAACGGCTTGAGATGAGCTTATCGGCCCTCGACAAGTCGGCCACAATGCGGATCGCGATGACCCACTATCCTCCAATCGGATCCGATATGAATCCATCCCGCGCTTCTGAAATTCTAGAAAAGCACAAGATCGATGTCTGCGTCTTCGGCCACTTGCACAACATCAAATCGGGCCACACCCTTTTCGGAGAGAAAAGGGGGATCCGCTATGTGCTGACCTCTTGCGATTATTTGCGTTTCAATCCGATTGCGATTGCGTGATCAACTCAACTTCCCCCGTGTGGAAGTTGTAATAGCCCCCCACGACGTCGATTTTCTTCTGCCGAATCAACTCAGCAATCACAGGTGAATTTTTCAGCTGCTTGACTACGATTCTGACGTTTTCTTTAATCGTATTTTCGAGCCGGTTCTCTTTTTGGTGGCGGGTTTTGAAAGCGGCAGGTTGGATCAAATTGGCGACCGCTTCGATCGATTTGGTCTGCCCGCTGATGACAGCGGTCACAGCCCCGCAGTTTTCATGGCCTAGCACCATGATGAGCGAAGAGTGGAGATAAAAAGCTGAGAAATCGATGCTGTCGAGCTCGACGGGACCGAGCACATTCCCAGCCACTCTAACGATGAAAAGATCGCCGATCCCTTGATCAAACAAAATTTCGGGCGAAACTCTCGAATCGGAGCAACCTAGAATGATCGCAAATGGCTCTTGCACCTGCGCCGTTTCTTGACGCCTCTCGCTCGTCCGATCAGGATGGAGCGATTGATCGGTGGCAAAGCGCTCGTTGCCATCCATCAACGTCTTCAACGCTTCTTCGGGAGTTCTTCTCATGTTTGCAGTGCCCCCATAATATGTTGAAGCGAGTATACAAAAAAGAGTAATAAATTGGAGCATTCCCTTATCTCTTGACAATCTGAACGGAAAGTAATTAAAAACCGATTTATGAAGCAATTGGGAAAGATCTCCTTTCTTCTCTTTTTCTTTTTGTTGATCGGCGCACTTGCTTATTGCATTTTTTTATTGCAGTCAGGAAAGAAAAATGAGGGGGTGATCACTCTCTACGGAAACGTCGATGTAAGACAAGTCGACATCGGATTTCGGGTCTATGGCCGAGTCGATTCGATGCCTTTTGAAGAGGGGGATTTTGTGCCGAAGGGAGCCCTGATGGCTTCCATCGATCCACAGCCCTACGCAGACCAAGTGATCAAAGCAGAAGCGGCTCTCAAAGCTTCCCAATTTTCTCTTGAAAATGCTGAGCAAATTTTTAAGAGACGGCAAGAACTGGTAGAAATTGGGGGCGTCTCCGAAGAAGATTATGAAAACGCTCTGACAGCCCGCGATGTAGATTTGGAGAAATTGAAAGAAGCTGCGGCTTCTCTCGGAGTGGCTCAAACCGACCTCAATAACACCAAAGCCTATTGCCCCGCCGACGGAACAATTTTGACCCGAGTGAGGGAACCTGGCACTGTCGTCTTGCAGGGAGAGCCTGTCTATACGCTTTCTCTCTTGTCTCCTGTTTGGATCCGCGCCTACGTACCGGAGCCGCTTCTCGGCGTGATCTATCCCGGAATGGAAGCCGAAGTCCACACCGATACCAAAAATGGGAAAGTCTACAAAGGGACGATCGGCTTTATCTCTCCCGTGGCGGAGTTTACGCCAAAAACCGTCGAGACAACTCAGTTGAGGACCGATCTCGTCTACCGGATTCGCATCTATGCAGACAATCCCGATTGGTGTTTGAAGCAAGGGATGCCTGTCACCGTCAAGTTACATCCAAAACAAGAAAAGAAAAGTGAGCGACCTCGTCCATATCCGGAACTTAAGCAAAGAGTTCAAGAACCAAAAGGCTCTGGATCAGATTAACGCCTCCATTCCAAAAGGGGCCTTTGCTGCACTGGCGGGACCCGACGGAGCTGGAAAAACGACGCTGATCCGCCTGATGGCTGGCCTCCTTTTGCCCACCGCTGGCGAGATCGTCATCGACGGCTTAGACACCGTTAAAAATCAGGATGAACTCCACAAGCGAATCGGCTACATGCCTCAGCGATTCGGCCTCTACGAAGACCTCACCGTCATCCAAAACCTCACCCTCTACGCAGACCTGCAAGGAGTTGTCGGCCCAGAAAGAAAAGAGACGTTTAAAAAATTACTTGGAATGATGAACCTCGCCCCTTTTCAAGATCGGCTTGCGGGGGCTCTCTCTGGCGGTATGAAGCAGAAATTGGGCCTTGCCTGCACCCTCATCCGAAAACCCACTCTACTTCTCCTCGATGAGCCGAGCGTCGGCGTCGACCCCGTTTCCCGCCGCGAACTTTGGTCGATGATGCAAGAGTTTTTAGCCGAAGGGATCACAGTCGTTTGGAGCACATCCTATCTCGATGAGGCTGAAAAAGCCGACATCACCCTCCTTCTCAACGAAGGGAAACTTCTCTACTGCGGGCCTCCAGCCCACCTCACAGAAAAGGTCCAAGGAAAGACATTTAAAATCCAAAATATCTCCGGCAGCAGGCGCAACTTCCTCATGAACCTGCTCAATCAAAAAAACGTGGAAGACGGGGTCATCCAAGGAAGCAGCGTAAGAGTCGTCGCAACCGAACCAGACCCCTCCTGGACTCCATGCCCGCCTCGCTTCGAGGATGCTTTCATAGATATTTTAGGCGGCGGCCCAGGCGGAAGGTCGGAGCTCGCCGAGAAGACCCCGCCCATTGCTTCAAAAGAATCCATTGAAGTCGAAGCCAAAGATCTGACGCGCAAATTCGGCTCTTTTACTGCCGTCGACCACGTCACCTTCCAAGTAACGCGGGGCGAAGTCTTCGGTCTTTTAGGCCCCAACGGAGCTGGGAAATCGACCACGTTCAAAATGCTCTGTGGCCTCCTTAAACCCACTTCTGGCCACGCCTATGTCGGAGGCCGCAGCCTAGAAACTGCCCCATCGGAAGCCCGCTCCCACATCGGCTACATGGCCCAGAAGTTTTCTCTCTACGGCGGCCTGAGCGTCCAGCAAAATCTCGAGTTCTTTTCAGGGATCTACAACCTGACCGGGTCTAATCGTAGTAAAACAATCGAAGAAATGATTGAGATCTTCGGCTTTGCCCCCTACCTCAACGAATCGGCCTCTCAGCTTCCTCTCGGGTTCAAGCAGCGTCTCGCCCTCGCTTGCTCCGTGATGCACCGCCCCGAAGTCCTCTTTCTCGACGAGCCCACCTCGGGAGTCGACCCAATCACCCGCCGAGAATTTTGGAACCACATCAACGGACTCGTCGAAAAAGGGTGCACCGTGATCGTCACGACCCACTTCATGGATGAGGCCGAATATTGCGACCGGATCGGCCTCATTTATCAAAGCCGCCTGATCCATATCGGCACGCCCGATTCCCTCAAAGAGCTAGCTAAAACTCCAGAACAGCCAACTCCCACTTTGGAAGACGCCTTTGTCTATCTCATTCAAAATTTTGACCAGAAAAAGGGTCTTCAAAAATAGGTCGTTCCTCTAAAAGAGGGAGCATTCCAGTGCTATTCCCTCCCAAAGAGAACTCCTCTGTGATTGAAACAGGGTTAGAAGATCCAACGCTTGTGCACATGGGAGAGAAACCATTACTAGATGGTGTCTGAGGATGTGCTATCGCTGACAATAGATCCATTTCGCTCATTGGACGAACTGAAGAAAACTGTTTGGCAGGAATTTCAGGCTGCGTGTAGACAAGATAAATCGCTTGAAAATAGGCGCCTCCGAATCTTTGCTCGATTTTAGATCGAATCTGAGACGAATTCAGAACGTACGCAAAGGAAATATTTTTTCCTTGCGGATCCATTTGATCGTGCATCTGTCTGCATTTAAGCACCGCTTGCTCGACAAAGTCACTCAGGTTTGGTGAATCCTTATTTTCAAAACATTGATCCAATTCAAAATTCAAGTAAGTCGCAATATAATTTTGTTCGCTTTGAGAAGGAGGTTTGTCGGAAGTGAAAAAAACTTGAGGATTTATCTGAGCTCTTTGAGCCTTTTTTTGCTCCCAGACTGCAGATATATCGTCGATTTGAAGTTTCAACAAGTTTACAGTCGCTTGCAGGGTATTGCATCTCCTCATTAAATCCCCGAATTGTGGATCCTGGGGAGAAATAGAGGGGATCATCTCCCTCAAAACATTTTCCAACTTTCTTATATCGCCCTCGTTAATTCTGGGCAGGGACCATTGAACTGGCGCTTGTGAAGTAGCCGTGGGGAAATGCATAACGACCTCCTGAACTTTCCAAAAGCATGAAGAAATGGTAAATTTTTGGTAAATAGAAAATTAATCAACTGAATTTCGATTTGCAAAATAACAAGCCGTTTGATTCCTTGAGGAAAAACGGCTTACGAAATGAGACGACTCAAAGCTCTGGTGGTGAAAGAATTTTATCAAATCATCCGAGATCCCAGCAGCATCTTGATCAGCCTCGTCCTCCCTGCGATTCTCCTTTTCATCTACGGCTACGGCATTTCACTCGATTACAAGCATCTAAAAATCGGCCTAGTTCTAGAAGACACATCACCCGACGCCCAAAGTTTCACAAAATCTCTGACCGATTCAGATTATTTTTCCATCCGAATCGGTCGCGATCGAAACGAATTCAACCGAGAACTCATCGACGGAACGATTCGAGGCATCGTCGTGATCCCCTCCTATTTTTCTTCATTTCGCCAGCGGACCGATCAGATAGCGCCGATCCAAGTGATTGCCGACGGAAGCGAACCAAACACAGCGAATTTTGTCCAAAACTACGTCCGGTCTGCTTTTCAAAACTGGCTGGTGCAAGAGAAAATCAGCAGCGACTGGAACGATCTATCTCTCGTCAACCTTGAGCCGAGATACTGGTTCAATGAAGAACTAGAGAGCCGGAACTTCCTCATTCCAGGATCGATCGCCCTCATCATGACTCTGATCGGAACCCTGCTCACCTCGCTCGTCGTGGCTAGAGAATGGGAAAGGGGAACGATGGAATCTCTCATGGCGACCCCAGTCACCATCACAGAGCTCGTCCTCGGCAAGCTCCTCTCCTACTTTATCCTCGGGATGATCTCCTTCATCTTTTCCACATCCATCGCCCTATTTCTCTACCATGTCCCACTCCGAGGCTCTTGGGTTCTCCTCGCCTTCACAACAATGATCTTCTTGTGGACCGCCCTCGGATTAGGGCTTCTCATCTCGACCGCCTCCAAAAATCAGTTCGTCGCTTCCCAAGCCGCCCTCATCTCCGCCTTTTTGCCCGCCTTCATGCTCTCCGGATTCATCTTCGAGATCTCGAGCATGCCATTTTTCATCCGGTGCATGACCTACATCATCCCCGCCAGATACTACGTCTCCTGTCTCCAAACCATTTTTCTCGCAGGCAACGTCTGGGAACTCATTCTCTACAACATGGCCATGATGGCTGCTCTCGGCCTCTTCCTCTTCCTTTACACGGCCCATAAAACCGTCAAGAGGCTCGATTGAACCGGATTTTCTCTCTCATCATCAAAGAACTCATTGCCGTTTGGCGGGACAAGAAAAGCCGCTTCATCTTGATTTTCCCCCCGCTCTGGCAACTCTTCATTTTCGCCTTTGCAGCGACCCTTGACGTACAGAATGTGACCATAGGAATCATCAATCGGGACAACGGAGAGCAAGGATTCGAGCTCGTGCAAAGAATTGTCGGATCTCCTACCTTCTCCCACGTCGTCTACCTCTCTTCCGTCGAAGAGTCGACCCCATTCATCGACAACCAAAAAGGGCCCCTCGTCATCTCGATCGACGAAGAGTTTTCCAGAAAACTCAACTCCCGTTCACAAGCGACCGTCCAAATGATCCTCGACGGCCGCAAATCGAACACAGCCCAAGTCGTCGCCGGCTACATAACGACAATCGTCAACCGTTTTGCCCTCGATTTCACAAACAAGGAAAACATCCATCTCGAAAAGATCGAACTTTTTCCCCGCAACTGGTTCAATCCGAATCTCCTCTACTACTGGTTCACCGTGCCTGGCCTCCTCGCCGTGCTCACCATGGTCGAGGCCCTCCTCATCACTGGGCTCTCGGTCGCCCGCGAGCGGGAACTCGGCACCTTCGACCAGCTCCTCGTTTCGCCTCTCGTCCCCTCCGAGATCCTCATCGGCAAAACCATCCCCTCCATCCTCATCGGCCTCGCAGAAGGGACCATCATCGTCCTCGCGATCCTTTTCATATTCCGGATCCCCTTCGAAGGCTCGCTCCTTCTCCTCTACTTCAGCATGTTCATTTACGTCACAGCGATCACCGGCGTCGGCCTCTTCATTTCCGCCCTCTGTTCCACCCAGCAGCAAGCCATCCTCGGCGCCTTCATCTTCCTCACCCCCTCGATCCTCCTCTCCGGGTTCGCAACCCCGATCGAAAACATGCCGACCTGGCTCCAGTACGCCACCTACCTGAATCCGACCCGCTACTTCATGTACATATCCCGCGGCATCTTCCTCAAGGCAATACCCCCCGAAGCCATCCTCCAAAACACCTTGCCCCTCTGCCTCATCGCCCTCTTCAACCTCGCCGCCGCCGCCCGCTTCTTCCGCCGCCGCTTCAGTTCATAAAAACCCAATTATTGGATTTCTCGTAACATCTCAATAACCCCGTTCAATTTGGGCGCAGATTCGTATAACTCTTGATATTCACTACTTAAATTGGCGAGTATTCTTTGAAAAAGAGAAAGTAAAGGAGAGTCATTCACTTGGGGCATACCTGGATTGTGAAACACAACCTCGGGATCTTCTGGCAAGCCCAAATCCTCAAGCTCTTTTTTTACGTTTTCCCATTTTTCACTCGAGCACAACCTAACCAGCCCCTGCAGCACATGAAACAGTCTTTTATCTTCGTCTCTCAAATCGTTGATATCTCCGCATCTCTTCAAAGCATCCTGACAAGCATTGTATGAATCGTTTTCAGTTTTTAGCATCTGTTCAAAAGAGTGTTCTGACCCATCATAAAGAGAGCTATTAAAAGTGATAGTCCTGCTGGGATTACCTTCCCAGAGCCGATAGCAGCCAGGAAAAGCGACCTCTGCAGGGGAAGACAATCCTTTGCCCATCTTCGTAGGTTCTCTTTTAGGTACTTGAACAAATTCTGGAGTCAATTGAAATGAATTTGTTCCTGGCATTCCCAAAATGGGGTCAATCAAAGATCCATAAAAAGCCTGAAGCAGAAATTCATTCGTATTAAATTCCAACGAATTCACTCTTGGATTATAATAGATCTTATCAGCCTGACCAGGTAGAGAATAATCTTTTTCCTCTATATTTTCAGAATATAAATCAGGGGAAAAAGACCTAATAGTTAAAGGATCAAATTTAGCAACGGTATAAATGGCGACATAATTGGTATAATCAATAAATGCATCTAATCCCAAAAAATTTGGGTCCTTCCTATAACGATCATATGTTGCCTTAAATATTATCTTAAGTTCACCAGTTTCGACGGAGAAATCATAAAATGGAACCAGAGTTCTCCCTTCTACTTGCATCACATATTTCTCAGCCTCCTTAATTCTATCTTCCATTTGCGTCATGAATTCCTCCGGGAAAATAAGAGGAACAGCCCCCCTTTTCACTCCAGGAATAACTCTACCATTCGATAAGGGTGCAAGAGGATTTCTTAAATCAAGAGGTTGCCCCTCAATCCTCTTTGTAATGCAACTCCGATACTCATCCAGCAAAAGCCTCAGACTTTGGTCATAGTTGGGTGGGGGGGAGCCCTGAGCTTCAATCGCATCAAGAATTTGAGGAGCTAAAGTTTGATTTCTTGAAATAAAAAGTCCATTTTGAGGGTCATCTACGATTGAAGTTATTGTCCCCAATGGAATTGAGAAATTTCCGTCATTATTTTCTTTAATCCATTTTATTTGCCTTGATTTCAAGTCGAAGACTAGTTGACTTTGCATAAATGCTTCTTCAACATATTTTCTGAGAATTCGGTGTTTTTGAGTTTTCTGGACCTCTACCACAGGTCTATCGGCCAGTTGCCGCACCGTTTGAATAGAACGGATTTCTCTTTTCCAAGTACGTTGCAACCATCTCTTGTCGACACCAAGCCATGCCGATTTAATTTTTGCATACCCTCTGACCATTTCATCCGCCAAAGGCGTCAATTTAGCCCCAAAATCCCTTTGAGTAAACTGGCTTCTTAAATAGAATTTTTTAGATCCAACAATTTCTTTATCCCATTCAACTTTGCTTAAATAGAATCTATTTATAATTGGCAACACCTCCCTCTTCCGATCTTCGTAAGGTTCAATATAAGATAAAATTTCACTCGCAAGTGCAAATCGAACCCTACGCCAATTAATAAAGACATCTATTATTTTATATTGACATTCAAATAACTCAGACATAAAAGTTTTCAAGGCAATACACGCAGCGATTAATTCACTCCTGTTCTTCAGAATCAAATTTCTTACACGGCTATCGCCTGGATATGTAGCTAGCACTTTTTGAATCAATTGAAAAAAATGACGAACGGCATTTAATACTAAACAACAATTCGGAACTGGTTGTGGAACAAGCGCTTCAAGGCTTAACAAACGTGTGTAAAGAGTTGGATTTTCAACAGCTACATTGAGAGGGACTAAACGGGTGTATTCAATATTTTGTCCGCTTTTTTTAAGCTTATGAATACCATTTTCCAAAGAGCTATATACATAACTGAACCAAACGTTGATAATATTTTGCATATTTTCAATAGGGTGGCCATTGAATAACCTGCTCATACTAGTATAAAAATCTCTTCTTTTTAACCTAGATTCATCTTCAAAATCTACATTAGAAGATTCCCAAAGTAGTTGTGCTGATTTTTCATTGAATTTCGATTTATTTATTGATACACAAAAGCGTTTTAAATCCTCTTCATCTTCTTGAGCGTTATTCTTCGGCAGCGAAGGATCTCCTATAGTAACTGGCTGAAATGTCTCAAACAAATGGACTGGATCAACAAGTGGCTGGGGGCTAATCTCGGATTTATGCTTACAAATAAATAAAGCAATCAAATCGTGAACTACAACAATTATATTTCCTATTATCGGCACAAGAAGAACTATACATCTAAACATTGATTTACTCTGAATGTATTCGTAGAAGTATTTTTTTTGATTAATTTTGGCACTTCTTTTCGATCCACACAATAGGACGGATATTGCAGCCGCATTCGTTGCAGAGCTTAAGAAAGGTATGTAGTCGCTATAGTTGAGAAATGAATTACATACATTATTGCGAATATTTAAAGCTGAAACCATAACACTACTCCTTATATACTTTGTAAATTTGCACGGTAATAAAACCCATCCCAATCGAAAATTTCAACGTGCTCATTCTCTCGATTACCATAAGACCCCATCAACTCATATTGACTTCCCACGCTACCTCTATAAAGCAAAGCAGATTTGTTAAAGAGTTGACAGGCAATAGCTATCTCTATTTTTGAAAGAGTGTTCTCATCATTTAGACAAGTGCTTAGATAGCAATCCAAGAATTCATATTTATTGATAAATTCAAGGCAAATAATCCCTTTCTTTTGCATATCAGAGGTTGCATTCCACGCGTCGATCAGAGGCAAAATACTTCTAGGTAAAATCGAATGAAAATACATGAAACGAGAATCTCGCTGATTGTTTAAAAAATTCTCAACAAACTCAACTAAATGTGGGTCGATTGATGGTTTTAACCTTTCATACTTAGCTCGGAAGTGTTCTACATATGTTTCTCTACAATCTCTCATTTGGTATACTCCATCAACACTGCTTCCTAAAAGGGCATGTAGGGCGCTAGCTCCGCTTGAAGCAGTATTAAAAAGATGAAAAATCTTTTTTTGCTTCCTAAATTCAAGTGTAACTGTTTCGACAGAAGTCGGTTCGTAAAAAGAAGAGAAAGAATCGATTAAAAGTTTTTCATTCCCATCTTCAGACATATAAGCAAGAGGCTTCGTCGTTATATTTAGGCCTGATGATCCTTTTAACCAATCGATGACGTTAAGCAGGTTTCCCTGAACTTGAGCCAGTTTGCGCACAAACTCGCTCGGCCTTTCGAGAATATTTTCAGAAAATTCATGCAATCTGTCTTGTGATAAGGGAGCTAATTCACCCAACTCATGCAGAGTCTGCAGTCTATCAGGTGCAAAAAGTTCAAAATCATGCTCGAGACTATATTGAGTCCTTTCAGCTTCTTCGCCAGAACAAAGTCGAATCAACGTTTTTAAAAGATTGTATTTGCGTATATATTCAACTTCTAGAACGCCGGTCTCGCTTCTATGTTTATCGATCGCTTGAATCACTTGGATATAATCCACTGAGGGTTCAGAGACAATTGAGTTTCCTACAAACTGTTGATCTTGAGATTCAGGAGTTTTGTATTGAGAGTGATAAATGATCATTCTATCAGGATAATGTCTCCAAAGTTCATAAAGTCCCGTAAAAGGCATCTCATTGGGGACTACAGGCCCATGTGGGAGGCGAAAGCTATTCGCTCCTGGAAGACCTAAAGGATTTTGCGCATAAGATCCATATAGAGCTTGAATTAAAAATTCACTGGGATTGAATGGTTTATCAGATGTCAAATCAGGTTTAAATGATTCAACAGTAATAGGATCAAAAATTGCAAGTCTAAATTTCGCAAAATCGTGTGGTTCCTGATGAGAAGGTGATACTACCTGCAAATGCAATATTAGCTCTCTCGTTCTTACAGAAAATTCGTACCTAAACATATATTTATGACCAGGCAAACTGTCAAAAAGATGAAGCGGAGGATTTAAATTTTTAGAAATATGAGCGATCAGTTTCCGAGGCAGGACAATCGGCACTTCACTTGGGTTGATGCTTCCAACAATGAATCCCTGATCTAGAACATGAAGGGGACTGCTTCTTGGGTCGATGCGTTGCCCCTGGATAAGAATGTCGAGAGCTAACCGATAACCTTTTATCAAATCTTCAAGAGACTGTCGATATTCAGCATAAGGAACGCCTTGAGTTGCACGGATGCTCTGAATGACGTTATCATCAAAACCTTGATTTGAATGTAGTTCATATTTAGTTGTTGAATCTTCTACAACGAATCTAGCTAAAGAAACATCATGATTCTTCATTTGAGATCGCCAGACAATTTCCCTGTTTTTGAGATCCATTCCTAAATGATAAGTTTTTGCCTTCAGTTTTTTAAGTCCATCCTCCTGCGATTTAGAACTCCCAACTCTAAGATCTCTCACTGCCCTTTGGAACACTTGCATTTCACTTTTTTCAGAAGGTCTAAGTAACATTTCAGGACTTTGCATAGAAGACCAAGTCTTGGAGAAAAATTCTGAATATTGTTTGCTATGAATCCAATCGTTGGATTTCCCAGCCCACCAGAATCCAAGGCTGAAAACTTTGCATAATTTGTAATTTGTTCCGATTTGAAAATGTCTTTTATATGCTGGCTCCAAGGCGCTCTGAAGCTTTCTCATCCTGGCTGGAAAGTTACGTGTAAATTCTGTGTGCACATAAAATTTCTGGTCGGCAGATAGATTTCTAAGAACTTCCCAATCAAACCCCCGAACTGTCGCGCTGGTGTCATTCGAAGCATATCTATGGTAAGGAACCTGATGAATCTGCTGAAACATTCTACGTTTTAAAATATCAATTTCTTTAATAATGTCAGGAATTTTACTACTTAATACTCCAATTGAATTAAACTGAACTACCATTCTATTGCATATTAAAGATAAATCTAACCTCAATTTTTTATTGTTAAGGATATATTCTAATCCTTCTGAATCCTTTAACCTCATCAACATTTCAAAAAGTTGGGCACATATCATGAGTGTTTGGTGCAGATTGGGCGTACTAGCCTCTCCCAGAGCATGCCCTAAAGTTTGAACAAAGATATCAAGTTTATCTGGGCTTAACTTTGACAACAAATCTAAAACAAGGCTGTTCGCTGTGATCGAACTTATTTTAGTCGACAGGTCAAAATCAAATTCACTTAAAACATTTTGCAATTTATTTATATTGGGATCAACTGGCACTCTTTTTTCGGGAGATGGATCTTTTTCATCACTTTCAAATTCATTCTGCTTAGGCCTTCGTCCTCTCCTCAATCCACTGCCCCAAATACTTAAAAATTTATTGCGATTTGTGGCATCTAACATTTCCCATTTGCTAACAGAATCATCAATTTCCTTTTGTGCATGTTCTCTCCGATTTTCATTTTTAAATTCTTCAATTTGATGGCTAAGAAATGAAGTTGAACGTGCCAGCAGCTCCCTAAGCTCAATAACCCTTTTCTGAACATCCTCCTGAAGTTCCTCAATTCGCTTATCTAAAGCTTCACGTATGCTTTTGTCCAATTCAACAAGTCGCTTATTAATCTCCTCAAAAAGAATTTGATAAGGCGATTTCTCTTTTTCCTTCACACACATCGCTCTGATAGCATTGATTAGCTGGACCCCTGCTAGAACAAGGCTTATAGCTGGATTGATGAAAGAGGCAATGCCTAAGCCTATCTCTGCGACGGACATCGCGACATTTGGTTTGTAATTCTTGATTAATTCCAGAGCGCTCGGAACTCCCACTGTTATCCAATAGCGAGCTTGATGGAACAGCTGATACCCAGCACTTAGGGCCTCAATTGCATGCCCTTGATAGCCGCAGGCTAAAGCCAGTTGGTGAATATTGCCTAGCAATTCTCCCATTGTACGCCGCTCAAAAGCTGTCGCTTCTTCATAAAGCCTGATTGCAGCCTGGACTTCGTTCATGGTTTTACTTCTATTTTCTGATGCACTTGAAAAGAATTGCGTGCTCACTTTGATAATCGACCAAACAAATTTTCGGTATGGTTCAGATTCCCGAGCTTCACTTAAAGCGTTCTGATTCTTATTTAGTTCATCCTTGTAAACCTCCATTTCATCTTTTTGTTGTTGAATAATAATTTCATTGCTTAGTAGTTGAACCCCTAAATTCGCTCGTTCAGACTGCTTTTTGTTGACTTTATCTTCGATTTTGACCCTTTTTTCTTTCTTCTGACCCCGTTTTTCAAGTGTCAGCTGCACCTCTTCTGATTCCAATTTGGCGATTTCTTTTTTATCACGATCAACTTCCTGTTCTTTCTCCTGTATGAGAGCATGACGCCGATCTATTTCGTTTTGGAGAACTTTTACGCCGTCCGACAAGAGCTGTATTTGAGAAGATGGTTCAATTTGGTAGGGATCTTGGGATATTTCGCTTACCATTCTAACTACAGCTCGAGTATTCATTTCCCTGCCTGCGTGGTTAGTTTCAGCAAGTCTGCCCAGTTCTTGCTGCGAGTTCAAATTTCTTTGTAAATTTCGAGACTGTATTGAAATTCTTTTATCTACTGCGTTAGATTCTTTTGTATATGCGTAATGCAAAATTGTCTCGGCTACTGAGGCGGTAATGCTAGAGACGATTCGCCAATCGGGACTGAGCGAACCAATTGTCTCAATAGTCTTACAAAGAATTTGAAGCTTCCGATATTTCTTACCGATGGATCTCTGAAGATGCAGCAGCTCACGGTATTTTTCTAACTGAAGGCCATTTTCATTGCGCAGTTTGGTAAATTGCTTTCTTATTTCAGCATCTACGTCCTGTCCGTGCCCCAGCGATTTTATCAGCCTTTGCATTTGAATTTGATAGCACTTACTCAATTCTCGGATTTCATCTATTACATGTCTTCCAGCTCTCGGGTGCCTATGCATTTCTACAGTGTGGAGCAGGGCTGCGTAGTTAGTCCCCCTTTGCACTCCACTTATTTGATCTTGAGCCAAATTTTCTTGGCGTTCAATATCTTGAGCTTCATGGTTAAGTTCTGTTAATCGCCTATTTTCATTTGCTGCTTG
The DNA here is from genome assembly GCA_018239895.1 of Verrucomicrobiota bacterium. Taxonomy (GTDB): domain Bacteria; phylum Chlamydiota; class Chlamydiia; order Chlamydiales; family SM23-39; genus SZAS-17. The sequence continues at coordinate 156,929 of JAFEGL010000003.1, forward strand.
ATCCATCAAAATCTGCAGTTTGGAAGCCATTGCTCGTGTAGCTCTGTCAAATTGCTCCATAAATACTTTGGATCTTTCAGCGCTTGCTATCATCTCGGCTCTTGCATTCAGATCCTGGTTTAAGGGATCAAGAGCTCGAAGAGTTAATTGAATTTCGCCTGACTCCAATTGATCGCAAAGCTGCTGGGTCGCATTCCAGCTTCTCTCAGATGTGTTCAATGAATTTTGGAATTGATCCCATGTTGCATTTTGAAAATAAGGCTCGAATTGATCGACTCCATGACCTCCGCGTCCTAATACAAAATGATTATTTATATCTGCTCTTGGATCCCCAGTCAGAGCCATATCCATGATATTCAATACATCGCCTGATGTAAGAAAACTAATGTGCGAACCTTCAGTACAGGCTTTGTGTCCATTAAAAATGACCCGAGCAACATCTTGGGTTTTGCGAACAGCCAGAGCCGGGGGCGTTCCGCCTGAATGGGCTGTAAATAATTCAATTTTTGAATTATGCAATCTTTCCCAAGCATCAAATTGCTTCTCAAACGTTCTTATGCTGGGGTTGAATGCTCCAAACATTTGATGCCATATATTTCCCAACCAGTGGTGCCACTTGTCAGTGCCTTGAAAGGCAACTGATAACCGCCCTTCATTTCTTACCAAAATACACTTCCAGCCACGGACTGAGCATTCATCAAGAACTTCCGCATTTGGGTATTGTCGTCTCAAAAAACCATTGCAACTTTTAAGATTAGGTTCATAAGAAGCTTGAGTGATTGCCAAACAGAATCCTGGAGTCTCTTTAGGAATGATCTTGCCCATATGCACTCGGTTGTAAATTTTTTATGAGTCGAGTGTTGTAAAAGAAACATTGATTTCATATCAACACGATTTTTTAAAATGATTTATTGATATTAAATATTATTTAATTCCATAAAATTTGCGGGCAAATTTTAAACGTTTGATTTACAGTACGTTCCGCAATTTTCTGCTTTACCACTCACCTCCTCATTCCTTCATCTCGCATTTCTTTTGGTAAAAATTAAAATAATCATTTATCATTTTTGACTCTTCAAGGAGTGGACATGGAAAATGATCTTCCCGATACAATCATAGCGGCGGCAATTGAGGTGCAAAGGCTTTTGGGAGGGCCGGGACTCCTCGAGACCGTTTACGAATCGGCGCTTTGCCAAGAACTCATCATGCGAGGCCTTCATACGGTGAGACAGGTTCCAATTCCTGTTCTGTACAAGGGAGCACCGGCCAGAGAGCCACTCTTTCTAGATCTACTTGTGGAAAACCAACTTATCATCGAAGTGAAGGCGACTGGCAAAGATTTTCCCATCTATCAGGTCCAACTATTTACGTATCTTCGGCTCACTGGCATTAGGTTGGGCTTGCTGATCAATTTCGGGAAAGAGCAGGTGGAACATGGCATCAGCCGAGTCATAAATGATGGGTTTGTGTAAAATTGCGTCGTTATGATTGAGCTGTTGGGTTTTGCGCTGATTAACTTGCTGGGGGCGATGAGCCCCGGGCCTGATTTTGCCATCGTGGTCAGATATGGTTTGACGGGGTCGAGAAGGGCGGCCATCTTGGCCACGGCCGGGATTTCTGTGGCCATCTTGATCCACGTCTTCTATTGCGTGGCTGGGATCGTCTTTTTGATTCAGAAATATGAGGCTCTGTTTTCGCTTTTGCAGTTTGGCGGAGCTGCCTATCTGGCTTATTTGGGCTTGAAATTGATTAAGGCGGGGATGGGGAAGGCTGGGAAAATGGATCCTGCTAAGATCCACCATAGAGCGTTTAGAGATGGGTTCGTCACAAATTTGCTCAACCCGAAAGTGACTTTGTTTTTGCTGAGCTTGTTTGCCCAGTTCGTCACGCCAGAAACCTCTTTTGGACAAAGGATTGCTTTTGGCGCCACGATTCCGATCGTGACTTTTGGCTGGTTTTCGTTTCTCTCTTGCATGCTGACCCATCAGAGATTTGTGCCGCATCTGCAGAGGTATCAGCAGATTTTCATGACGGTGATGGGAGCGGTGCTACTGGCATTGGCTGGCTGGGTTATCTTCAACGCATGCTGACTCCCAACCGCCGCCCAGGGCTTTGATCAATTGGAGGGAGGATTGGTAGCGTTGTCCAAGGACGTTCATAAAGGTTCTCTTCGTATCGAGCTCGGCCCGCTTGGCGTCGATGGTGTCGAGGTAGTTGGAAACCCCTTTTGTGTAGCGAAGGTCGGTGAGAGTGTAAGTCTCGGAAGCGGCTGAGTAGGAGACTTTGAGAGAGTCGTACTGTTTCCCTTGCTGCTCGATGTTGGTGAGAGCGTCTTCAACTTCTTGGAAAGCAGAGAGGACAGTGTTTTCATAGCTCCCTTTGGCTTCGTTGAATCGAGCTACTGCAGCATCGACGTAGGAGCTGCTGCGGCCTGCATTGTAGATCACCTGCGCCATGTTGACTCCAAGCTGCCACAACCGGCTCATCCAAGTCATGAAGTTGGATAGCTCGGGGCTCGAAAAGCCGAGAGCGCTCGTGAGGGAGAATGCGGGGAAATAGGTCGAGTAGGCGACGCCGATGAATTCGTGGAGCGAGGCCATCGTCCGCTCCGATTGGGCTACGTCGGGCCGTCTTAAGAGGATGTCGGAAGGGAGCCCTGCGGGAATTTCGGGCGGCTCGGAGAGGAGGGGCAAGGGGTCCATCTTAAATTCGGAAGCGGGTAAGCCCAGGAGGGCCGCCATGGCATTTTCAAATAGAGTCCTTTGACGCACGGTATCTTGGTACTCGGCGTCGGTATCTGAAAGTTTTTTCTCAGCTTCGAGATAGTCGAGGTAGCTGACGATACCGGCCTCATATCTGGCGCTGGTTAGTTCTAGATATTCGCGTCGGAGTTCTAAAATCGACTTGAGGAGTTCGATCTGAGTGTCTAAGGAGCGGGCATTGTAGTAGTTGCTGGCAAACTCGGTGGTTAGCGTTAGGAGAACGGCTTTCATCGCCTCATCTTGGGCTTGGACATAGATTGCGGCGGCGTTGTAGGTCCCCCGGTATTTTCCCCAGAGATCGACCTCGTAGACCATCGAGACGGGAAGCTGATAGGTCTGTTCATGAACCCTCGTGATTGTTTTTAGGCCGGGGAAGAGGCCTTGAGGAACTCCGTAGAGCTCGATCAACTCATTGACGTTGTTGAATGAGGGATTTGCGTAGACCTGAGGATAAAGGGTCGATTTGGCGACGCCGGCGATCGCCCGCGCCTCGGCGACCTTCTCGAGAGCTACGTAGAGGTTCGGATTCTTCTCAATGACTTGCTTTTGCCACTGAGTTAACTCCTGGTCTTGGAAAACCTCCCACCAGTTGTCGACAAGGGGAACCTGCGCCGACTCGGAAGCAGCTTTCCAGTCAGTAGGCGATTCGGTCACGGGGGATTCATAGCGGGGCCCCAGATGACATCCGCTTGCCAAGAGAAGGAGGAGGAACAGGGGCTTCTTCATGTTCCCCTAATAGCACAGGGTTATTTATGAGCCAATTGATCTAGGGCAGTTTCGATGGCGTATTTGGCCGCCGGGGGGAAAAATTGGAAGAAGAGGTCGCACTTTTTCATCCGCCCCATCTGCTTGAGTTGAGCTACTGACAGTTTGGGATTTAGGATCGTCACTTTATCGTTCCACTCCCTCTTGAAGACCAGGCCGATCCCATCTTTTTTTTCTACGACTTTATCGATGATGCTAAGGGGGATGAGGAGCGATTTTTTTCCTTGGGTTCCGTAAATGAGATGGGTCTCATCAATTCGTAAACTGTTGGGGTTGCGGTGGATTTTCCAAATTCGGTACAGGTGAAAGGTAAAAATGACGAGTCCCAAAAGGGATAGCCAGAAGAAACTTTTAAGATCTCTAGGTGTTCTTCCTGACACCCAATCAATACAAAATATCATAGCAATTGCAGCGAGCATGCCTAAAAGCTGCTCAAGAATCAGCCGCTTGACGGCCCGGAAGCTTATACGGGTTAGGAAGTGGCCCATTCAATAGCTCTTTTTTGCGGTGTCGATCGAAATCCTCTCAAAATATATGTGGCCTAGAGGAGATACGGCAAAGCCGCGGACGTAGGGATGGAGCAAGAAGACGTAGTTGTCATGGAAAAGACCCGTGACCGGCATCTCATCGATGAGAAGCCGCTCCGCCTCTTGGATTTTAGCTAGATATCCGGTCCGATCGGGGGCCTGGAGGGCTTGCTGGATCAATTTGTTGTATTCGGCGCTTTGCCACTTGGAATAGTTCCGATGGTTGGTCCGATCTTGGAACCGCTCAAGGATATTCATCGGATCTCCATAGTCGGCTAGCCAGACAAAGATCCCGATGGAGTACTTGCCGGTCTTGGATCTCTCTTGGAGAGACTTGAAGTCGATCCCTTCGATCGTTATCCGGACGCCGAAGAGCTTCGACCATCTCTCTTGGAGTTCCTGAGCGAGGAGGTGGTTCAGTTCGCTGGCGACATACATGAAGGAGATGTCCGTTAGATCTTTCGGGTGGACTTTGAGCTCGTCTAGGGCCTTTTGAAAATATTCTTTAGCTTTCTTGGCGTCGTCATCGGTAAAAAGGGAGGTTTCTTGATTCGGGACTAGGATGGGAGGGATGATGTTGAGAGCCTCTTTTTCATAAAGCTGGGTGATCTGCTCTACGATCTCTTTCCGGCTCACGGCATAAGCAAAAGCTCGGCGCAGATTGGCGTTATTGAAGGGAAAGGAGGCAGTATTGAAGGCGAGGAATTTGGTCATTGCAACCGGATACACAGAGGCCAATTTCTTCTTCTCGATATCTTCGTGCAGAATCGTCGGGAAAAGAGAGAGCGGGGCCCCGACTAGATCGAAGTGGCCGCTTGCATACATATGAAGGGCCGCCATCTCTCTGGGAATGATCTCGATGGCAATCTGGTTGAGCTTCACATCGGAGGCGTGGAGATAGCTGGGGTTTTTCTCCAGAATGATCTCCTGGTTCAGCCTCCATTCTTTGAGAGTAAAAGGGCCGTTGGAGACGATATTCTTGGAGTCGTCGATGCTCTCGTGCACGGGGAGGAGAACGGATGAGGCTACTATTTGGAGAAAGTAGGGTGAGGGGGCCTCGAGCTCAACCTGGAGCGTTTGAGAATCTAAGGCACGAATGCCGACCTCATTGAGTGAGGCAGCGCCCTTTTTTGTTTTTTCAGCATTTTTTATCGAGTAGAGCAGGTAGGCGTCGGGGCAAGGAAACTTGGGGCTGAGAAGGCTTTTCCAACTCCTTTCGAAATCGTAGGCAGTGACAGGATCTCCATTGGACCAGGTCGCTTTATCCAAATGGAAGGTGTAGGTCGTCCGATCGTTAGAGATTTCGTATGATTTCGCTTGTGCGGGCGATAGGCTCATATCGGGATTCAACTTCAAGAGCCCTTCGTAAAGCATGAAATGGATTTGAGTAGCGACGGTTTCGTTCCCGATCCGGGGGTCAAGAGAAACGGGCTCTTTGACTAGGCTGAATCTTAGGCTCTGCTCCTTTTTTTCAGGTTTTTGGCAAGAGATAAAAGAACACATAATTGCTCCTAAAAACAACAGCCATGTTTTGACCATCTTGGCTCCATGAAAAAAGGTAGAGAAAAACGATAGCTTTTAGCAGATTATTTTTTCACCTAAATTCGGGAGAAAATTATGTCGGCTACTCTCGAGGCATCTTTGAAAAAACGCGCGCTCTTGTTTGCAGATTTTTTTACGAAAAAAGATGCTCTGGGCATCGGAGAATTATTGGACGACCATTTTTCCTTGTTCGATCCTGCATTGAAATGGGTTCAAGGGAAAAGAGCTGTCGTAGAACTGCTGCAACAACAGTTTGCCGACGCAAAAGCCGTAAATTATCAGGTCGTCCGAGCTTTTCAAGATGGAAATACGTCGATCCTCGAGTTTGTCCTAACCATGGATCAAAAAACTTTTGTGGGGGTCGATTTCATAGAAAGGAAAGAGGGGAAAATGATTGAGCTGCTCTGCCATTTCAACCCGCCTTGAATTTACTTCAAGGCCTCGGCGAAAATTCTAAGATCTGGGTCTTTTGGATCTAGGGCTGTTGTTTTCTTGTCCCTTTTCTTCATGAGCCGCTCGATGGCCGCTTCAATTTCGTCTTTGTCAAGTCGCCGGTAATAGTCGGCTGTGATCTCCATCAATTCTTGAAATTCATCTTCCGATTGAATCTGTGAGAGAATTTTTTGGATGACCGCGATAAAAAGGGGGTGTTCGCCGCTGACAGCCAGGAAGCTGAGCATTTCAAAGAGAAAAGCGGTGTCGTTAATCGGATTTTGATCGAGAATCCGGGCCATTTCCGCATTCGCTTTGGCCGGATCGGTGAAAGAAATCATGCGAGCTTTGAGAAATTCAAACCAGATCGGCTCGGTTGTAAAGGGGCAATACCCTTCAATTAACTCTGAGGCGTAGATAGTGTTTCCTGTATCGAGAAGATCTGTAATATAATCGTATAAAAATCCTTCGACATCGTGGGCGCAGAAATTGCAAATGGCTTGGAAAATTTCTGCAGGCTCGGCGCCATTGTCAACATTTTCATCCAATATTTCTTTCAGATTGGCCAAAGCGTCTTGAATCGGCTCGTCGCTTTCCAATTGTCCTTTATCGTAGAGAAAAATCCGGTTGTCGAGCTCATCGCAAAAGATCGAGAGCGATTGTTTTTCTGGGAGCAGCCGTCTCCAAAGTTCAAAAATAATGAGATAGACTTGATCGCTTTCCTTAGGATTTAGCGCCTCTTCAAGAAAAATTTCTGTTAAATCTTCCGGGGTATCGCAAGCCTCGGCAAAAGAGGCGAAGGTGTGTTTTTCCAAGAGTATCCCGAAACGGGTCAGCTTCTGAAATAGCGATTCGATCGGGATTTCCCGCAAATCTTCGACGGCCCACGGTTCGACATCGACCGATGTGTCCTCTTGGGCGTTTAGCCGTATCAGATTGTAGAGTGCTTTTGTCTGAAGATTCATAATTTATTTCAAATATTATATCATGTACGATCTAACGTCAAAGAAAGTTTGTTTTTTAATTTTTGGGCCAGCTTGAAATATACACAAAAAAAACCATTTGTCCTTTTAGAGATCCTCATTGCTTTTACCATCTTAGCCCTTTGTATTGCCCCCCTGGTTGGAAAACCGGTCGAGCTTTACCGGAACCAGATGAACGCTCTGTTGGAGGTCGAAAAGCAGCGGCTGGCCGACCTCTCCTATGCAGAAATCAAGGTTCTTCTCCTGAATAACCAGATTCCCTGGGATAAGCTCCCTTCTAAAAAAGAGAAGAAGATAGAATACCCTCTTTCACCCGCTATTGTCCAGATTCCTCATTGCGAACCTAGGGCCATTGAGAGATCCTTCGTCCTATTGTGCAAGGGAGAAAAGGTCAGTAAAAGCAACGAGACACTCCGCCTATTCTACATAGAGGTCAAGTTCCACCCCTATAAAGAGAAGGGGGTCAAATACCGATATCGGGCCATCGCCAAAAAGAGCAACGCCGTTTAACGAATGTAAAACCGCTTTACATTCGGAGAAAAAAGCTGCATAGGAGGGAATAGGTTTTAAGGAGCTTCGTCCATGTCCCATTCGGAAGAGTTTCATCCTCACGTGCCGGCTCACTCCACCATGAGGGAGTTTACGCCGAGAGCTACGATTTTAGGGATGCTTTTTGGATTCTTATTCGCCATTGCCAATGCCTACTTGGCTCTGAAGGTTGGGACGACGGTCTCGGCTTCGATCCCTGCAGCAATCATGTCGATGGCTCTCCTTAAATTGCTTTTTAAAAACGCGACGATCCTCGAAAACAATATCGTTCAGACGATTGCGACTGTCGGCGAAGGGTTGGCAGCCGGAGTAGTCTTCACAATCCCCGCTTTGATTCTTCTCGGGGACGAACCTTCCATTGGCCGAATTTTCCTCCTCTCCGCTTTGGGTGGAGTCTTGGGGATCTTATTCATGATCCCGATGCGCCGCTTCATCATCGTCCAAGAACACAAGAAACTTCCCTTCCCTGAAGGGACCGCTTGCGCTGAAATCTTGAAGGCGGGCGAAGCGAGCAGCAAAGCAGCTGTGATGGCAACTTGGGGGATCTTGGTCGGCGGAATTTATAAAATTCTTTCCAACGCCCTCTTTGTCTGGAAAGAGGTTCCTGCCTGGACTTTCTTTAGAAAAACAGAATTTACGATCGATGGGACTCCGGCCCTGCTCGGAGTGGGCTATATCATCGGCCCCAGGATCTCCAGCTTGATGTTTTCAGGTGGGATCATCGCCTGGTGGGTCCTTATCCCTCTGATTAAAATTTTCGGTCTGGGTGAATCGACCGTCTATCCTTCGACAACCCCAATCGCTGAAATGGGTGTCGAGTCGATTTGGAATAGCTATGTCCGCTACATCGGCGCTGGGACCATCGCCTTTGGCGGGATCTTGGGACTCATGCGGATCGCTCCGCTAGTTTACAAGACGATCCATGTCGGGATCAAAGAACTCATCCATAGCTTTAAAGGAAAAGGGCATGTTCCTCGGACAGACCTAGATATATCGATGTCTTGGCTGATTCCCGGTTCGATTGCGATTATTTTGGCTCTTTGGCTGATTCCTTCTTTGCCTATGAATTTCTTTACGATCATTTTGCTTGTGGTTTTGGGATTCTTCTTTGTTGCCGTCACGTGCCTCACGGTGGGGATCGTCGGCTCCACTTCTAACCCCGTTTCTGGGATGACTATCACGACGCTGCTGGTCACTTGCATTATCTTTGTCCTTTTGGGCTGGACCGAAAGGATCTACCTCATCTCTGCCATCACGATGGGATGCGTCGCTTGTTGCGCGATTTGTATGGCGGGGACGACTTCGCAGGATTTGAAAACGGGCTATCTTTTAGGAGCGACTCCGAGATCCCAGCAGATTGCCGAGATTTTTGGAGTGGCTATCCCGGCGTTGGCCTTGGGTTATACAGTCTATATCCTCAATCAGGCTTATGGGATCGGCTCGGTCCATATGCCAGCTCCTCAAGCGACCTTGATGTCGATGATCGCGCAAGGAGTCATCAGCGGCGGTCTGCCTTACGCCTTAGTGGGGGTGGGGGTCATGATTGGGGTAATCATGGCTTTTTTGAGGATCCCCGTCCTCCCGTTTGCCCTCGGTGTTTATTTGCCTCTTTCGCTGACTAGTGCTATGATGGTCGGCGCTCTAGCTAGGGCTTATGTCGACAGAAAATCTACCGATCTCATCGACCAGGAAAGAGGCATTTTGCTCGCCTCGGGGCTCATTGGAGGAGATGCGTGCATCGGAATTGTTATAGCGCTGCTAGTCGTTCTCGGAGTGATCCCGGTCGATGCGCCTGCCTTGTTGCCCGATTGGACCAGCCTCGCTCTCTACCTTTTACTCGGATGCGGTCTTGCCTATTTCACCGTCAAAAAAGGGCGATGATCCTTTTCGAGATCCTGATCGGTCTCGGCTTATTGACTTTGCTCCTCTCTCTCCTTTTTTCATTTTTTACCTCGAATGCAAAAATGGAGGTGAAATTGGAAAAGGCTCAAAAGACTCTTCTAGAACGGCAGCATTTGCAAAATAGGCTCCAATCTGTTTTAACGTCGATTGTCCCTCGAGCATCCGGCGAAGAAAAGGCCTCCCTCTACACGCAGAAGATCGGCAAGGAAGGCTCGCAAAATCTCGCAATCTATTTTGACAACGGAATCGACCCTGATCCTGCTTTTAGCGGACCTATCGTCGGCAGAATCTTTCTCGATCAAGAAAACCGTCTCTGCCTGGCTCTTTGGCCGGAAGACCGAAAGAAAAACCCTGAATTCCGGGAAGAAATTCTACTCCAAAACGTCACCGCCTTTACCTTCCGTTTCCTGACTCGTACGATCGAAGATAAGATCGTTTGGGAATCGGATCGGCCAAAACAAAAGAGGCAGCCGCTCCCCTCCATCATTCGTCTCGATGTCTGGCAGGGTATTGACAAAAAAGATGAACCAAATCTTAATTTTGCTTTTATCTTGCCATCACAGGAACCTGCGATCACTTACGGAAAGAAAAAAACATGAACATCCTGGGTTTGGTTTTTTCTATTCTTCTGATCCTCTCTTTCGGGTTCTATGCCTGCTGGGACAAGATGATTCTGACCCGAAAAATAGATGCGACTTTTATTGGTCAAGCGAATGTATCGCGCCAACTTCAAAATGCCTACGAGAGTCAAATTTACAATCGAACAGGCAAGCTGACCGAATTCAAGGGGAAAAAAGAAAAAAAAGAGAAGCCCGAAAAAGAAGAGAAAGAGATTCCCGAGCCTCCGAAAATCAATCCCGAATGCGCTCGGTTCAATCTTTGGCTTTTGATCGAAAAGGGGAGGGAAAGTCAGCGGCTTCTCTACGATCAGCTCGCCCATATGCTTCGACTCTTTTATAAAGACGCCCTTTTCCCCGAATCCCCGCGGCTCGAATACCGATTTTTAGATACCTGGATCGCCCACATCAAACTGGCGATCGCCGAAAGCTCGAATCAGCCGATTCTCCTGGAGAAAATCGATCTCAAAAACCCCTCTTTGCAGATTCTCTACTACCACATGTTGAGGGGTGCTGAGGGGAAATATCCTGTTTTGCTCGATTTCGTGAAGGTAGCGCAAATGAGCGAAAAATCTCCTGAAAAACTGTGTTTGACTCACGCCACTCCCGAAATGCTCTCTGTTTTTTTTGGCAAGGCAGCCGAGGCGGTTTACAAAGAGCTTCACGGTGAAAACCTAGCTGTGACAAACGAAATCATCGAAGATATCTGCCGAAGACATAGCCACACTCTTTTCGATAACAAAATCTTCGATCTGGTGGCGGTCACAACTCCGAAACACAATTCATCCAATGAGATGATCTTGGTCGAGGAGGATGAGGCGACAAAGATCTCGTTTAGAAGAAAAGTCCAGATGACAAAATTATAAGTTTTTCGAGGGGAGGCTGATCATAAAACAGCTCCCTTCTCCAGGCTGAGAGATCACTCGGATCGTCCCTTTGTGCTTATCGATGATTGTTTTGACGATCGAAAGGCCAAGGCCAGCTCCCCCCGACTTCCTCGATCTGGCTTTGTCGACCGTATAAAAGCGGTCGAAAATATGAGGGAGATCTTTTTCTGGTATTCCGATCCCCTTGTCTTGAATGCTGAGGCGGACCGTTTTTTCATCCATTTTTTCGATAGTGACTGCAACGTATGCAGGAGCTGGAGAATATTTCACAGCATTTTCTAGCAGGTTCATGATCGCCAAATCGAGAAGATCCCCATCGGCAATTACGTAGGGCTTTTGTGTTTTCTTTTCGATATCCATCCGGACTTCGGGGTGGGCGGCCAAAAGGATGTGCTTGCAATTCTCGACGATCACCGACAGATCGCAGGTGCGGAATCTCTCTTCCGATAGATTCTCAATATCTGCCAAAGTCAGGAGGCTTTTGACCAACTTGTCTAGCCTTCCGCAAGTGCGGACAATTTTTTCCGTGATCTCGTGCATCATCTGCTGAGATATGTCTGGTATATCCTGAAGCGTTTCGGCAAATCCGCGGATGATCGTGATGGGGGTTCTGAGTTCGTGAGAAGCGTTGGCTATGAAGTCTTTGCCCATTTCGACGATCTTGTAATCGGAGGTTTTGTCCTGCAGCACGAGGATGGCTCCGCTTTGGTGGGCCAGAGGGGCAGAGATCAGATCGAGATAGACGCGGCTCCCTTCTCCTTGCGTCCAGGTTTGTACGGTCGTCTCGGAAGTTTGTAAGGCTTGAAGGACGTTTTCATGGCATTTCTTGGCCAAACTCTCGAGAAATGGGGCTCGCGATTTGATTTCGTTCAACATCCGCCCCATCATCACATCGTGGTGGACGCCGAGCATTCGGCAGCTGACTTGGTTGGCGAAGGTCACTTTCGCGCTGGTATCGAAAGCGACAACCCCTTCGCTCAGCGATTCCAAAATATCTTCGGTCTCTTTTCGCTGGCGAGTCAAATTTTCAATTTGCCGCTGGATTTTTTCGCTGAGAGAGTTGAGGGTGTAGGCGAGTTTACTGAACTCATCGCTTGGAATAGTCTGATGAAGGACGATTTTGCGCAAGAATTCTTCCCTCCCTTCCTGATAAGGAAGGATGGCATCGATGATCTGTTGGATCGGCCGGCTGAGCCGATGGATGATGGCCCAGGTCATCAGGCTGTAAAGCAGAAGAATGAAACTTCCTAAAAGGATGAAGCCTATTTCAAAGTCGGTGGTGAGAGACCGGATTTCGTGATAGGGAAACCCGATGCGCAGGATATAGGGATTGCCCTCTACTGTAAATCGGATCGCTACGTAGGTGAACGTCTCCTTGAAATAGTCGGAATAACCTTCGCTATAGCCTCTCCCATACTGAAGCGCCTCATGGATTTCCGGATGGTGCCCCTCGTATTCGTCGGTAAGCGGCATCTCGGCGATTTGGGCGCCGTGGGTGTTGTAGTATTTTTTCTCCTCGGGATCGATCAGGGTTACTTGGTGGAAAAATGTATTCCTCTCCTCCTCCAAGATTCCGATCATTCCCGGGACATCCTTCTCCTTCATCAACTGGATGATGAGATGGGTCGCTTGATCTTCAAGCGACTTGCGCATGATGTTTGAGACTGTCTTTTCGACGAAAGGAAAGAGGAGCGCGATAAAAATAAGAAAGAGGAGAATGTCGCTGAGGAGAATTTTTTTTCTAAAGCTAAGCATGTCTTAAAGAATAGCTTCTTCGGGCCTGCTCTTCAAAGAATTTTTCATCTAGTCTCTAATCCGAGTTCTTTTTCGATGTTTTCTACCAACCTTTGAAAAAAAGCATGGCTTCTTTTCATGCCATCATAGAATTCGGGATCTTGGTCTCTATTAAAAACCTGCATCCTGACGCTCAACATCTGAACCATCGAATAATATCGTTCTAAAATCAGCTGCTTGAATAAGATCTGAGAACTTCTCTGTTTTTCCACAGGAATTTCCTTCCAGGGGAGCTCCTTCAACATTTTATGAGCGAGCTTGCCCGCCGAACTAAAAACCCGATGCATTTTTGCAAAGAGCCCATTTCCTATGTGAAATCCGGGACAATCGTGTATTTTTTCGCTCGTCTCCATTCTCACTTTTTCTACACGTCCATCAAGATAGCAATCGTAGCGGTAGTCGGAGGTCGCTTCTTCCCGAAGGGGATAACTCGTCCGAGCAAATACGAAATGGGGAGGCTCGTTATCTATCCGAATCTGATCTTCATCCCCTCTCACGTTCACTTCTGTATCGCCGCAAGTCACACAATGATGTACGTATACACTCCCAATTGGCGCAGACATAGCCCCTCCTTAAAATGAGAGAAAAGCATAGAAGATTCTTTGATTTGCGTAAAGCATTAAAATAGTGTAGTTTAAAAAACCAATTTTTTATTTAATTAAACGCAGTTTTTTATTATAATAATTGAAAAAACAATGGTAATTATGTCTTTTACAGTAAATATTATTCCTCCCGCCGCTGGCGCCCCTCCCTCTCAAGCCATGGAAGAGTTCAGACCTCCTGCGGTCAATGCATGGCTCAACAGCCCAAGAAACGCCTCGCTCAATAGCCCCGGCAATACCCCCCGAACCTTAAGCGACGCTCCTTTAACCCCCCGAACCGAGGGAAGAAAGACGCGAGCTATGGCTATGAGTTATGAGTCTCGCTTCGAACAGATGCGGAATGCAACTCAGTCGCCGTTCAAACAACGGGTCTATTCGTGTTTAAGCAATTGCTCTTACTTCATTGACCACGATTGTTGCTCTTGCAAAGAGTGCAAGCCGGAATGCTGCGGCAAGGTGAAATTAGTCAACTTAGGCGATAGCATCAAAACAATGAAGAAATGCGCCTATTGTTATTCAGGCTGCATGACGGGTCTTTTATCTTTGCTTACCTGCGGAGGCTACGCCTGCTACGAATGCCACGCAATCAAACAAGATCGTATCAGAGCGGCGACAATTAACCCGCAATAATTTATTTTAATACACATTAAAATGATTCACAAATATACTCGCGCCTTAATTTAATTAAGGCTATTCATATGTCATCAAGAGTTTCTTCAAATCAAGCTAATTCTTCACATTTTACTTCTTCATCATCTCGAAGAAACTCAAGCCATTACGAAAAGATTTTTAGAGAACAACTTTCTCGAGATAACTACCCACAAGCCTGGAACTCGATTCAGCAAATTACCTCTAAAACTAGATCAGACAAGGCCCTCCTTGAAATGGTTCGAAGAAATCCTTTGCATCCTTACGCCGCAAAGGCTGCCCGAGAAATATCTAGTTCATCCTCACAAGACGAGGCCTACTTCCTCATCGCCCAAGCAAAGCTAACACTTGGTGATTATGAAGGGGTTTTTAAAGCCAGCAATCGGATCTATTCTTCGGTTAGCACTAAGCAAATCGCCTCAAATGTTGTTGAGCGAATACAGAATTTAAATGGTCGATCTTTTTCTCAAGAGGGTCCCCTCGTCGAATTGGCCTTAGAGCATACGCACGATCTTTATTCCAAAATGGAAGTGTTGAAAGCTCTCAAAGAAAAATACGTCTCTTTAAATAATTTCTCGGCCGCCTCAAGAATTGATGAGAAGCTTCAAAATGTTCGTCAAAGAATCCAAAATGGAGAAAACTTAGTTCTAGGAATTGCAGGGATTGTAGCTGGCGCTGTAATAGCCTCTCCGCTCATCATAGCTACGACTGCTATTGCACTTCCTGTCATGGCTGCTGTTGCCGTTCCTGTGGTTGCAACCGGGGCTATTGTCACTGCCGCTGTGCTTCCAATCGCTGCAGTTGTAGGAGCTGTCGCAATTCCGACGATTGTCCTTACGGGAGCTATCGCTGCGGCAGTTATCCCTCCAGTGGCTATGCTAGCCACAGCAGGGATTGTTGGTTACGCCGCTCTTTCCATTTTGTTTTAACAAAATCTATTCTAAATTCTGGAAGAAATTTTCGTGGCCGGTTTCGGTCACGAGAATCATGTCTTCATAGCGAATTCCCCCAAGCCCAGGTTGATAGAGGCCAGGTTCGATCGTGAAGACCATGCCGGGGCGGAGGATGAGATCGGCGTCTTCGTTATTCCACTTGATCCGGAGACATTCGTGGGTCTCTAAGCCAATTCCGTGCCCGAGGGAATGGGTGAAAAATTCTTCTAGATTCTCTTTCTGAAAGTCTTCTCTTACGATCCGGTCGAGTTCGCCCACCCGGAGTCCGGGGCGCACGGCCGCTACTGCTTTTCTCTGGGCCCGCTTCACGATGTCGAAGAGACGGATGATTTTGGGATCGGGCTCTCCGAAAAAGGCAATTCGGGTCATGTCTCCATGATATTGGTCGACAACGGCTCCGACGTCGACTAAAACGACTTGATTTTTCTTGAGCTTCGTTTTCCCTGCCCTGTGATGGGGATAGGCGCTATTTTCGCCAAAGGCGACGATCGAATCGAAGGAGAGTCCCGAAGCTCCATGCCTGCGGCAGAAGAACTCGAATTCGAAGGCTAGCTCCTCTTCGGAAATTCCCTCTTTGAGAAGAGTTTTGATGTGCGTGTATCCTCGAGCCGTTACGTCGGCGGCCCTCTTGAGGGCGGCGATCTCTTTGGGATTTTTGCAGATCCGGAGATCTTTCAGCGGGCGCGAGATGGGCACCCATTCGACATCGGGGGCATTTTTTACTAGCTGCTGGTAGGCTTCGTAGGTTGTGAAGGCGCTGTCGAATCCAATCTTGCCTTGGAGAGCCTGCTTGAAATAGTTCCCCTCGCTCGGATCTACGGGAAAAGGAGAGTTTTTTTTGGCCGCTTCGAAGTAGCGCCCATCGACAAAGAGGCGCGTCTCGTGAGGTTTTATCAGCAACTTTCCTTTAGAAAGTGTGAGTCCGGTCAAGTAGAGGAGATCTATTGGATCTTCTAAAAGACATGCATCAATTGAATAATTAGATAAAATTTTCATAATTAGCTTAACTCTATCCACTTCGCTAATTCATCTTCAATTAAAATGCGATAAATCTTCCGCCCGAGTGGATCGTATTCCCGATCGTCGCATTCGGCGAGCCTCCGTTCGATCAGCGAAGCTTCCTCTAAACTGTAGAATTTTTTTCGGCTCCGGCAAAAACGACAAATCGCTGAGGCGGCTTTCCGATCTGTTTTATACCGATCAAAAAAGTTTTGGACGTCGTTGGTCTCGAGTCCGACGGGGAGCGCGTCGATGGCGAGCATCCTCCCTCCTAAAAACCGAGATTCGATGCCGAGGTTTTTGAGCTCTTGAACCCACTCCTCTCCCTGTAAAGCTTCTTCGGCCGAGAGCTTTATTTCGACAGGCCAAAGGAGAGTCTGGGCAGATTGGGTCGACTTCTTCGTGTTTTCAAAAAGGATGCGCGCCTCAGCTCCTTTCAGATCGAGCCAACTGCACTCTTCCCCTTCAAAGAGGGCGAACGAACCGACGATAGCCAGGGCGCGGCGCTTGAGTGGAGGGAGCGCCAGAGGCTCCGGAACGTAAGCGGGCGCCGTTTCACGGAAGGTCCACGGGAGTGGAGGGGGATCTTCTTCTTTGGGGGCTTCAAAATGGATCGGCGCGGAAAACTGGGGGAGCGATTCCGATTGGAAAGATTGGGCAATCGCCCTTTCTACAAGCCGATAGACTTTCGCATCATCGCGGAATCGGACGTCTCGTTTTTGGGGATGGACGTTGATGTCGAACTCTTCGGGAGGAAGGGTAACGAAGAGGAGAAAAATCGGGTACTGAGTCTCTTTGAGACGGGTCGAATAGCCATCTTTGACCGCACGGGCGACAAGAGGCGAAAAGATCGGGCGCTGGTTGAGAAAGAGGTATTGGCCGCTCCGATTTCCTTTTGCCTCGTCGGGTGTCCCGATTAACCCGTGGATCTCGTAGCCATCGAGCTTGTAGGAAATTTCTTGCGCCAGGGGCCCGAGAATTTCTTTCGCTCGGCGACGCCAATCGGGCGTCGATTCTGTCTGGAAAACGATTTTTTCTTGAGAGCGGAGAGTGAAGGCGATATGGGGGTGGGCCAGGGCCACCGTCTGGACAATTTTCAGAATCTGCGTGGCGCTGCTCGAGGCCGATTTTTGAAATTTCAGCCGGGCCGGCACGTTGTAAAAAAGGGATCGGATATCGATGGTTGTCCCTGGATTGCGAGCACAAGGTTCGATCGAGACGACTTTTCCCCCTTCCGCTTTGAGGCACGTCGATTCCTGCCCATCGTAAGTTTGGATCTCCAGCTGGGAAACGGAGGCGATGGCGGCGAGAGCCTCTCCGCGAAAACCCATCGTGGCCAATTTGAAAAGGTCGTCGGTCTCTTTGATCTTGGAGGTCGCATGTTTTTGAAGGCAATCGACGGCATCATCCCGCCCCATGCCGCACCCGTCATCTTCAACGCGGATCCACTGATGCCCCCCACCCTTGATTTCCACAGAGATCCATCGGGAGCCAGCATCGAGAGAGTTCTCCATGAGCTCTTTCACCGCCGACCCAGGATTTTCCAACACTTCGCCTGCTGCGATCTGGTTGATTACTTCAGGAGTTAGGAGCGCTATTTTTTTTGCCATCTCAGTACTATAGCAGAAATGGGCTCTTGGAGTATACTCCCTGTACATGAGATGGCTCCTTTTTTTCTTATTTCCTTTTTGCGTCCAAGGATTCTATGTGGGAAATCCCGGATCTCCCGGAATCATGAACGCCGGCTTTTTCACCAATCGGAACCCGTTCATCAAGATCACTTCGGGCTACATCGCCGACTACACTTCGAACAAACGGTACGTGGCCAACCAAAATCAACCGAACTTCGATCCGAACGATACGTTTAAAGAATTTGGACTCCACTCTCAGCTTGCCTCCCTCTCCGTCATCCTCCTGGAACGGCTCGAAATTTTTGGGACGCTGGGGGGGACAAAAGAGCGGGCCAAATGGCATGGGCAGCCGATGTCGGACAACCCGCTGACAATCTATTTCGACTTCAAAAGCAGCCACAGCTTTTCTTGGAGCGCCGGAGCTCGAGTCATTCTCATCCAATGGGGACAAACGTTTTTGAGCACCGACTTCTCTTTTTTCGAAGTGCCTGAGACTTCAAAATCCTATTTCCAATTTTTCCAAAAAATCGCGGGCGCGCCGATGGAGAAGCAGTACTTCAACATGAACGAATGGCAGATCAACGGGGGACTTGCCTCCCGTTTCTGGTTCCTGATTCCCTATGTCGGCGTCAATTATCTCCGCTCCCGCATGCACATCCAGCACGGACCGGCCACAGAAGCGGTGAATTACCACAACAAAGAGCACATCGGCTATTTTTTCGGCCTAAGCTTATCGTTAGGCCCCAAACTTTTTGTGAATTTTGAGCGGAGAATACGGAACGAATTCGCCTACTCCTTCGCTACAACGGCGGTATTTTGATGGAAGAGCATCCTCAGGCCCGCTTCATTGTCGAAACGCTGGTCAAGGCAGGCTTTTCGGCCTACTACGCCGGTGGCTGGGTCCGGGATTATCTTCTCAAACATCCTTCTGACGACATCGACATCGCCACCAGCGCCTCCCCTGAAACAATCATGGCTCTTTTCCCCCACACCGTTCCGATCGGGATCGCTTTCGGGATCGTTTTGGTGATTGTCGATGGGCATCAATACGAAGTGGCCACATTCCGCCAAGATCTCGACTACCAAGATGGACGGCGCCCAACGCGGGTCGAATTTTCTACGCCTGAAGAGGATGCCAAGCGGCGCGACTTCACCATCAACGGGATGTTCTACGATCCGCTCCAGGAAAAAATTCTCGATTTCGTCCACGGCCGTGCCGATTTGGAGGCAAAAGTCATTCGGGCGATCGGGAATCCACACGAGAGGATTCGGGAAGATCGGCTGAGAATGATCCGCGCTGCGCGGCTCGCCTGCCGTTTCGGTTTTGCAATCGACCCGGCCACCGAGCAGGCGATCCGCGCCCACGCCAAAGAGCTGTTCCCCGCCGTCGCCATCGAGAGGATCTGCCAAGAGTTCGCAAAGGGGCTCGCCTTCGGCAAATTGAGACCGATGCTCTTGATGCTCCACGATTTTGGACTCCTCGAATCGATTTTCCCTACGCTCCACGGAGTGTCGGAAATGGAGATGAAACGGCGGTTAGAGCCGCTAAAATGGTTCCCGGCGGCTGCGCCTCTCATCGCTCATCTACTCGAATTATTTCCAGGCGCTTCGCTGCAAGAGCAGCTCGATCTGTGCAAGAGACTCAAAGTCTCCAACCACGATGTCAATTTTGCAACCTTCCTGTTTCATGCCAAGAAATTGGTTCAGACCCGCTCTGGCGAGGATATCGATTGGGCCTATCTCTACGCCCACCCATCGGGAGCCGTCTCGCTCCAGATCATGGGGGCTCATCTCGATGAAGCCCACCGAGAAGCCTTTTTCAAAGAACACGAAGCGCGGATCGAGAGTTTGCGCGAGGCCATCGGCAGAATAGAGAGGAAAGATCCGCTCGTCAAATCGGGCGACTTGGCCGCTGCCGGAATCGGGGCCGGGAAACAGATGGGGCTCCTCCTCAAAGAGGCGGAGCGGATCGCCATCAATCAACGGATCGAAAATAAAGACGCTGTTATAAATATATTACGGAGTTCCTCGCTATGGCAAAATTCGTAACCTTTTTTCTCCTCTGTTTTTCCCTTCTATCCGCCGAAATCATCGAAAGCCGCAAACTGGAAGAGGTCCTCAACCACATCGAGCCCGATGCTTGGGTCTTTTTCGACATCGACGACACAGTGATCGAGTCGGAGCTCCAATGGGGCCGATCCAAGTGGTACTTTTACGAAGTGCAAAAACTGATGGACCAGGGCCTCGACAACACGACGGCGCAGAAAAAATTCTATCCCTCTTGGGTCGAAGCGCAAAAAATTTGCCCGATCCGGACGCCGGAGCCTATCACTGTCGATCTAGTTCGGAAAGTCCAGGAGCGTTGCGATGCGACTATGGGCCTTACAGCGCGCCACCTCATCGCCATCGAGACAACGCTCGATCAGCTCGCATCTCTCTCGATCGATTTCAAAACCTCGTGTCTCGCACAAATCCCTCAGATAGATTTCGAAGAACCGATCGACTACAAGGGGGGAGTTTTCTTCATCACCGACTTCAACAAAAAAGGGAAAGTCCTTCGACAGCTTCTCGAAAAATCGGAGAACAGACCTTCCAAAATCGTCTTCATCGACGATGGGCTCCACCATCTGGTCAGCGCTGAAAAGGAGCTAGCAGATCTCGACGTGGAGTTTGTCGGCGTCCACTACACCAAAACGTTTGAGCGCCCCTTCAACAGCGAAATCGCCGAGAGAGAGTCCCTCTTTAAATAGCATGAAAATAGCGCCCCACTTGCCCACTTTGCTTCCGATCAAGAAACTCGACGGCAGCTCCCTTTTGCGCGCGGTAGGAGAGGCGAGAGAAGCTCTGGCCCGCTTCGACGAGGAGCTCCGCAAATCCAAAAAAAATCTCTTCGAGAGGTTTTTATCTTTCGACCTCTCCGAATTGGAAAACTACGATCTGGCGCGAGATGGGTATCTTTTGGCCGAAAAATGGGTCCGTGGAAAAAAAGGATTCAATGGCGCCTTTTTTTGCGCGCTCCATAAAACTTTCAAAGGAGGATCGGGCAAGTTCAGAGAAGAGCAAAATTGGATTGGCCCTCATGGAAAATCGATCGATGAGGCCTACTATCTGCCGCCAACTGCCAACCGCGTTCCGGCGCTGATGAAAAACCTCTCCACCTATTTGAGTCGAAAAACCGAAGAGCCTTTGGTCCAGCTGGCCATCGCATTCGCTCAACTCCTGATCATCCATCCGTTCATGGATGGGAACGGCCGCGTGGCGCGGGCCCTCGTCCCCGCATTTCTCTGGAAGCGGAAATTAATTTCCAAGCCCTATTTCTTTTTGAGCCGTTACATCCGAGCTCACCGCCTCGCCTACTACCAGAAGCTCTACGATATTTCAGAGGAGTCGGAGTGGGAGGAGTGGATTTTGTTTTTTCTGAGAGGGATCAAGGAAGAGGCGGAAATCCCCATCGGAGAGCGATGAGGATTTCCTGAGATTGAATGGCTTACTGCTGCTCTTGCTGAGTCTCGCAAGTGCCGCAAGAACCGCTCTTCTTCATTTTAGAAGACGATGCGCGACGGCGACGACGTTTTTTGTGAGTCGTTTTCTTAGCTGTCGACTTTCTTCTCATCGTTTTTCTTTTTGCAGTTTTGCGCTTTGTGGTTTTGCGCTTCGCTGTTTTTCTTTTTGCTTTTCTTCTTACTGCCATAGATTTTTCCTCCGTGAGTATTTCGCCCCATTTTACCAGGGCCTTTTCCTTTCCATTGCAACAACCGTTCTTTTTCTTCAACGAGAAAACATAAAAGAGAGCAAAGTGATGTCGTCAAATTGGGGATGATTTTGTGAAAATTGCTGCACTTCTTCAATCAATTCGACAATGAATTGAGCCGAATTTTCTTTGTCAGCCATGAGGATGCATTTTTCTAAACGGTGTTGGCCAAAAAGGCGATTTTCGCTGTCGTGCGCTTCGATGATTCCGTCTGTGTAAAGGAGGAGAAAATCACCAGGTTGGATGGCCATTTCTTGAATCGGATAGTGGGCGAATGGTTCGATGCCGAAGGCGATCCCATTCGTCGTGAGCGAGTGGAGTTTTCCGTTCCGTTTGAGTAAAGCTGGCGGATGTCCTTGGCTGCAGTAGGCAAGTTTTTTGGTTTTCGTATCGTAGAGGCCGATCCATGCGGTGATGAAAAATCCCGAGTCGCCCGTATCGAGGAGGAGTAGATCGTTGGTTTTTCGCACAATTTCTGGAAGTGTGGCGCCCGAGACGGCAAACGAGCGGAGAGCGCTTCGGAATCCGAGACTGTAAAGACAAGCCGGGATCCCTTTTCCAGCCGAATCGGCGACGAGAAATAAGAGTCTGTGGTTGTCGATCTGGAAAAGATCGTAAAAATCGCCGCTGACCTCGAGTGCAGCCATGTAGCCAGGCGCTATGTCAAGTCCCACCATTTCTGGCATCGAGGCTGGGAGCATGCTGAGTTGAATTTCTCGGCCGATCTTGAGCTCTTGCGCAATCCTCTCCCGGTCGAGTTTGATCCGCTCCGCTTCCTGCGTTCTTTTGATGAGCTCATCGAGAGTTTCGTTGAACTGTTCCCCCAACGTGTTGATCTCATATCCCATCTGATCCGGTTTATACCGGGCATGGACGGCCCCCTCTGAAACTCGCTCCATGGTCCGGCAGAGAGCCTCGAACGGGCGGGAGATCCGCCGCGTGAAGAGGTAGGCAGCGCCGCCCCCCACAATTCCGATCAAAAGGATCAAGGTCAAAACGCTAAACGAATAATAGCCGATCTCGTACCGTTGGATCGCCCTGAGAGGGACCGACAATTCGATGACGAGTTCCGTCTCCGCAATGTGGACCTGTGCGGAGACCCACTCCTCTTTTGGATTCAGATCCTTCCCCGCAATGATTTTCCCGCTTTGGTCTTTCAGCGAGATCGTGACTGGGTAAGAGTAGTTCTGGAGATACTGCCACCGGGTCACCCAGGTTTTTAAATCGAGGGGAATACCGATAGCGCTCTCCTCTGAGAGGTTCCTTCCGATCCAAAGGAGCGCCTGATCGGAATCAATTCGGGTAAAAAATGGATCCCCCGATTCAGAGAAAGGGATATCGACCGCTCCAAACGAATCCATCTGGGTCATGTCGAGGGCCAAATGGTTCAAGATCTTCTCTTTCTCATCGATCACTTCCTGAAACAGCTCGGCCCGCCCCTGCTCTACGATCCGGAGAAAATTCCTCACCGTCGCAATATCTGCCTGGTACTCATGGTAATACAACAATGCGGTGTGGATAAATAAAGGGACGACCAAGAGCACTGTCGAGATAAGGAGAACTCGGCGGGCTAAGGATCCGCCTCGGAGGGTTTTCTTTGGATTTGTCTCGGCCATATGATTTAGCTGTAACGTATTTTCAATTTTCTTGTATACTATGCGGCCACAGAAATTCCAGGAGAAGGTATGGCCCAAGCAGTTACTCCCCGCGTGTTATCGTGGGATCAAAAGAGCTTCGATGAATACCACTGCATTTTTCAAAGTGGGAAATTTGCCTGCATGTTTACCCACTATTTCAATTCCGACAGGGAATATCGAATCGTCGATCTGGAGACCAACAAGGCTGTGAAGACGTTCCGCTGCGAAAAGGAGGAGTCGATCCTCAATTTTGAGGCTCCATGGGTCGTCACAAAGAATGGTGGAATCATCAAAATCTGGAACATGGAATCTTCCTCCAGCAGCCCCGAAAAGACCCTTGAGACAGATGCGCAAGGGATCAAGGCAGGCGCGGTTCATGGACACACGATTGTGACCCTTTCGACGCAAAATGAATCAATGAAGGCCGACTACGTCATGATCGTTAGAGATTTTAGAGATGCCAACGCCACAACGATTGTGTTCCAAGACGAAGAGATCGACATGGACTCTGGGATTGCCATCTATGGCAAATATTGTGTCTATTCTACTCTGTTTGGAGGTTTGAAGCTCATCTCTCTCGAAGACCCCTCACAAGGCGACTGCATCCACTGGATGAACGAAGAAGAGCTTGGGGCCTATCTGGAGAAATTAAACGAATCGAATCTGAGTCAATACGAGAAACATAACTACCGATCGATCCGTATCGATGGGGATATTTTCGTTGGCTCGACAGAAACCCACATCAAAGTTTGGGACCTCGCCAAAAAGATGTTGATGAAAGAAATCCCTGTCCCCAAAGAGCAGACTTTACTCTCGTTACAGGGTCGACTTTTAGTCGGCACAGACCACAAAGATTTTAGGATTTGGGACATTTTCTCCGGCACAGTCGTCTACCATAGAGAGAGGAACTACCCTGGAAACATTCCACAGACCGCCCTCTACAAAAATACTCTTTATCATGTCATGGCGCCCCCAGGTTCTTTGGGAACCCACAGAGTGGAAATCCCTGATGAAAAAAGCGAACTTTAGTCAAATTGACCGTTCGGCCATACTGTCCACATGCAATCAAAGACCATCGCCAGCTTACAGCACCCGCTCGTAAAGCATTTTGTTGAACTCCGGAAAGAACGGGCCTACCGAGAGGAGAAAAAAGAGGTCGCCATCGCCGGAGAAAAGCTCGTTCGGGAGCTGGCGGAAAAGGGCCCCCTCTCCGTTCTGATGACTCTAAAAGAGGAGCCCCACATTGCCGCTCGCGACCGGTACGTCGTGCCGGAAGAGATCTTGAAGAAAGTGACTGGGCTTGGCAACCCGGATGGTTTTGCAGCTACGATTCCGATGCCCGCCGAGCAGCCGCTCGAAAATAAGAAAAATATTTTGATTCTCGACCGATTGAGCGATCCTGGAAATTTAGGGACCCTCTTCCGAACTGCCTTGGCCCTCGGATGGGAGGGGATTTGGCTCACCGCCGGGACCGTCGACCCGTTCAACGACAAGGCGATCCGGGCCGCCCGCGGCGCGACATTCTGGCTCCCCTTCGCCTGGAAAAGCCAGGAAGAAATCGTCTCTTGGGTCCAGTCTCATCATGCAGCTCTCTACACAGCCGACCTCAACGGAAAACCGATCGGAGAACTCGCATCGGTCAGGCGCCCGGCCGCCCTCATCTTAAGCAGCGAATCTCACGGAGCCCAGCACTGGCCCTCGCAAAAGATCACCATCCCGATGGAGCCCCACGTCGAGTCGCTCAACGTCGCCGCCTCTGGCGCCATCCTTCTATATGCTTTACGGAGACTCCCATGATTCATGACGGGTTGGACGAAGAAGAAGATTTCCACTCAAAAGATCGGAAACAGTTTCGAAAAGAGAGGCGCCACGCCCAAGAGACAGACCGATCCAAATTCAAAAAGACCGACCAAAAACAAGCAAAAGCCCCCATCGACACCTCTCTTCCCCGCGGCCGCGTGGTCGCCATCTCAGGCGAAGGGGCCTGGGTTGAAGGGGCCGATGGGACCCGCCGCCTCTGCACCCTCAAAGGGCTCTTGAAAAAAGAGAAGATGCACGCAAAAAACATCATCGCGGTCGGCGATTTCGTCCGATTCCAAGATGACTCGATCATCCAAGTCGAAGAACGGTACTCCTACCTTTCGCGCCAAGACGTGACCGGCCGGAAAGAGCAGCTGATCGCGGTCAATATCGACCAAGTTCTGATCACCACCTCAGTCGTCGATCCCGCCCTGAAACCAGCCCTCATCGACCGGTACATCATCGCCGCTCGAAAAGGAAACATGCATCCCGTTCTCCTCGTCAACAAAATCGATCTCCTTCAAGAAGCTTCCGAGGAAGAGAGGGAATTTTTCCGCGCATTTTTATCCGCCTATGAGCCTCTCGGATTTCCGATCCTTTCGATCAGCACCCGAACAGAAACGGGGATCGAAGCCCTCCGCTCCCTAATGAAGAACAAATCCTCCGTCTTCTCGGGCCAATCGGGCGTCGGCAAATCCTCTCTCATCAACGCCGCCTTCGGTCTCAGTTTAAAAATCGGAGATTTGGCGCAAAAGACATTCAAAGGCTCCCACACCACAACGGTGGCTGAACTCCTCACGCTCCCTGGCGGCGGGTACTGCATCGACACACCTGGAGTCCGGAGCTTTGGCATTTGGGGGTTAGAAAAAGAGGATGTGACCCAACACTTCACCGAAATCCTCGAATTCGCATGCGATTGCAAATTCCCCGACTGCACCCACCTCGAGGAGCCCCACTGCGCTGTCCAGGCAGCCCTGGAAGAGGGAAAAATTTCCCCCATCCGCTACGAATCATACAGGAGCCTCCTCGCTGAAGCGATCGGGGACATCGACAACTGGACACGGGACAAACTATGACGACCATTGCAAAAATCCACGCTTTAGAAATCCTCGATTCGCGAGGCAATCCCACGCTGAAAGTCACCGTCAAAACCTCAAATGGACGGATCGGCCAGGCTGCCGTCCCCTCGGGCGCCTCCACGGGCGAACATGAAGCAGTCGAGCTGCGCGACGGCGATCCGAAACGGTACGGCGGCAAAGGTGTTTTGAAAGCGGTCGCCAACGTAAACGGCCCCCTCAACGATTTGCTAAAAGGCAAATCTCTCTTCGAACAACCCCTCATTGACGAAGCGATGATCTCCCTCGACGGGACCGAAAATAAATCCCACATGGGCGCCAATGCGATTTTAGGCGTCTCCCTCGCCGCAGCTCACGCCGCCGCTGCAGAAAAAAATCTCCCTCTTTATCGCTATCTCGGCGGCGAAAAAGCAAATCTTCTCCCCTGCCCGATGATGAACATTTTGAATGGCGGCGTCCACGCGGACAACGGCCTCGATTTCCAAGAATTCATGATCCGCCCGATCGGCGCTCCGACTTTTCGCGAAGCGATCCGTTGGGGAGCTGAAATTTTTCACCATCTGAAATCTCTCCTGAAAAAAAAGAAACTAACGACCTCGGTTGGCGACGAAGGGGGATTCGCTCCCCAAATTTCCTCCAACGAAGAGGCGCTCAACCTCATCCTTCAAGCGATTGAAACCGCCGGCTATAAGCCTGGATCTCAAATCACCATCGCCCTCGATGTGGCCGCCTCCGAATTTTATAAAAATGGGCTCTATCGCGAACGAACGAGCGACCAGCAGATCGCCTACCTTTCTACTCTAGCCAGCCGCTATCCGATCGATTCGATCGAAGATGGCCTCGATCAAAACGACTGGGAAGGGTGGCGCAAACTCACAAAAGAGCTCAAAATCCAGCTCGTTGGAGACGACATCTTCGTCACCAACAGCCGCTTCCTGCAGCGGGGGATCGACCAAAAAGTGGCCAACGCCATCCTTGTTAAAGTGAACCAGATCGGCACTTTGACAGAAACCGCAGCAGCCGTCCACCTCGCGCAGCATTCCCACTACAAAACCATCTTCTCCCACCGCTCCGGCGAGACAGAAGATACGACGATCGCCGACCTCAGCGTCGCCTACCATTCAGGCCAAATCAAAACAGGTTCCCTCTCCCGTTCCGACCGGATCGCCAAATACAACCGGCTCCTCGAAATCGAAGAAGAATTAGGTTCAAAAGCGATTTTTAATCCTAAGAAGTGATAAAAAGCTGTCTTATGGACAGCCTTTATGCATCTTACAGAAAATGGCGCTCTTCCGATTTGCAGCAAGATGGGATCATCGTTGGATCGGACCAAACGCAAGAGTGGCTCCTTCCCTGGTGGTGGAGCCACTACAGCCGCTCGAATTCCTATCCTGTTACTTTCGTCGATTTTGGGATGACTCCCGGAGCCCGAGAATGGTGCAAAGAGCGGGGCGAGCTCATCCGCCTCCTAGTTGCCGACATTTTTGTCGCAAGCAAAGAGGAGATCGATCCAGCCCTCATTCCCGCGTGGGAAAATATCTACGGTAAAAAACTTTGGAATTCAAGATCGGCCTACTTTTTCAAGCCGATGGCCTGCCTCCAATCTCGCTACCGAAGAGCTATATGGATCGACCTCGACTGTCAAATCCTGGGAAATTTGGCCCCCCTCTTTCCTTGCTGCGACCGATGCGGCCTCACAATGACAAAAGAGGTCGGTGGAACGTACACAACTGGAGTGATCGTTTTTCAACACGGACTTCCCATCTTTGAAGAATGGGCAACCCAAGCTCTCTTTCGCAACCGAGAATTTCCCGGCGACCAGGATCTTTTCACAGCCCTTCTTCTTGAAAATAAAACACCCATCGAGATCTTGCCCGACCCCTACAACTGGAGCCGAACCTTTCCCGAAAATCCAAATGCCCTCGTCCTCCATTATCATGGAGACGTTGGGAAAGCCTACATCGCCTATCGGATAAAATTAGAGGCCCTCCATGAAGCTCTATGAAACGTATCGAATCTGGCGCAAAGAGGGCTTTCAAGAGTGCGACGGCGTCGTTGTCGGATGCGACCAGAGCCAAGAGTGGATTCTTCCCTGGTGGTGGGAAAATTACCAACGGCATAACTCCCATCCGGTGGCCTTCGTCGACCTGGGGATGAGCCTATCTGCTAAAGAGTGGTGCAAATCGAAAGGGACATACATCCACCTCCCCATCGCAGATATTTTCGTCGCCGAAAAATCGGAGATCGACCCCACGCTGGTTCAACAATGGGAATC
Source organism: Verrucomicrobiota bacterium (assembly GCA_018239895.1). Taxonomy (GTDB): domain Bacteria; phylum Chlamydiota; class Chlamydiia; order Chlamydiales; family SM23-39; genus SZAS-17. The sequence goes on from JAFEGL010000003.1 coordinate 185,061, forward strand.
GACATTCGTCAATTTCTGGGAGCCCCGAAACGCTTGGTTCAAAAAACCGTCGGCTTGCCTCCAATCTCCTTATCGAAGATCGGTCTGGATCGACCTCGATTGCGAGATCAAAAGCTCCATCGAGCCGCTATTTGCTTTCGCAGACCACCCATCGGGTCTAGCTCTCGGTCGGATCGAAAAGAGGGGCTATAACTCGGGAGTCGTCGCCTTCCGGAGAAACCTCGATCTGATCGAGCGGTGGGCGGAGCTTGCCTTCACAAAAAATCACCAGGCGGTCAGCGACGAAGATATTCTCAACGAAGCGATTGTTGGGCGAACCATCGGGGAGCTCCCCTCCATCTACAATTGGAGCCGTTGCTGGGAAGAAAATCGCGACACGGTCATCCTCCATTGGCATGGGAACAAGGGAAAACAAGTGATCGCCTACCAAATCCACTCCCGGCAGATCGGGTTATGAGAGCCGCCTCTTGAATTTTTCTCTATTGAATCCTATAGGTGGTCTTATGAAACATACGATTGCGCTATTTGGCGAGGCGGAGAAAGGAAGATTTCAGAAGCCTCACATCATCAAGGATCTCGTTCAGCTGGTCGAGGCTCTCGGACACCCGCCGCTTGAGAGCGAAGGGCTCTTTTTCGCCATCCAAGCTCTCCTCTACAAGCGAGAGATTGTCTATTTCAGAGTGTTGGAAGAGGGATTTAGTTCCCCCGACTACTTTCAAGGGATGAAACATTTAGAGGACAAGGAGCGCTTTCCAGAGATCCGTGCCCTCTGTTTGCCCGGAGTCGGAGATGAATCGATCCTCCGGGCGAGTGAAAAAATTCGGCAAATCTACAGCGCCTTTCTGATCACGAATCAGAAAGACATGTACGATTACCTCACTTCTTAGCGGAAATATTCAGCCAATCCTTGCTCGTTCGGCTTCATGGCTTTCGATCCCGCCTGCCAGTTTGCAGGGCATACTTCCCCGTTTTTTTCGTGAAAAATGAGGGCGTCGAGAAGGCGAAGCGCCTCGTCGACAGATCTGCCGAGCGGCAAGTCATTGACGAGCATGTGCCGGATGACTCCCGTCTGGTCGAGGAGGAAAAGTCCGCGGTAGGCGATCCCATCTTCCTCTTTCAAGACGTGGAAGTTGCGGGCGATCGATTTTGTGATGTCGGAGACGATCGGATAGGTGACTCCCTGGATCCCCCCTTTTGCTTTTGGCGTGCTGAGCCAAGCTGCGTGGGAAAACCAGCTATCGACGGAGCAGCCGATCACTTGCGCGTTTCTCGACTCGAACTCTTTCAGTTTTTCTTGGAACGCGTGGAGCTCGGTCGGGCAGACGAAGGTGAAATCTAACGGATAGAAGAAGAAAACGACATATTTGCCGCGGTAATCGGAGAGAGAAAAATCATCGTAAAATTTATCTTTTATTACAGCCTTAGCTTTAAACTCTGGGGCCTTTTTTCCTACTAATGACATAATTAATTACTCCTTAAAAATATTTTCAGCTCTATTCAGCCAATTTTCATGGCCGATGGTGGTGTCGCCTCCGTGGCCCGGTATGACCCGAGTCTCAGGAGGTAGGGCGGCTAATTTTCGGAGCGATTCCCACATCCGGTCGGCGGATGCGGTCGGCAGATGGAGATTTCCGATGCTGCCGCAAAACAGTGTATCGCCCGAAATAAGGACTTTTTGAGCGGCGATGTAAAAGCAGACGCCGCCTGGACTGTGGCCTGGCGTATGGATCACCTCGATTTTGAGGCGGCCCACTTCGAGGCGGTCCCCATCCTGAAAGTAAAAATCGGCTTTAGCTCCGTGGATCGGGAAGAAAAGGGGGATCCCATCTGAGCCTGGATGCTCCAGATTTTTTGCATCGAGGGGGTGGATATAGACCGGAACTTTAGTTTTTGCCTGAAGAAGATGGACGTCGGCGATGTGGTCCCAATGGGAATGGGTCAAAAGAACTTTATCCAGGGTCAGGCCGTATTCTTGAATTTCTTCCAGGAGAAGATCGAAAGACCCGGGAGCCGGATCGACAATGGCAGCCTTCTTAGTCTCTTCGCATCCGAAGAGAATCGCGTTGGTTTGAAGGGGGCCAAGCGGATATTTATGTAATATCATATAAAATGTGCACCGGAGAGGATTCGAACCTCTGACCCCCTGGTTCGTAGCCAGGTACTCTATCCAACTGAGCTACCGGTGCAAAGTATCATTAAAACAGAGCTATCATCCTCTATACGCGAGCTAAAAATCAAGGGTTTTCAGATTTGTTAATGAATATTTGAGTCAGCCAGCCCCATGTTTGATTCTTTTGGGACTTCAAAAGTTTTAAAACTTGCGAACTAGTCAGCCTTTTCAATGAGGCGGCCTGAGGCAAAGCGGGTTCAAAACGGATTTGATCGAGCCGGATGTCGAACTGAGGCACCACCTCGTTGAATTTATAGCCATGGACAAAGTCTGTCCCTCGAAAAGGGGCAGAAAACTCCTCTTCGACCTGGGCTTCCCAGCTTCTATCGCCCCGATGGCCCCAGGAGCGGACCTTCTTGAGCATCTCCTCTTTCGTCCTCACCCAGCTGAAGTGGTGAAACATCGGTTTCCCATCGGAGGCGGTGACATTGCGCCTCTTTGGTCCCGGGAGAAAGTCATAAATAGCCTCCCTCTCCCTCTCGTCAAGCAAGAGGCGGGATGTAAGAGCTCTACGCTGGGCCAAAACAATCGAATCTTCCCACAAAGTCGCCTGGTATCTAGGCTCTCTAAAATACCAGTAGTTGGCCAGTTTAAGCGCCATGTGCTGGTGGTAATCGCTGCTATCTAGCCATTCAGAGAACTTTTTTCCATCGGGAACCTCGTCGGCATCGAGAAACAAAATTGTCTCAATTGTGTCTTCCAAGTAGTTGACAGCGATCAGGCGGGAAAGGCTGTGCCAGAAATGATTTGGAGCGATCCGTTTGAATAGACCTTTCGGAATCTGATCGGGAATAAAAGGATACTGAATGAATGTGCAATCGGGAAAAGAGCGGTAAATCAGATCCAATTCTTCCGCTTTTTCAGGAGTACCGTCAAAAAAGTGGTCGCAAACAGGGATGATGATCTGCCGGGCAAAAAGCCGAGCCTGCTCAATGCAGGCTTTCAAAAAGCGGCTTTCATTGGTGCAAAAATTGACGATTGCGGCGATCGGTTTTTTGTTCATGGTAGTACTATACTCCCAATCTCCTATTTTCCTCTATTTACTATTCTTAACGCCTGAGGTAAACTCATTTTTCAACAATTCATTGGAAGATTTGTGAATATTGTTATCTTGGGAGCAGGCAAAACGGGTTCATTCGTCGCGTCGGTCCTCTCCGAAGAGCAGCACAATGTGATCTTGATCGATAAAGATCCAATTGTTTTGGAAAAAGTGGGCCGAGAAATCGATGTGGCTACGCTTCATTGCACAGCTACATGTTGGGAAGCCTTCGACGATCTTACAGAGCACCACCCCGATCTTTTTTTTGCCGCAACCGGGGATGACGAGACCAATCTTGTCGCTTGCTCAGTTGCCAAAAACCTAGGTTTCGCCAAAACAATTGCCCGGGTCAAATCTCTAAGCTATCTGAATCATTCGAAATTTGATTTCGGCCGCCTTTTCTTTGTCGACCACTTCATCGGAGCCGAAGTCCTCGCGGCCCAAGATCTACTCAAAGTCCTCGTCCGGAGCGGAGATATCGCCTTCGAACACTTTGCTCACGGAGCGATCCAGATGAGGACAATCCTCATCCCGGAGCGGTGGGACCGTGGAGGAACACCTATCAAAGATCTCGGCCTGCCAGATAATCTGATCGTTGCTCTGATCCATCGACGGGGAGAGATTATCATCCCTCACGGCCAAGACCATATTCTACCTGGAGATGAAGCTACGATCCTCGGCGACGCCAAAGTAATCAACCAGCTTCATGAGGTTTTCCACATCGACGAGAGAAAAGTTCACTCTATCGTCCTCGTCGGCGGCTCCCCAATTGCTCAGCATCTCGCCCACTTTTTGATTCAGCAGAAAATCAAGATAAAAATCATCGAGAGCAACCTCGAGCGGTGCAACGAGTTGGCTGACCTCCTCCCAGCGGCCACGATCATCAACCGGGATGGGATGGATCACCATCTCTTGGCTCAGGAGAGGGTCCAAGATTCAGACGCTCTCGTCGCCTGCCTCAACGACGAGGGAGCCAATTTCCTCATTGCCTCCTTGGCCAAACGGCTCGGCTGCTCAAAATGTATCGCTCTCATCTCAGATCCGCACCTTATTCCGCTTTTAGAAAAGCTAGATGTGACCGCGGCCTTGTCGGCCCGAGCCAATCTGACGAACAAGATCCTCTCGATCTTGCATGAAGGGACCATCCTCTCGGTCGCCTCTCTCGTCCGGGATCAGGTGAAGATCGTAGAACTCAAAGTCGCTCCCTCATCAAAAGTGGTCGGAATCCCCCTTTCCGATCTCAGCGTCCATCTGCCCAAAGATCTTCTCATCGCAGTGATCGAAAACCAAGGGCGCGTCATGATCGGTCGAGGCAATAGCATTTTAGCGCCGGATGACATCGCCATTGTCATCTGTCCTCCGCACCACATCCCTCAACTCCAAAACCTGTTTCACTGATGTTCGATTTCAAAGAAATCAGCCGCCTTTTAAGCAGATATCTAGCGGCTTTCTCGCTCCTTTTGACTTTCCCGCTCGGAGTCGCTGCCTACTATGAATTCTTTGCCGAAGCGAGCGTCCATCCCCAGCCCCACAGCACGGCCGCATTTATCTGGACTTTGGCCCTTTGCATTTTAGTTTCAGCCCTCCTTTGGCTCGGCGGGAGAAAATCTTCCGGGTACATCGAACGGCGCGAGAGCATCCTCCTCGTCGTATCGATTTGGATCTTCACATCGATCCTCTCGGCTCTTCCCTTCTATTTTAGCCGCACGCTCACCAACCCGATCGACGCCTATTTTGAAGCGATGTCGGGGCTGACTACGACCGGCTCCACCATGATCAGCCCCAAATCTTACAATCCCGCTACCGGCGAAGAGATCGTCACCTACTACACCAATCCACACGTCCCCAACAAAACCTACATACTCAAAGGGACCGTGGCCCCCGTCCGAGATCCGGAGACTGGGCTCGCCCTCTACACAGGCGTCGAAGCGGTGAGCAAAGCGATCCTCCTCTGGCGGAGCTTTCTCCAGTGGCTCGGCGGGATGGGGATCGTCGTCATCTTCCTCATGGTTCTCCCCGCACTCGGCGTAGGAGGTAAATTCCTCTACCAAATGGAGATCACCGGCCCGATCAAAGAGGGGATCAGCCCCCGCGTAAAAGAGACCTGCTCCAAACTGTGGAAACTCTACCTCTTTTTCACCGTCCTCGAAGTCGCTCTTTTGGTTTGGACCCACCGAGACATGCCCTTCTTCGATGCCGTCTGCATCTCCTTCGCCAATATTTCAACTGGCGGCTTTTCGGTGCGCAACGACAGCATCGCTAGCTACAACAGCCTAACCACCGATTGGATCGTCCTCATCTTCATGATCCTAGGGAGTATCAATTTCTCCCTCTACTTTCACATCCTCCGGCTGAAGTTCTTCCGCATCTACGTTCCCGACTTTTTCCTCTTCCTTTTTACCGCCGCGCTCGGCTGCATCCTCGTCTCCTTTTTCCTCGTCGGAGAACCGATTTCCAGTTTCAACCCAGACAGCCAAGTCTATTCTTGGGGAGAAGCCCTGCAGCAAGGGAGTTTCCAAGCTATCTCCGTTCAAACATCGACCGGATTTTTCACAGCCAACTACGACCGCTGGCCCTTTGCATCGCAGATGTTTATGCTACTTCTGATGTTCATCGGCGGCATGTCAGGTTCGACCGCAGGGGGGATCAAAACGTCCCGATTCTACATCCTCTACAAAATCGGCCTCCACCGACTCGAATCGCTCTACCGCCCCGACAGCGTTCGGAAACTCAAAATCGGCGCCTCTGAAATCGACGACAAGAACGCTCTGACTGTCCTCGCTTTTTTTTGCATCGTCGCCTTTTTCACCGTTCTAGGTGCCGTATCTCTCATCCTAGACGGGATTGACCCCGAGACCTCCCTCGGCCTCATCGCCAGCTTACTCAACAACGTCGGCACCGCATTCCGAGCCGCCGGCCCCACCGACTCGCTCTCGTTTCTTTCCCCCTTTTCTAAAATCTTAGCTACCTTCTGGATGCTTTTAGGCCGTCTGGAGTATTATGTGGTCTTGATCCTATTTCTCCCCACATTCTGGAAATCGCATTGAACTATTATCTTTTCCAAACTTCAGATCCTGAAAAAGCCGAGAAAGAGCTCTCAAAACAAGGGCTCAAAGATCTCTACTGGATCGAGCAAAACGGAGAAGTCCTCATCGGCGGCCGTTCAGCCAAAAGACCAAAAAAGCTCCAGCATTGCCAGCTCGTCGAAGAGAAACAAGGCGAGGTGGATTGGACAGAGCAGTGGTCTCTTTTTGCTGAAGGGTTTTCAGATGGGAAAGCCCACATCGATCTCGCACGGTTCGGCGGCAGCTCCACTCTCCAGCTTCTGCCTGGCCCTGGCTTCGGAGACCTCTCCCACCCCACGACCCATCTCATGCTGGAAATGATGCAAGGCCGCGTTAAAAACCACCCCGTGCTCGACATCGGGACAGGGAGCGGCATCCTTGCCCTCGCAGCGCTCCTTTTGGGCGCCGACTCGGCCATCGGCCTCGACATCGACGGCCCAGCCCTCGAGCATGCGAAGCAAAATGCCAAACTGAACCATCTGAAGGCCCGATTCCTAAAATCACTGCCCGCCTCGACTCCAACGGGGCAAGTGACCCTCATCAATATGATTTTCCCTGAACAAAAGAGCGCCTTGCGCCGGATTGAGAAGTACAACTCTCTCACTCGGCTTTGGATTGCCTCTGGGATTTTAAAAGAGCAAAAAAAAGAGTACCTCCAACAGACCCGCGAATGGGGCTGGGAGGTACTCCAAGAATTCGAGCGCGAAGAGTGGCTCGGCTGGGTGTTTAAGATCGACTAGGGCTACATCATCCCGCCGAAGTCGCCCATGCCTCCCATTCCCATACCGCCCATGCCACCCATTCCCCCCATGCCGCCCATGCCGGGTGCTCGAGGAGCCGCAGCCTTTTTCGGCTCAGGTTTATCGGTGATCATCACGTCGATCGTCAAGAGCATGCTCGCCACAGAAGCTGCGTACTGCAATGCGCTTTTCGTCACCAGAACGGGATCGATGACCCCATCTTTCACGAGGTCGGAAAACTCGTCGGTCAGACCGTTGTAGCCCCAAGAGCCCTCTTTCTCCGCAATTTTCTCGGCGATGAGATTCCCCATCTTGCCGCAGTTATTTGCAATTGCAATCGCCGGAGCAAAGCAAGCTTTTCGGACAATTTCGAGACCCAGAGCCTCATCGCCTGTCAACTGAAGACTCGACAGAGCTTTCGAAGCGCGAATCAGAGCGACGCCGCCGCCTGGAACGATCCCTTGAGATACGGCAGCTCGGGTCGCATGCAAAGCATCTTCGATCCGGTCTTTCTTCTCGTTCGCTTCCGTTTCGGTGACAGCTCCGACATTGACGACAGCCACGCCGCCAGCCAATTTCGCAAGCCTCTCTTCCAACTTCTCCCGATCGTAATCTGAGGTCGAATTCTTGATTTCGGCTTTGACTTGAGCCACCCGCTTTTCCACCTCTTTCGGCTTTCCAGCGCCATCGACGATGGTGGTCTCTTCTTTTCCGATCTTGACTTTCTTGGCGCTGCCCAAAACATCGAGCTCAATCTCTTCCAAATTATATCCAAGCTCATCCGATACCAGTTTAGCACCGGTCAGGACGGCTAGATCTTCCAGAAGAGCTTTGCGGCGATCTCCAAAAGCAGGAGCCTTCACGGCGCACAGAGGAAGTCCTCCCTTGACTTTGTTCACGACCAGAGTCGCAAGCGCTTCGCCTTCGACATCTTCAGCGATGATCAAAAGCGGTCTCGATCCGCCGCGCCCCATCGTCTTTTCGAGAATAGGAAGCAGCTCTTTCATATTCGACAGTTTTTTATCGGTGATCAAAATCAGGGGATTTTCAAATTCGACCGTCATCTTTTCAGCATTCGTGATGAAGTAGGGAGATACGTATCCTTTGTCGAACTGCATCCCTTCAACTACATCGAGCACCGTCTCGATCCCTTTCGCTTCGCCGATCGTCACGATGCCATCTTTCCCAACTTTCTGCATCGCTTCGCCGATGATGGCCCCGATTTCAGGATCGTTGTTGGCCGAAATCGTTGCAATCTGCTTGATCTCGTCGGGTGTCTTGATCGGCTTTGCCGCTTGGTCCAAAGCCTCGACAATCGCGTGAACTGCCTTGTCGATGCCCCGTTTGATATCCATCGGGTTAGCCCCAGCGGTCACATTCTTGAGCCCTTCGCTAAAGATCGATTCTGCGAGAACAATGGCCGTCGTGGTCCCATCGCCCGCCGCATCGGAAGCCTTTGAAGAGGCCTCTTTGACGAGCTGAGCTCCCATATTTTCATACGGGTCTTTCAAGACAATCTCTTTTGCGACTGTGACGCCGTCCTTTGTAGAACTGGGGGAGCCGAATCCTTTTGCGATCACAACATTTCGTCCTTTTGGGCCGAGAGTGACAATCACTGCTTTTGCCAGGGTTTTTACCCCTTTGAGAATCGATTTCAGAGCTTCTGCGTGGAATTGCAAAATTTTAGCCATGGTGTCCCCCTTATTTTACAACAGCTAGTACATCGTCTTCAGAAAGAATGAGGAACTCCCCATCGTCGGTTTTATATTCTGTGCCTGCGTAAGAGGAGAAGAAGATCTCGTCGCCCGCCTTCAATTCCAAAGCGCGGAATCTCCCTTTCTCATCCATTTTTCCAGGCCCCACGGCGATCACTTCCCCTTGGCGCGGTTTTTCTTGAGCTGCTTCGGGGAGGAGGATGCCGCCCTTTGTCGTTTTAGCTTCTTTTCTCCTGACAACGATCCGGTTGCCGAGCGGTTTTATCTTCTTCGTAGACATATGATACTCCTAAAAAAAATCGTAACTCATCTTAAGTAGCTTTTCGGATTTTGTCAAGATTTTAGCAATCCGAGCAAGTCAGTGCTAATAAAGTAGGTACTTCTTCCGTTTTTCTAGAAAGGAGGTCCTTTCGACCTTGTGGAACTCAAGAAGCTTCCAGACAGCGTATTTTTCGCTGACAAGTATTTTTAGAATTTGCTCCGTGCCGTTGGCTTTACAGAACAACTCTTTCTGAGCTACCGTAGAAGGGAGCCTCTTGGCAAACTCTTGCGGATAGAGGCTTTTGACCATCCCCAAGAGGAGATATTGGACCCCGACCGGCTTATAGATCTTGGAGTCTGTGATCTGGATCAAGACCCCCTGGCAATCGACCCCTTTATACAAGCCCCAGAACGGGCGGAAATAGAAAGGTTGGAAATGGACGCCGGGCAACTTCTGGCCATTGAGTTTTTCAGCAAAAACTTGGGCATCGATCCAAGGAGCTCCGACAATCTTGAAGGGCAATGTAAAGCCAATGCCGATATTGAGCATGTGGAGCTCGCCCAAGATCCCCGTAGCGGGACAATACAGCGGGGTATCTGGCTCAGGAATATTGGGGCTTGGCGGAATCCAAGGCAGCCCAGTATCGCGGAACGACATCGTCCGCTTCCACCCTTTCATCGCAATGACCTGGAGCTGGCATCCAATCTTGTACTCTTCATTAAAAAACCGAGCCAACTCTCCAATGGTCATCCCGTGGCAGTAAGGGACATTGACATAGCCGATGAACGAGCGCCACTCATCTTCAAGCATCGGACCATCCACCGTGACCCCGTTGATCGGATTGGGCCGATCGAAAACGATCACTTCGATCCCTTGTTTGGCTGCTTCTTCCATGACGTAATATAAAGTCGTCGGATAAGTATAAGCTCTGACGCCCGTGCATTGGATGTCATAAATCAATACATCGAGTCCCTTCAGCATCTCAGGTTTCGGCCGGCGCGTCTCGCCATGCAGGCTGTAAATGGGGATCTCGCCCTGTTTGCCATTTGCAACCGATTCCCATGCATAATGTTGCCCGCGAATCCCATGTTCGGGAGAAAACAGAGCTTTGACCTCAAGCTGCTTTTGAAGCAGACTCAACGTCGTCCGCATGTGGCTATCGACGCCTGTGTGGTTTGTGATCAGTCCCACTCTTTTTCCCTTCAGCGCTTCGTGATGCTTATCAAGAAAAAACACCTCGACGCCGGGTTGCACCGCCGCAAAAATCGCAGAACACCAGATAAGAAAAAGCAAACGAACCATATTTCGTAAGTATACCGATCTCTCTTTTTTTCACACAAACCCTCGGGAAACACTTTTGTGCAAAGATTCTTTGTGGTATAGATAGCGACATTATTTTGAGGTCTCCATGTCAATGACTGGCTCTGATTCATCCTATATTGAAGAAGCATTCGAACTCCTCGGCTCAGTCAAAGGAAAGCCGCTGACATTATCAGAAAGGAAGAGGATGGCCATCGAGCTTGCCTCTCTCATGCTTCACGAAGCGAATCGGAGCATGACCTCTTATGAAAAGTCGATCCAAGAGCAGCTAAGCCGACTCATGAAAGACCCCATTGGGAAAGCTTTCACCACGTCGATGACGGACGAATGTTTCCGCAGCGAAAACCACAAGCGGGTTGCCGATCAAATGATCCACCTTCTCAACCAGCTCGGCGTTCCCCAATATCTCGATTGGATCAAGAGATCCGAATTATTTGCCTTCAAAATGATCGGTCCCTCCATCGGACAATACTTAATCCCATTTGCCTCGCGGACGCTCAGAAAAGAAACTGAGAGGGTAATTCTGCCGGGTGAGACTGCCCTCCTAGCGAAACACATTCAGGAACGGAGAAGACAGGGAGTCCGCTTAAATTTAAACCATTTGGGCGAAGCCATTTTGAGCGAAGATGAGGCAAAAAAGAGACTTCACATCTATCTCCAAGACATGGAAAATCCCGATATCGACTATGTCTCGGTAAAAATTTCAACCGTCTTCAGCCAAATCAACCTGATCGCTTTCGATGAGAGCGTCCAAGCCATTGCTGAAAAGCTTAGACTGCTTTACAGAGCGGCGATGAAACATCCCGTCTCGCTTCCCGACGGAACCCGGAGAAGCCGTTTCATCAACCTCGATATGGAAGAATACCGCGATCTCCTGATGACCGTTGAGGCCTTTTGCCAAGTGCTCGACGAACCTGAATTTCATCAGCTGTCAGCCGGCATCGTTCTCCAAGCCTATCTGCCCGATTCCCACCCCATTCAAAGACGTTTGACCGAGTGGGCGAAAAAGCGGGTCAAAAACGGCGGCGCTCCGATAAAAATCAGGATCGTTAAGGGAGCCAACCTCGCGATGGAACAATTTGAAGCTTCTCTCAAAGGATGGCCTCAAGCGCCTTACACCTCCAAAATGGAGGTCGATGCCAACTACAAGCGGATGGTAGCCTACGGATGCCTCCCAGAAAATGCCCGCTGCGTCCATCTTGGAATCGCAAGCCATAACCTCTTCGACATCGCCTTTGCAATGCTCTTAAGGCTTGAAAACCAGGTCGAATCCTACACCGGTTTTGAAATGCTCGAAGGGATGGCCGACCACATGCGCCGAGTCGTCCAAAAATTGACAGGGGACATCCTCCTCTATTGCCCCATTGCGACGGCAGCCGAATTCCAGCATGCGATCGCCTATCTCATCCGCCGCCTCGACGAAAACACCGGGCCTGAAAACTTTTTGCGCCACGCCTTTGGATTGAAGCCCGGGACCGATTCTTGGGAAAGCCAAACCTCCCTTTTCCTCCAAAGCTGCGATGAGATGGAGACGGCGCCGCAAGAGGCTCGCCGAACACAAAACCGGTTGCTCCACCCTCCCGCTCCAGAACTAAACGCTCCCTTTGAAAATGAGGCCGATACCGATTTTTCACTCCCACAAAACCGGAAATGGGCCCATGAAATCCTGACGACTTGGAGACATCACCAGCCAAAACCGATCCCCCTGGTCATCGGCGGCAAAGAGCTTTATGACAACGAAGAGGGCGTTGGCTACAACCCCTCCGACAATGTAAAGCCGCTTTACATGTACGCAAAAGCGCACAAGCGGCACATCCAAGAGGCTCTGCAATGTGCAAAAGCTCATGAAAAAGAGTGGGCCTCCACCACAGTCGAACACAGAAGCCACCTCCTTGCGAGGGTTGCTCAGAAACTCCGTGAAAGACGCGGCGAGCTGATCGGCGCTATGATGATCGACGCAGGCAAGATTGTCAGCGAATCAGACCCAGAAGTATCGGAAGCAATTGATTTTGCCGAATACTACCGCCGTCAAATGGAAAAGGTTGCAGCAATCAAGAATGTCCACTGGAAGCCAAAGGGAACCGTTTTAGTCACCCCTCCCTGGAACTTCCCCTGCGCTATTCCCGCAGGTGGAATTCTAGCGGCGCTGGCTGCCGGCAACTGCGTTCTTCTAAAACCGGCTTCCGATACCGTACTTGTGGCTTGGCATCTCATCAACGCTTTTTGGGATGCGGGCATCCCGAAAGAGGTTCTCCAATTCGTCCCTTGCTCTGGAGAGAGCGCCGGCTCCGATCTAATCATCGACGAGCGGGTCAATTGCGTTATCTTGACTGGCGGCACCTCGACTGCAAAAAAATTCCTCCAAATGCGCCCCGACCTAGATCTTGCAGCCGAGACCGGCGGAAAAAATTCAATGATCATCACAGCCCTCTCCGACCGTGATTTAGCTATCAAAGATCTGCTTCAATCAGCCTTTGGCCATTCAGGGCAAAAGTGCTCAGCGGCCTCACTCGCGATTCTAGAGGCCGAAGTCTACGACGATCCCCATTTCCGAAGACACCTCCGCGAAGCGGCGGCGAGCTTGAAAGTAGGTCCCGCCTGGGATCCGACAACAAAAATCAACCCGCTCATTCACGCACCGACTGGGGATCTCAAGCGAGGTTTAACGACGCTTGAAGAAGGCGAAGAATGGCTTCTAGAGCCCGTGCAAGATCACAAAAATCCAAACCTCTGGTCTCCAGGCATCAAACTGGGCGTTAGACCCGGAGGCTTTACTCACATGACCGAACTTTTCGGCCCAGTTTTAGGAATTATGAGAGCCGACAATCTCCGCCACGCCATAGAACTGGCCAACGCAGTTCCTTATGGCCTTACATCGGGTCTTCACAGTCTCGACGAGAGGGAACAGGCGATTTGGATCCAAGAAATTGAAGCTGGCAACTGCTACATCAATCGGACCACGACCGGCGCCATCGTGCGCAGACAGCCCTTTGGCGGCTGCAAAGCAAGCAGCTTTGGGAACGGCTCTAAGGCAGGCGGCCCGAACTACATTTGCGAATTCATGAAGGCAACACAAATCGGCCTGCCCCAGGAAAAGCACCCGGTCAATGAATGGGTCAACAGCTTGACGACTTTCCTTGAAAAAATCGATCTATCGGCCGAAGAGCTGGGCCTTTGGACTGCCAGCGCCGCCAATTATTCTTACTGGTGGAGACGGATGCGGCAAGACCGCGATCCAACTAAGATTGTCGGGCAAGATAACTTTTTCCGCTACGTCCCCAGAAAGGGAATCGTCCTTAGAATCGAAACCGATTCAGCCGCCCTTGACGCTTTGCGCGTTTGCGCTGCGGCTTTGACTTGCGGCGCTCAAATGGAGATTAGCTGGTCTCCCCAGGCGGCCCGCCATAGCCAGCTCAACTGGCTTGAACTAGTCCCCGTCCTCCGGGTATTGGAAGAGACGGAAGAACAATTTTTAAAACGGGTCAAAACTGGGAAAATTGCCCGGATTCGAACGGTTGAGCCTCCTTCTTATGCATTGCGAAAAGCAGCGTCCGAGACAGCGACCCACATTGTCGATGCACCCGTTCTAGCCAACGGGAGGCTCGAGCTCTTGTATTACCTCCGCGAGGTATCGATCAGCATCGACTATCACCGGTATGGAAATTTAGGCCTACGAGAAGGGGAATTGAGAAAGCCGATCTTCTAGAGAATTCCACAATCCCTTAAGATAGTGGCAATATGAATTCCACTATGGCACAGCTCAATCCAAATCAACAAAAGGCCGTCGAACATGTCGAGGGCCCACTTCTTGTCTTAGCCGGCGCCGGATCGGGCAAAACCCGCGTCGTGACCTACCGAATCGCCCACTTGATCGATATCGGAGTCCTCCCTTCCGATATTCTCGCGGTGACGTTTACCAACAAAGCCGCCGAGGAGATGAAGTCCAGAATCCGGTCCCTCAAAAACTCTCACGTTCTGGCCTGCACGTTCCACAGCCTGGGAGCTCGAATCTTGCGCGAATCGATCCACCTCCTCGGCTATAAAAACGACTTTGTGATCTACGATGAGGAAGACAGCGAAAAACTACTCAAAACTTGCATGCAGCAATTGCAGCTCGGCGACGAGAAGGGGCTTCTCCGAACAACCCGAGGACAAATATCATCCGCTAAAAACAGCCTCACGACACCCGATAAGGCCGACCGCTCTTTTGCCCCCGTCTACTCGATGTATCAATCGAAGCTTAAAGAATGCAACGCGGTCGATTTCGACGACCTCCTCTACCTCACTGTCCGACTTCTGAAGGAAAATGAAGAGGCGAGAAAAGAGTATCAGAGCCGATGGTCATTCGTCTTAATCGACGAATACCAAGACACCAACGCAGCTCAATACACTTTGGCCCGCATTTTAGTCGAAGTTCATGGGAATTTGTTTGCAGTCGGCGACCCGGACCAATCGATCTACTCCTGGCGAGGCGCCCAATACCAAAACATCCTCAATTTCGAGAGAGATTTCCCTGGCGCTAAAGTGATCCCTTTGGAAGAGAATTACAGAAGCACGAACACGATCCTGCAAGCTTCCAACGCCCTCATCGAACACAACCCAGATCGGTATGAAAAAAAATTGTGGAGCAATTTAGGCGAGGGGGCCAAAGTCGGAGTCTTCGTAGCCCAGAGTGATCGTCAAGAGGCTGAGTTTGTTGTTAATCAGCTCCTCAACCGAATCACCCAAAACAGTCTTTCCCTCGATGATATCGCCATCTTCTACCGGACCAACGCCCAATCGCGCTCCTTTGAAGACGCCCTGCTCTCGAAAAGGCTCACCTACAAAATCATCGGCGGCCTTTCCTTCTACCAGCGCCGCGAAGTGAAAGACCTTCTCTCCTTTTTAAGGATGGTCGTATCCAACACCGATCTGATGTCCTTCTTGAGGACGATCAATCTCCCCAAAAGGGGGCTTGGAATGACCACTTTAGAAAAGCTCGTCGAGGCGTCGGCGAATCAGCCGATTTTTACCTTTTGCGAAGATGTGATCTCGCGCCCCGATCTTCTCAAGCTAACGCCCAAGCAAAAAGAGGGGCTTCAAAGCTATGTCCAACTCATCCGCGACTTGCGCAATGAGCGGCCCCAACTCAAAATCCACGAATTGATCGAAAGGACAATAGAAAGATCTCGCTACCTGCAATTTCTACAGGAAGACCCCGAGACATTCGAAGATCGGAAAGGGAACACCGACGAATTGATCAACAAAGCGAGAGAGTGGGAGGAAGAGCAAGACCAGCCCAGCCTAACCCTGTTCCTTGAAGAGCTCTCCTTAAAAACGACAGCCGATGACCAAGGGGCTCTCCCCGCTATCAAACTCATGACGCTCCACAATAGCAAAGGACTCGAGTTTCCTCTCGTCTTTTTAGTGGGATTGGAAGAACAGCTGCTCCCTCACGCAAACTCCCTAGACGACCCTTCGAAGATAGAGGAGGAGAGGCGCCTTTGCTACGTGGGGATGACGAGAGCTAAGAGGTTCCTCTATCTCTGCGCCGCAACCTACCGCTATCTTTGGAATACTTCCCGAGTGATGAGGCCGTCCCGTTTCCTGAGGGAAATTCCAACTCAGTACCTGCAAAATCTCTCTCCAACTACGATTCGGCGTGAAGTCGAAGAAGAACATTCTGAAGATCCCGAGGGATTTGCTCCCGGAGATAAGGTGATTCACAAAGAATTTGGCGAGGGAATTGTCCAGAAGTCGTATCACAGCTCGTTTGGCTTGACCTACGATGTCCATTTTCCCGATGCGGGAACCAACCGGACTCTCGTAGCGAAATTCGCCAAGCTGCAAAGATCATTGGAGGGTTAAGGGAAACCTTAACCCCCCATGCCAGCAATTACTTGCTGATGTGCTTGTTTAAGAGACCAGCCATTTTGAGCATATCGACAGGTCTTTTGCCTAAAACTTCAGATAATTTCGCATCGGGCACAATCATCCGCTTGTTCTTTGTATCTTGGCATTTTTTTGCCTTGATGTAGTGCCACAATTTTTTGACGATCTCTGGGCGAGTCAGTCTTTTTGCGCCTACGATTTCCTGAAGTTCTGCAGAGACAGAGTAAGTCATCTGGGTTAAGCCAGATTTTCTTTTTGTCTTTGTTTTAGCTTTTGCTTTTGGTTTTGCTTTTCTTACTGTTTTCTTCTTTGCTTTCGCCATACTCATTTCCTTTTTCTACGAGAAATTCACAATCTCGTATTTTGGTCTCTTTACCATGGGATGTAAGTACTTTTTAGAAAAGATGCAAGAATATTTTGCTAAAATTGCGAAAAAAGTGTCTTAAACTGCCGTTTGAACCAGTCTTTCGAAGCCTCGCCACGCTTTTTTCACTGAAATGAATTTTTTCCAGTGTCGATCGCGCAACCGAAATCCTCGAATGTTGGGAATCCAGGAACTCGGCGTAATGACAACGCCCTTCTGAAAGCTTGGAGCCCAAAGATTGGCGAGCGCCTTTCTTCGGCTCAAAGTCAGGGTAGGCACTCCGAGAGCGGAAGCCAAATGGCCCAGGCCAGAATCGTTTCCGATCAAGTAGCCCGATTCATAGAGATAGCTACACAAGAGGTCAAGAGTTGGGAATGTGCGGCTCTCGATGCCATGAACGGCCCATTCGGCTCCTGAAATGAAGACCGGTTCGTACCCTTCATCTCTTAAATGTAAAGCCAGCTTTACAAACTTCTCCCGCGGCCAATTTTTCCCATCTCGAGAGCTAGTGGGATGGATCGCAACGCGCTTTCTATACTTTCTATGCTCCAGCTCAGCGGGAGGAATAAAACCGTTGCTCTTCGTGATTTTGGGCAAATGGAGGATTTTTTCGCAAAAGAGGCGCATATTTTCCGCAACCGGGAGCGAGGGATCGATTTGGGCGTCCAGGTAGTAGGGTTCATTGACGATATGCTTCGAAGGGTAGATGTAAATCACTTTTAGCTGGTCGGGGAAGCGGTGCTTGCCCTCTTTAATCAGGCGCTGAACGAACTCGCTCGAGTCGTTTTGGAATACAAAGAACCAATCATAGCTCGATAAAATTTTGGGCACTGCCTCCGGCCCCGGATAGCTCATGACTGGGAGATGGGGAAACCAGGTCTGCATAGAGCCAATAGCGTTTTGATACGTATCGACGGCCCAGCCGTTCAGCTGCAAATTGTTCGACAATACCAGGCTAACAACTCCGTCGCCTAGTCCGTTATGGCAAAATACAGCGGCTCTTGGCCCCATAGAATCCTCTTTTAAAAGGAGTTATCATACCGCTAGGCGGATTATTTTCACTATGTTATGGGAAAAAAGAGGTTGCAATGGACTTGAGACAAGTTCCCGAACAGCGGATGGTTTTTTCCCAGGCTTTGAGGCTGGCCTTAGAGGTTTTGCAAAAGCCTCACCAAGAGCTCGCTCTCTGGCTTCAAGAAGAGGTTGAGTCAAACCCGCTTCTCGAGATTTCTGAGACGCCCCCTTTCAAAGAGCCTGTCGATATTCCCGATAAGCCGAGCCTCTACGAGCACTTGTTGAGAGAAATCCGCGACACCTTCTCAAACCCAACTGATCTCCAAATCGCCGAAGAGCTCATTGGCCATTTCGATGAGAAGGGGTTCATCACGACTCCTCTGGAAGAGATCACCCATCTATTTGATTGTTCAAAAGAGCAAGTTGAAGCTGTCTTACTCAAAATCCAAGCTTTGGATCCTCCGGGAATTGGAGCTAGAAGCCTCCAAGAGTCGCTTTTGATCCAGCTAAGGAGACAAAAGGATAAGAACTCCCTCGCCTATCGACTGGTCAAAGAACATTTTGATGACCTACTGCATGGTCGCTACACGTCTTTGAAGAAAAAGTTAGAAATTACTCCTGTCGAAATATCCCAAGCGATCCAAAAATTAGCCAAACTCCAGCTGCGCCCCGCCGTCGGCTTCAAAGAGGTTCCGGCTCCCACAGCAATCCCCGATCTAAGAGCTTTGAAAATGGATCAAAATTGGATTATTGAAGTCGCTGAAGAGGAGTTTCCGCCGATCCAGATTCGAAAAGATCTGCACGAAATTTTGCCTAAATTGGCACAAAGCGAAAAGAAGACGGTGCGAAGTTGGCTGATCTCTGCAAAATGGCTCCTCCGCTCTTTAAATCGGAGAAAAACAATGCTCCACACAATCGCTCTCCATCTCATCCGCAAACAAGCAGACTTTTTGGACCAAAGAGCTCCGCTGCAAGAGATTGATGTGCAAGATTTGGCGGTTTTGGTGGGAGTTCACGAGTCGACGATCCACAGGGCTTTATCTGGGAAAATCATCGAGGGGCCTTGGGGGACGATTCCTCTCCGCTCGCTCCTTTCGCAAACTGCCTCAATCGACCGGTCGAAAATGATGCTGCAAAGGCTCATCGAACAGGAAAACAAGAAAAGCCCCCTCACCGATGAGGAGCTTTCGGAAGCTCTCCATCAGCAAGGAATCGACATGGCTCGTCGGACGGTCGCAAAATACCGAAAAGAGTTAAAACTCGGCTCGGCGACTCAACGTAAGCGGTTAATTGAACAGAGCCTCTAGGTATTTTGGATCGACCATATTTCTTCCTGAAAGTCTTTGAAGAACGGAAACAGGCGCTCTCTCAGGGCACAAGAGGGCTTTTTGGGGAATCAAAAAGGTCTGTTCCAGAGCGTATTGGCCAGAAAGGGCTGCATGGGAGACTTGATCGGTGTACACGGCCCAGCAGGATCCTGGTGGAAACTCCCAGGAGTCTTTTGGACAGCTTTTCTGGAATGACTCGTTTTCTTTTAAGAAATTATGCATGTTGAGCATGAATCTATCATAGGGAGATCTCAGAGGAATTTTAAAACCTGCAGATCGGAGGAGCTCCTTGAATTTTCTTTCGAGGCGCCCCTTCAAAGAATAACTCATCGTTTTTGGATATGGAACGCCTTTTATCCCTCCAAATTGCTCAATGAGCTTTTCGAAGGGGAGCGTGGTGATCCAATGACGACTCTCTGTCGGGTTGATGTTTGTAAAAAAGCGCAAAATGCGGGCTCCATGGAGAGGGCGGGTCGGAAACGAATCGACGTGCAAGAGATCGTTGCGGGCCCGAAGGCGGAGTTTTCTCCCTTTTTCTTGAAAGGGGCGAAAGCTTGCGAAATCGTGTTTCCATTCACTGGCATAGGGAGATAGTATTTCCGTCAAATATTGAGTTACTCTGCCCGAATAATTTCTGAGAATTTCTCTCAGTTTTTCTGCAGAGGCCGGGTCGCTTGTGTCATGATTTGTGATCTTATCGAGTTGAGGCTTGTAAGCGATGTTTTTCCTCGCTGTCGAGCCCCCTTGACGTTGCTTGAGAAGGAAATCGATCTCTTCCTGGGGAAACTCGAAAGGGATTTTCGGGAAAAAGAGGATATTGCCGGCCTCAAGTTCCATGCAGCATTTGAAGCGATCTTTTTGATCTTGCTGCACGATGAATTTTTGCGCCATGGGGATGCTCCTTTTAAAAAGTTAAAAATAGGCCAACCGAATAGTCCGGAAGCGAATCGTCTGATCGTCTTCGATCATGCGTCCTTGCGACAATTCTTCGATTTCCTTGTCTGTTAGCCGAAAAAGAATCGCTCTAATCTTTTTTTTGTCTTTGATCCGGGCCATCAAATTTTTTGAAGCCTTATTGAATCGGATATGTTGCCTAATTAGCCGAGTTAAAGCAAGAGTGAGTAAAATTGTGGGAGGAATAAAATTTCCTATAACAGCCCCGATTGCCGTGCTGGTTAAAAACAAGAGAGCTTCCCAAGGTCGTCGAAGGATGGGTCCCAATACCCTTCGCCATCTGGCGCTCGAGGTAAAATAGGCAAAAAATTCTTCGTTTTTAGGCTCCTGGAATGCACATCGAGCCGCATGAACCGCTTCGTGAGCGAGAATCTCATCTCTGCTGTAGAGCCGCAAAAAACTCCCTTTCCGAAACCCTTTGCGCAATTGGACCACGCACAAGGGGCCCGGTTTCGAATCGATGATCCAACTAGCAGCTCCTTGCCAAGGGGCAAGCTTGCGATTGGAATAAAATGCGACGATAGAGTGAGGTTTAAAATCGTAGATTTCCTGTAAATGATGAGAAACCCAGTCCCAGTGAGGTTGCGGAACCCGATCCATTTCTTGAAACTCGGCTGGAGGAGCTCTAAAAAAAGTTTCCGCGGCATGAACTCTGGCCTGAAATTCCATTTCCGTCTCATCTGGACCTGGGATAAATCCTTTTTGGTTCAAGGCGAGCAGTTCTTGGTCGGTCACGGCAGTTCCCATAGGTAGGGGGCTTTTGCTTCGATTTTTCCTTGGATCTTCCCGTGGTTTATTAAAGCCGCATCAGAAAACGCTTGGATCTCTTCCCCTGCGATTTCTCCATTGATTTTGACGATCCGTGTCTTTTCTCCGCCGATCAAAATCATTTTTCCTACAATAGAGCTTTCCTTTTGGAGGTCGATATATTCAGCTTGGATAAAAGCTGTCTCTGCAACCACAGCCCCTGAGTGAATAATGGTCGATCCAGGCATCGCCAGTGCCTGTAACCCATCAAATCTCTCCAATGGCTTTTCCAGTGCAGTGCCAAGCAACTGTACATCTGTTCCCTCGAAGCTGCCTTGATTTTGGATCTCGCCCCCTTCCAACCGGATCAGATTCCCTTGAATCGCCCCTTGATTGACTACTAACCCTCCTGAAAAAATCTCGACTACAGGAGCCTGAAGAAGGGCTGTCAATCCAACATAAATGCCTTCCGGACTTCGCAAGTGAACTCTTGTTCTGGAGACGATCTCTCCCCGTATGCGGCTCGGACAGGATTCGGCATGATTTTCTACATTACCTATAAACTCGACCGCCTCATCGGGGTCGATCGAAAAATGTTCCCACAAGATTTTCGAATCGTCCCTAGCCGTTACAAATAATTTTTTGTCTGACTCCTCAAAGTAAACCTCTCCCACTAAAACCGAGGGGTTGTAAGGCAGGCCCCAAAGGGTGAGCCCAAAATTGAAAAACCATAAAAATTTCTGAAAAATTTGCATATTGATGAAGAATCGGCTACCATCTGTCGGGTTTAAGGAATCTTACATTTATGGGGAAAGCCCTAGTTATTGTCGAGTCTCCAGCGAAAATCAAGACACTCAAAAAGTTTCTTGGTCCCGATTATTTTTTTGAATCTTCGGTCGGACATATAAGAGACCTCCCTCAAAAAGAGTTCGGCATCGACATCGAGCACGACTTCGAGCCCAAATACGTGATGATGCCCGACAAGAAGGATGTCATCAAAAAGCTTCAAGATGCCGCGAAGAAAGCCGACATCGTCTACCTCTCCCCCGATCCTGACCGCGAAGGGGAGGCGATCGCCTGGCACATTGCTTCAATTCTTCCTAAAAACACCAAAATCAAAAGAGCTGCCTTCCAATCGATCACGAAGGATGCAGTCCAGACCTCGCTGGACAATCCCCGCGATATCGATATGGATCTGGTCAACGCGCAGCAAGCCCGCCGCCTCCTGGACCGGATCGTAGGCTATAAAATCTCTCCGATTCTGGCCCGACGCGTAAAGCGGGGGAGCCAAGGGACCTCGGCTGGCCGGGTTCAATCGGTCGCCCTAAAACTGGTCGTCGACCGGGAAAAGGAGATCGAAGCCTTCATCCCCGTCGAATATTGGAATATCGCCGCCCTCCTGTCGACCAAACCGGCCGAAAAACCTTTCCATGCATCTCTCCATTCGGTCAATGGCCTCAAAGTCGAAAAGGAGAAAACAGGTTCAAAAGAGTGCTATTTAATTTCCAACGAACAGACGGCCAAAGAGGTCGTAGATCGGCTGAAAAAGGCCCACTACAAAGTCGGTTCGGTCGAGAAGAAGGAAAAGAAGAGAAACCCTGTCCCTCCCTTCATCACATCGACTTTGCAACAGGAGGCCTCTCGCCACTACGGATTCTCCGTCTCCCGGACCATGAACATCGCTCAGGGACTCTATGAGGGGATCGACATGGGTCATGAAGGATCCGAGGGTCTTATCACCTACATGCGTACCGACTCGGTCAACATTGCTCCCGAAGCGATCTCGGCCGCCCGCCGTTACATCCAAAACCACTTCGGCCCTGAATATCTCCCTGATCAGCCTCGAGTCTACGCCTCAAAGAAATCGGCGCAAGAAGCCCACGAAGGTATCCGACCAACAAACCTCGCCCGCGATCCTGAAAAAATCCGCCAATATTTAAGCCCCGAAGAATATAAACTCTATCTCCTCATTTGGCGCCGCTTCATTGCCTCGCAAATGAACCCAGCTATCTACGACACAGTCTCCGCAGATATCGAGACCAACCAAGACATCGTCTTGCGCGCTACAGGATCGGTCATCAAATTCAATGGATATCTGGCCGCCTACGAAGAGAAGAAGGACAAAGGGCAGCATGAAGAAGATGATGAGAATGCAAAAATTCTTCCGCCCCTTGAAGTCGGAATGCCCCTCAATTTGCGGGACCTAACTTCTACTCAATCGTTCACCAAGCCGCCTCCACGCTTCACTGAGGCTTCTCTCGTCAAGGAACTCGAGCGGCTCGGCATCGGAAGGCCGTCCACATACGCGGCCATCATGAATAAAATCCAAAGCCGCGACTACACAACGAAAGAGCAAACCGCTCTCAAGCCGACCGATCTGGGAAAAGTGATCTGCCAAATGCTGGAAGAGAACTTTGCGCCAATCATGGATGTCACGTTTACCGCGCAGATGGAAGACCAGCTGGAGCAGGTAGCGGAACACAACAAGAACTGGAAAGAACTCATCGCCACCTTCTGGGGCGATTTCAATCCCCTCGTAGAAAAAGCAGAAAAAGAGGCAGTCGTCCCCAAAGTGACGACCGATATCGACTGCCCGAAGTGCGGCCACAAACTGCAAAAAATCTGGGCCCGGAACAAGTATTTCTATGGATGCAGCAACTATCCCGAGTGCGATTTCACAGCTCCGATCGAGGCCGTTAGCTTCGACAAATCCGAATACGACCCGAATTTCAACTGGGATCAACTTTGCCCCACCTGCGGCGCCTCGATGACTCTCCGACATGGCCGATTTGGTCCGTTTTTGGGCTGTTCCCGCTATCCAGACTGCAAAGGGATAGTCAACATCCCGAAAAAGGGAGAAGCCGTTTTTAACCAAGAAGCGATGCCTTCTTGCCCAGCGATCGGATGCGATGGCCGCATCACCGCCCGCAAGTCCCGTTTTGGCAAGACCTTCTTCTCCTGCTCGAACTATCCCGATTGCGACGTGATTGGCAATTCACCTGAAGAGCTACCGCAAAAATATGCCAACCACCCCAAAACTCCCTACGTCAAAAAGGGGCGCAGAGGGAAAAAAGCCGCCACAAAAGAGAAAGCTCCCGCAAAAAAATCCAAGGCTAAACCAAAACAGCCTGCCTACAAGCTTTCCAAAGAGCTTTCTGAAGTGCTGGGTGTCGCCGAGTCATCGCGCATAGAAGCAACGAAACTCTTGTGGGATTACATCAAATCGCACAATCTTCAGGATGCGAAGAACAAACGGCTCATCGTGCCCGATTCGAAGCTCGCCAAAGTCCTCGGAACCAAGGAGCCGGTCGACATGATGAAATTATCAGGTCTGTTGTCAAAACACTTTAAGAAATGATCTCTTTTAGGATCAGATCTCTCTCATCTTTTTTTTCTAAAAGCACCATTTTTATTCTCCTTTGGCTTTTTCTCCTGGTTTTTCCCAAAGGAGGCATCAAAGCAGGTGGAATTCCAATTACTTGGGGGTATCTGCTCTTGGGCGGCGTTTCACTGTTTCTCTTGTTTCGATGCCGTTTCAATATATCGCGCCCTCCCTTCCTAGCGTTGCTTTTTCTTATCCCGTTCCAGCTGATAGCTATCTATACTTTTGCATCAAATGGGATAGAAAATTTCGGATTCGCAGCCTCGTTCTTTGTTGGATTTATCTTCTTGCCGACTGTTTTTTTATTCATCTTGTTCGATTACATTGAGAATATTGACATCGATCAGTTAACCAAACTAATCAAAACTGGAATTCTATTTGTTAGCACTTATGGAATTATTTTATTCACTATAAAGCTTACAACCGGGAAATTAATTGAAATACCATTCTTAACAATCAACTACCACGACATGGGAGAAATTGAAAATAAATGCAATGAAAGAGGATTTATTTTCAAACTAATATCTACCTACAACAATGGAAACCTTTATGGAATCAGCTTGCTCATTTTCTTTCCTCTCTATTGTCACTTAGAAAAATATACATGGAAAAAGAGCCTCGTTATTTCATCCCTCCTTCTAACTTTCTCAAGAACTGTCTGGATTGGATTGATTTTCAGCGGGTTCATTTCAGCTTTTTTTTTGTCGAAAAATCAAAAAACTAAATTCTTAAAATTAATCATATTTCCTATATTAATCATTTCTGTTTTATTAATATTTTCAATTTGTGTTGGTTTTGATTTGAATTTCCTCCTAGATCGGAGCTTAGGAGGTCGCTCGGAACAATTTCAAGTTTTAAAAGAAGCAACTTTCTTTTCGGGCAAGCCATTTATTGGGATTCTTGAAATCGTCTATTTAGGGATTCTTGAACAGTTTGGTGTGCTAGGACTTGTTTTCTATATTGCGGCAATTTTCAGCCCGATTGTTCTTTGCTTCCTTTTCTACTCCCAAATGTCCCAGCTTAGAATGTCAGCTTTGTGCGGTCTACTTACGTATCTTTTTGTTTCTTTATCAGATGGAGCGCTCCTTTTTATCCCCGTTTTGGCGTTTTTTTGGTTTCTGGCAGCCCTTTCCCTGTCTCGCAATTTTTGCTTTAAACCGTAACTTTGCGGGATTCTAGTTCTTTTATGATCTCTCTTACTTTCTGAGATTGGCCTCTTTTAGCAATCAAAATAGCCCCCTCAGTTTCAACGATGATGACGTCATCGAGACCGAGAGTCGCGATAGTCCGTTTTTCTCCCATAATAAAACAATTTTGTGTTTCAAAATCCAATACATTCCCAACTTTGACATTTCCGTTCATGTCTTTTTCCATGACTTCGTAAACGTTATCCCATGTGCCTACATCAGACCATGTAATAGGCAGAGGACAGGCTACGATGTTGTTGGCTTTTTCGATGAGCCCATAATCGATGGATAGGTCTTGCAATGAGTCGAATTTTGCTAAACAGTCGGCCCAGCTCCAGCGTTTAAGTTCTGCCATTTCGGGTATATGTTTTTCGATTGAATCCCAAAAAGTTTGGATAGAAAACACAAACATGCCTGAATTCCAGTAGTATTTTGGGTTCGTGATGAATTGCTGAGCTCGGCTCAAGTTCGGTTTTTCGACAAACTGGTCGACATGATAAGTAAAGTCATCAAATGCCCTTCCAATTTTAATATAACCAAATCCGGTGTCTGGTTTTGTTGGCCGGATTCCAAACGTGATAATTTTATCTTTTGTTACTGTGTTCCGAATTTTTTTTAGATAATCAAGAAAAAGACTGTTTGGTTCTATGAGGTGATCAGAGGGAATTACTAATACCGAATCATCAAGCTTAGCGTTAGTAAACTCTTCCAGATACCGAATCGATAGAGCAATGGCGGGAGCTGTGTTTC
Source organism: Verrucomicrobiota bacterium (assembly GCA_018239895.1). Lineage (GTDB taxonomy): Bacteria > Chlamydiota > Chlamydiia > Chlamydiales > SM23-39 > SZAS-17. The sequence continues at coordinate 210,969 of JAFEGL010000003.1, forward strand.
TTCTCGCTGGTTCAACTAATATATGAATTCCAGAAATCGATTTTAATTGGTTGGCTACTAGAGCTTCGTATTTGAGATTAGTGGCTATGACGATTTCATTAGAATTGAATTCTGATACGAATCGCTGTACCGTTTGTTGAATGAGAGAGTTCTCTTTACCCAACTTGAGAAATTGTTTCGGATATTCTTGTTTAGACAGCGGCCATAGACGAGTTCCTCCCCCGCCTGCTAAAATCACTATTTTCATTGATCGCTCCATTTTTAAATAGGCTGTACTGATTTTCGACAAATGTGCGAAATTCCGATACGAACCTCTCGCGGCTGAATTTTTCAGCTTGGGCTCGAACTTGAAACGAATTAAATTCCCGTCCTTCAAAATCGTCAATAGCTCGCAAAATAGAGGCCACCGATTGCTCTTCAAAAAAAACGCCCGAGATGTTTTTAGAGACAGTTTCTGTAAGTCCACCTCTCCCATAGGCAATAACAGGAGTTCCACAAGCCATAGCTTCAACCGGGAGAATGCCAAAATCTTCTAGAGCTGCGTAAACGAATCCTTTAGCTCTTTGAAGATAATGCCGCAAAACAGAATCGTCTTGAAATCCTAAAAACTCGATGTTAGATTTTGCCTTCTCTCTGATTTTCTTCTCATCGGGACCCGACCCAATTACAATCAGCCTTTTGTCTGGCATCGCTGAAAATGCCTCCACAATTAGATCCATTCGCTTGTAGGGAACCATCCTTGATGCAGTAAGATAATACCCTTCTTTCTTTGAAAATAGAGGAAATGAATCAGTTTCTACCGGGGGATAAATAACTTTTGCATCCCTCCTGTATATTTTTTGAATTCTCTGGGCGATGAATTTTGAATTGGCGATAAACGTATCGACGCTATTCGCCGAGCGGACATCCCAATTTCGAATATAATGAAGAACAGCTCGCGCCAGAAATCCTTTGATTCCTTTATCAAGATTCGATTCTTCGAGATATTGGTTCATCAAATCCCAGGCATAGCGGATGGGAGTATGGCAATAGCATATGTGGAGCTGTTCATGGTGAGTCAAAGCGCCCTTTGCTACGCAATGGGAAGAGGAGAGAATAAGATCATATGCGCCTAGGTCGAACTGCTCAATAGCTAGAGGAAATAATGGGAGATAATTCCGATATTTTTTTTCAGCTCGAGGGAGTTTTTGAATGAACGATGAAATGATCTCCTTATTTGCAAAATAACTTCCTTTCAATCCCTCGTCGCTTTTAAGCAACGTATAGATAGGGCTGGGATAGATCTCATGGACGACTTGTAGATACCTCTCGCCACCGCCGAAGGGGGATACGAGCCAGTCGTGGATGAGAGCTGTCTTCACAACGAACCTATCTTTTGAAAGAGAGTTCTATAACCATCTGCTGTTTTGTTCCATGAAAATTCTCTACATCTTCGGAATCCTTTGGCTTTCAAAGAATCGTTCCCTCTTCCTAAGACCTGATCCATTTGATTAGATAGCTCTTCGGCTGAACGGGGATCGAAATAGAGAGCCGCATCTGCACATACTTCGGGGATACTCGCCGAGGTCGAGGCTAGGACAGGACATCCTGAAGCCATCGCTTCCAACGGAGGCAATCCAAAACCCTCATAAAGCGACGGGAATACCAGGGCCTTTGCCGACGCATACAAACAACGAATTTCGCTTTGCGGTACCTCGCCCAAAAGATGAATCCTTTCTCTCGCCAAGCTGCTTTGAACTCGCTCAAAAATGGCTGAATCGGACGATTTTAATCCTTTGTATTTCCCCACCAAAAGTAATCTGGCATCTTTTGATTTTAAAAGCTCAAAAGCTCTAACTAGAGTTTCCAAATTCTTATGAACTTTGAAATTCCCTACGAATAGAAAATAGGGATCGTATTTTCTTACGATTTCTTCCGATTTATTCTCTGGAGAAAATTCATTCAAATTGACACCCGGATAGATTACCTGGATATTTTGTTCATCAACTTCAAGATATTTTATAATTTCAAGCTTTGAAAATTGAGAATCGGTGATTATCAGTTGAGATTTTTGGCAAGCGCCCCTCAAAAGCATCCGAGCAATGACCCTTTTTCCTCTTGAAAAGGGAATAGCAAGATGGCAAACATCGTGGATGGTTACAATACGCTTCTTAGCTTTGATACGGAAAAGGGGAACGTTATAGTGGGGAGACCAAAATAGGTCCGAAGAAGGAATTGTTGAAGGAAATTTGAGCTGTTCCTTCAAAGAATAAATTGGAGCGCCAAAATGGACTGATTTAATTCCCTCAAAAACTCCGCCTAAAATTGTGAGATCGAAAGGAGGTTTAGAGAGGGGAAGCATTAAATTTCGGATGCACGTCCCTATTCCCGAATGGGACATCATTCGTGCATCTACACAGAGCCGGATCATCGATAAGCCATAGCAAAATCTCGCTGAGGAGCAGAGACTGCGGCAAGATCCGATTTCATCATGAGTTCTACCAGCTGTTTGACTGTCGTTTTGGACTTCCAACCCAATTTTCTGTGAGCTTTTTCGGCGTCCCCGATTAACAAATCAACTTCTGCAGGCCTAAAGAACTGGGGAGAAACTTCAATTAAAACCTTTCCGGTTTTAGAATTGATCCCCTTTTCCTGAACGCCCTCTCCTTCCCAGACCAAGGGAATATCCACGTAATTAAAAGCCCATTCGATGAATTCACGAACTGTCGTTGTTACTCCCGTCGCCAGCACAAAATCATCAGGAGATTCTTGTTGGAGCATCATCCACATCCCCTCAACAAAATCTTCTGCAAAGCCCCAATCTCTTTTCGCATCGAGATTGCCCACGATTAATTTTTCTTGAAGGCCTAACGAGATTCTAGAAGCGGCCAACGTGATTTTTCTTGAAACGAAGGTCTCTCCTCGACGAGGGCTCTCATGGTTAAAAAGAATGCCGTTACAAGCGTATATTCCATACGCCTCACGGTAATTAACGACGATCCAATAGGCGTATAATTTTGCCACTCCGTAAGGCGACCTGGGATGAAACGGAGTCATTTCGTTTTGTGGTGTTTCTTTAATTTTCCCAAATAATTCAGATGTAGAGGCTTGGTAAAAACGAATTTTAGGATCGAAGCTTCTGATGATATCTAAAATTCTTAATACGCCGATCCCATCGATATCTGCCGTATATTCCGGCACTTCAAAGGAAACTTTCACGTGGCTCATCGCAGCTAAGTTGTAGATTTCATTAGGCCGAGTCTCTTCAATGACCCGCTTCAGACTCATGGAATCACCTAAATCGCCTTCATGAAGAAAGAAATTTCGATCGGAAATAAGATGCCCAATCCTTTCCCGATTTAAAGATGAGGATCTCCTGACAAGGCCATGGACCCTATAGCCCTTTTGTAATAAGAATTCGGCTAAATATGAACCATCTTGCCCGGTAACTCCAGTAATCAGAGCTCTTTTCATAGAGATTCCTTCAACATTTCCGAGACTGCGCGCCCAATGGAGAAACTTGCCGTGGCTGCTGGCGAGGGGGCATTCAAAACATGAATCATGTTCTCCTTTTTCATCAGAGCAAAATCATCCAATAGCTTTCCATTGGGCAAAACGACTTGAGCCCGAACCCCAGTCCCTCCAGGCACAAGATCTGCCTCTTCAATTTCAGGAACCAGTCTTTGTACGTCTCGCAAAAACACCTTTTTGTTAAAAGAACGGACGACTTCGTAACATCCAGCTTTCCAATATCGGAGTGCCATTTTCCAAAAGCCGTCATAGCCTAAAATTTTTTTTACATCGCTCCAAACAAAATCTGTTTTTTTATATCCTTCACGCGCCATCGCCAAAACTGCATTGGGCCCTGCTTCTACTTTCCCATTCGACATTCTAGTAAGATGGACGCCTAAAAATGGAAATCGGGGGTCGGGAACTGGATAGATTAACCCCTTCACGAGATGGCTTTTCTCTGGTTTTATATCATAATACTCTCCTCGAAACGGGACAATTCTAAAAGGGACGTCGAGACCCGATCTTTTTGCGATTTCATCGGAAAAAAGGCCCGCGCAATTGATGATAAATTGCGTTTCGAAAGATTGATTTTCTGTTTCAACAACACCTTTCGGATCAACTCGACGTACAATCCGGCCACAGAGGACCTCGCCACCCAGCTCTTGAATGGCTGTTTTAAGTTCGAGGGCAACATCTCGAAACTGGACAGAATAGACATCTGGAACCCAAATTCCTTCAACTGCTGTCAGATGAGGCTCGATTTCCTTGAGCCTTTCTTTTCCCACTCGTTCCAGAGTAACGCCGTTTGCAATCCCTTTTTCCTGTATCTGCTGAAGGATGGGAAGTTCTGCCTTCTGTGTAGCGACGATTACTTTTCCAAACTTTATGTGCTCTATATTTCTCGTTTTGCAGAATCTCAAAAGTTCGCTGCGTCCTTTCAGGCAGTTTTGAGCCTTTAAAGATCCTGGTCGGTAATAAACACCCGAATGGATCACGCCACTATTTCGACCCGTTTGATGCAACCCAACTTCCTTCTCCTTTTCAAGAAGCAAAACCTTAAATTGAGGTTTCATCTGGAGAATTTGGTAAGCGGTGGCTAGACCGACGATTCCTCCTCCAATCAAAACAACGTCGTATTTCATAATTAACCTATTATTAAACGGAGGCGTGTTCGAATTTTTTTACTTCAAACTTAAAATCTTGCTTTACCTTGTTTAGTATTCCTTTCGCTGAGAATCCTAGATCAGCGCAGAGCTCCTCATACGTCCCATATTGATGGACAAAATCGGAAATTGCTATCTGAGAGTACTCGACTGCAGGGAGATGCTTGACCGCGTGAACAACACGATTGAATACACCGTCGTGGGCTGAAGCTTCTTCAATGACGAGGACTTTTCCCGTTTTTTGGACACTATTTAATACCGCGGCATGGTCGAACGGTTTTATGACTGGATAATATAAAATTTCTGGGGTGATTCCAACGTTTTTGAGGAGGTGGCTAGCTTCTAAAGCAGCTTTCAATTGGGGGCCGATGGCTACGATCGTCAAATCATCTCCATCGAGAACTTTTATGGCTTTGTTTTGCTGGATCTCTTCGGGACCGAAAACAACACCGTGTGGCACTTCGGGCAGACGAAAATAGTTAATACATCCGTTATTATAGGCACCTTTGAATAGCAAGTTGAATTCGATGGGGCTAGCAGGGAAAAAAATATGGGAATTTTTAAAATGGCTGATCAACGAGATATCCGTATAGCAATGATGGCTGCATCCAAGTTGCGCATAGTCGAATGCAGATCCGACGCTAATTAAATTGAGACCTAATCTTTGATACCCAAAATCTAACTTGATTTGCTCATACGCTCTCTCAATTATGAACGGCGCGATCGTATGCACGACAGGTATAAGGCCAGATTTAGCGACGCCTGCGGCCATGTTAACGATGGTAGGCTCGCAAATTCCGATATTGAAATATCTACCTGGACAAGCTTTTGCGTAGGATTGGAGAATTCCGTGGCTGATGTCGCCAACCATGACTACTAATCGAGGCTCTCCTGGCCCCACTTCGAGCATCGTATCGGCGAATTCTTGGCGCAGTTTTTTCATTTTAATTCCTCAAATATTAAATCCAATTCTTCGAGAGTGGGTATTTTATGATGCCATTTCCCGTGCCCTTCAACAAAACTAACGCCTTTCCCTTTGACCGTGTGAGCGATCACAGCTCTTGGTTTATCAGTCAAAGGAGAATCAAATGCTCTTTTCATCTCTTCTTCGTCGTGACCGTTGATTTCACATACGTCCCAACCAAAGGCTCTCCATTTGTCAACCAAGGGGTCGACAGGCAATATTTGAGCGGCTGAACCATTCAGGTCAATGATTGCTGTTAGACGATTTAAGCCTTGCTTGCTTGAAACCAAAGCAGTTTCCCAAATGGTCCCCTCATTGCACTCACCGTCGCCTAAAAGAGCGTAAACTCGGTTGGATTTATTCTGAATTTTCAGACCCAATGCAAGTCCTGCCGCTGTAGGAAATCCATGTCCTAATGATCCTGTGGAGGCTTCAGCTCCAGGAACTTTAGTCACATCGGGATGCCCTCCCAAAATTCCTCCCTTTAAACTGTAGGAGCTCATTTGTTCATCGTTCAGAAATCCAAATTTATGTAGAACTACATAGAGAGCTGCAGCTCCATGCCCCTTACTGAGAATAAAATAATCTCGCTCGTTCCAATGAGGTCGTTTAGAATCGAAACGCAAAACATTCGCATATAAGTAGTGGATCAGATCGACAATGGAAAACGAGCTGGGAATATGCCCCTCTTTCGACCGATAGATCATTTCAACGATCTTCCGTCTGAGATCGGCATTCAATTTCTTGGGATTCATCGGATATTCCTTCTAGGTAAAATTTACTAAACCTCTGGCTATTAAACCTTTGTCCAACAATTGCATGAGATGGTTGATTTCATCGAGCCGCACTTCATGACTAATCATCGGTTTTAAGAGATTATCTTCTTTGATGAATAGTTGAGCATATCTAGGTACATCGCGATCAATTTGAGTGCTCCCCCCCCAAGTCCCCACAATTTTCTTCCCTCGAATCAAGTCAAAAGGATCAATTTGAATTTTATCCCCCTTGGGAAGATTTCCGGCAAGGACGCAATATCCACCCGATGGGCGAACTGCCTCAAAAGCCATTTCCATGACCTCTTTGCGTCCCGCCGATTCGAGAGCAAAATCGGCCCCTTTTCCTTTAAAAATTTCGATTATTTTATCTTTTACATTTTCTTTGATTGCGTGGATTGCATGGGTGGCTCCCATTTGGAGGGCTCTCTCCAGCTTTTCTTCGTGGACATCAATCGCGACTATCGGATTAGCTTTCATGAATTTAGCTGCTAAAATTGCACTGAGGCCTATTCCTCCAATTCCAAATACAGCAATCGACTGGCCGCTTTGAACTTGCATATCGTTCATCACAACTCCAGCTCCCGTCGGAATCGCGCAACCTAAGAGAGCCGCTTCTTTCAAAGAGATGTCTGAAGGGATCGGTATGAGTCGGTTTTCGGAAATGACAGCTTTTTCTAAAAAGGTACTGATAGCGCCAGAGTTGATATTTTGCCCTTCGCAGAGGTAATTCGCATTCGGGACATCGATTCCAGAGCCTTTGATCCATGATAGGACAACATGGTCGCCAGGCTTGACTTTAGTGACGCCTTCCCCAACATCCAAAACGATTCCAGAGCCTTCGTGTCCTAAAGTATGTGGGAGATAGGGATCCGGGCCTTTTGTCCCTTTCCATTCGTTCAATTGGGAATGGCACAATCCTGCATAGGCCATTTTCACAAGCACTTGACCTCTTTTCAAGGCGGGGAGGGAGATTTCTCGTATTTCAAGTGGCTGATTGAGGCGAACCAATAGGGCAGCTTTAGTCTTCATACGACCTTGTGGAACAGATGGAGATAAAATCGAAAGAGGTTATAAATTTTTCAACACTATATACCCCACGCTCAGCGAAGTCAAGGAAGCTTCCGTAAGCAATTCATTGTTTTTCTACAAAAAGCTCTGAGGAAATATCTCCACAAGGAAGGTTTTCTAAGAAGGTAGATCAGAATGTCGGCAGAAACGAGTCCTAGAACTCCCGATTTTAGAAAGCATTTCCGATAGGAGGGGGCTTCTTGAGCCAATTTGGCGAACAGGTGTTTATAGAGCTCGATTTTTTTCCGATAAGAGCGATTCCAAGTCGATCCGTAAGATTGAGCCGAAAGACGAAACGCTCCGAATGATTCAGGAATGAAAACAATTCCATGAAGGAGCGCAATTTTGCAATTGAGGTACCAATCGCAAAGATGCTTTAACGCTCCATCTAAACATCCATATTCGAGTAGTAATTCCTTTCGATATAAAGATGCGTGAGTCGGAATCCACAAAGGTGTTTTGAAATAAATATCTGCAATTTTTTCTGCTGGCATCAAGACTTCTGTTTTTTCTCGACAAATCGACTTTCTAAAGAACCGATATGGCTTTTGGTCATGAAAAAATGTCGGTTCAGAACAGCAAATTCCCACTTCTTTATGCCGATCCAAAGCGGCGGCGCCTTTTTCAAAAATACCAGGAAGCACCCGGTCATCGGCTGCAGCCAAAACGACATATTTTCCTCGGGCCGCTCGAATCGCCGTGTTCATGGTTTTCGCAGGCCCTTGATTGGCCTCATTTTGAAGGAGAACCAGACCTGGTTGAGTCTTCTGATATTCTCTAATCCATTCTACGCTCCCATCTGTTGAAGCATCGTCGATTACAATTACCTCAACTGGTTTAGTAGATTGATTATAAATAGCTTCCAAACATTCAGGTAAGTATTGGAGATGGTTGTAGTTTGTCACTAAAACAGATACGTCGACTGATTTTTGCATAACTATTTGTATTTAGAGGATGAAAGGTAGGCTTCGCACGGCACTTCCATAACGTCGTATAAATCGATGTGAACAGGATGAAGCATGCTTTTAAACTCTCTCTGCTTGGGTGTATAACTCTTCCAAGACTCAGCAGGTAATGGGAGCAGCTCGAGAAATTCTTCTGTAGCTTGCATGAGCTCTTCTTCTTCCAGGTCGATGTATTCAATGCCTTCCTCGAAGGACATAATGCCGACATCGAAAAAGCAGGGCCGTTTCAAAAGCTCTTTCCAATGAATTAATTCACCGGATTTTTTATCAAAGACATGCTTCGGATAAAATCGGCATCGATTTTTTGGAACAATTGCCGCCAATTCTGTGTAATTCAATCCTAATACGGGGATATTACAGATCGGTCCAAATACTTCAGGGCCTGTTTTGGGAAAAACAGCAAACGAGCATTGAGAAAAGAGGCGAAAGTCATTTTCTTCAGATGCGAAGGGTGAATTAAAGTATTCAACATAGCCTTTGCGTGGCGCCAAATGGGGCTGCTCGTCCCTACCTTGCATAACAATTGTAAATCCCTTCGAGATCAAGAAATCAATCATCGGGTTGTATCTTTCCGGGTGATTGATTCTCCTGTTATTTCGGAGCTTATGGCGGTAATCCTTGCAGTTCAAGTTCATCACTACATAAGGTCCATCGATCTTCAATTGCCGCAAAAGTTCACTATTCTGTGGCTTTGCATGTCTCGATGGGGAGTTGTAGGTGAGTTTCATCATGTCTTGGTAAATATCTCGGCGATAATCGTAGCCTCTTTGCACATGAATGTAGGTATCTAAAAAAGGCTTTGAAAACGGGGTAGATTCTTGCAGCACAGGATCAAATGCATCTACATATCTTGAGATATTGACCGGGTTTTTCCTGCAGAAGGTCATGTCGAAAAGATAGAGGGCATGAGGCCATCGGCAACAAGCATGGGCGTAGATCGGATTGTAGGTGTAATATTGGCCGAATTCCGATCGAAAAAGGGTAAATAGAAGCCTCGACAGCCAATTGTCGAAGGCGATGATCTGCACTTCTGGGCAAATCAATTTCGCCAACCGAACTACTCTCTGAGAATTGGGGATAAGCACAACTAGGCAAGCTGGCCCTCTTTCCCTCTTCCAGCAATTCGCGTAATGCATGAGAAGAAGCCACGTTCCAAAATCAAATCTCGTCATAAAAAAAAGCTGAGTCGAACGGGGAATCTTATCGATCCTTTCAAAAAAATAGCGCTTTAGAAAGGGCAAATAGAACAAGTTAAAGAGGATATAAAATGGGAGCAGTATAGCTTTGGCGAGTTTTTTAAATATAAGTCGTTTCACTGACCAATTCTCCCGCCATTTTGTCCGATTGTAGCTCCCATAATTTGGCGTAGCGCCCCTTCCGCGCTAGGAGGTCTTCATGCTTGCCAGTTTCGATGACTTTTCCTCGTTCAAGGACAATGATTTGGTCTGCGCCAATGATCGTCGAAAGACGGTGGGCCACAATGATCAACGTGATGCTTCTTCCCATGTTATCAAGAGAATTTTGGATAAGCCGCTCGGAGCAGCTGTCGAGGTTGCTTGTTGCTTCATCCAGAACAAGAATTTCAGGATTTCTGAGGAGAGCTCGAGCCAATGCGATCCTTTGTCTTTCACCCCCGGAAAGCTTATAACCCCTTTCGCCAACGACAGTTCCATAACGTTGCGGCAAATGGTCTATGAAATCGGCCACTCCTGCTAATGCGGCAACATGTTCGATTTCTTGCACCGATGCATTTAGATCTCCAAATCGGATATTCTCTTCGATCGTTCCGTTAAATACGAATGTATCTTGACTGACGACGCCGATTCTCCGTCTCCAGCTTTCATGTGAAATTGAATTCAAGGGCTTGGAATCTACAAAAATCTGCCCTTCAGTGGGTTTTTGGAGGCTTAAAATCAAATCGAGAATGGATGATTTGCCGGCCCCCGACAAGCCGACAAAGGCAGCAGTAGCCCCCTTTGGGATAGTGAATGAAACATGTTCGATAGCAGGTTTCAATGTCGCTGGGTATTGAAGGGACACATTTCTAAATTCAAGGTCGCTTTCCCATACTTTCAAATCCTCTCCCGTCAGGGGATCGTATTCCTTCCCTTGATCGTCTAAAATTTCATTCAGTCTGAGTATTGATCCGTAATGAGTGCCGGTAGATCCGATTGCGCTCATAGCAATTTGGAGCCTCGTCGCCAACCGGTATGTTAATGCAATATAAGTCAGCAGATTTGGCAACGCGGTCTCTCCAGGCTTTGAAAGGATGAATGAGCCTAGGATGAGAATGGCGCCGACAAGCAGGACGTTGACGGTCTCATTGATCGTAGGAATGACGTTGTTCCAAAAATGGACTCTCTTGCTGCTTTGGACGACTTCGTTCAATACGTTGTTGATCTTTTCTATGATATACTTTTGTCTGTAGAAAATATGAATTGGCCTAATTCCTTGGAGCGATTGAACGGTCTGATGGCTGAATTCGAAAAGATGGTTCGTCAAGAGGGCTGAATATTTCAATACTTTATTGATCAATGTCTTCTGACAAATAGCGAAGAGGAGAAATAAAACTAGAGTCGTTAGAGTTAGGGGAGGAGAAATACAATATAAAACGCAAAGAAGTCCAATGCACATGAAGATCGACACAGAGAATCGATTCAAAGATTCAAAAAGGACAGGAATGAATGTGGCAGGCGTCTTGGCGCACTCGCTGAGATCACCGATTTTATATTGAGATACAAACGGGAAGCTGAACTTAAATATCTGATGATAAATTTTTTTCTGAGTTACCGTTTGTACTTGGAGAGAAAAAATCGAAGTTCCATAAAGGCCGAGAAAACTGACCAACCCTCTAAATGCTTGGAAGACAATCGCCGCAAGAATATAGAGATAGAACAACTGCATTGGGGCATATTCAAAACCCCACTTCGTCGCATCGAAAATAGATAAAAAACCTAGATCTTGCGATGGTTTTCCTTCCAGAGCTGAGAAAGCGAGAAAAATGAAGGCGAAAGAACCCCCTTCTAACACTGCTGCAAGAAGGTGAGGGATGAAAATGAGGATCAAGTACCAGCAATTAGAAAAACTGGGACCTAAAAAGATTTCCCAAATGGGGCTTAGCTTGATTCGTTTCATGAAGAAGATCATTCTCTGTTGGTGTGATTTTATCGCACAGTCAAGAAATCCCATGCAATAAAAAACTCCTTGGATCTGCCTAGAAATTTGTTGATTTGCCCTTCTTGGAAAGTTAGGATATTCATTCTTAAACACAGGAGATCTCATTAATGGGAATTGCAAAAGGTCCAGCCATACTTCTTATGAAAGAAGCTCTTAGACGCCCTTTCCAAGGGTCAGTTTTGACCCTGGGAAAACAAGAGCTTTTGATGTCCCCGTATCAGTTAAAACACTATGCCAAGAAAGCTGGCTTGCCTCTGAACATTCCCCGTTATTCAGACCCTTACGCTCCGATGGTCGACAAAGATTTTTTCTCTCTCCTCGGCTTTTCTGAAGTCCACTCTCTCGATTATTCGGAATTTGAGGGCGCTTCAGTGATTTTTGACTTAAACAGCGGCCAAACACCAGAGAAATACAAAGAAGCTTTTGATGTTATTTATGACGGCGGGACGATGGAGCACATTTTTCATTTGCCGAATGCTTTAAAGAGCGTTATTTGGATGTTAAAGCCAGGAGGACGGATCATTCATCTTTGTCCTGCATCTAATCACCTAGAACATAGCTTCTACATGTTCTCCCCCACATTCTTTTCCGATTTTTATAAAACGAATCAATTCGACATCAATTCGATCCAGATCGTAAGGTGTACTCCTTGCTTTGATTACGAATGGGTCACTTATGATTACCATTCTTTGTGCATGGCTCATACCGACGTGGGAATGGGTAGATTGGATAAGGGAATGTACTTGGTCCACACGGTGGTCACTAAAACGGAATGCTCGACAAGCTCAGCCATTCCCAATCAGAGCATCTATTCAAGTGCACTCTGGGATCTGCCCAAAGTGACTTCAAAGAGATCTTGGCTTGCAAGACGCTTTAAGCCAGAAACATTGAGGAAATGGAAACAAATCTTTAAAAGAAGCCCAGTCTACCCTTTGTGGGCTTACTGTAAGCTAAAAGCGAGAAAACACGGAATTCCGTTGAAAGTCGCAGATAAGTTTTAACCCCTTCACCCAGTGGGTGAAGGGCTTCAGAAGGGCTATTCACCCCAGGGCATCGATTTCTTCTTAGAGATGAAAAGAGAGCCATCTCTGTAACTAAATGGCATGTCTTCCAAGCGATCTACGCGCTTCCAGCCAATTTTCTGAGAAAAAGCGCTTACACCGATCTTTTGAAGGTGAGAGAAAATGGGTTCTGCCTTGTCAGGCGCCCCAACTTCGATCACTGCATCGGTAGAATTCCAATCCTCTGAAGAAGTGGCTTCGATGAGCGTCGCCTCATGCCCTTCCACATCCATCTTGATTAAATCGGCCTGCCGAATAAGGCTTCGGAAGTCGAAAACAGGCACCTGGAAGCGCTCTAGATCGCCATAAGGCTGTTTACATCCGGCGATGTGGCTTGAAGTAGTATTTCCCAATACTCGGACAAATTCAACCTGACCCGATCGGTTGGAAACAGCTGCCTGGTGGGTTTCGACACCTTTGATTAGGTTGGCCGAAAGAATCTCTTGCAATTTTGCAAAATGAACTGGATCTGGTTCGAATAATTTAACCTGGTATCCACACTTCGATAAAACAACCGTATGGAGGCCAATGTTAGCTCCAATGTCCAAGACTTTTTTGTACCGATTCCTATTGCTCCAGTAAAAGGAGAACAAAATCAGCTCGTCCAATCCAAATAAGTCGATCGAGTCGATCGCCCCCATTTTAAAGTAGGGAAATGAAAAAGCCCCGACTGGGCCGAGAGATTTTTCACCAGTTGATTCGGGATCGAACATTTTTTCAGATTCTTGCCGAGCTATCTTCTCAAATACTCGATAGATGCTTGTTCCGTGGTTGTGATGTTCTTTAATCAAAGGTAGGGAAGTGATAATTTCGCCTAATGTGTTCATAATTTCCTTTATTTCACAAGGATGTCGTTCTTAAATCTTCGTAACTTATACATATTCTCATCGCGAGACAAAAGTTGAGCCAACTCCTCGCTTCCCCAGCAGTCGAAAACTGTGCTAAAATTTCTCCCTCCCACGACTTTTTTTGGCTGGGATAAGATCCATTCGAAAGAGGCGATTACATCTTTGACAGGGACGCATTCGTTAGAATTGAGCTTTTGTTTGGTCTTTTCGTAATTTTTTCCGGCCCATGCCTCTCCGCATTCGAGAGTTGCATTGTGGATTTTCGTTTTAACCCATCCCGGGCCGACAATCGAGAATTTGACATCGTCGATCTCAGTATCAAGCAATTCGCACGATTTGATGAGGCCGATTTTGGACAATGTATAGGCGGAATAATTCAGGACTGCGTTATTTGTGCCTCCACCCGCAAAAAATAGAACCGACTTCTCTTGCAGGACTCGGCTCCTCGTCGGCAAGAGACGATGCAGAAAGCGGAGTTGATTTACGAAATTCAGCTGGATTGAATCACTCCAGGAATCGATATCGGTTTTCTCAAAAGGGCCGACAGGAACTTGCGATCCTGTTGCAAAAATGATGAAGTCCCATTCTGGAGCTAACTGAGTTAACTGCCGAGCCGCCTCATCTACGGAATCTTTATTGAATAGATCGCATTTAACCAGGGGAATTTCAGCGCCTGTCAATGATCTTTTGTTTTCTCCATCTGAAAAGTAGGTACCATAAATATCCCACCCTTTCTTTTTCCACTGCAAGCACATTTCAGTGGCTATATCGCTTGTAGCGGAAACTACGATTCCTTTCATGCTGTTACTCCACAGTCAAAATGATTTAAGGTTTTGATTACAAAATCTATATCTTCCATTTTTTGCGAAGGCCCGGAAGGGAGGATGAAAGAGTTCTTAGTAAATCTTTCAGCATTCGGAAAACTACCTTCAGGGTTTAAGTATAGAGCTCTGTGCATTGGGTGATGATACCTAGAAACTTGAATCCCATTTTCCTGCAAATATTGGATCACCTCTTCTCTCCGCTCGGAATAAGCCTCGGCATAAACCGGAACCTGTCCCGCCTTTGTTTTGATCGGCAAAATGGAAATATCGGGGTGTTTAATAGACTCGGAGTAGCGTTCGTGTAATTGAATCGATCTTTGAATTTTATTTTTATTATTTTGTAATTGCGGAATCGCTAGAGAAGCCAAAAGATCAGAGATTTTAAAATTAAACCCTAAATGAGCATAGTCTTCTGGATCCCGCTGGACTCCATGATCCCTTATTTTTTTCAGCTTTTCATAGAGTTCTTTTTTGCGAGTAACAACCAACCCTCCATACCCAACAGAGACGAGCGAGATCATTCCTAAAGAAAAACAGCCCAGATCTCCCAACGTCCCTAAATACCCCTCGTTGCTTTTGGAAAAGAGGGCTTTACAAGAATCTTCGATTATTTTGACGCCGTAAGGATCTGCAATTTTTCGGATAGCTTTTAAATCACACTCGCGACCGTTGAGATGAACGGGGATTATTGCCTTAGTTTTATGAGTCACAAGGCTTTCAAGTTTTTTTACATCGATGATGGGAGCTTCGTAGGTGGAATCGCACAACTTTACTTTCGCACCCAAAATGGCTGGCGCTTGTGCCGTCGCTATCCAGGTCAAGGAGGGGACAATTACCTCGTCGCCTGGTTCAATGCCGAGCGATAGGAGCGCCATCAAAATAGCTGAGCTGCCGCTATTGGTCAGAACGGCATAGGGAACCTCCAAGAGTGATGCGAAAAGCTGTTCCACCTCTTGAGCAGATCGCGATAGCGTCAATCGTCGTTGATCGAATGCCTCAAGAAGCTTTTGTTTCTCGGGTTCTCCGAGCTGTGTATACCACCAAGGAATCATTTCGCCATCTCGCATGTAGTGTGAGTGATGTGGTTCATCATCAGATGAAAATGGTCTTTTAAATGCTCTCCACCATCGAGATCGAGAGAAGATCCAGTAAGATATTTAGCCTCTTCTGAAGCATAGAAAAGACAAAAGCTGCCTATCTCGCTGGCCTTTACTGTTCTCTGGAGGGGAATTACTGCTTCTACGATCTTCTGAAAGAGCTCGGGATTTCTCCTTGTCCTGCCAGGAACTTCTACAATCCCTGGATTTAGCAAGTTCACCCTCACGCCATGCTGCGCATACTCGGCTGCCAAGTAACGGACCGTTTGAGATAGAGCCCCCTTGATCACATGATAGGAGATCGGCTGCTGCGAGATGAAATGGCCATTTGTCGATCCGATGAAAAGGATCGAGGGATTTTTACTTTTTTTAAGAGAGCCCATCAAGAGTTGATTGAGAAGAATCGGATGTTTCAGCATCACTTGGACAGACAGATCCCACTCATTCTCCAAATTTGCGAGAATCTCCTTTTCTCTAGCGGGACTCCTCGCATTGTGGATGATTGTGTCTATCGCCCCATATTCGAGGTTCAGCGAATTGGCAAGCTGCTCTACTTGCACTCGATCTGAAAGATCGCACAGAAAGAATTTAGCTGCAGCCCCCAAGTTTTTCTCTTGTTCGATACCTAATTCACGGTTGTAATCAATGAGAGCGACAGAGCATCCCCGATCCACAAATGATCTTGCGATCTCTGCGCCGATTCCCTGCCCAGCCCCTGTAACGACGATAGTTTTATCTCTATTTTTCAAAATATCTTGGGGGGTGCTGGAATACATCGAAGCCTTCGCTAATAATCAATTCAATTTCCTCAAAAACCGATTGAGGAACCTCTTCTCGAGAGGCCCTCAAACATTCGTCCAATTGGTCTAAATTTCTGACTCCCAACAAAACTATCATTTGTGAATGTTTTTTTAAAAGCCATTGTAAGGATATCTGCATCAAAGATACCCCGTGCTCTTTGGCCGTCGAATCGAGAGCGTCTAAAAGTTTCAATTTCCGAGGAGTGAGCCATTTTTGTATTCGAGGACTCATAGCTGCCCGGCTTTGCTCTCTCATTTTTTTCTCTACACCATACTGTCCCGTCAATGCCCCTCGAGCCAATGCCCGATTCACAATCACACAAATGTTTTTCTTTTCACACATAGGAATAAACGAAGGCGCGGCTCGGCGCTCGATCATGTTGTAGTGGCATTGCGCCGCAATAAATGGAGGAGCTCCATTCGTTTGGCTTAAGAGAACTCGAAGTTGCTTTGGATTGAAATTTGAGCATCCGAAACTCTTAATTTTCCCCTCTCGAAATAAGATCGACAGTCCCTCTAGCGTTTCTCGAATGGGGGTTGCTGGATCAAAAGCGTGTAGTAGAAGCAAATCAATCGCATCCCGCTTCAAGCGCTTCAAGCTCGCCTCGACACTCCGCCTCAAATTGACAAGATTCAATGGAGCAACCTCGACTCCAAATCGTTTATCTTTTCGCTCGAAAATCTTGAGCCCCACTTTGGTGCATATTGTGACCTCTTGCCGAACCTCTTGAAGCACCTCTCCCAAAATTTCTTCCGACCGGAAATTTCCATAAAGAGGAGCCGTATCGAAAAATGAGACCCCATTCTCCAAAGCTCGAAGAATCACTTTGCGGGAAGCCTCTTTATCAAGCAAAGTTCCCATATGCAAAGCGCCAATGCCGATTTTATTCATAAAGGGACGATCCTGAATTCGAGGTTGAAGCGAGTCTGAGTTCCCTTTTGTATTTCTTCCGCATGTAGTGTTTTCGGATGGAAAAGCAATGCCTCCCCTTCGCTCAATTGCGGTCTTAAGCACTCATCCTCGCTCGGAGTATAATCCAATCGATATTCGTCTTTTGTAAAGTGGGTATCGGTCGGCAAATATTTGGGATATTCCTTCAGATGAGAGCCTGGAATAAGGTGTATCATCAACTCTTGCGCAAAACCCACGATTGGAAGCCATACTGAGAGAACTTGCTTAGCGGGCCCCCAGTTTTTGCAGCTAAACGGATAGCCATCCCCCGGCCTGGGACGGATGAATCGAAAGGCAAGCCAACCCAGCCCCTCATCCCAAAGTTGAAATTTATCAACTCCAGCTCGAGCCAGCATCTCTTTCAAAGCCCCGTTGATTAAAATCGAGCGGATCTCCTCATTCGCATGAGTATGCCGATTCTTTGCCCTTAACATCTCTCCATGAGGAACGCCCGCCTCAGCGCCCCATGAATGATAAGTAAGAATTTCTTCCTCAGAAAGAACCCTATCCGCATATTGCTTGAACAGTCCATTCAGCATCCCTATCGCGAAGACTTTGACAGTCGAAAATTCCTCTCGTGATAAATAGGGAAAAATTTCAAATCCATCCCGTCCAAATGAAAACTGATTCTGCCCCATCATTTTACCGATTTTGTTCCAGTCTCCAGGGAGAATTCCACAAAATGATTAAACCCTCAAAGATTTTTTTCTCATTCATTGACTTGAGCGTCAAAATCGAATATCTTCTCCCTCAAAAAAATTTATTCATGAATCTCAAAGATATACTTTTCTTCCTTTTGGCCGCCGCATGCTTATCAGCAGCCTCATTAGAAGAGCAGCTATCTCCTCAGATCGAATCTGCAGCACACCGATGGCTCGATCCACAGGCGGAGTACTTCGCAACCTATCTCGAATACCTGAAACAATTTCCCTTTAAAAACTACACAGTGTCGGGAGACTACCATCATCGGGGCTCTTTTTTTATCGATATGTGGATCCAGGGCGCTTACAAAGAAGACGTGATCAAAGGTCTCTTAGAAATAGGGGGCATTTGGGAAGAGTTCATGGCTGAGCACTTTCAGCGATACATTCGACCCGGATCGGTCGCGATCGATATTGGAGCGCATATCGGCACCCACACAATTACCATGAGTCGCTGCGCCGGGCCGGACGGGTATATTTTAGCTTTCGAACCTCAGCCTAAAATCAGCCGCGAACTCTTCATGAATCTCCTGCTCAATCGAATCACAAACGTAAAACTGTACCCAATTGCCATCGGCGCTGAAACAGGCACAATAGAGCTGAGACCACTCACACCCAAAAACGAAGGAGGCACTTGTTTAGGCGGCTCCCGCACGACCGGACAGTATGTACCCCTAAGACCGCTCGACGATTTTCATTTAACTAACGTCTCTTTAATTAAGGCAGACATTGAAGGGATGGAACTCGATTTTCTCAAAGGCGCCAAACAGACGATTCTAAACAACCGCCCAGTCATACTCATCGAAATTGCCGGAGGGGAGTGCTATGAATTCACAACCCCTGAAGTCAAACGGCAAATCGAGGCAATCATTTCCACATTATCCACCTACGGCTACAAAGTCGAGAGGGCGAAAGGTCCTTGGGCCGCCTGCTGGGACTACTTGGCTCTCCCTATCGAAGAAAAATCAGGGAATTAATTTTAAATTTCTCAGTAGAGTTCCCCATTGAGGATGCCGGATTTGCTCTTCCCAAGTATCTCCAGCGTGAACAATGCGGCAATATTCAATGCTTTCTAAATTAGGGAAGGGGTTCTCCATTACATCGCATATCACGATCTGAAAGTTTAACGTGGGATATTTCGAGGTTAAAAAATCTCGAAAATGGATAAGTCTATCGACAGGCACCACTCCAAGTCTTATGAAGAAAACTGGGTCTGTTCCTTCCAAAAGAGCTAACATTCTTTGGAGCCTTCTATGGACTTTTTCTCCAGGGATCGCTAAATAATCCAGGTAAGTATTAGCGGTGATTTTTTCCCTCAGTTCTGCAGACTCTGTGTGGAAAAAATGACTCATCACAATCTCATAACGAGTATTGTGAACCACTCCCCAATCGTGATAGATCAAATATTCTGGGTCTAAATAGTGAGCAAAATCTTCTTCGAATCCTCGGATAAGCCCATCGAAGTTGTGAGTAATCGTCCAGTCTAAGGGCAGTGATTCAAAACGAAATCCATTGTGCTGCAAAAACCCTGCAACAATGCAATTGGGCCCCAAACTAATCACATGATTCTGTCCGTTCGCTATGCAAAAATAGGGGAAGAGAAACATCAAATTGACCAATAAAATTCTAATCATGCATAGCCTCACGAAAATCATTGAGGCTTCCACTTTACCACCATCTCAACCGGGTTTCTAGTGCTTTCAGGAAATGGTGAACGTTTGAACTTTCTATTACTTCTTTTCTTGAAAGAAAGGCTTTACTCTAGTAACTTTCGATCCTTGAAAAAGATATGGAGCGCAACATGCGTATTCTTGTAGCAGGCGGAGCTGGTTATGTGGGTTCTCGCTTGGTTCCAGCATTGTTAGAAAAAGGCCACGACGTTGTGGTGTACGACCTCTTTCTCTATGGAGAAAACATCTTTGATGAAATCAAAAATAACCCCAAGCTTACGCTCATAAAAGCCGATGTCAGAGACTTCCCTGCGGTAGACAAAGCCTTGAAAGGATGCGATACCGTGATCCACCTCGCCTGTATTTCGAATGATCCTAGCTTTGAGTTGAATCCCAATTTAGGAAAATCGATCAACCTCGATGCATTTGAACCCTTCGTTCTCCTCTCTAAAAAAAATAAAATCAAAAGGTTCATTTTCGCATCGTCATCTTCCGTCTATGGCGTAAAATCAGAGCCCAACGTCACAGAAGAGATGTCGCTCGAGCCATTGACCGATTATTCGAAATTCAAAGCAGATTGTGAAAAGATCCTCCTCAAGCACATGGATGAAGATTTCATTTGCACCATCTTGAGGCCTGCGACAGTTTGCGGTTATGCTCCGCGCCAACGCCTGGACGTCATTGTCAACATACTCACCAACTGCGCTTATAACATGGGGAAAGTGAAAGTGACGGGCGGCTCACAAATGAGGCCCAACATTCACATTGATGACATGGTGCGATCTTATCTCCATGTCTTGGAAATGCCGAAAGAGAAAATTCAAGGCGAGATCTTCAACGTCGGAGCAGACAATCACACTGTTCTCGAGCTGGGGCAAATGGCTCAAAAGATCGTCAGCAAGAAAAGGTCCGTTGATCTGGTTGTCGAGCCGACGAACGATCCAAGGTCCTACCATGTGTCTTCCTCAAAGATTGCAGAAAAGCTCGGTTTCAAGCCCAAATTCACCATCGAAAATGCGATGGAAGATCTAGTGGCTGCCTTTGAAAAAGGGAAGCTCCCCGATTCTTTGAATAATGATAAATATTTCAACATAAAAACCATGAAAGCGATCAATCTCGTATGAAAACAATCGTAACTGGCGGCGCCGGCTTTATTGGCAGCCACCTGACCGACCGGCTGCTTTCGGAAGGTCATTCGGTCACTGTAATAGATAATTTATGCGGTGGGTGGATGAAAAATCTGCAAAATGCGGAAAAAAGCCCCGATTTCCAATTTATTCATGCAGACATCCGCGATAAAAATGCTCTTAGAGGACTCTTCGAAGGAGCCGACTGGGTGTTTCATCTGGCTGCACTGGCCGACATTGTCCCATCCATTGAAAAACCTCGAGACTACTTTGAGACGAATGTCGATGGAACCTTCAATGTACTAGAAGAGGCTAAACGGGCCAATGTCAAACGGTTCCTCTATGCAGCTTCCTCCTCTTGCTACGGAATCCCAAGCCAATATCCCACTCCCGAAACGACCCCAGCATCGCCTCAATATCCTTACGCTCTAACAAAATATCTGGGCGAACAACTTGTCATGCATTGGGCGCAAATCTACAACCTACCAGCCCTTTCTCTTAGACTATTTAACGTATTTGGCCCCCGCTCGAGAACTACCGGCTGTTACGGAGCGGTATTTGGCGTATTTCTCGCCCAAAAATTGAACGGAAAACCCTTCACCGTAGTCGGCGATGGAAATCAAACGCGCGATTTTACCTACGTCGAAGACATTGTCGATGCGTTCTATACAGCCGCCTTATCGGACCTAACCAATGAATATTTCAATGTGGGAAGTTCGGGGCACTATAGCGTGAATCGGTTAGTGGAATTGCTAGGTGGCCCCATCACTTACATTCCTAAACGACCTGGAGAACCTGACTGCACGTTTGCCGATGTTTCAAAAATCCAGAAGAAGTTGAATTGGAAAGCCAAGAATTCCTTTCCTGAGGGAGTAGCAAAAATTCTCAAAAGGCTAGACGATTTTCGAGATGCCCCTGTTTGGGATCCCCAATCCATCCAAAAGGCCACAGCAACTTGGTTTCAATACTTAACGAAGTAAGGTCCGAATGTTTACGACACGTTTCAATGAATTAGCCCTGTGCGTGAAAGACTGCAAATATACCTTTCATGAAGAGATGATTACAGAGGAAACTGCCGCACAAAAAGCCTTTCAGATGATCTCGGATGTGCCGCGCAATAAAGGTGTCGTTTATGTGATAGGAAACGGAGGGAGTGCCGGAATAGCATCCCATTTCAGTAATGATCTTATGAAGGCCCTCCAAATACCATCCCAAACCCTCTATGACTCCAATCTATTGACCTGTTTGGCAAATGACATCGGATATGAGAACATCTTTAGCTATCCTCTAAGCAAATACCTCAAATCTAATGATCTCTTAGTGGCAATCAGTAGCTCTGGTCAATCGCTGAATATCGTGAAAGGAGCCGAAATAGCAATACGACGTCGGACACCCCTAATTACACTAACAGGATTCAAATCCGCGAATCCTTTAAGACAGATGGGCAACCTCAATTTCTGGATTGACCGATCGGACTATGGCCTTGTCGAAACAGCACACTTCTTTTTGCTCCATACAATTATAGATACTTGGGAAAAACTTTCACAAACGGTGGAACATGGTCAATTCGCTGCATCAATCCGTACTCACTAAAATCAAGACGTATGACGAAATTTCCCCCATCCTGGATTCCTTCCGCAAAGAAGGACTCAAAATAGTTCAATGCCATGGAGTCTTCGACTTACTTCATCCAGGCCACATGCGGCACTTCAGAGAAGCAAAAGCCCAAGGAGACGTGCTTGTTGTCTCGATCACTCAAGACCGCTTTGTGAACAAAGGCCCGGGGCGGCCAGCCTTCACTGAATCACTCCGGCTGGAAGCTCTCGCTTCTTTGGAAGATATCGATTATGTTGTCCTCAACGATGCACCAGATGCCATTTCAGCGATCGAAAGAATCAAACCCACGATTTATGTAAAAGGGATAGAATATAAAAACCATAACGAAGACGTTACTGGTAAAATTTCTCTCGAAGCAAAAGCCGTTGAAAATCTCGGGGGGAAAATCCATTATACAAACGATATCGTTTTCAGCTCCTCCTCCCTTTTGAACAAATACTTCGATTCTCAGTCGCCTGAAGTCATCGATTTTCTTAATAAACTTAAAAAACAGTTCACATCCGATCAAATCATCAAGCACATAGAAGCCCTGTTTGATCTCAAAGTTCTTGTGATTGGTGATGCCATCATCGATGAATACCAATATGCAGAACCATTAGGTCAATCTGGAAAAGGGCACCACATGGTCGTTCGGAGCCTCGAAAAGGAAATTTTCCTTGGAGGGTCGCTCATTATTGCCAACCACATCGCTCAATTCTCATCTCAAGTGACCCTCGTAACAGCGCTAGGGAGAAACTGTCCATTCATCAACTTCATCCAACAAAACCTCGATCCGAAGGTCGATCGGAAAATCACATATCTTGAAGATACAACCACCCTTATAAAAAAGCGGTACGTTCATAAAGATGGAAAAACCCTGACAAAACTGTTTGAGACCTATTCCGGGCAAGACGAGCTTCTCAATCAAAGCGAAACTGATCGGATCATCAAATTTTTAGCTACCAACGGGTCAAAATACGACCTAGTTTTGAGCTGTGATTTCGGAAACGGGTTTACAAACCCTCAAATGATCGACGCCATCTGCGATGTTCCTGCTCACTTAGCCTTGAACACTCAAACAAATAGCGGCAATCGGGGCTTCAATGTAGTTACCAACTACAAACGGGCCGATTTCATCTCCTTAAACGAACCTGAACTCCGCTTGGCTGCCCACAATAAAACATCCTCTCTTGAAGGGATCGCTGCAGATATCTGCCAAGTAATGAATTGTCCATTCATATCGATCACTCGAGGCATCAAAGGAGTCTCTTGCTATTCAATGGATGGGACCCATTTTTCACTGCCCGCCTTGGTCACGAATAGTGTAGATCGAATTGGGGCAGGAGATAGCTATCTCTCGCTTGCAGCGATGTGCTCAGCCAAAAAATATCCTCCTCTTTTAAGCAGCTTCATAGGATCATTAGCTGCAGCCATCAGCGTTCAGATGATCGGCAACCAAGAGCCCATTAAAAAAGACGCCCTCTGCAAATTTGCCATCAGGTTATTGAAATGAAAACCAGTTCCATTGATCAACTCTCTCTATCGACTAAGCAGAAAAATTGTAAACTGCTCTTCAAAGAGATGCTTAGAATTCGCCTCATCGAAGAGGCCATTGCTGAGAGATACAATCAACAAAATATGCGATGCCCTGTCCATCTCAGCATCGGCCAAGAAGCCGTTGCCGTTGGTGTATGTAAAGCCGCTTTACATTCAGATTATCTCATCAGTACTCACCGTGCTCATGCCCATTATCTCGCCAAAGGGGGCGATCTGAAAAGGATGATCGCTGAGATTTATGGAAAAGCCACAGGTTGTTGCGGAGGCAGGGGAGGGTCTATGCACCTCATAGACCAATCAGTTGGGATGATGGGGTCTACTCCGATCGTAGGCGGAAGCATTCCTGTCGGCGTCGGGTATGCTTTTGCATCTCACTTGAGAAAAGAAGATAGAATAACGATCATTTTTTTTGGCGAAGGGACTACTGAAGAAGGAGTTTTTGCAGAAAGCATCAATTTTGCATCTTTAAGAAAATTGCCCGTCCTCTTTGTCTGTGAAAATAACCTCTATTCTGTCTATTCGCCATTGAACGTTCGTCAGCCTGATGAACGAGATAGAGTCGGCATCGTCCGTTCTCATGGTATTTGGGCAAAAAAAGGATTCGGGAACGATGTTGAAGAGGTCCTCAATCTTTCAACAGAGGCTGTTCAATGGATCCGCCAGGGAAACGGCCCAGCATTCTTAGAGTTCGATACCTATCGACACCGAGAGCATTGTGGCCCTAACTTCGATAACGACATTGGATATCGAACCCCAGAAGAATTTGAAATCTGGAAGAAAAAGTGTCCTATATCTCTTTACGGTTCAAGAATAGATCCCGCTGAATACGATAAAATCCATGCTGAAATTAAAGCAGAAATCGAAGAGGCATTTCATTTTGCTGAGACCAGCCCCTTCCCTCAATTCAACCCAGAATCAGAAAGCCCTTACGCCCACTAAATATGAATAGACAAATCAGATATAACGAAGCGATTCTCGAAGCGACCGATCTCATGATGGAGAAAGATCCATCGGTCTATATCATGGGATTAGGAGTTCCGGACCCTAAGGGTATTTTTGGAACTACAAATGGCTTAGAGAAAAAATATGGCCCCAACCGGGTCATGGATATGCCTACTTCAGAAAACGCGATGACAGGAGTAGCTATAGGCTCGGCCATTGCTGGCATGCGACCAATTATGACCCATCAGCGGGTTGACTTTTTTCTCTTAGCTCTCGATCAATTGATCAACAATGGATCCAAATGGCACTACATGTTCAATCGACAAATGTCTGTGCCTCTCGTGATCCGTCTTATCATAGGGCGAGGCTGGGGACAAGGGCCTCAACATTCTCAATCGCTTCAGAGCCTTTTCGCCCATATTCCTGGTCTCAAAGTAGTCATGCCCTCAAATCCCTACGATGCAAAAGGACTCCTCATCTCCTCCATCGAAGATAATAATCCAGTAATCTATCTCGAGCACCGATGGCTTCATGGTATTTTCGGAGATGTTCCAAAAGAACTGTATCGCGTTCCTATCGGCAAAGCAAAAATTCTCCAAGAAGGAACCGATATTACCCTCATCGCAAGTTCCCACATGACATTAGAGTCTTGGAGAGCCATTCAACTACTTAAAGACGAAGGAATCTCCATCGAGATGATCGATGTTCGGACAATTCGGCCTTTAGATGAAGATACTATTCTCTCGTCTATATGCAAGACAGGTCGTCTGATTGTCGTCGATCCTGACTGGAAATGTTGTGGACTAGCAAGTGAAATCGTGGCGCTTGCCTCTGAACAAGCATTTTCGTTTCTTAAACACCCTCCAGTCCGAATTACTTACCCCGATCGAATGACCCCAACGAGCTGGAAACTAGCAAACCATTTTTACCCAACAGCCAAACACATTGCTGCAGAAATATTAAAAATGATGAACAAGCCTAACCGCTCAAAAGATTATCTCGAGGAGGCTATGAAGCAAGCCCGTGAAGAGCCGCTCGACGTGCCAAATAAAGAATTCTGCGGACCATTCTAAAGAGGAAATAACATGAAAAAGGTTCTTGTCATTGGAAGCAACTCCTTTTCAGGCAGCGATTTTATTGATCTTCTCCTGGAAAAAGGCGAATACGAAGTTGTAGGCGTGAGCCGCTCATCTGAGAAAAGTTCTCTCTTTTTACCCTATAAAAGGCGAAATTCTCAACTTTTCCGATTTTACCAAATCGATTTAAATAAAGACCTACACTTGTTAGAAATCATACTCAGCGAATTTCGACCCAACTACATCGTCAATTTCGCGGCTCAGAGCGAAGTGGCGCCGAGCTGGGCCAACCCCGACCAATGGTTCCAAACAAATGCCGTTGCATTGACCCGCTTAGCTAACATACTTAAAAATAAACAATTTCTTGAAAAATATGTCCACATCTCTTCTCCAGAAGTCTATGGGACATGCGAAGGCGTCGTAAAAGAAGACGCGCCTCTGAATCCTACGACCCCTTATGCAGCGTCAAAGGCCGCAGGTGATCTCTCGTTATTTACATTTCAGAAAAACTTCTACTTTCCTCTAGTTATGATCCGCGGGACAAACGTTTACGGAGCTCATCAACAGCTGTTTAAGATCGTTCCCCGCTCCATTATCAATGTGAAGGGGAAGAAAATCATCGAACTTCACGGTGGAGGGAAGGCCGTAAAATCCTACATTCACATTCGCGACGTCTCCCATGGAGAGTTGACTGTAATGAAAGAAGGATCCATCGGGAACATCTACCACCTATCGCCAGACCAAGGCATTAGCGTCCGCGACGTCGTCCAACAAATCTGCGATCGGATGGGGACTCCGTTTTCCAGCGCCACTGTAGAGGTTGAAGAGAGACTTGGACAAGACAAAGCCTATGTAATTGATTCTACCAAAACAAGAAAGCTTGGCTGGAAACCTCAAATTTCATTCTCCGATGGCATACAAAAAACCATCGCCTGGGTAGAAGAAAATTACCAAGAAATTTTGAAGCAACCTCTCAACTACGTTCATAAGGAATAGTCCATGAAACAGGAAGTCGACCTTCTCATCAATTATCCCAAGGCTAAAAGAAACGTTTTAGAGCGGGGACAGACGAAGACAGAAGAAGACCGCCAAATCGCCAGACAATTCGGCAAGGACTTCTTCGATGGCGACAGACGCCATGGATATGGGGGATACAATTACCATCCTCGCTTTTGGGGGCCCGTCGTTCCCACTTTCCAAAAATTTTATAACCTTACTTCCGAAAGCACCATCCTTGACGTAGGTTGTGGCAAAGGGTTTATGCTCTATGATTTTTCTTTAGCGATCCCCGGGATCAACGTAAAAGGGATCGATGTTTCGAAATATGCCATCGAAAATGCCTACGAACCGATGAAACCCTATGTTTCTGTCGCAGATGCTCGAAATTTACCTTTCAAAGACAAATCCTTCGATCTAGTAATCTCGATCAATACCATCCACAACTTAGAAAAAGAAGAGCTAAAAAAGTCATTAAAGGAGATTCAGCGAGTCTCGAAAGGCAACAGCTTTATCACAGTAGATGCCTACCGGAACGACCAAGAAAAAGAACTCATGTTCGCTTGGAATCTGACAGCCAAAACGATCCTTTCTGTTGATGAATGGAAAGATCTCTTTCAGGAAGTTGGCTATACTGGCGACTATTTTTGGTTCATCCCCTAATTGAAAATCCCGAGGACTCTCGGGATTTCATTTTTCAGGTTCGCTTTTCAATAGTTCTAGATTTTGGTAATAGCGCATGAGATCACGCGCTCTGGCCGCATCCTCGAAGCGGAGCTCCTTAGCCGCCAGCCTCATTTCCACTTCACACTCTTTGATTTTCGTCTCTAAATGCGGAATGTCAATAGATGACTTTTTCGACGATTTTTCTTCCCCTGGTGGCTCTTCAGAAAATCCAAAAGTCTCTTCAATCGAAGCTGCAGTTTCACGTTTAACCGAGCGGGGAACAATATTATGCTTTTCGTTATAAGCCTGTTGATGTTGACGTCGCGAGGAAGTGATTTCGATCGCCTTTCGGATAGAATCGGTCTGCCTATCTGCATACATGATCACGCGACCTCGGATATTTCTTGCGGCTCTTCCACATGTCTGGATCAAGGCAGTTTCTGAGCGAAGGAAACCTTCCTTATCGGCATCTAAAATGACTACGAGAGATACTTCGGGCAAATCAAGCCCTTCTCGCAATAGGTTAATGCCTACTAGAACATCAAACTCGCCTTTCCTGAGCGATTTAAGGATCCTCATTCTTTCCAAGGTATCGATATCTGAATGGATGTATTTTGCCTTAACGCCGATCTCATTTAGATATTTAGACAGATCTTCCGATAGCTTCTTCGTAAGGGTCGTGACAAGAACGCGGCCCCCTTTTTCCGTCTCAACTCGGATCTCTTCTAAGCAGTCGTCCACTTGCCCCGCAGCTGGTTTTACCGTGATTTCGGGATCGAGAAGCCCTGTTGGGCGGATGATTTGCTGAATAAGATCTCCTTCGGCCTCTTGTATTTCCCACATGCCTGGAGTAGCAGATACATAGATGACTTGACGGAATTTTTCGTAGGTTTCTTCAAATTTTAGAGGGCGGTTATCAAAAGCTGATGGGAGTCTGAATCCAAATTCGATTAGAGCCTGTTTCCTTGAGCGATCGCCATTGTACATGGCGTGAAGTTGAGGCAGGGTCTGATGGGACTCATCGATAAAGAAGAGAAAATCCTCAGGAAAGTAATCGAGTAGGCAAGGAGGAGGCGCGCCGGCTAACCGTTGGCTGAAATGGCGAGAATAGTTTTCCACTCCTTTGCAGAATCCGATTTCCTTGATCATTTCTAGATCATAATTTGTTCTTTCACGAATTCTCTGAGCTTCAATCAACCGATTTTCTGCTTCAAAAAATGCTATCCTTTCTTTTAGCTCGGCCCTTATCGTTTCGATAGCACGATAGCGGACATGCTCTGGGGTGACGTAATGGGATCCTGGGAAAATAGTTACTGCTTCGAGCCGTTGGCGAACTTTGCCTGTAATAGGGTCCACTTCGCTGATCCTCTCAACTTCGTCTCCAAAAAACTCTATTCTGTAAACCAGGTCATCTTCATAGGCAGGGGCAATTTCCAACACATCGCCTCGAGCCCTAAATGTGGCTCGAGCCATCTCAAAATCATTCCTTGTATAATGTAGTTCAACAAGATGGAGTAGAACGTCGTCTCGGCGAACTTTCTGCTTCAAGGACAGTTTAAGAAGCATCTGGCTGTAGTATTCGGGAGTTCCCAATCCATAGATGCAAGATACAGACGCCACGATGATCACATCTGAGCGCTCAATCAGCGATCGAGTCGCGCTGAGCCTCATTTTCTCAATTCTGTCATTGATGGCTAGGTCTTTTTCGATGTAGGTATCGGTTCTAGCTATGTACGCTTCCGGTTGATAGTAATCGTAGTATGAAACAAAGTATTCAACTGCATTATCGGGGAAAAAAGACTTGAATTCTTGATAGAGCTGAGCGGCAAGAGTCTTATTGTGAGCCAATATAATGGCAGGCTTATTGACCTTCTGGATCACATTTGCCATTGTAAAGGTCTTTCCGGACCCTGTGATCCCTAAGAGAACCTGAGCTTCTTTTCCGTTCTGGATCCCTTCAACTAATCGGTCAATTGCTTGAGGTTGGTCACCGGTGGGGGAAAATTCAGATTTGAGGCGAAACATATTCAAGGGTGAAGCTGCTGCTTTTCTTCTTTTCTAATTTCAGCGCCAAGACGCCCGAGTTCATAACCTTCATAATCAACGAATTTGAAAAATCTTTCAAAAGCTGGGAAGGCAGTGCTCACTTGGCGCGCCATTTCTTGGGCAATTAGTCGATACATGGGATGGCCGGCAGCTTGAGATCTTAATTCGCAGAGCCACTGAAGGCCGCGTAAATTTACATGGAAATACCAATGGACATTGTAAGCCATGGGAACGACATACTGAGCTTCTTCTGGCAATTCCGCTGCGATTGTATCGTAGGCTATTTTCGCCCGCTCCATCGCTTCGACATAGTCTTTTTCCATCTCAGTACCAGCAATTTCTGGGGGAATGTAATATTCATAACTACAAGTGAGCAATTGCCTTTCCTGCGTTAACATCCGATGGCGATGAAGGTCGCGATAAATTCCGAAGTCAGCAAGAATTTCGAAAGTAAAAAAGGCGTGCTCCAGGGCTCGAGGAGATTTATGCCGACGGTTTTCACGAGACGAGCAAGCGGCATCTAAAAGACGCGACAAATCCTCTTCGGGAAGTTTTCTGCAATAATCTTGTAATTCAGCAAGGCCGGCTTGAGACGAAGAGAATAAAAGCGCCCCTGCCACTTTGGCCACGGCATCTGGATCGCTTCCAATCAAACGAGCTCCAGGTTGGGTCATTTTCTCGACGGAAGGTCCAATATGATGCTGAGCGAATTGTCTAATTTCAGACTGCATCGACTCATAAAATTGTGCAGTAGCCTGATAGTGCTTATGGGCAGGGTCTCCTCGGCGAATGAAAGAAGGGATGACCTTGCTAAGCTCCTGGATCGATTTCTTACCGATTTCCTGCATTTCTGCCAGATTGTGCATGTTGAGCTTCTGGATGAGCGACTCAAAAAAGCGGCCGTTGCCAAAAACGCCCATGTTCGTGAGGGCGCTTGCAGGAAGAAGGCCGCGCAGGCAATCGAGCACTTTCGCCCTCAGCGCAGCAGTGTAAGCTGTTTTTGAAATCTCTGGGTCTTTTGGAAAACCCTTCTCAATCTGAGCAGTTAGCGGTGGGATTAATTTGCTGTATGTATCAAATAAAAAGTTGCATGTATCGAGAAATAATCCACGATAGGCCGATGTCATCAGAACGGGTTCTTGATAATAAAGATAATGTCCATTTACTTTTTGGTCGAAATAGATGTACCGAGTCGATTTCTCTAAAGGCGATCCGCCAATCCGATTATCCTCGATCATTTTCGCAGCGATCATAGAGACGTTTTCTATCGCCAGATGAGCGCCTCCCAATTCGCCAATTGAATCATCTCCATATCCATCCAATATCCGATCATAGAAATTCTGCGCTTTTTGAATGGCCATTAACTGGTCCTGAGACGCATCGGCCTCGGCGTGTTTACCTGCAATAGAAGAAAAAGCCGTATCTTCGTTTAAAATAAAATCTTTCAAGAGGAGAGACCGAAGCCCAAGAGTTGAACGAGAATAGCGAGAAAACAGGGCTCCTTTAATGACCTCAGGCACATTCCTGATCACAAAAATATTGCTTGAGGTGTTAGTTACGAAATGCTCGAGAATTTTGATCTGGCTCTCAGTAAACTCTTCATAGCCTTGTAACATCTATACCCCCTAAAACAGACCGGAAATTGAACTTTAAAGTTCAAGGGTGCCACATCCTCTTTAGGAGTTCAAGGGAATGTTGGAAGTTGTTTATTTCAAAATCAATGTATGCCAACCTTTGTTGAAATAATTTGAGGAATTATGTCGGCTAACTCGCTTTTCTCTATTCCTCTCCGGTTAAGAAGAAACCGGAGAACTGAAGCCATCAGAAATATCGTTCAGGAAACCCGTCTTTCTCCCAGCGATCTTACGGCTCCTTTTTTTATCATTGAAGGATCGAAGAAACGGATCCCCATTCAAAGCATGCCTGGCGTCGAATGGATTTCTATTGACTGCCTACTTCAAGAAGCATCCTATCTGCATGAGAGAGGAGTGCAATCGATCTGTCTTTTTCCGGTGATCAATCCTAAGTTAAAAAGCAATTCCGCAGATGAAGCGTGGAATTCAAATGGGTTATTGCCGCAAGCTATCCGCTGTCTAAAAAGAGAAATTCCAACTCTCTGCGTCATCGCCGATGTCGCTTTAGATCCATTTACAATACATGGACACGACGGATTGGTCGATAGCGATGGTAAAATCTTAAATGATGAGACAATTGAATGCCTGATACGTATGTCGCTTATGCAAGCTGAGGCTGGCGTCGATTTTGTCTCACCTAGCGACATGATGGACGGCAGAGTTCAACAAATACGAAATTCGCTCGACCGTGAAGGATGGATAAATACAGGCATCTTGTCATATAGCGCAAAATATGCGTCTTCTCTCTATTCACCCTTCAGAGAAGCCTTGAACGTCAATCTCCAATTTGGAGACAAGAAAACCTACCAAATGGACCCAGCAAACTCACGCGAAGCTCTTTTAGAGGCTAAACTGGATGAAGAAGAGGGAGCGGATATTTTGATGGTAAAGCCAGCGACATTTTATTTAGACGTGATCTCCAAACTAAGGGGACTCACGCAGCGGCCGATCGCAGCCTACCATGTAAGCGGTGAATATGCGATGGTAATGGCCGCCGGCCAGATGGGATATCTCGATCCAGACAAGGTATTTTATGAAGCGCTTCTCTCTATCAAAAGGGCGGGGGCTGACTTGATATTTACCTATGCAATCAAGAATGTTCTCGATCGAATGTAAAGCGGCTTTACATCAAAACGCTCCAGGCTTTCCATTAAATCTTTCCCAGAACAGGGTTGGATAAAGCTGTTTTCCTGTGGCGGCCCTAGCACCGCAATCTCGCAACCAAGCTGACATTGCATAACCGATTCGAGATCGACTAGATTTGTTTAGGAAAATATCGAGAGGCATGGTGATGGAAAAGCCCTTGTCATAGTAACGGTGATTGTTGACCACATCTCCAGCGTTTGTGAGTGTGTACCAAAGACCAACCCGAAGACCACTCTCGAATGTCCGCCCTCCTTCGATTCGAATCCCCTTATCTCTTGCTAGAAACTGACCTGCGCTTATTTTGAAGTCTACGTTAAGTGGTTTGTATTGATAGTAGAATTCAGCAAAATATTGGAACCCGAAATAAGGAAAATATTCATATCCATTCGAGGTGAGCTTTCGAACTTTGTGCTGAAAGCCTATCCCAAAATATTCCCTCTTAAGAAGAGATGATACTTCGAATCCGAAAGCCCAATCGTTATTTACTGGATAAAACAAAGCTTCTGTTGATACTCCAGCATATGCCATTTCGAAATAACCCAAAGCTATTCTCGAAAACCATCCGTGGCCAATGTTCCAACTCTTTTGAATAAAAGCCTGTTCAAGATGGAATGAGTTTGCTTGATTGTATCGGATTGAATCCGTTCGAACATTGATGATTCTTGAGGGGTTTAAAACGTCTCTATCTTTCATCGATTGAGTGCTTGATAAAGCGGTGTAGGTTCCCCAAAGGCAGTAGTAAATTTCATCAAACAGATACCCTTCAGGACCAATTCCAAACCCAATTTCATACTTATATTTGCCGCTGCTGCTGCCGAAAAAGGATCTCAGCCATGGACGAAAAGTAAGAAGCCAAATAGGTTTGCGCCTCTTAAAAAGGAGAGTTCCTTCGTATTCTGAAGGTTTAGATGATGCTTCCCTCATAGGCGCTACCACTCTAAATTCATCTTCTCCTAGTTTTCCTTCACGATATCTCCTTAGTTCTTCGAGTCGGAATCTATACTCTTGCTCAACTACTCCGTCGGCTTCAATCACAACCGTTACCGTTGCAATATTAGAAGGAGAGAGGTTAGATAAAACATTTTCGATTCGAGTTCTTACTTCTGCTTCCTCGCGATATCGGACATTGACAATCTTCATCCAAAGGCGATCGAACCCTTTTGCTTCCGGCACTAAATACAATGTGTAAAGATCGAATCCCTGCTCTTTAAAAGCATAGGCCAACTCTTGAGCCAATGCATTTTGAGATCTCAACAATCCTAACGGTTGAGTATCTATCGGAGCTTTATAGGGAGCTGGATCAAAGATTTTAGGGAAACACCCTTTCGTACTACCAAGATT
This sequence comes from Verrucomicrobiota bacterium, assembly GCA_018239895.1. Taxonomy (GTDB): domain Bacteria; phylum Chlamydiota; class Chlamydiia; order Chlamydiales; family SM23-39; genus SZAS-17. The sequence goes on from JAFEGL010000003.1 coordinate 244,654, forward strand.
ATATCGGAGCGCTGCGCTTGCTGCCCAATTTTCACCTCGAATAGAGCTCACTGACAGGTGAATCAGGTCCCATAAGTCAAGTTGAGCCCCTCCATTGATCCTAGTTTTAAGAGACCGCCCTTTGTTGTGCTCTGATGGATGCCGTCGATAATTGTTCGCATCATATTCTGCAGCTAAGGTCAGCCCCTTCCAAAAATATTTTGAATGGCGCAGCGGAGCCCAGGCTAGTCCTCCGAAAGCTCCCTTTATGCGGCCCCGCCCCCATCCAATTGTAGCCTCAAAGTTGTAAGGCAAAAATTGCTTCGTCGCAACAGCGTAAAAGGAATTAAAACGGCAACTTCCTAGAAAATCGTTCCATCCAACAGCTAAGTCGGGCAAAAAAGGAAATCCATCGCTTTCTCTCAACAAAATAAATTTAATATTCGCAGCTCTTTCTGCGTCATCTCCAAAGCCTAAATGGCCAAAATTTCCCTCTGTAACCCCATGGAAAATCCAGTAATTTCCCGTTGTCTCAATGTGATCAAAAAACTGAAAGCCCAAATTGTATATTCGATAGGGAGGTAGATAGGAAAATCCGAAACCTAAGACCCCGGCATCATAAGTTCGAGCAGAAGGCATTGTAAAATACCCGCCCTGGAGCTGGTAGTTGATTAAAAGAGGCAGAGAGTCGTTGATCGCCCGATCGATCTCATGGACCATCTCTAAATCTTTAAATAGCTGCGATGCAATAGGATTCAAACCTAAATCCTCCGCCATAAAAACTGGAGCGGGCATAAAACTGGCCAAGAACCTAAGATAAAAAGCTATATGAAGGAAACAGGAAGTTCTAAAGGCCATATACTCATGGATTGAACTTTGAAAGGGTAGGTCTGGCACGGTTTTCTTTCAAGGAAGTTTTAGAAGAAACCCTAGAGCTGAAGCACCGATTGGAAACACCTTTATTGATTCTTAAACTCTTAAATTGAAGATTATTTCCTCTATTCCTATACTCGTCTCAAAGCTTCTATTGGAATTTTTAAAAGCATTTTTTTGAGAAGGCACATGGCATACTTAAAAGATTTTCGTGAAAGAATACAAAATAATGACTATCCAGGGTTTCTAAAAATCTGGGAAGAATATTGCTATGGTGATCAGCCAGACGGGGAAGAAATCGTAGCCGTCTTAGAAAGCGTGAAAGCTTCCGATCTCGCAAAACCGTTTGGTCTTCATGTGGAAAGGATCCTCCCTCTATGGCGCGAGCTCAAGGACCTAAAACATGCTCATAATGCCCTTCGATTGATTTTCGATTTACAAACAACTAATAGCGAGGAATTGGCGGACTTGGCCACTGAATATCTGAAAAACCGCCATCAAGACGATCCTCTTCTTCTAGAAAAATTTCGGTTAATAGGCCTTAGAAACCGCGAGCGATTCCAGTCGGCTATCAGAAACTATGAACTGCTCACGCATATGAAAAAGGGGAATTTCGTATTCCATACCGCAGGCTGGGGAACGGGCGAAATCATCGATGTTTCCCTTGTACGGGAAGAGCTGACTCTCGAATTTGAGTATGTTGTCGGTCCCCAACATTTTAGCTTCGAAAAAGCATTTAAAACTCTTTTGCCCCTTCCTATCGACCATTTTTTCTCTCGCAGGTTCGGCAACCCAGATGAACTAGAAAAGGAAGCCCGAGAAAATCCTGGAGAAGTCATCCGGTTGTTATTGAGAGATTTAGGACCGAAAACTGCCGGAGAAGTAAAAGACGAGCTTTGCGATCTCGTGATCCCTGCGGAAGATTGGAATCGTTGGTGGCAAACAGCAAGAGCAAAAATCAAAAAAGATACTAAAATAGAATCGCCAAAGGATTTGAAAGATCCCTTTATCTTGCGCGCTGAGGAAGTTCCTCATGAAGTAGCTTTGCATAAGGCTCTTGAGACTAAACCTAGCGTCAATGCGACCATCCAAATGGTCTATACTTTCTTACGCGATTTCCCAGAAACCTTAAAGAACCCCGAATTTAAATCTTCCTTAGAGGTTCGTCTAAAGGACATCTTATCGCAAGAAGACTTGGCTGAAGGTCAAAAGCTTCAAGTCTTGTTTTTCATGGAAGATCTCAACGCTGCACATGCGCTTCCTCAGATCATCGAGTTGATCAATCATATGCAACAGCTACCAGACATCGTCAGAAATATAGAAGTGATGGCGTTCCAAAAGAGAGTTTTGCAACAGGTTCGAAAGAGCCGAAAAGATTGGTCGGAAATCTATCTCGATCTGATTTTTACCGTCGATCAAAACCTGTTGAGGGACTTTATCCTCAGCGAATTAGATTTTAAAGATACCCGAGAACTTTTAAAACAGAAAATCAGCAGCTTGCTGATCCATCCGCTCTCCTATCCTGAAGTTTTCGTTTGGTATTTCCAAAAAATTATAGATAAAAAATCTAAGCTGCCCTTTGCCGACGTCGAAGGGAGAAACGACTTTTTTGAGGGGCTTTTAATTTTATTGGATCATCTTGAACAAAAGCCTCAATATCGAGACCTATCGAAAAAGATCATCTCGATCCTTACGGCCGATCGATACAAAATTGTCCGTGAAATTATGCAGCAGTCGAGCATAGAAGAGGTGAAGGAGTATCTTCTCCTTGCAACAAAATGTGAAACGCTGACCGATCACGATATTAAAATTCTCCACTCTTTGGCAGAGGTTGTCTACCCGGCCCTCTCAAGACTTCGAAAGGACAAAGACAGACCAGCTGCCGACGATCAAGTCATTTGGACAACTCAGGAAGGGTACCAAAAAATTCAACAGCGGATTCAGCAAATCGCAACTATCGAGACAGTAAACAACGCAAAAGAAATTGAAGCAGCTAGAGCTCTCGGCGATCTACGTGAAAACGCAGAGTTCAAGGCCGCTCTTGAAAAGCGTGACCGCCTCCAATCTGAGTTAAAGTTTCTGTCCGATCAAATTGCACGGGCAAGAATTTTGACCCCTGAAGATGTTTTATCAGATGAAGTTGGTGTTGGATCCATCGTACATTGCAAAGACTCAAAAGGCTCTCATCATAAATTTACGTTGCTAGGTCCCTGGGATGCCGATCCAGAAAGAAGCATTCTTTCCTTCCAATCTAAACTAGCCATGGCCATGAAAGGGAGAACCGTAAGCGAAAAGTTTGAGTTCCAAGGAGATCAATTTACTATCACTGACATAGACAATTATTTTGATCAGAAAAAATAGATCCTCTATCGTGAGGGAAGATATGCGAAATCATCCTCCCTCTTCAATTCAGTTAGTGGTTGCTAGCAGGAACATGCACAAAGTGCGTGAATTCCGAGCTATGCTGAAGTCCTTACCCCAATTTGACATCTTGAGCCTTTGCGATTTTCCCAATTACGCACCCCCTCCAGAATCTGGAGCATCCTTTGAAGAAAACGCTGTTGTAAAGGCAACTCATGCATCTGTTTCTCTTAATCAATGGGTGATCGCTGATGACTCAGGTTTAGTTGTTCCAGCCTTAAATGGGGCGCCTGGCATTTTGTCTGCCCGTTTTGCTGGCCAAGATGCGACCGATTTCGATAACCGGGTAAAACTGTTAGAATCTATGCGTCATCTTCTAGATGACGATCGCCACGCCTATTATGAATGTTGGATCGCGTTGGCTTCTCCCAGCGGGTTAAAAAAAAGCGCTAGAGGCACTTGCGAAGGTAAATTGCTTTCGATTGAACGGGGGGGCGGAGGCTTCGGATACGACTCTCTCTTTGTCAAGCATGAATACAATAAAACCTTTGCTGAACTTGGCGAATCGGTCAAAAATAGAGTGTCTCACCGACGAAAGGCTTTTGATAAAATACTAACCTCTCTTGAATCGATCGAACTGATCCAAACAACCTGAAAGAGTTTTGGATTGTCCTATTTTTACATCGATGGCTATAACCTCATCTTCACCTTGACAGAGTCCAAACATTCCCTTTTTCATCAAAGAACTGGGATTATCCGATATTTACAGAAAGAATTCGCTCGACTCCATCTCAAAGGAATGATTGTATTCGATGGATCTCGCCGCCGCGACGAGGAGAGCGGCCTCTCCTACGCTAGCCCTTTAGATATTGCCTATGCTCCTTCAGGACAAAGCGCTGATGAATTTATTCTCGAAAAGTTGGAATGGGAAAAAAAGGCACATCATATCACAGTCGTATCCAACGATCGCGCTCTTGTACGGAATGCACGATCTTTTGGAGCAAAAACACAGTCCAACGATGCATTTATCAAATATTTAAATGGCAAAACTAGCAAGAAATTGAGAAAGTCGATTGAACCTAAAGAGACGGCTCAAAATATGAAACGGCTCTTAAAAATATTTGAGGAACGGCTAGGAGAAGAGCAATAAGTTTTTATTCGCTTTCAGCAAAGGCAACTTCTTGAGATAAACCGGCGGTTTCCCAAGGAAATTCCTGTAGATATTTGAATACCTCTGCTGTGGTCGCGGCTCGGTTGATTTGCATTCGAAGGCTTTTGACTCCCTCAAGTTTTTTCAAGTACCAGCAGCCCACTCTTCTCATGTCTAGAAGAGATTGCTTCTCAGCTTGATAACGGACGATCGCTTCAAAATGCTCGATGAGACATAACTTATGATACTCAACAGATCTATCTAAAGCGCTCATTCCAGATAGATGCCTATGAATATCTTCAGCAATCCAAGGTTGCCCCATCGTTCCGCGTGCAACTAAAACCCCATCGCATTTGGTATAAGAAAACATCCGAGCAGCGCTTTCAGCGTCAAAAATATCGCCATTTCCAATAACCAAAATCTTATCGGCAGCGGCTTTACAATCGCGTATGTAATCCCAATTTGAAGGACCTTTGTATCCTTGAGCTCGTGTCCTTCCATGAACTGTGATAGCTTGGGCTCCTGACTGTTCAGCAATCCTTGTGATTTGGGCAGCGTTGATTGAATTTTCATCCCATCCGGCTCGAATTTTGACTGTCACAGGAATTCGGACCGCTGCAACGACCTCGGACAGGACCGTCCCTATAAGTTCAGGTGTACGCAACATTCCTGAACCGCTCCCATCTTTTGTAACTTTGTCGACAGGGCAGCCACAATTTAAATCGATTACATCAAATCCTAGACTTTCAACAATGCGCGCAGCCTCAGCAGCCACTTTTGGCTTACTCCCGCAAATTTGAGCACCGATTGGGTGCATTCCTGGTTCATAATCGAGCAACCTGTACGTATGAGGGTCATGTCGGATCAATGCATCGATTTTTACCATTTCGCAATAGACAATGCCCGGTTCAAATTTTTTGGACATGTATCGATACGGCAAATCGGAGCAACCAGCCAAAGGAGCATAAAGGATGTTACTGGGAAGTTCTAAGCTTCCAAGTTTAAGTCTTTTTTTCATTTAAGAAGGCCCAATAGGAAAATTTCCAATATTCGCAAGGCAAAGAAGGCTAGCAGAGGACTGAGATCTAAAACACCGCCTAGAGGGGGGAGAATACGGCGAAAAATGTTTAAGAAAGGATCTGTGCAAAAAGCTACAAATTGGACCAATTTTAGATGATGCCAAGAAGGAAACCATGAAATCACGATTCGAATAAAAATGAGAACCGTATAGGTCAAAAAGAGAAGGTGGATGATTGATGCCAAGTAATTCTTCATACCTACGAGTTTACCTTTCTAGAGGAATTTTCGTCATGTCTTCAAAAATCTTAAAATCTTGATAGGAAATTTTTTACTCTTCTTACTAAAATTCCCTTTCCTCGAAGGAAAAGATATAGGTAGGTAGAATGATTTATATTTCAGGGAACTCGTTCATGCATATTTTAGGAATCCACTGGGATCAGCCCCACTTTAGAGCAGCCCATGTCCGATCTAACCGTCAAGGCGCAGAAGTGATTTGCATGAACGATGTAAAGCAGCTTTACAATACGAACTTCCGAGGAAAAATTGCCACGGGTCTCTCTGGTAAAGATTTATTGATTAAAAATTTATCCCTAAAAATAGGCAATCATCGTCACCTTGACCTAGAAGATGCCTTACGTTTCCGGTCTGAAACCTCTTCGTATCTTCCCATCTCTGAAGTGCTAGCAGTCTCTGTCCTCTACGAAAATAAAAAAAATCATACAACCGATGTAACTTTTATCACAGCCCTACGGGAAATAATCAGAACCCATTTACAGCTTTATTCTACGCTAGATATCACCCCAGACAGGGTCAGCGCTGTTCCTCATGCATTATTGAGATACACTTTATGGAAAAATCCAGACCTAAAACATGCCTTTGTCGTTGATTTAGGCTCTAGCGAATGGACATGCATTTGGATTGAAAACGGGCGTCTCAAAAAATCCTTCTCGTTTTCTGGAGGAATTGAGGAGCTTTTAGGAGCTTTGTGGGAAGATCGAAAAAAAGTTTTGCTGCAAAAGGAAGTAGAGGGTGTAGGAAAACAAATCGATCTTCTCCAGCTGAAGTCCCATCTCAACCCCCATTTATCGGAAAAACTGCAAGAAAAGAGAAAAGAAGTTGCTAAAGCTATTTTTTCATTCGCAAGACAAACAGAGCCCTGTCCTGTTTTGTTTACTGGTCGAACCGACTCCTTCGTTCACATCCAAGAATATCTGATCGAAAGTTTTCAAGAGGTGATTTCAGATGAAAGGAAAATCTCGCCTCCTATTGAGGAGCATAAATATGCCATTAGCATTGGACTTGCTTTAGAAGAAACCATCCCAGATCGACAATCTGTTCAATTCCTAAGGGATGAATTTTTCCCTCGGAAAAACTGGATAAAGGCAGGACTTTTCTCTCTTTTCCTATTCACAATTTCGATGCTTTGCAGCGGCTCGATGCTTTTTTGGAATCAATATAGCTCTCAAAGAAGGGAACAACAAATCTCTTCATCGATAGAACAGCTCCTGAATCGTCATGACCCGTCTTTAAAAAGGGAGATCTTTCATGAGAGCTCAGACCCTCAACAAATTATAGAGAAATGGGTATCTGCTATCGAGAAAAACAATAAAGACGATCCGATCCTTTTGCCACCGCCGAGAGTTTCAGATGTATTGCATTGGATTGCTCATCATCCCTTGCTCGCAACTTTTAAGGGTTTAGGAGACCCCTTCGAATGGGATGAAATAAAATTTCATTTGATCAGTGCGCCAAAAATAGGATCAGGAGAAAAAACTTACAAAGCACAAGTAGAACTCGAATTCTCTATGAAAAATGCGATCAATGCTCGAAAATTTCATGAAGCTCTTTTAAAAGGTGACGACTTGGTCGACCCAAAAGAAAAGATTGGATGGGAGGTTTTACCCAATGGGTATAAGGCTACCTTTATTTTAAAGCAGAGGAATCGCGATGTTTCTTGAGAGTCTGGGGAAAATATTTTTCTTAAAAATGCGGCCCGTTTTCTTTTTTATTTTAGTCTCATCGCCTCTCCTCATCACTGGAATTTTTATTCTTCAAAAAAGATTTGAGATTGCTTCATTCGAAAATTTATACGAATCGACTCTCATCAAGGCTTATAAATCCTTAGATTTTCGTTCGCGTAAAGAGCAATTTTTAACGCGCTATTCATCTCCCGAACCTTATTTCCTCAACCAAACAATCGAAACCCTTCCTTTGCTCCAAAATGAGATAAAATTTCTCAAAGAACATAGAAAGCACCCGGCCGTCACCGATAAGGATCAAATCGAAAATCGGTTAGCTTATCTGACCGGTAAGAATAAAATTTCCTTTGTCGAGGAATCAATCCGCTCAAATAGCCTGTATAAAGAGACTGATGAGATCATGAAAAGAGCTGTTGAAATGAATGAAGAGGATGTGAAAAAAGTTCTTGCTCTGATTGAGAATGTACAAATCGGTCCATATGAACCTAGCTCAAAAAGCCCTCAGCTTATCATCTCTAACTTAACATTAAAAAGAAAAAAGAATGCATCAATTCAACACACGTTTGATATAAAACTAGATCTGCTAAAAAGAGAATTCAACAAACAATGAAAAGATTATATCTTATCACACTGACTTCAATCATTGCTTTGTTAAACTCATGCAGCAGGATTGAGCAAGATGATTCCTTCGTGGCTATCCAAATTCATGACCGCAACGGCTTATGTGAAACAATTAGCATACCAGACAGGTTAGAAGTTTATAAAAAAATAGATTTTCTATCCTCTCAGCCATACAAAAAGGTTAACAGAGTATACAAAAAAGAAGGAAAGAATCATTCAATTGTCACCACTTATCATCCTAATGGTTTAATTTGGCAATACCTCGAAGCGCAAGATATGAGAGCTTTTGGGAAGTATCGGGAATGGTTTCCGTCTGGGCAATTGAAAATTGAAGCGAACGTCATTGGAGGAACCGCCGATGTAACTTTGGGTTCTCAATCAGACTGGTTGTTTGACCAAGAAAGCCAAGTCTGGGATGAAAATGGCCATTTAATTGCCATCATTCCATATGAGAAGGGTGTTTTACAAGGTAGAACCATTAATTTTTATCCCAACGGACAGATCCAAAAGGAGACTCCCTACCAGCAAAATTTAATCGAAGGCGAAATGGTCGATTATTTCCCAAATGGGTCGTTAAGGGAAAAAACTTCCTTTATCAAAGGAATTAAACAAGGACTAAGCCTAGGATATTGGTCCAATGGTCAAGTCAGTTGGATTGAAGACTACAGCGATGATTTTTTGCAAACTGGCTCCTATTTCAAACCTGATGGCAAGGAGATGTCATCGGTCGAAAATGGTTTGGGTTTTCAAACCTTTTTCAACGAAAAAGGTTCTTATCAGCAGATCGAAATCAAAAAGGGACAACAAGAAGGGGCTGTGAAACAATTTACTTCCAAAGGAAATCTCCATCTTGTCTACCAAACTAGGAATGGAAATAAGCATGGAGAAGAGATCGAGTATTTTCTACCGTCCGAAATCGATCGAGAATCTCTTAACCCTATCCCCAAACTATCGATCCAATGGGATGAAGATCAAATCCATGGCACGGTGAAAACTTGGTACAAAAGCGGTTTTCTGCAAAGCCAAAAGGAATATGTCCGAAATAAGAAAACGGGCACTGCTTGCTGCTGGTACAAAGAGGGTGGGCTCATGTTAATCGAAGAATATGAAGACGATCAGCTCATCCATGGTCAATATTTCAAAAAAAATCAAAAAGATCCTGTTTCAACAATAGTTCAAGGGAATGGGGTTGCCACTATCCACGACGAACTGGGCATTTTTTTGCGTAAAGTCATTTATCATAAAGGCAAACCGATTGATCCCGAAAACTGAACTCCGTCGATACTGGTCCGAAATCAGAAGAGCTGTTCCAGCAACTAGAAGAAATGAAGCCGCTTGTCAATTGATGAAAATTGAATGGAAAGCACCCGTCTTGTCTTTTTCTTCTTTTGGATCTGAAATAGACACGCATATGTTAAACCAGCAATTAGCCTCTCAAGAAATGTTGGCACTCCCTCGAGTCGAAAAAAACAACATAACGGTCCATTGGGTTAAGAATTTGGAAAATGACCTACTTTTATCGAAGTGGGGAATGTTAGAGCCAGACCCTTCGCGATGCCCTGAGGTAGATCTATTAAGCATTAAGACGGTGTTAGTCCCTGGAATCGCCTTTGATTCGCATCAAATGCGGTTGGGTTATGGACGAGGGTATTACGATCGATTTTTGCCTAGAATAAAATGTCTTACGATTGGGATTGCATTTCGAGAGCAAAAAGCAGATTCTCTCCCTTCAGATTCTTGGGATATCCCGCTTCAAAAAGTGCTCTATTTTTAAGCTATTTCTTCTTTTGAATAGTTGAGGCTGGCGGCGTTTCCTTTTCCCCTTTTTTTGGAGAACAGTGATAGTTGCCTTGACAACCTGTAGCCTTCACAAGCCCCCCTGGAGAGACATCTTTACAAATACTGTAGATTTGTTCCGAAGGGCATTGCCATATAACAGTGTACGGAGTGAGAGAAACATCGGGGGCTCCTGGTCTTAGAATAGTCGTTGGAGATAAATTCGTTGTAAAGTTCTTTTGCTGACCCGGCTGAATGGTAAACTGGCCTAGATAAGTTCCATCAGATGCTTGAACAGAGGCTGTCAAGATATAAGCGGAATCATTGTACAAAAGAACCCCGCCGTTATCGACGCCGGCAAAAATACCTAGGGGTGCCAGCATAATCAATCTAAATAGAATTCGTAACATCATCATCGTTTCTGAGAGGGATTTGCTTCCTTATGAGCCCATCGAAAATCGATTTGCCCAAGAGGCGACAAAGCTACATCTTCCAATCTATCTTGCTGTAAATAGTTTAAAGCAAAATAAAAGATAGGGATGATTGGCATTTGATCCAATAGGATCGTTTCGGCCTCGCTTAAAAGCTGCTTTCTCTCTTCCGATTCTTTACATATCGCAGAGCGATTTAAAAGATCAATGTATTTGGTGTCTTCCCAATCGGTATTGTTTGTACTACCTTTCTTATACTTAAAGACTTCGAGAAAATTAATTGGATCATTGAAGTCTGCAATCCATGACCCTGCTGCCATCTGAAAATCCTTTTGGGATATTTTCTGGAAGTAGGCCTTTGGTTCCACGGCTTCCAATAGAACAGTTATTCCCAGCTTATCTTCCCATTGTTTCTGCAAAGCTTGAGTGATCGATGCATTTCTTTCTGTACCTGAAAAACTTAGCATTAGCGGCTCATAGAGATCGAGAGCAAGCTCAGTTAAACCAAGTTTATACAGCTCGCGGCCCGACATATCTTCTAAAGACTTCAGTTTCGTCGATAGTTCCATCTCATTGGGAACAAGTTTAAAAGCAGGTTGTTGCCCCCCTTGTAAAATATGCTCTGCAATAGCTGTTCGATCTACAGCCATGGAGAGGGCTCTCCGAATATTGGCATTTGATAGAGGATTTTTTTTCTCACCGATATATGGTGCAGTATTGAGTCGAAGAAAATAGGTTCCGGAAAGATTCGATGAATGGAACTCCTTTGTATTTTTGAGGTGAGCAACAGCATCTATTGGGATATTTGATAGAGGAGACCCTGCCCAGTCGATTTTCCCATCTTCAAACATTCTAAGTTCGGTATCAGGAGTCATCATAGCCAGCTCAATTTGCTCTAGTAAAACCCGGTCTGATTCCCAATAGTTGGGATTTTTCTGAACAGTCAAGTGAGCCGATCGCTTCCAATTTTCTAAAATGAAAGGACCATTGCCGATGTGGGTTTCAGGTTTGATAGACCAATCTGCATTTTCGAACACACTTTTATGCACAGGGAAAAATACAGGAATCTTAAGCAGCTCTAAAAAATATGGCGTTGGCTGCTCGAGTTCAACAATCAGTATTCTAGAATTTGGAGCATGAACTCCAATTTCATCTACAGGAATTTCTCCCGATTTCGCTGCCTTTGCCCCTTTAATAACGTAGAGTTGGTAAGCTTGATCGGTAGCAAATTCAGGACTAAGAGAGCTTTTCCAACTTGATACAAAATCATGCGAAGTAACAGGATCTCCATTCGACCAGAGACTCTTTCGTAGATAAAAAACAAATCGGGAGCAATCATTGGAAATTTCTACTTTCTCTGCCAGAGCCAGTTCAGTTGACCCGCTTTTCGATATTCTCGACAGCCCCTCAAAGAGCATGTTCATAACTGTTATAGCATTAAGATCGCGGGCTTTTCTTGGGTCCAAGGTAGGCGGATCGGAAATAATGTTGATTTTCAAAGATTGTTGACGCGAAGGAGCTTGCTGGCAAGCGCCGAATATCGTTAGAAAAACGCAGAAGATCCATGTGATTTTAGTCATATACACCCACAATGTAGATAAAAAACTCTAACAAGGGGCCTGTTTTGATGCAAAGAAAGAGGAATATTTCCTGACAAATAGCTGATGTTAAAGATCTTAAAAAACAAGTTGATTCCCCATTCGTTTGAGTCTATTGGTAAGATAAACACCTGCGGTCTCAGACATATGCGGCCAGGGTGTGAAAATATCCCACGAGGAGAAGAGATGTTGCAGCAAACGCCTTATCTTTTGTTAACTCGTCCACTAACTTTCTTCGGCAACTTCCAACAATTGGAAGAGGAACTTTGCTACGATGATTCTTGTACCGAAGATGAAGAGTTTTCAGCTCAGTGGGACTTCATGACTGATGCAAATAAGATCAAGCCATTCGATCAAAAAATTGGCTTGTTCATCCACTGGTTTGATAACTGATCACCACATTTTCTCATCCCAAAAAAAGCCCTCTCAGCTAGGCAGGAGAGGGATTTTCACATCGGACTCAAGAACTTTTTTGCGCTTTCGCTTGATTTAATTTTCAAGTTGAGTTTAACATTCCCCATGTAAACCGGAACCAACTTTGCAGTGCATGCTTGTTGAAAACGGTGTGGAGCGAAATCTCGCTAAAACGTTGATTGTTTATCTTAGCGAAAGCTAAAAACAAAGAGCAAAAAAACACTTTCGTCCAAAATGGAGAGCAAAAAAATGCTAAACGTATTTTCAAAAACAAAGCCATGGATGCTAGCATCGTTGCTCGCTGCTACATCTGTATTTGGCCAGACAAAATCAGACAATTCGGACAGATGCCGTCCAAAGGCCTGCGAGCCAATGCCAGCTATGCAGCTAATGCCTGCATACAACGCACCAGCACGCATCGATGTACGCGGTTCGTGGGACATCTATGCAGGCGGTAGCTTTACCTACTGGCAAGCAAGACAAGAAAACATGGAGCTCGGCGCTTCTGTAGTTTCTTCTGTTGCGCCCGCAGTTCCTACTGCAGGTTCCATCGTTACAGGTAACGTAATCAATCATGATTTTGCTTATAAACCTGGTTTCAAAGTATTTGCTGGGATCAATTTTGACCACGATGCTTGGGATGCCTATGCTGAGTATACATGGTATTATGGCACCACAACGACATCGTCGAATGGTCCCGCCCAAACTACAACTCAACCATACGGGTATTTAACTCCGTTGGATGAGATTGGTCCTCTTCAACCTATCGCTGGATCTGAGTTCTCAACAGCAAGCCAAAAATGGAGACTCAAGATGCAGTTTCTTGATACTGCCATGGCTAGAACCTATTATGTTGGAACAAAGTTGACATTCCGTTCGATATTCGGTGCGAGATTTGCTTGGTTCACACAAAGCAAAAAACAAACCTTTATCAACAGCGGCAACCTACTTGTTACCCCAACTTCAGGCTCAGGCGGCACAGGGACACTGTTTATGCATCAGAGCTTCAGCTCTTGGGGAGCTGGCTTAATGGCTGGTCTTAACACCAATTGGAACTTCGGCGAAGGCTTCAGAATGATCGGTAACGGATCGTTCGACCTTCTCTATACACGTGTTCAAACAACGAACACCGAAGGGAAGTTCACGAATACAGCAGGAACCACACAAACAAGATCAGCTCTACGTCAACCACGTCCTGATTTCTTGATGCCACATATGAACATTGAAATGGGATTTGGCTGGGGTTCTTACTTTGATTGCAGCAACTGGCATATCGATTTCGCGGCAACTTACGGATTCCAAGTATTCTGGAATGCTAACCTGTTCCGCCAATTCCATAGCACAACTATGCGCTACAGCAGCCACATGCCAAACGGCAACCTGTATGTACATGGTCTGACAGCGACAATGAGAATCGACTTCTAATTGTCTCTTGCTGAGAGATCTTAAATGTCGCCCAGGCTGAGTAGAAATACTCAGCCTGGTTTTTTTATTTTCGAATATCTTCGATGAGTTTTGCGATCAAACCGGTCCAACCCGTCTGCTGAGACGCGCCAAGACCACGGCCTGTGTCGCCATGAAAATGTTCAAAAAAGAGAAGATGGTCCTTAAAATGGGGGTCTTCTTGGAATTTTTCCATGTCACCATAAGCAGGTCGACGGCCGTTTTTGTCTTTCCGAAAAAGCTTTAAAAGCCGCTCTTCGAACGATTTTGCCATCTCTTCCAAATTGACTTTTGTCTCATTCCCAACTTGAATCAGGATTGAGTCTTTATAAGCTTGCCCAAGTCTCTTGAGCGTTTCGATCAGTATGTAATTCAAGGGAAACCAAACAGGGCCTCTCCAATTCGAATTTCCCCCTTTAATCTTCTCTAAGGACTCTCCAGGTTCATAATTTAAGTATACCCCTTCAAGAACAGCGGGGTTTTTCTCATGAAACTTGGAGAGGCTTCTCAGTCCATACTCCGATCGAAATTCGTTTGGATCCCAAATATGAGTCAAAAATTTATTCAATTCTTCAACATTCAGAAGACCGAAAATATATTTTGTGCCGTCTTCTCCTTCGATTTTTTGGACACATTTATCGGTGAGATCTTTCCGTTCTTGAAGAAACCATCGATACGAGGAATAAAATTCCGGAAATTTTTTGAGTTCTTCTTCATCCCATACATCACAGGCAAAGAAGGGGATTATTCCTGTAAGAGAACGAACCCGAATTTTGTCAAAAGTGCCATCAGGATGTCTGATGAAGCTGTGGAAAAATCCATCTTCTTCGTCCCAAAGATCGTAGGGTCTCCAATAGCTCTTTCGCGTAGAAGCTGCAATATAGACAAAATGTTGAAAGAACTTGATTCCAAGGCCTTCATAAATGGGATTCTTTTTCGCCAAAGTCAACGATATCCGCATTAGGTTAAGACAAAGAAGAGCCATCCAACCAGAACCATCCGCTTGATCTAGGAGAAAGCCCGGAGGAAGTTTTTCCGAACGATCTGAAAATCCGATATTGTCCATTCCTAGAAATCCACCTTCGAAAATGTTGTGGCCCAAGCTATCGACTTTATTGACCCACCACGCAAAATTCAGAAGGAGCTTGTGAAAACACTTTTCAAGAAATGAATAGTCTTCAACTCCAAATTTCTCCTTTTCAATATGGAAGAGTTTCAAAGCCGCCCAAGCTTGAACAGGTGGATTTACATCGCTAAATTCCCATTCATAGGCCGGTATCGCTCCATTTGGATGTTGGAATTGATCGAACAAGAGGAGCCACAGCTGATTTTTTGCGAATTGAAGATCAATTTGAGAGAACACCAGTGACTGAAATGTAAGATCCCAGGCAGCAAACCAAGGATATTCCCATTTGTCAGGCATCGAAAAAATTCTGAGCGAAATGACATGACGCCAGTGGATATTTCGAATATGATTTCTTGCTTCTGGAGGGGGATAATGTGGATTATCACCTTGCAACCAAGCACCTACATCAAAAATATATATCTGCTTATTCCAAATCATCCCGGCTAAGGCTTGTCGTTGTATAGCCTTTTCTTCAGCAGTTGCCTTTTGTGGGTGAATTGACTCGTAGAACTCGTCAGCCTCCCTTTTCCTTTTTTCTAGGATCTCGTTTACATCAGAAAAAGGGTCCTTCAACGGTTTTTTAGTGAATCGGAGAAGAACTTCAGCTTTTTTTCCCGGTTCAATTGAGGGGAAATGGTAATGTAAAGCGGCTTTACTTCCAGTTTTCTCCGGATTGATCGCTTTCTGATTTTTCGAAATTAGGTAGTCGTGAAATGCATCTTTCACATAGAGGGTTTCATTTTCTACATTCCAAAGCGCTTTGCGGTTTGTCTCATTGTTTGTGAATAAAGACTGTCCACCAGGAGAACCGTATAGATAACGATGTCCCAAATGGTGATCAAATAAGACATATTTTGGGGAGGCCAGGCGAGCATCATCGGCGACCAAACAAGGAATATTCCCGATGTTCGCAGCCACAATAGTTGGCTCAGGCAAAGGATCGCCGCTCCAAGACCACTGATTGCGAAACCAAAGATGCGGAAGAATGTGCAGTTCTGCGGCTTCAGGTCCCCGATTGATCGCTTCTATTCGGACGCAAATATCATCAGGATCAGCTTTAGCGTACTCAATGAAAATGTCAAAGTAGCGATTTTCTTCAAAAATCCCTGTGTCGATCAGTTCGAATTCGCGCTCTTCTGAACTCCGTTTCTTATTTTCATCGATCAACTGTTCGTAGGGGAAGGGTTTTTGAGGGTATTTATAGAGGTATTTTAGATAGCTATGGCTAGGGGTTGCATCGAGATAATAGTAAACTTCTTTAACATCTTCGCCATGATTGCCTTCGTGAGAATTCAGGCCAAATAGGCGCTCCTTCAAGATGGTGTCGGAGCCATTCCAAAATGCATGGGCTAAAAGCAAGACTTGAAACCGATCGCAGATCCCAGCTATTCCGTCATCGCCGTGTCTATAAGCGCGGAATCGAGCATGATCATGCGTAAAATAGCTCCAAGCATCGCCATCTGCGCTGTAATCTTCACGAACCGTACCCCAGGCTCGCTCAGAGACATAAGGCCCCCACATTTCCCAAGGAGGAATGGGACCAGTCCCTTTTTCCTTAATCCGTTCTGATTCGCGGGTCATCCATCCATCCTACTTGCAAAGAACGCGGCTCCTAGTAAAGCGGCTTCGTCATTGAGAATGACTCGAATGGGTATAGATTCAAGAAGCGGCTTAAATCTACCTTTATCAGAAAACGAGGAGAGAAACGAGCCGTTTTTCATCTTATCGACTAAATGAGGCGCAATGCCCCCTCCTATATAAAGGCCTCCCAGAGAGAGAAACTTCAGCGCCACGTTGCCGGCCTCCGACCCATAGATGGATAGGAACCAATCGACCGCTTCGCTGCAAGTGGGATCTTTTCCTAGCCTCCCATATTCAGAGATAACCAAAGGTGGCTTTTTCGTTTTCATCTCTTCCTGAACGATTGGATTTGCATGCCCCCGTTTTGTATCTAAAAGGAACTGGTAGATTTCCTGAATTCCAGGACCTGAAACAACCCGTTCATAGGAGACGTGCTTATATTTCTTCTTCAGATAGAGAAAAAGCTCAAACTCTTTCTCATCGCGCGGAGCAAAGTCGGCATGTCCTCCTTCGCAAGCGAAAGGCCTATGGTCTTTCCCATCCCAATAGAGCCCAGCTTCTCCCAGTCCCGTGCCAGCTGCAATTAAGGCTGCATTTCCCTTTTGCCCTTCTTGGCCTGGCTGCAGCACAAATAGCTCTTCTCGCTTAATAACTCTAAGGCCATATGCATTTGCCTCTAAATCGTTGATCAAACTGACTCGAGGAATCCCCAATTTATGGCTTAGATTCAAGGCATCGACGATCCAAGGGAGGTTGGTTGCTTGGCAGCGCCCTTCCCGAACAGGTCCTGCAATGCCAAAACAAGCACAGGAAACTGTTTGCGTCCCCAGAAACTCCTTCACAATGATTTCTAAGCTGGCAAAGTCGCGGCTGATGTACTTTTTTTCAACCTGATTGGTTAAATTTCGCTCGAACAAAGCCAAGCGGGTATGAGTTCCTCCAATATCGCCGGCCAATATCATGTTTCCCGCCCTTTTTCGCCATTGAATCAAATTCCCTATTTTTTTTCTCTTGCAGAAGAGGGGCTTTTCTCCCATGCTTGTAATATAAGCATTTCAGGAGGACTTTTATGTCACAGCAGCCATCGGACGCCAGCAAACGGAAAGCTCTTGAGCTGGCAGTCTCTCATATTCAAAAACAGTTTGGCGACGGGGCGATCATGGCCCTTGGCAAACACTCATCCCTACACGGATTGAGCGTAATCAAAACAGGCGCAATCGCTTTGGATGTCGCCCTTGGAATCGGAGGGGTCCCCAGGGGAAGAATTGTCGAAATTTTTGGGCCAGAATCGTCCGGTAAATCAACACTGGCTACCCACATTGTCGCCAATGCGCAGAAAAACGGGGGGCTTGCCGCTTATATCGACGCGGAACACGCCTTAGATCCTGCCTATGCAGCGAAAATCGGCGTCAACATCGACGACCTCATGATTTCTCAGCCGGACAATGGCGAAGAGGCCCTCAACATCGCCGAGATGTTGGCTCGATCGAACGCTGTAGACATCATCGTCGTCGACTCGGTAGCCGCTCTGGTTCCCAAATCGGAACTCGAAGGGGAAATCGGAGACCAGCACATGGGATTGCAAGCTCGGATGATGTCTCAAGCTTTGAGAAAATTGACTGCAACTCTCTCTCGCAGCAATACTTGCGCAATTTTCATCAACCAAATCCGAGAAAAAATTGGCGTCATGTTCGGCAACCCAGAAACAACGACAGGTGGCCGAGCTCTGAAATTCTATTCTTCCGTCCGCATGGATATTCGCCGAATTGGGGGGATTAAAAGCCCTGACAATACAAGCGATATCGGCTCTAGAGTGAAGGTAAAAGTTGTGAAGAATAAATGCGCGCCCCCCTTCCAGACAGCCGAATTCGACATCCTCTTCAATGAGGGGATTTCCCATATTGGCTCTCTCATCGACGTAGGTGTCGATAGCGGCATCATCGATAAGAAGGGAACTTGGTTCAGCTACCAAACCACCCGCTTAGGCCAAGGCCGCGAAGCCGTGCGCGACGAACTAAAGAAGAATCCAAAGCTTGCTGAAGAGATTGAAAAATCGATTCACGCCAAACTTGCCGCTGGCGCTTTGCCGCCAAAATCTCCCGCTAAGGAAGAGGCCCTCGCTTCGAACTAAGGAGCTCAGCCCCCTGCCGCTACAGCTGCGGGGGGTTTTAGTTTCCAGAGCAAATCGACAGCCTGCCGAAAAGGCCCAGTCCAAAGTCCCAATTCTTTCAAATCAGCCTCAAAAAATCTCATTTTCTCGTCGAAAAGGGCGACCGCCTGTTCGTATCCGAAGACCGATGCAATATTGATTTCGCTCTCTTGTTCCGTATCCTGCAAGTCGTCTTGTAAATCATCGGCGATCTGAAATGCGTACCCCATATGAGTAGCGCATTCTTTAACCTTTTCGAGTCGATTCAAGTCGCCGCCGCCGAAAAGCCATCCGAGGCAAAACGAGATCTGAAAGAGAGTGACCGTCTTTTGATAAATGATCTTCAAGATCGTCTCAATCGTCCGGTCGGGTGGATAAAGATCCAAAAATTGGCCATTTGTAGCCCCTAGAATTCCCGCGCAGCGAGTGACTGTCTCTAAACCCAAAACCGTTGCAGCATCGCTTTGTTGGGCAAAAGAGGGGTGTTTTTTCATGACTTGCCCATTTCGGTAAATCGCCTCATAACCTGCGGAAATCAAACTATAGCTGGCCAAAAGGGCAACGCTTTCCTCAAAAGCCTTATGAAGCGAGGGGCGGCTGCGCCGCTCGTCGTCATTGTCCATGCAGGGGAGGTCGTCCGCTATTAAAGAAGCTGTATGAAAATATTCGACTCCAAGACTAGCTGGAAGAACATCGAGGCCATGTCCGAGAGCATCGGCTACCATCATGACAATCAACGGCCTCAATCTCTTGCCGCCATTTGTCAGAGCGTATTCGCATGCATCCCGCAGGGTGCTTTTTTCTCCCATTTGCTCTACGGCATCTCGCAAAGCCGACTCAAATTGAGTCCGAAATACTCCTAAAAAATCACTCATGACTTCCCGATTTGTTCCAAAATAGATTCTTCGATGGGCTCTACAGTCCAAGAGCGTCCCTGCTTAATTTGGCTTCTGGGTGGTATAAAACCGCTCAAACTCACCAAGCCTGGGCAAACACTATCTTGCCCCATCATTGTCCCGGGATTCAAAACAGCATTGCAGCCAACTTGACAATGGTCGCCGACGATGGCCCCCATTTTTTTCAATCCCGTCTTCATTCTAGTTCCCTCGATCGAAACAGAGATTTCTTTCCGATCCAAACGGAGATTGGCGCATTTGACGCCAGCGCCCAAATTCACTCCATTTCCAAGAATCGAATCGCCAACATAGACAAAATGGGTCGCATTAGCCGAATCGAGCAAGATCGAATGTTTCAATTCAGCGCTGTGTCCAATGGCGCAATGATCTCCACAGAGGACAAACTCGCGTAAATAAGCTCCGTGGCGGACGACGCACCCCTTGCCAAGGATACAGGGGCCTTGAATAAACACCCCCGGTTCAAGAACCGTCCCTTGACCAATTGTGATGAGTTCAGGTTTTTCCAAATGGACTCCGGGGGGAATCTCGATCTCTATCCGGTGCTTCCAGGAAGTAAAATATTTTTTTAAAACATGGAGGGCCGACCAAACAGGCTCCCCTTCAATCCACAATTCTCTATGAGCGTATCGTTGCAGATTAAAAAAAAGAGTGGCGGGAAACTGGTTCATAACAGGCGATTATACAATTTTGGGGCTTCTTGGGCACCTGAAAGTTTTCCCCAAACACAAAGAGAATATCTTTATCTTAAGAAAGATCTTCTTCTTCTTCAGTTTCTGTGGGAATGTTGATAAACTATTGGGCAGCTCTAGGGAAAATATCTGTTGATAACTTGTCGGCAACCTGTTGAAAAGAGGGCCATTTTTCAACAACGATGTGGGTATCGACAAGTTGTAAACAATCTATCTACAAATTATGAACAACATTTCCACATGCCCCCATTTCGCCCACTGTTCTGGTTGTGCGATCCCACTCGAAGAGACGCCTCCCATCTGGGAATCGGCTCTAGAATTTTTTAAAAAATTTTCTATATACCCAAGCTTGCAAATCTCAAAAAGCCGCCACTGGCGGCTCAAAGCCAAGCTGGCCGTTCGAGGGACTCACGACAATCCCATCATCGGTCTTTTCAAAGAAGGGACTCACGAAGCGATCTCCATCCCCCATTGCCAGGTCCACCACCCCTCAATCAACCAAGCTGTTGAAATCGTCCGCCAAGCAATCCAAGAATCAAAAATATCTATTTACAACGACTCTTCCGGACTCCTCCGGTATCTCCAATTTTTCGTCGAAAGAGAGACCGGCAAAATCCAGTTAACCCTTATCTTAAATGCTGAAGCCACCGATCCCACCATCGACCGCTTTTGCCAAAATCTGCTTCAACTTCATCCCTGGCACTCTCTTTGGATCAACTTCAATCCACAAAAAAGCAACCGAATTTTAAGTAGTTCCTGGCAAAAGATCTTTGGCTCCGATCGCCTCACTCAATCGATCAAAGGAATTCGAATCCCATTCCATCCAGGCGCTTTTGCTCAAGCGCACCTAGACCTGTTTGAAGTTCTCCTTCAAACAGTCAACACCTGGGTTCCGCCCAACTCTCGAATCGTCGAGCTTTTCGCTGGAGTCGGAGTCATCGGTCTTTCTCTTCTTCAAAATTGTCAAAAATTACTCCTAATCGAGAACAATCCATTCGCCGAAATACCATCTCTTCCAAAATGTTCACACCTCATTCAAGACGCAAACCTCTTCGATGATTTCGATTCATACGACGTCGCCATTGTCGACCCACCTCGAAAAGGGCTTGGCCCCACCCTTCTCAAAAAACTATCCCAGGCCAAAAAACTCCGCCTCATCTACATCAGCTGTGGTTTTGAAAGCTTTCAGCGCGATTGCCTCGAGCTCACAGCCGCAGGCTGGAGCCTCAAGCAAGCCGAGGGCTTCCTCCTTTTTCCTGGAACAAATCATGTGGAAACAGCCGCACTATTCGAAATCAGCTAAAAAAGACGACGCGCTGAAAATCCCCCGTCGACCGGGAGAATCGTGCCAGTCATATACAAAGAGGCATCTGAAGCCAAAAAGAGAAGTGCTCCGCTAAGATCGTCGAGCTTGCCGAGTCGCCCCGTAGGTGCTCTCTCTACAATCGCCTTGCCGGCCACATTTTGCAAATACTCTCGATTCAAATCCGTTTCAATATAACCTGGCGCCAAGGCATTTACTCTGATTCCATACTTTGCCGTTTCGAGCGCGAAGGAGCGAGTCATTTGCTCTATCGCCGCTTTGCTAGTAGCATAAAGAGCGGAACCTTGCGCGGTAAACGAACCCAATACTGAACTTAGATTGATGACCGTTCCTCGAATCTTCCGATCGACCATATGCCGAATCACGGCCTGATTGACCAACCAAGTTCCTTTCAGATTGATCTCCATCAGATGATCCCAATCCTCTTCCGTATGCTCCATCGCCGGTTTTCTTATGTTGATCCCGGGCGTGCAAAGGACCACATCGATTCGCTCTACTTGAGAGACCATTTTTTCAACGCTCCGGCTCTTTGTCGCATCGACAAAATAGCTTTTGGCTCCAATTTCAGAGGCAAACTTATCCAAAAGTTCCTTCCTCCGAGCGGCAAGCAGCAAAGAAGCCCCTCTCTCGGCATACAATTTTGTGGCCTGCCTTCCGATTCCCGAAGAAGCGCCTACAATCAAAATGCTTTTGCCCTTGAGTGAAAAAAGCGGATCCATTTTGCCCCTTTTTTCTCATCTAATACAAAAGATCGATATTTCTAGATAGAGGCTTAGATTTTTCTCAATACGAGCAGATGGATACCAGGGCAAACCCAAGAATTTTCATCTTCCAAATAAACTTGCAACTCACTGTAGGCTTCCGAAAGATCAACCAAAACGCCATACCCCTTTTTCAAAATGCTCAAAAACAGCAATGCGTGATTGAAATAGCGTTTACGGTCCTCTTCGCTCTCAAATCGGATCCCCTTTTCCAATCGATTGCCATTCACATCCAAACTTGTATGCGCTATCTGGTAAAAACTCGCTTCATCTTGCAGCTCATTCAAAATCTCCATCGAAATCCGCCGATTTCCTTTTGATGAAGTTCGGTTTTGCTGACGAGAAGCCTCTTCAAAAGAATGGATCCTATGTGAGCTGACTTTCGCTGCATCACAGGCCTCGATGATGAATACATGGCCACCTTCTTTCAAATATTCGTGAGCCAGCTTAAGTGACAACCGAGGTTCTTTGAGATGCTGGAGCGTGAGTCTGTACAAAACAACGTCGAACTGATTCCTGTATTCTTCATGGAACTCTTCTGCATCGCCAGCAACAAAAAACAATCCTGGCCTTGCAAAAGAGGCCTTTGATTGCTCGACTAACGATGGTTGGATTTCAAGACCCAGAAACTTCTTTTCCGAAAATGCTTCAGATAATCGAGAAAGGTAGGAGCCATTTCCGCTTCCCAGCTCCAAAACATTTTGCGATTCGACCCACTCCCTTTTACCCGAAAGCCAGTCCGCCTCTTGTCCAAAAAACAGATGGGCCTGGCCCTCCAAAAATGAATTCCACAAAGATGAGAGATCTGCAGCATCTAGAACTTCTGCGCAGAGTTTCGGATCGTAAATAGATAAACTATCTAAATGAACTTTATCGTTTGCCTTAAGAGAAACGATTGCAAAGAACCAAAGTATTAGAAACAAAAAGAAATCTGGGTGAGAGGATTTGAACCTCCGACCTCTTGCACCCCATGCAAGTTTTTTCCTGTTTTTAACCATATCATCCTGTCTCATTTTGTCCTACAAAATTCCCCATAACTCTCTCTAATTTCTTGATTTGTATCGATACTTTGTCTTATGTTGATGCAACATGATTCTTGTGGATTTACCTGCCACATACCTGCCACATGAAAAACCAAGAGAGCGTTATGAAAAATATGATCCCACGCACGAATGGCGATGAATACTGCCGCAAGTTTGAGCCTAAAGACAAGCCTATCTACATTCATGATTCGCAAGTCAAGGGACTTGTCTTTCGCGTTATGCCAACAGGCTCAAAATCTTGGATTCTTCGCTATCATTTCAAAGAAGGAGAAGAGTGGAAAGAGCGTAAGACTGGTCTTGGACCTTTTCGTCAGGGCCGCAATGATGTTACGGGATTAACTGTATCAGCTGCCCGAGTTGAGGCAGAACGGCTCAAAAAAGAAGTAAAGTATGAAGGAGCTGATCCAGTTGAGGACAAGCAGCGAAGAGCTATTGATCGAGCACAAGAGAAGGCTAGCAAAGTCCTTGTGAAAGACCTTTTTGAGCGTTGGGCAGCCACTGATCTCATCAATCGCAAAGATCAAGGAGCGGAGGCGCGTCGCATGATTTCGAAAGATGTTCTACCTTTCATTGGAGAATTAAATATTAGAGACGTTCGCAAAGGACATATTGCCGAAATTACCGATCGTCTTCTTCAACGTGGTGTCAATCGCATGGCAAAAGTTGTTCTTAGCCTTATCCGCCAAATGTTTCGCTTTGCAGTCTCTCGAGATCTCCTTGAATCTGATCCTACAGCCTTACTCAGCAAAAAAAGTATTGGCGGTGCAAATGTAGAAAGAGATCGTGTTCTTGACGAAGATGAAATTAAAGAGCTAGCTAAAAAACTACCAACTGCAAATGTGGCAGAAACAGCAAGTCTTGCAATTTGGCTAGTTCTGGCGACTTGTTGCCGTATTGGAGAGCTGCTCAAGACGCGTTGGGATCACATAGATTTTGAGCGCAAATACTGGAGAATTCCCGCACAGAATAGCAAGAACAGTAAAGAACACACTGTCTACCTCTCCTCTTTTGCCATGAGCCGTTTTGTCAAGCTTAAAGAAATAACAGGTTCCGGGGAATGGTGTTTTCCAGCAAGTCGTAAAGACGGCTATCTCTGTTCGAAGACAGTAACCAAACAAATTACTGATCGACAGCGAAGCGACAAAGGCCATAAAAACAGAAGTAAGCAAGTCGAAGCGCTCAAGCTTTCTCGAGGAGTTTGGAAGCCGCATGACTTGCGCCGTACAGGAGCTACGCTCATGAATGCTTTAGGCGTGCTTCCCGAAGTAGCAGAGCGATGCTTGAATCATATGGAAGAAAACAAAATAAAAAGGATTTACCAACGCTATGGTTATGAGGCTGAAATGAGACAAGCGTGGGAAAAATTGGGTGAGAGATTAGAACTATTAACCAAAGTAACATAATGACCAGCACTTTCAAAGCAACCATTACTCCAAGTCTTCTAAAACTTTTCCAAAAACACCCAATTGGAAAAGGGATTAGGGAACTGACTGATTTTGATTTAGAAAAGATTCTTCTATACTGCTCTTTAGAAGTACCTGAAGAAGCTCTATTAGGCGCTGGTTGGATTGTCACCTGGGATTGTGATGTCCTGAATGTTAAGTCAGAGAATTTTCACATTATCCAACTTTTGCTCAAATTGGTTTGGCTCTATTCTGAACAAACCGATTCGCCACTAAAAAGCATGGTAGCACAAGAATTGGCCATGTTCGAGGCTGGAATGAAACTAGAAGCAAGTAGGCGCCAAAGAATTGAAGCTGCTAAAAAAGAACGTCCTTGGCCAGCCCTAGATCAATGGATTAGAAAAAAGCTCAAACTCAAAACAGAATGGACAAACGAAAAACTATGGGCAGCCTTGCCTTTGAGTCATGATGGTGATTCTATTTATCAAGATGGAGAAAAAGTGCATTGCTCCATAGGTAATTATGGTTCAATTGGTTATCGCGCATTTTGCAATCATGTCAAACGACAACGAGAAAAAAATAAATGTAGATAGCGGCGCTATCTGCATCTACATATGAGATGCTATGTCACATAGTAACTTTAAATGAGGCTATGTGATGAAAAATATAACAGCTTTTCTAAAAGACACTGAAGTCGCCGTGCGATATGGCGTAAGCCGTCCCACTATATGGCGATGGACTAAAAATGGGAATTTTCCAAAACCAGTCAAACTTGGAGCTGGCTCAACTCGTTGGCGTGCATCTGATCTAGAGGCTTGGGAGAATAATCAATTCCAGCATGAGGTTGTTGTTCAAAGTATGGTATCTGCTCGGACAGCAAGCAATGTCTAAGATTCCGTATGTTTTTCTTGCAATGCCTCATGAGTTTTTGACAGAGGATTTTTTAAAAGATCCCGTCATGATTCGTTTTATTGTATGGATGCTTAAGCGTATTTCTCCTAATCCGTCCTTAATTCCATTGAAAGGACAAAGCAAGCTATTGCGGCTAGATCCATTTGAATTTATGTTTGGTAGAGAAGCGTGCGCCTTAGCTGCGGGAATTTCTCTAAAGAATGCGCGCACAAGGCTAAAACAGCTAATCGGCCTTGGATATGTCAAGAAAGTGGCTAACAAAGGGGCCAGCACTTACTCCGTTTACAGGATAGAGACAAGCGCTTTTCGTCAAAGTGTGGGCCAGCAAAAAGAACAGCAAGTAGAGCAGCAAACAGGCCGATCAGCTGGCCACAATCAAGAAACGCAGATCGTAGATTCTAAAAATATAAAAGAGACGCCTAACGTTATTCCAAAAGCCATCGATAGATCGCCTCTTTCAAATAAGCAAAAAAGCGACCTGGAGGGACTGCTTGTCTACTGCCAGGATAAAAATCTTAAAATCTCAGAACGTGCTTTGAGACGATGGCTTCGTCTCTATGAATTGCAGCGCATATTGGATCATCTTGCGTTATTGGTAAATGGTCTCGATGGAATTAAAAAACCTGAAGCTTGGATGGAAGTTGCTTTAAAAGAAAATTATTCGGCTCTGAATAGCAATATCAATGAGAATCGAGCATTCACAGAAGATTTTGTCAAAAGAAACAAATGGAACGGTATTAAAATAACGCAATCCTATTGTACTCATTCGCTTTCAAGCAAAGATTATTCGTTTAGGTTGCCACCAGAGAGTTTTCGTAAAATGCTCATTCAGTGTTACGAGCAGTACTGTCAAAATGAGGAAGCAAGTGATGACTACTGAGATTAAATCTCCTGAAAATTCAGGAAAAATACAGGCGAAAGGGAAATATAAAAAGGGATTTTCAGGCAATCCAAAAGGAAAGCCTAAAGGAGCACGAAATAAATCTACTTTGGCAGCAGAAGCTCTTTTGGAAGGTTCTTTAGAAAAAATTTGCAAGAAAGTCGAAGAAGAGGCCTTAAATGGCAACATGCAAGCGGCAAAAATGATCTTGGAAAGGTTTTTACCACCAAGAAAAGATCGATGCATTGAAATCGACCTTCCATCGGTACACACATTCGAAGATGTGCTTATTGCCATTGAATTCATTTTCAATGCTGTAGGAAAAGGAAACATCACGCCTTCAGAAGGAGAATTGCTGGCTAAGATGGTAGAAAGCTATTCAAAGGCTTTGGAATCCTACCAATTTGAATTCAGACTGAAAAACTTAGAAGAAAATTTAAACAACAGGAGTAAACATGAAGCCAGTAAATAAACAACGAGTAGAGCAGTTAGAAAAAGCTTGTAATTTTGAGAAAGGCAAGCCTTCTTACGCTTTGGTGATATACAGCGCGGAAATGGCCGATAAAATTTCTGAGCTTGAAGTAGATGCTGATTTTGTCGTGGCTTTGCCAGATAATGAAAGAGGCGATCTCAGTGAAGAAATACCCAAGGGAGGGTATAAGGTGTTTTTTTGACTCAACTGGTTCATTTGATCCTTATAAAACCTTCATTTTAGCTGAACCTGGAAATTAACCTAGAAGAACCTAGAAAACCAAGTTTTCTAGGTTGACTGCCCCTTTTATTAAGCCTATTTTTTAAAGGAATATTTTACGCGTGCCGAACATAAAATACGTGCGCGCATATATTTTACGTGCGGTGTCATACGAGGGAAAAAACGAAAGAAGTTCATAAAATATGCGCGCGCTCATAAAATTACGGGCGCGCCCGCAAAATATGGGCGCGCCCGTAATTTTTCTATTAGGAATCTCTTAACGAGATGATAAAATGTTTTTTACTTTTAAGGCGTACGAATAAGAGTCGTGCCTACAGGGTAATGATCTGAAGGATTATCAGTATTTGGTAATGTAATCATAGGGTCTGGTTTTTCTTCTCGGAACCCAACGGTTGGGTTGATCATTTGGTAAAGACCGCCATTTTCAGGCTTTAATACAATCACATAGTCCTCTTCATCGACTGCAAACCTTCCAGCCTTTGAATGTTGAGCTGTTACCATGCGTTTTTTTATGGTGGTCGGACCAACACTTGTAACGGCAAGCCCTAGAGATTGTAAATGATCACGCAGTAACTCTACATCCTCCTCAGATTTTGCTTTCATCATAATCACTTGCACAAAACCGTATAATATCACACAATGTTGAGCCATAATGCAGTATTAGGGCAAGAGTAGCTATGAAACCACCATCAGAAAATATCAAATGGATTAAGGCAAACAAAGGCGAGGGACTTTCAATCGAATATTGCGATAAAGAAGGGAATAAGTTAATTCGTAGAAAAGATCCTACCCCAAAATCCCTAAAAGGCTCTAAAGCATGGCGTCATAATAATCCAGGCAATTTGGTAATAGGACCCCACGCGCGTCAACATGGAGCAATTGGTAGTGCTGAATACATTGTAATTGATGAAAAAGGTAAAGAGAAGAAATACACATTTGCCATTTTTCCAAGCTATGAAATCGGTCGAGCAGCGATGATCGCTCTCTTTAAAGAAGAGCGATTTTTAAAGCTTACGCTTGAAGATTTGCCTAGAAAATACACGGGTGTTGAAGAGGGTCAACCAGACACTAAAGAAGCCATCGCTTATCGTGACTTTTTGCGAACAAGCACAAAGTTTGATATGAAAAGAACCATTCGTTCCTTGTCCGAAAATGAATTCAACACTTTAATCAAAAAGATGGAAAATTACGAAGGCTGGCATCCCTGGCCTTGGCCTGATGGTGAAGATTACATACCTATCCAAAAAGTTGGTGGAGTTAAAATGAGCCATCAACGTGTCACAGAATATCTAATTATCAATCCGCCGGAAAAAAGATGGGTAACACGCGAAGAAGCTATTCAATTAGCCGAAAAAAAACTATTGCGTGCCGTTGTCGTACACAATAAAAAACACACATACCTTCGTCCATATCCACATGAAACGCCTTACAGAGACCTCATATGCTGAAAAATCTTTTTCTGTCGTTTTTCTTTTTCTGCTGCATCTTTAGCGAAGTGTCTGGATATTTTTGGGAGTTTGAGCAAAGTGTCGTTTTAGACGGAGTTTTAAGGCGAGCCGAAAGGACTATCACAAAACGAGAAAATGGCAAAGTAGAAGACAAAATTGAAAGAAGTATTGTTCTAGTCACAGATAAGCCTTTGGTTCTTACTCATTCCATCTCATTAGAAAAGCAGCCGGTTGTTTCTGCGGCAATAACCTATCCTCATATTAATGTGTATCTTCCTGAGGAATTTCTGCCACTTATTGAAAAGCATGTTCAGTGCAGCGGAACATTTCGGAAAACTTTCAATCCCTATGATAATGAAATCGAATTTCATATCGATACCGCATTGGATAGTGATCATCTATCACATCAACTAAAGACATTTTTATACGAGCCTGAAGAAGTTGAACTCCGCGGTATATTATATGAAGAAGTTTATCCAGGTCCTCCTGAATACACGAGTGTAGAGATGGGCGACCGTCCTGAAAAAACAGTCTTTTTAACTTTAAAAGAACCAATAAATGTTGAGCTCAAAAAAAATGCTGAACAAGAAGACATTTTTAATACACCAGAAAAAGGGGTGCGTGAACTGCAAGTAGTCTTTTCCAATTCTAAACCTTCAGTACATCAAATAAAACAAGAAGTCTCGCTAAAAGGAACCCTTTATCATGCGCATACGGCTCATCACCACCGAAGAGTGCTCATGATGGTAAATAGTTGGAAACTTGATTAATTTTCAAATGGTTACAGTGATTGACGCTACTATTCCCTTCAATGACGAATATGAGCTTCCTCAGCTAAAACAGATTGCCCGCCGTCAATAATGAAGTTTTGTCCGGTGATGTTATTAGCTTTTTCTGAAACAAGAAATAAAGTCATCTCCGCAACATCGATAGGTTTCACAAAACGACCAAGAGGCACTGCTCGAAGTTTTTCTTTACATTCTTCTTTGGTAAGAGTCTGTTCATCATAGACTTTCAATGACTACTGTGCTGTTTTTTTATACATAGCACTGCACAGTAAAATGCATAGTTGCTTTACAGGCAATGCCGCTCTTTCATAATTTATTTATGGGTCAACCTATTTTGATGGCACCATTCAACTGCTATTTCGCGTAATCGATCTTTTTGATATTCGTACCACTGATCTTGAATTTCATAGGCTTGAATTGCCGTATGGAATCTTCCAAATGCACCTTTCCCTCTTAATGAGAGATGATCTGATTGCATATCAAGCGCGTCGATCAGTTGCACAAGATCAACAGGGCCCTTATGTTCGTTATTCTTGAATTTCATGTGAGATGTCAAGATTGAACTGTATCACTCATTATCAGAGTCGTTTGTAATTATTTTTTGTGTGGGTAAATAATTCTCATTAGAGACCACTTTTTTCTGAGTTTTTTGCTCTAGCTCTATCCGTGCTTTTTTTGCGATATTACCCCCTGTTTTTGCAGCAGTGGTATTTTCGACCATGCCAGTCGCATCGGTGCTCTCGGCTATTTGTCTCGTAGATAGTTCGGCAAGGGCAGTAAAAATTAATTCAGCTTCGCTCATGTGATCAC
Source organism: Verrucomicrobiota bacterium (assembly GCA_018239895.1). Lineage (GTDB taxonomy): Bacteria > Chlamydiota > Chlamydiia > Chlamydiales > SM23-39 > SZAS-17. Next base: position 274,842 of record JAFEGL010000003.1, read on the forward strand.
GCAAGTTTTGTGTCTTCAAACCCTTTAGATTTTTATGCTGTTTTACTGTTATGTCAGCCCATTCTTGATGAATAATGTTAGTGAGGATTGCAAATTCTCGAGTTTCTTTAACGTCATGCTCTTTCCAGTAGTCAGTAAGTTTATTGCGCGTCTCTTGACCCATCATGCGCTGTTGAATCCATTTTTCAGTACGTCCATGCTTTTGCCAGGTTTCTCGAGCTCGATCCAATGATTTTTCTGGGTCAGTCATTTCTTGTATGCGCTCATAACCTACCTTTGCCAGCCAAAGTTTTATTGGTTCGGCTTTTGGACTTGGAATCGATTGGATTAGCCGTAGCACAGTTTCAACATTGGCAACATCCGTAAGATATTTTTTTCCATCAGCTGCTTGCAATTTCAGTCGGTTACATTTTGTAACCGACTGATTTCCCTCTTTTGCAAGTCTGTTTTTTAAGACTTTCCAGTAATTTCTAGCTGCTTGGAAATCAGATTGTTGGGTTAATACTTGAATGATATCAACAACCGAAAAATACCATGTTTCTGTGGCCTCATCGTAGACTCTGCGTATCTTATAGTCCTCAAATAGGATCAAGTCGTTTTTCATTGTAAAATCCCTCTTGTTTTCAGAAGTATAGACCCACCAATGGATTCTCTTCAAAGAAAACTAATTATCGGCGGTTTACCTAACCACCAACGCGAACTGCGAACATTTGACCATGAACTCCGCATATTTGGACAATAGGAGCTCCGAACATTTGGAGCTGAGGAGGCAAATAGCACACACTGTAGCTTCTCCATTTCCAGCAAACTTTCTCGATTAAAAAAAGGAATATTTTACGTGCGCCGAGCATAAAATACGTGCACGCATATATTTTACGTGCGGTATCATACGTAGGAGAGGACGAAAGATGTTCATAAAATATGCGCGCGCTCATAAAATTACGGAAGCCTGAAATTTATGAATATTTCAAAAAATGTGTCAAAAGGGGCTTCCTTGACAGAGAAGTTGTTTGTTGAGCTTTAGCAGGTTCATTTGAACTTCGAAAGAGGCGACTAAACCTAGAAATTTACTAGAAAAGCCTAGAAGTATTGGTTTTCTAGGTTCTCCGAAACGTTAGGAAAATAATGATCAGAAAATCGAAGAAGAAAATCTTGACATCAGAAAAAGATGTAGAGAAAACTTTAATATATTTATCAAACAATATTAAGGAAATCCTTGATAAAAATTTGATAGGTCTATACCTATTCGGCTCTTTAACTTATGGCGACTTTAACCCTGAGAATAGTGACATTGATTTGGTAGCAATTCTAGATAAACCGATTAACCCCCTTCAACTTGATCGAATCAAGCGAATGCATATCGAAGCAAAAAAACTATATGAAAAATGGGGCGCTAGACTGGAATGTTCTTACACGCCCATTGACCTATTCAAAAATATATTACCACCAAAAGAACCTCGTCCTTATTATGGAAATGGTTTTTTCTATGAAGAAGCACCTTACGGAAATGAATGGATAATCAATAACTATTTATTGTACCAACATGGCGTCTCTCTCATTGGGCCTGATTTTAGGGATATGTTTGAACCTATCGATATCATTGAAGTTCAAAAAGCTTGCATACGTGATTTATTTCAAGAATGGGAACCTAAAATAACTGATTATGAATGGTTGGAGAACAGTCATTATCAATCATATCTGGTTATGAATTTATGTCGCATTTTATACACTGTCATGTGCGGCTTTGCAGGAACAAAAAAAACTGCTGCGACATGGGTTAAAAATGAATTTAAATCAGCATGGATAAATAATTTGATTGAGGTAGCCGAAAGTTGGGACTACAACAAAGAAATGTTTTTGAAAGATAAAACCATTGATTTTATTAAGTTCACAATTGACGAAATTAAGAAAACAAAACTTTATCATGAGCTAGATTCGGAAAGGTAAAAAAACTTGAAAAAATAGCCTGCACAACACTCACGATCATTTCGTTGATACCAACGAAATGATCGACACTAGTTCTGAAGGGCATCAAAATGTTTGTAATAGTGGGTTGAGGACACTAAACATAAATGAAAATCCACTCATTCATAATTAGGCAAAGAAATCATGTTCGCTGCGATTTCTACCTCTTGCATAATCTTATTTGATCTTTCTTCCGCAACCTCCTGAGAGACTTCATCGCGAACAAGAGTCGATTCGTTAACCAAAACGCCCAATTTTTGATTGGCTTCAACGAATGGATGTAATAATTCATTATAGCGGTTAAATGCTCGATGATAATTGCCGCCTGCTTGTTTTAGTTCTCCTGCAAAAACATAAGCGCCAACCAGTGCCAGATTATTACCTTGACCCGATATTGGAGATGCAGAATAACCCGCATCACCCAGCAAAGCTACTCGTCCTTTAGTCCATGATTTCATTTTCACCTGTGTGGCTGAATCAAAATAAAAATTATCACTATCAGACATCAGTTCAAGGACTTTTGAAGTCTCCCAGCCAAAATCTTGAAAAGTATCGCGTAGGAATCTCTTTTGCTCGTTTTCATCGCGAATATTATTTAAGACATTTTGTGTGCGAAAGCAGAATGCGGCTTCAGCCATCTTAGGGCTCTTATCACTCGTAAGAGATATAAGTTTTTGATTGGCCTCGAACTGAACTTCGGTGTGGCTCAAATTAAGATAATTTGGGATGCTAAAAACGCTAAAGTACAGACCAAGGTTAGTTAATTTATATTCATCATCATTGAAAACCATACGTCTTGTTTTTGAGTGTAGGCCATCAGCCCCAATAACCAGGTCATAATGTTCGGTTCTACCATCTTTAAATTGAACTTCTACATCATTATCACTCTGTTTAATGCTGGTAATCCATTGATTGAAATGACAGGGAACACCTTCAAGAGCCTGTATCAGTATTTCAACTAAATCACCTCGGTCAATTTCAACGTCTTCACCTTGCCTAAAGGCAAATCTTTCGCCTTTTTCTTCATGCAAGATATTACCTTCGGCGTCAACATATCGTCCTAATTCCACTTGGGTGCGCATATTACATATTTTCTCATAGATCCCCATTCTTTTAACGATGTCGATGGCAACACCTCGAACATCCAGTCCTTGCCCTCCTTTTCGTATTTTGGAAGACCTTTCAATTAGAGTGGGAGAAAAGCCAAATCTTTTTAACCAATAACAAACAGCAGGTCCAGCAATGCCAGCTCCTATTACGAGAATTTTATTTATTGTAGGCATTGTTTAAACCTTAAATCGTGAATTTTGACAAAGGCAATGGTTTTCGACATATCGACTAACTTCCTTACTATAGAGCATCTTGATGTACATAACCAATAGCAGCATTAGACCAGGTCAAAGCTCTTGGCTTTTGTTTTTTCTTACCTTCTAGCTCAAACTTTTCCCTGTAATACAAAACTGCTGCCATTTTGAAGGGGCTTCGTTCTCCTTCTTTTAATCGAATAATATTCTCTCGATTTTGTTGAGCAGGCTCATAAGTTGGATCTAGAGACAATGCCTTGTCCAAGTATTGAAGCGCTATTTTTTGTTCGCCTAGAGCACTATGAGCCAAGGCCATATTGCCATAAGATTGAACGTGATCTGGATTCAATGCCAAGACTTGTTGAAAGAGGGAAATTGCTTTTTGATGTTCTTCTCTTCTCAGACATGCAAAAGCTTCATCGAAAAGAGCTGAAGCTTGGAGATATTCAGTTAAAGTTTGTCCTGAAGTTTTCTGGAGCATTTTTTCTAACCAATCAAGCTCTTTTTTAGCCAATTTTCCAAGATCTCCACGTTCTCCTTCGATTTCAATAATTTTTCTAAAATAGACAACCGATTGAGGAATTTTCATTTCTTGGCGATATAAACTTGCTAAATTGAAATAGGCTTCGCTAAACCAGGGATTAATTTGAATAGCTGTCTCAAAAAAAGAAATAGCTTGTTGATAACACTCTCTTTGTATGCAACAAATGCCTTTAAGGAAATTGACCATATGGTCGTCTGGATGCAAATGATATAGTCGTTCAGCCTCCATTTCAGCGCTCAAGAGATCACCTGCTTCAATTTGAGCTAAAGCATTGTCGCAAACTTCATGCATCTCGGAGAATATTTCGACTACTTGAATAGGTTTACGTTCGGACATCAAGCAGCATTTTTTGTACTTCTTACCACTTCCACAGGTACATTGGCTATTTCTTTCTATTTTCATATTCATCGACTTCAATTCATTTGTGCATTACCTGCCACATACCTGCCACACAATCGGTTTTTAAGAGAATAGTGCATGTGCTGTTTGTTTCATAACCTATTAAGGCAAAAGAATCTGGGTGAGAGGATTCGAACCTCCGACCTCTTGCACCCCATGCAAACGCGCTAGCCAAGCTGCGCTACACCCAGATATTCAGCACCTACGGACGCGATTCCCTCGAATTGGAAATCGGCCTTCTTAAACTCTTTGACGCCATGGCGAGCGCACTCTTCGACGATCTTCTCGAGCGAGTCACCGGCGTGAAGCTCTAAAGAGGTGATGTCGACTGAAATCGAGGCTGAAAATACCACCCCGTTGCGTAAACCTTTCACTTTAAAGTTCGCGAAAATTGAATCTTTTTTCCGCGTGATGTTCGTAAATCGGATCAGGTTGTTCTCAGCTAAATTTTTCATGGCCATCGCAGTTGAAAAGGCTAAATCATAGTGGTTCAAATTCGTTTCTGTCAATCGTTCTTTCCTCAAAATGAGATCCTTGGTAGTCTTAAATCTCCCTATGAATGAAAAAATCGCTTACATGGATGCCTCTTGGCTGGAACTTCTCCAAGAGGAGTTCGAGAAACCTTATATAAAAAAGCTCGAGAACTTCCTGTCTCAGGAAGTCGCCTCAGGTGCTACTGTTTATCCCTCCTTTGAAAATATTTTTAACGCCTTTTGCCAGACCAGCTACGGCCAAGTGAAGGTCGTGATCATGGGGCAAGACCCTTACCATGGTCCTGGCCAGGCTCACGGATTGTCTTTTAGCGTGCCGAAAGGGGTTCCGGCGCCCCCCTCGCTGCAAAATATTTTCAAAGAGCTGAAGGAGGATTTGAAAATTCCTCAGCCTGCCCATGGATGTTTGCTTGAATGGGCCAAACAAGGGGTCATGCTCTTGAATGCCACTCTGACAGTTCGGGCCAATGAGGCGAAATCCCACTTTGGCCAGGGATGGGAGATTTTTACCGACCGGGTGATCCAGCTTCTATGCGAGAGGAAAGAGCCTTTGGTGTTTGTTCTCTGGGGCAAATCGGCTTACGACAAGTTCCAGCATATTCAAAGGGGGACGAACTCTCATCTGGTTCTGACGGCGCCCCACCCATCGCCCCTGTCGGCTCATGCTGGGTTTTTGGGATGTCGCCATTTTTCTAAGATCAACGAATTTCTATTGAAAACAGGGCAAAAGCCCATTGACTGGACAATCCGCAATTAGCTTGCTATTTTGAAGTCATGAAGCCCCATCGATTTTCACTCCCTGCGATCTATCTGACTTTTTTTGTCGATAGTTTGAGTTGGTCGATCGTCTATCCCATCTTTGCTCCCTATTTCCTCGATCCCAATAACAGTTTGTTCTCGGCTGACGTTCCTCTTGCAACCCGCACTTCGATTTTGGGCCTTTTCCTCATGGCTTTTTCTTTGGGGCAATTCCTAGCTGCGCCGCTCATAGGTGAATATGCCGATAGACATGGGAGAAAAAAAGCTCTCGTTTGGAGCGTTCTTTTTACCTTTTTAGGGATGGCTTTGACCGCCTGGAGCATGCAGATCAACTCCCTCTTTTTGCTTTTTTTAGGGAGGTTGATAACTGGGATTTTCGCCAGCAATATGTCTATATGCCTTGCCTGCGTGACCGACTTGAGTGAAAATGAGCAGGCGAAGGTGAAGAAATTCGGCTACATGTCTGTCTTGGCTGGATTGTCTTTCGTTATTGGCGCTTTTCTTGGAGGAAAACTCTCAGATCCGACGATTTATCCGCTGTTCAGCCCCACTTTTCCTTTGTGGTTGGCTACCTTTTTGACGTTGATCAATTTGCTTTTTGTTGTTTTCGGTTTTAGAGAAACGTCTCGAATCGATTTGACTGTGAAATTCGATGTCCTCGAGTCTTTTCGCAATATCAAAAGGGCTCTAAAAACAGAAAGGATCAAGAGAATCTATACGATTTACTTTCTCTTTCTCTTCTCTTGGACCATGCTTTTTCAGTTTACCCCGGTAATGGTTGTTAACAGATATTCCTTCACCAATTCAAATATCGCCGATCTGGCTCTTTTCATGGGGGTTTGCTGGGCGATTGGCTCGAGCTATTTGAATAAGATGTTGCTGCGGCGGTTTACCTCTCTGCAAATTCTCGAGTTTTGCCTTCTCCTTTTTACAGTTCTAAGCGGACTCATCTTTTTTACAGGCCGTATTTGGACTACTATGCCCGTTTTGGGACTTACGGTGATTATTGGAGGATTGGCGTGGCCCCTTTGCACAGGAGTTATCTCAAATGCGGCTCCTAGAGAAATGCAGGGGAAAATTCTAGGTATCAGTCAATCAATTCAATCGCTCTCCATGGCTATGGCTCCTGTAATCGGCGGTGTGGCCTACGAAGTCATTCCAGGATTTCCTTTCCTTTTAGGAGCTACAGCAAGTCTTCTGGCGGGAATCATCTATTTCACCTTGAAAGATCGCTAATTAATCGGGTACTCTCTAGATATGTCCACTTGGATTGAACAGCTGTCTTCATGGATGGAAAAACAGGAACCGCTGCCGGAACTTGAACAAGATGGCACAATCAGCCGCATTGAAACTTTGATACACCTTTCCGATGAGATCCAAGAAACTTACTCTCAAGTTGTGGAGAAATTAGATCATGAACGAAGCCACGCTTCGCCATAAGCGAAAAATTGTCGAAATTCCTATCCCGAGCTTTTCGTGGAAAATTTTATTGTCTCCGAGATCGCTTTTGATCTTTTCGGTCTTTGCGTTTGCCTTGCTCTCGGCTTACTGGGTCTTGGCTGTGCGTCCTTATCTCTGGCTTCCCGCTGGCTATATCGATGGCGTGTCAATGCAGATTCGGGCTAATGAGGCTGGGAAATTGGATCAGTTAGCTGCTCAAGCAGGCGACCGTGTTAACAAAGGGCAAATCCTTTTTGCGTTTGAATCGGAACATCTTGGACAACAGCAAAGGAAAATTGAAAAAAACTTACTCCGTATCCGAGAACAGCAAAAGGAGTACAGAAACCAATCAGAAAAAGCGATGCAGGACTACTTGGCTGACTTAGGGCTTAGCTCTCATGAAGAGAGCGAACAGCACCTGCTCATTCTTCAAGAGGCGCAAACGAAAGTTGAAGAGCTTGACCTAGAAGCGGCAGCTCTTGATCAAGAATTGAGTCTTTTGAAAGCTCAGCTAAACAAGTTGGAAGTCACGGCGCCCTTTGACGGAGTTGTTTTAAAGCAAAAAAAGGTTGTTGGCGACTATGTAAACGGCGGGGAGTCGGTCTTATCGCTTTTCGATCTCAGCCGCTCCTGGATCGAGGTAAGAGTCCCTGAGAAAAAACTCCATCTCATCCAACTAGGTCAACCAGTCAAAATTCTTCTCGCGTCGTATCCTGGTAAAGAATGGGAGGGGGCTGTCTCTTGGGTTGGACCGGCCACTTTATCCCAAATCGAAGGGACTGAGCGTCAAGTTGAGGAAGAAATCCCTATAAAAATTTCTTTTCCTCAAGACAAGTTTCCAATCAAGCCGGGACTTTCGGCTGAAGTTGGAATCAAGGTTTATTGATCCTTGCTCCAGCTTCCTGTAAACTGTCCGCATGCAAATGCCCCTAGCTTTACAGGCAGCCATCGAAGAAATTGCTGCCAACATAGAAATCCCTTCAATCCGGACAGCTCATTCAGAGCTTTCTGAAGCCTATCGGAGGGGGGAAGGGTCCCACTTTCGGAACAAGGATCAAACAATCGCTTATCTCTTGGCTAGGATGCCGGCCACCTATGCTGCCGTCTTCAAAGCTCTGCTTGACCTGAGAGAAAGGCTTCCTGAATGGACCTGTAAAACTCTCCTTGATTTAGGTGCTGGGCCTGGCACAGCCTCTTGGGCAGCAAGTGAAATTTTTCCTCTTCAGACCGTCCATCTTTTTGAAAAAAGTTTTTCCATCCTCTCCTTGGGACGAAAATTAGCTGCATACTCTGAGACACCCGCATTAAAATCTGCGTCCTGGTCTGAACAAGATTTAACTCGCCCTTTCGAGCTGCCCAAGGCCGATTTAGCCATTCTTTCTTATGTCTTAGCAGAAACTGACTGCACGGATCTCATTCAAAAATTGATCTTGCAAGGGACTACTCTTCTGATCGTCGAGCCTGGGACTCCTAAGGGATTTTCAACAATTCTAGCGCTAAGAAAGAAAATCGTTGAATGGGGTGCTTACATTGCAGCGCCATGCCCTCATCAAGGCGAATGTCCAATGTCCAGCTGGTGCCATTTTCCAGCTCGGGTCGAGCGGACAAAAATCCATAAAATCCTCAAAGAGGGATCTATGGGCTATGAAGATGAAAAATTCTCTTATCTAGCTGTAACCCCGTTTGCTCCACCTCCTCTTGAGGGGAGGCTCGTTGAGAAACCGCTCAAACTTTCAGGTCATGTCAAACTTACACTTTGCACGAAAGAAGGTACTTGCGAGCAGAGGACGATCTCGAGGAAGCAAAAAGAACTCTATCGCCAAGCGCGCGATGCAGAGTGGTCTTCGCCCTGGATGTAAAGCGGCTTTACATTCAAAATTTTATCAACCGGATACAGTTTCTTTCAGAGAGCCATTTACGGTCCTTTTTGCTATACTATTGCCGGGAAACCGAGAGAGTTCATATGGAATTTAAAGCTCTTCTAAACCATCTTCTTGAAAGATCTCAGGTCTCTGCGCCACTCGGCAATCAAATTCAAATTTCAGTAGATTTGACAAGGAAACAAATTACTTTCTCTCTGCCCATATTTAAATCTTTTGGGGAGCTACCTCAAACAGTTGCAGAATATGTAGAAAAGCGAAAAAGGCTTGTCTTCAAACCTCACGCAACGTCGTTCAAACAGGAACTCAATCAGATTCACCTCGTCCAGGAGATTTCCTTTCCAGGCGAGTTTCAAAATGCTCTGCGCCAAAATTTGCACCAGTTTAAAGAGCTCGCTAAACACTGTCATCAGATGCTGAAAGAGATTGCAGCTGAAGAGAAATGCGAGCGAATCCTACCCATAGACTCCGACCTTGATGAATAAGAACTTGGGTGACAACATAGAGCCATGGAATTTTGTGGTTCATTGGTTGCCATCGTAAGTCCGTTTGATGTGAAAGGGCGAATCGATATTCAATCCCTTGAAAAGCTGGTCGAATGGCAGATAGAACAAGGAACGGAAGGAATCGTTTGCTGCGGAGCAACTGGAGAAGCGACTTCGCTTAGACCCGCAGAGCGGTGGAAAATTCTCGAAGTCTGTTTGAAAGTTGCAGCTGGAAGAGTTCCTGTTCTTTTAGGAACTGGAACGCCCGATACTCGAGAAACTGTCCGTTTTACCGAGAAAGCCCAGAAAATAGGGGCGCAAGGGTGTTTAGTTGTCACTCCGTTCTATAATCGCCCTTCTCAAAGAGGCTCCGTTCTACACTATAAAGAGGTAGCGAAAGTTGGTATCCCTATCGTCGCCTATCACAATCCTCCGAGAACTCAGTTGCGTCTTCAAGTAGAAACGGTTGCTGAAATCGGTCTGATCAAAGGAATTGCGGCGCTGAAAGATTCGTCTGGAGATTTGGATTTCATTCGTAAAGTAAGAAATGCAACTCCTTTGCCCATTTTATCTGGTGAAGATTGGCTAACGTTTGAAATTCTTCGAGAAGGCGGCGTTGGCACAATTTCTACTGTAGCGAATGTTATTCCTGGGGTATGGAAGAAGATGATCCGTTTTGCTAGAGAAGGGAATCTGGAGAAAGCAAAATTGATTTCGGACCATTTTCAACCCCTCTGCCGAGCTCTGTTTCTCGAGTCGAATCCTCAATGCGTCAAGTTTGTTTTGTCTTTGATGGGAAAATGCCGGCAAGACTTGCGTTTACCTTTAGTTCCTCCCCTTGAACAAATCCAGGCAGAATTGAAAGAAATCTTGTTGGGTCTTCGTTTGCCTAGATTTCTATCGGAGGAAACGAAGGTTCCTTCACTTCCGTCTTCAAAAGATACGGTTCAATGTCGTGCTTGAGGAAGCCGTGGACTTGTTGAGGAGACCGTCCGACCATTTTCTTTAGATCGAGGACTTTCTTAATTTCCGATTTGGTCAAAGAGAAGTCGGATTCGAGTTTTTTCAGCAGGAATTCGTAGGGATGAGGCTGAGTTCTTGCCTCGAGTGAGAGCTGGCGAAGTTTCTCATGAAGGTCCTGCCGATTACCCCCCTTTTTTACTCCAGCCATCAGGATGTTTTCCATCGCTAGAAATGGTAGAGCTTTTTTGAGGTTAAATTCTGCAAGTTGGGAGTCTACAGCGAGATTCGGGATCAAGTGGGCCAAGAGATTTAAGATGGCGTCTGTTCCCAGGAAAGCTTCCGAAATTGAAAGGCGTCGGTTGGAAGAGTCGTCGAGGCTTCTTTCGAGCCATTGCGTCGCTGCTGTGTAGGCAGGATTTTGAGCTAAAGAAATTACAAAACGGGCAATACCGCAAATTCGTTCGGCATAGATCGGGTTGCGTTTGTAAGGCATGGCTGAGGAGCCGATTTGCTTTTCTGCAAAAGCTTCTTGAACTTCACCTTCGTGAGCTAAAAGACGGAGGTCAGTTGCCATTTTATGAGCGCTGGCTGCAAACGATTCAAATGCATTGAGGATGGAGAGATCGATCTTTCTAGAATAGGTTTGGCTTGCTATGGGAAGTATTTTATTAAAGCCAAATTCGTGGGCAATGAGCTCTTCCAATTTCAGCACTTTGGCTGAATCTTCTTCAAATAGAGCCAGGAATGAGGCTTGCGTTCCGGTAGCGCCCTTTGCGCCCAAAAAGGGAATGGAGTTGAGGAGCCGCTCCCAATCGAGGGCATCATGGTAAAAATCCTGAAGCCAAAGACAGGCCCGTTTTCCGATAGTTGTCGGCTGTGCGCTTTGGAAATGGGTGTAGCTGACTGTTGGGGCATCGGAAAATTTTTGAGCGAAAGAAGAGAGCTCGCGGAGGATATGAATGAGTTTTGAATGGAGAAGGTGGAGAGCCTCTTTCATTTGAATGAGATCAGCATTGTCTGCTGCATAACTTGAGGTCGCTCCGAGGTGGATGATTGGTTTCGCATCGGGACACTGATCTCCAAAGGCATGGATATGCGCCATCACATCGTGTCGGAATTTCTTCTCGTATTCATGAACGGCATCGAAATCGATCTTGTCGACGTGAGCCTTCATCTGATCGATTTGTTTTTGGGAGATTTTTAGGCCCAGTTTTTGCTGGGCCTTGGCTAAAGCTACCCAAAGTCGGCGAAAGGTAGAAATTTTGAATTGCTGAGAGAATAGATGAGATATTTCGCGGCTTACATACCGAGCCGAAAAAGGACTCACATATTCGTTATGGGCCATATTACCGTTTTTCGAGGAATAGGCGGATCTGAGCTAGCAAATGGTTGATTTGCCGTTTTTCTTCTTCGTCGACTTGGCAATGGGGATTTTTCAGCATATCGCGGGCTCTTTTTAGAAAAGAGATTGCGTTCGATGAAAAATTCGGCATCCGCTTGTCGTCTTCGGAAAGAGGAAACTCTTGGCGGATCAGTTTGATCAGTTCTTGCTTCGGCTGGCCCGAATAGTTTCGGACTATCTCTTCTTTTCGTTCAAATGCACCAGCTCTGCTTGCGAGGGTGTAAATTGCCTGGCGAGGCATTTGATCGAGTTTTGTGTGCAGAGCTTGAGGCAGCACAGTGTAAAATTCGTAGTATTGGAGAAAATTATAGGGCGTTTGCCGATTGCCGTAGGTAGCAAATAGCCAAGCGGTGAAGGCTCCATCGCGATAGGTTTTCAAAATTTCTTGCGCCCGCTTGATCCTCTCGCCATGTAAAATCACAGCTTGATTGGTAATCGCCTTCACTTCAGAAGTGATCGTCATCAAAGCTTTTAAATCGGCATCGACATCGTGGGTATCGCTTTTGCGAAAGCTCTTTAAAATTTCCTCGAGAGTCTCTTTTTCTTTTTCATTTAACGCAGATACGCGGAAAACGCCTGAAAAGCTGGACAACTCCCCATTGTTTGATCTTTCTACAAGAGCCGTCATTTTTTGCTTACTCTCTTTTTGTTTGAATCTAAGATGCAGTAGATCGTTAAATTTGGACATCATCAAAGCCTCATTAAAATTTCGCCTGTAAGCGCCGTGTAATCGGAGGAGGCGCGGCTGCCTGGAGCCGTGTCAAAAATCGGTTTGCCATATATGGTCGCCTCAGATACTGCGATATCGCGTCTGACTTTTGCGTTCAAGAGTTTTCCTGGAAATGTTTCTTCAATTACTTTTAAAAACGCATCGTTGCTCTTGCCGCGTGGGTTCCAAAATGAAAGTGCAACGCCTAAAACTTTTGTCCCATGTCTTTCAGAAATATTATTGATGAAAAGAGACAGGCGTTGAAGACCTTTAACACTGTAAAATTCTGGTGTTGCGCAAACAAGCGAATATTTTGATGCGATAAGGGCCGATTCCGTCAGCCAACAGAGAGAAGGGGGCGTATCGATGAGGACGAAATCGTAAGGTAGATCTCGCAAAATTTCTTTGAGCCGTTCATGCGAATATCTGTCGGCGGCCAGCGATCCAGACACTTCTACCCGTTCAAGCCATGTGTCGGCTGGAACAATGTGCATGTTGGGAACGCAAGTCGGCAAAATGACTTCGTGAATCGATTTTTCGCCCTGAAGAACAGTCGCCATGCTGTCCTGTTCATCAGGATCGAATCCCAATCCAGTCGTCAAATTTGCTTGCGCATCTAAATCGATCAGCAGAACTCTTTTTTTATGAAATTGACAAAGAGCAGCTCCAAGGTGGAGCGATGTCGATGTTTTAGCTGTTCCACCTTTGAAACTGCTGACAGAAATTACCATCATGACTTTTTTTCCTGGTTAGGAAGTGCGAAAGCGTTTAGGGAGCAATCGAGAACGGGGACATCAAAGCCCTTTCATCTCGCTCTTTAACGACTTTAGCAAGAAAATCAGAAATGTCAATCTCACCATGAACCACATTATCCCGCGTCCGAAGAGCAGCAGTTTTGTTTTCTACTTCTTTGTCGCCGATGGTGAGCATGTAATTTGTCTTGAGCATTTGAGCTGTGCGAACCTTTTTTCCAACCGATTCGCTTGTATCGTCGATATCGCAAATCAAACCGGCCTTTCTCACTTTTGCAGCGACCTCTTCTGCAAATGGGATGTGCCGGTCGGCAACAGTCATGATCCTCACTTGATAGGGGCTGATCCAAAGAGGGAATTTCCCAGCAAAGTGCTCAATCAAGATGCCGAAAAATCTCTCGATCGAGCCAAGAAGTGCTCGATGGAGCATCACAGGCCGTTTATGGCTTCCATCGCTATCGACGTATTCCAATTCAAATTTTTGGGGCAAAGACATATCGAGCTGGACAGTTCCGCATTGCCAATGGCGTCCAATTGCATCGCGAATATGGATGTCGATTTTTGGGCCGTAAAAAGCGCCATCGCCTTCGTTGATTCTGTAGGAATGGCCCGACTCATCGAGGGCTCCTTTCAGACCGTTTGTAGCGATTTCCCACTCTTCGTCAGAGCCGATCGTCTTCGATTTTTCAGGACGGGTTGAGAGTTCGAGACGGTATGGGAGGCCGAACGTCATGTAGATTTTTTCAATCTGATGTAAAATCTGATTGATTTCGCTCTGAATTTGGTCGGGGCGCATGAATAAGTGGGCATCGTCTTGGTGGAATCCTCGAACTCGGAATAATCCGTTCAAGGCTCCTGATGCTTCAAAACGGTGGACGTGACCAATCTCGGCGACTCGCAGCGGAAGTTCCCGATAGCTATGCGTCGCAGTTTTGTAGTAGAGCATGCAGCCGGGGCAGTTCATCGGCTTGATCGCAAACTCGCGGTCTTCGATCTGGGAGAGGTACATGTTCTCTTTGTAGTGGAACCAGTGCCCAGAGCGTTCCCAGAGCTCTTTGCTCATCATCATGGGAGTTTTGATTTCGATGTAGCCCGCTTCGCTCAAAACCTCCCGCAGAAATTCAACGAGTCGATTCCAAACGGTTAATCCATGAGGATGGATGAACGGCATTCCAGGCGCCTCTTCTTTGAAAGAGAAGAGATCGAGAGCAGGCCCGATAACTTTGTGGTCTCTTTTTTTAGCTTCTTCTAAGAGCTGGAGGTATTCTTTGAGCCTTTTTCTGTCAGGGAAGGAGATTGCGTAAATGCGAGTTAGCATCTCTCTTTTCGAGTCGCCGCGCCAATAGGCTCCTGAGGTTTTCAAGACTTTAAAAGCTTTAATTTTATTAAGGGCTCCTAGATGCGGACCGCGGCAAAGATCGAAGAACTCCCCTTGTCGATAGGCTGAAAAAGGTCCGGTTTCATCGAAACCTTCGATGAGCTCTACCTTGTAGGGGTTGCTGGAAAAGGCGTCGGAAGCCTCTTTTTTCGAGGAAAATTCTACTCGCTCGGGTTTGTGATTTTCTGCCAGGACGTTCTCTACTTCCTTCTCAATTTTTTCAAAATCTTCGTCGGATAGAGTGAGGTTGCCGAAATCGTAATAAAATCCTTGTTCGATTGGAGGGCCGATGGTCGGTTTTGCGTTTGGCCATAGGCGAAGGATCGCCTGGGCCAAGACGTGAGCGGAGGTATGCCAAAAAACTTCCTTTCCAAGAGGATCGTCGAAGTTATGGAATTCCAGAATGTCTCCATCCTGCAAAATAGTGGCAAAATCTTTAAGTTGGCCATTGACGGTTACAGCGACTGCTTGTTCGGGGGCTGTCAGGTGGAGTTTATCGGCTGCGTCTCGCGCAGTACTCCCTTGAGGCAATTCTAGTTCGGGCTTATTATGGATTTTGATTTTCATAGGTTCTTCTCTTGTGAACTGAGAAAAGTCTACATGATCTGCAAAAAAAGGCAAATGTAAAGCCGCTTTACATGTTGTAAACCAAAAAATTTTCTTGTAATTAGACCTTGTGAAGCACCCTTCCATTCAAGAATCTTTCTTCGCAAAGCTTAAAGAAAACTCCTTAGCGGAGCTTTTGAGGCTGGATATTGAAGCTGAAACCTCTTTTCTTATGGAGATTTGCCCTATTCAAGACCCCTTCCGGTTTCGAGTGAGGCATATAGGCCTTAAAGCGGCGAATCTCCTAATCGATGAGAAGGGGGAGCTTGAAGAAGCCCTCCTCGATCGGCTTATCGGTGAGTTAAAAGGCCCCTTTCTTTTAGGCCCAGGCCGAGAGAATGATCCCCCAATTTTCCTCCATCTCCGTTCGGCCCTGCAGCTTTTGAAGGAGAGCCCTGAAATTCGAAAGTGGATAAAAAAATTCTCACCCCCTCTTTGCCACAAGAGGGCTGAAGAAATTATCAGAGATACTTTATGGCCTGAAGAAGTAAGGAAGCCAGATACAGCTCAAATCAGGAGGGCTGTTCTTGCGGCGTGGTTCACTTGGTTACGACAAACAGTCGGGTCTTGTTTTGCAACGGCTCCCGCTATTTTAATTCAACGAAACGATCCCATCTCCCTTTTTGAAGATCTCTATGATTTATTGACGACTGGGCGGATCCGGAGAATCATTTCAGGTCAACAGTTCACCGTTCCGCTTTGTCCAACATTTGAATCGGCTGATCTACGCAAAGCGCCCCCCTTGGATATGCTTCTAATTTCGCCAGGTTTTCAAGCGGCTTGCTCGGCAGCAGGATTGAAAGTAACGCAAGGACAGCTTGAAGAATTTGAGGAGCCTATTCATACGGATCAAATTTTTCGGCGCCTTCTCCTCAAAGATCTAGGCCTTACAGAACGGGATCTAGAAGACGAAGAATATTTAAAGAAAGTTCAGATGAGTCCTCTTCTGGCTCGGCAAGGAGCTGTCTACTACCAAAAGGCAAGCCAAAGATCGCAGAAGGTTTCTGAATGGAAATCGCGTCTCGAAAAGGCTACGCGGGCTTTTTGCTCTTTTACAGAGTGCGCCTTGCTTAGAACCTGGGAATATACGGTCGCCTCTCTTTGCGATATCAAATTGAACTTTACTCGGTGGAATCTTTTTGTTGGCTTAGGCCTAGACCCAAATCAGAAGGAAGGCCTGGGATCTTTTCTCTACGAAAGAATGGATCTGCGGCTAGAGGAGTGCAATCGAGAACTTAAGCGGGCTGCCGATGAATATGATAAAGCTATGTCGGCCATTCGGGCTCTTGAAGGGATGGTGAACCGCTCTATAGGAGATGCCCATCGCCAGCAACTCCAGTCGGAGTTAGCCACCTACATGCATGCTGCAAATATGGCCTTAGAAATCCGCGATAGAATGGTGGAGAAGGCTGAACGGTTGTCCAATCTTTTCTCTCATTTGATTCAACAATACGATCTCAAGCTTCAAGACTATTTTCAGGAGATTTACGATCCCTCTTTGTTTGTTTCCGAGGAGGCAATTTTTGATGATAGCCCTGCTGGGTTTAGATTGGTTTACAAACATGGGAGATCCGACCCTTCGCTCTGGACTCTCATTCAAAATGGAGAGCAGTACATTGAGTCACTGAGAGATTTTTTCATTCTCATTGAACCCGATATTGCGTCGACGGTAGACCGAAATTTATTCCCGACTTTAGTTTCTGATTTGACGACCGAGTTAGTCCAATATTTACAAGAGCCTCAGTTTCTCCACTCTGCAATGGAGCGTTCAAAGAAGAACCCCCTTCATCAGACAACCTATAAGACACCGTGGGATTACGCTTCGGGCGGGACGATGCAAACTTTGCTGCAAGGGTATTTCCAAAGAGATCGCCCTTTCTCTGAAATTGCATTGCTGCCAGCCAAAGAAGAGGAGTTAATTCAATCGATGGCTTCTGTGCAGGGTGTTAGCCCGATTCTCATGCAATCTCCAACGCATGCATTTATTTTCCAGCCAGGCTCGATCCCATCCGATTGGAAAAAGGCAATCGAGGCAGGAAAAAAATATTGGCAAATGCAAAAAATTTCAGAGGAAATCCAAGAGCGAGCAGCCCATTTATTGAGCGATAAAATCCCTCAAATCGAGAGGAATCTATTCCTTCATTCTTGGAGAAATAGACCCACAGTTGATACGTTTTCCAACTTTAGATTTTCGTTGATCGAGGCGCTGGCGTCTATCAAAGGATCCAAAATCAGAGATCCTCAAGCTCAAGTTGATTCGTTTCTCTATGAAACTTTCCCGATCCTTCCTAGGAATCATCTTGGATCGAAACTCTCCATCTCTTTGCAAGGAGAAGCTTCGCTGATTAGTTCCTTTGAGTTTCTCCAAGGGATCAAGCAAGACGCTATGAAGAGGGGTCTATTTCAAGAAGAAGATCTTGAAGCTGAATGGATGCAAATGGCTAGAGAAAATAATTTGGCCTATCCATCCCCCATCCTCTTTGCCGATACCAATTGGGCCGGCTGGTATTTTGGGTGGGTTGTGGGGCCGAGCGGCTCTCTCGAGCTCTGGCGGTTGAATCGGGTCGGGTCGCGCGGCTATCCGATGTCTAGTTGGAAAAATTATTTTCTCCCAGATCAGGCTAGCGCTTGGGTTATTCTGAACCAGCCTCATGAATATACAGCCCACAGAAATCGAAAAAACTTCTAAATTTGGTGTGAAATCCATTAAAATTAAGTTTGGCCCCCACCGAGGTTTGGATGAAAGCTGCATTTTCATTGCTCCTACTTTTTGCTTTGCCCTTATTTTCTGCCCCGGTCGGCAACCCTTATGCTCCCAAAATCATTGAAGAGGGTTTTTTCATTCCCAAGGACTGTTGGGTAGATGCCAGAGCAGGCTATGAAGGGGATTTTGTTGCAGATGCAAAGCTGAAGCAATATGGCCAAGGGCAGGGCCGCGTCGACAGCTATCAACAAGAGACGAATTCGGGCACAGCTACCTTGAATATTCTTGAGCGGGTGGATGTATTTGGAATTTTGGGGTCATCTCGAACCAACGCCGATTGGAGATTCGAAGACAGCTCAGGAGCCGTTCATAGAATTGAGCTTGAGACAAATTACGATTTTCTCTGGGGCGTCGGAATTCGGGGACTATTGGTTGATTGGAATAGCCTTGGAGTAGGGGTGGGGGGGCGCTACGAGGAGTCGAAGTTCAACCCTAGTTGGCTTACTTCGGATGGAGTTCCTCAATCGGTTGGCGGAAGCTTGCTGAAGTGGAGAGAATGGCAAATTGACCTAGACTTTTCCTATAAAATCGATATCTTTATCCCCTACGTGGGGGTCAAATACTCAAACGTTCAGACTAAAATCAGCGGGTTTTCCATCCCAATTTCTCAAAGTGGGACAGGAAACAATCAGTTTAAAAACCGAATTCCTGTGGGCGTGTTTATCGGTTGCAGCCTCTCCTCTTCTAAATATTTTATGCTGAATATAGAGGGGCGATTGGTCGACGAGGAAGCGGTAACGGTCTCTGGCGATATCCGCTTCTAACAGAACTAGACAATGTATAAATGGCTCTATCTCGCTTTCCCCGCCCTCCTTTTCTCGGCCCCCATCGGCCCTCCTTCTTCGCCTTCTATTCTCGAGCAGGGATTCTTCATTGCCGATACTTCTTGGGCTAGTGTAAGAACAGGCTATACCCAGGATTTCCTCCTTTATCAAAAATTGGAAAGCAGTCAAGCTAAACACTCTGGTATTCAAGGGGTTAGCTCATTAGGCTCCATCTCTTGGAACATTAAGGAGAGACTCGATCTACAGTTCGTGTCGGGATCGGGCCAGATATCTTGGAATTTCATCCAGAATAATGGAGCGTTTATCTCGGGGCAAAGCACGTCTAGCTGGATTTGGGGAGGCGGAGCTAAGGTTGTATTGCTCGAGGTTCAGGACACCTCGTTGAGTGTGCTGGGTTCGGGAGGCTATTGGCAGCGGATTGAAGGATTTTATTCTTCGAATGGCAAACCCCAGAAAATTCCCACCCATTTGAAAATGCGCTATTGGCAGCTGGGGGCTGGGATCACGCAAAAAATAGGCCGGTTTTATCCTTACTTTGGATGCGCTATCCAAAAGAATCGGCTTAGGATGCGTTTGAATTCAGGGTTGGTCATTTTAAATCAGGATCATCGGATCGGGCCGTTTCTTGGCTGTACGCTAACCAAAGGGATCAAGTATATGCTAAATTTAGAATGGAGAGGTTTCTTCGAGCAAGCTCTTACAGGCTCTTGTGAAGTCCGTTTTTAATCTTTCTTTAAATTTTAAAATGGCTTATAGTTGTTTGTTTTCATTTACAACAAACAATAATGTATAGGCTTTTCATGTCCCTAAACCCCAAAAACCTACTTCTCTCTGCAGCTCTTCTCCTCAGCGCCCCTGTTTTCGCTCAATCTGGCGCCTCTTCCAACAACTCAGACCGAAATGATATGGATGCATTGCGTCGCTGGATTCAAGACAAGCGAATGGTCACGGTCAAGGAACTTGGCGGCGATCTTTCTCTCAGCTGCGAAGTACGCACAGAATTCCAAGATACCAGTGAAATTAACAACGGCTCTGAAGTTAGAACTTCGGACGGCAAGCCCCCTCAAGCATGGGACGTAGAAGTTAACTTGATGATCGACTACAGAACAGACAGAACCTGGTCTGCCATCAAGTTAGAATACGACAACGACATGGGGACATTTAGCGGCACCGATACCAAATTAAAACTTGAAAAGGCTTATGCCGGCGGTCGATTGATTGCGGGCGATACCTTCACGTGGGATGCTGAAGTAGGGCGCAGATATTTGAATAACGTCTACGATTCCAAGCTTGAATTTGCTTCTCGATTTGACGGAGTCCTCCTCCGATTCAGCAAAGCGTTTGAGAATATCGGCGACTTCTACGCGACTCCTGGCTTAATCATTGTCAACGACAAATTCAATCACTATGCCTATGCAACTGAAATCGGCGCTTTGAAGATAGCCAATACAGGGATGTATCTCAAATCTTCGGCAGTTTATTGGTATAAAGGACCAAGCCATTACGCGACGAATCGATTCCGTTACTGCGTAGCTCAGCTGCTTCCTTTCTACCAATTCTATCCCGAGTGGTTTGGCAAGCGCCTGGTAAAAATTTACGCAGCCGGTCTTTGGAACATGATGGCTAAAAAATTGAGATTGCCTAATCCTGGCACGGATCCAAGCGCCGCCTTTACTAATAGTAGTGTAGTCACGTATACAACGTATCCATCCCGTCAGAATTTCGGATGGTATGCGGGCTTGGCGTTGGGCACAGTGAAAAAGGCTGGCGACTGGGCTGTCGAAGCGAACTTCCAATGGCTCCAAGCTCAGGCAGTGCCTGATTTTGACGCGTCTGGCGTTGGTCGCGGCAACTCGAGCAAAGTCGGGCTATTTTTAATCAATCAAGATGCATCGGCTTCCAAAACGAACTTGACCAATACGACAACAGCAGTCGGAAATGGAAACTTTTACGGGTTTGAAGTTGATGCTCTCTATGCCTTTACAAACAACCTGACGATGGAGCAAAACTTAAAAGTATCTTGGACTTTAGATAGAGATATCGGCCCAGATATCAACTATCGCCAGTGGGAAATTGAGTTCATCTACGCCTTCTAATCGAACCGCTTCGGGCCTTCTTCGAAGGCCCGAAATCCTATTCAGCAGTAAAAGACATCGTGATTTTCTTCAGGTGATAGCGGAAGATAAACCGCTTAGCCACTTTCTCTTTCTTCCCGTGCGCGAATAAAACATGATAACGAAGTTTTGTGAAAATGCTTCGGTAGGTCTCGATCACATGTCTATTGTCAGTTTGTTTATGAAAAAAGAGGCATAGTGTCGTTTTTTGTTCCTGCAACTCTTTTGCCGTCTCAAAAATTTTCTCAAGTTCCTGTCTTGAGTCGGGAGCTGGGGGGACGATCCATACAGAATCGATCAGTCCATTAACCCAGGGAAAGGCTTGGAATGGATGGTTTGGGAGGACGATCTTCATCTTAGGAAAGCAGGTGAAAAGGAGAATGGCATCCCACCATGAGTTGCTCTGCAAGACGATCACATTTTTGTAGTCAGGAACGGCCGTGGTTAGGATAAGTTTTCGGAATCTTTTGAGAATTTTTTGCGTAAAAAAGGGCAAGAAGAGGGCCGATAAGCGGCCAGACATGAATATATTCACGATGAAAGTTAGAACTCCCATAAAGGCAAAGCCGCTGGCAGCCTTCAGCCCTAGTTCTTCACTTATAAAAAAGAGGAAGAAGGAGGCCATGAGGACCCCGGTGAAACTTAGAAAATTCGAAGCGGCGATAATTTGGCCTCTTTTCTCATCTGGGCTGTTCACTTGGATGAAAGAGTCGAAGGGGATCAGGTAGGCCCCTCCAAAAATCCCGAGAAGGGCTAAGGTGATGATTGTGATCGTAAGCGACCACGAAAAGAGGTAAAGAATAATGAAAAAGATCGAGATGAAAAAGCCTGTTATGCAGGAAAGTCCCGGTTCTACTCGATCTTTTGAGAGCTGTCCCGCTAAAACGGCGCCGATAGCGATCCCAACAGCCGTAGCTAAAAAAAGATAACCTCCCCCAACTTCGCTCAAGTGGAGGGATTGCATAGCAAATGGGATGATATTCAGCTGCGTGAAAGCGCCAATAAAAAGGAAAAAGGAAGAACCAAAGATAGCAGGCACAAGATGAGGAACTTTCCAGCTGAACTTCAGAGTCTGATAGATTTCATAGAGGAAAAATGGATTGATTTTCTTAGTTGAATTTTGAGGGGCCGTTTTCCGAATCCCCATGCTGGTTAAAAGCCCGACGATCGCTATGAAAATGCAAAAAATGGCTACTAGGACGAAATTCTTATTCGTAATGTCCGTAATGAAAGAAGCTAAAAAGGTTCCCAGGATGATGGCCAAGTAGGTGAAAGAGGTCATCGAGCCATTGGCTTTTGAAACCATTTTGGGTTCGACAAGCTCAGGAATGATCCCATATTTCGAAGGGCCGAATAAGGCGCTCTGAGTGGCCATAAAGAAAAGGGCTGTATAAGAGCCGATCGCGGATTCAAAAAAGACCGCTGCAAGGCCAAAGAGCATGATCAAGACCTCCATGATCTTTGTGTAGACGATAATCGTCCTCTTGCTAATTCGGTCGGCTAAAACGCCGGCGCCCGATGAGAAGAGGAGAAATGGGATAACGAAAATAGCCCCAGCCATCGAGAGGATAGTTCCTGCCGCCGCAGGCCCCTCTACGTTGATCAATAAATAAATTACGAGAAGTTTATAGACGTTGTCGTTCAATGCGCCCAGAAACTGGGTCGCATTCAAAAGATAAAAGGAACGATAGTCTGTTTTTGGAAACCATCGCATGCGACGATAAGTTTACTCCTCTATTCAACGCTGGTATTAGCGTTAGAAGCTCAAGTTTAACACTTTACCCTAATTTCCGCTCTATTGGCTTCTCACAAGTCATTTTCCAGAGTTTTAAGAGACTTTTTGAAAGTCAGACCTTAGGTTAGCTGCAATCGCATCCTCTTGGCAACAGGAAAAAAGCTAGGAGAAGAGCTCTAATTTTGACATACTGGCAGGATATGGCGAAGATACCTCTCCTTTTCCTTGGAAACCGATGGGATTTGTTGGTTAAAAGGCTGATTGAATCGATCGAACAGGATAACCTGGACCCTTTTACCCTTCGTTTGGTGATTGTCCCCGATGGGAACATAAAATCTTGGGTTTTACAGCAAATGGCGCTCCACTCCTCAAGGGGAGGCGTTGCCGGCATTAAAATTTTATCCTGGCAAGAAGCTGTCCGCTACTTACTCGATCGAACGGGAAAAGAGCTCTCCTATCTAGAGCTCTATTTATCAGTGTATGAGGCCCTTCAAAATAGTTCTGAGGCTGAAATCGCCCAATATCTTGAAAAATCGCCTGAAAAGTTGACAGACCTAGCACAAGAGTTGTCTGATCTGTTTTCAACTTATGGATACTACGAACCCAAGTATCTTGAGGGAGACGATTGGCAAAGAAGGTTGTTAAAGAAGTTATTTGTCGAAGGCCCTTGGAAAATGCCCATTCAGCTGCTTGATCAAAAAGTCGATGCGGGGCCTGTGTATTGTTTCGGATGTGATTTTCTCCCTCCTGCTGTTTGGGATTTTCTTTTCAAGCTTCCACAACTAGAGATTTTTCATTTCTCTCCCTGCTCTTCCTATTGGGGAGACGTATGCACGGATCGCGAGAGGAGAAATTTAAGCCGCCACTGGAAGAAACAGAGAGTTTCCGAAGAAAAATTGCACGAGTTAGATGAATATTTGCGGGATGGGCATCCGCTGATTTCAAACTGGGGAAAGTTAGGTCGGGACACTTTGAATATTTTGGATCGGTACGAGCTCCATGTAGAGGAGATATACGATCCGTTAGAAGGGGCGGGGGGCTTAAAACAGCTTCAACGAGATCTTTTGCTTTATGAGAGATCTGAATTCTTGGAGGGAGATCGGACGCTTTGGATAAACCAGACTGGATCCTCTCGATTGCGAGAAATCCAGGTCCTCCGCGATGAAGTTCTCCGCGCAAAAGATAGAGGAATTTCTTTTGCCGATATGTCGGTCCTAGCTCCCGATTTGGGCGAGTATGCCCCGCTGATTGAACTGGTATTTTCCGATCCAGAATTCGAGATTCCTTTTCGGATGTCATGTATCGATACGCTCCCATTTAGTTCCTACTGGCAAGGGTTCAAAAAGTTAATCCTCTTGTCGAAATCGAGGTGGGAGGTAGATCGACTCTTGGAACTATTTGAAAATACCGCATTTCGTAAAAAGCAAGGGTGGGATCTGGAGCGACTTGACCTCATCCGCGGTTGGATTCACGATGCCAGGATTCAGTGGGGACGCAATCAGGAACAGAGGAAAACGGTCCTAGATAGTTTACTTGGCGAAGAGACCGAACGGGGGCTGCGTGGAACGTGGGAAGAAGGGGCTGATAGAGCGGTTCAAGGATTGGTCTATCTTTTCCCTGAGGATTGGGCTGAAATTCCTTCTCCCAGTCCGATTTCAGGGGTTGGTCTTGGTCAAGCCGATGAACTAGAGGAACTATTTAGCCTTCTTGAAGAGCTTCAAAACGATCTGGCGCCGCTGGCGGACTCTTCTAAAAGGAGTTTGCTATCCTGGGTGCAAATTTTAGAAAATTTAGCTGAAAAATATTTTGGAAATGATGAGTCTTCCCCTCTGCATGAAATTTTCTACGCCATCCGATATGCGAGCGATGTAATTTCTTCTGAATTCCCGTTCTCCGCATTAACTCATCTATTCGATCGGAAAGCTGAAGGACAGATTGGCGGCTCTTTGCTTCATGCTGTCCGATTTTCTTCTTTGAAAGAGGGCTCAACCTCCTCTTGCCGCGCCCTTTTTGTAATAGGCCTGGACGAGGAGAGCTTTCCTCGCAAAAATACCCCATCTTCTCTCGATTTGATGCGGGGACAAAAAAATGGCCCGCCTACGGCATCTGAGAAGGATCGGTATCTGTTTTTGCAAGCAATCCTCTCAGCTACAGACCAAATTTGCATTAGCTATGGTCATATTTCTCCTGAAGATGGAAAAGACATCGGTCCTTCAATTTTGGTTCAGGAATTGCAGACTTATTTAAATAAAAAGGTTTCTACTGTCACACATCCAGGTTTTGCATTACACGTAAAGTGTTTTCAGGAACCTTTTTACCAATCGAGATCTAGAAAGGCTTTTCGAGCTGCTAAAATATATTATGGCAGCAAAGAGCCATTGGAATTCTGGAGACCCTTCGATTACCGGCCTGAAGTTGTTTTGCCTGAGGGGGAAATCACCCTCTCACTGCGCGATTTAGCCGCTTTATTTCGTCAGCCTTGGAAATTTTATCTTCAAAAAGTGATGAATTTCTCCTTTGAAGAAGAGGAAGATCAGAATTGGGAAGATTTTGAGATTGATTTCAAAAAACGGGCTCAAATTTTACGCTCGAGCTTGAAACAGCCACTCGAAGAGGTGATCGATACATTGGACCAAAAGAACCGCTTCCCCGTGGGGCTATTTGGAGAGATGGCTCGGACAAAACTGGAAGAGACTCACGCCGAATGGAAGGAGAATTTAAAAGGATTCGGGCTTGAAAATGAGGCATTAAGAACTCTCAGATTGCGCGATATGAGAGATGGAGAATTCGATTTTCCTCCCATACAGCTCGAATGGGATCGATTGAAAGTCCAAATCCAAGGCGAAATAAAACTCTGCACTGTGCTGGGACCCGTCCACGTTAGCGACGACGCCCTTCCCTCTTTTCTTAGATCGTGGCCTGAGCACTTAGCAGCCCTTGTGGCTTTACAAACAAAATCGATTTTTCCGCTTAAAAAGGGGGTTCCCAAAATTGTCGAATCCCCTCTGAAAGCTTTGCGCAAGTGTGTTGAGCTATATTTTTTAGGTCTACAGACTCCGTTGCCCCTAGTTTCTGAATGGGCCGATCCCATTTTGCGTAAAACTTCCGATGAGCTGCAGAAGAAAATCGAAAATCCCGAGACCCGAATTCCCGATATTGCCTTTGATTGGGTCAACGCTAGGATAGGAAAACCAAATGCCGAGGCGATTTTTACGGCTTGGGGAAACTATTTACGAGAGGCTCTAGGTGAGTTGATCAATCTTTACCCAACGCGGGGGAAAAATGGAGAGATTTGACTGTTTGAGCCCCGATTGCTCGTTATTGGGACCCCATTTGCTCGAAGCTTCCGCCGGCACGGGGAAAACATTTGCCGTAGAGCAGATTTTTGTGCGGCTTCTCTTAGAAAAAGAGATTGAAATCGACCAAATTTTAGCGGTTACCTTTACTCGCGCGGCAACTAGGGAGTTAAAAGAGAGAATTCGCTCCAATATCGAAAAGGCGATTGCCCAGTTGAATAGTCAAGAGATTCAGTGGGAATATCTAACCCCCTATTGCGGCCAAACCGCCTCCATTCGGAGGCTTAGGGACGCATTGAATGGATTCGATCAAAGTCAAATATTTACTATTCACGGATTTTGCCACCGGATGCTCAAGGAATTTGCTTTTGAAGCGGGGCTCCGATTTTCCTCTCAGTCTACAGAACCTACCAATGTCAAGATTCCAGAGTCGCTCAAAAAGGGCGTTGTAGATTTTTTATCCTATCTGAAGAGCGATCTTATATGTTCTGAACAGCTGGCAATCCTTTTGAAATCGTATAAAAGCTCGGAGAGGCTGGCTGAAGCGCTCTTGAAGCGCTCGATGAAGGAAATTGTCCAAGCCCCGACATTTGGAGACTTTTATCAAGAATATCGGATGTTAATAGGCTCGTGGAACCTGGAGAAAGCGGCACTCATGCGCGATTTCCAACTCCTGGAGAAAAACTATAAAGTGGCGGTAAAAGGGCCTTTTCTACAGCAGATCGAATACCTCGCTGGAGAACCTACCGAAGAGGCCTTTCGATTCTTGCTTCGGGGTGAGGACACACTGTTTGAGTTTCTGGCCCCCTCGAATCGGAGAGTTAAGTTCACCCCGGTCATCGTTGAATCGCAACCATTTTTCGACTGGGGACGAGTCCACTTGGTCCCCTTGATCGAAAGGGCCTCAAATTCCAAAACAATCTTTTCCGCTTTGTTAAGCGGCTGGATCTCTTGTGCCCAGCGGCTGATGGATCAAGAAGAGCTTTTCGACCCGGATGCTATTTTGAAGAGGATGGGTGAAGCATTGAACCGCAGTCCATTCGTCGAAAAAATCAAGACGAGATATCAAGCTGTCATCGTCGATGAGTTTCAAGATACCGATCCCGTACAATGGGAGATCTTCCGCAACTTGTTTTTGGGAGCCTCTCCAGTAAAAGCTCTATTTTTTGTCGGAGATCCCAAGCAGTCAATCTATCGTTTTCGAAAAGCCGATATTTATACGTATCTGGAGGCAAAAGAACATCTCGATCCATCCCAACACTACTTTCTGGATACCAACTTCCGCTCTTCAGCCCCGTTGATTGGCGCCCTCAATGCCCTCTTTGAACGAGAGTGGCTCTCCCTCCCCAAATTGAAAAAGACGCTTCCCTATCTGCCTGTAAAAGCGGGGGCCAAGGGGATAGAAACATATGCAGATGGGAAAGGGGCCATCCATTTCTTTATTGGACAAGGGGACATTTCCGATAGAAAATGGCCCTCCAAACCTCTCATGGATCAAGTATTTCTCCCATTCCTAGCGAAAGAAATCTCTCGTTTGAGAAGCGAAACAGGTTCTTTGAACCGATTTGCCATACTAGTAAAAGACAGATACCAAGCGGGACAAGTCGTCCAGTTTTTACAAGAAAAAGGGCTGCCTGCTTTGACAAAGAGTCATGTCCCGCTGGGTGAGACATTTGCTTTTCAAGCACTGAAAGAACTTTTAGAGTCACTCATTGACCCAAAAAGCAGCAAAAAAGCCAGAGCTGTTCTAGCTGGGCCATTTTCCAGAATGAAAGCGGATGAAATTCCAATAGAAATACCTCCCCTATTTTATGAGCTCAAATCGATCCTTGAAGAGAAAGGTTTAGTTCCATTTCTCCGAATTTTTCTGGAAGCTCGATTCCATCGACTCTCACTTTGGGAGGCGATGGCATCCGAAGATCTCCATTTCATCCGCGACTTTTTCCATGCAATTGAACTCTTGTTAGATTGGGAGCGGAAAGAGGGATTTTCCATCGATGGATTGAGTCGAGCTTTGAAAAATCTCTCCCTTCTCGAATCGGAAGAGGATGAGCAAGTGCGAAGGCGAATGGAGAGCGATGATGAAGCGATTCAAGTGATGACGATGCACGTCAGCAAAGGGTTGGAATTCGACGTTGTTTTTGCCCTTGGTCTGGCTACTCGAACGCCGAAACCTGAGGAAGAGCCTGAAGAACTCGAAGTAGAAAAATTGCGGCAGCTGTATGTTGCCATGACTCGGGCGAAACGGCGTCTTTATTTACCCATCATTGTCGGCGGCAAGGAAGAAGGGCTGGAGGGGACCGATTCTCCTATTGAGTTGTTCCTGAGGATTTTTCGAGGCGAGAAGAGTCTTGAAAAAGCCTTAGAAGAGGTCGCTCAGAAATCGAGCATCAGCTGGGAAACACTGAGCTCGTCAGAGTTCGACGAGATTTTGAATAGCAACGAACACATTTTAAAAGAGCCTCCGCTTCCAAATCTAAAGTATACTCCATCCTATCTCCACTCGTTCACTTCTTTGGCCCGAAAGGATGATTCAGAAAGATCAACGCCCCTCCCAAACGATCAGTTTACAATCCATACCCTTCCGAGAGGTGCTGAAATGGGGATTGTCCTCCATGAGCTATTCGAAGATGTGTTCTCTTCCTCTCAAGCCATCTGGCAAAATCAGACAGCCCTATCCAATTACATCCTGGAAGAAATAAAACACTCAAAATTTGCCCCTTGGAAGGAGGTCATTCGAGATTTGGTTGTAGAGACTGTTTCTCTCCCCTTCCTCTCAGACTTGGAGCCGCAAGATGTCCGAGTTGAGGTGGAGTTTATTTATGAACAGCCGCCTCACTTCATCAAAGGTTTTGTAGATCTCGTATTTCGTCGGCACAACAAGCTTTACTTTCTTGACTGGAAGAGCAACTGGCTCGGAGAAAATGAAGACGCGTATGCTCCCGAATATTTAGAGAAGGTCATGAAATCTCAAGATTACGAACTTCAAGCGTCCCTCTACGCTGAAGCTCTCAAGAGAGCTTTTGGGAATCTTGAATTCGGCGGAGCCTATTACATTTTCTTGCGTGGGATCCGATCTTCAAATCAAGGAGTTTTCTTCTTTCAACCACGAGGGGTCCATGCAATCTTGGCTTGACTCTTTTTTCGCGAATAAGATGATCGATCGATTTGGAGATGGAGACGAACAGTTTCTTTCCAAATTGATGAAATCGGCGCGAGAAGGGCACCTTTGTGTCAGGGAATCGCCCAATCGGCCTCTTCCTCAAGAAATGGTAAGCTCAGGAGCCGAACCATTCCCACTATCTCCAATCGTCCATTCCAACGGCCGTTACTATCTTCAGAGAAATTGGGTGTATGAGAGTCTAATTTGTCGAGAAGTTCAACGCCTTTCCCAAAGATTGCCAGAACAAGCCCCTCCTCTGGATCGCCTAGTAGCGGATGGGAGGCTGCAACCTGGCCAGGCTCAAGCAATTCAATATGCCTTTGAGCATCAGTTGACGGTGTTGTCAGGTGGACCAGGAACTGGGAAAACCTATACAGCTGGGCACTTGATCCGCCTTCTAGTCGAAACTTCAAATGTAAAGCGGCTTTACAAAGTCCGTTTGACGGCTCCTACAGGGAAGGCGGCGCAGCAGTTGCATGCCTCCTTCAGAAACCAGGGGATTGAAGCGGATGTAAGAACCGAGACGCTTCACCGGCTTTTAGGAATATATCCGGGGAAAAGCCGTCTTTTTTCCGATCGAAAGATCGATGCGGATCTGGTGGTAGTCGATGAGGCCTCGATGATTGACGTCGATCTTTGGGCCCACCTTTTAGAGGCGATTGGCTCCAAGACAAGGCTGGTTCTTTTGGGAGATCCCAATCAATTGCCCCCGATTGAGGCGGGCAGCATTTTCGCAGACTTGACGGAGCATTGTGGCATCCAGTTGGAAAGATGCATGAGGACCGAAGATAAAGAGCTACAACAATTAGCTCAGGGAATTCAGCGAGGAGATTTCGAAGCTGTATCCCAGCTTCTCAGC
This sequence comes from Verrucomicrobiota bacterium, assembly GCA_018239895.1. Taxonomy (GTDB): domain Bacteria; phylum Chlamydiota; class Chlamydiia; order Chlamydiales; family SM23-39; genus SZAS-17. Next base: position 304,635 of record JAFEGL010000003.1, read on the forward strand.
TCCGGCATAGGTGGCCCTTTTCTTTGGGATCCCGAAAGCATTTACCAAGAGATAGCTCCTCCCATCTTTCAAAGTCTTCCCGACCCTGCCAAATGCCTTGAATATTACAACCGATTTAGGGTTTTAGGAGCTTTGAGGCAAGGGCCATTTGGCATCGACACAATGAATGAGGAGCTTTTAAGGCTTTATACTCGCCAGATGAGACGGGGGGATTATTGGGCAGTTCCTATTTTGATATGTTCAAACGAACCTCGACTCGGACTTTATAATGGAAGCGCGGGGGTATTGATAGGTCCATATAAGGGATTTTTTCAACCGCGAGATGGAACAGCCTACTTTTCTGACAGTGGAGGGGGTGTTAGATCGTTCCAACCGAATGTTCTCCCCAGCTATGAATGGGCTTTTTGCCTATCTATTCACAAAAGCCAAGGAAGCGAATTTGAAAGGGTTGTCGCTCTATTCCCTCCAGGAAGCGAGACTTTTGGAAGGGAGGCGCTTTATACAGCCGCTACACGGGCGAAAAAAAGCCTTAAGATATTGATAGAATCGGCTCTTTTGCGGGAGTTGGTGGTTCAAAAATCTCGCAAGATGTCGGGCGTTTTGGAGAGATTAATCTCTTAAATAAGTAATTGCGCGTCCGATGAGGTGGCCTGTAAATATAGCAGTTCCATAAATGCCAGTTGAGGCCGCAGCCACCGCAGCTACACCGTAAAGAAGCGGGGTTTTATAATCTTTAATTAGTTGAACCCCTTTATTCAATAGAGAGCCTTTCTCGGTTTTTTGATTGTTGCTTAAGAGTTCAACTTTCGCATTGTCAACAGATTTGACCTCTTTGCCTTCAATTCGTCTAGGAGAGGCAGTTGGATCTTCGTCTGCTCGAGCCATTCGTCTGAGAGGGAGCTTTGGAATCGCTTCTTCAATTTGAATGGGGGGCGTTTGAGTTTGCTGAGGCGCTGCGGATGGCTGAACTGTGTTAGTTTGTGTAGGTGGTTGCTCTATTGCGGTCTCTTTATTTTCCGATCTATACTTCTTGAGAGCGCTTATCCATGATTTTGCATTTAAAGCTGTTGTAAGACTCAAGGATGTAATCAAGGCTGCCTGGGTGGTTAATGCAGCTCCAGTTGCTATGACTCCAGGACCCGTAGCGATCCCTATAGCTACTGAGGCAAAAAGAACTGCGTTTGCAGCGTTGCGGATAGATTTTGCAGCTTTAGGAACAGATCTTGAGACGTTATCTAAATTTGGTTTATCGCTACTTTCAGGATCTGGAGCTAAAAGGGAGACAGTAAATGTTAGGCCTGAAACTATCAAAGTTCCCATACCAAATGCTGCATTGCTTGCAAATTCTTCAGCTTTTACGACAGGGGATGCGATTGATTCCGATTCAAAATAGTATTGGACCAGGCTGCTGGTAATTTGAGTAGTAGCTAAAAGAGAAATTGCAAGCACAGGTCCCGAAATGGATTGGGCAACTCTCTTTGCATTCATGTAGCACCGTTTCCCCCCCTGCATAAAAGCACCAAAGATGTCCTCGGCCGCATCATTGACGTTTTGAATTAAATTCAGTGGAAACAGGGCCATTTCTGCAAGAGTCTTGTTCACTTGGCTTGGTGTTGAGCCGAATGCAAAACCAAACTTGATGGGTCTTTTGAATTTCTCGGATAGTTTTCTTAGTTGGGTAGCGCAATGATTTGACAACAAGCGGGACCCTAAGATCATTTCATTGAAATCGTTCTTTTTGCTTTCTGGGATGGGAGTCAAATGAACGAATCTATGCCTTTGCAGGATAGAAGCTGTTTTCCATTTGTCTTCAATCTCGTTTTGAAGATTCCAAAGAAGCTCAACTTCTTTCCAGTTGCAGTATCGGTTCAGTCTGTGTTCAGGCTGAGCTAGATGACCTCGCAATTCGTGTAGAATACCGAGCCTTTGTTCCGCTAGCGCTAAATTCAACGAAATATTTGAAATCATGTAATTGCCGTATATTAACTTTGTTAGAAATTATAACAAAATATACGTAAACGGACAATTGCAAGAAATTAGTTAAAACGAGGGTGTGAAAACACCCCCGCAATAATAATCTTAGAGGGAGGCTAGGCGGGCTGTCAGGCGCGATTTGGTGCGGGAAGCTTTTTGGGCTTTGTAAACACCTCTTTTAACACCCTTATCCATAAGGCTGTAGATTTCGCCAAGTTTTGTTTTGACAGCTTCGGGAGCTTCTTTTTTCGTGATAGAAGCTTCAAATGTCCGGATCGCGGTCAAGACTTCGGCTCGATAGGAGCGGTTGCGGAGACGTCTTTTCTCGCCTTGGATATCCCGTTTTTGGGCAGATGGTCTTCTTGTTTTTGCGCCTTTTGCAGCAGCTTTGTCTTCGGCCATGGGTCCTCTGTAAAGGTTGGATTGCGAATATTAAATGGCATTACTATAATCGTAATTCCTAAATTCGTAAAGGGCCGATGTTCTCTCAGCGCCGAATTCAGCTCTTTTTTCTGATGTTCGCAGTAGGAATATCCCTTTTTTTTGCTCTCCGATTCCTTTTTTTGTTAAATAATTTTTTTAATTTATCCGTTCAGGCGCCGGCTAAAGTTTCTCAATGGGAAATAGAGGAAATAGGAAATCGATGGGCTGTTAGAGCTATCTATTCTGCGGAATATCAAGGAAAAGTTTGGCTAGGGGCCACTCTTTTAAAAGATCAGCTCTTCCTGAATGAAGAAATCGCATTTCGAGCTCTCCAAGATTTGTCAAAAAAAAATTGGGTTGCTTGGATAAATCCCTCAAACCCAGCTTACTCTTCTCTTGAGAAGACTTTCCCATTGAATCTTTTGATCAGGGCGTTAGTCTCAATTTCCGTCTTAATTTATTTTTACGTATTCCGCAAATGGTTTAATAATAAATTCCTTATCAGTTGATATTTAGTTTTGAAATGTGTATTATTTTGGGAAAATAAATCCTGAATTAAAATGGAATTGAGCTATTCTCAAGCGTTTTTTGATCTCTCGAACGACCCCTTTCCGAAAAGCTGTTCGTTGAGAGTTTTTTTTAGAAAGTTGCTGGCCCTTCCTTTTGCTTTCCTTTTTAAAATTTCAAAAACCTTTTTCCGCATTTTAGGCATTTGCCTCAGCGGTGCAACGATGATTCTCACGTTAGGACTTTCGGTCTCCATTAGAGAATGGTTTTTGAAACGGATGATAGAACTGGCCAAAGATTTGACCGATTGGGTCATATGGCCCTTCTCTATCCTTACCTACCTCATTAAATCGATTGTAGCTATGGCTACCGGTCGCTTTCGATAGAATCTAGGAAATATTCGAAGAGTCTACATAGGGGCTCGATAAACACCCTTTTTCTCCAACTTTGCCATAAAGTAGGCGTTGGGTCTTGGGGGGTGGAATCTTCAATAAAGCGCCAATTTTGCATAGCAATAGCAAGAGGGCGAACTCGCTGGCTCAAAAGGGCTTTATGGATGAGATCCCCCTGAAAGAAAAGGCGTGAGTGATGAATGCGGTTTAATATTTGTTGCGGCAGCCGATCGGGAAGGGACCGAGGCATTTGCCTAGGGGCTGGCAATTGAACCGAAAGACGAGAGCCTCTTTTGAGCCTCCGATTTCCCTGGAATACTTCAAATTGATCATAGAAGAATGAACGCGTTGTTCTGCGGAATTTAACGTAGTAGCAAAGATGCTGTCTCAGCTGCAATTCACCTGGACGGAGAATCCGCCGATTAAATAGTCGATCATCTAATAGCCAGACGACAGAATATCCGACGGAAGCATAATCATGGATTCGAGAACGGGCCTCCGATGCTGAGAGCTGCGAGCATTGAATTTCAAAAACGATCTTGCATCTTTCCCAGCAAGCATCAGCTAGCCTTCCTATGGAAACAAAGGGTCGTTCGAGATGGATCTCCTCTTTGGCGAATAAATTTTTAATTTCAAGCTGGAGAAGAAGGTGGTCTTCGCTTTTGCTATAAAGTCGGCAGCTGGGAGAAGTTTTTACATGATAAAAGTGGCGTCGGCGCTGTCCTTGCCGGACTTGTACGGGAGAATTGCACTCCAAACACCAGTATTGACCCCTGTCCGGCGCCTCGTCTGCCGAGACTACTCCTTCAGAATCGAGCGCATAAAGTGCCATCAGCCTTGCAAATAATTACGGAGCCTATATGATATTGACAGAAAGGGGGACCCTGTCCACAATATTTTCGTTTTCTTTTGCAAAATAGGCCCAAATCGCCTTTTGCTAAAGGTTACTACAATATCCTTTTCCTTCCCAGCCCGAATTAGGAGACCATGAGCGGCACTACATCATTTACGAATCCACAGCATCAACAAAAAATCGAAGAACTCGTCACTATAGCAAAAGAGCAGGGCTATCTTACCTACGAGGAGATCAACGAGATTCTCCCAATGACCTTCGATTCCCCTGAGCAGATCGATCAAGTATTGATCTATTTGAGTGGGATGGACATCCAGGTCTTGAACCAAGCAGAGGTGGAAAGGCAAAAAGAGCGCAAGAAGGAAGCCAAAGAACTTGAAGGGATCCCGAAAAGGACTGAGGGAACCTCCGATGACCCAGTTCGGATGTACCTAAAGGAAATGGGGTCTGTTCCTCTGCTCACCCGCGAAGAGGAAGTTGAAATTTCAAAAAGGATTGAAAAAGCCCAAATCCAAATTGAAAAAATCATCATGCGCTTCCGGTATTCGATTCGGGAAGCGATTTCAATCGCCCACTACCTCATTTCCGGCAAGGAAAGATTTGATAAAATTATCTCTGAGAAAGAGGTGGCGGATAAGGCTCATTTCATCAACCTTTTGCCTAAATTATCTGAATTGATGAAGGGGGAAGATGCTCTCCTCGAAACTCTGTTAGTTCAAACTCGTGACCCGAACTTCAAAAAGGAAGATCGCGGTCAGCTAATGGAAGAGATTGAAAAATGCCGAATCCGAGCTCAAGCCTACCTGAGACGGTTTTGCTGCAGACACAACATTATCGAAGATTTCGGCGAAGTTATCCTTTCAGCTTACGACCGGTTTTTATCTCTTGAAAAAGAGGTTCAGGAGCTCACGCCGCGCGCTGAAAAAAATAAGTTTGCGGCTGGGAAATTAGCCGCTGCTAAACGGAAATTATACAAGCGGGAATTGGCTGCTGGTAGAACTTTGGACGAGTTTAAAAAAGACGTTCGGATGCTCCAGCGGTGGATGGACAAGAGCCAAGAAGCCAAGCGAGAAATGGTCGAGTCGAACTTACGCTTGGTAATCTCTATCGCAAAAAAATATACAAACCGCGGCCTCTCCTTCCTTGATTTGATCCAGGAAGGGAACATGGGCTTGATGAAAGCCGTTGAAAAATTCGAATACCGACGCGGCTATAAGTTCTCTACCTATGCAACCTGGTGGATACGCCAAGCTGTCACACGAGCGATTGCCGACCAGGCTCGAACAATCCGTATTCCTGTCCACATGATCGAGACGATCAATAAAGTCTTGCGTGGTGCGAAAAAATTGATGATGGAAACAGGGCGCGAGCCGACGCCAGAAGAGTTGGCTAATGAACTCGGATTGACGCCAGAGCGAGTCCGCGAAATTTATAAGATTGCGCAACACCCCATTTCGCTTCAGGCTGAAGTGGGAGATGGCGGCGAAAGTCAGTTCGGCGATTTCTTGGAAGATACTGCTATTGAATCCCCTGCCGAAGCGACTGGATACGCTATCTTAAAAGATAAAATGAACGAAGTGCTTGCGACCTTGACTGACCGCGAGCGGACCGTTCTTATCGAGCGATTTGGTTTATTAGATGGGAAACCCAAGACACTCGAAGAAGTGGGTGTACGATTCAAAGTAACACGCGAGCGAGTCCGCCAAATCGAAGCTAAGGCTCTTCGCAAAATGCGCCATCCAACTCGAGCCAAACAGCTGCAGGCATTCCTCGACCTTCTTGAGGGCGAGTAAAAACCTCAATGTAAAGCGGCTTTACATCTTCTCGGTAAAGCCCTTTTTAAAATATTTTGCCTCCTAGGGGATACTTCCTGTAGAAGGGAATGTGAATCAAATTGAGGCAGTTCTGTGAATCTCAAGCAAATTTTTGGACTTGCTCTACTTGCTATTGGAGTTGTCCTATTTATTTTTTCATCCCACTCTTTTCGTGAATTAAAAGAAGGCAAGACTCAGCCTGATGAAAAATTCTATATTGGGTCCGTTGAGACAGCGATTACGGAATACCATCGACAGGTGACCTGGCTGATGGTTGGCGGGGTCATTCTGTCTTTAGTAGGGATTGGGATAACTGTTCTTTATAGAAGGAAAAGGTAGATTTGGAGCGTATCGGAGTCGAACCGATGGCCTCAACAATGCCATTGTTGCGCTCTACCAACTGAGCTAACGCCCCTCTTAGAAGGACACGATTCTAGAGGTAAATGGTATTTTACATCAAGCATTGGTTTGTCAGTTAATTTCTTTACAGAGTAGACTGAATCCTATGATATTTGTGAGCAAATCGTGATCCATCGGTTCTCTTCATTCGTCACTTTAGGACTGATTCTTCTCGTTCTCCTGAGTTTGCCGAAACAAGCTTCCGATAACGTCCGCTCATTTGCGGTAGCCTCGCTAACGCCGGCTTGGAAGATAGCAGACCAGATTAAGGTATATCTCGCTGATAGACCCCTCTTTTGGACTAGTTCTCCCAAATCTTCGAACGAGATGCTCCAACTGCAATTGGAAGTCTTGAGCTTGAAATCTCAATTGGAGGCTCAAAATGATTGGCGAACATGGCATAATCATATTGAGGAGGAGCTCTTAAATTTAAAGCAGTGGAAAAAAGATTCAAACGAAGAGTTTTTCTACCGTAGATTTGAAGAAATGAACGAATTGATCCAGCGGCAGTATTTTGCTGTCCTGGCCCCAGTGATCTATCGGGATCCAAGCTCATGGAGCAGCAGCCTTTGGATTCAGGTAGGTGAAAAGGACAATCAGATCCTTGGCCGAACGGTCGTTGGAAAGAATAGTCCTGTAGTTTTAGGCTCTTCATTAGTAGGGGTTGTGGAATTCGTTGGCGCTAAACAATCGAGAGTTCGACTCATTACCGATTCGGGGTTGATTCTATCTGTCAGAGCTGCTCGAGGAAAAATGCAAGATTCTGAGATATCTGCCTTAGCTCGCGCATTGCAAGATCGAATTAGCCCTCGATTTGATCTATCCATGTCATTTGAGGAGAAGGATCAAATTCTTTCAGCTCTCTCCCACCTTCAGAGTTCGTTAGGCAAAGAGGATGGATATTATGCGAAGGGGCAGCTTCAAGGGAGCTCTGTTCCGTTCTGGAGAGCGCGGGGGCTCTTATTGAAAGGAGTTGGATTTAACTACGATTTCCCTGATCGAGAAGGTCCAGCGCGAGAGTTGAGAACAGGGCGTCCTGTCGGTTCAAATGGGCCTGAAATCCAGATCATAAAAGAAGGGGATTTTCTTTTGACTTCAGGGTTGGATGGTGTATTTCCCCCTGGGCTTAAAGCTGGGATTGTGACCTCTGTAGGCTCTTTAAATGAAGGGGGATATTCTTATGAAATTGAAGCGCGTCCTGCCGCCGCTAATTTGAATGATTTTCGGACTGTCTTTGTATTGCCACCTATGACTTCAGAGTAGTGTGGAAGGCCTTTTGAAGTAGAGACTTTCTTTCTTTGGAGAAATTGGTATTTTCATCCTCGATCTGTCTGAAGATATTTTTAAATTTAGAGAGAGTTGTTCCACATTGTCGAAGAGGTCCTGGCTTTACATGGGGACTGTCCAAGAAAAACAGCGGTTTGTCAAAGATCAGAAAATCGTATCCAATCGATGAGGTATCTCCGAGATAGGCATCGACTCTGGAAAGGATTGGATAAACGGGGGGAAATTCTGAGACGAGGGCTGTATTTTCTTTATTTTCGATCTTTGCGGCTAAAGAGTAATAGCGGCTTGGCTGCTGAATTTCTAGCAACGGGTGAACCTTGACGATGAGATTCCATGAAGAAGGGAGCTGATCAATTAGAGAAGGTCCCCAATCGAAAAATGAACTTCCTCCTTCAGCATCAGCCCAAGTAGGAGCGTAAAGGAGGGTTGGTTGGGGTTTGAGATTAGAAAAGATTTCTTGGTTCGCTATATGGTCATAAAAGCTTTTATAGCGGCGGTAAAAATCGAATCGATAGTTGCCTGTAACAGCCCAAATATTTGGCTCGATTCCGAGTTTGCCTAACATTTCGAGGTGCAGATCTCCATAGATGAGGACGGCATCCTGGCTGGCATACGATGCCAGAGGAGTTATTTTATCAGAAAAGCCGTGGGGGCAAAATACAAGGCGCATATTTTTTCGATAGAAGTCTAGAAACAATTGCTTAAGATGGGGCGCCCATTTCTTGCATTCTAAAAGAACATCAAATTCGAGCAGGGACTCCAAGTGGAGGACGTCGAATGATCGGATCTCTAGTTGAGGATAGTAGCGGCGAGCTAAATCGATATTTTTCTCCTCTTCGATGAATAAAGGCGCCTTAAATTGTTCCGCTAAGGGGGCGATATGATCGAGAAGGTGGATGTCTGGTCCAGTATTTAGTGCGGCGTATTTCATGAATCGAAGGTGTATTGATATATTTCTTGGCGGATGGAGAAAAAGCGAGCGGCATCTTCTGAGTGGGTTTTCTCATCAATTGAGAAGAGGTTAGCATAGTCTTCAGGGAGAAGCTCGAGTCCGCATCTAAATAAATAGAGGCCTTCGTCCATTTTCGGATCTCGCTTTTGGGAATTCAGGAAATACATGGGGCGGTTTCGAGATAGAAAATCGTAGCCGATCGATGACATATCGCCAATGTATCCATCACAAAGCTCAAGAAGAGGATAAATAGGGGGGAAGTCTGAAACCCAGAGAATATTTTTGTTCTGATACTTGCCGATGAGGCGTTCAATTTCAGGTTCAGAAGTTTTTTGTGTATTGGGATGGAGTTTTACAAGCAGCGTATAGTGGCTAGGAAGGGATTCGGCCAAGATGGGAAAGGCTTGCCAAAAAGAGGAGTTATTTTCTGAGTCATTCCAAGTCGGCGCGTAGAGGAGAGTTCTATGTGTTGAATTAAATCGATTTTGGACGAGGTTTTGGTAGAATGAGCGGTGTTTTTGGTAGTACGCGAGACGAAAATTTCCTATCCGTTCTATTTTCAAATCGGATCGAACAACTTTCTTTTTCTCCATAAAATCGATCATCTTTTGACCGTATACAAGCACTGTTTGTTCTTGAGATAGGGCTTCAAAAAAGGGGCTTTTCCAGCCTTTGTCCGAATTCCCATGGGGAAGCCAAAGGGTCTTAAGTTTTTTTTGGGGAAATGCACATAAAAGATAGGGTCTAGTCTCACATGTGACAAGGGTTGAAGGCAGTTTGAGGTTGTCCCAAGCCATTTCGATCACTTCCAGGTCGGGATAAAATTCCCGAGCCAAGGATGCAATCGAGTCTTCGCAAACAATCAGAGGCCACTTTCGAAGTGCGCAAAAGGGAGCTAGGTGGTCGAGATAATGGCGCGAATCGTCAAAAATTAATCCGGCAATCTTCATCTCAATCTCCCAATCTGCAATAATCGCAGAGCGAGGTCTTTGACGTGAAGGAAAATCAAAAGTTACACGCTTGGTTTTTGGCTCATAAGAGGGATTTCCCTTGGCGCCAGGAAAAAACCCCTTATCGTGTGTGGATTTCGGAGATTATGCTCCAACAGACCCGCGCAAGCGTGGTGGTCCCCTATTTCCAAAGGTGGATGGCGCTTTTTCCCACGGTCAAAGCGCTGGCTGCAGCTTCCCAAGATTTAGTTTTAAAAGCTTGGGAGGGGTTGGGTTACTACTCGAGGGCGAGGAACCTGCACGCGGCTGCGCAACAAATTGTGAGTGATTATGAGGGGGAAATTCCAGACTCGGCTGAAAAATTGGCCTCTATTCGGGGGATTGGCCCTTATACTGTGGGCGCAATCTTGAGTTTTGGCTTTCAAAAAAGGGCCGCAGCTGTCGACGGGAATGTAGCTCGAGTTATGACCCGCTACTTTCTTGTTGAGGAAGACATTAGCAAGGCTAAAGTCAAAAGGAAAATCGCGGAGCTAGCTGAAAATTTTTTAGATCATAAGGAACCTTGGGTTACTGCAGAGGCCTTGATCGAGCTCGGAGCTTCCCTTTGTAGCCCCAAGCCTAGGTGCGAGGACTGTCCCTTACAAAGCGGCTGCCAAGGGCTTAAAGCTGGGAAGATGGAAAGCCTGCCAATTAAGCCTGTACCGCCTATGGTTACAGAACTAATTAGATCTGTTTTCATCATTGAAGCAGAAGGAGCCGTTTTGGTCAGAAAGGGAGAGTCGGGAAAAGTGATGGCTGATCTTTATGAGTTTCCTTATTTTGAACAGGATGAAGGGGCTGCTCATAAGATCCTCAAGGATAGATGGGGCATAGAAGGCAATCTGAAGAAATTGGGAGCTGTAAAGCACTCATTCACTCGGTTTTCAGCGACCCTTTTTCCATATAAGATCTCAATAGAGTCGCGAAGGTTGGTGCCTGGCTATATTTGGGTGGAAGTCGAACGTTTAACTCAGATCCCGTTCTCCTCGGGACATAGGAAAATTCTACACAATTGGTTGAAATGAATATTCTTCATTTAGAGGCCTCTTCCGGATGGGGCGGTCAAGAAATGCGCATCCTTCGGGAATCTCAAGGGATGCGTCAAAACGGATGTCAGGTCATTCTAGGTGTCATGAAGAAAGGGTTGCTCGTAGAGAAAGCGAGGCAGGCTGGCTTTACAGTCTACGAATTAGATTTTTACAAACGAGGTTGGATCGCCACTTTTGTCCGCCTACTGCAGATTATCCGGAGGCATAAGATCGATCTAGTAAACACCCACTCCTCCTTAGACAGCTGGATTGGAGGAGTCGCCGCCAGGATGTGCCAAGCTAAAGTTGTTAGGACAAGGCATCTGTCGGGAACTATCAAGCCGGGTTGGAACAGCAAACTTCTTTACGGCAGTCTTGCCGATTTTGTCGTAACGACTTGCGAATCGATTATTCCGATGATTTGCACCCAATCTGGCAAACCCCGAGATCTCTGTTTATCCGTGGCGACAGGGGTCGATCCAGAGAAAATCGTTTATCAAGAAGAAGATAGAGTTCGATTTAGAGAGAGTTTAAAGGTTCGGAAGGACCAAATTTTGGTTGGAACCGCTTGCTTTATGCGGTCGTGGAAAGGGATTGAGGATTTTTTGCGAGCCGCAGACCAGTTGAGAGAAAACGATAAGATCCGATGGGTGATCATAGGAGGCGGCCATGCTGAGACGTATATGCGGAAGGCGAAAGACCTAAATTTGGACGGGATTGTCTCTTTTACCGGTCATTTGGAGAATCCCTTTCCCGCTTTGGCAGCGTTGGACGTCTTTGCTCTCCTCAGTACGGCAAATGAGGGGGTTTCTCAAGCGATTCTTCAGGCTGCCTACTTAGGCAAGCCATTGGTAGCCACTGGAACGGGTGGGCTTGGAGAAGTATGCATCCACGGAACATCGGGGATGAGAGTCGATCCTTTCTCGCCGAGCCAAGTTGCAAACGCTGTTTGCAAGCTAGCCGCCAATTCTTCTCTGAGGAGTTCGCTTGGAGAAGCGGCCAAGGATCTAGTGATGAGGAAGTTCACTTGGAAAGAGACTCTTCTACAGATGGAATGCGTGTACAAAAAAGTTTTATCGCTTTGATGTTTAATTATTTGAAACTCTCGTTGTGTGGAAATCCTCGCCCTTTTAGAATTTCCTTCTAAAAGGTTTGGTCTATATGGAAATCGATGACATCTGGGTAAAGATTGGCGTTTATAAGAAGGAGATATGGATCGGGGGTGCTTCCTTGTTGGCCGTAGGAGCTCTCGTGTTCGGTTTAGGCAGTGGTCCGACATATCGAGAATATCTCAATACGGAGCTGGCTTTTGCTAAATGGGAGGCCTCGCCAGGAAACTCAGAGCTATTTCAAGAGTTAAGCCGGGTTTTGAAAAAGACTCCAGAACTGAAAGACAAGTACGACGCCCGAATTGCTCAAAAACTGATTGAGGCGAACCTATCAGATAAGGCCCTGCCGTATGCCGAACGGGTTATTGCGCGGCTTCAGGAGGAAAGTCCCCTGCATGCTTTGTTTGTTGAGACTACTCTTATGATCGAAAAGAAAGCATTTCAGGAGGCGCTGGAAAGCGCGATGAGCTTGAAAGAGAAAATAGGAACCGATGACTCAGTGCTTTACGCGCATAATCTTTTGAGGATTGCCTTTCTTCAACAGGCTTTGGAAAATGGACCAGGTGAAATGGCGGCCTGGAGAGATTTTGAAGATTTTCTTGAGTGGAAAAATGGCCCCTCGGAGTCGATTCTTTCCCAAGAAATGATTCAATCATATCAAGATCGGGACGTCGATTTGGCACATTACATTGCCTATCGAAAGGTCTCTTTGAGCCAGGGGTAGAGGCGCCTCCCCCCTAGTCGTGTTCTTCATCATTCTTGTGGCGAGATGAGTGAGTTGGGTGTATCCCGGCGGTAGCTTGAGCATGGCGGACATAATAGTGATAAGATGTCCCCGCTAAGAGACCTAGGATCCCAAATAGAATGAAGGGAATGAAAATCCCAATGATGATTTTTACCCCGCCAAGGATCATCTGAGTTGACTTTTCTTGCTTGAAAGTGAATCCGTATAGCTGTTTTAGCCCTTTTTCAGTAGGTGCAGGGAAGAAAATTCCAAGAAGGACTCCTAGCGCTGTAAAAAGGATGGTCATCTTGGGTCCAGTGAAAAAATCCCAAGCGCTAGAGATGGCTCCTACGATAATGGCCAAAGCAGTGAAGACTTCAGTTGTATGCTTTCGAGCAAAGTCCTCCAGCTCTTGAACCGATACGCCTTCTTTGAGCTTTTCGCTAAGTTTGTTTTTGTTCATGCAAAACTCCTGGCTGATCGATCTCTCGTCAGAAATGGCGAGCGGATAGATTTAACCTCTAACTCATATTTAAAACTTTATTTAATTTATTTGCAAATCGGATCTTCTAGGGAGAAATTTTTGTATCTAGGTGAAACTCAGAGAAGTGAGAATCGTCCTTTATCTTTTTTTACCAAATCACCTAAACTCTTCAGTTTCATTCTATAATAGCCATTGGAATGCCTGCTGAGAACTTTTTCACGTTCCATCCTGAGCGAATCGTTTGGTACGGCCTTACGATTCTAGCCGTACTTACAGGCGCTCTTTTGCCATTTGCTCACATTTCCGATTCAGGTCCTCCTTCTCGATTAACAGAAGTAAAAAGGACTAAAGCGCTCTTTTCCTCAGGAAGTTCTTTTGATTTTTCCTTATCCTCTTCTCCGCCAGGTGAATGGATCTGCCCGATTCCCGATGTTCGAAACCAGATGATGTTTTCCTTTGATCCTCCTCGGCCCGATGGGGAGAATCAGCTTGTGCAGCTCTCAATCCGCATGAAACAACATGCTAAATCTAAACGATATTCAATTCCTTGCCGCATCGATTTGGAATATCGAGGAAATGCATTGACCTTCTCTGAGACAGAGTCCCCCTTTTGGTTAGAAATAAATGAGGGTTTAATCGGGACTGTATTTGTTGATGGGAGGCCTGGAGATCCCTTCCCCGTTGTTCCGCAAGAATGCCCTTTTCAAGGATCTCAGGAATTCCCAGAAGGGTCTCCTTTCCGCATACTGTCTGAAGGGCGCTGGTGGGGGCATGACCTATTTCGCAAGAATCATGGAGGGGGGAAAGTGGTTCACAGGATCGAATTAGGAGCCTTGACTGAGGCAGAACTTCTCGATACGCCTGAAGGGGGATGGATTGTTTTCAGAAATGGACTTTGGGAATGTTTGCCGAACTTGCATGAAGCTGGCGGCCACCCGATTGCAGTAGCAAAAGAAGTTGGTCCCTCAGGCTTAGAGATCGAAGGGTGGGATGGCAATCAACACGTCCGGCTGGCTTTAGCTTCCGCATCAACCTCTCTCTTTAAGGTGAAAGGTGAAGAACTCTTCTCTGCTATTCGGATTAGATCCGATAAGCAGATCAGCTGCACTCTAGACAAGCAATGTTTAATTTTAAAAGTGGGTGATTGGGTTTTGAAAACTGGAAATCGATGGAAATTGCTAAGGAAACCTGAAGAAAAGGAGGCTTTTTTATCAGGGAAATGGGCAGGAGAGCTGTTCGTGCTGGATCAAATCTCCAACAAACAGGGACAGAAATCGATTTCAGGCCATTTCTATAATTTAAGCCGCACCCAAACTGTTTCTGTGGATTTACCAGTCCTGGCGAGGAAATCTCTCTCAGCTCGTAGGAATGAATTGCCCGATCTTAAAGCAAAAGGGAAGGCCCGATGAGATCTCTAATTCTAGCTTTGCTTATGACTACGGCGGCCTTTGCAGATGAAGCCCTTCGAGCAGATCCTGAAGGAGCTACTCAATTTAATTCGAGAGTCCATGAATTGAAAGCAAAATTGCGGGAAACTTTCGAAAGGGCCAGTGCGCTATCGCAGAAAGGGGCGAATGACGTTGAGTATCAAGCTCTTCTTGTTGAAGCGAAGTCGATCAAAGACGAAATCCGAATTTTAGAAGAGCGGTGGCGAAGGGCATCTATAGAGGAGGCTTCAGGTCTTGACGATGCGTATGCCCTTTGGGACATTGGAGAGACGACTTTAGCCCAGCTGATCATGGAATACGGGGCGAGCGATTATCTCTACATTATCCCCCAAGAACTGAGCGCTATGAAGATCAGCCTCTTTTCGAGCATCCCCCTTCCAAGAGAATCTTGGAATGAGATGATCGAGATGATCTTGTCGCAAAACGGCGTCGGGGTCAAGAAATTGAATTCATTTGTAAAGCAGCTTTACATTTTGAAACTGGACCCTTCAGCTATTGAGGGGGTCGTCAGCCGATTGGACGAACTCCATCTCTTTTCTAACCATGCTAGAATTTTTTACGTCTTTTCGCCCCCGCCAGAACAGCTGAAGTCGGTCCAGGGCTTTTTCGAGAGATTCTCCGATCCGAAGCAGACGACTATCCAAGCAATTGGGTCTAAAGTGGTCCTTGTTTCGACGAAGGAGACAGTTGAAAAGCTGCTGGGCCTCTATTCGGCCGTATGGGAAAAAGATCAGGGAAAAACAGTCCGCCTTGTCCATCTGAATAAGATTCAACCTCAAGAGGCGGAGAAAGTCTTAAAGGCCGTTTTTTCCGATTCGGGAAGTAAAGCTCGACCTAACTTTTATCCCTCAGGAGGGGAAGAGTTGATTGCTTTGACGCTTCCGCAAGGACTTGTGCTGGTCGGTGAAGGTGAAACAGTCGACCGGGGACAACGAATTTTAAATGAACTGGAAGCGCAACTCGAGGACCCTGCAGAGAAAGTCATCTATTGGTATACCTGCAAACATTCGGATCCTGAGGATATCGCTGCCGTATTGGAAAGGGTTTACAATTCTCTCATCGGAATTCCTATTGAGAAAAAGGCTGAGCCCCCGGTTCCTACGGTCGTTCCTCCGCCGCCGGTCCCCCCTCCAGAACCGAGCATAGGGCAGGTCTTTCCCGACAAGAGCACAGCATTCAACCCTGTCATGCCGGTCAACCCTCCGTTTGTACAGCCAGGAATCATTGAGAAGAAACCGAGGTCTAATTTTGGTAATTTTGTTGTCGATGGAAAGACGAGTTCAATTCTTATGGTCGTTCGGAGGGAGGAGCTGGCTAAAATTAAGAGCCTTTTGAAAAAGCTCGACGTTCCCAAAAAAATGGTGCAAGTCGATGTCATGCTGGTTGAGAAGAAGCTTCATGACCGTCGGCAGATCGGCTTTAATTTGCTCCAGGTAGGAGCTAATGCAAGCGGCAAAAATCAGAACTCGATCAATTTCAATACGGAATCGACAGTCAATATTCCTGTTGGCAGGCCTGGACCGGATGGCAAAATTGACCGGATTATCCCATCCAGCCGCGGTGTTTTGAGCTATCTGTTTAGCAGAAATAGCAGTCACCATTTTCCTGCAGTTGATTTGATGTTCAATTTCTTGCTGGCTCAAGACGACATTCGAATCAACGCCAACCCATCTATTCTTGCGATCAATCAGACTCCAGCAACAATCTCGATTGTCGAAGAGATTTCGATCAATAACGGGGCTATCCAGCTGAATACAGCAGGAGGCGTAACAATCGAGCAGGCCTATACTCGCGCGCAGTATGGTACGACGATCACCCTCACTCCCACAATTCACTCCCCTGATTCAGATGAGAAGGATGGGAACGATCATCGAGGATTTGTCTCTTTACAAACGAATATTTCGTTTGACACGACAATGATGACGGCAAACGATCGGCCTCCCGTGACCCGAAGGCACATTGAAAACCAGGTCCGCATCCCCGATGGAGAGACGGTTATTTTGGGTGGATTAAGAAGGAAGACAGAAGAAGACACTCGAGAGAAAATCCCCTTTTTGGGCGATTTGCCTGGCATCGGAAAATTGTTTGGTTTGACGAGACAGAATGAAATCAATACGGAGATGTTTATTTTCCTTACTCCTCACATTGTTCAAGATCCAATCGAAGATCTCAGGCGGCTGCGCCAATGCGAATATATGAAGAGAGCTGGCGACATTCCTGAATTTTTAGAGAGGCTTGACGAGGCCAAAGCAAAAGAGAGAAAGAAACTATTTAGCAACAGCCTCAAGACACTTTTTGATATGTATTGAAATGTCAGAAGAACGAAACCAAGCAGAGCGATTTGGAATCCCAATCCAGGAAAAAATCGATCATTTTCCCTGGGTAAGAGACCAGGTTGCCGTCATTCCCTACATCTTTGCCAAGCAAAAGAAAATTTTGCCGCTGGAAGAGTCTGAAAGTGGAGTTACAGTAGCTATTTCCGATCCTCTCGATCTTGAATCAATCGATGAGATGAGGCTGTTACTCAAAAAGCAGATCAATCCTGTCTACTGTTCTAAAAGCCTTCTCGAAGCAGCTATAGAGCGGTGCTATCACCAAAAAGAAGAAGAGACAAAAAAATTATTCAACGATCTAGAGAAAGAGAAAAACTCTAACGATGGGAAAAGAGAAGATGCCCTCGAAGGGTATGATCTTCTTGAGCAAGCAGATCACAATCCTGTCATTCGGATGGTCAACGCTCTGATTATCGAAGCTATTCAGCAAGGGGCATCCGATATCCACTTCGAGCCCACTGAACATGGGCTTTCAGTCCGTTTCCGCATAGATGGCGTCCTTCAAAAACGGCACACACCTCCCAGAGAGTATCAGAATCAGGTTCTAACTCGCATTAAAGTGATGTCAAAAATGGACATCGCCGAGCACCGATTGCCCCAAGATGGGCGGATTAAGTTGAGGCATGGAGGCCGAGAGATCGATTTTCGGGTGAGCACTTTGCCTATCGTGCATGGGGAAAGGATCGTTCTCCGGATTCTGGATAAAGGAAATGTTCTTTTAGGACTCGATCGGATAGGGATGGATGAAAAACTTCTTAAAAATTTGCGCAGACTCACTCATTTGCCAGAGGGAATTATCCTGGTAACAGGGCCTACAGGAAGCGGAAAGACAACGACTTTGTATAGCGCCCTTTCAGAGATCAATGCCTCTGAGATGAATATCATGACGATTGAAGATCCTGTTGAATATAAGCTTCCAGGCATCTCTCAGATGAATGTCAATTCCCGAATTGAACTCGATTTTGCGAAAGGGTTGCGCCACATCTTAAGACAAGATCCGGATGTCATCATGATTGGCGAGATTCGGGACAGGGAAACAGCCGAAATAGCTATCCAAGCTTCTCTGACGGGTCATTTAGTCCTGAGCACTCTCCATACGAATGATGCCCCCTCGGCCCTGACAAGACTTGCCGATATGGGAATAGAGCCGTATCTTTTGGCTTCATCGATACTCGGAGTCCTCGCTCAGAGACTCGTGCGCCGAATTTGTCCTGTTTGTAAAACTCCCTATGTCCCTTCCTCTGATGAACTCGTAGAACTTGGACTGAAAAAGGAACAAGTCTCTGGCGGCAAGCTGTATCGAGGAGTCGGATGCGAATCCTGTTTTGGCACAGGGTATAAAGGGCGGCAAGGGGTCTACGAATTGATGCCGGTGACCTCAAAAATCAAGACACAAGTATTGAAGAGCCAAGATGCCGAAGAGCTTCGGAGACTCGCCATCAAAGAAGAGATGGTTACCTTGTTCCAGCGCGGAGCCTTGCTAGCTGCCGCAGGACTCACTACAAGCGCTGAGGTCTTGCGAGTGACTCGGTTAAATGAGGAGATTCATTGATGGGGCTCTTTCGTTTTGAAGCTCTTAATGAATCGGGGAAAAAGTACAGCGGCACGATCGATGCCGACAATCTCCAGGATGCCAAATTCAAATTGCTCCGCCGAGAGATCCTAGTTACAAACATCGTCTCTCTTTCCGGAAAGCAGCTCAATTGCCATCTTCCTAAAAAAGAAATTTTGAATTTAACGCGGGAAATTGCCCGCCTCCTTCAAGCTGGCCTCCCCCTTTTTGAAGTGTTAGTGGCGCTCGAAGAAAAATACAAAAATCAGAAAGCGCACCCTTTATTGCTCGATCTTTGCGATCAAGTGAAGAGCGGCAAGCCCCTTTCAGAGTCGCTAAGCCGCCACTCCCAGTCGTTCGATTTGCTTTACGTCTCGATGGTCTCAAATGCAGAAAAAACAGGGCGTTTGAGAGAGTCGCTCGAGGAGATCGCTTCTTGGATTTCGAAAGAGCTGCAGGTTCGTAAACAGCTGATTTCTGCTTTGCTCTATCCTGCATTGCTGGGAACATTTTGCCTTTTCGTCCTTTCTGCCTTGTTGTTTTTTGTAATTCCCTCGATGGCAGAACTTTTTGAGGGAAGAGAGCTGCATCCTATGACCAAGATTGTCTTTGCCGTCAGCCGATGGGCTTGTAGCGCTAAACCTCTCATAGCTGTTTCAGGGGTGGCTTTTACAGGATTGATCAGTTTATCGATCTTTTATTTGCCATGGAGGGCTAGAATCGGAAGTTTGGCTCTACGCCTCCCATTCCTCAAGGTATTGCTTACAAAAGTAGCCTTTGTCCGATTCTGCCGCTCTTGCGGAACTTTGCTTGAGGGTGGGTTGCCTATCATTACAGCTTTGCACCAGGCTCGCTCAACCATGCGCCATGCCATTTTAGAAAAAGTTGTAGCAAAGGCCGAAGAAGGGATGAAGCAAGGGGAGAAGCTATATCGCTCGTTTCAGAATCATCCTTTTATCCCTCCACTGGTCCCTCGGATGCTGGGGATAGCAGAAGAGGGAGGCAAACTCCCCTACATGATGCGGCAAATTGCCGAAATTTACGAAGATGACTTAGAAAAAAACCTCTCTTACATTTCAACGGTTGCGCAGCCTTTGCTGTTGCTGTTGCTTGGAGGCATGGTCGGCCTAGTTCTTTTGTCCGTCTTGCTTCCTTTGACCGATGTAAGTTCATTTGCTAATTAACGGAGGAAACCGTGAAAAAAAGAAAAAGAGCTCTGACCCTTCTCGAAATCATGATTGTAATTGCCTTAATTACGTTGATTTCAGGTGTAATCAGTTACAACATGCGTGGCACCTTAGATAAGGGCCGCGCTTTTAAAACCGAAAGGGCAATCGACCAGTTGAGAGACATGTTGCAACTCTGCCAAGCTGAAAATATAAAAGTCAGCGATGACAAAGCTACCTTGAAGGCAGCTTTGAACAAGCTTGGGCTTGCCAAAGATGTCGATAAGTTACTCACAGATGGATGGGGACAGCCTTTGGTCGTTCAAATTTCTGATCAGGGGGATATTGCAATCACTTCTGCTAAATTAGATGAATTTCAAAAAAATAAAAAATAAGACTTGTCGTTTCTTTACTCTCTTGGAAATGATGATCGGACTTTCTATTCTTATAATGGCGGCTGGGGCGATCTCATGGAAGTTGCACGGAGCAATTGTTAAAAAAAGATTTGACTCCGGCGCATCCCGAATCAAGCTTCAGCTTCAATCAACCTATCGCCTGGCATTCAATACCCGTTCCGACTGGAAAGTCGTCTTCGAGCAAACTGAAGGAACATTAAAGGTTATGGCTGTCTGTATGAATACCAAATCATTCCCAAATCTCCATCCAAAAACTGTCTCTCTTGAAAAATTTCAAATCCTGTTTAAGGACAAGCCGATAGAAAATTTGGTGATTTATTTTTCCCCAACAGGAAAGGTTTTTCCAGAAGGGAGAATTACCCTAATTCATGATGAATTTGAAGAAGAACTTAATTTACAGGGACTATTACTACGCTACGAGGGAAAGGAAAAGGGGGGGCCTCTCCATCCAGACGATATCCCCGACTTGGAGGCAAAAGGGTAGATTCACTTGTCGAAATTAGTTTTTTCTCCTACTCTAAAAGACCGAAACAAATGGGATATTATGAAAAGATTTTTGCCACTAATCGCCCTGAGTCTTTGCCTGGTCATGGGATCTAGATCCTTTGCCGAGACGTCAACCCAACCTCCCGCAGTGAGCGTGAACCTTAAATCGCGCCAGCCTAACTGGAGGGCAGAGATTGTTCAATCTTATCCAAACGGAGTTCCTAAAACTGTAGTCTATTATGAGCCGACCGTTCGTGGAGATATTCCCGTTAAGCAAATGTTTTTGTATGAAGGGGGGAGCCTTCATTCAGAAATGGATGTAATATCTGTTGCGGAAGATTCGGCAGCTTTTAAAGAATGGAACTCTACCATCGTTCCTCACGGAAGCCGGATAGATCTAACAGAAAAGGGAGAACTCTACCAAACCTCCAATTATGACCATGGGTTTTTGAGTGGAGAGGTTAAAACCTTTTTTCCAGATGGGAAGATTCAAAGCTTTGTATTCTTTCGCGATGGACGTCTTGAAGGGCAGACCAAATCCTACTATCAAAATGGGCAGGTTCGAGAAGAGGCCACCTACTCTAACGGAGGAGTTGAAGGCGAGCTTGTCCAATACTATGAAGATGGAACAAAAGCTCTAGTGGTGCCTCACAAAGGTGGCAAGGTCGAAGGGCAGGTCAACGAATGGTTCCCGAGCGGCAACCTAAAAGCCCAAAGACAATTTTCTGCTGGGCTTCTTCATGGAAATGGAAAAAATCCTGCCATTATCGTTTACGATGAGCAGCGAAATGTAGTTGAAGTTGTCGATTTCCGAGAGGGGCAGATCATCGGCTCTCATATTGTATACCACAAAAATGGGAAAGAAGCTCATCGGGTTCCATACAAAAATGGAAAACGAGACGGGAAAGAGCAGTTTTTCGCAGAGGATGGAATACTCTTGGGCGAAGGGCAATTTATCGAGGGTAAGCCTATCGGGAAACATTGGCGAAATCACCACGATGGCGGAACCGCATTCTTGGCAGATTTTGACTCGAATGGGAACTTAGACAAGCCGATCGTCGAGTTCAATGAAGATGGTCAAAAAATTCGGGAATACTATCTTGTCGATGATAAGCCCGATGGCCCGTATAAAGAGTGGTTTGAAAATGGGAATTTGAAAGCCGAATTCTTCTATATGAATGGCCAATTCGATGGAGAGCAGAAAGAGTATTACCCATCAGGCCAAATCAAAGCCGTTTCCAAATACAAAAATGGTCAAAGAAGCGGCCTGCATGAAGAGTGGCATGAAAATGGAGTTTTAGCTCGCCGCATCCAGTTCAATGAAGGATTGAAAGATGGTCAGACAGCAGAGTGGTTTGCGAACGGAAATCCCAAGTTAGATTCATATTTCCAAGCAGACGTTCCTGATGGGATCCAATCTGAATGGTTTGAAAACGGGCAATTAAAGTTTCGAGCCGAATTCGCTTTAGGATTGAGAAAAGGTTGGCAACGCGAATGGAATGACAAAGGAGCTCAGATTGCCGAAGCCTTTTATGAAAACGATCTGCTCCAAGGTCCCGTGCTCACTTGGTGGGGAAAAGATCAGTTGAAGACCCGCTTTTTATTTGAGAATGGGAAAAAAGTTGGTGAGCACAAATGGTTTGCTGAAAATGGACAATTGCTCAAGATTTCCACGTTTAAAGAGGATCATCTGGATGGAAAGACTACAGCTTGGTTTCCAGATGGCTCAATTCAAACTACACAGTTCTACAAAAATGGGAAGCCAATAGGAGAGCACATTGAGTATTTTCCAAAGGCATCCCCCGATCAGAAAGATGCGGAGAGATTAGGCAGAATTTTCCATTACGATGATGAGGGAGAATTACACGGGGAAGAGAAGACTTTTTATCCCGGGGGCAAACTCCAATCGATCATCTGCTACGAACATGGGAAGATGCATGGTCTGAAACAACTTTTGGATGAGCGAGGAGAGATTGTAGAATCGGCGAACTATGTAGATGGAAAAATAGATGGAAAATTCATCCAACGCGGACCCGATTTACGAGAGATTGTCTATCATTATCGCAATAATCTAAAACAAGGCCTTCATCAAGTGTTCTACCCCCCCAACCAAAAGGGGCAAAAGATCAAAGCAATGGAGATGCATTATAACAATGATCAGTTGGACGGTTTAGCTACGGAATACAATGAGGCTGGAACCAAAGTTGCTGAGACAAATTACATCGATGGAAAGCAAGAAGGGACCGCACGTCTTTATTCTCCCGAAGGAAAATTGGCAGCAACCGTTGAATTCATTGACGATCATCGCCATGGACTTTTCACTCAGTATTATCCAAGTGGAGAGATTTTCCGGCAGACTCCTTATGTAAACGATAAGCGGGAAGGAGAGGAAAGAACCTTTTTTGAAGATGGAAGTTTAGCTGCTGTGTGCAATTACAGAAACGATCAACTGCATGGAATCAGCCAAAGCTGGAATCAAGAACAAGTTCTTGTTTTTGAAGCTGAATACATGGATGGGATGCGCCACGGTAAATTCAATAAATATTATGAGGATGGAAAGCCTTATATTGAACAAACTTTTGCCTTTGATAAGTTAGATGGCGCAAAGAAAAAATATGAGCGCGATGGCGAAATCACGGTTACCTATTTTCAAGAAGGGCAACTCGTCGATTCACTCCGATAGATTAACAAATGGAAAGACCCATGTATTGTGGGTTTTTCCATTTTTCTCTCGATTTCATCCTCATTTTCAATGCTTTAATTTCTAGTGTCAAAAAATTCTTCCCTTTTTCTTTGAAAGTCGTACATTGGAACATGCACTCTCGCAGTGCAATCAACTAGGAGTATAGTATGAATATGAAACAACCCACGAAACCACAAGCTCCCGCAAATAAGGCTCCTGCACCTGAGCAGAAACAGCCGCAAAAGCCGCAAGCTCCAGCACCACAAAAGCCAAAGATGAAGTAGTCCAAACTGCGGATAGCTAAAATCCTCGGAGAAGCCATTCGGCTTTTCCGAGGATCTATAAACTCTCAAATTTCTTTCTGACAACCCTTTCAATTTCATGCGGAACGAACTGGAGCAAAGACCCTCCATATGCTCCAATTTCCCGAATGAGCGAAGAACTGATTCGGGCATGCTCTTCGCCTGACATGAGAAATAGAGTTTCGATTCCACTCAGCCTGCGATTTGCTACAGCCATTTGGTATTCATATTCAAAATCAGCATAGGATCTTAAGCCGCGAATGAGGAAAGAGACATTTCGTTCTCGAGCAAAATCGACAGCTAAACCGTGAAACTGGCCTACTTCAACATTCGGGAATTTTCTTGTGAGTTGATGGAGCATATCGAGTCTCTCGTGAAGAGAGAACAGCGGATGTTTTGTCGGATGGTCAGCCAGGGCGACCAGAAGTTGATCGCAAAGTCCTGCGGCTCTTTGAATGATGTCCAAATGGCCGAAAGAGGGGGGATCGAAAGAGCCTGGAAATAGACCGGTCTTCATGTTTTGGGTGTATATCGGAAAATTGATAAGAGGGCAATGCCGTATCGCCTTTTATCGTAGAGCTCAAGTTCGGATCTTTCGATGGATGTATGAGTTTTTTGCCGCTCTTCTAAAAAAAGGAGCGAGGATAAGAGTCGGTTTTCAAGAATAGAATCTATGTAGGGCATTATTGTTGTATCGTAAGGCGGATCGATGTAGATGATATCGAAGGGGGAAGTCATTTTTTTTAATGCGGCTTCGGCGTCGATTGAAATAACTTGTGATTTTGAGACTAGATTCAAAAGAGTTAGATTTTCCTTGATGCAGGAAGCGGCATTCTTGTCTCTTTCAACAAAGGTTGCATGAGAGGCTCCTCGACTTAGAGCTTCAAGTCCCATAGCTCCGCTTCCCGCAAAGAGATCGAGAAAGCGAGCTTCGCGGATCAGATCCTGGCAAATATTGAACACAGCCTCACGGACGACCCCTTGAGTTGGCCGAGTTGTCGTTGATTTAGGTGATTTAAGGATGCGGCCTTTGAATTGTCCGCCGATGATTCGAAGGGTCATTGTAGGGCAGCTTGGAGTTGTAGCGGCTCTAGGAGAGCCTTTGCTTCGGCGAGATGTTCACTTCGATTGTCCTGCAAATATTGTTCATAAAGGCCATAAGCTTTCTGAAGAGCCCACTCTGATTTTAGAGAGGAATCCCCCTTTTTGGCAGAAACAAAAGTGATCTTTTTTTTGATGTTGAGCCATCGGTCTTTTAGCCTTCCTTGCACAAAGAGGATAAAATCATCGAGATTTGTAGTAGTGCCGATGAGTACGTAAGGGTGCCCTTGATAAAGGTGAGAAGTTTGGTTGCTTTTTGGATAGAGTTCGATTTTCACATTGGATGAGTGGCTGAAGGCTCGACAGGACAAATTTTTTGCTATAGGGGTATGGATATTTTTCATGACTTTGAGAACTTTCCGCTTAAATCCCCTTTTGGTGTTTGAGGAGATGACTTTACCTCGATTAAATGCGGAAGCTGTATCGAGGGTCGGTAGGTTTTTATCTCCATCCATCGCTACGATTTGCAAAGAGACCTTTCCTTGATTGTAGGCAGTCCATTGCTGGAGAATGGCTTTTTGATTGCTCTTTTTAACCAGAGATTCTCCATCTGTCAGCAAAATAGCTGTGTAAATCTCATCTTCTTGTACCTGAGATGGGACAGTCATCAGCAGGGGGCGGTATAAATCGGAGGGAGAGAAAAAGCTACCTAGTTCGATTTTCTTAATGAAATCTTCTGCTTTAGCGAGAGATTGAGGAGTTAGTGTGAGTTGAGAAGGAGAGAGTTTTTCCATCTTGCTATCAAAAGCGATGATGTTGAAAGTGTCGTCTAGCTCGATCTCTTCCAGAGCTTTCATGACAGAATTTTTAGTGGTCTGCAACCTCTCTCTCTGTATGGAATTGGAGCGGTCGATTAAAAACATATAGTGTTGTCGGATTTTAGGGAGATTGAGGTCGGCATGGGGAATTAGAGTGAGTGCGAAAATATAGCCTTCTCCATCTTCGCGAGGTAAAAAGACCAAATCTGTCTCAAAATCTTCGGAATAAGAGGAAGTTTCAAGCTCTTCAAGTGTCGGGAGTTGAGGGAGCGATCCAACAAGTGAGGGGCGCAAAACAGCTGTTTTTGTGGGGGGCTCAGCTAAGTCGGGGACAACAATAGAAGGCTCATTGTAGGCGATTTTAGGAACTGAGGATTTCATTTCGATTTTGGGAGATATCGTCTGTAGCGCAAGGGGTTTTTCTGGATGAAAATTAGGCAGACGCGGAGTAGAAGATTGGTGTCTGAGAGTCGGGACGATGAGGTCTTTTGGCAAATGGGAGAGAAGATCGAGGGGCGCCTCGTTTGGCAAATTAAAGGTCCGGATAGTTTCGATATTTGAGACGAGCAAATGATCGTCAAGCATAGGAGGAGGTGGGAAGAAAAGAGAATAGGAGATCGATTCGGCCGGATCGGGAATTGTCGATTTAAGGGGGAGGGAGGTTTTTTCTGAGACAGGTTTAGGAGTAGAGGCTATCGATTCGGCCTCTGTTTTTTGGAAAGTTTCTTTGAGAATTTCGGCTCGGGATTCTTTGTCCATAGAGGTAAGCCAGGGAGTGTCAGATCTTACTTCTTGGGGAGCCGGAGAATAAAACCAAACGGATCGGCGTTGCAGTAGGCCGAGCGCAGACGCGTGAATGATCAGCGAGATGGCGATACACCCCGAAAGGATTTGTTTTCGCTTATGAGCCTGATTCATCACAATTCAACAGTTGCAGCTTTTCGCGGACCCGGGCCTTTAAGGGCGCTGGGATAGGATCAGCTATAATTTGCAGCAAAAGGTCTTTTGCCTTTGCTTGCAACTCTTTTCGTTGGCTTATATCTTCTTTCAGATTTGCTTGGCAAAGATAAGCATCTGCATCAAAAAAAGTCATGTAGGATTGATAAATTTTCTCTTTTTGAGGCAGCTTATGGCGCGATTCTTGATAGTCTTTCGAGAGAAGATCGGCTGTAGATTGAAAATCGGCTTTTGTTTTTGCAAGGAGAGAAAGCCGCTTGTCCAAATCCTTTTGCGCTTGCAAATCGATATATTCTAGAGCTGCTTCAAGATGGATTGGTTCATTCGTTAAACTTCTTTGTAGAATCAAGGTTTTCAGGGCTGCTGCCGCTTCGGGAGCTGCAATTCCCAAAGACCGTTTGAGTTGAATTCCCTGCAAGCAAGCTGAGGCGCTGGCTTGATTTTTAAAAAGGGGTGAAGAGGCGACAATGGAGTCGAATTGTTCAGAGGCCTGTTTTGTTTTCCCAACCCGGACATAGCTTTCTGCTAAAAGAAGCCTTGCATCGAGATTCAAGATTGATTTATTGCCTTCTAATAAAGCAATCGCCTCATCTGTCCGACTTTGCCAGTCGTAGAGTTTTGCCAATTTATAAATCGTGTCTTCGGATGGCTCGCTTTTCTTCAATAGCTCAAAAGCTTTTTGGGCTGCAGAGCTATCTTCCTGAGCCCTAGTAAAGAAATAATCGGAGAGCCAAAGATGGTTTTCTTGTTGTAGAGTCCCTTTCAGAGAAAACGAGGCGAACAGGTGGTTAGCGGCCTTATCAAGGAACTGAGGTTCATCTTTTGAGCGGTCTAAATAAGTGTTGAATAGGGCTATGTGGGTTTGGGCTGGGTCGATGAGATCTGCCTTGAATTGGAGGGCCTCTTCAGCATATTGGCAGAACAGTTCGGGCGATTTCTCTTTGTGAATTAGGGCGATGAGAAGCTTCGTGTTGGCATCTTGAGAAAAAGCTAGCTCTGAAAGGGGCATGAGGATGGAAAGGGATCTCTCTTTTTGATTGAGCTCGTAATAGGTTTTAGCAAGCAAAAATTGCCAATCGTTCCGCTCGGCATCGGCAAGGAGATTTTGTTGTTGGAGCAAGTTTTCTAGATCCGATGCCAATTGTTTTTTTAGCATCACCTCTCCAGCAGGCTCCTGTGAAGCTAGCTGAGCAGAGGAGGACGCGAGGTATCGCCAGGCAAAAGAGAGGAGTTCGTGGGAAGGGAATCTTTGGATAAAACCGATTGCTGTGGCTCTGCAGGCACTCCAAGATTTTGTCTGGTATTCAAGATGGGTCAGTTCAAATGCAGCTTGGGCGCTTTGAGGAAATTGAGGATAGGAGGAAAGGAGGGTGTTCAAATCTTGTTTTGCCTCTTCGATGCGGCGCTCTTTTTTAAGCAAGATAGCACGGGAGAAGATCGCTTTGGGCCTCTCGGGATCTTCAGGAGAGAGCTTGGCCATAGCAGCATCGAAGGAAAAAAGATCGTTGGTTTGCTGTGCAGCATCCAGAAGCTGGACTAGGGCCGCGCGGAGCATTTCATAGGGAGGATTCGTGTCGATGAAGCTTTTCAATTCTTGGGTGGCCTCAGGATATTTTTTTAGGGCCAGATAGCTACGCCCTAGAAAGAGGCGAGCGTGGGGGATTTTGTCTTCGGGGATTTGGCGGAACAACTCTTCCTTTGAGGCAGCGAGATCGTCATATTTTCCCAACTCAAAACTCAAAACCAATCGGTTGAAAGCTGCGTCTTGCGCTCGGTGCTGTCCTAGGTTTGCAATCTCTTCAAACGTCCGCGATGCCTTTTCTTTGTCAAATTCGGTTTGCAGCATAGCTGCTTGGAATAGAAAATCTTCTTTTCCGCTTTCGTCATGCTGGGCCAAATCTAAGTAAATATCGGACGCTTTGGCGTAATCTTTCAAAATACAGCATAGATGGGCAAAGGCTTGTGAAACTTCATTTGAAAGGTCGCTTTGGAACAAGGTGACAAAGTAGGGTTGAGCGCGAAGGGCAAGCTTCTCGAGCTGCTCCGGGTTTTTTGAGGCATTAAGACATTGCTGGTAGAGAGATATAGCAAGATAGTAGGTAACCTGAAGCTTAGAATCTTCAGTGTCTTGACGTCCTAAATAACTTTCGCACTCGTCGGCCAGAGTTGCATACCACTCCAAATGATAGAGGGCTTGAAGCCTGTTTAGAAATACTTGGTCCAGCCACTCTTTCGAGACAATCTGAGAATAGCAACTGAGGGCATTGGAATAATTTTTTTCGCGGAGAAATAGATCTCCTAAGGCGGCACAGAGAGTGTCCGAATAAGAACTCTGAGGAAATTGTTTTAAGTATTCCTCAATCTGACTTTTTGCAATCTGGTATTCCCCTTCTTGCCAAAAATCGGCGATTCGGCGGAGCGCCAAAGCCTCTTCTTCCGTGTGCATTTGAGCTGCACAGATGAGGGGAAATAGGAGAAAATATACAGCGCGCATAGGTGACACATCCTCTGACCGCCTGATTATACGGGCCATGGCATAATTTTACTAGGGCGCTTCCTCTCTCGGATTTTAAAAATAAGTTTCAGCTGAGGGATAGGATCTTGCATAATATTTCCGTTTGTAAAATGATCTTTTTTCCAATAAATGGAGAGCTCCTATGGGAATTATTCTTGTGTTTATCGCTTCGATTTTTTGTGCAGCCTCGAATTTTTGCATGAGAAGGAGCATCGATACCGGAGGAACGACCCGGGCATTCTTAGTGATACAAATGACGATCGCCTGTCTTGTAGCGATCTTGCTAGGTCCAGTAAAATCCCAACAATTTTCTATCAACCTGCCAATGATTGTTTTTGGAATTTTAGCCGGGTTGGTTTTTAGCTCGATGCTGGGTGCTTTGGGCCGCGCACTGCAAAAAGGTCCCCCTGGACTCACTTTCTCCATTCTCAACGCGTCGACTGTAGTGCCGGCTGTGGTGATGGCAGCAGTTTTTGGAGCTGCCCTGGGCTATAGTTATACAGCTTGGCATGCTATCGGCTCTGTTTTTGTCGTCATAGGACTTTTTTGGGCAGGTCGGGGATTAGAGGGGCTGAAAGATCGGAACGGCTGGCTTTTTTTCTCACTTTCTATGTTTTCGCTTCATGTTCTCCTTTTAGTCCTTTTCCAGTGGAGAGCTTTATTGCTTAATTCCCAGCATCCGGAAGAGTTCGCCAGTTTCTTTTCAGCTGAGAGCATTCGGAGTCCCTGGTTCATGACGCTGATGTATGGTGTTGCTGCCTTTGCGCAAATCTCCATCTTTTTAAAAACTGAAAATCGGGTGCCAAAAGGCAATGAAGTAATAAACGGGTTTATGGGCGGCGTTACAAATAGCGTATGTACGTATTTTCTGATTTGGTCGACAGAAGTTGCATCTAACTTAGAAAATGCGATCATTTATCCCGTTTTTTCAGTGATGACGATTCTTCTATCTAATTTATGGAGCGAAAAAGTTTACCAAGAGCAAGTCAATTGGCGTGCTTGTCAAATTTGCGGACTAGGACTGTTGATTGGGACTATCGATTGGAAGGGCGTGTTGGCAAGCCTCGGCTTTGCATCATAAGGCAAAAAAAATTTTAGCCTTTTATCCTACTCTAGATTAATCTTCTCGTGCTTAAGAACTTGCTTTGGAGGGATATGAGTAGGTTTTTTTTCGTTATCTTCTTGTCAATTTTTACAAAAGCATTTGGATTCGGTTCCGAAATTCCATCCTTGAAACTGTTTTCAGGTAGTGCCAACGAGCCTCTCGCTCAGGCTGTAGCAGAATGTTTGAATATGCCGCTAAGCGAAGCCAAAATAGGCCGCTTCAACGATGGAGAAATCCGGATCCAGATTATGGAAAATGTTCGGAATTGCGATTGCTACATCGTCCAGTCGACGTGCATCAGCCCGAACTCATCCGTCAATGACAATTTAATGGAGTTGTACCTGCTGATTCGGGCGATGAAAAGATCGTCCGCGAAGAGCGTAACTGCCGTGATTCCCTATTTTGGATATGCTAGACAAGATCGGAAAATGACCGGGCGCGTTCCTATTTCAGCCTCGGATGTGGCTATGATGATGGAATGGGCGGGCGCAGATCATGTGATGGCTGTCGATTTACATTGCGGCCAGATCCAGGGTTTTTTCCACCAAGCTCCCGTGGACAATCTCTTTGCATCGATGATATTTGTACCTTACATTGCTAAAGCTGGACTCCATGATCCTGTCATAATATCTCCCGATGCAGGCGGAGTGGAAAGGGCGAAATTTTTCATAGATGGGCTTCAGGCGTGCGGCGTCCCCTCGAGAATGGCCGTCATCATCAAACAGAGATCGGAACCGGGCGTTGTCGAATCGATGCATTTAGTAGGCAGAGTGCAAGGGAGCGACGTGGTCATTGTAGACGATATTTGTGATACGGCAGGAACGCTCGTGAAAGCGGCTCAACAACTAAAAGAAAATGGGGCTCGAAGAGTATTTGCCTGCATTACCCATCCACTTCTCTCTGGCCCCGCTTGCGAAAGGATAGAAAATTCATGCATCGAAGAGCTGGTTGTCACAGATACGATCTCTTTGCGATGTCCGACAGTTCCAAAAAATTTAGTCCAGCTTTCTATCGCCCCCTTGCTAGCTGCAGCTATCGATAGGACCTCAAAAGGAGAATCTCTTTCCGATCTTTTCCAATACCGAGCATGGCAAGGAAATAATCCGCTGAATAGTCGGGTCTTAAGTATGCAGCCGTTTTTTGAAGAGAAACAGACACAAAGCAACGAGGATCGCACCGAATAGAAGCGCCAGACTGCCTGGCAGAATTAGAATAAGGCCTAATGAGACGAAGCGGCATATCCCATTGCTCATTTCAACTAGACCAAATAATTTTCCTTGATTTCCAGGGCTTGCCTGATTGGAAAGAAGGGTCATGAAAGCGGGATAAATGAGAGCTTGAGCGATTCCCGTAGCAGACAAAAGAGGCCAGAGTGTAAGAGGCGTTGCCGTTGCGAAAAGGACGAAAAGAGCGATGGCTAAAATTTTTAAAGTGATCCGAAGAACGTTAGCTGGCTGCCAAAAGCTAAATATCCATTTGGCTCCAAGAACTCCTCCGATGGTAAATGCGAGGCCTAAATAGAAATTGTATATGCCGATATTCCCTTCTTGAAGTTGCAGGTGGGAAAGGAGGAAAGGGGAAAGAAAAGTAATGACCAGATACCAACCCATTAAATTCATAAAGAAGAATGGAAAGACCTTCTCTTTCCAAGAGAGTTTGAATAAATGGCCAAAGCTCGAAACGTATTTTTTAAAAGAAAATGATCCATCTTGAGGAAGATAAGTCTCATGAAAGTAGATAAGGGCCGCAAAAAAGGCCAAAGTAAAAAATAGAGCTCCAAAAAAGCTCGGGTTAAAATAGATCCCCTCTCGATTGTATAAATAAAACCCTACGAATGGCCCAAGGACGCAAGGCAACCCTTCAAGCACACTAAAGAATGCAAATTTTCTCCCCTTCGATCCGATTTGCAATTCTGCGACCGAAGCCTGAATTAAAGCTAATTTTCCCGCAAAAAATCCGACAAAAAATTCCGATAGGATGAAGGAATTGTAGTTTCCTTGATAAAGGGAAATTCCAGCCCAAATAAGGCAAAGAATCGAGCCAACTATCGATAGGAGGAGAATCTTTCTTCTCCCAATCCAATCAGACAAATCCCCGAGCAAAGGAGCCCCAATCATCCCTCCGACGGGGAACAAAGCCAACGTCCAAATCAAGGAGGAGGTACGTAGCTCGAGGGGGATTTTACCGAGGATAAATAAAGAAGCGAATGTAACGGTGCATCCCCAAACGAAGTACTCACAAAAGTAGATGAAGTAGAGAAGAGCAAGAGAGTGTTTTTCGTATTTAAAAATCACTGTTCCGCTGTTAAGTTTTTCAAGCTCCCGTAGGTGGAGATCAAATTTTCCGCTCTCTTATAGTGAGCCCGCTTCAGTTCCTCGTAGACCTGAAGACCCTTGGCATTTTGCCCCTGCTCAAAATAGAGACTGCCCAGTCGGAAAAGAGTGTCCCGATCTAACGGCCTTAATTTAAGAAGAGTTTCAACCTCGCGAATTTCCTCTTGCGGTAATTGGAGATCGCGATATCCCACAGCCAATTGCTCATGGACCCACGGATCATTGGGAGCGTAATGATTTAGAATCTGAAATTCTTCCATGGCGAGTCGCGCAGCAGTTCGGAACTTATCCTCGAACAAAGCTTTTTCTTTCCGATAGGCATTCAATCGTGGATGAGTAGAGCCTGCCATTTTTGGCTCCAAGTAAATTTGCGAGAGAGCAACGTAAGTATTTGCTAGAGATGCATGAACTTCAAGATCGGTTGGAGTCATCCGAATCTGTTCGAGATGTTCTTCAATTGCAGAATAGAGAAGATGTTGTTTCATTTTGAATACATCATTCCAGTGGCAGTAGGCAAAAAATCTAGTCAAAATCCTCGAGAGAGGATTTAGCCATTTAGGGATTTGATAAAAATGCCATTCAAAATCCTGGAGATAGGACGAAAGTTTAAGCAAAGCCGCTGCAATCGATAAGTGATATTGGGGGGTGCCGCTTGGCAATCCAATCACCTGTTTGCATGAGGAGATAAAACGATCTCTGAGAAGAGAAAGCTGTTCAGGTTTCTTAGCTTGAAAATAGAACAAAAGGACTAAATAGGAAAAACAAGTAAGAAAAAATCCTCCGAGAGCAAAAGCCAGAATGTAGGATTGACTCAAGAAAGGGAGAAAAATAAAGAAAAGGGTCAGCTCAGTGAGAATTAACCCAACAAATCCTAAATTGAATGCGACGAAATTTTTTGTGATGCGCCTAAAATCACGAATGATTGATCGGTAGTATTGGGGCAGACTTTGCTGTAAAAATGAGTCGTCGTGTGTTTCAGTAAGGTCATTTTCAAGTTGTGTAGACATAGGCTTCAAAAAAGGTTGAGATGGTACTGCATGGCTATACCGTTTATTCTCTTTTTCTTTTTTAAGCAACAATCTTTTGTCAATCACGACACTTTTCTATCTCCCTGACTCAACCATGTAGTTGATCACTCGCTGACTCACGCCAGAATCTTGAAGTCGACGTACTTGAGTTTGACTTAAGTTATATGAGCTTGAAGTATCTTTCATGTAGTTGATCACGCTGTCATCGGCAACACCGCCTTGGCTGAGCTTAATGACATCGTTGATGGTCAGGGGCTCTCCCCTATCCATCCGATCCACAGTGCGAGGGCTGCTTCGCTCCATTACTTTTCTATCTTGAGCATCTAAGGCTACCCCAATCAATCCGCCGCCGACCGCCCCCACCGCTCCACCGATAAGAGCCCCTTGCCCTCCTGCGACGAGGCCTCCAGCTGTAGCCCCTACAGCTCCTCCTGCGATGGCCCCAGTTCCCGTATTCGTTGCGCATCCTGCCATCACCAAGCCAAGCAGGAAAAAGCCCATTTTTTTCATAGATCCTCTCATTCCATAAGCCAGCCATATAAATTTAGACGGCTTCTCTCTTTTCACTTATCGTTTACGAATAAAAAAGTCCAGTCTCTTATAGCAGTAGGTAAGATCTAATGCAATAAGCTAAAGATCAAGAGGTTGTCTTCGGATATTTAAAGGGGAAAAAGACCAAGATCGACGCCTTGGTCTTTTTTTGAACTGTATTTATGAGACAGCTAAGGCGGCTGGCTCTTCTCTGAATCGGTATCCTACGCCCCGGACCGTTTCGATCCAATCAAATGTTGGACCCAATTTCTTTCTGAGAGAAGCAATGTGGACATCGATATTTCTGTCGACAATGAACGCATCGTCATTGTTGATGTCATCTAATAGCTGGTTTCTCGTTAAGACTTTTCCTCGGTTGGTCACCAATCGTCTCAAAATGCCGAATTCGGAAAGAGTCAAAGGGATGACTTTTTCATTTTTGCGGAGGATATAGCGGTCGATTTCCAGAGAGAATTCCCCAAATCGGACAGATTTCGCCACTTTTTCCGGTTCTTTGCCTCTGCGTAAGATGGCCTTAATGCGTGAGAAGAGAACTTTAGGAGAGAAAGGTTTGGCTACGTAATCGTCGGCGCCAAGTTCAAGTCCTAAAACGACATCGAGTTCATCCCCTTTTGCGGAGAGGATAATGACTGGAATGTTTTTTAAATCGGGAGCGCTCTTCATTTTTCTGCAAACGTCAAGACCGTTTTCGCCAGGCAGCATGATGTCTAAAATCACTAAATCAGGTTTTTCTCGCTCGATGGCTCTATACCCATTGATTCCATCAACTTCAACGTGCAGTTTATAACCTGATATTTCTGCTTGAAGCTTGATAAGCGCGGCGATATCTTCTTCGTCTTCGATTAGCAAGATTCTTTTCTTCTGACTCATTCCATTACCTCTTACGGACAAAACGCCTGGATGTTTGAAATAATTTCATGAATTCTAGTTTTTTGCAATCCCTTTAACTGAAATTTGTACATTCCGACATCTTCCATGCCAATAATTTTTTGTCATTTTTAAGTAAAAGTTTGGTTGCATGATTTTAAGTTGTTGACGCTTTTCCAGTCTCGAAGGAAAACCGAGACATGCCGAACCGGAAAAAAAATTTCCATCTTCTGTTTAAATTTATCAGTTTCGTCTGTTGAAAAGAATTCATAGCGAGGAGGTGTAGATTGAAAATTAGCAAGAGAAGAGGAGACTAGCCATTCTTTGGCCTGTTCAGCGCAAACTCTTGCAGGTTCGATAAGCTGTACATTTTCTCCTAGTGTTTCTTGAATTAGAGATCGAATGAGAGGATAGTGCGTACATGCTAAGAGGGCCGCATCGATCTTTTTATTCCGGAGACATGAAAGATAATGTTCTACAATCTGTTTTGTGAACACCTGATCTACGAGTCCTTCCTCAATCATTGGAGCAAATAGTGGGCATGGCACTGGGAAAATTTTTGCCTTTGGATAATGCTCCTCAATTAAATTTTGATATACTTTTGATCGAATGGTCGCTTCAGTCCCTAAAATTGCTATCCTCATGCTCCTTGTCGATTGCATCAAAAGCTCAAATCCAGGTTGGATGACTCCAATGACGGGGATTGGCAGCTGCTCTTGCAAAATATCGATCCCATAGGAAGAGGCCGTATGGCATGCGACAATCAAAAGCTTAATATTTTTATCTAAAAGAAAGGATGCGCCTTCTAGAGTGTATCGGACGATAGTTTCGGGAGATTTGTTTCCATACGGCATGCGAGCCGTATCTCCGAGATAGACCACATCTTCGCGAGGAAGAATTTGCTCTATTTCTCGCAAGACAGTCAGCCCTCCGACACCCGAGTCGAAAACGCCAATCGGACGGGAATTAGCCATCATTCTAGAGGAATTTTTAGCTCTTGGCCGACGACGATAAGATCGTTATCCAGGCCATTTAGCTCTTTGATCCGCGCAACAGAGGTTTTGTGGGTTTTTGCGATCTTTTCTAGAGAATCCCCTGCGCAAACCTTGTAGGTTTTAGCCGCTTCGCCTTTTAAATTTTTCGCAATCGATTCCAAATTTCCTTTTAATTTGGCTAGAAGAGAAACATCTTGCTCGACTTCTTGAAGACGTTGCTTGAACTGAATCAAAGCAGCCGATGTTTCGTTGGCATGGGAAGCTAGCTTCTCAAGATCTTTCAATTCACTTTGTTGAGACTTCTCGTATGCAGTGATCTTCTTTTCAAGGTGGTGGACCTGATGAGTCAGCTGATCTATTTTTGCCTGGCTTTTTTCCAGGTCTTGTTGTTTGACGGCAGCCAATGCATTTTCATAGTATTTGATCCTTCCATCCAAAATTTGCATTTCTGTTTGGAAGCAATTGATGTCGTGCCGCAAATCATCCAGATTTGTCTGAACTTCGTGGAGGGTTAACTCTAATTGGTGCTTTTCATCATGCGGGGAAGTTTTTAAGGGGGAACATCCCGCAAGGAGAAAAAAAGCTGCTAAAAGAGGTTTTTTCATTTTTCAAAAATTTTGAATTCGGCTCGCCGATTCTGTGACCAGTCAGCGTGATCGTGGCCAAATGCCACAGGTTCTTCTTTCCCGCGAGAGACGGTGTAGATGCGGTTTAGATCGACTCCATTCTTAACCAAGAGAGAACGGACATAATTTGCCCTCCGCATACCGAGGGCCATGTTGTAGCTGGCCGAAGCCCGTTCGTCTGTATGCCCACTAATAAACAGGTAGACTTTCGGGTTCTTCTTTAGGTAAGCAGCTATTTGAGAAATAGAGGCTAGATCAGCTTTTTCACGCAGAATGTGCTCATCTGTTTCAAAATGGACTGTAGAGAAAATCGATTTGAGTGCGTTGGGCGGTGCATAAAACTGATCTAAAGCAGGGATTCCATTTGCTCCAGGGATTCCCTTCGGTTGAGGAAGCGCAGTATCGGCGAAAGAATTTCTGATGTCGGAGTCGCGGAGAGGGATAAAATCTTCGTCGTAAGGCCCAATGAACTCTTCATCTGAAGTGAGCATTCTCGATTCGTAGTCTTTGCCCCAAAGTGTATCTACGCCGCGCTGCATGTATCTTCCAGCTGTCTTAACATCTTCCCAAGTCTGACTGCTATTTCGCATGCAGCCCGCGGATAGTAGAAGGATAGCGGCCAATATGGCAGAGCGTTTCATAAATTCCTCTGGTAACTGATCTGCTTTAAATCTATATCAAAACCACATTTCTTGACGAGAGATTCAGAGCATAAGGGATCTGTTTGAAATATTTTTTCTATCTCGTTTCCCAAGAAGCGAACCTTTTTTGGCCGCTCCCTTTAGAAAGGAGAATCGGTTCTTGCTGCTGTAGATTGATTAGGTAAAGCTCGCATGTATCTTCGCTTTCTGTGTTATAAACCAAATGAAAGTTATCAGGTGCCCAAGAAGGATTTTCCTTGTTTTCTGGCCCATGAGTGAGCTGAACTTCAGAATCTGTTTCAAAATCATAGAGCCATATTTGGCGGATCCCTTCAACTTTTGCACTATAGGCTAATCTCTTTCCATCTGGAGACCAGGAAGGGGACGTGTTTTCCCGATTTCTCTTTGTGATCAATCGGGGAACGACCCTTTTTGTGTCTTTAGGCGAAGCCACATCGAGTGTATAAATACGAGGAGGCCCATCTTTATCTGAGACAAACGCGATCTGTCTCCCATCGGGACTGAAAGTGGGCGAAGCTTGGGTAGCCCGTGGAGCAGAGAAGAGCTGTCGCGCTTTTCCCACTCCTCTACCATTTGGATCGAAATTTTGGATAAACAGGTCAGGTCGGCCCGCAGCATCTCCAATAAAGGCCAGCTGAGACCCCTTTTTGGATAAAGAAGGCAATAGTTGGTTCCCTCTCAAAGAGACCATAGGCTCCGGCTTTGGATCGTGAAGAGAAGCTTTGTATATCTTCGGCTGGCCTCCTTTGTAGCTGACGAAATAAAAATCGGAAGATCCTTGCTTTTTGGGGAGGAAGCCTGGAGACAAACAATAGCTTTTCTCGTTGGTTATCTGCCGAGAATTGGCTCCATCGGCATCGCAAACCCAAATTTCTGAATGCCATTCAGGTCCCCTTGGATCGGTATTTCTCGTCCGAACCGAGTAAATTAGCCTTAAAGACGAGATCCCTTCTTGCCCAAAAAAATCTTTGTGAATTGTGTCGGCCAAACGGTGGATTTGTTTTCTATCTTCGTCAAGTTTTCCGGAGAGGAGAAAGTCCGGGTATTTTTTTGAAGTCCCCTTTTCAACTTGAAAAGCTGTTATGTTGAAACGGTCTTTGAAAACCTCAAGAGTTACAACGAAGGGAACCTTTTGCTTTTTCCAAAAGTTGAGATCGAAATCTTTTCTTGGATCGGGCCAGCGGAGCGCCTCTTCCCATTGAGGTTTTTGAGGGAGGATTGCGCAAAATCCCCCTGTGTTTAAATCAAACTCTAAAATCGATCTCAGTTCATCAAAATACCGCCAGTCGAATTGAGAGGGTTCTGTCTTCACTTGGCTGATATAGATGGGCTGGAGCTGTGTGCGCGTAGAAAGGCGCACTTCAATCTCTTCGCTCCAAATGAGGGAAGAGAAAACCAAAAAGAAACTAACGAGGGCTTTCAGCATTGGAAAATGATACGGTAAAAGTTAAGCATTTTTCATCGATATCAAAATCATTAAAGCACGGGAACGAAAGCTCAGGCAATCGCTTTTTAAGAAATTCGCTGTTTTTCGAATTTTCCGACGAGAGGACAGAGCTATCCAAAACTCTGCCATCTCGATCGATCGACAATTTGATTTTGACTTCGCCATATTCAGGTAGATCGAGGGTTTCCTGTAAGTAGGCGACTAAAAATTCACTGTAACTTAGATTGATTGCAGACTCTTGGACTACAGGTTTGTGAATTTGGATGGGCGACGGGATCTCGATGGAAGAATTTTTTGAAACAGGGGCCTTTTCAAGCTCGCTAAATGCTTCGAGAACTGTATTGATCTCCTCTTTCGATTTATTTTTTGCTGATGAAGGCCCAGCTTTCGGCTTAGCGGTAGCCAATGATTTGACCTGTTTTTTGGCCGTGCTTTTTTGTGGCACAGCTTTTTGTTTGACCGAAGCCGTTGACTTCCCTTGGGGAATTGTAGCAATTGCCTTCAAGGGAGGAGTCGTTGTTTTGGGGATGAAGGTTCGAACTGAAATGGGACGCGCTGGTCGAAAAGCTCTCGATATTCCGTGATGGATCAACAGGCAGATGAGAAGCAGAAAATGGAGCCCCCAAATAGAGACTGCCACTTGGTTTTTACGGGTGAGTTGAAAAAATCGATCCCAAATAGATTTGACGATGCTTTTCAAAGTCATTTCGGTTTTAAAACTACGTCCATTTGATCAAAACCACAAATTTCAAGCGTATTTTTAACCGCTTGGTAGGTGCCAAATTGAGCTCGATAGTCCTGAATGACCTGAGGAGTTTGGTGAGGGTGCCGTTTCTTTTCGATTCTCAACCTTTCCTCTAATTGTCCAATAGAAAGAGCCTGGCCTTGAAACCAGATCGAATTGTCGGCTTTTACATGGATCGACAGAGGAGATTGATTCGCAGGCGATGCTTCTTTTTGACTCGAGGGGCCACTAGCGGCCAGCTCCACATGATCTAAGTCGAGGACAGGAGCAATCAGCATAAAAGTGATGAGAACGACGAATACCACGTCGATGAGAGGGGTTAAATTGATGAGAGGTTCGTCGTGCGAATCGTCATCAGAATAGGAGCGAGGTTTTCTCATTTTCTATACTGGAGTTCTACTGAAGTCAGCAGAAGATCGGAAAAGTCTTCCATTTCCCGTCTATATTCTTTTCCCGCATTCTTCAAATAGTTATATCCGACGAGAGCCGGGATTGCGACTAAAAGGCCGATGACTGTCGTTGCTAAAGCCATAGACAACCCAGAAAGCATTGAGGCCGTAGCCGCCGATCCGTGAAGTTGCGTGAAAGTCAGCAAAATTCCCCAAACTGTTCCAAGCAAACCTAGAAATGGGCCTAAAGTGACTGCTGTAGATAACACAAATAGATTTTTTTCTAGTGTTTTGTGCTGCACCGCAATCGTCGAATAAACCCCGGTGGCGATCAGATCCAAGTCAGCTTTAGATAAAAAGATTTGATCCTTTGCTTCGTTCGCTAGAAAATGGTTCCGGTTGATGATCTTCAGAGTGTTTTGCTTGAAAGCCTTATATATTTCAAAAAAGGGATGCGGTACCTCTGCTAGCCTGCCTTTTTGCGGAGAAAACTGTAAATTCAAAAGGTCACACGAGTCGTTAAACTGCGCAGCAAAATCCAAAGAAAGTTTCTTCACCTGAGAAGCTACCCAGATTTTGTAGATCAAAATCGACCAAGACAGAGCGGAGATAAGAAAAAGACCCCAAAAAATCCCCTTTCCAAACCAGTCGGATTGGACGTAGGCGGAGATGAAGGGATTGCCAGCTGCTAAAAGATCCATGATGTGTACTTGAGTAAGAATTATAAGAAGGAGATAATCTAAGATCTTGTAAAAGTCAAGGATACAAGATGTACATCGACTCCCATGCTCACCTCAGTTCAACGCAAGTTCTGCCTCACATTGAAGCTGTGATGCAAAGGGCAAGAAATGCAAAAGTCGATCGAATAGTCAATATTTGTACCGATCCCGAAACACTGAAATCGGGGCTTGAACTGGCCAGTCAATATTCAGAGATTCGAAATGCCGGATCTACGACGCCTCACGACGTGGGAACTGAGGGAGAGATGGCCTTTCCCCTCTTTGAAGAGGCGGCCAAGTCGGGGAAATTGGTGGCTGTGGGGGAAACCGGGCTTGATTACCACTACGAACATTCTCCAAAAGAGACTCAACAGAGATTTTTGAACCGATACCTGTTATTGGCTCTGGAATGCAATCTCCCCGTCATATTCCACTGCAGAGATGCGTTTGAGGATCTTTTCGCTATTACCGATGAATGCTATAAAGGAAGTCCCGCTGTGCTTCATTGTTTTACGGGAACGCCTGAAGAAGCCGAAGGGGTATTTTCACGGGGCTGGCATCTCTCTTTCAGCGGGATACTCACTTTTAAGAAAAGCCAATCTCTAAGAGATATCGCTCAAATGGCCCCCCTTTCTCAAATTTTGATCGAGACCGACACGCCTTATCTAGCGCCGCAAAAATATCGAGGGCAGCAGAACGAGCCTTCTTTTATTCTTGAAACAGCCGCTTGTTTGGCTCAAGCAAAAGGGATTTCTGTAGAAGAGATAGCCATTGCGACATCTCAAAACGCGAGAAAATTTTTTCGAATGTAAAGCCGCTTTACATGAAGCTGGTATCGTTCCAAAGTTTGACCGCTCTGTGAGCCCTCTCGTAGCCAAGAATGCTGACTGAGGCGACCGAGAGGATAAATATTTGTGCCTGTTCTGGTTTTAAGCCAGCCCAACGGGCTGCAAAAACTCGGAGAAAATGGCCGTGAGAGAAGAGAGCGATGGGGCCTGATTGCCGAAGGATTGTTTCGATGAGGTGGTCTGCCCTCGCTCCTATTTCTTGTGGAGACTCGCCGCCGGGAGACCCTTGAGTAAAGAGGTCCCATTTAGGATTCTGTTTTACTATTTGGGCATGGTCGAGACCTTCGTAGTCGCCATAGTTCCATTCGACAGCGAGAGGTTCTATAGTGGGCTGAAAGCCAGCGACTTTACAAGTCTCGAGAGCCCGTTTCATGGGGCTGGAGTAGACTTTTGAGAAAGCGATTCCTTTGAGCCGAACTCCTAGGGAATGGGCTTGTTGCCGTCCTTTTGAAGTCAGGGGGATGTCTGTCGAGCTAGTGTGTTGTCCCGATAAGGTCCACTCGGTTTCGCCGTGCCTACAGAGATAAACTTCAACCATCTGATCCTCTATAAAATAATTAACATATTTTGATTTTTGATATATACTTCTATCTAAAATATACAGAAATAATATGCCTAATGTTCATGTAATGAATCGCCTTCAAGCTCTTTTAAATTATTTTCGAGCGTCCGATGCAGGAGGAACAACCCTCTCGTCTGCTTCGAAAGGGCTCGAAAGAGAGCTTTTTATTCAAAGTGCTTTAAGCAATATCATCGCCCCCCCGTTTCGGGTCGGATGCGGTGATATTACCGATCTATCGGGACAACGCTCTGGCCAACTCGACATAGTGATCGAATATAGCAATTCAGTGAGCTTCCCTTTAGTCAATGGGATGAATACTCCTCGTCTCTATCTAGCTGAGGGGGTTTGCGCCGTCATTGAAGTCAAATCCGATTTAGTTGGACAGTGGAGTGAAGTTCTCAGCTCACATCAGAAGCTATCTCAACTTAGGCGCAGTTACGCCGACTGGATTAGTTATGGGAGAATGCCCGAGCGCATTCCTCACTTTGCTGTAGGATTTAGAGGTTGGAAGACGATGGAGACCATTCAAAAAAAACTGAATGAATCAGATTTGGATGGGATTCTTGTTTTAAATTCTGGGTTGTTTTGTGGAAAAAAATACAAAGAAAAGGGTCCTGAATCGCTTTACGCATTTTTCATTGCTTTACAGGAACTCACTGGCAACTTAATTAGCGCCTTTTCCGATTACAAAGCTTACGTTGCATTGCGCGAAATGAAAGACAGTTCAGTATATCACGCCTAATTTTTGAGCTTGTCAAATAGAAAAATCCCAGTTAAAAAGTAATTTTACACCGGGATTTGCATGAAGAATACCGCTGTTTCTTCAGCGTTCATTTGGCGCAGGGTCCACTCTCTGATGGGCCTGTGGCTCGTTTTATTTCTTAGTGAGCATCTCATTGTTAATTCTCAGGCAGCTCTATGGATTGGCGATGATGGACACACATTTGTCAGATTGGTTAATTCACTGGAATCGCTTCCATTCTTATATGTCATTGAAGCAGTTTTAATCGGATTTCCTTTTGCAGTCCACATGGTGTGGGGTGTCAGTCGAATTTTTCAAGCGAAGACAAATTCGGGAGGTTCAGATGGCTCGACGCCATCTTTGAACTACGGGAGAAATAGAAGTTTTACCTGGCAAAGACTCTCCTCTTGGATATTGTTATTTGGAGTCATCGCTCACGTAGGGCAAATGCGATTTTATGAGTACCCGCAGAAAGTAGTTGTTGCAGGGAAAGAGAGATGGCTTGTCGAGATCAGCTATGACGATGGGTTGAAAAGTCTATCGAAGAGGCTCGGAGTAGAAATGAAAGTGGGCAAAGATGGAATGGTTCAAGCGACCGGTCCTGACGTAGGTACTGCGATGCTCCTTGTTGTGAGAAATGCCTTCAAGAGTCCTATTCAGATAGCGTTGTACACAATTTTCGTCTTGGCCGCGGCTTTTCATGCGTTCAATGGATTTTGGACATTTTTGATTTCTTGGGGGGCTATTCTCTCCTATCGATCTCAAAAAGCGATGATCCCTCTCAGCGTAATTGGTATAAGTCTTTTAACTTTCTTAGGGCTCGCCGCGATCTGGGGCACCTACTGGGTCAACTTGCGAGTTTGAATATGAGAAAAAAAGAAGTAATTGTAGTTGGAGGCGGACTCGCAGGATTGTCGACAGCGATGAAACTGTGCGAGAAAGATTGCCGCGTCAAGTTGATCTCTGTGACCAAAGTGAGAAGATCTCATTCGGTTTGCGCTCAAGGGGGTATCAACATCGCTGTCAATTTGAAAGGTGAGGACGATTCTCCAATAATTCACGCGTACGACACTATTAAAGGAGGCGATTTTCTAGCCAACCAGCCGCCCATTTTGGAGATGTGTATGGCCGGCCCAGCTATTCTTAGAATGCTCGATCGGATCGGGTGCCCTTTCAACAGGACCTTAGAAGGATCGATCGATTTTAGGAGATTTGGCGGTACGCTCTATCACAGAACCGCTTTTTGCGGCGCTTCGACAGGCCAGCAACTCCTCTATTCTTTAGATGAACAGGTGAGGAGATATGAAGCGAAGGGGATGGTTGAAAAATATGAAAATCATGAATTTCTCCGCCTGATTCTCAATGACGAAGGAAAGGCCTGCGGGGTTGTCCTTCACGATTTATATAATTTGAAGCTCCATGTTCTAAAAGCCGATGCTGTTGTGATTGCAACGGGTGGACTTGGGCTTATTTACAAGCGATCGACGAATTCGACTTTTTGCACTGGAGCTGCCAACGGCAGATTGTTCATGCAGGGAATGAAATATGCGAATGGGGAATTCATTCAAATCCACCCCACGGCGATTCCGGGTCAAGATAAAATGAGGCTCATTTCTGAATCGTCGCGCGGCGAAGGAGGAAGAATATGGGTTCCTGGAAATTCATCGAAGTCAATCGAATTCCCGGACGGATCCGTTAGACCCTGCGGTAAAACGGGTGAGCCATGGTTCTTTTTAGAGGAGATGTACCCAGCTTTTGGCAATCTCGTTCCTCGCGATATTGGCGCAAGAGAGGTGCTGCGCGTTTGTGAAATGGGTCTTGGAGTCGAAGGGAAAATGCAGGTCTATTTGGATCTCACCCATTTGCCGCCCGAAAAGCACCACAAATTAGAGGCCATTTTAGAGATCTACCAAAAATTCATGGGAGACGACCCGCGAAAAAAACCGATGAAAATCTATCCGGCAGTTCACTACACGATGGGTGGCGGATGGGTTGACTGGCCGGCAGCAGACGATCCAGATCGTTGGAGCCGATATAGACAAATGACGAATTTAGTTGGCTGCTTCAATGTGGGAGAGTCGGACTATCAATATCATGGCGCGAATCGACTGGGTGCCAATTCTCTCCTGTCTTGTATTTTCGGTGGATTGGTCACAGGAGTTGAGGTGCCCCGGTATGTTGCGGAATTTACCTACGATAACGTCGATGAAAGTATATTCAAGGAAGCTTTGTCGATTGAGGAGAAATCGCAAAATGAACTTCTTCACCGCTCAGGGAAAGAAAATGTTCACGTACTGCACGATGAGATGG
Source organism: Verrucomicrobiota bacterium (assembly GCA_018239895.1). Lineage (GTDB taxonomy): Bacteria > Chlamydiota > Chlamydiia > Chlamydiales > SM23-39 > SZAS-17. The sequence goes on from JAFEGL010000003.1 coordinate 349,217, forward strand.
CCGACTGGATGGTTCAATATGTAAGCGTGAAAAGGGATAATCCCGACTTGGAAAAGACGATTGAAAAGCTAAAAGAAATTCGGGAACGATATAAGCATATTTCTTTAGACGACCGGGGAAAGACGCTCAATCAAACCTATGTTTTTGCAAAACAATTCCCCGCCATGATCGAATTGGCTCTTGTGATTGCAAAAGGGGCCCTTTTGAGGAACGAATTTAGGGGCGCTCACTATAAACCGGAGTTCCCTGAACGGGATGATGACAACTGGCTCAAAACTACAATCGCCACTTACGATCCGAAGAAAGATGAGCCAGATATTTCTTACGAATCGGTTGACATCCGCCATCTTGACCCTATAAAGAGAGATTATAGCAAGGCGAAAAAAGTGAAGCCGACGTTGAAGAATATACCCTCAAACATTCAGCTCCCCTTATGAAAAAATTCATTCTGAAGATCTACCGCGGTATACCAGGGAATCAGTACTGGGAAGAATTTGAACTGAAAGTATATCCAGGAATCAATGTCATCTCAGCGTTGATGGATATCCAAAAGCACCCTGTGAATCGCGAAGGGAAAAAAACAACTCCTGTCGCTTGGGAGCAGGGGTGTTTAGAAGAGGTGTGCGGCTCTTGCTCCATGTTGGTGAATGGAAAGCCGAGACAATCTTGCACTGCTTTGATTGAGTCCTATCTAAAAGATTCCGATATCATTACTCTGGCCCCTTTTACGAAATTTCCGCTCATCCGAGACTTGGTCGTCGATCGGACCAAAATGTTCGAAGCATTAAAAAAAGTCAGAGCGTGGGTCTCTGTTGAAGGTACGTGGGACACAGGGCAAAATGGCCCCAAAGTGAATCCTGAAGTGCAAGAGGCTCTCTACGTTCTTTCAACTTGCATGACCTGCGGGTGTTGCTCGGAGAGCTGTCCGCAAGTGAATGAAAATTCCGCTTTCATGGGGCCCGCAGCCATGTCCCAAATACGCTTATTCAATAGCAATCCAGCTGGCGCCTTTGAGAAACCCGATAGACTTCGAGCTGCGTTGAGTGAAGAAGGGATAGCTGGTTGTGGAAATGCTCAAAACTGTGCCCGAGTTTGCCCAAAAAACATCCCTTTGACCGAATCTTTGGCATTGATCGGACGTGAATCGACAAAGCAAGCCTTAAAAGATTTCCTCGGATTGCCGGACTCGGGGAAATAAATCTTTCTCTAAATGTCTTGTTATCAGATGTATAAAGAGATTTGAGGGAAATGTGTATGATTTATTTTGCGTTAAATCAGAGTTAAGGGAAGAATAGTTTTTCTCTGCTGTTAGGGATACTCTGGCTACCATAATATGCCCATCAACGACAATCACTCTTTAGGGGACTTCGACGCCAGGCTACGGCCCTCGTGCCCTCCCTGGGAAGAGGCCCCACGTGTACTACACGGTTGACTGAGCGAGTGGTCAGACCCCTTTCGGCAGAGTTTTTTTTCCCAGGTCTTGCCATAGTCGACTAAAATTTCCTCCCCTGCCTCGATTGCTTGAATTGTTTCAAAGCCAAAATAGTAAGAACCTCGATGGAGAATCCATTTGATTCTCGCGTTGGGGGCTGCTTGCAGTCCCCGAAAATCGTTAGCGAAAGCTAATTCGTTGCAGATTCTTTCCGAGGAGATATTCACCCAAAAGTCGCGAAATTGGGCGTGCCAGCAATGGACTCCCCGAGTCCCACTTTCTTCTTGTTGGCCTATAGAAATTTCTCCCACATATTCCCCTAATTCGGTCTCTTTGGGGATGGGGTTGATAGCAAAAAGTCCACAATGGGTGTGTCCGGCAAAAGCTTCCAATTCGGCTAATGGGTGAGGTTTTGGTCCTTTGTACTCGAGTGTTTTGGTGATTTTTAGAATCTGTAAGTGAGGGTGGACCCGCCCCTCTTCAATGACGGGTGAAATATGTAGGTGGTCTGCTGGGTTTGGAGAGGAGAGGAAATTTTTAAGCAAATTAGCGCTTAAATCTGTGTAGACCGAGGTGGGAGAATAGGTAAAAGAGAGAGGCCAGTTGACCGGTCTTGGCCGTCTCCCCATATTTTCTCAAACGTTTGAGAACGCTTTCTTTTTCGATGGCGAACATTTCCAAGCCCGATCAGGGTGGTGGAAAAGGACGACTGTGATCACCGCAATTCCAGTCAGCGCTGCCAGAAGCAGAAAAGCTGCCTGGTAACTTTGAGTTTTATCTACTAGCCATCCAGTAACCATCGGGGCTATGATTCCAGCCAGCGAAAGGCAGCTAGATGTGATCCCTTGAGCGGATCCAGCCCTTTCCTTGGCTACATCGATGTTAATGCTAAAAAATGCAGGTTGAGGCATTAATCCAAACCCTAGGGCTAAACTTAGGAAGAAGATTGAGAGCCCCAAGCTATTTGTGAAGCTCAGGAAAACAAAGAAAATCGCTGCTAAGAGTTGAGAGATCCAAATCACATGGGATCTAGCTGTTCGGCTTTTCCCAGTTTTTTTATACAGGTAGTCGGAAAGGATGCCTCCGGCCTTCAAGAAGATCGCTCCAACAAGCCAAGGGATCGTCAGATACCAACCTACGCTCTTCAGATTCAATCCGTGCTGAGACAAGAAATATCCTGGCAGCCAGAGAGTCGCAAAGAAAAGCATATACCCAAAGGCGAAATAGGCAATATTGTTCGCAATCAAGGCGGGGTGCGTCAGGATATATTTCCAATCGACCAGGGTTTTTTTCTGTTCCGATTTGAAGAGAGAGGGGGTTGAAATAATTTTCTTCTCTGCCTCATTCACGTAGCGGGATTCTTCAGGAGAATCGGTAAAAAACGCATACCAGAGGACAGCCCAAACAACACCCGTCGCGCTAATGATGAAAAACATAGCTCGCCATCCAAAATCTGCGACGAGATAAGAGGTAATTGGAGCTCCAACTACGGAAGAAAGAGGGATGGCGACTAAGCCAAGGGAAAGCGCTCGAGCTCTCTCTTTGGGAGATAGCCAGTTGCTAATCGAGCGGGTCATGGCAGGGAAATGGGGTCCTTCAGCCACGCCAAGGAGAAATCGGAGGACAATGAATCCCCAGAAACCTGTTGCAAGTCCAAGTAGGCCGACACAAAGCGACCAAGCGACAGCTGCCACTGGCCACATGAATCGCGCTCCCCATTTATCGACGAGCCATCCGCCTAGGACCGTCAGGAGAATGTATCCAGCCGCAAATGCTGAAAGAATCAGACCAAACTCAAAATCGGTAAAGTGAAATTCTTCTTTTAGTGGTCCGATGACAAAAGAGATCGCTGAACGATCAATGAAGTTAATTAGCGTGATGAAAAAGATCATGCTCGCTATGAACCAACGATAATTTCCTTGCAGTTTCTTAAGAATAGGATCACCTTATTAATTCTTTGGATGGTATTGTACCACAGGGTCCGTTTTTTGCCACCACCCACAAATGGGGAAAAGAATTTTAGAATCCAAAAAATGATTTTCTGGCTTTATCGGTCCCGGCAAGCAGGACAAGTTCCCGGATCGAAACAAAGAGAGCAAAAAGGATGAAATACCAGCCTTGAATCGTAAAAAAGAGAATCCAGTCGACTTGTTCGAGAAATAGATCTTTCCCGCCCGCCCAGCTCTTGGCTTGATAGGCCAAGGGTAAATAGCGAAAAGCAATCCTGAAGATAAAGGCCACAAACCCGTAAATCCAAGTTTTCCAAAGAACATTATAGATCAAAGGTTTTTCGGGAAAAATATCAATCCAAGGGAGGTTGTCGACTACGATGAGAACTTTGGCTACGATTACAGAAGCTAAAAATACATTGAAGAAGCTGAAAAGTTCAAAATTTCCTGTGTCATTGCCTATCCCTTCTGTGACATTGAGGAGGTTGAAGGCGATGAAAAAGAAGACGAATGGCGGCAATAAATGTAAAAATTGCTTTTTCAGCCATTCAACTGCGCGCATGGGACCTCCTTTTTCTCTGTTTATCAGGAAAGGCGATTAAATGGATAGGAGGCAGGAAGCTTGGCGGTGAGGAGGGAAGGAAAGTTCTTGGGGGGTGATCTCTTGAATGTAAAGCCGCTTTACAAGCTCGGTTTTGAGCTGGCCGATAAGAGTTTGGGGAGAGGGGGCGAAGTCTTTTAGGCGGCAGAGGAAGTCGCTGTGAGCTCTATCGAGCCGGTATTGGGGACGTTTCGGGGGAAGCTGGAGATACTCCATGTTTGATTCCCGGTAGTCCCAAAGAAAAGAGGTATGATGGAGCCACCGGTCTTTGCGGATGTATTGGGCATTGCCTCCGCACTTTTTTTGTCCGATTACGTAGTCGTTCTCTCGTAGGTGAAACTCGGGAATATTCCAGCTCTTAGCGTAGAGTTCTCCCGACCAACGTAGGAGCGGCTCTGGGAATGGAGCTACATCGATGGTCTCTTTAGCAAAGAGGAAGGAGATAAAAAGGGTCTCCTCATCGACGATGACTGTCCCGCCGCCGCTGTATCTTTTGATGACGGGGATCTGGGCTTGACGGACCCGCTCGACATGAAGAAGTTCGTCCGGTTTTCCAGAAATACCCATCACGATGGCGCGAGGAGAGCCTGAATTGACGATACAAAAATTTCTCGTATCGGCGCGTAGGAGCGCTTCTTCAATTTGGAGTTGTTCGAAGATCGGGACGTTTTGAAGATGTAGAAAATAGAGCTTATTGGGAATAGTTGATCTCCGCGACTTCATCGGTGAATACAACTTGATAGCGAAGGCCTTGGCTCGAAAGAATTTTTAGAAAGAGAAGTGTTCCATTGGTGGATGGGGTCAATTCAACGACGTTAGGGATATTGGCCCCGCTGGTTGTGCGCATGTTGATTTTCAAAGTCGACTTATCTCTTTTTAATAGATCGAACGCCTGTGCAAGATCGCTAGCTCGGGATTTCGCTTCAATGACGACGAGGCTTTTGGTTCCGCTGGCGGCGATGGCGGGGAGATTGTCGTCGGCGAAAAGAGAGGCAGCGAAAAAGAGGGGAAGAATGTATTTCATGGAAGATCCTTGTCGATAGAGATGAGGCATTTTGCTGGGGCGTTCTTAAGCTTGGAGATGGCGAGATGAATAGCGGAATTTAAGGCAGTTTCGGTCGGTTCTATGGAGCAGAATACAATGGAGAGGGTGCTAAGGGGCGATTCTTTATTATGTAAATGTTCAGCCAGAGAACGAGGGGGTTCTTCCGAGAGGAGAATAAATCTCCCTTCTGAAGAGGGAATCGCTAAATCGGTCTCTTTGAGAGAGGATTGGATGAGTTGGTGTACTTTCAAAAGAAATTCTTCGATGAAGGTGTATTCCCTCTCCGATTGGAGTTTTGAAAAGTGGTCGACCTGCACGAGAAGGAGGCTGATGGGCCTTCTTGCCCCGTTTAAGAATTCGAGAATTTGGCTGTGGAAAAGGATCTTATTTTTGAGATAGGCGGAGGATGTTTTTTCTTTTGGGAATGAGATCGCTGAAGAGATGTCGTGTGTTTTTTCTCGCAAAGCAGCTGCTTTGCGGACTGTGGCGATCCTCATCTCCAATTCTTCTGGATCAAGTTGGGCATTCAGGAAATCGGTCGCTCCTGCTTCCAAGGCATCGTTGAGATAGCTTTTTTTGAGCCGCCCAGTGATCAAAAGAATCGGTGTGAGGGGGCTTGCGTTTCTTAGAGATTTGCATAGAGAGAGAGGATCGATATCTTCCATCGAAGAGTCGAGGATAATGAAATCGAGCGGAGTTGATCGGAGAATTTCGAGCGCTTTTAGCTCGCTTCGGGCTTCAATTGGGAAGAACTGAGGATCGAGATGATTCTTTATCCAAGAGATGATCGAGGGGTTATCTGAGATGATGAGGAGAGTCGGAAGATTGATCTTTTTGTGCATGTGATCACCATACTCCATCTTTACCGTTTCTGCAAGGCGATCAAGAGAATCGAGATGTCGGCCGGAGAGACGCCAGAAATGCGGGACGCCTGTCCTAAGTTTTCGGGAGTGAATCGGGCCAGTTTTTGACGGGCTTCGGTTCGGAGGCCGACAACGGAGGCGTAGTCGAAATCTTTCGGGATTTTGACAGCGTCCAGATTTTCGAGTTTGGCGACCTCTTTTTGCTGTCTTTCGATGTAGCCCGCGTATTTGAGTTCGAGTTCGATTTGCTGGTTGAGATCGGTTCCAAAATCGGCGATCACTTCGGGGAAGGAGGTCAAAGCCATCTGGTAAGTCCAGTCGGGCCGGCAAATCAATTGGGCCAAATTAGTCCCTTTGCCGTCGATGGTTTTGAATACTTTGGAGAGGCGTTCGGTTTCTTGATCGATGGTTTGTTGTTTTAGGACAGACCGGTCGTATTGATCGCGGGAGATCATTCCAAGCTCGTAAGCGATGGGGCGCAACCGCAGGTCGGCGTTGTCCTGTCTAAGCAAAAGGCGATGTTCGGCGCGGCTGGTGAACATTCGGTAGGGCTCGGTGAGTTCAAAACGGATGAGGTCGTCGATCATCACTCCAATGTAGCCGTCGCTTCGCTTGAGAGAAAAGGAGGGTTTGCCGAGGGCTTTGCAAGCGGCGTTGATCCCCGCGATTAGCCCTTGTCCTGCCGCCTCTTCATAGCCTGTGGTCCCGTTGATTTGCCCCGCGAGAAAAAGGCCTTCGACCAGTTTTGTTTCCAAAGTGGGGTAGACTTGGTCGCTTTTCACATAATCGTACTCGATTGCGTAGGCGGGGCGCATCACTTCAGCTTTTTCGAGGCCGATCACGCTATGGATGACGTCGAGTTGGACATCGAATGGGAGAGAGGAGGAGATGCCGTTGACGTAGATCTCTTGGGTCGTTAGACCTTCTGGCTCCAAGAAGATCTGGTGCCGCTCCTTGTCACCGAAACGGACAACTTTGTCTTCGATCGAGGGGCAATAACGGGGGCCTACTCCCTTTATTGTGCCGGCAAAGAGGGGGGAGCGGTGGAGATTATTGCGGATGATCTCGTGCGTATCGGGTGTCGTGTAAGTGATGTGGCAGGGAACTTGGGGCATCCTGATTTCAGGTTCGTCATAGGAGAAATAGACCCCTTCGTCGCCAGGCTGCTCTTCGCACTTTGAAAAATCGACGCTTCGCCGGTTGATTCGGGGCGGCGTCCCAGTCTTTAGGCGGCCGAGTTGGAATCCGAGCGCTTCGAGCGATGGGGAGAGTCCCATAGAGGCTTTATCGCCGCCCCGGCCGCCTGAAAAATTTGTTTGTCCAATATGGAGGAGCCCTCGCATAAAGGTCCCCGAAGAGATGACGACGTTCTTGGCTCGGTACTCAATTCCTTCTTGGGTTGTGACCCCGAGGATCCGCCCATTTTCAACGATGAGGGCTTCGGTGGTCCCCTGCTTGATCTCCAGATGCTCGGTCTTCTCGAGCCGGAATTTCATTTCCAGGGCATAGGCGGCCTTGTCGGCTTGGGAGCGGGGGGATCGGACGGCGGGACCCTTGGAGGCGTTGAGCATCCGGAATTGGATGCTCGTCCTGTCGGCTACTTTGCCCATCAGGCCACCCATGGCGTCGATCTCGCGGACGATATGCCCTTTGGCGGTCCCGCCGACGGAAGGATTGCAGCTCATTTTGCCGATGGTGTCGAGATTCATCGTCAAAAGAAGCGTTTCCGCGCCCATACGTGCAGACGCATGCGCAGCTTCACATCCGGCGTGCCCCGCACCGATTACGAGGACGTCATATTCCTTAGGATATTTCCACATAAATTTTTAGTAGGAGAAGAAGCGGGCCTTTCTGAACCCGCTTAAAAGACAGTTACTATTTCTTCTTGTGGCGATCGCGGCGGCGGCGCTTCTTGCGCTTGTGCCGAGCAATTTTCGCTCTGCGTTTTTTCTTTACTGAGGCCATATTCTCCCTAATGCAAAAGGCTTTATAAACTGGCACTATTGTAAGGATCGGAAGGAAACTTAGCAACCCTCTTTCAAAGATTTGCGAAAAAATAATTGTTTATATTGTTTTGCATCTAGCTGGAAGTAAGGGGTTTATGGACTAAAAGCCGAAAATGCTTCCCTATTCGATTTGACCTGAGACGGGACCTGGAGAGAGGTATAATTAGTGAATTGGCCCAATTCTTTTCTAAAGGTGAGACTGATATCGCCTACCCCGCCATGGCGGTTTTTGGCGACGATGATCTCTGCTAGGCCTGGTTTGTCGTTTTTGTCATAGTAATCACGGCGGAAAAGAAACATAACTACGTCGGCATCCTGCTCCAAGCTTCCGCTCTCTCTGAGGTCGCTCATCATAGGACGATGGCCTTGACGTTCTTCTACTTTCCGAGATAACTGCGCTCCGCAGAGAATGGGGATGTTGAGCTCGCGCGCCAAAGTTTTAAGCATCCGCGAAATCTCAGAGATCTCAATCTGTCTGCTTTCAGAAGAGCGGTTTGTTCCTGAGCCGGAGATCAGCTGAAGATAGTCGATGACGATAAAGCCTACGTTGTATGCTTCCTTCATTCGGCGGGATCGGGCTCTAATGTCGGTGATTTTTAGGCCGGGCTGATCATCGATGATCATCACATGCTTTTGCATCGAGTGAGCTGCAGCGACGATTTTTTGATATTCTTGCCCCGAGAGAGAGCCGGTGACGATTTTGCTCGACTCAACTTCGGTTTGCGAGCAGATGATTCGGTGGAGGAGCTGAGTCGCGCTCATTTCGAGCGAGAAGATGCCGACAGGTATGTTGTTCTTAAAGCAAATGTTCTCTGCAATATTGATGGCCAGAGCTGTTTTACCCATGGAAGGGCGGGCGCCAAGAATGATAAGGTTCGATGGGAGAAAGCCGTTGAGCATTTTGTCCATATCGAGGAAGTGCGTTGGAATGCCTGTGATATTGCTTTCGTTAGGCCCTTTTTCTTGAAAAAGCTGTTGCCTTTCTTGGAGTTCTTTGAGAAAGGGCATCCCTGTTTCGGCTTTGACTCCGCTGATCAATTCCTTGATCGTGACGCCGGCGTTTCTTTGCGTCGCTTGGGAAATATTGAAAAGTTGCGCTTGCGCTTCATCGAGGACAGCTCCTACATTCGGGGGATCGTCGAGAGCCGATTTTTCGATTCTTTGTGCAGCGTCGATCATCCGGCGCAAGAGAGCTTTGTCTCGCACGAGATTCACATATTCCTCGATGAAGGCCGAGGTGCCTGCATACTGGGCCAGCGTCGTGAGGTAGCTGACGCCGCCGATGCTTTCAAGTCTATCTTGGCGCTTAAGCTCTTCTGCGATGAGGTGAATGTCGGCCGGTTTGTCGGCCTTATAAGCGATCTTGAGAGCGGTGAAAACGATCTGGTGTTCGGTGTAATAGAAGTCGGCGACATCGAGGCTGTCGGAGGCGACATTCAGGGCATTTACGCTTGTGAGCATGCATCCCAAAACCATCATTTCCGATTCTTTCGAATTGGGTGGAACGCGCACTTTCTTGTTTTCAGGCTCAGGCATGAATTCAGGTTACAAAAAAAGTCTGTTGAAAGGAAGTAAGAAAAGAACGGAAAGAGAGGGATTTGAACCCTCGGTACCCCTTAACGGAGTACGCGTCCTTAGCAGGGACGTGCCTTCGGCCGCTCAGCCATCTTTCCGCGAGCCAGTAAAAAGTGAAGATTTTACCTAAGGTTCCCTGTTTCAAGCAAGTGTATTTTCGAAACGGGAAATCCTAAGATCGGATGATTATTTCCTATTTGTTTATAAACGAATACGATTAAAGCGATTTTATAAATAAAACTCAATAAAAATAGTTTTATTCAATAAATGTCGGCTGAGACATCCGTTTTCCGTTCAGAGCGTTCCAGTAGGTTGTCATCTGGGTGCCGTCGGGATTTTGGACGACGATGCTATAGACGGGCAAAAAGACTTCTGTCGACTTGCGGATGGCGAAATCGCCTCCGAATGCGGCTTTTGCGATATTTTCAATTTGCGCTGGGCGGTAGCGTCTTTTCACGCGAATCGCATTTTTGGTCGATTTTGTGACGAGCCATTGCTCGAGTTTTGTCTCGGGAATGACTTGCAGCTTTGGATTTTGGAGATGGAGCCGGTAGACATTCCCATTTTGGACGATAAGGCTTTTCTTGCGGCATCCATCGATCCAGTTGTCGAGAATATTGTTCTCGATATTCAGGAAGTGAGAAAGGCCATCTCGGTCCCAGGCGCCGCCTCGGGCAGCCAAGGCGTTGATGATTCTGAATTCTTGTCGGGTGGCGTTCGAGGCGAGGCAGTCGGTGAAGCCGTGCGTTTTTTCCCACGTGCTTGTGTTGATGACCATCTCTCCGTCTAGAAGGCCCCACAAAATCACTCCTTCGCCTGTCTTGTCGAGGTTCCGTGTATACTTTACTTCCATCAGCAAATAGGGAACGAATTTTAGAGCAGGCTCAAGGAAGATGTGGTCGCTGTCTTTGAGGAGTTCCTTGCGGTGCATGTCCATGATATTTTCCGCGGAGTAGCGAACTTCGAGAGTTTGGAACGAGCCGGTGCTCACCACGTCTTCAAGACGGGAGCGGAAACGAGGCATCGAGTTCCAGGCCCAGAAGGACCCTACCGCTGCAACCAAGCAAATAAAAATCAGGATGACATTACGCATAGCAAAGACCCACAAACTTACCCAAAGTTCCTTTTATCGGAAAGGATTTTTTTTGAATAGAGGAGGTGTTGATTTTATTTTTCGAAAGATCTAGCCTTCATCCCCTTTTTATGGAGAAGAATATGTCATCATCTGTTTCGCCAGCTCAAGCATTCAAAAACGAAATAAGCGCCGGTTTCGGCGGAGACTATGTTGTTTTTTCATCGGCAAGGATCAAGGAACTTGCAAGGGGTGACAATCCCCAATTTTCTTCTTTCCCCTTTCGCAATCTTTTGGCCATCTGCGCCTTTTTTGATGCATCAGTTGCTTGGAGGAGTAATGCAAATACTACCAAACCTCACGCTCAATTCGATCAGAGAGCTGTTTTTTCATTTGAGATTATTGAGAGGCGATTTAAAGCGGCGAAGCATGAATTTCTCGTTTCAGTGGATCTAATTCCCGAGCTCAGCGCTCAAGAAGCTGTAGTAGATCCAAAGTTACTGCAAAAGTCGATCTTTGTGGCGAAATCTGTCTTCGACTCGAAAAGAGAGGGGAAATTTTATCTTGAGGTGGCGACTTCACAGGGAAAAACCAGGCATGAGTCGAGCCGTTTGAATAAAATTGTAGATACCTTGACCAAATTCGTTGCCGCAAATGAACAGATCAACAAAGAAGATCCCGAAGCCGCCAAGGAGCCGATTCTCTACAGAATTGGAAGGGTCGACTAATGGGGTTTAGTTTTTTTTATACTTTAGCTATCGTCTTCTTTCCCTCCGAAGATTTTAGAAAAGAGGCCAATGTGAAAAATTCGACACTATTCGAAGAAGCTGCTCAAGATCGGGAAGCGTTTTGGGCCAAACAGGCTGAATGTCTCGATTGGTTCAAACCCTGGGATCAAGTGCTTGATTGGAAACCTCCGTATGCAAAATGGTTCGTCGGAGGCAAACTCAATGCTTGCTACAACTGCCTTGATCGGCACATGGGGACATCGACTCAGAACAAAACTGCGCTGATTTGGGAAGGAGAAAGGGGCGAAGAGAAATCGATCACTTATGAAGAACTGTATGCCGAGGTTAACCAATTCAGCCAAGCTCTGAAAAAATTGGGCATTCGAAAAGGGGACAAGGTGGCGATTTACCTGCCAATGATCCCTGAAGCTGTCGTCGCTATGCTTAGCTGCGCCCGAATTGGAGCTGTCCATACTGTCGTTTTCGCAGGATTTTCAGCCGAATCGCTTAAAGATCGGATGGTGGATGCCGAAGCGAAGCTTTTGATCACAGCCGATGGAGGATTTCGGAAAGGAAAACTCCTTCCGCTGAAGGAGATGGCCGACCAGGCGCTCAAGGCAGTTCCCACGGTGCAAAATGTTGTCGTCGTCAGACACACCCAACAACCTATCGCTCTGACTTCAGGGAGAGATCATTGGTACGACCATTTAATCGGCGAAGCTCCGACTGAATGTCCTCCCGAATCGATGGATGCTGAAGATGAGCTATTCATTTTGTATACATCGGGGACGACAGGGAAGCCGAAGGGAATTGTCCACACAACAGGCGGTTATTTGGTGGGCGCCACCATGACGACTCAATGGGTTTTTGATGCAAAGCCGAGCGATATTTACTGGTGCACAGCCGATGTCGGCTGGATTACAGGGCACAGTTATGTTGCCTACGGACCCCTCGCCAATGGGATGACCCAGCTGCTCTACGAAGGGGCCCCCGATTTCCCCGAGCGGAACCGCTTTTGGAAATTGATCGAGAAATATGGAGTCACAATCCTCTACACCGCGCCTACAGCGATTCGGACTTTCATGAAGTGGGGAGAAGAGTGGCCGCAAGGATGCGACCTCTCTTCATTGCGCCTCTTGGGCTCGGTAGGAGAGCCGATCAATCCGGAAGCGTGGGCGTGGTATCACCAACATATCGGAGGAGGAAGGTGCCCCATCGTCGATACTTGGTGGCAAACCGAGACGGGAAGCATCATGATCTCTCCCATTCCGGGAGTAACGCCGCTCAAACCAGGGAGCGCCACCTTCCCCCTGCCGGGAATCGATGCCAAGATTGTCGATGAAGCAGGACAGCCGCAAACATCGGGATATTTGACTATCGCTTCGCCGTGGCCTTCGATGCTGCGCGGCGTTCACAGAGATCCGGCTCGCTATGAAAAAACCTACTGGAAAAATGGGAGCTATTTCACAGGCGACGGAGCAAAGCTCGATGAAGACGGCTATTTTTGGCTGATGGGGCGAGTAGACGACGTCATCAATGTCTCGGGCCATCGACTAGGGACGATGGAAATTGAAAGCGCTCTCGTCGATCACCGAAGTGTCGCTGAAGCGGCCGCCATTGCGATTCCGCACCCCATCAAAGGACAAACAATCGTCGCCTTCGTTACACCGAAAGAAAAAGCCTCCTTTCAACCTGGCTTCGAAGAAGAGTTGAAGCTCCATGTGGCACAAATCATCGGCTCATTTGCCAAACCGGAGAGGATCATCTTCATCAATGATTTGCCAAAAACTCGGAGTGGCAAAATCATGCGCAGGCTTTTGCGCGACATCGCCGAAGGGCGGGTCGCAGGGGATACAACCACCTTGGCGGATCCTTCTGTAATGGAGCAGATCAAAGCCAAATATCAAGAGGATTGACATCATTGTAAAGCGGCTTTACATGGCGTCAAAATCGGAGTCAGTATAGGCGCGATTTGTAGACGTTCAGCCTATTCAGAATTTTCCAGAAACACAACGCCAGCTTCCTTATTTGATTCAGAACTCTGAAATATATTGAATTGCTTGCTGACGAAAATTTTAGAGGAAGTCAAGACAACTTCTAAAGGCTCACGCTGACTCTCAGAGAAATTGAAAAGTACTCCTTGGATGTTCAGGTGTTGTGCTTTTTCAAGGAGATCCGCTTCTTCTTCCAAAGTTCCTGGAGTGGGAGACGATACAAGGGAGGATGGAGATTGTGGAGACTCTTTAACGGAATTACTTGATGATGGGTTTTGTCCTCCGATGGCAAATACTTCGATATTTGATAATAAGTCGCATCCCATTTGGTACATTTTATGTTTTAATCTATGAATTCCTTCTTCAAAAGGAAGGTCGCTGGCTGGTGTGCGATGCCAAAGAGCCAAAATAGGTACGTCATCTTTTGTCTCCCCTCGTAAGCAAATTGCGATACAGGCTCCAAGGCTATCTGTCCCAAGAAAATTTCCATCTCCAATCGTGATCAGCATTTTGTCCATATCTACGTTGGGTATGTCATCGAATGAATAAGGAGCTAATTGTTCGTAAGAATCGCCATCATCAATTACACAAATATCAGGATGGTGATGGATATCAAAGTTCATTGGATGTCCTACATAATCATCAGAGGACCTTTCAAACAAAGACTCTTTGCTGACATAGAGCTTATCAGGGGTTAAAAGAACCTCTAAAGGTTCATCCTCATTTTTGGAGTAGTTAAACATCACACTAGTAACAAGCCCTTGGTTTACTAAGTTGAGTATCTCAGCTTCTTCTTCCAAATTTCCAGGTGTATCATTTTCTGGATCGGGTTTCTGTCCTCCGACGACAAATAGATTGATCTCTAAATTGGGGTCAAATCCCTTTTCAGTGATGCTTCTTCTTAGTTTAATAATTCCGGCTCTGAAAGAAGTGTCACTGCTAGCGCTTCTATGCCAAAGCCCTAAAATGGGTCTATTTTCCATAGTCCTGGCCCGGGCGCAAAATACCATCCCAGCTCCGACGCCGTCAGTTGCTAGAGATTTGGTTTTGCCGCAGGTTACAAGCATTTTATCCATATCAACATTATGTGTTTCTTTAGTGGACAATGCAGAAAATTCAGCAATGAAGTCCTCTAAATGATCTTCGGTGATAACAGAAATGTCAGGGTGGTTATAGACTGAACCTATTGGTTGTGAAGAGGATGAGGAGCTTGAGCTAATGCTTTGAGTCATAAATTTTCCATTTTAACAGTGGTATTTTAATGTAAAATGGCAATTTATTGCACAGTTAATTAAAAAAGTTTGATTTCGTTTGTAGTTGAATAATTTAAGTTTTTATATCGGCTTTCAAAAGTCCTATAGTTAAAAAAATTGCCAAGCAAAGAGCGAGATTCAACGGGATCATCAAATAGCAATTTGCTTTTTTGACTTGATACAACCGATTCCTCGCGAGCAACGGGGTTGACTGTCTTGGTGTAAGGGAAACTTCCACCATTTCGTTTTGATGGGCAATAGGCTGGGGGGGGTGGACAGCGGGCGATTGGAGAGGAGCAGCTTCAGCTGCTTGAATTTCCCGATTTGTTTTGCGAATTCGGTATATAGCAGTTGCAATTCCAACTACAGGAACCAAATGAAGAAATGTTTCTGGGCACGAAAGCTGCCATGGGTATTTTTGACAGTAATCGCAATAAGTTGGACGCGAATTGGGATCGATCATGATCTACTCCTTGTGAAAGGGAAAGAAATTTATAGAGTAGTAAAATTTTTGACGACTCATTTTTTTTGATGGCAGTTGCGCCAATATTTCAGGCGGGAGTAAACTATCCAGCTTTTCAAATGGGGTAGTAAAATGAACGAATTGTCACGAGCTTCAGTACAAAAACAGCTTCAAGAAACTCTTCAAGGATACGTAGGTTCCGCAATAGATTTTATCGATAAGAAAAAGGCCGAAATTCGTGGACAAATCGGCGCTTGTAATGCAAAGAGTGTTTACTTCGATGAGTCGCTCCAGAATGCTGAGTCTGTGATTCAGATCTTCGATCGTTTGAGATTAAATCTTAATGTCCATTTATCATCTTTTTCCTATAAGAAAATCGATGACATTCGCAAACCCGTTTACGTAAACGGCGATGAAGCCAAAGCAATGCTTCGTTCAAAAATCGAGCAATCGTGTAGTGAATTCTCCAGTTGGATTGAAGGTGCTGAGACAACGATTGAAAGCGCCGCCCAAGAGTGCACCAGAGACCAGCTGATTAAGCCAGTTCTTTTGTTAAATAGGGCTGAAAGGATTGTCCAAGCATTTAAAGAATGCAGGGAGAATCTCAAGAAATTTTTCCCGCCTGTTTCACTCCCAGAAAAGATGCCAGAACCGCTAGGGATCGATCCCGAGAGGGCAAAGGAGCTTACTTCTCTCGCTAATCAGATAAGTTGCATGGATGCGCTCCGCAAAGTAAGAGGAACGGAATCTGCAGCTGAAAAAACGAGAGTATGTTTTGCCCTTTATCTGACTGACTTGGACGGCTTGCATCCTAGACCCTGGAGCGGGCAAGTGGCCAGTGAAGTGAGCCATGTCCTCATGTCATGTTATCTAAATATGGTTCAGTCCGGAGGATCAAGTGAGAGCTTTAAACCTCTACTCCGCCATGCCATGAAAGTTGGCGGAGAAGAAATGGAGAAGAGAATTGTCAATGTAGATGAGTATGTAGCAACGCTTGGGGAAATCAGAGAGGCTTTAGCTCAAACTGAAGGGCTTCTTCTTGATGGAATAAACAAAATTATTTAATGTCTAGTCAAACTATTCTGATCAGCTATAAATTGAGATGTTTTATGAACCTATCCCAGTAGTGAATTTTGATTTGATAGCCTGCAGAATGTTTTCCTTTCTGGAAGGACGTACAATGATTAAGACAAATTCAAAGGACTGATCGATGCAGAGTGGCAATTGGTCGCACTTTTATTGCCAGTGGCCCCAGTGCAAAGAGGATAGGACTCCCACTTGGAGAATGGACGCGGTGTAGGACGCCGCTGCTCGCGCAACGGCGTTAGAAAAAGCCCGACAAGCCGCCGCGTATAATGAGAGCTGCTCTTAGGGCCTCTCCGGGTAAATACCCCGCTGTCTTGTAGCCCAATTCTGTGAACATCTTCAATGGCGTCTTTTTCCAGCTGTAGGCTCCAATTACTGTAATCGCCCCGCCAGTCAACTTCTTCGCTAATACAGAGTCGGGATAGAGTGGGGGGATATAGGTGCCAGAGGGAAGATCGTATAGTTGATTGGCAGATAGAGTTCCCTGTTGAAATAATACAGGAGGCTGATGCCAAAAGTCAGCGCGTAAACCGAAACTGCCAGATTTCCATGTGAATATTTTCAGATTTTCGAGGCCAAATCCGAAATATGTGTTGGTTCCATTCTTGCCCCATTTAAAGTAGAGATACGTCGGGATAGAATTGACCACAAGAAAGTTCTCGAAATACCCTTGCATTCCGAAGGGTGTAAGAGCAAGTCTTGCAGATGGAAGATAATTGATTGATTTTATCCCAATCATGGGAACTTTGATATTGGCGGCAAAAGCGTTATAGATCCACTGGGCAAATATAGAATAATAAGTAAATGGATCTAGTAAGCAAATTAATGATAAATTTCTTAGTTTAGTATATCCTAATTTTGAGTCTGAATATATTGAATTTAGAAGAAACAGAAAATTACTTATATCATTGCCGTTTTGTGGGGGTGATTTAGGATTTTTGTTCACGGCGAAAGCGTATGCTGTTAGGCTCAAAGCAGAGAAAAAGTAAAGAAACCCTTGCTTGGGATCCACGCGACCTTCCTGTAACCAACCGAGCCTGACTCTATTTGCTAAGATTGCATCTGCCTCTACGCCGGCTATATCGATTGTTAATGCCTGGCTAGGCGTTAACAGATTCGTAGCTTCAACGCCTGTCGCGCCCCCAATCACATACATTTTATAACCTTTAACTGTGGCATACTTTGAGCCTAAATCGCGTACTCTGTATCCGTGACCGAAAACTTCGTGTTGAATGACTACGCAGGATGCGTTAATTGGTGCCCAGATGAGAATAGATTGTCCTTGACGAATCCACCTATTTCTCGAAGAAAAATGGGGGCACTGCTCCGGGTTTTGAAAGTCTTCAAGTGTAATTTTGGGGGGAGGGAAGGCCAGATTTTCAAGCTTTTCCAATCCAGATTGAAGGAATATTAAGTTTTCGGCTCCAGCAAAGGGAGTAAAATTAATATCTACGCATGGATGTCCGTAGATCACAGTTATAAACAAATGCAATATAAATATTGTGTATTTTTTTTTGACCATTTGTAATAATCACTTTTTGATATTACAAAAAGAGCTTAGCTCCATCTATAAGGATCTTCCCAGCTCCAACCAAAGCGGCGGGACTGTATATTGCGACAAGAACTACTCCAGCCACTAACATTGCAAACATGAAAACTTCTTTCCAGCCTACTTTCAGAGCTTCTTTAGAATGATTTTTATGTTTTTTATCTTTCTTATTAAGACCAAACCAATTCCAAAGCCAATCGAGAGAACATGCCATGCTGTCTAAATTCTGAAATGAGCTGTCAGAAGAGGACAGAGTGCTGCTCTCGAGAGCACTGATCGCAAGATAGAGGCTATCATGGTGTTCTCTTGAGATCAGATGCGCGTTTTGCCTTAAAAGCTGACATGTTTCCAGAGTAGATAGATGTGCACCCTTGTGATTGAGAAAAAGTTCGAAAAATCGTTTAGTTGTTGAGAGTGGATCGTCCGATTTACTGATTACATTGGCTAGGTTTTGAAAAGGATTGGCATGATTTGGTGAATCAAAAGCGATGCGGTCGGTGAGATTTAGAAAGGGGTCAAAATCATTAAAAGCATCAGGAGACGACAACTCGAGAGCCACCTTTTCAATCGAGAGGGAGGCGCAAAATGCATCTTGGGGAATACAACAGAGCAAGCAGACTGTAGTAATGGCTATTCTTGATGTGTTAACTAATTTTTTCATTTCCACCTCAATAAAGAGTAATTTTTTGAAAGAGGTGCGATTCTAGCAGTGAAGGAATTGGTGGTCAAATTTTTAATTTTTTATTCAAAGGAGAGAGTTGCATTCTGCTCCCGCTTTGCTTACGTTTTATTTCAAGGAAGAGGATTCGTTGGGTTATTCGAGCTTTTCTGTGGCTTTTTCATTCTGAGAAGTGGAGGGCGCGCGGCCGTTTACGGCGGGCGCGCCCTTGAGATTTACTCTTTCATTGAGAGGAGGAACTCGGCGTTGCTCGAGGTCTTCTTGAGGCGGGAGACGAGGAGATTCATCGCGTCGACTGGGGTGAGGTCGGCGAGGCCCTGGCGGAGCAGGTAGATCTTCTCGAGTTCGCCCGGATGGTAGAGGAGCTCCTCTTTTCGGGTACCGCTCTTGATCAGGTCAATGGCTGGGTAGAGGCGGCGGTCGGCGAGACGGCGGTCGAGGACCAGTTCCATGTTGCCTGTACCTTTGAACTCTTCGAAAATTACTTCGTCCATGCGGGAGCCGGTGTCGATCATGGCGGTTGCGATGATCGTGAGCGAGCCGCCTTGCTCGATGTTACGGGCGGCGCCGAAGAAGCGCTTCGGTTTGTGGAGGGCGTTCGCGTCGATACCACCAGTTAGGATCTTGCCTGAGTGGGGTTGGACGGTGTTGTAGGCGCGGGCTAGGCGAGTGAGCGAGTCGAGGAGGATGACGACGTCGTAGCCGCATTCGACGAGGCGGCGAGACTTTTCGATGGCCATCTCGGCGATCAGGACGTGCCTTTCAGGGGATTCGTCGAAGGTCGAAGAGACGACTTCGCCCTTCACGGTCCGGATCATGTCGGTGACTTCCTCAGGACGCTCGTCAATGAGGAGGACGATCAGGACGACTTCGGGGTTGTTGATCTCAATCGCGTTGGCGATGTTCTGCATCAGAACCGTTTTGCCCGACTTGGGAGGGGCGACGATCATCGCGCGCTGCCCTTTGCCGATTGGAGCTGCGAGGTCGAGGACGCGAGTCGAGAGTTTTTCTTTCGTGGTCTCCATGACGAGCCGCTTGTCGGGATAGAGCGGGGTCAAGTTTTCAAAGAGGACTCGGTCGCGAGTTTGTTCAAAGGTCTTGTTGTTGATCTTATCGACCTTCAACATCGCAAAGTATTTTTCTTTGTCTTTCGGCGCGCGGATGGAGCCGTAGAGTGTGTCCCCTTTGCGGAGGTCGAATCGGCGGATTTGAGCGGGGGATACGTAGATGTCTTCGGCGGAGGGGAGGTAGTTGTAGTTGGGGGAGCGGAGGAAGCCGAATCCGTCGGGAAGGACTTCGAGTACGCCTTCCCCGTAGAGAACTTCGTTGGGGCGCTCAGAGATTGTTTTTACGATTTCGAAGACGACGCCCGATTTGGTGAGGGAGGCGGTGTGTTTAAGGCCAATGTTCCGGGCATAGGCCTGCAGTTGGTCGATATTCATCCGCTGCAGATCGGAAATCTTCGTTACTTTTTCGAAATCGGTAGGTAATGGTTCATGGGTCTGCTGTTCGGTCTGCTGATCATGATTCATGAAAATTGATTCTCCTTAAGGATAGAATTGAGTTTTATGACCTCTTGGCGCAACTGGTCCAAGGATCCGTTGTTGATCAAAGTGTAGGTGGCTCGTTTAGCCTTCTGGGATGGTTTTATTTGACGGCTCATGCGTCTTTCATATTCTTCTGGCTGAAATCCAGATTGTTTAAAGCGTTCTTTTGCGACCTTCTCATCAGCTAACACAGCTACGATCACATCGTAAGAGTCTTCGGCGTGGATTTCGTAAAGGAGTGGGATTTCCACTACGAACGATGTCCACTTCCTCGAGTGGGCCGCTTGTCGGTAGAGCTCGTCGATTTTTTGGAGCACTGCCGGGTGCAGAAGCTTCTCGAGAGCCTCCAGTTGAGCTGGGTTTTTAAACACCTTCTCAGCGAGAATTCGGCGGCTGATTTTTCCTTCTTGGAGAATGTCCGAGCCGAATTGTTGGAGGACTTTTTGACCGAGGTTAGTTTCTAGGGAGAGCAGATCGTGGGCAATCGCATCAGCGCTGACCACGTAGGCTCCCAGTTCCTGAAAGAACCGGCAAACGGTAGATTTCCCGCTTGCTACCCCACCTGTGATAGCTATTTTTTTTAATTCTAACATTCTCCCCAATTTTTGCCAACCGCTAGATGCACTTCAATCGGAACAGAGAGCTTCATTACATGCTCCATCTTTTCTTTAACGATCTTCTGAAAAATATGGATCTCTTCGTCCGGAATTTCAAAAATTAATTCATCGTGGATTTGCAAGATCATTTTTCCTTGCAACTTCCTTTCTATCAATACTTTATCAATTTCGATCATCGCTATCTTGATCAGGTCGGCGGCCGTTCCCTGCAAAGGGGTGTTGATGGCGAGCCTTTCAGCGGCCGCTCGGATCATCGGATTTTTGTTGTGAATTTCAGGGATAGGTCTCTGCCGGCCTGTGAGGGTCTTCGATGCTCCCGTTTTACGGACCTGCTCTTTGCAAAGCTCGAGGAAGTCGAGGACGCGGGGGTACCGTTCAAAGTATTTTTTGATGAATTCAGAGGCTTCGTGCATCGAGATGTGGAGCTGTTTTGAAAGTCCGAAGGGGCCCTGTCCGTAAAGGATGCCGAAATTGACTGTTTTGGCTTGAGATCTCATGTCGGGAGTGACGAGGCCCGGCGGCATGTCGAAGACGAGCGAAGCGGTGTGTGTGTGGATGTCTTCGCCTGTCTTGAACGCTTTGACGAGCTCTTTGTCTTCGCTGAAGTGGGCGAGGAGCCTAAGCTCAATTTGCGAATAGTCAGCTCCCAGAAAACTCCAACCCCGTTTTTGTGGTTTGAAGCAGGTGCGGATCGCAAGTCCCTCTTTGCTTCGGATCGGGATGTTTTGCAAATTGGGATCTTGGCAGGAGAGACGCCCTGTGGCGGCGACCGATTGGTTGAAGGTGCAGTGGATTCGCCCTGTCTTTGGGTTGATCGATTCGGGAAGGGCTTCAATGTAAGTCGAGCGGAGTTTTTCCAAAGTTCTGTAGCTGAGAATATCTTCTACGATCGGATTTTCTTCAGCCAGTTCCTCTAGAACGTCGGCACTCGTCGAAAATTCGGAGGTTTTTTTACGAGGGGGTTTCAATTGGAGTTTTTCGAAGAGAATCGAGCTAAGTTGTTTGGGGGAATTGAGATTGAACTCTTCGCCGACTTCGGTAAAAATTTTCGATCTGATTTTCCCGATTTCCTTCGAAAGGATTTCGCCGTGATCTTTCAATTTTTCGGCGTCCAGATAAATTCCTTCGCGCTCCATTTTTGCCAAAATGGGGAGGAGCGGGAGCTCAATGTCGCGAAGGATTTTTTCGAGCTTTTTTTCTTCGAGTTCTTCTTCGAATAGCTCTTTGAGGCGGCAGGTGTAATCTACATCTTCGCAGCAGTACTCTTTGACCTTTTCGATGGGGGCATCCCACATCGAAATCTCATTTTTCCCTTTGCCGATGAGCTCTTCAATCGGAATCTTGACTTTTTGGAATTTGTTGAGGGCAAGTTCATCGAGATTGTGTTTTCGGTTTTGAGGGTCGAGGAGATAAGAGGCCAAGATCGTATCGAAGGAGATGTTCTCGAGGTCAATCCCTAGGTTTTTCAAAATATGGTAGTCGTACTTCAAATTGTGTCCATAAAAGGAGCCTTTCGCATGGGCAAAGAAGACCTGGAGGGCTGCAACGACTTTTTCGTAGCCGATGGAGCCGTTGGCCGGAATGTACCAGGCTTCGCCCGGTTCGACTCCAAAACCGATGCCGACCAGTTTGGCGGTGAGGGGGTGGATATCGGTTGTTTCGGTATCGAGGCAGATCTCTTTTGCTTCGCTCAAAAAACTCAAAATGGATTTGAGCTCTTCTTCTGTATCCACGAGTGTGTACTGGTGTTTTTCGGTGTGCCGTTTCCCTTTTTTGGGTTTTTCTACCGGGGCAGCCCCACCCAAATCGCGCAAGAGCGTATTGAAATTCATCGAATGGTAGAAATCACCCAACTTTTTAAGGTCGGGATTTTTTAATTTATAGAAGTTCTGGTCGTGTGGAATTTCTACTTTTGTGTCGAGAGTCGCTAATTCGCGGCTCATCAAGGCGACTTCTTTATCTTTCCGGAGCGTCTCTTGTTTTTTTTCTCCTTTGACTTTTTCGGGGTGAGCCAGGATGGCGTCGAGCGTGCCGAATTCTTGAAGGAGAGAGGCGGCTGTTTTTGGGCCGAATCCTTCGAGGCCGGGGATGTTATCGGAGCTATCGCCCATGATGGCCAAGAGATCGAGCATTTGGTCGGGGCGGACTCCGTAGATCTCCTCTACTTTTTTGGCGTCGATCAGCAGGTTGTCTTTGTGGGCGTGGATTTGAAAAATATGGTCGTCGACGAGTTGCATTAGATCTTTATCGCTCGAGCAGAGGAATGCTTTGGCCCCTTTTTTCTTTGCCCAGACGGCAACGCTGGCCATTGTATCGTCGGCCTCGACCCCATCGACGCAAAGAGTTGGGATCCCGGCGTACTCGCAAAATTCATAAGCCCAATCGAACTGTGGAAAGAGATCTTCCGGCGCCCCTTTCCGATGCATTTTGTATTCAGCATAGACCGCTTGGCGCGATTTTTTGTTGTCAGGACCGTCAAAGACAGCGACGATGTGCTCTGCAGAAAAATCTTTAATGATTTTTTGGACAGAGCGGATGAATCCGTAAAGGGCGCTTGTAGATTGCCCTTTGCCGTTTAACATCGGCCCTATCCCATAGTAGGAGCGGAAAAGGAAGTTGACTGCATCGAGAATATAGATCCGATCCAAGAATTCTCCTATTTGATCCACTTAAAGCGGGGCATCTCGCGGCCATCGATTTCGATAGTCTCGACGAACATGTTCAAGGGGCGGACCCAAATGCCCCGGTCGCCGTAGAGAGCTTGGTAGACAACCATCTCCTCGAGAGTCTCCGAGTGGCGGGCTACATAAAGAACTTCATACTGCATCCCTTTGTAGTGCTCGTAAAGCCCCTTTTTTAAATTCTTGGCAGCAACTGAAAGAGGGGGCAGCGTATTACTCATGACTAAACTCCGGTTTATAGATGTATGAAAATTGGTCTTGAATTCCGAATGCTTTCTGTCCGCCGAGACTTAGGTCGTGTTCCAGCTTGCCGCTAAATATGGGCGATTGGCCGCTAGCGAGTGTGGAGAGCCAATCGCTTCGAGGCTTCAGCTCGATGATCTGGTAAGGTTTGGAAGGGTCGACTTGCGCCTCTTTCATCAAGGCGATTACCGCTTGCTCATAGGTTGCATTGGCGACGTCGACATAACCAATTTCAACCCCTTTGGTCCCATCAAAAACCTGGGCTCCATATTCGCCGATGAGTTTTGTCCGATCGACTTTCGGGCGATTCTCCGTGACAACTGCGACGAATTGTTCGTAGAACGTAGCCAAAATGTTTTTCAAGGAATCGTCTTCGCCTTCTTTCCAAGGACGGAACGGATTCAACATATCTTTGTCCAAACCTTTGGTGAAGGTCGTCGATTGAACGCCGATTTTGCCCATAGCGTCAAATACATTGAAAAAGGGGCCGATCCGGACGCCGATCGAGCCTACAACGCTGGGGACAGAAGCAAAAATCTGGTCGCTGCTCGATGCGATATACATTCCGCCAGAGGCGCACATTCCGTCGACGAAGGTGAATACGGGAACGTGGTATTTTTCCTTATAGCTTTTGATCATCCGGTAGATGTTGTCCGAGTCGACGACAGTGCCTCCAGGTGTGTTGATGTGTAGTAAAATCCCTTTTACCCGGTTATTGCTAAGGAGCCCTAACCGAGAGTCGATCAGGATATTCTCCATGGTTTCAGAATCTATCCCTTTCGGCTCGCCGATGATGCCGTGTACGTTGATCCGCAATATGGCTGGGTAAGCTGTCGAGACCATATGCTTGGTCCCATCCAGATTCGGCAGGATGGTCAATTCAGTCTTCTCCTCATACCCATTTGGGGCCGAGAGGATTGAAAAGAGAAACCCGGCTATCATAATGCTTAAAAAAATTCCCAATACGGCGAAAAATGAGCGTGCAAAACTCCTTATCGCTGAGACAAAGATCGATTCGCGTTCAACTTCCATGAAAAATGACCTCATGATGTATAGTATTAGGATTATACCTTATTTAGACCTAAAGGAAAATACTTTGATGAAGACCCCTTCGTGGACTCAGTGGATTTTGAAAAATCCGTGGATCGCTGAGCTTTTTATCATTTTAACTCTCATCGTCTTGCTCAATTTTGTTTTAAAGAGAGTTTTGATCCGATCGAAAAAAAGAGCTCATATTGTCGAAAACGACTGGAGAGTCCATCTCGATTATATCATGGTCCGCCCTCTGCAGCTTCTTCTCTGGATTTTCTTGATCGCATTTTCGGTCGATATCATCATTCGAGAGTTTGAATTTGAAGGGGTTTTTTTATTCTTTCCGGCTCTGCGTGACTCGGGGATCGTCGTCTGTTTGGCTTGGCTGATTTTGCGCTGGAAAAAGGTATTTCACGACTCGATCGTCGCCAGGCGAATCAAAGGAAAAAGCTCATTCGATCTGATCACTTTGGAACTCATCAATAAGCTATTTACAATTGCCGTCCTATTCATAGTATTGATGCTCATTTTACAGATTTTGGGGCTCAATATTGTCCCGCTCCTTACTTTTGGTGGAATAGGAGCTGCGACCCTGGCTTTTGCGAGTCGGGATGTGTTCGCAAATTTTTTCGGTGGTCTGATGCTGAACTTGACTCGGCCGTTTACTGTCAATGATCAGATCGAGATGCCTCACAGAAAAGTGACAGGTTACGTCGAAGAGATCGGGTGGTATCTCACGGTCATTCGCGATCTCCAAAAGAGGCCGATCTATATGCCTAATTCCATTTTTTCAAGCGAAATTCTGATCAACCTATCCCGGATTACCCATCGGCGGATTGAAGAAATGATCGGGTTGCGCTACGTCGATATAGGAAGGGCTGAGAAGATCGTAGATGAGATAAGACAGCTGCTTACAAGCCATACGAATATCGACCAGACTCTGCCCCTCTATGTTTATCTCTATACTTTAGCTCCCTCTTCGGTTGATATCGAGGTCAAAGCTTATTCGCTAAGCACGCGCTATGAAGACTTTATGGAGATCAAGCAAAAGGTATTATTGGAGATCTATCAAATCATCTCAAGACATAACGCCGATCTTGCCTTCCCGACCATCACCATAGACATGCCGGCAAAATACTAAGAGGCGTTTTTCTCGGTCTGGAGGGGAGAGATTGTCTGAAATAATTCGATGAAGGCTAACCCTCCCATGAGGATGAAGCTTGCGAAGATGTACCAAGGAAACGAAATCCCTGTAGTGAGTCCCATCAGAATAATGAATTGAAGGGCTGTCGTGACTTTTCCCCACCGGATTGCACGAAATACGATCGATTTCCATCTTCCTGAGGCTAACATCAAGAAACCGTAGATGCAGAGAAAGAAGTCTCTTGAGAGCATGGCCGCCGCTTCCCAGGGAGAAATGGTCCCTTCAAAAAACAGGACGCTTAGAGCGAAATAGGCGAAGAACTTATCGGTGGCAGGGTCGAGGATCGCGCCGAATCGGCTGGCCGATTGGCTCCGTCTGGCGAGGTAGCCATCTATTGAATCTGTCAGCATAGCCAAAAATATAGAGGCTAGCCGCAATAGAGGGTTAGCTTGAAGAAATGCGAATGCTAAGGGCACTCGAAGGAACGACAGACTATTGGATATCGTGATCATGCTTGAAGGAATTTTGTCATTTTTGACTCCGAGCGTAAATAAAAAAATTAAAAACTACTCGGATGGGTTCTTGCGCGCCCGCGATTTTTTCCATTTCTTATACCAGATCAAGCCAATTATCGATACCACAAAGGCACTGAAAAGAAAAAGGTTAAAGGTCTTGAGCGTCTCGATCAGGGCCAGGTAGTTGCGGCTTCCATAGTAGGCTAGCGTGAACAAAGTGGTGTTTGAACAGATGCAGGCGATCCCATCGCTCAAAAGAAATTTGCCAAAAGGCATCTTGCCTAGACCTGCTGCTAAAAAGAGTCCGTTTCGAACCCCAAAAGGGATAAATCTTCCGAATAAAAGGGTTCTAAATCCATATTTGGCATAGTAGTTCTGGATGAGATCAAGTTTCTTTCTATCGAAGGTTTTAGCGAACCAGGGGATATTCCATAGCCTGGGTCCGAATTTCCGCCCGATCCAATAGCAGACCCAATCGGAAATATAGCAGCCCAGAAAGACCCCAGCGAAGAGTTTTGCGGTATTTTCGGGAACGACCGTCGCTGCTAGAACCGCGCTGAAGATGATCATTAGATCTTCGCTGATCGGCACATTGATTCCGGCCAACATAAGAGCCGAAAATACGATCCAATGGGCGTAAGTGGCGTGCTCAAAGATGAATTGAATGATGGAGTCCATTAATTTGTTAAATATTCAAAGGCAAAATATTTGTAAATCTCGGGGAATTATATTCGATTATTTCTGGAAAATAAAGCTAAATGAACGACGGCCAGCGCAAATCAAATATTTATGCTTGGCCTGCAGGGAGAAGGGTCGGCTTCGGGGGCTTTTCCTCAGATATATCCAGTTTGGATTTGTTTGTGACCAAGGTATCGAATTGCTTGCCAAGAGAGACCACGGACAAGAGCCAGACCAATAGGACAACGACGAATATGGCTGCAACGTAAGGGGTACTGGCGGAGACAGTTGCAAAAAGGAGCAGTAACCCTTGGTGAATGACCGAGCCGCCTGATTTACCGAGCCGGGAGCCAACGCCGTCGATCGCCGCCTTTCCTTTGAGCTTCGATTCGTTGCTGAGCGGGATGAAGGCTATCTCTTTAGTGGCGTCAAAAAATGTGTATTTGCAGGCCCGTGCAAAGACATTCTGCAATGAGCCGAGCGTTAATCCTAAAGCCATCGGGCTTACTCCGGCCATGATGGCAAGGGGGGAGATAAGAGGCGCATCCTGGAAGAGGACGAAGGCGAAGAAACCTACTCCTGTAATGAGCATGGTGACGACGGGGATCATGGCGCTGGTTGTCCAGGAGAAGCAGCGGATCACGTTTCCAGTGACGAATACAGCCGCAAAGGTCGCTACGATGCCGATGAGGGTTGTCACGTGGCCCATGTAGGCTTGGAAATCGTTCGGGTCGGGATAGAGGGCATTGATCTGGTTCTTCCAGACGACTTCGACTAAGTTAATGGCGATGTTGTAGGTGAGGACGATGAGGGCAATGCAAATCAAATATTTTGATTTAGCCAGATAGGAGAAATTCTTCCGCATCGACATTTTGATCTTTTCAGGCGGTTTTTCTGAAGCGGGCCGGGCATTTTCAACAGGCAAGATCACGTGGGTGTTCATCCATCGGAAAATCGAGATCGTAATCACGCCGCTGCCGATGATAACGCAGGTCATGAGAAATACCGACTGCTCCCATTTTGAAGAGCCGTAGGGGATAGAGGCTGTGTAAGAAAAAGCTGAAAGCCAGTTGGATACTTGTCCGGCTAAAATCGAAGCGAGGTTGGCGCCGATCATCAGAAGTCCGTAGTAGCGTTTGGCTTCGCCGACAGTTGTGACTTCGTTGGCAAAACCCCAGAAAAGAACCGTCATGATGGCGGTGCTCCAAAGCTCTGACATGACATAGAAGAGGGTGAAAGTCCAGTTTCGGAAAATGGCGATCAAACCTTTAAATCCTGCTGGGAGAAAGTCTTGCAATCGATCCGCTAATTCATGAGGATGGAGATAGTCGCGCATTGGATAGAGAAAGAAGGTGAATAGGAAGAAAAACGCGATGAAAATCATCATCATGATATAGAAGACTTTTTCGCGGGAGAATTTATTGACGAGCCGCGTGAAAACAAACGTAAGTAAGATCGCGCTGGGTAAGATAGCCCAGACCTTGATGAAGGGGATCGCTTCAGCGCCCGATTTTGGTGCTGTTACAACCATCGAATCTTTGAAAATTCGGAGCAAGTTGTAATTCAAACAGATGAAGAAAAACATCCCGAGCATGGGAACAAATTTCTTCAGCTCCCATTTGTAGATGGGCCAAAAAAAGGCGCGCCACTTACTGAATTCTGCCTTACTACCCTGTTGCATAGATCAACTGGAGAACCTTTGGTTAAGGATTTTCACAAATTTTTTTACTCTGAATTGTGAAAGTGCTTGACCAAAGCTTCTTGATGCCTCTAAGCATCGCATATTTCTTCATTTTAGTTGAGCAAATTGATGAAGGATTCACAAATGTGGGCCTCAAATTTATTTTTTGTCGGAGAGAGCGTCGATTCCAGGAAGATGGCCAAATTCGAGAAATTCCAGCGAGGCGCCGCCCCCTGTCGATAAATGAGCGAATTTTCCTCCAAGACCCATCATTTGGATTGCCGCTACGGAATCTCCTCCGCCCACTACGACAGTGGCCTTTGAGCGGGCTAAAGCTTCAGCGATAGCGAAGGTCCCTTTAGCAAATGAGGGCATTTCAAATACGCTCAGCGGCCCATTCCAGAAAATAGTTGATGCTTTCTGAAGTTCAGTCGACCATATATCTGTGGTTTTCGGGCCAATCCCCATTCCCTGCCACCCCTCGGGGACGCCTTCTTCGATAGAGACGATTCGACTTTCGGCGTCGTTTCGAAAATCGGAGGCGACGATTAGATCGAGAGGCAAATGACAAGGAATTCCTTTTTTTTTCGCTGCTTCAATAATTTCGTTGGCTGCACTTCCTTCTGCCTCATCATATAGGGATTTTCCAATTGAAAAACTTTTTGCCTTCAAGAAAGTATAGGCCATACCGCCGCCAATGAAGAGGCCGTCGATGCGAGGGATCAAATTTTTGATGACGCCTGCTTTAGTCGAAACTTTAGAGCCCCCAATGACCGCATAAAAGGGGCGCTTTGGATTTTGCAAGAGCGAGCCAAGCGCTAAAATCTCCCGCTCCATCAAAAAGCCGGCGGCGGCTCGATGGGGAAAAAATTGGGCAATGAATGAAGTTGATGCATGGGCTCGATGGGCTGTGCCAAAGGCGTCATTTACGTAGAGATCGCCCAGTTTAGCTAGTTGAGAGACGAAGTCAGGATCTTTTTCAGTATGTTCTTCTCCCTCGTGAAATCGGAGGTTTTCTAGCAGGAGGATTTCGCCAGGCTTTAAGTTCTGAGCTTTTTTTTCTGTCTCTTGACCTATGCAGTCATGAGCAAGAATTACAGGTCTGTTTAGTTTCTCCGAAAGGCGCTTAGCGCAAGGAGCGAGAGAATATTTCCTGTTTGGTTTTCCATCGGGTCTCCCCAAATGACTCATTAAGACGAGCGATCCGCCGCGATCTAGTACGTATTTGATGGAAGGGAGGGATGCTGCAATTCTCGAGTCGTCGGAAATTTGGCCGTTTGCATCTAAAGGGACGTTGAAGTCGACCCGCATCAACACCCTTTTTCCCTTTATAGGAAGATCGCGCAAGGTCAGCTTTTCCATGTGCGTCAAGTTATCACAAAATCTCGAAGATTGTCTAGCCTCGCTAGAGGCTGCCGAAAGGATTCCCCGCCTGTTCGAATCCGCCGCCTCGTTTCCGATTTTTTAGTTCACTTCGAATCGAGAAGAGGAGATCTTGGTCGAAATCTTTCTTTTCAGCCCAAATCAAGTATTCAAGAGGAATTTCGTCGAATTTGCGCCCTTTATGTTTGCCGAGAGGCATCGTTCTAAGTTTGATCGGCTTTTGAAGAGTCTTCAATATCTCTGCCGTCGATTTGTAGGGTTTGGAAAGGTACTTGAATACTTCGATGTTGACGATCACATCGCTCATAGCTCGATGAGCTCCTTCATATTCGATGTTGAAATGTTGGCGCAGCCGGTCGAGGGAATTGATGGGACTTTCTCCATAGATCCGGGCAAGCCGCAAGGTATCTATGTGAGGTTGCTTCATAATCTGAGTGGGAATATTGCTTCTTCTTGCTTCAGCTGCGATCAAAGCGATATCGAAATTGATCCCGTGGCCAACGATGACATTCCCTTCGATAAGTTGAAGGGCTTGGGGCAAAACTTCTTTGATCTTGGGTTTCCCCTGGATCATTTCGAAGGAAATTTTGTGGATCTCTTGAGAAGTTTGGGGGATTTCACACTCGGGATCTACGAGAGACTCGAATTGCTGTAAAATTTGGTCGAAGGTGAATCGGGCTACAGCGATTTCAATGATCCGATCCTTCTCTGGTTCAAGTCCCGTCGATTCGCAATCGAGGCACACAAATATTTCGTCTTTCAAGAGAGACATGGGTCTAACCTTTTCTGGATGATGGCCACTAATTTCCTCCGCGAATCTTTGTCGTGGATGCTGAAGGGGATGCTGTCTTTGAAATGTGACTCCGAATTTTTCAAAGCCATTTGAATCTCATGGGTAGACAGCTTATCAGTTTTGGTTAAAATAACCAAAAGGGGAATTCCTCGTGACTTACTCCATTCAGAAATTTTCAAATCATCTTCGGAAGGGCCTCTTCTTGAATCGATCAAAAGGAGAATGCATTTTAGAGTGGAGCGAGACGTAAAATAGCGGTCAATCGCCTCAGACCATTCTTGGACGGCCTTTTCTGGCGCTTTAGCAAAGCCAAAGCCCGGCAAGTCGATCAATAGGAGCCGCTCGTCGACTAAGAAAAAGTTCATCCGCTGAGTCTTCCCAGGAATAGAAGAGGTTTTCGCGACTTTTTTGTCTTGTAAGAGATGGTTGATGAGGCTCGATTTTCCAACATTCGATCTGCCGACAAGGGCAATTTCGGGGAGGAGCTCGCCTCGAGGGCTTTTTACGACGGGCCATTCACTTTCGTTCAAAGCGGAGACGAGGAATTTAGCTTTTTCAAATGGGATTTTCATGGATTGCCCCAAGTTCTAATTGAGGCGACCCTTTCAGATTCGGATAGAGTTGTCAAATCAATTCGCCATGCGTGAGGAGGGATTAAATTTTCAATCCTCTCCGGCCACTCGATCACAGTCACGCCGCCTTTAAAAAAATATTCTTCAAACCCCATGGATAGAAAATCGGAAGGTGATCGAAAGCGATAGAGATCGAAGTGATAAAGAGGGAGTTTCGCCTGGTAGATATTCAGATATACAAAGGTGGGGCTTTGGATGAGATCAATTGAACCCATCCCTTTTGCCAGCCCCTTTACTAGGGTCGTTTTCCCGGCGCCTAGATCGCCAGTAAGAGCGAGAATATCGTTTGGCTTGAGCTTGCTTGCGAACTGTTGCGCGAAAGCGTCTGTTTCTTCGAGAGATGAAAGTCTAATCTGCTCAGGCATAAAAATTCTTAAGTTTATTCGCCTTCAGCAGGAATAGGGATTCTATTCAGCCTCGACCCACTTTTCTAAGTAGGGCTCAAACTCAGTATGTTTTGAGAGAGCTTCGACGAATTCGGCAATTTTATCTTCCGTCAGGTGATTTTCGATAAATTGGAGGAAGCGCTCATCGATTTGAAAGCGGTTTTGGTTCTGCACTTCAAGCAACGTCAATTCTTTGATGTGGTTCTTTTTGAAATCCTCAATAACGGCTGCTTTGCTGTTGAATAGCTTTCCGGTGATGGCGGACGAGTAAACAACTTTTTTGATCGACGATTTACGTGTGCTAATGTAATTTTTTATTACCTCGGGGTCTTCCGAGACAAAAAATCTTTTTGCTGGGAGTCCGCCGACCCGCTCTTTATTTTCAGGGCAGGTTGATACCCAATCATAAATTGCATCTTGTGGATTTGGGTGGGTATTGTCACCAAAAACTTTCCCAGTGAAGGGGCATATATAAATCTTTTTGGTCTCTTCGTTGACGCTCTGTTGACCGAATTGGATCGTAATCTCTGTTTCGCGCCAAAGTTTTCCTTGAGCTTCCAGCTTGCTAATCAGATCATCTAAACTCTGATAGATCGTTTTTTCGCGAGGGAAAAGGATTGGCTTTACATGATATTTCTCTTCGATGAAAGCCAAGTAGATCGTGACTAGATCTGCGCTCCGATTTTTCTTGAGAAATTTCAAAAGCTCATTTTTCAAATCGGTAGTGATAGTGAGAGCGTGTGCCATTCTAGCCTCAAAATTCTCTGTCTGAGGAATTTATTGATTTGCGAAAATCCAAAAACTTCTTATGAATCTTCTTGTTAGATAACTAACTTACTACAGAAGGTAATAAGATTCAAGAGAGGTCCACACAGACCCCTATTGATTTCTGAAGTTGGGCGTGGTATATTAAATGAAAAAATTTTTGCAACTTCCGTTTCCTTGCAATAGAGAATAAATCCTTTAATGAGGTGTCTATGGTCCAGCTGTTAGAAAATCCTGCACAAGATTCCAAGAACAAGTTAGAGCGCCTTGTTCAAGAGGGGCAGAAAAACTCTTCTATCCAGATGGAATCGATCTCGGTGAAAGGATATGAACAGGTCATTAAAGTCAGCGATAAAAAAGCAGGGCTTACAGCGATTATCGCCATTCACGACACGACGCTAGGACCCGCTCTTGGTGGAATCAGGATTCATCCATACGCGAATTTCAACGACGCCCTCGAGGACGTTCTCCGCTTAGCCAAAGGAATGACCCACAAATCAGCTGTCGCAGGCGTAGGTTTGGGTGGAGGAAAGAGCGTCATCATCGCCGACCCGAAAAAGCAGAAGACCCCTGAATTGCTCCTCTCATTTGGGGCAGCTGTCGAAGCATTGGGCGGGATCTACATTTGTGCAGAAGATGTAGGCTGTACGACTGAGGATGTCAAAATCGTCCGAAAAAGCACAAAATATGTCGTAGGGCTTCCTCACGACAAGAGCAGCGGAGACCCAGGTCCCTTTACAGCTTGGGGTACGTACCGGGGCATCCAGGCTACCTTGAAAAAACTTTACGGAAGCGAATCGCTTGAAGGGCGAAGTATCGCTATACAAGGTCTCGGCAACGTAGGAGCCCAGCTTACAGAATTTCTATTTTGGGCTGGCGCTGAACTCTATTTATCCGACATCGATATGGAAAAAGCAGAGCGGATGGCTCTGAAATTTGGGGCAAAGGTAGTACCTGCGAATCAAATTGCCAAAATCGAGTGCGATATCTTCTCGCCTTGCGCTCTCGGAGCTATTCTCAACGATACAACCATCCCAGCTCTCCGATGCCGCGGAATCGCAGGCAGCGCAAATAACCAACTGCACCGCGATCACCATGCCGATCTCATTCGAGAAAGAGGGATCGTCTACGCTCCCGATTTCGTAATTAATGCGGGCGGCATTTTGAACGTCACAGCGGAAATAGAAGACGCTGGCTATTCACCTAAATTGTCCCGCCAAAAAGTTCATGAAATCTACGACACGCTCTTAGCTATTTATGAAATAGCCGAGAAAAATCGCGAGTCGACACACAACGCGGCTTTGGCGTTAGCCGAATACCGAATCAAATACAACATCGGCAAGCGGGTCATACCCCCAACCTTTCACCACACAATAGAAAATTAATGGAAACACCTCTCGCGACCTTTCAAAGAACGGTCGCCGATGCGATCCAACGCGCCTTTTCTCTTCCAAGAGATGAGTCAACGGCCGATATGGCCCCCTGCGCTCAGGAAGAATTCGGCCACTACCAATGCAACAGCGCCCTCAGGCTCTCGAAACTGTTAAAGAAAAACCCACGCCAAGTGGCCGAGCAGATCATCTCTCACCTGGATGACGCGACAAAATCTCGCTGCAGCAAAATCGAAATTGCTGGACCCGGCTTTATCAACTTCACTTTGACGCCTCGCCATCTATCTTTCGAGCTCAATCACCAGCTGAATGACCCTCGACTCGGTGCGATGAAGCCGCTCAAAAAGCAGAAAATTGTCGTCGAATTTTCTTCGCCGAATATCGCCAAAGAACTTCACGTTGGCCACATCCGTTCGACCATCATCGGCGACTGCTTGGCACGCCTATTTGAATTTTTAGGCCACGACGTTTTGAGGCTGAATCATATTGGAGACTGGGGCACCCAGTTCGGAATGCTCATCACCTACATGAGAGAAGTGGCGCCCGAGGTGCTGAAAGGCCACGAAAAAACTGATTTATCTACGCTGATGGGCTGGTATCGGGCTGCGAAAAAGAAATTCGACGAAGATCCTGAATTCAAAAAAAGGGCTCAGCGGCAAGTCGTAGAGCTTCAGTCGGGAAACGCAGAAGCAATGCATGCCTGGAAGCTCATTTGCGACGTGTCGCGCCGTGGATTTCAAGATATCTACGATCTTCTCGACACCAAAACCACCGAGAGGGGAGAATCGTTTTATAATCCTTATCTCGCTGAGGTTGTAACGGAATTCGATAAAAAAGGACTCATCACAATCTCCGATGGAGC
The DNA here is from genome assembly GCA_018239895.1 of Verrucomicrobiota bacterium. GTDB lineage: Bacteria > Chlamydiota > Chlamydiia > Chlamydiales > SM23-39 > SZAS-17. The sequence goes on from JAFEGL010000003.1 coordinate 383,862, forward strand.
AAAATGCATTTTCTTAGAAGGATATGCTAATCGCGAAGGGGAACCGCTGCCGTTGATGATCCAGAAGGCCGACGGAGGGTTCAACTACGATACAACTGACTTAGCTGCGCTCCGGCACCGCATTTTCGTCGAAAAAGCAGACCGGCTTATATACGTCGTCGATGCAGGACAAAGCCTCCATTTCCAAATGGTCTTTGCTGCAGGAGAAAAAATCGGATGGTACGACAGTTCAAAGCTCAAAGTTGAGCATGTCCCATTTGGTCTTGTTTTAGGTGCGGATGGAAAGAAATTCAAGACCCGCTCAGGCGAGACTGAGAAACTCATCGATTTGTTAACTGGCGCTGTCGATAAAGCTCGAGAAATTCTCATAGAAAGGTTGCCTACGGCATCTGTAGAAGAAATCGAAGAGCTTGCCAAAGTCATCGGGATCGACGCGGTCAAATATTCAGATCTTTCTACCCACCGCATTAAAGATTACACTTTCAGCTACGACAGGATGTTGAAATTCGAAGGGAACACCGCCGTTTTTCTCCTCTACGCCTACGTTCGAATCAACGGGATTAAGAGAAAGACGCACGCCAATATGGATCATGTCCTTGCTCAGCACCAGATCGACCTAAACCATCCTACTGAAGTGACCTTGGGACTTCATTTGCGCCGCTTTGGAGAGATCCTCGAGTACTTCTCTCGCGACCTCCTTCCGAATCGCCTCTGCGAATATCTTTACGAGCTAGCGGAAAAATTCAACGGATTCTTCCGTGACTGTCGAGTAGAAGGGACTCAGGAAGAAGGTTCAAGATTAGTTCTCTGTGAACTCACAGCGCGAATCATGCGCCAGGGTTTGGAAATTCTAGGACTTGAAACCGTAGAACGTCTATAAAATTAGAGTCTTGCCAGGTTGCCCCGGAACTTCTCGAACAAGTCGGGGCACGGCATAGCCTGAAGTATGCTTATGGAGATACTGGACGAGCTCTTTCCCTCGTTCATCGGAGACTAAGAAATGTGCAGTTCCCTGAACTAAATCGTGCAGATGGAGATAGTACGGCAAAACCCCAGCTTGGACTAGAGACTCCGAAAGTTCTAAGAGAATCGCCTCATCATCATTCACCCCTTTCAGCAAAACAGTTTGATTGAGAACGGGGATTCCTAATTTCTGAACCCGTTTAAGGGCGTCCGCCACATCCGAATCGAGTTCTCTTGGATGATTGCAGTGGATGATAAATACAATTTGCTTAGAAGACGCTTCCAGCACCTGGAGGAAGGAATCATCAAGTCTTTCAGGAATACCGATCGGGAATCGGGTGTGAAAGCGGACTCTTTTAACGTGAGGAATCAGTTCTAGGCCTTGTAGAAGAGACTGGAGTTGACCGTCATTCAAGGATAGGGGATCACCTCCGCTGAGAATGATCTCAGAGAGGTCAGTTTCTTGCGCAATATAGGTTAAATCGTCTTCGAACCCAATCGTCTCCGTCTCATAAGAATAATTTTGACGAAAGCAAAAACGACAATGCATTGCGCAGGCAGACGTTGTTAAAATTAAAGCTCGCCCTTGATATTTATGTAAAAGTTTTTTCGATTGGAGGAATTTGGGATCCTGCAAAGGCTCTAAAGTGTACCCATCCGTGAGAGTCTCCTCTTCCTGCAGTGGGACAAATTGGCGCAAAATCGGGTCATTTATGGAATTTTTTTGGATTTTTTGGGCCAGTCTTCGGGGTAAGTTTAGAGGGAATCGACCTTTGGGCAAGACTTTCTGCCTCAACTCGCTAGAGAGCTGGAGATACTCGACCAAGTCATCCCAGCGGAGGAAATTCTGTCTTTGAATTTGCCTCCAAAGAGGAAGTTGAACAGTTTTCTGTGAAGTGAGAGCAGTCATGACAGCTAGGCATTTTAAGCCATCAGGGGAAGAAATGTAAAGCTGCTTTACATTTGGAGGACTTCTGTATCAGATTTTTTGAGCATCTGATGTAAAGCGGCTTTACTTTTGTCAGGTAGAGTCTTTTTGACGAGAGGCTGCCGGCTAATATCTGCTCCGAGGGAAGTGAGTTTGGCTACTAGGTCTTCGTAACCCCGGTCGAGGAAGTCGACGTTGGAGATAGTGCTGGTTTCTGGGGCCAGGAGGGCGGCCATGACATAGGCAAAGCCGGCTCTAAGATCGGGGATCGAAAAATCGTGCGCTTTCAGAGGAGTGGGGCCTTTGACGACGAGACTGTGATGGTGGTTGCTGGAGGCAAAGCGGCACTGTTTGCCACCGAGACATTGGGTAAATAGCTCAATATCGGCGCCCATTTCTTTCAGCATGTGGGTGTACCCGAAGCGATTCTCGTAGACGGTTTCGTGAATCACTGAAGCGCCCTGACATTGGGTCAAAAGGACGACGAACGGTTGTTGCCAGTCGGTCATGAAGCCAGGATGGACATCGGTCTCCAGGTGAAGGCCTCCCTTGAGAGATCCTGCATAGAAAAACTCGATCCCATTTTGCTTTACGTTGAACCCGCCTCCGATTTCACGAAGCTTGTTGAGGAAGGCGATCATGTTGAGGTGTTCTGCGCCCTCGATGAAGACTTTCCCTTTTGTGCTGACCGCAGCCATGGCGTAGGAGGCTACCTCATTTCGATCTGCGAGAACGGTGTGCTCAACCTCTTGGAATTGGTGCGCTTGTTGAATGCAGATTGTCCGGTCGACATCGACCATGATATTGGCTCCCAATTTCTGCAGGAACAGGATGAGATCGATGATTTCGGGTTCTATCGCGGCATTTTTAATGAGAGTTGTCCCTTTGGCGCGCACTGCGGCGAGAATCGTATTCTCGGTAGCGCCGACGGATGGGTAGCTCAAAGAGATGACAGCCCCCTTTAAGCCTTGATGAGCCTGGGCTAAATAGGCTCCTTCCTTTTTCATGATCCTGTATTCGATATGTGCGCCCAATTTCTGCAGAGCGTGGATATGAAGATCGACAGGTCTAGACCCGATTAGGTCTCCGCCGATGGTTGGAACGATAATATCTTCATCAGTTCTCCCAAGAAGGGCGCCGATCATTAAAATCGGAATTCGGTTCGACCCGGAGTATCTTTGAGGGACGTAAGAGGTTTTCAACTCTCGTGTGGTGATTTTAAGGATTTTTGCACTCTTGTCCCAAGTTATTTCCGAGCCAATCTCGCGGCAAAGATTGACGGTGATTTCTACATCGAGGATGTTAGGCACGTTATAGAAAGTGCAAGTTTTGTCGGAAAGGAGAGAGGCGACGAGCAATTTCGTCATCGCATTTTTGGCCCCAGCCGCTTTAATTTGGCCTTGAAGTGGGGTTCCCCCTTTAATTTTTAGAATTTCCATATTCGATAGCTCCGCAACGTGCTCCTAGGATCATATAACAAGAGCGATTTTTCAGTCAGGCCAGGATAATAAGATTTGTCTTTTGAGCTGTTTCCCCCGGATGATTTGTGGTAAAGGACCTGCCTCCTTACTTTGTGAAAATGTGAATCGGAGCGGCTTTTCTGGACGGGTTTTTTGGATTTGCAGGGCTACCCAGCTCATGGTTTTACGAGCGTTGATTTCAACGATTGGGTGGAGGAGTTCGCGAGACTGAAATCGATATACGAAGGCATCGATGCCGAGATTTCCCGAATAGCCCCGCTTCGCTATTTCCTCAACGAGGGGTCGAACAACACCAAGATGTTGTTCGAGGGCCCATTCATACTGCTCGAACACATTGGGTCCCGCTAGAGTTGCTTTGTAGGTCCCTCCAGGCTCATTTTCGAACGGCGTTGCGCCGACAAGTTGACCCCCATTCCATTGTGTGCTGAAGTCGAACGTTCTCTCTACCCAAGGCTCTCCGATGAGAGGGTACTGGGAGGGAAGGGGATCTTGCCCGACGAGGAAGTGTCCTTGTCCGGCCGTTCCATAGCAGGTTTTGAGGACTCTGGGTCCCGAAGTGCTGCGGATCCATTGTTCGACTTCTAGGGAGTTATGGAGTAAAGCGGCGCCGGGAAGTTTTGGGCCATGAGAAAAAGAGAAGGCTTTCGAGTTGATTTCACGAACGAGATTCCAATCGGGGATGGAATAAGGAAGTTGATGTTTTTTCGCCCAATCAGCGATTGCGAGAGAAGGTCCCCATGATTCGATCCGATCGCAAAGTGGGGGCGAATCGAGCAGTATGGCTCTATCATCAATGAAATCTAGGGGGAGATCGGAAAGTCCAATAAAGTCTTCATTCGAGGCATAAAGGAGGGGGAGAAATTGGAGTTGGAGGACGATTGGATGGGTGCGGAACCATGATCCTAAAGACTTAAGAACGTTCAGCTCCAGCTCTCTTTCAAAAAATGTATTGCAAATATGCAAAACTTTCATGAGTTCATTTTCTCCCGATCTGCTATACTGAGCGACAAAATCTTTAGAATAGTACTATGCAACAGGATTTTCCTATATTTCGAACAGGGATTGGCCAAGATAGCCACCGCTTCTTGCCATCCGAGTCTTCAAAGCCATGCATCATTGGTGGCGTAATTTTCGACGGAGTGCCAGGACTTGATGCCGATTCAGATGGCGATGTCGTCTATCACGCTCTTTGCAATGCAATCACCTCTTTGACGGGGGTTCCCATTCTTGGAGGCATCGCTATGGAGCTTTGCCGCAAAGACGGGATTACCGATTCTCAGGTCTATTTGGAAAGAGCTTTAAAAACTCTCGGGAATCAAAAAATCATCCATGCAGCTTTTACCATCGAAGGGAAGCGTCCCCGTTTCCAAGATAAAATCGATCAGGTTCGCAAAAAAGTAGCCTATGTCTGCGGTATCCACGAAAAACAGGTCGGCCTCACCGTCACATCGGGAGATGGGTTGACCGATTTTGGGTGCGGCGACGGGCTTCAGTGCTTTTGCGTTCTCACAACTGCTGAAAAAATTGTCATCCGAAACAGAATTGGACACGACATCATCCAGGCCGAATAATGGCTGCAATCAAAGCGACCATCTATTTTGAAAATAAATTCTGGGTCGGCGCTTTTGAGAGGACCGATAAGGAAGGGTACGCTGTGGCTCGCCATATCTTTGGAGGAGAGCCTTCAGATCCAGAGATTCATGAGTTTGTTCTATCCCATTTCCTAGATCTTCGTTTTGGAAATCCCAAAGAAATTCAGATCGAAATCAAGAGGATGAATCCAAAAAGAGTTCAGAGGGAAGTTCGGCGTGAGATGGAGAGAATCAAAGAGTCGACTCGCCCTTCGACATTGGCGCAAGATGTCATGCGAGAAGAGATGGAGAAAAATAAAATAGAACGGAAGCGGAAAACTAGCGCTGAGAAGCAAGCTAGAAAAGATGAGCAATTCTCTCTCAAACAGCAAAAAAGAAAGCAAAAGCATAAGGGGCACTAATTTTGCGATAGTGCATTTAGAATTTCGAGTTTCCATCCTGCAATGTAATGGATGATGAGGGCATCTGGATTGGGGCCAGATCTTTTGAACCAGTTGAAACGGCTATCGAGTTCTGCAATTTGGGTGTCGTGCAGATAGATAATTCTCGATAAAACATTTTGATCTCCAACAAAACTATCATTCTGTTGGATAGCGGCTTCGGCCCATTTTGAGAGGAATTTGCTATTACGCCGGAAAACAATCACACCTGAATTATAGGTAATTTCACCCGGAAGATTGAAGCTTTGATTCTGATCCTTTTCTTGGACGTCGCTAGGTTCCTTTGCAAGAGCGGCTTCAGCATGAGAAGGCAAAGAATCGAAAAGTGTTTGTAAATTTCCCATGACTTGGCAATCGAGATCTAACCAACAATTTAAATCGAAGGGTGCATTCAGCAGAGCCAATGGCTTCTTGAACCAAGCCGATCGGAAATGCCAAATCCCTTCACCGAAGCGGTTCTCCCATTTTTTTTTCTTCCCGCTAGAAATTGTTTTCATAAAAGAACCTTGAGAGGGCAGAGGATAAATCGTCCCCCTTTCTTTACACCAGTTTAAGGCCTTTTCAGACATGCCAAAATCGCAAAAGGCTACGGGAAAGTTGTTGTGAAGAGAGTAGAATTTCCACCACCAGGGGAGAAGCCATTCGCTCTTCAGATCGGAGGCTACGACGATTCCATTCATAGACCCGAACTTAAGAAATAGAAAAATATTTCTCAATATACATCTAGGAGATAGCGCTTTTCCGAGCGGAGGCGCTTGAGATAAAGACGAGAATCTTCTTCAGAGAGGCCGCCTTGCTCGCGGACAATCTGTTGGAGGGCAGCATCGACATCTTTTGCCATTTTTTCGGCATCTCCGCACACATAGAGGTGGGCGCCTGTTTGGATCCAATCCCATACAGAAGCGGCATTTTCTAGCAGTTTGTGCTGAACATAGACCTTTTCTGCTTGGTCGCGAGAAAAGGCTGTATCGAGGCGCAAGAGACTCTGCTTTTCGAGCTCTTTGAAAAAAGATTCGTAGTAGAAATCTGCATTTCTATGCCGCTCTCCAAAGAAAAGCCAGTTTCTCCCTTTAGCATTATGGGCCAATCTCTCTTGTAAGAATGCGCGGAATGGAGCGACGCCAGTTCCTGGCCCGATGAGGAGGATTGAGGTGTCTGGGTGAGGCAGAGTAAAGCCATTGGATGGTTGGACATAAATTGGGATAGAGGTCGATTCAATTTCTGCTTGATCGCAGAGAAAATGGCTCGCTACGCCATGTCTTTTCTCACCTTGAAGTGTGTAGGTAAGAAAAGCAACAGTAAGGTGGATTTCATCTGGATGAATTTTAGGAGATGAGGCAATTGAATAGAAGCGCGGCATTAGTGGCATGAGGTGAGATGCTAATTCTTGCGCAGAAAGCATGATCTTAAAGTGTCTTTTGAGGATATCAAGGACGCTGTGGGATTGTAAAAACAAGTTAAGTTCAGCTTTGTTTTCGAGGAGATTTTCTAGCGAGGCTCCGTATGTCTGAAGAAGCTTGATGAAGTTGGAGTTGGTTTTAGCGAGATTTGCTTTTTCTAGTAAGTATTGTTTGAGAGTGGACTCGGTGGAGGACCGAGAGTCAAAGATAGTCTCATCTCCGGTCAAATTTAGGCGGTGGAGCAGCTCTTTGACGATGTGTGGATCGTTTTGAGGTAAAACGGCGATGCTATCGCCAACATTGAAATTGAGGGGACCGCTTGAAACATCAAGGACGATGTGATAGGTTCTTTTTGTTGAAGCGGGTCCCGTTAGCAGGTAACGTTCTTTGATCCTAGCAATGAATGGGTTCGTGCGGGTATACATTACAAACCAGTGATAGAGAACATGAGAATTTTAGCCCTTCTTTCTTTTTGTCTTTGCCTGACCAGCTGTTCCGATGGAGAAGCAAACCAAAGAGGATTTGTTATTTCCAAAACAAACGAACTGCTCCAAGAGGAAGATCATGCTGAGCCGGCTGAGCCTTGATCTGCAGCCAGAGCTTTCAAATCCCGCTTCTCCCAACCTTTTTTCAGTTTATCCATCTTCTTATTGGAAATTCCTCCTAAAGTTTCGATGGCGAGGAGGAATCGGACGCGAGTCCTGTCTTTGCCAAGCAAAGTGACTGAGTCGAAAAGGGGGGGGCCTTGGTGTTTGCCCATGATAGTTGCAAAAAGGATTGGCATCACTACTTTCTTGTGATGTACGCCAAATGCTTCTGCTGCTACATGAGAGGCTTTCTCAATCCCTTCGCCAGTCCAATCTTCTTGTTCATCGAGACTCCAAATCATCGCTTGAATAATGCAGCTGACGAGTTCCGGTAGGGTATTTTTTGGGCAGAGAAGATCGGGGGTCATTTTCAGATCGCTGATGAAGAGGAAGTCAAACAGCTGCATGAAATCGCTAAAGGTTTTGATTCTCGTATGGGCCAGGGGCATTAGCTTGCGCATAAACCCTTCGTTGAATTGCCATTCGACGAGTCGGTTCCAGAGTTGATCTTCCGGTATAGTTTCGATGATTTTCTTTTGGTTGACCCAATTGAGTTTTTGGATGTCGAAAAAGGCTCCCGAAATGCCGATTCTTTTCGCATCAAACGTCTCTACAATTTCGTCGATCGAGTAGATCTCCTTCTCATCGGGCATGCTATATCCCATCAGGGTCAAGAAATTGATGAGAGCCTCCGGTAGATAGCCGCTGTCGCGAAAATAAAAGATCGATGTTGGGTTCTTCCGTTTAGAGAGCTTTTTCCCATCTTTACCCAAAAGCAGCGGCATGTGCATGAAAGTGGGGGCTTTCCATCCAAACGATTCATAGAGGAGAATGTGTTTTGGAGTAGAGCTCATCCATTCATCACCGCGGATCACATGGGTGATTTTCATCAGATAGTCGTCGACGACATTTGCCAAGTGATAAGTTGGGAAGCCGTCAGATTTCAAAAGGACTTGATCGTCGATATCGGCCCAAGGAGATGAGATTCGTCCTTTGATTGCATCGTCGTAGATGCAGTCGCCGGTCAAGGGCACTTTGAGACGTATGACGTAAGACTGGCCTTGCTCTTCGCGTTCGCGCACTTCATCTGGGCTTAAGTTCCTGTAACGGCGGTCGTATCCGGCCCGCTTTCCTTGAGCAGCAGCGACTTCTCTCATTTCGGTTAGCTCTTCAGGAGTCGCGAAACATTTGTACGCTTTCCCTTTTTCTACCAGTTCGTAGGCGTGTTTTTGATAGATTTCGGTTCTCTCGGATTGCCTGTAAGGGCCGTAGGGGCCGCCGATATCTGGACCTTCGTCCCAAAGAATGTTGCACCAGCGGAGGGCGTCTATGATATTTTTCTCATATTCGGGGCGGCTTCGGGTCTGGTCTGTATCCTCGATTCGAAGGATAAACTTTCCTTTAAAATGGCGCGCAAAAATAAGGTTAAAAAGGGCGATGTAAGCTGTCCCTACATGTGGATCCCCTGTGGGGGAGGGGGCGATTCGGACTCGAACGGTCATGAAATTCTCCTGAATGAGACATCCATTTTCTCTATTCAGGAGGTTTAAGGCAAGATATCCTATTTTTCTGAGTTCATGAGGAAAACCAAGTCCTTCATAACATTGATCGATTCAACAAGCTGGAGATCGCTTTGTCCGAAAAGTTCGATTGGGTCTGCATCATAATTTTTATTGGATAATTCTTTGAGGAAATTTTGATAGTTTTTATTGGTTTCGATGCGGAGTTTTGAGTTTTGGGACAAAGTTTCTAAGTAAGGTGAGTAGATTTCGAGGCGAGGTTGAAGGTTATATTTGTACATCGAGCCGAGCTGAATCCTGAGAAAGGGGGAAATATCCGACAGATCGTCGTCGAAATGAGGTTCGATCTCATCGTTTTCAAGGGGGTATTTAGAAAACTTTTCACCAATATCTAGTTGAGAGAGTATTCCAGGTACAACGATATCGGATTGGACGCCGATGAGCTGGGGACTCTTTCCAGAGACAGTGTAGTATTTGCCTTGTGTGACTTTATATTCGCCCTGGGGATTTACTTTTGAGCCGTTTACTGGGTCTAGAGTGGATATTTGAAAAGTCCCTTTGCCGAAGGTATTTGAGTCTCCCACGACAATCGCTCGCCCGTAGTCTTGCAAAGTTTGGGATACGATTTCAGCAGCCGAGGCGCTCGCTTTATTCACTAAAACAAGGAGGGGGCCGTCCCAGATGGGTTTCCCTTCAATTTCTCTTAAATGCTGGACTTTTCCGTTGCAGTCTTTGATCGATACGACAATTCCTTTATTGATGAATAGGCCAGTTACATTAACTGCTTGTGCGAGCAGTCCGCCGGGGTTGCTCCTCAAATCGAGAATGACACCTTTTAGTTTGTGATCTTTTTTTACCTGCTCAAGGGCTTTTCGGATATCGCTTGTAGATGAACTCTTTTGGTCTTGGTAGAAAGATAAGAGCCGCAAGTGGGCAATGATCCCATCTCCGTAGGGTTCGTAGGAACTTTCAAGTCGAGTTTCTTCTAAAACGATCTCGTTCCGAATCAGGTCTATATCGAGCTTTTCAGTCTGACGCTCTTCTCCTTCTCCCGTTTCCCTTAGAATAGTGAGAGTGACTTGAGTCCCTTTCTCACCTCGGATCAGTTCTACAGCTTCGTTGATATCGAATCCAACGATCGATTCATTGTTTACAGCAATGATCCGGTCGTTAATTTTTAATTTATTATTTTGGCTTGCTGGGCTGTTTTCAAAGATGCGAACAACAGAGAGGCCATCGAGATTGTCTCTCAACTGGGCGCCAATCCCAAAGAGACGCGCTTGGACTTGAATCAAAAATTGGTTGGCTTCGGTTGGAGTGAAGTAGGTGGTATGGGAGTCGAGGGCAGCTGTAGCTGCCTTTAAAAGGAGGGTTAAAGTATGTTTTTGCCGCTCTTCGAGGGTTTGTCCTATGATTTCTGATTCGCGAAAAATTCTTCGTTTGTCGATTCGGGCGATAAACTTCTCTCTATTTTCCTCTCCAAGGCGATCGCAAGCTTCTGCCTGTAAGGCTTTGATCCTTAAAAGCCTATCAGTCAGTTCTTCTTTGTTTGCGGCCCATTTAAGGTCTTTGAACTCATCTCCCTTAACTCCGGTGGGAAGCTCTTTATTCGCTATTTCCGCCTCAATAGCGTTCCTTCTCTGGATCGCCTCAGCCATTACCTGGTTGATCTCTGAAAATAGGGAGAAATCGGTCGATTTAAAGGAACTGAGGGCTCTGTTGAGGGTTTGGTCAGAGGGGGAAGCCCAGGATTCGATTTCTGGCTCCAGGAAGTAGGTTTTCATGGGGTCTAGCTCCTCCAGGAAGTTCTGGAGAGTCCTACCCATGAGTTGGGGGGTTAGCTGTTTATAGGAGGCGTGGGCCTTTAGAATCTCCTCTACCTTGATTTTTACATCTCGAGGAGTAATCTCCGGCAGTTTTGGCTCAACTGTCGCCGTGGTTAGCAAAAAAATGAAAAAAAGAAAGAAACGGACCATATTACCTCGCTAACTCATTGACTGTTAGTCGGTTCCTGATTATTTGAGGGTTTTTTGACAGGGATCAATCCCTTCAAAAGACTTGAATATAGCGAAAAAGAAGAGTTTGGCGCCATGAAAAAAGACCGTTCGTAACATAATGCATATCAATAACTTACATTTTTAGGTCGAGATGTTTTCTCTATATTTATAAAATATGTGGGTTTGAGTAAGAAAATGGTTGATTTTAAGAACTTAATATGAAATAATGTTTACTTAAAAACCGGGAAAATAAAAAGGAACTAAAGACTCAGAATCAAAGCAAAAATTTAAATACCGGTTTTATAGAATGACAAAATTAAACAAAAAAAAAGAACTCTAGGAGGAGGAACCATGGACGACACAGCATGGAGCCAGGGACAAAAAACAAACGATGCAGCGAAGGTAGTTTCGATTACCGAAGCCGCACGTATTAACAACGTAACCCGCCAGGCTATATATGTTGCTATTAAACAAAAGAAGTTAAAAGCAACGAAAGATTCAACCCGTTGGACTATTCATTTAGATGACTTAGAAGAGTACAGACGAAATAAGTATTCTAGAACGAAGTCAATGTTCAATGGCGAACTGCTTTTTGATAACAAGAAAGGCTATTACTCTGTCAACCAAGCAGCTAAATTGCTAAACGTACCTGCCCAAAAAATTTATTACGCGACTCGAGTAGGTTTGTTGAAAGCTTCACGTCGTGGAGCAGCTTGGGTTATCTTGGCAGATGATATTAAGGCGTATCAAGACAACTACTTGGAAAAGAAGCCGAAAGTAGGCTAATTTTACCATCAATTGTTCCCTAGGGGTCAATTGTGTCTTTCATGGGCAACCCTTTGGTTGCCCATGCTCATTTTAAGCAGTTTGAAAATCTTTGATATGTAATTGAATAGAAGCCTTATTCAAAAACATATTGATATGTGGCGTAAAGGCAATTCGAAGTGGGAGATTTTTGCGCCGGATTTGCTCTTTTCTTGAAGCAAGTCCAAATCCGATTCCCTCAAGCATCCGATCTGCTTGCTCTAGAAAGAACTTCAAATGATAATTTCCTACTAATTTTGGCGGCCAAAGCTGCGTAGCGTCACAGTAGAGAAGGGGTGCTGGATTTTCGTTTCCAAAAGGCTCTAGAAGAGTCAAGGACTCCATAAAATCAAAGGTGAGTTCGTTAAAGTTGATTTTGGCGTCCAAATAAAGCTTTGGAAGAACGTCTTGTTCATCCAGGGCAAGCGAGGCAGCAGCAATAAACAATCTTGTAAAGTCTGGAATATGTTCTTCTCTGATTGTCAAACCGGCGGCATAGTCATGACCGCCAAAATTGATCAGAAGATGCTCCATGCTTTTAAGGACAGGTAGTAGCGGAAACTCGGGAATTGTCCGGATTGAACCTTTCCCTATACCTTGGTCTATGGAAATGATCGCTGTAGGGCGATTGTATTGTTTGGCAATTCTCGCAGAGAGAATGGCAATAATTCCCGGATGCCATTTATCTGAATGGAGAACGATCGCTTTATCCTGGACGATCTCAGGATGTTGAAAGATGAACTCTTCAATATTGTCCGATGCTTGCCTCTCAACTTTTTGTCTTTCGATATTGTGGAGATCTAGTTCGCGAGCTAGGTCTTCAGCTTGAGAGTTTTCTCGAATCAAGAGGAGTTCTACGCCTTTGATAGGTTCTGCAACGCGGCCTAAACTATTGAGTTTAGGGGCAACTTTAGAAGCAATATCAGAGGGAGTCAATTCGTTTGGTTGAAGATCGCAGAATTGCAGCAGTTTCGAAAGACCTACCCGTTTGAGCTTTCGCATCTGTTTAAGCCCATACCGGACTAAAATCCGATTTTCGCCTTTTAGAGCGCCCATGTCTGCAATTGTTCCAAGGGCTACAAGATCTAAGTAATTTTTTAAGTCAATTTTAGAGGGGCTGATCTCTTCGTTTTCAATGAGAGTATTTGTAATGGCATGAGCCAACTTAAAGGCTACGCCGACCCCAGTGAGTTCTCTGTTTGGATAGGTGCTGTTGATCAATTTGGGATTGAGTGTAGCGATGCAATTGGGGATTTTAGAAGTTGGTTCGTGGTGGTCGGTCACAATTACATCGATTCCGTGTTGGACTACTTCTTGGATCTCTTTAGCTGCCGTTATGCCGCAATCGACGGTGATCATGAGTTGGCAGTGGTGTTGGATTGCAACTTGGAGTGCGTCTCCTATTAAACTCTTTTTGAGCATTGTCCGATTGGGAATGTTAAAATAGACTTTAGCGCCGATGTTTCTCAAAAATTCTGTTAAAAGCGCTGCGGCGGTCATCCCATCGACGTCATTGTCTCCATAGACTAAAATCGGATGGCCATTTTTCAGCGCTATCAAGATCCGATCGACAGCTTTGTCCATATCTGGAAATAGATCAGGGTCGTAGAGATTCGGCAATTTTGCATAGAGGAATTCATGGATTTCCTCTAGAGATTTAAATCCTCTGGAAATAAGTATTTGGGCTGTTACAGGATGGATATTGAATTCATGAACAATCGCTTGGAAAAGTGAGGGATTTTTTTCCGGATAGACCCAAAGAGGTTCTTGCGATTTTGCTAGCATTTCCATAGTCAGGTCTTCTTAGGACTTTTTGTGAGTATATAGTTCCTAAGAATTAAATGGAAAAATCAAAAAAAGAACGTTCGTTTGAGTTTTTTGATTCCAAAGTAGGGGCATAAGCCCCCACTAAATCAGGTAGGGTTATTTTGTGGGATTTTGTCCTCTTTTGTATGGAAATAGAGCATCAAAGGCGATGCGATAAACCAAGAGGAAAGGGTTCCAAAAATGACTCCAATCGTCATTACGAAAGCAAAACTAAAGATGGATGAGCCGCCGAGAAATACAAGTGCCAGCAGTACGAGAAGAGTAGTGCCCGATGTGATCGTTGTTCTGCTCAACGTGGCGTTGAGGGCGCGATTGACCAATGGTCCGAGATCTCTCTGACGGGTTTGATTCATATCTTCTCTAATTCTGTCGAAGATGATGATTGTATCATTTAGTGAATAACCAATGATCGTCATGATTGCAGCTACAGTATTGAGATCAATTTGCATAGGAATTCCAAATGCGTGAAGCAATCCCATGACTCCAAGCGTGATGCAGACGTCGTGTAGAAGGCAAAGGCTTGCCGCCGCCGCAAATTTATATTCGAACCGAAAAGCGATATAAATGAAGATAGAGACGAAAGCGATCAGGAGCCCGATCAAGGCATTATTTCTCATACTGTCTGACATCTGTCCACTCATGGCTGTCCAATTTGTGTGAAGATCTGCGAGAGAGTTATGAGATAGCTTAATTCCTGAAGAACCGAGGGTTTGAACGACCCATTCGATACGAGGGTTTTTCTCGAACAGGTATTTAGCCTCTTTTAGATCGATTTCAAGTGGCATATTTGCAAAAGGCTTCCCCGGCTGTTCCAAATTTGTGGAGAAGAGAATTCGGACATGATTCGAGGGAGACAGGGTGCGTATTTGAAATTCTTGTGGAAAAAGGCCTTTCCCAAGGAGAATTTTTTCGATTTGCGATGAGTAGTTTTCATCGGCAGTTTTTTCCAACTCAAGATTTAGAGCGAATCCGCCAGTAAAGTCCATTCCTAGCATGCTCGATCTCTGTTGATATACGAGCGAGCCGCCGATCAAAATAATTGCAGCAGCTGAAATAAAGGAGACTTTAGCCCACTTTAGGAAGTTAAAGTTGGTAGGACGAATCCAGTTCGCCATAGTCAGTACTTTATTTTTAGGATTCTGAGCCCACTTAGTGAAATAAAAGCGGGTCATGAATAGAGCTGTGAACATGGAAGATGCAATTCCAATGATCAAAGTAGTTGCGAAAGCTTTGATAGGTCCTGCATCGAAGTTCAAAAGGATCAAGGCGGCTATGATTGTAGTGACGTTGGAATCTAAAATGGCGCTGAAAGCTTTTTTATATCCAGCCGCGATAGCCGATCCGATTCGCCCTGTAGTGGACAACTCTTCTTTCATCCTTTCAAAAACAAGTACGTTCGCATCAACGGCCATGCCGACAGTCAAAATAAGTCCTGCTATTCCCGCCAATGAAAGGGTAGCCCCCATGTTTTGGAGAGTAGCCCACATAATGAGAATATTGAAGAGGACGGCAATCGAAGCGATGAGTCCTGCAAAGCGATAATAGCCGACCATTGAGACAATGATTAGAGCCAAGGAGACAAACGTTGCTACAATCCCTTTCAGCCGGTCTGTCTTTCCTAATTCGGGGCTTACGTTTTTCTCAGACAGGATGTGGGGAGTAAAGGTCAGTGATCCAGCTTTAAGATCGGCAGTAAGCTGATTGGCTTCTCTTTGTGAAAAACTGCCACTGATCATCGCGCTGTCTTTAAGAGATTCATTAAGTGTCGGCGAGGAGATGATCGTATCGTTGAGAATAACGGCCATGCGCCAGCCTTGCCCCCTAGAATAGGTCTCGAGAGGGGTTCCGGCTACCTTAGGCTTTGAAAATCGTGAAGTCCAAGCGTAAAGATCTTCGCGTGGATTGATTTTTTGACCTTCGCGATTCAATGTGGCTCCGCGCACCTCGAAGCTAAGGTAGTTACCGTGGGATGGATCATAGGACGAGTGGACGTTGACGAGATTCGATCCTTCAAGGGCGAAGTTTTTGAAAACGATCAAGAGGGGATGCGATTGATGGTGCCATTCACTGGTGTCGTTACCGCGGAAAATAGCGATTTTGGACACAGCGTCATTAACGATATGACTCATCGATGGATCTTTTGGGGACTGGAGTGAGAGTCCGTGGTCCATTAGGATCCGGGCTGATTCGGAGCGGGGCTGAGGGGTTGTCGAATCTTCGCCGTAAAGATGTTTCCAGGCAATGGCATTAACACTTTGTGCATCTTTTCGATTGGTTACTTGAGCTTCATTCCAAACTTCCTGCAAAAACCGATTTGTATGCTCAGAGAGAGTTGGGTTTTGGACCGAAAATTTTTCATTTACGATATGAAAGTACATTGTCGAGGCGCGAACGAGGTCGGAGGCTGAGAGAGCTTGCGAGCCAGGAAAGTCGAGCACGATTTGATTGCCTAGCTGACGAATCGAAACCTCGGAAACGCCCATCTTGTTGACGCGGTTGAAAAGTTCGTTGATCCCTTGTTTGAGATCAGCCTCATTTTTCACGGCGATGTTATTTGAATCGCGCAGCTCGATTTGAACCGTTTTCCCGCCAGAAAGATCGAGTCCCCAACGGATGATCTTTCTCTCGTCGCCGCGCAACATTTTGCGCACAGTGAGCCCGATATTGCTCCAGAAAACGCTACGTGTTGGTTCTGGGACGTCATAGGCGAGGGCTGGATCTAAGCTGACTAAGGCTGAACGGTGCTCATCTTTCCATTTCAGAAGATCTTCATGGATTTGAGTATCGATCTTATTTTGAGCGAGAATTCTCTGTTCTACAGATCCAAGTTCGAGGAAGGCATATTTGGATGTGCCCTTTACGTAAAAGTCTTCTCGCGTTGCAGCTAAAGTATTGGCGAAAAAGTCGTGCTGTTCGAAGACGATATCGCTAGCCAGATCTTCGATTTGGGGAAAAGCAGCTCCATGGTAGGCGGCAAATCCGTTTTGTCGAAGCAACATTTGAAGCGATTGGAGATCAGCTCGAAAAGTTTTTGCCAGCTCTGAATCGGGAAACTGTTCGTAGTTTTGTCCAATTCGGGTTAGCCCTTTTGCCAGAAAATATATAGAGCTGTTTTTGATGCCGGTCGACTTAATATTTGAGGAGGCGGCTGGAGCAAAGGCGACCAAACAAAGGGCCTTTTGTTCAGGCGAAAGGTGTTGATAAGTGGAAAAATCGACGATCGGAAAGTTTTCTGCGGAAAGGTCTGGATGTTTCGGACGCCATCGATTTTTAACAGCTATCAGGAGTTGCTCAGCTGTTTTTTGAGCTGTCTCGTTTAATTTCATTACGAGAAGCGATTTTGTATCTGTCATTTCATGGAAAGAAATTGTGTAGCCAGATTCTTCCGATACAAAGGTTTCATTTGATAGACGGGTCAATTTAGCAACTTCATTGATTAAAAGTTGCTCAATCCGTTCATTTTTTTGCTTCGCTCTGATCTTGGCTACATCAGAGTGCAGTTTAAGCCGAATTTGTTGTTTTTCCCAATCAATAGAAACTTGGGAGAAATAGGGGTTGCGTGAACCAATCTCTAGAGTTGACGTGGATTGGAGAAATGTTACGGTTTCCTGGGAGGTCCAAGGCGTTTGGCCTGCTTCAAAAAGTGTTGGATGCTTTTTTAAAATTTTGGCAGCTGATGCGAGGACTGCCTCTCTTTTTTCTAGGAGCGGGCGATCTTCTTCGGACGCTTGTGCTTTGAGTTGCTTGAGATTGTCACGAGCATGGTCAAAAGAGGAAAGAATGGTTTGAATCGCTTTGGATTTCTCTTTTAATTCAGCTTGGAGAAATGAGGCAGCAGTTCGGATATAAAGAGGACTTCCTTCAGGAAGTTCATTGAGGGCATTGATTTGGTCCGCGAGTGAATGGATCCATTCTGGTGGGATGGCGGCTGGACCATTCTTTTCGATCAAGGAAAGAATCGATGCTGGTTCGCTAGGCCCTGCAAGAGATGCTGCCACTTGGGCTGCTCGGTCGATGAAAAGGTCTTTATATAAAGGAGAACCGGCCGTTGCGAAATCAAATAGAGCTTCGTCCAAGTGGATCGGAATTTTGCGTTGAACCAAAACATTTTTGAGGTCTTCAGAATTGTTCTGGGGAACCAGGGAGAGTTGAGCTGGCGCGAAAGGGATGAGAGACCCGGCGCGCGGCAAATGGGCCCTGAACTTCGCAGCGTCTTCTGTTTTCGAGAAGCGGACAGAAAGTAATTGGGTGTTCTCAAACGAGATCGCAGCCGGTTTTACATGGATCAGTTTGCAAAATGAATTGAGCCAGTCTAAGGCAGCAGGCTCTAGATCGTTAACCCGGCTAACGATATTGGCGCCGATCTCTTTTGCTCGTGTGGAAGAGATGGGCTCGTTGAGCGGTTTTGTGTAGTAAAAAACTGTTGGAAGAATGTTATAGATCGTCAGGGCGATCACAGTCAGAATGAGGAATAGGTGCCACTTTTTTTGCTTTTCCATTGCGACCTTGAATGTCTATAAACTGGAGAAGGATACTGCACAAATCGGATCTTGTCTATGTTAAAGTACACATAGAAAAAGTTTATTTTACCGTTTCTCTTCTAAAAAAAGTTCCTGCGATATCCCTTCTTCAGCTATGATTGATCGGAAAGTTTCAGGATTAGCACATGTCCAGCATCGCTGTTGTAGGAATGCAATGGGGGGATGAGGGGAAAGGAAAAGTAATAGATCTCCTTTCTGAACTTGCCCAACATATAGCAAGGGCTCAAGGCGGCAATAACGCAGGCCATACCGTTATTGTGAAGGGAATCGAGTACCGATTTCACCTTATCCCTTCGGGAATTCTATACCCGCATACAAAATGTTATATAGGAGGCGGAACTGTCGTAGATCCTGCCTCATTACTTTTAGAGATCGACGGATTGAAAAAACATGGGATCTCTTATGTAAAGCGGCTTTACATTTCGCAGTACGCACATGTAATTTTCCCTTACCATCGATTGATAGATCAATTGTCGGAAAAGGCTAAAGGTTCCTCTGCGGTAGGAACTACTGGCAGAGGGATAGGACCTTGCTATGTCGACAAAACAAATCGAATAGGGATTCGAATCGCGGATCTTCTTACTCCCAAAGTTTTCAGAAGCAAGCTTGAAGCTATTCTCGCAGTAAAAAATAAAGAGCTTGAGCTCCTTTATCAGCATAAGGGGTTCGACTTGGATGATGTTTACCAGGAATATTCCGATTATGCTGAAAAGCTGGCCCTCTTCGTAGCTCCTGTCGAAGAGATGCTTTTTGCGGCCGCTCAAAAGAAAGAAAAGATTTTATTTGAGGGCGCGCAAGGTTCCCTGCTCGATGTAACTTTCGGGACCTATCCCTTTGTTACATCATCTTGCACTTTATCGGGCGGTATCTGTTCTGGATTGGGGGTAGGGCCTTCCAGGATCAACAGCGCAATTGGAGTGACAAAGGCATATACGACAAGAGTGGGCAATGGCCCTTTCCCAACCGAGCTGGCAGGGAGCGAGCTCGATCTATTTCCTGATCATACCACTGCAAGAGAGATTGGAGTGACGACTGGGCGCAAACGGCGGATCGGCTGGTGCGATGCCTTTTTGCTCCGCCATACGGCTTGTTTGAATGGGGTCGACTCTTTGGCTATTATGAAGCTCGATATCCTGGATCGGTTCGAAGAGATAAAAATTTGTGTTGGATATAAAATTGATAAAAAGCCGTTGAAGTCATTTCCGGCGACCGCTGAAGAGCTTGCTGAAGTAGAGCCTATTTATGAAACGCTGCCGGGCTGGAAAACCTCCACTTCGGATATTAACTTGTACGACGAACTTCCTGAGAATGCAAAAAAATATTTAAGACATTTAGAGAAGTATCTAGAAATTCCAATTTCTTTGATTTCAGTAGGGCCTCAAAGGCATCAAACGATATGGATGGATCGATTCTTCGATTAGGAAAATTGAAATATGATAGTCCCTTCCCTGGCCGAAGCTGAATCAAAGCAAATTTTCACTCCAAACGAACTTGCCTTATTGAAAGTGGATAAAATCCCCAAACATATTGCGATCATCATGGATGGGAATCGCCGGTGGGCGAAAATGCGAGGCCTTTCTCCTGCAAAAGGGCATTGGGAGGGAGCTGAAGTTTTAACCGAGATTGTGCGAGCCGCTTCAGAAATCGGGATCAAAACAGTCACCGTATACGCGTTTTCAACTGAAAATTGGCGGAGGTCTGACGGGGAAATAGAAGGACTTATGAACCTTTTTCAACTTTATTTGTTGAAGAAAAGGGAAATGATGATCCGTGAAGGTATTTGCCTTAGCGCCATCGGAAATTTAGATAAACTTCCTAAAAAGGTCCTCGATACATACAGAGAAACGCACAAAGCGACACAACATTGTCATAAAATTAATCTTGTTTTGGCAATGAATTATGGGAGCCGAGATGAAATTCGGCGCGCTGTCGTTAAAATTTTAAGTGAACACGAGAAGACTAAATTCGATCCAGAATCTTTGACTGAACAAGCAATCTCTCAATATCTCGATACTTCACCTTGGGGCGACCCTGATCTTTTAATCCGCACGTCGGGAGAATTGAGGGTAAGCAATTTTCTTTTGTGGCAGATTTCTTATGCTGAAATATATATTACCGATGTGATGTGGCCTGAATTTTCTCCGAAGGAGCTGTTGGAAGCTGTCCTAGCTTATCAAGGCCGCAATCGTCGTTTGGGGGTCCAATGAAAGATTTAAGACGTAGGCTGCCGGTTTCCATCGCCTCAATTGGAGTCGTCATCCTTTTGCTCGTTTTTTCCTACCATGTGTGGCTGCAGTACGCTGTTGTTTTAGCTGTTGCGGCGATAGGAGCCATCGCAATTTGGGAGTATGAGCAATTTGCGAAGGCGAAGGGGGGGCAGATGATTTTTCCAGCCCTTCTAGCGATAACTGTGATCGAAACCGCCGCTTTTTATGCTGCAGCTAGGATGCCTGCTCTCCATTGTTTGCCCATCATTATCTTCTTCATCGGATTTTTGATTTTGTTCGCCCTCCATTTCAGGCAAAACGATGGTGCGGTCGTAGATCTTGCGGTCTCCTCTTTTGGCTTGCTCTACATAGCAGTTCCGATGGGGATGATTTTGGGGATTCTCTATTTTCACTTTTTCCAAGGAGATCAAGATGGACGTTGGTGGGTCGTCTATTTGCTGGCAGTCACCAAAATAACCGATATCGGAGCCTATTTTGCTGGAAATCTATGGGGGCGTAGAAAGCTAGCCCCAACAATTAGCCCTGGCAAGACCGTAGAGGGGGCCATATTTGGTCTAATCTGCGCCATGTTAGCCAGTTATGCTCTTCATTGGCTCAGTTTATATGCAAATATTGGCTTCCGTTTAGGTGCATTTGAGGCGTTGGCTTTAGGGTTTGTTTTAGGATCGATTGGGCAATTTGGAGATTTATCTGAATCTCTTCTCAAAAGAGATGCGAATAAAAAGGATAGCAATGCCCTACCAGGGTTGGGAGGGATCCTAGATTCCGTTGACTCTCTACTTTTCAATGCTCCGATTATCTATCTCTATCTTACCTATGTGCGGCCATGATCATTACTATAGACGGACCTTCAGGAACAGGGAAATCGACAGTTGCAAAGGGGGTAGCCCGCCGTTTGAATTTCACTTTTTTCGATACGGGCGCCATGTACCGGGCTATGGCTTGGTTTTTGCTGGAAAGGAAAGTCTCTCCCGATGAGCACAACAGGGTTTGCTCGCTCCTCTCAGAATTTGACTTCAAAATCAAAACGGAGTCCCAAGGTGGAAGGCGTTATTTCGTGAATGGTACAGAAGTTACTGATGTTATCCGGACACAGCAAATTTCAACATTGGCTTCTCAGGTTGCAGTTATTTCTGAAGTAAGAAAAGCGATGGTCAAGATCCAAAGAGATTTCGGCCGCTCTTCTGATGCTGTATTCGAAGGTCGCGATATGGGAACTGTTGTTTTTCCCGATGCAGATCTAAAGATTTTTTTGACAGCGAAACCTGAAGTTAGAGCGGAGAGGCGCTATCGAGAGCTATTGGGTAAATTTCCCGATTTGGCCGAATCTTTTAGTTTGGAGCAAATTCATAAAGATATTGTCGAAAGAGATCACAATGACTCTACGCGAGCTATATCACCTTTGAAGCAAGCTCAAGATGCAATTCTCATCGATACCTCGAACCTTTCTGCTGATCAAGTCATTGAGAAAATCGTCGAACTTCAGAGAAAAAGAGCAAAGCATCGGAAGTATCCCCGAATGAAATTTGCCTATTGGATCGTGCTAAGTGCAGCTCGCTGGTTCTTTAAATTGTTCTTTCGTCTGAAAATATATGGGACCGAACACTTTCGCCCTGGAGCTGGAATCATTGCAGCAAATCACGCCTCTTTTTACGATCCTGAAGTCGTGTCAATTTCTTGCCCGGAAGAGGTCCATTTTCTAGCAAAAGAATCTCTTTTCAAAATTCCTCTTTTTGGGAGATTCATCCGAACTTTGAATGCTCATCCTGTGTCGCGAGATGCTTCTGATGCTGCGACGTTCCGTCTTATCATTCAACTTCTTCAACATGGTAAAAAAGTGATCCTTTTTCCTGAAGGGCGGCGCTCGCCTGATGGAGAGATCCATGAGCTCGAAAAGGGGCTTCCTTTTCTTGTTCAAAAAGCAAAATGCAAAATTTTCCCCGTCTATGTAGCGGGAACATTTGAGGCTTGGCCCATTAATCGATCGCTTCCTAAAATTTGGGGTAGAATCAGTTGCGTTTTTGGAACACCGATTGAATGGGAATCATTTGAGGGCTTGGATAAAAAAGAGGCTATGGCAAAAATCAATGAGCGGACTGAGCGCTCTCTTAGAGCTCTGAAGTCTTGGTTCGAGGCGGGAGCGAAAGGGACTCCTCCCTGAGTTTTACAGGGAGCTGAGAAGCCAAAAGGCCAGCGGTTAAAAAGGAGAGGAGTTTTCCTTCTTGAGAGAAGAGGGGATAAAAATCGCAGCCTCCAATGAATAAAATGGCGAAGAACATCGCAAGAAGAGAGCCATTCATGGGTGTGGGCGGTAGCCCTGCTCCGCGAATCAAAAGATAAGAGACAAATCCCAAAAACAATCCGAGTGAAATTAGCCCTGTCTCCACTGCAAGAAAAAGGTAGATATTGTGTGTGAAAGGGGTTTCCTTTGGATACTGTTTGTAACCTACCCCTGTCCAAGGATGTTTTGCGATTAGCTGTAGAGCTGTTTTTTGGAAAGCAATACGTTCAGAATCTGAATTTTTAGCCACGCTGTTGTAATTGACGATCCCGCCTCTCTGTCTATATTGCTCTTGAAGTAGTATCCCATTTAAAGCAATCGACGCCAAGATCATTAAGGCAAGGGGGCGCCATTTTTGTAGTTTTGCCTTCTTGACTAGGACAAACCCGAAAAAAAGGAGGCTTCCCAAGATCCAAGCGAAAAGAGCCGAGCGGGAAAAGCTTACGCTCAGTGCAAAGAGTTGGAAAGGAAAAGATAAACAGAGGAGTCGGCGAGGCCATTTTTTTTCTGTCAGGATGAGACAGTAGGAGGCGAGAAGAGAGAGGGCGAGAAATCCTCCAAGGGCGTTTGGATGATTCATGGTGCCGTGGACTCGATAGATGGAGTCTTCTTTAGAAGAGTTTCCAAAAATATGGTCAATAAGCCACAGATTTCCATCTATGCAGGGGATCTTTGGGCTGTAAGGATAGGCTGATCCGAATTTTGGCTCTCTTAACAAGCGTATTCCTAAGGAGCCTTGATGAAAATATTGAGCGATGGCAATCGCCGTTTGAAGCAGCGCTGCTGCAACGAGGGTCCACAAGATCACCCGGAGAACTTTTTCTTTTTGGTCTTCTGGAACTGCATTTGCCAGGAAAAAAAAGAGAATAAACGGAGTTGAAAGTTGCCAGAGACGCAAGTAGCGGATCGGATCATGCGCTAGGGGAGAGGCAACTATAGAAATTAGGGCGCAAGCGAAAATGCCGCAAAGAAAGAACGATCCTCGATTGAAAAAATCCCTCTTTCTCAGTCCCAGATAGAGGAGGAGGAGGGCGATGACGTCGCTGGCATAAAAATAGATCTGTTTATAAAAGCCTTCGGGAAGAAATGTAAACGGACGGAGGCATTTATCGTATCTGTGTTCGATTGGTAGGATGAAAGCAATTACAACGAGGAGAATTAAGGAAACTTTAAATGTCCGCATACGAAAAGCATAGGGATCTCATGCGCAAGAGTCAAATATGAATATTGCGGCCAAGATGAGTCGAACATCCACCGAGTTGCCTCGACTAGAACCTGAATCTAGCGCGTCTGCCAATTCCGCCATGGCCGCATATTTTAAAAGAGAAAGGAGCAAGTATAAGGGACAGGGGCTTGAGCTTCAAGTTGAATTTTTTTTTAGATTAAAACCTGGACTTGCATCCAGGTTTTAAAAAAAAATTTAGAATTTGAATTGGGGTTTATTAGAGCGGTTTGGTGGGGGAGGCGAGTTTTTTGAGGGGGTTGTAGTTTTTTCCCAAGGCTCTTTAGATTTGGGTTGATTCCGGGCTTTTGTGATGTGTTTCGTGGAGTGAGCTTTGACATCGGCAGGGGTATTGGGTCTTGAAAGGAGCTCGCTATAGGCTTCGATTGCCTCTTCAAAATACCCCAAGAAGAAGGCGCTATCTGCGAATTGTAAAAGCATCCCGTATTCGTAGATCCATGGATAAAAATCGGAATTCAAGGCGGTCGGCATCCTCATTGTTTTGCCGTGTTTTGAAATTAGATATGACAAGGAAAAGCATTTCTGCTGGATGTAGTAGTTGGCCATTCTCTCCAGCGGTTCCCCTCTGTATTGGTTCATTTGATGGGCCTTGCAATAGTTCGGGATGAAAACCTGAGAGTCCATACCCATCGCTTCTTGCAGGCAAGCGAGTCTGAAAACAGTCCAAAAGGTCTCATCTTTATCTCCATCCATCGCCGCCCTTTTTTCATAGTATTTGAGAGCCAAAGGAAATTCTTTTGCGCTCGCGTAGGTCTGAGCTAGGTAGAAAACATGACGGCTATTCCAGGGTTCTTTTTTTAAAGCGGCTTCAAGAATTTCAGCATCTTTATAGAGTTTTTTTGGATCGCGAGAGCGGGCTCCATCTTGGTGTCTGTCTACGAAAACGCCGGAAAGAATCTCTCCGTCCATTTTCCTGTGATGCATGATGCATTCATGTAAGACCCCAGTCCAGTGCCAACCTGAATCGTTGCTGACAATATTTGGGTGGAAAAAATCGGTAGTTCCTCCTTTAGCTTTGATCATATAAAAGTCTTTATCCCAGGTCGATTTGTCGAATGGTTCACTGAGAACTAATCTTTCATCGGCATCAAAGAAAAACAGATAGTCGGCTTTTGTTCGGGCGGCCCTTAATGCTTCATTTCGGTTGTGTTCGAAATTAACCCAGGGGCTTTCGTGTAGTTCGCCAGGGATCTCTTTCAAACATTCTTTGATGATCTCTTGGGTTCCGTCGGTGGAGCCTGTGTCGAAGATCACCCAATAATCGATGATGGGCTTCACTGAGTCGAGGCATCTTTTTATTACATGGCTTTCGTTCTTAACGATCATATTTAAACAGAGAGTCTTTTTCATTATATCCTCAAAATTAGCTTTGATTTTCAAAGAATTATTAATTATAATTAGTTAATTGTTTTATTCAATTTTATTTTGGAGCCTTTGCGACGCGACGAATGAAGGCTTGCTTGATTTTGCAGCAGCTTTTAGACTATAGGTCGTATAACAAGGGAGAATCCAATGTCTGAGAAGGGACCGATCAAGCATTTGACCGACGGAAATTTTGAAAAGGAAATCGAAAGCGGAGTTGTTCTAGTCGATTTTCATGCAAATTGGTGTGGACCATGCCGCATGCTAGCCCCTGTTCTAGAGCAAGTAGCGAAAGATATCAAAGGGAAGGCTACTATCGGGAAAGTAGATATCGATAGCGAGCAAAAAACTGCGTCTCATTTCCAAATCACTTCGGTTCCAACTATGATTCTTTTCAAAAATGGGAAGGAAGTCAACCGGTTGGTCGGCTTGAGAAATGCCGATGCAATTAAGGATTTTATCCTCGCAGCGGTCTAAGATGGGGCGATTTTTAGCGCTGCTTCTTTTGTTTGTCGTTGCTGCAGGCTCTTTATTGCATAGGGAAGTCGATCTTCCCACTTACGGCAGTTGGGTTGGCCAGCTGCCGGGAGATCTAATCCTCAAGAAGGGGAAGACGACGATTTTTCTCCCATTCACTTCGGCTTTTCTTGCAAGTGGAGCTGTGTCGCTATTTCTTTCGTTATTCAGACGGAAAGGCAATTAGTGGGCCAGCCACTTTCGGAATAGATTTTTCCTTGAGAGATCGCTTTTAACGCGTCAGCGACATAGTCAACGGTGTTGTCCGGAAGGTTATCGGGAGAAAAGAATGCGAGTTTTTCGCATTTGTGCGGTTCCTTATTTTGGATTTCTCCTTCCCAACGGCGGCATTCGAAAAAGAGGTCGATGTTGTAGCGGTCGGAATACCGATGTAGGACATACACTGGTTTTAGTTCGAGAGGAATGATGCCGGCTTCTTCGGAGGCCTCGCGAATCATTCCAACGGTGCCCGATTCTCCCTCTTCGACATGACCCGAAACTAGGCCGTAATATCCGTCAAAATAGCCAGTATTTTTTCTTAAAAGAAATAGAATTTGATCTTCTTTCCGGAGAATCAAATAGGCGTTGACGCTTGTGGTTCCAGTCCGTTTCATAAATGACTCCAATTGAAATTGATTTGCCTTAGACCTTCATATACGACGATGGCGGCGCTATTGGATAAGTTGAGGCATCTTTGTCCAGGGGCCATTGGAATTGTATAAAAGTTATCGCTCCAACGGTTCCAAAAAGGTGGTGGAAGTCCCGTTGTTTCCGATCCGAAAATTAGGAGGGAATCAGCTGTGAAGGGGGCTTCTGTATAGGATTTTTGGGTTTTGCTGGAAAAAAAGAAGAAGGGGGATTTCGTCTGTTCTAAATAGAGGTCCAGGTTGTCAATCTCTTCGACGGAGACCCCATCCCAGTAATCCAACCCCGCTCTTTTTAGCCATCGACTTTGGGTGCTGAATCCAAGTGGGCGAACGAGTATGAGGGAGGAACGAGTGGCAGCGCAAGTCCGTACAATGTTCCCAGTGTTTTGAGGAATTTGCGGTTGAAAGAGGACGATTTTCATCGTGCTAGGGCAGATTCTTCTGGAGCCTCCTCCAAAACCTTAGGAAGGGAGTCTTCAACGTTGGAGGCAGCTTGAGCGTCGGCCGATGCGTCCGCTTTGATGACTTCAATGTCAAAAATCAAAAGGGCGTTTGGCAAGAGGTGTCCCTGTTTTCCATACCCGAGATCGGGATGAAGAAATAGGGTCCGTATTTCACCCTCTTTCATCCCTACGAGACCTTTGCTCAATCCTGGGATCGCCTCATCAAGAGAGATCAGCTCTTCATCGGTTACAGCTCCAAAGATCTGCCCATCAAGGTAGCGGGCTGTGTATCGGATGATGGGGGAGTTGTAAGATTGAACGGATTGCCCATCGCCCCTTTTCAAGATCTTATATTGGAGCTTCCCATTTTCTAGGGAAACAACGTTTTCTTCCTGGGCATTTTTTGAGAGGAATTCGTCGGCTTCTTGCCTGTTTTTTTCTGCGGCTGCAGAAAAACTCTCTTCTTGAAGGGCGGCGATTGCCTGGACGCACTCATCTTCATTCATGGGAGGGCGTTTCCCTTCGGAGGCATCTTTGAGTCCCTTGACAATTGCTTGGATATCTAGATCGAGGCCGAGAGCTTGGAGATTTTTCCCGATCAAATGGCCCATCGCTTCCGAGATTTTGGCCACGTCGCGCTCATTATCGTCTGCGGAGCAGACCATGGCGGCAGATAAAAAAAGAGGAAGTAAATATTTCATACGACCAATCCTTGGAGATGGTTCAAGAGTTGCTCGAGGTTAGCTTCTGAAGTTTGTCGGCTCTCGAGATGTTTTAATTGTAGGCGCCCTGATTTAAGCTCGTCGGATCCCACGATTGCGCAATAGACCGCATCGGCTTTGGTGGCATTTTGGAGGCCTGTCTGGACTTTTTTAGATTGGAGATCCACCTCAGCCGCTATTTTGTTGTGTCTACACTGGGTTGCGAGTAGGAAACATTTGGTTCTCGCTTCGTCGCCGAGAGGGATGAAGTAGATCAGGGGGCGAGCTTTTTTTCCGACAGGCGATTTTTGTGAGAGCATCACTTGGAGAACTCGCTCGAGTCCGGTCGCAAAACCGATGCCAGGAAGATCGGGTCCGCCAAGTGTCGCGAGGAGGCCGTCGTATCTTCCGCCGGCTCCGATCGTATTTTGGGCGCCTAGATCTTCCGTCGTAACTTCGAATACCGTTTTATTGTAATAGTCGAGGCCCCGGACGATCCGATCGTCGATTTCATAGGGGACTTCGATCTGGTCGAGGAGGCGGCATACTTCTTGGAAATGGCGCTGCGATGCGGGATTTAAATGAGAGAGGATGGAGGGGGCCTCTAAAACAAGCTGCTTGTCTTCAGGGGCTTTCGAATCGAGGATTCTCAAGGGGTTTTTTTCTAATCGAATTTTACTGTCGGCTGAAAGTTGCTCGAAGTGGGGTTTGAAATAATCAATCAGAGCCGTCCGGTATAGATCTCTCGATTCGGAGTCTCCTACTGTGTTGAGCCTGACTTTGAGATTTTTGAGCCCAAGCCGCCGATAGATTTGGCAGAGGAGATCGATGACTTCGGCGTCTTGTTCTGGGCCTGCGGCTCCTATCGCCTCGACGTCAAACTGGTGGAACTGTCTGTAACGCCCAGATTGAGGTCTTTCGTAACGGAACATCGGACCTAAGCAGAAAAGTTTATGGATTGAACCGGCTTGGGCGAGATTGTGTTCTATGAACGATCTCATGACCGAAGCGGTTGCCTCGGGCCTGAGCGAAATCGATCGTCCGCCCTTGTCATCGAAGGTAAACATCTCTTTCGAGACAATATCCGAGGTTTCCCCGACTCCGCGGTCGAACAGTTCTGTCCGCTCGTAGATAGGCGTTCGGATCTCCTTATAGCCATATTCGCGAGCTGTTTCGCAAATGACGGCTTCCACGGATTGCCAAAGATCAGATTGTTGCCAGGGTTCTTCGGCGCAGTACGGAAGGATATCGAATGTCCCTTTAGGAATTTGAATTTTCATAGACTTATTGTAAACGTCTTTGAAAATTAGAGCAATTACTCTTGGTTTAATTCGGCAAGAAGATCCTCAATGGAACTTGACCAGCGTGTAAGTGCGCTGGTTTTCGGGTGAGATTGGTGGTCTTTATAAATTTTTTGGATCAATTCCATGTAGGGAAAGGGGAGCCATTGTTGGCCGGCATATTCGGTCAAATAATAACCGAGTGTATGTTCTTGGCGCTCTGGATAGTGTTGTATTTCTTTGATGAACTCATGAAATTTTTTAGATTGGGGCGAGGTTCTTCCAAATCCTAGCTGATCGTCTAAAATATCATGCCAGATGGATGAAAGTTCATTTAAGAAAGGGGAGTCCTGGCTCCGATCGTCTATTTTCATTATTTCCAGCATTGCTTTGAGTTGTTTTAGATGATCGAGAACCGTTTCTTTGTTTACTACTGATGGGTTCTGTTCCGTTTCTTCAAATATTTGAATGAATTTTCGGAAGAGTTGGAGAAAATAGGCGCCGAGCATCGATTTTTTTTCCGGCTCGGGCTCTTTTTTTTCGTGCTGTTCCTTCGCCTCTCGATCTTTTTGGATCTCTTCGACTTTGTACTTATAAGGGTCTTGAGGCTCGTCGCCAACGGGCCGTCCGACAGAATCCATGAATGTCCTGCTTTAAAATTTTCACTTTATGAAAAAAAGCAATTCGATTAAAGAAGGAACAGAGTCAATTATCGTATTTTCTGGAATAGAAGAAGTTACGCATCGACTCTGTAAAGATAATATTAATAACCTGCTTTCCGGACAGTCCGTTAAAACCCTTGACATAAGGTCGCAAGTAGTTTTAGGCTTGTCCCGTTTGCCTGAAATGGAGAACGTTGTGTGAGTGTTTTAGATTTTTTAAGACCCGCTCCTTACATCGAAGAGATTCAAGACGAAGGCCTTGTAAAAAAAAATTACAAATATTGGCGCCTGAGAACGTTCTATGCGATGTATGTGGGCTACGCGTTTTATTACTTTACACGCAAAAGTTTTACCTTTGCACTGCCAGCTCTACAGAATGATTTAGGTCTCGATAAATTTGAGCTAGGACTCTTGGGCACTGTCCTAAGTCTTTCTTACGGCGCCAGTAAATTCCTAAGTGGAATTTTAGGCGATAAATCGAACCCTCGCTATTTCATGTCGATCGGCTTGATTTTGACGGGGATTTTTAACCTTCTCTTCGGACTCTCATCCGTTTGGTGGGCCTTTGCGATTTTTTGGGGCTTAAATGGTTGGTTTCAAGGTTGGGGCTGGCCTGGCTGCGCCAAATTATTGACCCACTGGTATTCTCATTCTGAGAGGGGGCGTTGGTGGAGCATTTGGAATACTTCTCATAATCTCGGCGGAGCTTTGATCCCGATTTTAGCGGCGGCTTGTGCCTTCCACTTTGGTTGGCGCTATGCTCTCTTTGTCCCGGGGATCATGTGCATTGTTGTCGGTTTTTTCTTGATGAACAGGTTGCGCGATACTCCCCAGTCTCTCGGTTTGCCTCCGATTGAAAAATTTCGGAGCGACTATACCGATGTCCAGAGTAAGCATAAAGACAAGGTGGCTCTGTCTGCTAAGGAAATTCTTTGGGAATACGTCTTGACGAACAAATATATCTGGGTCTTAGCGTTTTCGTATTTCTTCGTCTATATCATTCGGACTGCGATCAACGACTGGAGCATGTTCTATCTTGTCGAGGTAAAAAATTATACAATGATTGAAGCGGGAATATGCGTCAGTTGGTTTGAGATCGGCGGCTTTTTCGGCAGCTTGGCGGCTGGGTGGTCATCGGATATTGTATTCCGAGGGAAAAGAGTTCCAGTGATCGTCCTATTCAGCGTCTCTATTTTAGCCTTGATCGCGGGCTTTAGGGCCGTAGATATGGCCTGGCCTCTGTTGGATGCTATTTTCCTGTTCTTGTTCGGCTTCTTTATTTTCGGCCCCCAGATGTTGATCGGGATGGTGCCCGCAGAGCTTTCGCATAAAAAAGCGGCCGCCACAGCGACTGGCTTTGTCGGCTGTTTCGCTTATCTTGGCGCCGCAGTCGCGGGGGGGCCTCTTGGAGCCATCACAAAACAGTGGGGATGGGACACCTTCTTGCTCATCTTGATTGGCTGCGCGTTCATTTCTTCTTTGCTGATGGCGCCTCTTTGGGCTCTTAAGTCGAATCCTAATCAAAGAACTATCGACGAAGAAGCGAAAACTTAGAATTTTTGTTTCCTTGGGCTCCCTATGAAGGGGGCCCTATTCTTCCGCAAAAAACTGGACCAGCTCTAGAAAGTCTCGATCTTTTTTAAACATTTAAGTAAAATCTTGTTGCGAAAATTTAGGGGGATATTGAAAAGTTCTTGGCCGATAAGGAAGAGCTGATGTTGCATTTTTCCCAACAACAAATTGAACCGGCATGTATACTCCATAGGTATAATACAAAATGGTTATGACCTGGATCCCACTTAACGTACACTCGCAGTATTCGATCCTCGATTCAACTGCATCGGTGACGGCTCTCGCTGAAAAAGCGAAGAGTTACGGGCTCTCTTCTCTCGCTTTGACAGACGAGGGAAATCTCTATGGAGCCGTCGATTTTTACAAGGCATGCAAGGCCGCTGGGATCAAACCCATTATGGGGTGTGAACTCTGGGTTGCCCCCTTATCTCGACTCGAGAAAAAGCGGGTGCCAGGGCAGCCGAACGGTTTCCCAGTAGTTCTCCTTGCGAAGACGAATAAAGGGTATCAAAATCTCTGCAAACTCTCATCGATGGCATTTTTAGAGGGGTTCTATTACCAGCCCCGCATCGATAAAGAAATTCTATCAGCTTACAAAGAAGATCTGATTTGCCTTTCGGGGCCTTTGCGAGGCCGAATCCCTCATCTTATTCTCCAAGGGGCCGAAAAAGAACTCATGGCCGAAATCGCCTGGTGCCAAGAAAAATTTGGCGAAGATTTTTATTTTGAGCTGCAGCGCCATCCCATGGACGAAGCTCAAATCACTGCCGATGGAATGGAGACTGAAAATTGGCTCGTGCAGAAATATCGGGACCATGTCTCGGCGCAAAACAGGGTGAACGATCGGCTGATTGCCCTCTCCAAGCAGATGGGCATCCGCTGTGTAGCCACGAACGACATTCACTACATTGAAAGAGACGATTGGCGCGCCCACGAGATTTTGCTGAATATCCAGTCGGGGGAGCCATGTGAAATTTGGGAGCGAGATTCGAGAGGCATCCCTAAAAATAAAGCACCTAATCCCAAGCGAGAAACTGTAGCAAGCCACGAGCTCTATTTCAAGTCGCCCGAGCAGATGCAAAAATTATTTGCTGATGTTCCCGAAGCAATCGAAGAAACGGTTAAAATCGCAGAGAAATGCAAAGTCGAAATCGATTTCAAGACCAAACATTATCCTGTTTTCGTTGCTCCAGGATTGGAAGATAAAAATTATTCGAAAGAAGAGCGGCTCAAATCAGCTGAGCAATTTCTCTATAAGTTAGGACAGGAAGGGATCAAAACTCGATACACTCCTGAAAAACTAGAGCAGGTCAAAAAAGTTTATCCCGATCGCGATCCGATGCAGGTTGTCCGCGATCGATTTGAATATGAATTCAATCTCCTTACATCGAAGGGGATGAGCGACTACATGCTCATCGTGTACGACTTCATTGATTGGGCGAAACGGCGCAAGATTCCGATGGGCCCTGGGCGGGGATCGGCAGCAGGATCGATCATCGCTTATCTCATCGGCATCACCGATATCGAACCCCTTCGCTTCCACCTTTTCTTTGAACGTTTTATCAACCCTGAGCGCGTCTCTTATCCCGATATCGACGTCGACATCTGCATGGACCGGCGCCAGGAAGTGATCGATTATACGGTTGCGAAGTATGGCAAGGACAGAGTCGCTCAGATCATCACCTTTGGAACCATGAAAGCCAAGATGGCGATCAAAGATGTAGGCCGGGTTCTCAACGTTCCTCTTTCCAAAGTTAACGAGATTGCGGCGCTTGTTCCGGAAGATCCCAACATGACGCTGGAAAAAGCCTTCCAGATGGATCCAGAGCTCAGCCGGTTGATGGAGAGCGACGAAGAGGCGAAGCGCGTTCTCGAAATGGCCAAAAAAACCGAAGGATCAATCAGGAATACCAGCACTCACGCAGCCGGTTTGATCATTTCAGGCGGAGCGATTACCGATTACATCCCTGTCTGCACGGCCAAAGATTCAGAAATGGTCGTTACCCAATTTGCGATGAAGCCTGTCGAAAGCGTCGGCATGCTAAAAATCGACTTTTTGGGCTTGAAGACCCTGACCTCGATTCAAAAATGTGTCGACGCCATCTCCAAAAATACGGGCCGATTCATCGACTGGCCCAACCTTCCGCTCGACGACAAACCGACATTTGACTTGCTCAATCAAGGAAGGACGATGGGCGTGTTCCAGCTCGAATCGGGCGGAATGCAGGACTTGGCGAGACAGCTCCATATCGACATGTTTGAAGAGATCATCGCCGTTGGCGCTCTGTACCGTCCAGGTCCGATGGATATGATCCCCTCGTTCATCAACCGAAAGCATGGGCGCGAAGAGATCGAGATCGATCATCCGCTGATCCGGGAAATCCTCTCCGAAACCTACGGAGTCATGGTCTACCAAGAGCAGGTCATGCAGATCGCCAGCGTTCTCGCCGGCTATTCCCTCGGCGAAGGCGACGTCTTGCGGCGAGCCATGGGGAAAAAAGATAAGGAAGAGATGGCCCGCCAGCGAGAAAAATTTCTCGGCGGCGCCTTGGCTCGGGGCATTGAAGGGGAAACTGCAGGCCGGATTTTCGATAAAATCGAAAAATTTGCCTCTTACGGCTTCAACAAATCGCACGCGGCTGCCTACGCCTACCTCTCTTATGTCACTGCCTATCTAAAAGCCAACTACCCTAAAGAGTGGATGGCGGCCCTCATGACTTGCGACCGCGACGACACAACAAAAGTTGCCAAGTTCATCCGCGAAGCCCGCTCGATGCACATCGAAGTCCTTCCTCCGGATGTGAATCAAGCCGATAGTGAATTTGTCGCCACAGCAGACGGCATCCGATTTGCCATGTCGGGCATCAAAGGAGTCGGCCAAGCTGTCGTTGACATGATCATCGAAGAGAGAACAAAGAACGGCCCCTTCGACAGCCTTTATGGATTCATTCAGCGAGTCGACAAAACTCGGATCGGGAAAAAAGTCATCGAAATTTTGATCCAAGCCGGATGCTTCGATTTCACCGGCTGGACTCGCGATGAAATGAGAGAGAGCGTCGAAGCGATGTTCGATCGAGCCGCGCGCGATCAGAAAGAGGCCTCGCTCGGCGTATTGAACCTCTTTTCCCTCATCGAAGAAGCGGAGAAGCCATTTGTTTCCCCGCCTGCTGTTCTTCAAAAATCGAACCCCATGCAGATTTTGCAGCGAGAAAAAGAGCTCCTCGGATTCTTTCTAACAGGGCACCCGATGGATAGCTACCGGCCAGCCCTCTCACGCCTCTCATGTGTTCCATTTAAAGACTTCGAAACCCTATCCGATGGGGCCATTTGCCGCGCCGCCTTCATTGTGGAGACCGTCGCGATCAAAATCTCCTCTAAGAGCCAAAAAAAATTCGCTATTTTAACTATCAGCGATGGCCTCGAACGGTTCGAGCTGCCTGTATGGCCCGAAATGTTTGAAGAAAAAAGCCCATTGATCCGCGAAAATCAGCTTCTCTATGCGATCTTACAAGTAGAGCGGAAAGAGGGAAGTCTCCATTTCCAATGCCGCTATCTTGATGACCTGACCGCCGTCGATGAATCGAGAATCAAGGCCTGCGACGAACAGTACGACCGGCTCAAAGCCCAGACAAGGGGAGGTGAGCCAAAGTGGAAAGCCGCTAAAGAGAAAAAAATCGCCGAAGAGAAAGAACCCTCAGCCCTCGTCCGCCTCAAAGTTGACGCGGACCAGATCAGATTCAGTGGAATTTTGGCCCTGAAGGATCTTTTCCGCCAACATCCTGGAAAATCGCCCCTAGAGATCCACTTCATGGGAGCGACGAAAAGGTGGGGCGTCGTTCAAATAGACTCTCAATGGGGCGTCAAAGTCGACGCTATTTTCCGAGAAAAAATTCAGCAGCTAGCCCTCCAACTTGGGGCTCAAGTAGAATATATTTGAGGAATTGACAAAGATCCTTAAAATCTTCTATCCTTAACTCTTTTCAAGGCCTGCTTTTCATGAAAAAAATTCTTTTGTTCCTAGGTTTGGCATCCTCAGCTTTCGCTTTAGAAGAGCATGAGTTGGTTTGGGACTCTCAACCCCCCTCCGTCACTGAATTGAACTCCGCCCTTCAAGAGGCAATAGCCGCCCAAGATTGGTGGTCTGTCATCGATTACGCCGACACCATCGCATACCACTATCCCGACAGCCCCTTTGGTCAGGAAGCCGCTTATCAATGCGGCGAAACCTATTTTCATATGAAACAGTATGAACAGGCCGATCAGTGTTTCAGCGCCTATTTGAACCAGGCGGGGAGCCCAAAACATTTCGAAGAGGCCATTCAATATAAATTTAAAATGGCCGAACTCTACCGAAATGGTCTCAAAAGGAAGCTTTTCGACTCCCATAAAATGCCCCGGTTTGCCCCCTCTGAAGAAGGAGCTATTGCTCTCTATGACGAAGTGATTACGACCCTTCCTCATCAAGAGATCGCTGCGCAATCTCTTCTGGGCAAAGCGAAAGTCCAAATCGTCATGGAAGATTTCAAAGATGCAGTTGAAACGCTGCAACTTTTGATTCGCCGATTCCCCAAGCATGAATTGGCTGCTGAAGGCTATCTAGAAATCAACCGCTCCTATCTCAAGCAGTGTCAAGTCGAACACCTAGATCTCGACCTGTTAGAACTCTCTGAAATGAACTTCCGTAAATTTCAGTTGGCATTCCCTCGAGAAAGTCGCTTAGAAGATGCTCAAAAAGCCCTTAGCGACATGCAGGAACTCTATGCAGCCAATCTCCTCAACACAGGCCGCTACTACGAAAAAATCAAAAAGACACCTGCCTCTATCATTTTTTACACGAAAGTTGTCGCCAAATACCCAGCCACAAAAGCAGCAGGGGAAGCGAAGATAAAACTTGAGCAATTGCAGGCTGATGGCAAAATCTAATGTGGAGAGCCGTTCTCTTCATAGTCCTATTTTCCACAGGCTGCGGATACCGTTGGCAGCCTGAATATCCCGAAGGCCATAGACCTACAATTACGATCCCATTTGCCCAAGGCGATGCCGATGGAGCTTTGACTAACGAAATAGCTCGATCTATCGCTATCTCAGGAATCGCCGATGTGCGGCTAAAAAAAGCCGATTACCGCCTTGAAATTAAAATTCTCGACTCCAACAACGAAACGATCGGCTTCCGTTTAGATAAACAAAAAGTCGATGGAAAAATCAAAAAAAACATGGTCTCGTGCGAATCGAGAAAAATCGTGACGATTGAAGCGACCCTTTTCAAAAGCGATACAGATCAGATCGCTTACGGACCTTACACTATTACAGGCGACACCGCTTACGATTATGTAGATGGAGATTCCTATCAAGACCTCACTTTCAAAAATTCGAGAGGGATTACACAGGCAGTTTTGCCCTTTTCTTTAGGGCAGCTCGAATCGTACGAATCGGCTCAGGAAGCGGCTACGAGGCCACTTTATTCGCAAATTTCGCAAAAAGTTGTCGACGTGATTTCGTCAGAATGGTAGAACCACTAGTTCTAACTATATATTTTAGTTACACTTGAGCCAGCATAAGACCTTCAACGCCCAAATCGACCAACTTCAAGGGATGATCCACTGGATCCGCCAAGAGTTGGTCAACTACGGATTCGACGAATCGACCATTCGGAAAGTAGAGCTTGCTTCCGAAGAAGCCATCGTCAATATCATCCGCCACGCCTATAAAGGGCGTAAAGGAGATGTAGACATCGTAATTACGATGATCCCTAAAAGCCATGTGGAAATCGTGATCAGCGATCAAGGTCCCCCCTTCAACCCTCTCGCCAAAAAGACGAACTTCGATCCTAGCGCTCCGTTAGAGGAGCGGACAGAAGGAGGCTTAGGCATCTTATTCATGAAACAGTACATTGACGAAATTCACTACGAAAGAAAAATGAATAAAAATATCCTCACTTTCATCAAGAGGAAGCCTCACTGATTTTTTTCCATTGAAGTCAAGGTCGCTTCGGTTTCCAACATATCGACCAAATGGTGCTGGAGTACTTTCAAAACGTAGCGGGGAGTGTTATACACTCCGGAAGTCGTGAATACGACTTCTAAATGAACCTTTTCAGGATGGTTCAGGGCGATCAAGACATAAGTCATCGGAAGTTCTTGATCCATCTTCGGAATGATCCACACAATGAACTGCTCATTGAATAAAGTCACTTTTTCAACAGATTCAATCACATGGAAATACTGAGTCAGGTCATCTGGATCCGACTGGTCGTTATTCAAGGTACTCAATAGTCCTAGATCGTGGAGAGTCTTCAGATCGACGCGAAGAATCCCATCATGGGCCCAATTGCCCAAATTCCCCATGAATTCTTTGTAAGTTTCTTCAATTTGAATAGGATTGAGCATAGGAACCTCCGCCAACACACCGTGTCCTCATTTTATGGGGTAATATAAACTTTGTCAAGTTCTTGATTCTCTTTTAACCAATCTATATGATGCTCAATACCTAATAAGGGATCTGTATGCAGCTGCTTTTCTCGATTTTGACTCTTTTTTTCATAGGTTCCTGTTGGGGCAGGCCTCTCGAAGTTGAAATCGCCGCCCGCAACGCCCTCCTGATGAATGCGGAAACTGGCGCGATCCTTTATGAAAAGCACGCCTATCTGCCAGCCTTCCCAGCGAGCACAACAAAAATCGCGACAGCGCTATTCTCACTCGAACAGAAAAACCCAGATTTGAACCAAAGTGCCTTAGTTTCTAATCACGCCATGCAAATGAAGCCCACTCAGCCAGGAGACTATCCCTCCTATTGGCAGGAGATCGATGGGACGATGATGGGGTTGAAAAGAGGGGAAATATTGACGATTGATGCTCTTTTTCATGGACTTATGATGATTTCTGGCAACGATGCGGCGAATGTCATTGCAGAGACGCTTTCTGGGTCGGTTCCCCAATTCGTTGAAGAATTGAACAGCTATCTAAAGAGCATAGGCTGTCAAAATACCCAGTATATGAATCCACACGGACTTCATCATCCTGAACACTTTACTACGGCCTATGATCTAGCTGTCATGATGAAGCGAGCTGTAAAAATACCGAAATTTCGACAGCTCATCTCTCAAGTCTCTTACAATAAACCCAAAACAAACAAAAGTCCCAAAGCGGAAATCACTGCATTCAATCCTATGATCAAGCCTGGGCGCCACTATTATCCAAAGTCGCTTGGAGGAAAAACGGGGTTTCATTCCCATTCGAGAGCCAACTTAGTTTCAATTGCCGAACATGAGGGGCGTACCTTAATCGCGGTTGTTATGGGTTGCAGCAAGAGCGGCCGATATGAAGACACAAAAGCTCTTTTTGAAGCCGCCTTCAAAGAAAGACCTGTCGAGCAACTCCTCATCGGCCAGCAAAAGACATTCACACAGTCCATTGAAGGGGCTGAGATGCCTTTGGTGGCCGCCCTCCCCTCCGATCTGACGATCACCTATTTCCCAGCCGAAGAACCCCAATGCCGGGCCTTTGTCCATTGGGATGCTCTTCGACTCCCAATTAGGAAGGGGGACAAGGTAGGAGAGGTGCGAGTCCAAGATGAAACAGGAAGAGTCCTGACCTCCAAACCGTTGATTTCCAAAGAAGAGGTCAAAGGGACTTTTCTCTTTAGAGTTAAAAGCTGGGTGTCAAGCTTATTTTAAATGTAAAGCTGCTTTACATTGAAAAGCTTGCGCCACTGATCGAGATGGAGATTCTCGGGTCTTGCCTCTTCAGATACCCCGATCGACTGCAAAGCGGTCCGAATCTGGGGGTAGATAGACTTCAGCGAAGTGGAGATCATTTTCCGTCTCTGTTGAAAAGCCCTGCGAATCAAAGCAAAGAGCTCAGGTGGATCGCGCTCTTCTCGGAAGCGAAGAGAAAGGACAGTCGAGTCGACGCTGGGTCGCGGATGAAAACAATTTTTCGATACAGGAAAAGCCCCTGTGATCTCTGCATGAGATTGCACGAACAGAGTAATTGAGCCCAATTCCTTGGTTCCAGGCTGAGCCATTAAACGGGAGGCAAATTCCTTTTGCACCATGAAGGTAAAGGTCGAAAAGTTGCCGGCGCAGATTTTTTCGAGAATGGGCGTTGTGATGCTGTAGGGGAGATTCCCGACAACTTTAGACCCTTTACTAATTGGAAGTTTTAGGAAATCTCCTTCAACGACGCGAAGGCGCCCATTTTGGAAACGGTGGATTTCTCTGGCAAATACTCTATCTTTTTCAACGACCGTGACATGAGCTCCCGCATCCAAAAGCGCCCCTGTGAGGGCGCCCGGCCCTGGTCCGATTTCGAGAACCTCATCTCCGGGCTGTACGTCTGCTAAACTGACGATCTTTGAGACGATATTCTGGTCGATAAGAAAATTTTGAGAGAGACTTTTCTTGGGACTCGCACCGATGCTTTCCAGAAATGGGATTAAATGGGAAAGCTGGGCGACGCTCATTGCAATGAAAAAGGTGTTAAATTATCGGGAACTGATTGTTTGAGATGGTCCGCATCGTAGCCGTAGTGTTTGCGCAGTTTCGTGATGTAATGGGTAGACTCAGAAGCCATGGCCTTTTGAATCAGGTCGTTTTTCAGTGTCTGGGCCATCTCATCAAATGAAGGAGCTGGATGGTCGACTTTGTCAGCTAGATAAAAAATTCGGGATATCGTTTTTTTCTCTTTACGGCTGGTCTGAATGGATGGGGCTCCATATTGGCCTGGTAAAATGGCCGCTAAAGCGTTCCGATGCGCCTCTGAAAGCTCTTGATCTTTCGCTTTGTATTCATTTGAAACTTGGATGGTGCAGGATGGGTGAGTAGATTCGAACTCTTTCAGTTTCGATTGAATTGCATCGGGATTTAAACCGCTTTCAACGAGGATATTGTGGAGTTCTTGGGAAAGATTTTGGATCGATTCAGGAGAATCGCCTCGGATGGAAATCACTCGATATTTCCACTCTTGGTAGGAAGGATTCTCTTTAATATAGAGGCGATAGGCTTGTCGGAGATCTTGCGGTGTGACGCTTTGGATTGCTTTTGATTGGATGAAATACCAAACCATCCGTTGGACCAGCATCTCGCTTTTCACCATCTTCCAGGCTTCGTCGTAGGTTAGTCCAATTTTATCGAGAGTCTTGAGAACGTTGGGACCGAAGCGATTCTCTACCTCTTCGCGCACTTCCCCTTCAGTTACTTTGATCTCTTTTTCTTCCGCATCTGCCAAAATGAGTTCGTTGTCGATCATTTCCATGAAAGCATGGCGCCAGCTGTTTTGGTAAAACTGAAAGCGGGCCGCATTCGAGTCGGCTAAAGAGGGGTAGGCGTGATGGAAGGCGACGTCTAGTTTCTTTTTGACGTCCATGACTGAAATCGTATTGCCATTCACTTGAGTCAAGATTGAGTTCTGGATGCCGATTTTATGGTCTCGATCCATAGGCATCATTGGAGGCGTTGCGGCGAACACTGAAGAAGATACTAGAAGAGCTAAAGCAAATTTTTTCATAGGACCACAATCAATTTTAGTGAGATCATAACAAAACAATTCATTTTGAGACCATTTCTGATTTCTTGAAAACAGCGGCGAAAAAGCCATCCATCTTCCCTTCAGCCGGAAGGATGGAGAGAGGTTCTCTTTCCAGAGTGAGCCCGAAATGGGCCACTTGCTCTTGGTTTTCTTCTGGCAAAATGCTGCAGGTGGCGTAAACAATTCTGCCTCCTGGCCGCACGTAGGAGAGAGCCTCTTCGAAAATTTGTCTTTGCTCAAGGACGAGGCGGTCGATCATGGCTTGATCTATCTTCCACTTCATTTCTGGATTGCGGCGAAAGGTGCCGGTTCCGCTGCAGGGGACATCGGCGAGAACCCAATCCATTTTATTTTTGAGCTGTGGCAGTTTCGGGTGGTCGGGGGACAAAAATTGGACGTTCTGGATGCCAGCCCGCTTCAGCCTCTGTTTCGCTTGGGCGAGCGCTTGTGGGCGGATGTCATGGAGGTAGATTTGCCCTTTGCCGCTCATAGCGGGGGCAAAAGCGAGAGTTTTCCCGCCGGAGCCGCTGCAATAATCGAGGATTTGATTTCCGCTCTTTGCCTCTACAAGTGAGGCGACGAGTTGGCTCCCTTCGTCTTGCATCTCAAACAAGCCTTCTTTGAATTCGGCGAGGGCAAATAAAGGTTCTCTTTTAGAAAATAAGATCCCATAGGGCGTATTCGGAGAGGGGATAGCGTCGAACTTGCCTTGCCAGCGGGCCAAAAGGTCTTCCCGAGAGGTCTTAAGGGCGTTTGCCCTGATAGCGATCGGAGCTGGAGTTAGAGATGCGAGAAGGAGTTCTTTGGCTTTTTCTGGGCCGTAATACTTAGAGAGTTTTTCAAATAAAAATGGGGTGGCGCCGAGTTTAAGCGATTCGGGAATTGAAGAGTCCGATTCGATTTTCCGCCAATTAATTTGTTTAAAAATCTCGAGGCGTCGAGGAATGGAAATCCCCGGAGGGCATAGGTGGTCGAGTAGCGATTTCCAGCGCGCTAGTCCAAAGAGGGTCTCTCCAATTTGGCGTCGATCGTGGGCCCCTATACTCTTGTGCTCTCTCAAATATTCACTGAGAGCTAAATCGAGAGGTTTACCCGGATTCGCTTCTCGGCGGGCCAAAAAGGTGGAAATGTGGTAGTCGCAGAAAGTTTGTCTCATCGCAGAGTAGTTTAGATGAAGGGGGCGATCGAATCTAGAAAAATATCTCCCTATTTGAGATTCTGAAAAGAAAAGGGCAAAAGATATGAAAGTTGTCCAAATTTGTTTGATCGTTTTGACTCGATTTATCTTAAGTTCTGTTTTCCTGGCCTCAGCTGTAGGTAAAATTTTTCATTGGCAAGAGACGGAGCACGACCTGATTATCGTCTTGAGCGATTGGCAAAACTACGCGAGTTTCTCCGAATCCTTTTCGAATTTTTTTGGGGCTCTGACCCCATGGACCTCCATCTTGCTCCTATTCGGAATCCTAATGGAACTTGGAGGAGGGTTGTTGGTTCTTTTGGGAATCAGGGAAAAATTAGGCGCAGGTCTTTTACTCCTATTCATGATCCCTGCAACGGTTCTTTGCCATCAATTTTGGTTTATCGATGGGAGCGCGAGAGAAATTCAAACGGTTATGTTTTTGAAAAACTTAGCCATTATGGGCGGCCTCATCATGGTCATGATACATGGAGCCCAGGCAAGTCCTAGAGAAGGGGGCATGTCCCCTCTGTCGATGGGATAGCGATGTTTTGGTTTTATCTTCTTAGCAGCTTTGCGATGCTCGCTTTAGGTCAGCCTGCCCGAGTTCCCGAATTGGGAATTTTCTCGAGTGCAATCGGCCTCGCCCTTTTCTGGAAGGCGATGCTCCGATTCGAGAATCCTCGCCAGCGTTTTCTTTTAGCATTCGTCTGGTTCAGCTCGATCCAAATGATCCAGCTATCCTGGATGGCGACCACTCACTACATGGGTCCTCTTATCGTCGTCGTTTACCTCTTTTTGAACTTGGCTTTAGGCGTCCAGTTTGGAGCTCTTTCTCTATTCTTAAAGCCGGAAGAGAGAATCGGCACAGTGAAGGCTTTGGCCATGGCCGGAACTTGGGTCATTTTCGAGTGGACTCGACTTTTCCCTTGCACAGGCTTTACTTGGAATCCACTTGGGCTTTTCCTTTCCACGACCGTCTATTCTCTCCAGTGGGCTTCGGTATTCGGCATCTACGGCCTCTCGTTTTGGGTTGTCCTGACGAATATTGCCGCCTTGAGCGCGCTCACAAAACCTCATTCTCGAAACTCTGTTGTCGCTTTTGGGTGCTTGGCTGCATTTCCTTATCTTTTTGGATGGGCCTACTTGCCAAAAGTTGCGGAAAATTCGGGGCACCTCAACGCCATTCTTGTGCAAACAGGGCTTATGCCCGAGCAAAAAGATTACTATGCAGATCGATCCTACGCATTCGTGCCTGCAGTACAACAATGGGATCGGATCTTGAAAGTTATTCGGGAGCAAGAAAAGGGGCGAACTCAGCTGATCGTTTTACCTGAAGGTTCATTTCCTTACGGAGCTTACAGATATGGGTATTATCTTGAGCAAGTCCAGAGGATATGGCAAAAACATTTTGGATCGGAGTCCTTGAAGGATTTTCCAGAGCCGGAAAGTCCTTATGCAGTTTTTGAAGCAGGGCGCTGGAAAGTGGCTAATGCCTATTTGGTTCAAGCTTTAGCCAACCATTACGGCTCTGATGTGGTCATTGGCCTCGACGACGATGAGTACAATGCGGCGTTTCTGTTTCACCCGCGAGGGGGGATTCCTCAGCGGTATGAAAAGAGAATTTTAGTTCCTGTGGGCGAATATGTTCCTTTTCGGAATTTCAAACTCGTCTCCCAATTTGTCTCTCAGCAATTTGGCATCTTGTTTTCTTTTTCACCAGGGAAAGAGGCTAAATTATTTCAGTCGAATGTCCCCTTTTCCATTTCGATTTGCTACGAAGAAACTTATAGCGGCTTGATTCGGGAATCTCGCTTAAAAGGGGCCGAGCTGTTTGTCAACCTCACGAATAACGCCTGGTTCCCTTCATCAAAGCTCGCCCAACAGCACTATGATCACGGGATGATCCGCGCTGTCGAGAATGGTGTGCCTGTGTTGAGAGCTTGCAACACAGGAGTTACAGGAGG
Source organism: Verrucomicrobiota bacterium (assembly GCA_018239895.1). Classification (GTDB taxonomy): domain Bacteria; phylum Chlamydiota; class Chlamydiia; order Chlamydiales; family SM23-39; genus SZAS-17. Next base: position 427,545 of record JAFEGL010000003.1, read on the forward strand.
CATCGACGCATACGGAAGAGCCATCGAGCTTTTGCCCGCCAGCGAGCAAGGAGCCTCGGCATTATCCATTTCAATTCCATTGAAATCACATAAAACACTTTACGTTTTGTGGGGTGATCTAGGCATCTTAACTTTGAGCGGCGCCTCCATTTTATCATTTGTGGCCGTTCAAATTTTCTCTAAGCGGAAGAAAAAGTTGCTCTAAAACAGCTCGCTCAGCTACCTTTTTTAGTTAGAAACTGTCTGTTTCAATCGGAATATGTTGTTATTCAGGTGAAAATTGCCCGAATCTGAAATCTACGAGAAAACACTCCAAACCAGCGTTACTCTTTCAGGAAGTGGTCTTTTTACCGGTGAAAAAGCGACGATGACTTTGTGTCCGGCTGCCCCAAAGACCGGGATTGTATTTCAACGAGTCGACCAACCAGGAAAACCTGAAATCCCCGCAAGTCTTCAATATGTCAAGGAATGGCCCCGATGCACGAGGCTGATCTCTGAGAATACAGGCGTCCAAATGGTGGAGCATCTCCTCTCTTCTCTTTCAGCATACGGCATTGACAATCTCCGGATAGAATTGACAGGTCCCGAGATCCCTTCGTTAGACGGAAGTTCCCTGCCTTTTGTTGAAGCGATTGAAAAAGCAGGGATAAAAATCCAAGATACGAAGCGGAGATATCTTAAAATTGAAGAGCCAGTTTACTGGTCGGAAAATGAAGTCCACCTGATCGGCCTCCCCTCAGATCAATTCCAGATCAGCTACACACTCCACTACCCTCAAGCCGCGATCATAGGATCTCAATATTTCGCATTTTCTCTCACAGATCCTCATGAATACAAAAAAGAGATTGCCCCTTGCCGAACCTTTTCTCTTTACGAAGAGATCGCCCCCATGATCGAAAAAGGCTTTTTGAAGGGAGGGGGATTAGAGAATGCATTAGTGATCAAGGGTGGCAAAATCATGAATCCCGATGGAGCCCGATTTTCAGACGAAATGGTGCGTCATAAAGTTCTCGACTTGATTGGAGATCTAGCTCTTATCGGAATGCCCATTTTAGGGCATGTGATCGCCATTCGCTCCGGCCATTCGAGCAATTTGGCATTTGCCAAAAAGCTGCTGAAGGGCTACCTTTCCCGTGAGGAACATTCTCACGGTTTAGAAAATTCATACCTTGTGGAGAGTCGTTAAATGGCAGAAAAACCTTCTGGCCAAGTCTTTAGTGCAAAAGAGATCGAGAAGATTTTGCCTCACCGATACCCATTTTTGCTGGTCGACCGGATTATTTACATCAACCTCGAAGAAAACGAAATCATCGGACAGAAAAATGTCACGGTGAATGAGCCGTTTTTTCAAGGACATTTTCCTGGAGCTCCCATTATGCCCGGCGTGCTCTTGTTGGAAGCTTTAGCTCAAACTGGCGGAGTGCTTGTCCATCAGAAAGGCTATGATAAAAAGATCGCGGTCCTTTTGAATGTCACCGCTGCTAAATTCCGCAAACCCGTAGTGCCAGGAGATGTCCTCCATCTCCATGCAAAAGGACTTCACATCAGCGGAAATGGAGGAAAAGTCAAGGCAAAAGCCACTGTCGGCGATCAGCTTGCAGTTGAAGCTGAGCTGAGTTTCGCATTAGTAAATAAAGAACAACTTTGAACGGAATCGCATGTCTAATATTCATCCTCATGCCTATGTAGAACCGGGAGCGAAAATCGGCAAAAACGTCACGATCGAGCCTTTCGCCGTCGTCAAAAGTACGGTGACCTTAGAAGACAACGTTGTCATCAAGTCGCATGCTTACATAGACGGCTATACGACAATCGGCGAAGGGACAATTATTTATCCCAGTGCTAGCATCGGAACAAAAACGCAAGATTTGAAGTACCGAGGCGAAAAAACTTTTGTCATCATCGGCAAAAATTGCGAAATCCGCGAATTCGTCACGATCAATTCCTCATGTCAGGAAAATTCTACTGTCAAAATAGGCGATAACTGCCTAATCATGGCCTATTGCCATGTGGCCCACAATTGTGAAATCGGAAATCGAGTCATCATGTCCAACAGCGCCATGCTAGCCGGACATGTCATCGTAGAAGATTACGCCATCATCGGCGGCATGACGCCAGTCCATCAATTTTCCCGAATCGGCAGCTACGCGATGGTAGGAGGGTTTTCTCGTGTCCCTCGCGACATTCCTCCCTACACAGTCGGCGGCGGATTCCCCTACAAATTTGGTGGCGTAAATATCATTGGTCTCAAAAGGCACCGTTTCCCGCTCGAAGTGAGATCCGCTCTCAGCAAAGCTTTCAAAATCACCTATCGCCTTGGCCTTCGGTTAGAGGACGCTATCCGCGTCATCGAACAAGAAGTAGAGCCGCACAAAGAGGTGGCTCACTGGATCGATTTCTGCAAGACCTCCAAACGGGGCCTTGTCGGCCTGCAGGGTGTGACAAAACGCTCATCTGATTCTGAAGGCGAAGGCGAAGACGAATTTCTAGACGAATGAAAGTAATTTTTTTTGGAACGCCTGCGTTCGCTTCGGAGATACTTAACCATCTTCTTTTCCATCATGTGCCAATTGCAGCTGTTGTGACTCAGCCCGATCGCCCCAAAGGCCGATCGGCTGCATTGAACCCTTCGCCTGTGAAGCTAGTGGCAGAGCAGGCGGGCATCCCTATTCTCCAGCCCGAAAAATCCTCTCAAGAAACATTTTTACATGAACTAGTTCAATTCCAAGCAGACCTTTATGTCGTAGTAGCATTCGGCCAAATTTTGCCTCAAAAATTACTTGATTTGCCCCCTCTAGGATGCATCAACGTCCATGCTAGCCTCCTGCCCTCATATAGAGGAGCTGCTCCAATGCAGAGATGTTTAATGGATGGAGTAACTGAGACGGGAGTTTGCGTTCAAAAAATGGTTCGGCAGCTTGATGCCGGAGACGTTATTGCTGAAGCAAAAATTTCAGTGCCTGTCGAAAGAACTTTTGGCGAATTACAAAAAGAACTTTGCGACCTATCAAAGTCTCTCCTTCTATCGGTCATCCACCAGTATGAGAAGGGAATTCCCGATGCAAAACCACAGGACTCATCCCTTGTCACAATGGCTCCTAAAATTGAAACGGAAGAATGTGAAATCGATTGGACCTGGCCCGCTGAAGAAATCCATAATAAAGTGAGAGCGCTCTCTCCGAGGCCTGGAGCTTGGTGCTGGATAGAGATAGATGGAGAGAAAAAAAGATTAAAAGTTTTACGCACCAAAATCATCCCAAAAACGGGATCAGTAAAACAATTTTCACTTAAAGAAGGTCTTATCTTTTGTGGCCAAGAAGCTATTCAGCTTATAGAGATTCAGCTTGAAGGGAAAAAGGCGATGCCTGCTGCCGACTGGCTCCGCGGTTTAAAATCTTCTCCTCAACTCACTTAAAATTTATCTATGCTTTACAAATACTCGTCATCCTCTTATCCTTTCCGTGATTTTTAAACAAACCAATCACGAGATTCAGTAAAAAATTGAGGAGCAGAACGTATGTCAGGGTCAGCAAGTTGGGTCGATAAAAGCACTCAAACCAGGTATTTCATACAGCCAAATAAAGAATATTACAACACGGGAAAAAGTGGACCGTCCGATATCCAAAGAGTCGACGGATCTCTCTATCTTCGTGCCGCAGCCCCGATTGAAAGCTCAGTTTCTCCATATAGCCACTTCGAAAAATACATCGTAACCACCAACGGGTTGTATCAATTTACCAAAGGTACACTCCAAACCATGGGCGCTGCTATTGAAGTCTTTAAACCGACTGGCGAAGCTGCAAAAATTTTAGATGGAGCTAAAGGTTTTCTTGGCGCAGGGAAAAGTTTTCTAATCCTCCCTCGGATCGCAAATACTGTAGCATCTGTGGCTCAGCTGAACTCTAACAGTGACTGGCTGGATAGAATTCACGATTGGGTTGAAATGGTAGGTTCAATTATCACAGGATGGATGATTGTCGCTCCTATCTTTGGAAAAACCGCACCAGGTGCTGAAATTGCATCGCCAATCTGCGATCTAGTCTCGGATGGAATTGAAGCAGGCAAAAATACAAAGAAAATTGTTGATCACACTAAATTGATCAATAAAATGGAGGCCGATAACGCCGATCCAGCTCTTGTCAATAACGCGAAAGATGAGCGAAATGTCAGCATCTTCAAAACAATCAAAGGGGTTGCCGCTGTATCCATCGCTGTCTTTGCCCTTTTGGCATTGGCCCTTGGAGCTCCCGTTGTCCCAGCTATCGTATTGTTGATCGTCGGTCTTGTTCAGACGGTGTTTACAATCACGGCACACTTCTATGAAAGGACGCGCGCTACGAACCTTACAAAAGAAAATTATGTAGCAGATCCAGAAGTTCTCAGGTCAGCAAAACTGTTGCCACGTTGGCAAGATATGATGAGCTCAGCTTCGAGCATGGCTTCCGCGACTGCATAAATTTCATTAATGGGTGGAAGGCAACCTTCCACCCTATAGTATCTCAATGAATCGGCCCTCTCTAAATATATCTGAATGGCTAGTTATTACTTTATTTCTATCCCTCATGGTCGCAATGGCCTTGATTTCCAAACTATCCTCAGCTAAAGCGCAAGAAATAATCGTTCTAAATCATAAAGAAGATTCTGTAAAAATCGAAATATCAGGTGAAGTCCATAAGCCTGGAATCTATGAGTTTGAGGCAGGGGTCACTTATGCCGAAGCGCTTAAAAGAGCTAGGCCCAAGCGATTTGCCGATGTTTCAAATCTAAGGCTAGAGGATGCTGTACAGGGAGCGCGGATTATCGTTCCTGGCTTAGAAGCGATCCGCATTCGAGTGAGCGGAGAGGTGAAGCAGTCAGGCGAACTAATCGTCCCTGTGGGAACTCGAGTGTGCGACCTCAAATCAAAAATCGAATTGACGGCAGAGGGGGATCCCAAAGTCTTTTCACGCCGTAAAATTCTAGCCGATGGCGAAAAAATTCAAGTCCCGAAGAGAAAATAATTGTGCTTAAGTGCCCAGTTCCTTATGATTCCTTCGGATACATGATTATCCTCGTCCGAAATACGGACGTACGATCCTAGTCTCCGCATGAGGGATGCCCCTCTAGCGGACAACGAATGCCACCCCCAAGGCAACCCTGGAGCCTGGTGGGTTAAGCGCGTTAATAGAAGCCTAGAGATAAAAGTTGATCGAAAAGCTTAAAATCGATTAAACTCTTGGCTTTATCATTTTCGGTTAGCTAGTGGCTAGCCGACGCGTTTGAATCCTCGGTGCATGTAGTTAAGACTGCGTATCCGAATGAACTACTGAGATGTAAAAGGAAAACCTATGTCGCTGACATTCATTGGCCAGAAAAAAGGGATGGCTCAGGTCTTCGATCAAGATGGAAAACTCGTCGTTTGCACGGTAATTTTGGCTGAACCCAATACCGTCGTGCAAATCAAGCGCAAAGAGTCCGATGGATACAATGCGATCAAATTGGGCGGACTGCGCATGAACAAATCGGAAGCTGCCCGGGCGAAAAAGCCTCACAAAGGCCAGTTTACCAAGACGCAGACCGAACCATGCCGAGTCCTCCGCGAATCGAGAATCGAAGAAGTCGATCAATATCAAATAGGCCAGCAAATTGATGCCGGCGTATTTACAGACGTTAAATTTGTCGACGTCGAAGGTGTATCAAAAGGGAAAGGTTACCAAGGGGTTATTAAGCTGCACGGTTTCGCCGGCGGCCCAGGCGCCCACGGTTCCGGATTCCACCGCCACGCTGGATCTACAGGTATGAGATCTACGCCGGGTCGCTGCTTCCCGAACGGAAAGAGAGCTTCCCGCATGGGCGGAGACCGCCAAACGGTCCAAAATTTACGAGTAGTTGCCGTAAAAGGAAATATCCTCCTCGTTGAGGGAGCTGTTCCAGGTTCGCGCAGCGGCATCGTCTACATCAGAAAAGCTAAGAAGCGCGGATAAAGGAGTAGATTGTGGCAACGCTTAAAAAATTCGATATATCTGGGAAGGAGATCGGTTCGATTCAAATCGACGATCAGCTTCTCGAAGTCTCTGCTCATTCGCAAATGATCAAAGATTACATTGTAGCGATTCGGAATAATGCCCGTCAGTGGTCCGCAAGTACGAAAGGCCGCAGCGAAATCAACCGAACCGGCAAGAAGCCCCATCCTCAAAAAGGGCAAGGCCGCTCCCGTCAAGGTTGCTTGGCAGCTCCCCAATATAAAGGCGGGGGAATCGTATTTGGTCCTAAGCCGAAATTCGATCAACACGTCCGGATCAATAGAAAAGAGCGAAGAGCCGCGATTCGGTTCTTGATCGCTGAGAAAATCAAAGAAAATCAGATCAGAATCTTGGATCAAGGTGCTTTGAAAGAGCCTAAGACAAAGAAAGTTGTCGGTTTCTTCGAGCAAGTTCAGATCGGCAATCGAAGAACTCTCGTTCTAGGACAAAGCGGTGGAACTCTCGCGAATGAAAATTTCGTGAAGAGCCTCCGAAATATCCCGAAAAAAGAGTACATGGTCGTACCTCAAGTGAACGGATACGAACTAGCGCGCTGTCAAGAACTCGTCGTTCTAGATTCTGCATTAGATGAACTACTGTCGATGTTAGGTTAGGCAAGGAAATATGAATCCGTATCAAATCATTAAAAGCCGTCGCGTTACCGAGAAGTCTCGAGTGTTGGAAAACCTCCAGCATGCAACGAGCAACCCATCGGTAAGCCGCTGCAAATCTCCTAAGGCTGTGTTCGATGTCCATCCAGATGCGAATAAAACGCAAATCAAGATGGCTGTTGAGCAAATATATGCCGGAAAGAAAGTAAAAGTTGTCTCTGTGAACACCGTCACCGTAGGCTCGAAAAAACGTCGAGTCAGAGGCTTTCAAGGAACGACATCTGCCTATAAAAAGGCGGTCGTCACCTTCCGCCCCGGCGATGCAATCGACGAGTCAGTGTAAGGAATAAACTATGCCGAAGACATTTCGACCAGTAACACCCGGCCAAAGAAAGTTGGTTCAACCCAGCCTTCATGAACTTTCTCCATCGGATAAAGCGATCCCAAAATCGCTGATGGAGCCAAAGAAGAAGAAGAGCGGGCGCAACCACAACGGCCATATCACCTGTCGCCACAAAGGCGGCGGCCACAAGAGAATGTACCGTCTGATTGACTTCAAGCGGGACAAGGAAAACATTCCAGCGACTGTCGAATCGATTCAATACGATCCGAATCGCTCCGCCCACATTGCGCTTCTAAGCTATAAAGATGGCGAAAAAAGATTTATTTTGGCGCCGCAAGGCCTGAAAGTAGGTTCATCGGTTTCGACCAGTGACGAGCCTCCTTTCCAAATCGGCTGCTGCATGCGCCTCAAATTCATGCCCCTCGGTTCTGTGATCCACAACATCGAGCTGAAACCTGGTAAAGGTGGACAACTCGTCCGCTCAGCAGGCTTGTCTGCTCAGCTCTTGGCTCGCAGCAACGGCTATGCGACGATCCGCATGCCATCCGGCGAAGTGCGCATGATCAACGAAAGCTGCAGAGCCACCTTTGGCGCTGTATCGAACTCTGAGCATAACCTCCGCGTAATCGGTAAAGCGGGCCGCTCTCGCTGGCTGGGGATTCGTCCTACAGTCCGGGGCGTCGCGATGAACCCGGTAGACCACCCGATGGGTGGTGGCGAAGGCCGAGGCAAAGGGAATATCCCTCAGTCACCTTGGGCCCAATTTGCGAAAGGTTACCGTACGCGTTCGAATAAGAAATCGAGAAAATGGGTTGTAAAGGAACGAAGGTAATTTCATGGGAAGATCTCTAAAAAAAGGCCCCTTTGTCGATCACCATTTAATGGCGAAAGTCGACAAGCAAAATAAAGACGGGGCAAAAAAAGTCATCAAGACCTGGTCGCGACGTTCCATGATCATCCCTGACATGGTTGGGCACAGCTTCGATGTTCACAACGGTAAAAAATTTATCACTGTTTATGTCTCTGAAAACATGGTTGGACACCGACTTGGAGAGTTTTCTCCGACGAGAACCTTCAAAGGCCATCCAAAGAAGACAGCAGCAGCAACTCAAGCAGCTAGTGGAGGCTCATAATGCAATTCGCTAAAGCGATCACGAAATATGTGCGCATTTCCCCGCGAAAAGCCCGCTATGCTGCGGACTTGATCAGAGGACTGACAGTAGAAAACGCCACGCTGCAGCTTATGTATAGCAAGCTGCGCGGCGGTAGACTGATTAAAAAGACGTTGGACAGCGCTGTAGCGAACGCAGAGACCCTGTTGGACGCTCGCAGAGAGACGTTGAAAGTTCACGAAGTCCGAGTCGATCCAGGACCGATTTTGCGAAGAGCAAAAGCTAGAAGCCGTGGATCATCTGTACCTGTAAACAAACGGACAAGCCATTTCACGATCGTCCTTACGACTGGAGAGAAATAAAGTATGGGACAAAAAGTTTCACCGATTGGATTTCGCCTGGTACGCCGTAAGAAGTGGCTCTCTACCTGGTTTGCAAACAAGCAAGAGTTTGGAAGCATCATAGGCGAAGATAAGAAAATTCGAGACTACCTCATCACTAAGCCTGCTTGCCAGGGAGCTTCCCGCTTCCAGATTAAGCGGATGAGCGGAAAAATCGAAGTGACGATTCATACAGCACGCCCCGGTCTCGTGATCGGCAAAAAGGGCGCTGAGATCGACGTCCTCAAAAACGATTTGAGAAACCTGACCGGCAAAGAAGTTTGGATCGAAGTCGAAGAGATCAAGAGACCAGACCTCGATGCAAAGCTTGTCGCAGACGGGATCGCCAAGCAGTTAGAACGCCGCATCCCATTCAGAAGAATTCTGAAGAAAGCGATGCAGACGACAATGGACGCCGGCGCAGCGGGGATCAAAGTACAGGTCTCTGGCCGTATCGGCGGAGCTGAGATCGCGAGGGTAGAATGGTACAAAGAAGGGCGTATTCCGCTCCATACTTTGAGAGCCGACATCGACTTTTCGCAAGGCCGCGCTGAGACAACCTATGGTTCCATCGGCGTAAAAGTTTGGATCAACAAGGGCGACGAAGTTTTAGTAGCCCCTAAACCAGCAGCTGGGGGTTAATTCATATGGCATTGAGCCCAAAGCGAACAAAATATAGAAAGCAGCAAAAAGGCAAAATGACTGGCCTTTCGAAAGGCGGCAACTTCGTCGAATTCGGCGAATTTGGCATGCAGACAATTGACCGCGGCTGGATTACGGCTCAGCAAATCGAAGCCTGCAGGGTAACGATTAGCCGATATTTCAGCAGAAAAGGGCAAGTCTGGATCCGCATTTTCCCTGATAAGCCAGTATCAAAGAAACCGGCAGAAACCAGGATGGGTACCGGAAAAGGCGCGCCAGACCACTATGTTGCGGTCGTACGCCCAGGAAGAATCCTGTTTGAAGTAGGTGGAGTCACCCGTGAAGAGGCACAACAAGCCCTCCGTCTGGCCTCCGCTAAATTGCCAATCAAAACAAAGTTTGTCGATCGATTGGAGAGAGTATAACTATGGCAAAGAAAAAGAAAGAGATTGTGGACCTTTCCATCGACGAATTGAAAGCGAAAGCAGCAGATCTAGATCGAGAGATTTTTGATATGCGCAACGAGCTGGCTCTCAATAGAAAAATTGAGAAGCCTCATTTGATCAAATCGAAGAAGAAAGAGAAGGCTCGCATTTTAACGATTATGACCCAAAAACAAAGGGTGGTCGCATGAGCACACAAGCGAGAGGAAAGCGCAAAGAAAACATCGGAGTCGTCATCTCCAATAAAATGGACAAGACGGTCATCGTAAAGGTTACTCGTAAGATGAAACATCCGAAGTATGGAAAAATCATCGAACGCTACATGAAGTTTTATGCTCATGATGACAGCAATACGGCCCAGATCGGACAGAAAGTCCGCATCATGGAAACAAGGCCGCTCTCTAAACTGAAAAGATGGCGTGTAGTCGAGGTGCTTTAATATGATTCAACAAGAAACCGATTTAGAAGTAGCTGACAACACCGGCGCCAAGCGAGTACGCTGCTTCAAAGTGCTTGGCGGCACGCGCAAACGTTATGCCAAGGTCGGCGACATCATTGTCTGCTCGATCAAGGAAGCGGATCCAAAAGGCGCTGTCAAAAAAGGGGAAGTCGTAAAAGCCGTCGTCGTTAGGACGAAAGGCTACATCCGTAGACAAGACGGATCGATGCTCCGATTTTATGACAACAGCTGTGTGATCATCGATGATAAAAACAACCCTCGGGGAACTCGTATCTTTGGACCCATTGCCCGCGAAGTTCGCGACGGCGGTTTTGTCAAGATCAGTTCGCTCGCACCCGAAGTAATTTAAGAAGAGGGGAACCATGAGCAAATGGATTCGTAAAGGCGATCGAGTTTTAGTCGTCGCTGGCAACGATAAAGGTAAAACCGGCGAAGTCATCGGCAGAAGCGAAGACCGAGTCGTCGTGCAAGGTGTAAATGTAAGAAAGAAGCATTTACGCAGAACCCAGCAGACGCAGGGTGGACGCATCGTGGAAATGGAATGTCCAATTCACATCTCCAACGTAAGCATCTGCACAAAAGAAGGAAAACCCGTCCGCCTTTCAGCGAAAGTGAAAGCAGATGGAGAAAGGGAGCTGATTTACCGCGAAGGCGGCAAAGAAGTAGTCTATCGTTCGGTTAAGAAGCCGGCATAGAATCGAGGAGAACATGTCGAGATTAAAACAAAAGTTTAAAGATGCCATAGTGCCAGAGCTCATGGAGCGCCATCCGGAAAGAAACGCGATGGATACGCCCTCTCTGAAAAAAATCGTAATCAGCATGGGTCTCGCAGATGCCCTGAAAGATAAGAATGCTCTCCAAGAACATAGCGACGAATTGGCGCTGATCAGCGGCCAAAAACCCGTTGTGACCCGTTCGAAGAAAGCGATTTCGAATTTCAAGCTCCGCGAAAATCAACCGATCGGTTTGATGGTGACTCTTCGCGGCAAAATGATGTACGATTTCTTGGATCGATTTTGCAATATCGCATCCCCCCGTATTCGCGACTTTCGCGGATTCAATAAAAAAGGGGATGGACGAGGAAGTTACAACTTCGGAATTTCCGATCAGCAGATTTTCCCAGAAGTCAATTTAGACAAAGTGAAACGAGCGCAGGGGATGAATATCACCATTGTGACGACAGCTACGAACGATGCAGATTGCGTCGAGTTGTTGACGCTGCTCGGGTTCCCCTTTAAGTAAGATGGAGATGAAATAACATGGCATTTAATGATCCCATTGCAGAACTCTTGACCAAGATCCGCAATGCCAAGGACGCCCAGCACCGCTATGTCGACCTGAGCTTCAGCAAGATCAAGATTAAACTTCTTGAAATCATGAAAAACCATGGTTTCATTGAAAATTTCCTTGTCAACGAGGAAAAACACAAAGTTCGTGTGTTTTTACGCTACAATAGAGAGCGCGAATCGGTGCTCAAAGGGTTGACTCGCGAATCGACATGCGGCCTCAGACGCTACATCAGCTACAATGAAATTCCCCGAGTATTCAATGGGATGGGACTCGCTATTTTGACCACATCGAAAGGTGTTGTTGATGGTGAAACGGCCCGTAACTTGAAAGTCGGCGGCGAACTGCTTTGCACGATTTGGTAAGGAGAGAGCAATGTCAAGACTTGGAAAAACACCTATCTCTATTCCGAAGGGAGTAGAACTCAAAGCCGGCAAAGATGGAGCCCTCCAATTCAAAGGACCAAAGGGTACTTTGGAAATGAAACTCCCATTGGGTTTGAGCTTAAAGATCTCCGGACACGAAGCTGTTGTAGAGCGAGATGAAACACTTTTGCCTGAAAAGGCGATGCACGGTCTTTACAGATCCCTCATTCTGAATCACATCATTGGGGTTTCAGAGGGCTTTGAAGTTAAATTGACTCTGATCGGCGTCGGTTATAGAGCTGCTGTTCAAGGGAACAAATTGGATCTCTCTTTAGGATTTTCTCATCCAACACAAATTATCATCCCAAAGACGATCCAAGTCGCCATCGATAAGGGGACAGCGATCAGCATTAAAGGCCCCGATAAGCGAGAAGTCGGACAGTTTGCAGCCTCAGTACGCGCTATGAAACCACCAGAGCCTTATAAAGGTAAAGGCGTCCGCTATGAGGACGAGTATGTGCGTAAGAAAGAAGGCAAGGCCGCTAAAGGAAAAGCTTAAAATTTAAGGTTAGGCAATGGATAACTCACTGAAAAGGCGTAAAACGGCTCGCGCCTCACGTTTAATGCGTGTTAGAAAGGCGTTGAGAGGGAGTTCGGAAAAACCGAGACTTTCTGTGTTTAAGAGCAACCAGCACATTTATGCTCAGCTCATCGATGACGAAAAAGGGGTCACGCTCGCAGGAGTTGGATCTGTTTCGAAGTCGTTGAAAGGTACCTCCTTCAATGCGAAATCGAAAGAATCGGCCCGAGAAGTGGGTACGAGAATCGCAGAAATGGCCAAATCGAAAAACGTATCGACCGTGATCTTTGATCGAGGCCGCTGCAAGTTTCACGGAATCGTTGCTGAGCTGGCCAATGCCGCCCGCGAAGCCGGATTGCAATTTTAAAGGTAGGAATTGAAAATGGCAAAGCAACCAGAGAAAAAACGGCAGGAAGACTTCGGCACCGAATTCGAAGAGAAAGTCCTCTACATTAACCGCTGCGCGAAGGTCGTGAAAGGCGGACGCAAGTTCAGCTTCTCTGCCCTAATTCTCGTAGGCGATGGACAAGGACATGTTGGTTACGGTTTTGCGAAAGCAAACGAAGTATCCGATGCGATTCGCAAAGGATCTGAAGCAGCTCGCAAAAATATCATCACGATCGAAATGGAAGGGAGCACCATCCCTCATGAGATCTATGTCGAGTGGGACGGAGCCAAGCTTCTTCTGAAACCAGCTCCTGAAGGAACTGGGGTCGTAGCAGGTTCTAAAGTCCGATCGGTACTTGAGCTTGGCGGCGTCAAAAACGTCATCGCAAAAAGCTTGGGATCGAACAACCCATTAAACCAAGTGAAAGCCACATTTAAGGCGATCCTTCAATTGAGAAATCGAGAGTTAGCTCTCGCAGAACGTAGAGGGGCCTAAGACCCATGGTTAAGTTATCTGAATTGAAAAATACTTCCAGACCTAAAGTAAAAGTTCAACGAGTTGGACGCGGTGTTGGATCTGGCCGAGGCAAAACATCGGGACGCGGCGAAAAAGGTGACGGATCTAGATCCGGATATAAGCGCCGTTATGGTTATGAAGGTGGACAAGTGCCCCTTTACCGAAAGCTGCCTATCCGAGGATTCACTAGAGGCAGATTTGAGAAACCTTCTCAAGCAATTACCCTGGCTCTTATTGAAACCTATTTCCAAGATGGTGAAGTTGTGAACATGGCTTCGCTCCGAGAAAAGGGGTTGGTCCACAGACGCCTTCCTGCAGGAATTAAAATCCTGTCAAATGGCGAACTGACCAAGAAAGTGACGATTGAAGCGAACGCTTTCTCCCAAGCTGCAGCTGAAAAATTGCAAGCCAAAAAGATTTCCTTTACCATTGTAGAATAAACGGAATCAAATGATCGAAGCGATCAAACGAGTATTTGGAATCCCAGAGCTACGAGCCAAGATTTTCTTTACATTGATCTTGCTTGCTGTATGCCGGATTGGATCTTACATACCTGTGCCGGGAATCAATGCCGATGCAGCCATCAGCCTGTTCAAATTTGCGACAGGCGGAGGACAAAACCTGTTTCAGCTCGTCGATATTTTTTCAGGGGGGGCGTTTGCCAAAATGACCCTTTTGGCTCTCGGCGTGATGCCTTATATTTCCGCTTCGATCATTATGCAGCTTTTGATCGCATTGATCCCTTCTCTACAGAGAGAAATCAGAGAGAGTCCAGATCAAGGCCGCCGAAAGCTCTCCAAATGGACGCGCTGCGCGACGCTGATTCTGGCGATGTTCCAATCGGGACTGTTTGCTAAATTCGCTCTTAGCGTCAACCGCAACAGTCCAGGAATCGTTGTCTCTGAGTTAATGGATGTCCAATTTTTTGGATTTTCATGGCTCTTTTACCTGACTGTCATGCTTTCAATGACAGCCGGAACCCTTTTGCTCATGTGGATTGGCGAACAGATCACAGAGAAAGGGATTGGCAATGGAATTAGTTTGATCATTGCAGTTGGCATCATTTCATCTTTGCCTAGTACTATCGGCACGATCATCCAGCAATTGAACCTAGAGTCGCAAGACGCGGGGCAGTTGTCGTTTGTTACCTTGATCGTCCTTTGCGCACTTTTTGTATTCATCACGATCGGGACAATTTTGGTCATTCAGGGCCAGAGAAGAATACCTCTTCAGTATGCGAGACGCATCGTTGGGCGACATGAAGTCCAAGGCGGAAGTTCGCATATACCTTTAAAAATTAATTATGCAGGTGTGATTCCTGTCATTTTTGCAAGCTCTCTGTTGATGTTCCCTGCGACAATCGGGCAGTTCCTTGGCAAAAATACATGGTTTGGCGAGCTATCTGCTTATCTTTCCCCGGGCGCATGGGTCTATACTATTCTGTATGTGATGCTCATTCTATTTTTTACTTACTTTTGGACTGCGACCCAATTTAAACCAGAGCAAATTGCCTCCGACATGAAAAAGAACGGAGCCTTCATCCCAGGGATTCGCCAAGGTAAGCCGACTCAGGACTATTTGGAGTCGACCATGAGCCGAATTACCCTAGCAGGGGCAATATTTTTAGCTATCATCGCTATCCTCCCCACACTGGTGGGTCGATTAATGGGCGTCGATGCAAACATCAGCCAGTTTTTTGGGGGAACTTCCCTCTTAATCCTGGTAGGAGTTATTTTAGATACAACAAAACAAGTTGAGTCTCACCTACTTATGAAACGCTATGACGGGTTCATGACGAAGGGGCGGCTCCGAGGGCGATAAGCCATTGTTAATTAAACAGTTCGTGTGTTATTTTAGACTGACAAATAAGGAAATTGCAGCATGGCAAGACTCATAGGAGTAGACATTCCCGACAACAAGCGGCTTGAAGTAAGCTTGACTTACATTTACGGCGTTGGCAAAAGGCTGGCAAACCAGATCATTGAAAAATTGGGTTTGAATAAAGATATGCGCGCTCGCGAACTCAACGAAGATCAAATCGCGAAGCTGAACGCAGTATTACAATCTGAATACACGGTAGAGGGAGATCTTCGCCGTCAAATTCAAAACAACATTAAACGACTCATCGGCATTCACTGCTACCGCGGCCTCCGCCACCGTTTAGGCCTCCCAGTTCGCGGCCAAAGAACCCGAACGAATGCTCGTACGCGCAAAGGCAAGCGCAAAACAGTTGCCAACAAGAAAATCTAATTAAGGAGATTGGACCTTGGCTAAGCAAGAACAAAAAGCGCCTCCAAAGAAAGCAGGCGTCCGCGTTAAGAAGAAAATTCAGCGCACAGTACCATCTGGAATCGCTCACGTTAAAGCGACATTCAACAACACCATCATCTCGATCACGGATCTGGCAGGGAACGTCGTCTCTTGGTCTTCCGCGGGAAAGGCAAACTTTTCTGGCTCGCGCAAATCTTCAGCTTTTGCAGCGACCGTTGCTGCTCAAAACGCAGCGAAAGAAGCGATGTCTCACGGTATGAAAGAGTGTGAAGTGAATTTAAACGGTCCCGGAGCGGGAAGAGAATCCGCTGTCCGCGGCTTGCAAAGCGCAGGAATGGCGATTACTATTATTCATGATAAGACCCCTGTGCCGCACAACGGTTGCAGACCGCGCAAGAGAAGACGCGTATAAAAAACGTTTGACTGAAGGAGTCCTAACATGCCAGTTAAGTATGGCAAATTTGAAATGCCAGAAAAAATCAAATTAGATGAAGCGAGTCAGACATCGACATTTGCCCGCTTTATCATCGAACCCTTTGAGCGAGGATTTGGCCACACTGTAGGCAACGCTTTGAGAAGGATCATGTTAGCCTCTCTTGAGGCTCCTGCAATCCTATCAGTGCGAATCGAAGGGATTCCTCATGAGTACATGTCGACCGAGGGGATCATTCAAGACATGACTCACATCGTCTTGAACCTGAAAGGCGCTCTACTTCGCAAATTGACGATGGGGGATGAGAGTCACCCGCGAGACATCAAAGTCATCACAAAGATGCTTGAGATCACCGATGAGCTGCTTGAAAAGCACGGCGGAGCTTACAAAGTCACTTTGAAAGATCTGATTAGCAATGCAGACTATGATGTCGTGAATCCAGACCACCATCTCTTTACAGTCACGAAGCCGATGGTTAGAAGGATCGATTTAAAAGTGGGCTATGGCCGCGGATATGTGCCATCGGAGCGACATGCTTTCGATCGCCAGATTGATGAAATTGTCATCGATTCCTGCTTCTCTCCAGTTAGATTGGTCAACTACTATGTAGAAAATACACGCGTTGGACAAGATACGGATTTCGATCGATTGATCCTTGAGATCACTACGGATGGAAGAGTATCGCCTGTTGAAGCTCTAACATTTGCTTCGCAGATTGGTATACTCCACCTTCAAGTTTTCGATCAGATCAAATCGCACATGATCTTTTTCGATAAAGGTGAAACTCAAACCAACAGAGATCGCGACGAGATTCTGCAAAAACTCGCTCTCAAAATCAACGAGATCGAACTTTCAGTCCGTTCAACGAACTGTTTGGCCAATGCAAACATCGATACGATTGGAGAACTTGTCGTTATGCCTGAATCGGAAATGCTCCGATTCCGCAATTTCGGCAAAAAGTCGCTCACTGAAATTAAACAAAAACTCGATGAACTTGGGCTATCGCTCGGTATGGATCTCGCTAAATACGGGATTAACCGCGATAACATCAAGACAGTCATCCAAAATTATAATTTAGAGAAATTAGGCAACGTAGAAGTATGAGACACGGAAAACACACATTTAAGGTCGGCCGGACGGGATCTCATCGCCGATGCATGTTGGCAAACATGTTGAAATCCCTCATTGAAAATGAAAGGATCTCGACGACTGTCGTTAAAGCGAAGGAACTTCGCCGCCATGCGGATCGTTTGATCACAATGGCAAAAAAGAACACTCTTGCTTCGCGCCGCAATGCGATCGCTGAGCTGATGGTGTCTTTCAATCCATTGTCTACGAAAGAGGCGAGATCGGCGAAGAAAGGTGAGCAAGACTCCTTTTCTAGAGATCGGAAAGCCATCAACAAACTCTTTGGGGAACTCAAAGAGAGATTTGCGAGCAGAAACGGCGGTTATACACGCATTATCCGCGGTGCTGATCGAATTGGTGACAGCGCTCCAACTTGCTATATTGAGTATCTGAAGTAGTAGATACATCTCTTTAAAAACCACTTGTTTGGAATCTCTCCTAGCAAGTGGTTTTTTTTATTCTTCATCCTTTACACCAGTCACAAAATAGGGTATAGTATCCTATTTTAGGGCTTAAGTTATGGTCAAACGGGTAGCGATCAATGGATTTGGTCGAATAGGACGACTGGTCCTCCGGCAATCCCTTTCACGCAAAAATATTCAAGTTGTTGCTATCAATGACTTGGTCCCAGCTGATAATTTAGCCTATCTTTTCAAACATGATTCGATCCATAAAACCTATCCTGGGCCAGTCAGCGCCCACGAAAATTCTCTCCATATCGACGGACACGAGATTGCCGTCGCTGCAGAAAAGGAACCTTCGCTTCTCCCATGGAAAGAGATGGGAATCGACTATGTCGTTGAATCGACCGGAAGGTTTACCCATCGCGAAGGAGCCGCTAAACATTTAACCGCTGGAGCAAAGCGGGTATTAATCACAGCGCCTGGCAAAGACGAGATGCCCACCTATGTCATGGGTGTCAACCACACACAATTCAATCCACAAGTGGATACCATATTGTGCAACGCATCTTGCACGACAAATTGTCTCGCGCCCTTATGCAAAGTGTTATTAGATCACTTCGGAATCGAAGAGGGTCTAATGACCACAGTTCACTCTCTTACAGCCACACAGCCCACCGTCGACGGCCCTTCCCATAAAGATTGGCGAGGCGGACGAGCTGCTGGCTTCAATATCATCCCTGCAAGTACCGGGGCTGCGAAAGCAGTCGCTCTCTGTTTACCTGAGTTGAAGGGCAAACTGACCGGCATGGCTTTCCGCGTTCCCACTCCCGACGTATCGGTCGTCGACCTGACTGTCAGGCTTTCGCGCGATACAACCTATGAGGAGATCGGCAACGCAATGGATGCAGCAGCGAAAACAAATCTCAAAGGCATCCTAACAACAACTGACGAACAGCTTGTGTCTTCCGATCTGATCGGAAGCACCTATTCCTGTATTTACGATAAGTTAGCTGGAATCGCGCTGAATCGCCGCTTTTATAAATTAATTGCATGGTACGACAACGAGCTGGGATATTCTCAACGAGTCGTCGACCTTTTGGAGTACATGGCCTCGAAAGAATGAACACAAGAACTCATGTCATGAACTCCCATTACGAACCCTTAAATAACGGAACATTTAGTGAATTTTACCCGAGAACCAATCATCGAGACGGTCATCACCCCTCGCGAAGGATGCAAATTAGTCATCCGCAATAGCAAGGGAAATGGCCAAGAAGACTATTTTGTCGATGCGGTAGAAGTTGTCTCTTTTGGGCACTCTTTCTTTTTCCGCTCGCTTGAAAAACCAAAATCATTCCTCGTTCCTGTCAGCGACTATGAAATTCTAGAGCTGAAAGAGACAAGAATGGTCCTCAAGAACGTAGGGACCGAGAGGGCGATCAAGATTGGCGGAGGCCGCGATTCAGCGCCGCCGCGCCATCGCGAACAGGAGCATCGTCATCGCGAGCCTGAGCCTCGCGAAGAAGAGCAGCCTTTGCCACCTCTTCCTGAAGGGGAGCAGCCAGCGCCTCCTCCCATGGACCGAAAGCGCGACAAGCGCCGTCGCGGACGCCGAGGCCGGGATCGCCACGAGCTCGACCAGCGCCCTAAGCCGCCACAACACGAGGAGATGGCGCCTGTAGAAGGAGAAGAGATCAACGATGCGGAGCCAGCTCTTGAAGAGAACAAGGCCCCCTCGTTCATCTCCAAATTGTTTCCGCCTCCTCCGACCCTCATCAAGGAGACGTTGAGCCGCTACAAGACCTCAGAGACCGTGGAAGAGGACATTTTCTCGCCCCCGCTCGAAGAAAAAGCGCCCCATTCCTATGACGAGTCGATTTTCGACCATCCGATTACGGACGAAGAGACGAAGACAGAAGAATAATTTTTAGCCCGCCGCCACGGCGGGCTTGCCTCTTTTTCCCCTAGCAATTACAATCGATTGCTCTGCTTGGATGGTGGAATGGTAGACACTGGGGACTTAAAATCCCCTGGTAGCAATACCGTGTGGGTTCGAGTCCCACTCCGAGCAAATTTTGTTTCGCAAAATTGCGAGGAAGGAAGCCCTTTGAATGGGGCTTCCGGTGGGGCGAGAAATGAGCGCTTTAGCGCGAATCGGCCCGAACGACGGAGGTACGAAGTACCGCCGCGGTGAGGGGAGTCCCACTCCAAGCAATTTTTTTGCGAGCAAAAAAATGCTCGCAAGAAAAGCCACCTCCGTGGTTTTTCGTAGGGGACTTCAGAGCGGCTAAAAATCTTTATTTTGAAAAAGCCAAATCAACTGCTGCCCTGGCGTGTAATTCGGTGGTATCGAATAGAGGAATTTGGGAGTCTTTTTGATTAATCAAGAGTGTAAGTTCTGTGCACCCCAAAATGATTCCTTTGGCGCCCTTCTTTCCTAGATGTTCAATCAATGTAACGAGCCTTTTCCTTGAGCTTTCGTTGATTTTTCCCACGGTTAGTTCATCAAAGATCATATTGTGAAGTATTTCTCGCTCATGTCGCTCAGGCACAAGCGCATCAATCCCGAATCGATCTAAAAGCCGATCTTTGTAAAACTGCTCTTCCATTGTTACCTTGGTGCCGAGAAGCCCCACTGTTTTGATTCTCGCTTCTCGGATGGCTTCAGCTGTAGGATCGACAATATGAAGAATGGGGATATTAATAGCAGCTTCCACCTGAGAGAACACTTTGTGAATGGCGTTTGCGGTCAGAATTAGAAAATCGGCTCCTGCTATCTCTAACTTTTTGGCTAAATGAGAAATTTCTTTTCCAACAGCTTCCCATTCATTCCTATGAACCAGTGTTAAAATTTTCTCAAAATTCACTGAATAAATGATTGCTTCGGTCGAGTTATGTCCCCCCAATTTCGCATGCGTATACCGATTCATCAGTTGGTAATAATGTTGGGTGGATTCCCAGCTCATCCCTCCAATGAGACCTATCGTCTTCATTGTGCTAAAACTCCTCTATCACAGCCTTTTCTTAAGATAAGTACCCGGAAGCTACCCGGAAAGTCAAGTGCTTCAGGGTTCTTCTGTTTTTAAGAGGAGAGGGCTTTTGAACCATTGTTGTAGTTAGGCTAGCAATAAATGAAGAGGCCGTTGAAGAGCGGGGGCAACAATAACTTATTTTAACCTAGAATCACTCAAGGAAATCAACAAATTTTTGACTGTAACCACCTAGCTTTAAAATTGATAGCTATAAATGGTTCTTATGGGCTATAGTATTCCCTAGAACTTAAAATCCCCTGGTAGCAATACCGTGTGGATTAGAGCCCCGCCCGAGCAATTTTTTGCGGGCAAGTAATGCTCGAAGGAAATGCCACCTGCGTGGTTTTTCTTAGGGGGGGTGGCCATTCTTAGATTGCCAAACCGCGAGAATGCAAGTCCTTGAACAAGACTTGGTTACATTCTCACTTAAAGGGGGAAGGTTCGCAAGAACTGGAGCCCCTTTATTTTTTTATTACATCGAAAATTTTCTGAGATCATCACCCCGGCAGCAAGATAGCATCGGCCTGCGCGAAGGGGCCACTCCAGTCCGGCCTTTCCCAAGATTTTTTCTGCGCCTTCGCCGTTTACGGCGGGCGCTCTCACGGCCATTTCCTGCTGCCGAATGGCAGCGGGAAGGGGGCGGAACGTGCGTGAGGATCCTTATCCCCGTTCTGCTTTCCGACTCTGTTGTCTTAGTTAATGAGGGTAGGATTATCCGTTAGATACAACATTAAACACCTTGGGCTGTTTGGAGTCTTGATCGATTAAAGTGATGGTATAAGAAGGTTGATAGGCGTGAACAGGAACAAAGATGATAGCGTTGAGGCGAGAGTGGGGGAGTACTACTTGATCGTGAGCGGCTTTTGCAAAAAAATCTTTGTCGAGAGCGTCATTGGCATCAGAAGATTTGATCCCATCAACTATAGCTGGGATCACCAAAGGCCATAGAATGAGAGATCCAACGCTATATCCGACAACTCGCCCTACAGTAGAGGTGTGAACCTTTTCAGCGACTTCTTCCGGCCTAGCAACTGGTAGAGTTATACGATTCAATGAGAAGATATAGTTCTTGTCTGAGTCATTCTGGATATAGATTTGGATAGGTTGGTATCCTTCAGCGACGACATTTCGATCAAGAAATTTACTGCAATCGTATTGAGTAAAGGTCTTTGAAACAATCGAAACTCCTTCGTTTTTAGAGTCTACTTGAACTAAGTCTGCCGCCGGGTTGTATAGAGGTGATGCTCTATAGCTAGCGCAAGAGGATAGGCTTGCGGCCATCGCTAAAAAGCTAGATGTGTATAATAATCTTTTGATTTTCATTGTTTTTCCATTTTGAGGTGAATGATTTGGGCATTATATGGAGGATGAATTTTCTAATCTCCTTTTTATTTTGAAAGTTCATCTTGTCGCGGGTTTGAAGGAAATTTTTTTAATGCCTTGCAGTTAAAGATAGGCTAGTTATAATAGTTGCGTTATACAACTATCTGGGTTGCGATGAAAAATCTTTCTAGTGAGGAGATTGATCTCCTGAGACATAACGCAAGGTGCGTGGTGAGGGAGCTTGGGCTGCTCAATGATGCCTATTTTGAGATTGGGGTGACTTTGGCGGAAAGGCACCTTCTTATTGAGCTCGCTTCGTGGGACAGCCCTACGATGGGGGAAATCGCGGAGCGGCTGTTGCTCGATAAGTCAACTGCTAGCAGGTTGATCGGCAAGGCGATGAAGAAGGGGTATATTCAATATACTTCCGATGCGAAAGACAAGAGAAAGAAAATAATTCATATGACGGAAGTGGGGAGAAGGACTCTCGCTGCCTTTGAACCGATCGCTTTCAATCAGACTAAAGATGCCTTGAGTACGCTATCTGCTGAGGAAATCGAGCTGGTTTATAGAGGGGTCGCCCTCTACGCAAAGGGGCTGAAAAATTCCCGTTTGAAAAATAGAAAGTTGATTGAGGAGAGGGATCGTCTAGATGAGATCAATGGGAGGTGGGCCGGGTTGGGACTTGCTTTGAGGCTGTTTGCTGAAGGAGATGAAGAGAGGTTGTATGAGATCTTTCGAGAGGTAGTTGATTCGGGTAATCAATTCCCCTACGAAAGCAACTCTATTCAGGAGTTCCATCGACAGTTTTTTGGTCCAAATTCGCAGGTCTATGTGGTTCATTCGTCTGGAGGAGAGATTCTCGGCGGCTTTTTTATTAAGCCAAACTTTTCGGGCAGATCGGATCATATCGCGAATGCGGCCTATATGATCAAGAGCACGCATCGGGGGCAGGGGATTGGGACACTTTTAGCCAAAGCTTCACTGGAGATTGCTAAGGAGCTCGGATTTCAGGCTATGCAATTCAACATGGTATTTAGCCAGAACTTCGTTGCGCTTAAACTCTATCAAAAACTGGGATTTAACATCGTTGGTACGATTCCTAGTGCAATTCGGAATCCAGATGGAAATTACCAAACAGGTTACGTTCTTCACCGCGAATTAGATATGTAAGGAGTGTATTTATGACAGAAGAGAAAGGGATTGTCTCAAAAGAAGAGACATTTGACAAACTAGAGATCCGCTTGGGTCGAGTGATCAGCGTAGAAGAAGAGCCTTCAGCGCCTAAAAAAGCTTATAAGCTGAAAGTTGACTTCGGCAAGTTTGGGATTAAAACCAGCGTGGGGAGATTCACCCAACATGCTGCCGAGGAGATCAAGGGCAAACTTGTGCTTGGTGTTTTGAATTTTGCTCCAAGACAGATTGGAGATGTCCTTTCAGAGGCTCTGATTTTGGGTGTTCAGTATCCGAAGGCGGACAGCGGAGAGGCTACATTCATTACCCCTTGCGCTGAAGCAAAAATCGGCGGAAAGCTGTTTTAGACCTTGCGCCCTTACGCCCATTTCCTGTAGCCGGACGACTACGGAAAGTGGGCGGAACTCGCGCAGCGGGGATCTGAATATTTTCCGCACACGCGCTTGCTTTTCATACACCTCTGGCCTACAATACTTCCTTTAATTTTTATATAAAGATTTAACTGCTTGAACCTGAAGAATTTTCTCAACTGTACGGAGAAATCGTACAGTTGAATTCAAAAGAGGAAGCAGAGGCGAGTTTTTGATGAAACACATATGGATTTTCATTTTATGTTTAGGTTCAGCGTTGGCGGCAAAAGAAGAGGGGGCTGTAGTGCAGTTTAAATTTGTTGAGTTGACGCATTTGCTGACTCCTGAGGTGCCCACTTGGAACGGCTCTTGCGGGTTTTGTATGGAAGTAAAAGGGGATTACGACAAGATGTTTCGGGTCCAGCAGATCAAGATGCATGCTGGAGTGGGAACTCATATGGACGCTCCTTCTCACTGCATCCCCGGAGCGGACTCAATTGGGGATATTCCTCTTGAAAAGCTGGTTGTTCCCGCCTGTGTGATCGATGTCTCGGCAAAGGCTGGCGCCGACTATGAAGTGTCGGTTGAGGATGTTGAAGAATACGAGAAGAGGCATGGGCGGCTGCCTTCGGGGAGCCTAGTCATAGCGCATACTGGGTGGGGGCGCTTCTGGTCTGATCGGGAGGCTTATCGAAATGTGGATGCGGAGGGACAGATGCATTTCCCTGCTTTTTCTGGGGAAGCGGCGGAATTTTTGCTTACGAGAGATATTGCCGGGATAGCCATCGACACTCTTTCTCCCGATTGCTTGGATTTGAACTATCCAGTGCACAAGGCGATTTTGGGGGCTGGGAAATACATCATTGAAAATATCGCAAACTGCTCTCAAATTCCAGCGAGCGGAAGCTATGTTATTGCCCTTCCTCTGAGAATTGAGGGGGCAACGGAAGCTCCTGTTCGGATCGTTGGCATTAGCGGCAGTATTTGAGGACTCGGACCCCTGCGAGGAGGAAGAGGAAGGAAAAGAGGAGATTGACGGTGGTCATCGTGTGAAAGGCGGTTATGAAGGAGTGCCTTTCAATCAGATGGAAAATGGCGCTGCTGACGGCCAGGAAGATTGAGCCTGTGATGTTCCAGAAAGTGAAGACAGATCCGATCGCTTCGCCCACTTTTGAGGGGTTGGCCGCGTGGGTGACTCCCGCGATGACTCCTGTATTGATCGTTCCCCAATTGAGTCCAAGGAGGAAAAAGGGGACGAGGAGGCAGAGGAGGGGGGTGGAGGGGCCAATGAAGCGGTGGGTGAGTGTAGAGAGGAAGGCGAGTCCGATCGAAATCAGTTGATACTTTGCTACGCCCACGAGTTTTAGGAGGCGGTTGAAGATGAAAGAGACGGCCACTTGTCCAATAGGGATCGCCGTGATCATGAGGCCAATTTCATAGGCGGAGAGATGGCGGAGCGTCCGGAGATAGAGGGGGTCGAAAAACATGTAGACGACGGTCCCGAATCCTGCGGAGACGCTCAGGATGCAGAGGAGGATGAGGGGGTTTTTGAAGATGGAGATGTCGAGCAGCGGCATTTTGCTTTTTCTTTCGGAGAGGAAGAAGTAGGTCAGGAGGAATAGGCCGAGGAGGAGATAGGCCCAGAAAAATGGGGTTCTATTGGCCGCTTCGATGATTCCGTAGATTAGAGTGCCTAAGCCTGCGATGAGGAGGGTGAGCCCTTTCTTGTCGATTTTGAGGTTGGGCTTTGTGTGTGGGTTGAGTTTTAGACAGAGGGCGCAACAGGTGTAGCCGATGACGATCAGTGGGAGATTCACCCAAAATACCCATCGCCAGCCGAGCCATCCGACGAGGAATCCGCCGAGGACGGGGCCGATGGCGAGTCCGAGCCCTGTGATTCCTGTGTAGATGCCAGTCGCACGGCCGTGTTCGTCCTTTTCAAATGCTTCTGAAATGAGAGAGACGGAAGAGACGAAGAGGATCGATCCGCCCAGACCTTGTACGGCTCGGAAAAGGATCAAGTAGCCGATCGAGGGGCTCAGTCCTGCGCCGATGGCGCCAAGTGCAAAAATGGCCACGCCAGAATAGAAGACGAGTTTTCGCCCATGAATATCGGCAAAGCGGCCCGCTGCGACCATCGTCATGGCGAGAAGGAGGATGAAGATATTTGTGATCCACTGGAGCTCGAGAATCGTCGCTCCAAAGTCAGATTGGATGAAGGGGAGGGCTGTATTGACGATCGTCACGTCTAAAAATGCGGTGAAAGCAAGGAGCGAAATTCCGACGAGAGCGATCCATCTTTTCATAATTTTAGCCATACCTAAATGGGGAAATAGATACAATGCTTTGTACTTTTTGTCGGGGGCGTGAGGAATGAAGAAGTGGATCTGGATGTTTCTGGCAGTTTTGATTCATGTAGAAGGGGGAGAAATGGGCTATGTACGCGATAGAGTGACTCCACCCGATTTTTCTTCAGTGCCGGCATGTTCAGGGAAAGTGATTGGAGGCGATTCTCCTTTTGTGAAGCATGTTCAAGAGAGTATCAGGCTGGCATCGGAAGAGGAGGGAAAGCTCTCCGCCGGAGTTCTCGGCATTGATGGGATGACGAGCGCGAAGGGGCGATTTTTACTCAATCACATCTGCTCGCTGGAAAATACGGTCTATTTTGAAGTGGGCTCTTGGAAAGGGTCGTCGTTCGTCTCGGCTTTGTATGGGAACCAAGGGATTCGACAGGGATATGCGGTAGAGAAGTGGGTCCGCTACGCAGACAATGGATTTGATTTTGGCAATGTGCGGGATGAGTTTTTTGGCAATGTGGACTCATTTTTGAAGGGGTTGCCGCTGAAGGTGTATGAGCAAGATTGCTTTTCTTTGGATTTGGAAGAGGTCTCGGAGAAAGTTACCGTCTATTTTTATGATGGGGAACATCGGGAATGGGATCAAAAGCAAGCATTTCTCTATTTCGATGGGATTCTTGCCGATGAGTTCATCGCTGTTGTAGATGATTGGAACTGGGAAAGCACAAGGAGAGGGACTTTTGAGGCTTTTGAGGAGCTGGGCTATGAGGTCCTTTTCGAGCAATATCTCCCCGCTAATTTTGATGGCGATCTGGAAAATTGGTGGAATGGCATTTATGTCGCTGTGATCCGAAAAGGGCCTGTATGAAGAAGTGGGCCTTGATGGGGGTATTGGCTTGGAGTGTTTTAGGGGCCGATGTCAATTTGAGAGATGGGCCTTGGCTCACAGGGCCTCTGATCGCCCCGATCGGCACGGCGGTCCCTTATGGAGATTTCGTCGTTCAATCGTATGTATATTTTACGGCCAACACGGGCGCTTACAATAGACATTGGGATTCTGTTTCGGTCGAGGATAATTTCTATTCTCTCAATTTGAAGTTTTTGTGTTTTTTCGGGATCACTCCCTGGTGCGATCTAAATGTGGTGCCTCAAGTTCTTTACAACAGGGTCTCCAATGAGCACTCGTTGCAGGTTGGCGATTTGACGGTGGGATTGGATTTTCAGCTGATGGAGCCAGATCTCACGCCCTATTTTCCGGGGATCAAATTTGCTGTCCGGGAGATTTTTCCTGTCGGAAATTATCGGTTCTTGCGGGCGAGAAAGATGGGGGCCGATCTGTCGGGCGCAGGGACCTTTGCGACGCAGTTCGATCTGGTTTTTTATAAGGAATTTCATTTGTACGATGTCCACTGGCTGAGCTTGACTGCGAGCGGGCAATACACGGTCAACACGCCCGTGAATGTCTATGGATTTAACGCGTATGGGGGCGGGTTCGGGACGAAGGGAGTTGTGAACCCGGGCAATAGCCTTCAAGGTGTCGTGAGTTTTGAGTACACATTGAGCAAAAATTGGGCGTTGGCACTCGACAATATCTACACGTACACGGACGGCTCTCAATTTTTCGGGACGCCAGGGATCACCTTTGGCGGCGTGTATGCGACGACGGGGAAGCCTTGCGCGGTTCAATTTAGTTTTGCTCCCGCAATCGAATATAATTTTGATAGTCATTTGGGGATCATTGCAGGGTGCTGGTTTACTGCGGCGGGGAAAAATAGCGCTCACTTTCAGAGCGGAGTCGTGAATGTGGAATATACGTATTAAATTCATCCTGGCTTGGTGCCTGTGTATTTTGGGAGTTCAAGCAGGGCAGAGCGAAGTGGATGCGATTTTTGAGAGGCTCCTTTCGAATGCTGGGATGGTCGAAGATCGGCAAATCAAAATTCCCGGATATCCAAATGCATATAATCCGTCGATCGTCCCCTACAAAGGGGGGTATCTCCTTTCGTTCCGGTTTAGGAGCAATTATCCCGATAAATATAGGGATCAGTACCGGACAGATCTCTCGTTCATCGGACTTGTGCGGCTCGATAAAAAGTTTAGGGTCGCCGAGAAGACAATTCAGCTGCTGAATGTCATGTCCTTTTCGCCTAGATTTTCCTTGAGCGCAGAGGATGCGCGGCTGATGAAAATCGGCGATAAAGTTTATATCTTTTTTAATGATTTGCCTTTTTCGCAGATTCTGGGCCACTTTGCGATGTATTTTGGCGAATTGGTGGAGGAGCGGGAAGGGTTTGTCATGAAAGAGCGGGCCAAGCTGCTCACCTATGCTCATTCGGTCGCGCTCGAAAAAAATTGGAGCCCTTTTGTTTCTGGCGATCGGCTCTACGTGATCTACTCCGATCAGCCTCGGGTGATTTTAGAGGTCGATTTGGATACGGGGTACTGTAATGAGGTAGCCCGAACGAGGACGAATTGGAACTGGGACCATGGCGGCATCCGGGGCGGGACGCCCGCTTATCTTGTCGATGGGAAATTTTTAACCTTCTTCCACTCGAGCTTCGCTGCCAAGATCCCGAAAGGGAGAGCTTATGTGATGGGGGCCTACACGTTCGACGCAGAGCCCCCTTTTACGGTTCGGAGGATCACACCACGCCCTCTAGGCCAGGTCATCGATTACACGGAAGACAACGCTCCGAAAGTGGTCTATCCTGGCGGGATGGTTATCGAGGACCGGTACATCCATGTGGCGAGGGGGAAGGCCGATAGTAAAATATTCATCACCACATTCGACAAAGAGGCCCTCTTCTCTTCCATGGAACCTTGCTCTGAATAGCTCATTAGAGATAAAATGCTTCCTTTAAAAAGGAATTTTTTTATGACGCCGCTTGCGCTCTCTAGAAAGCCCGACTCTCTGTATTACCAAGTAGAAGATAGACGGGATTGCAGAACGACCTGTCACCACCGGGCGCTCGCTTGCTTGAGGCACCTGCGCTACGTCGGTACTTGGGCCCGGCGGATGGTTTGTCCCGATCAAGATCTGGGTATCAGCGCCGTTTCCAATCGGACGGGCAAATATGAGTTGAGAAAACTCCCCTGGAACTCGGCCGAGGCGCAAGAGAGCCGGGGCCTTTGCCTCATGATTCACGGTCTGAACTCTTCGCCCAAACAGTGGGAATCGTACACTCGGCAGTTTCGAAAAGAATTCCCGAATGCCCATCTCGTGGTTGGCTCTGTGCACAAAGCTGGGAATTGTTCGTTGCAAGATGCCGCGAACCCGTTTGTTGAATTGGTCGAAAATTATATGGAAAAATGCCCGGGAAAACCGATCGTATTCATTGGAACATCGAATGGAGCGCGGGTCGCTGCGGATGTTGAGTCAAGGGTGAATCCGGAGGGACTAAAGAGTTTGACCTCTTTCTCCGTTGCAGGGGTCCTTGGAGGATCGAAAGTGGTGGATTGGGCCCACAAATTCTGTCGTTGCCTCAGCCGGCTGCACCATCCAGCGATTAAAAGAGATCTCTCCTCGATGAGCCAAGAGAGCCAAGCGTTAGTCTCGGCGTTGCAGCAGAGACAGGTGGTTTGGAAAAGGCAAGGGGCAGAAGTATCCCACTATTTTATCGCTACGACCGAAGATGAGAAGGTGAGGCCTTTAGATAGCAGTTTGCCTTATCTCGAGGGGACGCCAAAAGAAAATTATTGGATCGAAGTGGGTGAGAGCCACGAGACGATTGTGGACGCGGTTCAAGAGAAAATTTTCCAGATCATGAGACCTATCTTGAGGTAAAATGGATTGGGTGGCTCTTTTTGCAGCGGGGCTGTTTGAGATTGTTTGGGCCGTTGGCTTGAAGTATACTGAAGGGTTTACCAAACTGGCCCCGAGCCTCATCACGGGAGCTGCAATGGCAATCAGCTTTTTTTTGCTCAGCTACGCTCTTCGGACGATTCCTATCGGCACCGGCTACGCCGTCTGGACGGGAATTGGCGCTTGCGGCACATTGCTTTTCGGAATGGTTTATTTGGGCGAATCGAGAGATGCACTTCGGATCGGTTGCGTTCTCGTCATTGTCGCTTGCATGGTCGTGTTGAAAATAGCGAATAAATGAAGAATTTCTTCAAGAGTCGAAGCGCGCAGATTTTTCTCGTTTTGGCTCTTTATTTTGCAGCGTCAGGGATGCTCCCTGATGAAATCCCCCGCGGACTTTATGCAGCAAGTTTGACGATTAAAAATCTCCTTCTCTGGATGCTCCCCGTTACGGTCGGGTTGTTTATCGCTCACGCAATCGCTTCATTTGAGAAGCGGGCCCCCTTTTTTATTTTGACCCTTTTCTGTTTTGAGGCGGCTTCGAACTTTCTCAGCGTCTGGTACTCGTACGGGTGTGGCCAAATGGCGGCCCATTCCTTGGGGACATTTTCTTCGGGACAAATCGTAGACAATTTTGCTCCTCTGTGGCGCCTCGGATGGGAGAGGCCTGCCTGGTGGTCGGCTGAGAAGGGGACTTTTGCTGGGATCGGATTGGGGCTGATCGGAGCTTTTGGGGCAAGGGGCGTTGGACAGGCTGTCAGGAGAGGCAAAGAGATCACCGAGAAAATTTTGACCAACTTCTTTTCAAAACTGATTCCTCTCTTTGTTCTGGGATTTGTGGCGAAAATGGGCAAAACCGAGCTTCTTGGCCAGATGTTTGTCCAATATGCAGATTTTCTCGTTTGGCTGGCGGTTATTTTAGCCAGTTACATCGGTATGATTTTTCTGGTCGGGAGCGGATTTTCGATGAGGGAATTTATTAGGAGTGTTAAAAATCTCCTCCCTGCTGGTGGAATCGCCTTCAGCTCCGGGTGCAGCTTGTCGACGATGCCTTGGACGATCGAGGGGAGTGGAAAAAATTTACAAAATCCTGAGTTGGCCAAAGCCGTCATTCCTGCGACGACGAATATCCAACAAATCGGCGATTGCATCGCCAATTCATTCTTATGCTTTTTGATCTATTTGCATTTCAACGGGGAGAGCCCGCCGCTCGCTGTTTGGATCCCCTTTAGCTTGGTGTTTGTGCTGGCCCGCTTCGCTACGGCGGCAGTTCTCGGCGGGGCGATTTTCATCATGCTCCCAATCTACGAGTCGTATCTCGGCTTTAGTTCTGAGATGATAGCAATTATTTTAGCGTTCAACGTCATTTTGGATCCTCTGATCACCTGTGCCAATGTCGTAGCAAACGGCGGGCTCTGCCGGGTCTTCGAACGGGTTTGGAGAGCCGTCTCTTGGAATTATATGCGCTCTTGACCTCAATTGTTTGCGTCAATATCATTTGCATGCAAACAACTGGAGGCTCTGATGCTGATTATCGAACACACGGAAAAAACAAAAGCTTCGCCCCAGGCGATTTGGGCGATTTGGAAAGATGTTGAGAACTGGAATACCTGGGATTCGGGGCTCGAATATAGCAAGATCGATGGCCCGTTCGAGGCGGGAACTAGGGGCAAGCTAAGGCCAAAAGGGGGACCCGAATTTGAGACTTTGCTTACTTGCGTTGAACCCTTGAAAAAGTTTGTAGATACAGCTAAACTGCCTCTCGCCCTTTTTGTTATGGAGCATTTTATACAAGAGTCGCCAGATGGGATGACTTTGGTAACGCATCGAGTCGAAATCCAAGGGTTTCTCGCCCCCTTTTTCGCCATCGTGATCGGGAGCGGAATTAAAAAGAATATGCCCTCTGAAATGCGGGCGATGATTAAAAAAGCGGAAAGCTATGAATCCCGATTGGAAAAACATCACCCAGTTTGAAGGCCCTGAGCAAAGCCCCGGATTTCTCCTTTGGCAGGTCAGCTCTCAGTGGAGGAGGCTCATCGAAGCGGCCCTTCTAAAAGTGGGGCTGACCCACCCTCAATTCGTCTTATTGGCGAATTTGGGTTGGTTAACGCGCGAAGGAAAGTGGGTTTCTCAAGCCGAACTGGCCCGCCAATGCAAGACCGATATGGCGATGACTTCGCAAGTTTTGCGCTCTTTGGAAAGGAAAGGGTATTTGCAAAGGGAGAAACAGGCCGGGAATGAGCGGTCGAAATTCCCCCGCGTAACTCCGCAGGGAGCGGAGTTGATTGAACAGGCGATTCCCCTGGTCGAAGCGGTCGATCGGAATTTTTTTAAAGAATGGGATAGCCACTCGGTTGATTTGTTCCAAAAATTGGCGAGTGGAGATGAAAAAGCTAGAGCTAATTGACGATCACCGGTGCTTTGCCTGCGGGATGGAGAATCCTCACGGTCTTAGAATCGCGTGGCAGGTCCATGAAAAAATGATGACGGGCGAGTTTACTCCCGATTGGAAATTTCAGGGATGGAAAGGGATTTTGCATGGAGGGATCATCGCAACTCTTTTGGATGAGGCGATGACGAGGCTTGCAGGTGTTCTTTACCAGGGAGCTGTCACTGCTGAAATGACGGTTCGGTATGTGGCTCCGGCAAAAATTGGCGATCCGTTGTCGATTCGAGGGGAGATTGTCAGCGAGTCTCGAAAGATCGTTGAAATGCAGGCGACCGTTTACAATTCTTCTGGAGAATTGATCGCGCGCTCTACAGGCAAAGCGATCCGCTTTTCCTAGAAAAAGCGCTTCCAGTTTTTAATTGCCCCAGATAATGGGCTTATGAACGGGAGGAGGAGTCCAATGCGTTGGATCATTGCCGTAATCATAATATCCTGCTTCTTCTAAGAATTTCTGCAAGTCTGCGATGTTGATAGTTCCGTTCGCCCATTCTATAGCTAAGTTGACGAAGTCACTCCAGTCGGGCAAATAACAATCCACGCCAACCCACTCTGTATGCTGCTGTCCTTGCGCATCCACATATTGAACTTCGAATAGAAGAGTGGTTCCATCCCATGCCGTATCAAGAACCTGTTCGATCTGATCCTTTGGTATAGGCGGCGGCGGCGGCGGCGGCGGCGGCGGCGGAGGCGGCGGCGGCGGCGGCGGAGGTGGCGGAGGCGGCGGCGGCGGCGGCGGCGGAGGAGGTGGTGGAGGAGTCGGCGGAGGAGGTGGCGGCGGCGGAGGATCTGGAGGAGTACCCCCTGAATTGATCCAGTTATCTTGATGCTGTTTTGGCGCGTCCAGCTCTTTTACGATCGCCCTTGGTTGCCAGGTGAGTGGAGCCGAGATGTCGTTCTTTTTCCCTGATTTTTCTAGGTTCTCGTCTTTGTCTCGAGATCTCTCTTCGTCAAAAGAGGCCGCTGAGATTTGGAGTCCCACGGT
The DNA here is from genome assembly GCA_018239895.1 of Verrucomicrobiota bacterium. Taxonomy (GTDB): domain Bacteria; phylum Chlamydiota; class Chlamydiia; order Chlamydiales; family SM23-39; genus SZAS-17. The sequence goes on from JAFEGL010000003.1 coordinate 460,339, forward strand.
CATCGAATCGATAAGAGGCGTTTGTTGGGAAGAAGAGCCATTTGAAAGAGAAGCTCCTTCTTGTCCAAGATCAAAGGTTGCGAAAGGAGCTCTATTTCCACCGGCAAGGTTGGCTTGGCCGGGGAATGGATTAAAGGCAGCGCCATTTCCATTGAGGTTCGCTATGAGATTCATGGGAGAAGGTCGGCCCATGCCATTGCCAATGAATGCCCCGGAAGCTCTGCCTTGAGCTACGGGAGATCCTATTGCAGTGGCGATTGCCGTTGCTTGGCCAATGGGCTGCGCCATGGCTGCGCTTGTCGGAACAGAGATTGGGGAGAGAGTTGAGGAGTTCGCTGTTGCCTGAGGAGCGCTAACTTGTTCAGGTTGGCTGAGGGGAGTGACACTGGGAACAGGGGCGTTTACTTCAGCGATTTTTTCTATGCCGTTCGATTTACCGCTCCCTTCAATTGGAGCTATGGGAGAGCCGCTAGAAATCTGAGAGATTTCGACTGTGGGAGACACTTGGCTGAATCCGGCGACTGGAGCGATGGGGCCTGGAGCTGAGATCCGGACGGCTTCTGGAGTGGAGTCGACTCTTTCAGAGCTAGCGATCGGAGCGATGCTGCCTACCGAAATTGAATTGACTACAACCGAAATCGAAGAAGGTTGATCTACTCGGCTCGTTGTTTCGGTCGAGGTAGTTGGAGCAATATTCGATGTGGGCGCTGGGGAGCTGATTGCACTTACGGCGGGGGGAGCTAGGGAAGCGATATCTGGCGCAGAGAAAGCTGCAATCGATGTCGGTGATTCCATCGGAGAGACGCTGTTGACAGGAGCGATAGAAGGGGGTGCGATCGCTTCTGCAACAGGGGTAGCGATAGCGATTGGAATTGCTGGGGCGTTCGTGGCGATCGTAGAGGAGACTTGAGATGTTTGACCTGTCGGCTGGGTGCTTTCGATGGCGAGGGGAGCGACGATCGATTGGACTGGATTTACTGCCTGCACGGGGGCAACTTGAGTCACGTTCGTTGCTGGAGGAAGTTCGTTGATGGTCGGGATCAGATTGAGAGCTGCTATGGAGGCGTTGGGACGGAGGGGATTGACGACTGCCCCTTCCATCTGCTCTTCGGGCGGGAGGAGCGTTTCGATTTTGATCTCGCCATCCCCAAGCCGGTTGATGATGCTGTTCAAGGTGGAAGTAACTGGAGCCTGGAGAGTGGTGTTTTCAGCGGGGATGATCTGGTTGATTTCGCTGTTGACTGCATCGATGAAGGCGCCAAGGAAGATCGTCCTCTGTAACTGGCTGAGCATGTTGAACTTGGCTCTTTGGCTAAAGAGCTGGTCCTTCACTTGATGAGCATTCGGATTTCTCATCTCGATCCAGCGGGCTCTTTTAGAGAAAGAGGAGCGGGAAGAATCTTTCTGTTGCGATTGCGACTGTGATGTCATAACCTAGGCACACCTTTACGTAATATTTATTCTACCTTAACGATATTAAGGTTAAATAAAGATTTGAGTATAAAGTGGTAAGTAATTCTAAATCAGACGTTTTATCGAGGGATTTGACTCAGTCTATAGTAAGATCGGGCCAGGGAAATTCCCCCTCCCAGCGCAAGAGCTGCGTTAAAGAGGTTATTGGAGGCGGCTAAGCCGCCAATAAGATATGAGATGGCTGACGACTTGACTATGCACATCGCTAGCTGGGCCTTTCCTCTCCGATTGCGTTGAGGGGCTGTCAAGGAGTCAACTCCGCAGCGGGCTGTCAGTGAAGCTGTTACGAGGCCAATCGTCCCTATTCGCGATAAAATAGATGCAGCCGAGGAAAAGACCGAGGAACTCAAACATCTTGAAGCCAGAAGCAGGGCGGCTGAACTTGAGATCATTGGGTTCAGTGCATTGAAATGGATCATGGAATAAGGAACTGTTTCAATGATAAAAAAGTTTCATCCGGCTTTTCTACATGGGGAAAGTGGCCGCAATTTTCAATCACATGGAGAGTTGAATCGGGAATTGAGTTTTTGATCGTTCGGGCGGCGTCCAAAGGAATCGGATCGAAATCTCCGTGGACAATCAGGGTTTTGCAAGGGAGCTTTTTCAATTCTTCTCTCAGATCGAACGGGTTCAACAAGCAGCTTTTGATCATAATTTCAGAGGTCTTGATTCCGTTTAGATTCGACTGGGGCAAAGAGATGAGATCGAGACGTTCTGCATCGGCTGGATTCTTGCAATAGGTTCTGTAGACTATTCTGAAATGTTTGGCTACAGCTTCGGAGTCGCCTGCGGCATAGCTGGCAGAATGGGTGATTTCATCGATGGCTATTTGAAACGGTCCCGTCCGCCGCTCATATTCCTCAAGAAAGGTCAAAAGCTCCGGGAATGTGGCTGTCATCGAGTTCAATAAAATGAGCCGATCTACCGATTCAGGATGGGCGATTGCGTAGTTCATCGCCAAATAGCCGCCCCAGGAGTGGCCCAAAATCGAGATCTTTTCTAAGCCAAGGTGGGATCTGAGTTCTTCCAAATCTTCCACGAACCGTTCGAGATAGATGTGCTCTTCATCGATTGGACCTTCCGAGAGGCCTGAGCCGCGCTGATCGTAAAAGATCACTTGGACAGTGTCAGAGAGAGCTTCGAGTTCCGATAAGTATTTTTGAGAAAGCCCCGGCCCGCCGTGGACGACGATCAAGGGATTCCCTTCCCCTTTCACACAGTAGTAGAGGCAGGATCCATCGGAGGTTTTGAATGTGTTGGCAAAGGCGGCGCCGAAGAGCAATAAAAACAGGAGGAGCTTTTTCATGGGCATGGAGCATGCCAAAGAAAGAATTTTTTGTGGAGATGAAAAAAGGATATACAGAAATCTGTGTCGCTCTTAAACTCCTCACTCTCTTAACTCAAGGAGTTTTTATGATGCAAGCAGATTATTCAATGCCCGCTGAAATCAAAGACAAAGTCTCGTTTACAGTGGATGAAAAGATGAAAGTATATCCCTTTAGTTCCGTGAAGGCTGTGTTGACCGACATCGAAGGGACTACGACTTCGATCTCTTTTGTCCATGACGTCTTATTCCCTTATGCGAAAAAGCATGTCTGGTCGTTTGTAAAAAATCATGAGGCCGATTTGCTCACTATTCTGAAGGATGCGGCAGAGATCGCCGGCGCGCCTGCGGCGAGCACCGAAGAGATCATCGAGATCTTGGCCAAGTGGATGGAGCAAGATAAAAAAATCACCCCGCTCAAAACCTTGCAGGGGATGATGTGGGAAGACGGCTATCAAAAAGGGGATTTCCACGGCCACGTGTACGACGACGCCTTTGTCTTGATGAACCTGTGGAAAATCCAGGGCTTGCCCATCTACGTCTTCTCTTCAGGATCGGTCCAAGCGCAAAAGCTCCTCTTTACCCATTCGATCTTCGGCGATTTATCCCATCTTTTCTCGGGCCATTTCGACACGAAAGTCGGCGGAAAGAAAGAGAAGGGTTCCTACCAGAACATCGCCACCCAAATCGGGTTTGCTCCGGAGACGATCCTCTTTTTGTCCGATACGCTCGAAGAGCTCGACGCCGCAAAAGCTGCAGGCTACCAAACCCTGCTCCTTACCCGCGATGGAACGGCTCCAGCTGGCTGCGCTCATCCTGCAGTCGCCGCATTCAACCAAATCGAAATTCAGTGAGGAACCATGATCCATTTTTTGCTGGCAGCGTTGATTCCGGTCGTCTCCGACCAAGCGGCCGATGAGATCGTCAAAGCGGGACAATTCCTCGATAAGGCAGGTCTTTGTCCTGCAACCGCAGGGAACCTCTCGGTTCGGTTGAGCTCTGAGTATGCTGCGATCTCGATTTCAGGTAAGCACAAAGGAGAACTCACCTCCGACGATGTCTTGGTGGTCGACTTCCAAGGCAAACCCCAGAACACCACGAAAAAGCCCTCCGCTGAGACCCTTTTACACACGGTGATCTATTCGCTCTTCGAAGATGTAGGAGCCGTTTTGCACCACCACACCTTGAACGGAACGGTCCTCTCCCGCCTCATGGCGAATGAGAAATCTTTCGTCACGGAAGGGTACGAGATCCACAAAGCCTTTCGAGGTCACCCAACTCACGAGAGCCGCGTCGAGATCCCGATCTTTGAAAATAGCCAAGACTATCCAGCCCTCGCGGCGGAAGTTGCCGCTTATTTGCAAGAGCATCCCGAAACGCTCGGATTTTTCCTCCGCGGCCACGGACTCTACACATGGGGCCGCGACATGAGAGAGGCAAAAATCCGCGTCGAGACGTTTGAGTATCTTTTTGAATCAGAAATAAAAATGCGCATGTTGAGAGGTCTATGAAATACCTATCGCTTCTTTGTCTCATTTTCCAAACATCTCTTTTCGGGATGAATATCGACGGCTTCGCTATCCGTTACAATGGAGGAGAACTCTCTATTCTCAACCAACAAAAGCTCCCTTCGGAAGCCGAGTGGATCGACGTCCAAACGCCCGAGCAGATGGTCGAGATCATCTCTACCCTGAAAGTGCGCGGTGCTCCAATGATCGGCGTCTCGGCCGTTTTGTCTCTCGCGCAGATGGCTGAAAGGGGACTCTCTTTCGACGAGATCGAAAAAGCCGCCTACCTTTTGAGAAAAGCTCGCCCCACAGCAGTGAACTTGGCGATCTGCGTCGACCGAGTCCTCGATGCGATGAGAAACGGCGGCGACTATCGAGCTGCCATCCTTGCAACGGCCGAAAATATCTACCGGGAAGATACCGATCTTTGCGCGTCGATCGGCGAAGCGGGCAACGCTCTCATCCAGCCGGGCGAGAGGATCTTGACCTACTGCAACACGGGGAGTTTGGCTACAGCGGGGATCGGAACGGCCCTCGGCGTGATCAAAGCGGCCCATGCGCAAGGGAAGCAGATCCACGTCTACGCCTGCGAGACACGCCCCCTTCTCCAAGGAGGAAGGCTAACCGCGTGGGAACTGGAAGAGTGTGGGATCCCTTTCACTCTCATTTGCGACAACATGGCCGCTACCCTGATGCAGCAAGGGAAGATCGACCGTGTTCTCGTCGGAGCCGACCGGATCGCGGCCAATGGCGATTTCGCCAACAAGATTGGGACCTACTCTGTCGCCGTCCTGGCCCATTTCCATGGAGTCCCGTTCCATGTAGCGGCGCCGTATACGACCATCGATCCGAATTGCCCCTCGGGAGATCAGATCAGGATCGAGGAGCGTTCTCCGGACGAGGTGAGAGGTTACGGAAAAATATGCTGGAGCCCCAAAGACGCTCCCGTCTATAATCCGGCGTTCGATGTGACCCCCTCCTCGCTCGTGACCTCCTACATACTCAATGTGGGGAATCTCTCTTTGGAGGAGTTTTTGCAAGAGGCCCGATGATCAAACCCTTTTGGGACGACGAGAACGCGAAGTTTGTCGTAGAGAACTTATTTCAGAATGCCGAAGCCTGCACCTCTTTGGAAGAGATCCGGCGCAAAGCTCTGGAAGCGGTCTCTCTCGACGGCCTTCACATCGAGCTCGGCGTCGCCTCGGGCCGATCTCTGACCTATCTCGCCAATCTGAAGCCGGACCAATCCTGGTTCGGCTTCGATTCATTCGATGGTTTGCCCGAAGATTGGAACTGCGGCCCCTACACTGTCGAAAAAGGGTTCTTCAAGCAGTCGAAGCTCCCCCAAATGTCCCCCAACGTGACTCTGTTTCCCGGCCTCTTCTCGCAAACGCTTCATCCCTTCCTCAAAAAGCACCAAGAGCCGATCGCGTTCCTCCACGTCGACTCCGACCTCTACACTTCGGCCAAAGAGGCGCTGACTGCTTTCAGCACACGGCTCATCCCCGGATCAGTCATCCTTTTCGACGAGTTCTACAACTACCCGACTTGCGCCGAGCACGAACTAAAAGCGTGGTTGGAGTTTTTGCAAGAAAGTGGGAAGAGCGCCCAGGCGATCGCCTTTCACTCGCTGCACGAGCAAGCCGCCTGGCTGATAAAATAAAAAAAACTCCAGGTTTTCACCTGAAGTTTTTGTCACCGGAAGACGATTGACGAGAAATTCTTTACATTGTCGATGCGAATGCTGCGGGATTTTCCAACACCAACTTTTTGTAGTCATACACATCATTTTTTACAGCTACTCTTTTAACAGCATTTGTTACTGCTGAAGCTGCATAAGAAGCTGTGGATGAAACTGCACTCAGTACAGACTCTCCATTTTGAGATATTATATAATCTTCAGGTGTTTTACCCATCGAGTCCTTTACACTAAAAGCTCGAGAATTTTCTCTGCGCATCATTGCTATGATGTCATGATGACCTTTGGTCTTACCAAGAGCCGCTAAGTGGAGGAAAGTTCTGGCTTGGCCATCAAGGATGAATGATGCATTGCCGTTTGAAAGCTCTTTTCTCCTGTTATAAATCGCTTCAAAGGCTTCAAAGTTACCTTTGAGTGCGGCGATATGGAGAGCTGTGTGACCCATGGTATCTTGTTGATCAAGATCATGTCGAGTGTAAACTCCTATTCTATTTACTTTGATTTTGAGCAACCCAATAGGAAGTTTCGTAGCACCCGCCTCAATCGCAATCATGAGAGGAGTTTGGCCTGATTTATTGGCTGTCCTCAGAGAAACTCCCTTTTTCGCAAGAGCGGTCATACAATTTGAACGGCCATGTTTTGCTGCTAGGTGCATTAGAGTATTGCCAGTCACCGGATCTTGAGCCAATAGTTTGCTTTGATCAGTCGAGCTTTCGATAATGTTGCGCAAGTCTCGCTTAACAGCCTCGACTAAAAACTCCTCTGGTTTATGGCCATAAGCCAATGTAAGCAAGGAAACGGTCTTCTGATACAACTCATTATTAAAAGCGTCATTTGGGAGTTTGGCGAGTTCTTCTACATTCTCCTTTTTCAAATGAAACAGATACGCTGCGATATCGGGGTTTCTGCTAATGTTGAGAGCTCTCCAGAATGGGTCATTCAATTCCTCTGGGTTTACGAGCGGCGCCAAAGCCATAACCATCGATTTATTTTGATTTGAAATGGCGATGTTCAAAGCTGAGACGATATCAGCTTCTTTAGGATTTTTCTCGAGGAGAGCTTTGACCACTTCGGTAAGATCTAGTTTAGAAGCTTCTTCAAGAAGGCTTTCTTCGAGCGTTTCGGTCTCTGGATCTGGAATATCCAAGGCATTTTTTTGGATCAACTTAACGGCCGCATCGCTATTTTTCGCATGAATTGCACAGCGCACGGTAACTTCGTCGAGATTATCACCGCTTTCAATCAAGCGATCGATCATTGCTGGATCTCTATCTCTCATGAAAGCAGTTTTCAAAGGAGTAACACCATTATTGTCTGGAAGATTTTTAGCACCGTTGTCAATCAAAGCTGGAACAGCTTCAGGATAAGTTAACATGGCCCTATGAAGGGCAGTCTGTCCATCAGAATCTTGGATATCAATGTTGTCTTTGATGGCTTGAACAACGCTTATCCATTTATTCTCTACAGCGAGCATCAATGAAGTTTTTTTGTTTTTATCAATTGTGTTTGCAGCGCCTTTTTGAACCAAGTGGAGAGCAGTCGCTTCATCTTTTGCCATGTGGAGTGGAGTTTGGCAGTCGCTAGTTCTAGCGCTTGTCATAGCATTGATTTTAGCGCCTTTTGCTAGAAGAGCATCGATAATATCTGTCCGTCCATGTTTGCTGGCCACGTGGAGCAAGGTTTCTCTTATTTGGCTTCTCGAGGAGATATTCTCTTTAGAAAATTGAGTGACTAATGAAACAACTCGCTCGGCTCGGTTATTTGTGAGGGCGTCATTAAGCAGGTTTGGTGTAATTAATGCCCCATTTTCAATAAGAAATTGAATGGTTCCATCCTTTGTGGCCATATCTACAGGTGCTAGCCCTGTGACGGTAGTGGCATTGATGTTTGCCCCTTTATTGAGAAGGGCCTTAACTATGGGGGGGCTATTGCGCATACATGCCACATGAAGCAATGTCATTCCATTCTGATCTTTGATAGAGGCTAGTGAATCGCTCTTTTCAATTAGAATAACTGCCAAGTTTGGGTCATCTCTATTTATTAAGCTTTTCAATGCGGGGGAAGTAATGTGTGCACCCGCATTTAAAAGAGCATGAATCATCTTTTCATCTGGGTTTTGCGCGCTGCAAACAATCTCTAGAGGCGTTGTTGCTTTGCCATCAATAAAGCATGCAGAATTAACGTTGGCTCCTGCTGCGATCAATTTTGCGGCCAATTCAGGACAAGGGGCGACATCATTTTGGTTACCGACTAACGCTAAATGGAGGAAAGTCATGCCACTTTGTTGATCATAAGTAACATCTCCGGCAGCCTTTTGAAGAAGAGCCATTACATCATATTGCTTTTTTTCGAGAGCGATGTTCATGCACTGAGCGAGGTTCAATTGCGGGTCTTTGTGTTTTCCAGCAAACAAGAGACCTCGAAGAGTCCATAAGCAACCGCCTGAGCACGCATCTGCTATGGTCATGCCTCGATTAAAAATATAAGCTGCGATAAGCCCCCCAACGACTTTGAAAAAGTTCGCTACTTTCGTTAAAGCGCTCGTTGATGGTTGAACCTTTAGCGGGCCCATCGATTGAATCGTACTTTTGTCTCTTGGACTATTTGCTACAGCTCTTGGGCTACTGACAGGGCTAGATGCTATTGGTGAGTAGACCACCGCACTCTGTCCATATGCTGCGGTGCTATTTAATGCTGGATCAACATAGTTTCTATCAAATGGATTAGTGCTAGGATCAGAATCGAATGGGTTTGTTGAGATCATAATATACCCTGGTTTACTTTTTTAGTAATAAGTATAAAGCAAAATTATGATTAATATCAATTAATATTTAAGTATTAATGTAGTTAATATTGTAATTGATAAAAGTATTTTTATTAATAGATCGGTGCGTGTGGGCATTTATTATGTAACTTCTTTACTATGAGTTGGCTGTATCTGAGCGAGGTCGCCGGGAGAGAGGGAGGCTTTAAGATCTTCGATAAGCGTTGGGTCGGACCCTTGTTGAATTAAATTATTGATATCCTGAGGGGTGGGCTTGACCCCGGCGTTGAAAAGGGCCCGGCAAAGGGTCGGGGAGGGCTGGAAGTTGCCGGCGGTGCAACTGAGGGTGCTCTTGTCGCCATCGTATTTTGCCTGGACGTCGTAGATGCCGGTTTCGATGAGTTTTAGCGCTAGGGATTCATTTCTAGTGATCGGGGAGAGGAGGTAATGGAGGAAGGTTTCGCCTGTTTTGGCGTTGTGGGGAATGTTTGGATACTTCTGAGCGAGAAGGAGAAAGCCCTCTTCATTTCCTTTTTGGAGGGCTTCAAACATTCCTAATTCGATTTGCTTTTCTGTCGGTTTATGGAGGAGGAGGATTCCTCGGAGGGTGGAGGGGCTGTTGCTTTTGCAGGCCTCGAGGAGAGTTGTTCGGGGGTGGAAAAGGTAGGCGATTAAACCTTTGAGATTTTGGAAACAGCGGGTGCAACGGCTTGAGGAGGAGCTTTTCGGGTGGTTGAGAGCGGTATATTTGGGGAATGAATGAGAGGTAGTTGAGGTGATGTGCATATATAATTACCTAATTACGTTTTAGGCGTTCAATTATATAACAATGTTATGTTGATTTCAATAAAATAATTAACCCGCCCGGGTGGGCGGGAATTTATTAAAGAGCTTCGAGGAACTGAGAGACGAGGAGGGAAACTTTAGGCTCGGTCTCGCCGGCGATCCGGATGATCTCAGGGATATCGGCTGCCTGGACTGTCTCATAGTAGCACCCGTCGGTGATGATCGAGACGCCAAGAACCCTCATCCCCATGTGGCGGGCGGCGAGGTTCTCGGGGACGGTCGACATGCCGATCGCGTCGGCTCCGAGGAGGTAGAGCATCTTGTACTCGGCCTTGGTCTCGAGGGCTGGACCTTTGAGGGCCGCATAGACTCCCTTCTGGACCGGGATGTTGTTTTCGGCGGCGACCTTTTGGAAGAGGGCGATCAGGTCGGCGTCGTAGGCTCCATACATGTCGGGCCAGCGGGGGCCGACTTTCGGATCGTTCGGGCCGATGAGGGGGCTGTCGGAGAGGAGATTGATGTGGTCCTCGATCACCATGATGTCGCCAGGACGTTGATCGGGACGGAGCCCTCCAGCTGCATTGGTCAGAATGAGGGTCTCGGCGCCGAGTGTCTTCATCACCCGGATCGGGTAGGCCACTTCTTGGGCTGTGTAGCCTTCATAGAGATGAAAGCGCCCTTGCATGGCGACGATCGGCTTGCCTTTGAAAGTCCCCAAGATCAGATTGCCCGCGTGCGACTCGGCAGTCGACTCGGGAAAGCCGGGGATCATGCTGTAAGGAATTGAAGCTTCCACTTCGATCTGCTCAGCGAGGCCGCCGAGTCCTGTGCCGAGGACGATGGCAATCTCTGGTTTGAGTTCAGAGTATTTGCGGATTGTGGCTACGGCTGAATCGACCACCTCGGAAAGAGGTTGGGTGGAGACGGCTGCAGTCAACGATCCGGTTTGTAAAGTGAACGCTCCCAAAAGCGAGAGCGCTAGGCGATGGAATTGTTTCATGAGTTACCTCCAAAATTGGAGCGGAGAGAATAAGGAAAAATTTCGAAATTCCGCAAGAAATTTTTATCTTGCGCATCATGACGGCGAAGCCGATCCTATCTATCCTGTATATTTTCAAGGAGAGGAACAAGATTATTACTTGTTTCTTTCGGCGATTTGCTTTTTGGCGTTCTCGACTGCGCTGGCGATTTGTTCGGCAGATGCAACCTCTTCTTGGATTACCGAGTCGATGAGTTCTTCATCGATGTTGGTTTTTACCCCTTTCGGCGTGTTGGTTCGGACCCACTCGTCGATGGCAGGGGAGAGGTAGTGGCGGTAGAAGAGGAAGGCGCTCTGATCTTTTTTGAGGGCTTTTTGCTGGAGCTTGGAAACTTTCATCGCGGTGTGGAACATCGCCCTTTTTACCGTGGTCAAATGGGCTCTTGTTTGGAAAAAACGGTCCAACTCGGCTTTTTCTTGGGTAAACTGCTCCTCGAGCTCGGCGAGTTCTGTCCGCAGATGGACAATCTGCTCGATAGATTCTTTGGAAGAGGAGGCGTTGAGAGCTCTTCCGTGAGCGTGAACTCCCTTGGCTGAGAGGGCGCGGATTTGAAGTTTCTTCGCTTCGATAGCCCGTTCATTTTCCGATTTTTGGGTCGCTTTGGTTCGATGGATGCACTTGGAGAGGATCTCAATCGCCTTGCCCGGCATGGGAGCTTCAGGGAAGGCCTGGGTTGTCTTTTCCAGGAGCGGAGCGAGAGAGTGGTCTTTGAGATCGATGTGGAGATGCGGCGCTTGTTTGAGGAGCGCTGTGTCTAAGATTTCTAGTGTCTCTTCAGGCGATGTGTTTTCGATCCGGATGAGGTTGAAGCGGCGTCCGAAAGCGGGATGCTCGAGATAGATGTCGCGATAATACTCCTCTTCAGTCGTGATCCCGATCACGTAGGGGAATCTCCCGGGGCCGCGATCGAGCATTGTCTTGAGCTGCTCGCAGATCGGCGATTGGTACTGTTTTTGGAAGGCAGTTTGGATCTCGTCGAAGACAAGGATGTATTTGTCTCGGTGTTTCCCCATCGCTTTGCTGATCACTTGCAAGATCCGGTTGCCGCTCCCGCCGAAAATTTCGGTGTAGTTGACCAGGTCGGCCATGTTGAAATAGATGACCTGTTTGCCTTGAAGTTCGGGATAGTCGCCCCGCGCGATCGCTTGGACGAGCGATTTGACGAGCTCCGTTTTCCCCACGCCCGATTTTCCGAGGAGCATTGGGTGTTTCACCTCATCGCCCCGGCTGACGAGAGTTTGGTGGACTTCGTCGACTTTTTCTTTTCTCCCTTCGAAAACGCCGAGTTCTCCCTCGCGGTATTGCTTGGTCAAATTGTGGCCTGCGGGAAGTTGGGAAGGAGCTGGCTTGAAGAGGGGATAGATGATGCTGAGGGCGGCGATTGTGAAGAGGATCCCTCCGACGATCGCGCTGGCGATCACGGCGCCGACGGCAGGGATAAGCAAAGTGCATAGGAGAGAAAACAACGTGAACAGCGCCATCACTTTTTGCGTCTTCATGTCGGAGTGGAATGAGTTTTCTGGCGGTTCGAAAAACTCGGAGAGGCCAAAGGCGGATAAAACTGTTTCGAGGACGCTCGTCGCTTTCTCGAGGACTGAAGTGAGGCGCGATTTCAAGGTAGGATCGAACGAGTTGTCCATTTTTTCCAAGCCGTATTTGGCTTGTTCGAACATCTCTTGCGCTTGCTCCAAAAGCTCCGACACTTCGGGATTGTCGATTTTGACGGAGGCGAGCATTTTACTCGGAGAAATGGTCGAGGCGATCTGATCTGCGAGGACAAAAGGGGTGGGGCTGGCAATGATTTTTTTCACAGAGTCGTTCAAAAGCTGGTTCAGCTGTGCAGGCTGGCTTAGAGATTTTTTGATCTCTTTAAAAAACACTTTTGGATTAAAATTTTCCGAAGAAATTGCTGCTGACGACATAAAAATGTCCTTTTTTGCCGGATAATATAAATTAGAGGCGAATAAAATAGGATTAAATAAATTTTTCCAACTAATTTTAATGGCGGAATTAATATAATAAATGGAAAAGTTGGTGAATTATGATTAGAACAAATGACTACGTTTCAAATTTGAATTTAAATCAATTTGGAAGGCAATTTTCACAAACTTTTTTAAATCGATATTGTAAATTTATCCATTCCCATCCGACGACGGCTAAAGTGATCCAGATCGCCGCGATCGCCCTGGGGGCAGCTCTCCTCGTCGCCTCGTTTTTTCTCTCTCCCGCTATCGGGATCGGACTCGGGATTTTAGGCGCCGTCACCCTCCTGACAGGAGCCCTTACATTCAAATACGGCCACTTTTTAACCGTGCCCCACGACATGAAAAGGCATGCGTTTAAGGAAGGGGGGATGAACGGCTGCAGCTTGAGATATTGCAACGACGTGCCGATTTTCACTATCGAGAACGACGACCCAATGAAAGTTGGCGAAGCGCACGGCTTTCTCCTCGCCCCACAGATCCAGGCCATCCGGCAGAAATTCAACAAGGCGCTCCACGGCATCGCAAGGCGCCCGGTGCCTGAGGAGATTGCCACAGTCATCGACGAAGTGAGCAAGAGGATCCCAGACCCTTACATGCAAGAGCTCAAAGGATTGGTCATTGGATTCAACCGCTGGGCAGGAAATGACCACTCGATCCCCCTTTTGACAGACAAAGAGATGATCCTGTTCCATCTGATGCCCGACAGCGTCCACTTCAAGCTCATGCAAGAGAAAGAAAAGCCGCCTGCGCCGGCCGCCGCTCCAGCGCCCGTGCCGGTACCAGTGCAGGCTCCCGCATCGCCCATAGCGCCTTTAGTCCCGGCCCCTCTGGTTCCAGCTTTGGCTGGAAGTGCATCAGCTCTTGCGAGTCAATCTTCATCCAACATCGCGTGCACAGCGATCGCCGCGAGAGATCTTCTCGCGCGGAATCTCGATTGGCCCACCATGGGAATTGCAGGAGCTGGCAGCATCGTCACCGTCCGGAAGCAAAAAATGGGAGAGCCGATTGTCGAAGTGGGATTTGCCGGATTCATCGGCACCTTGACCGGGATGAAAGGATCTCTCCGATTGGCCATGAACATCTGCGATGGCAATACAGATAAGGTCGAAGGGATGCCAGCCGCCTTTTTGAATCGGCAATGTTTAGAAACTTGCTCGACAGTCCAAGAAGTTCAAGCGCACTTAGAAAACAACCGCTCTCTCGGCCCGTATCACATCACAGCGGCCGATAAAGAGGGGGCGAGAGCGTTCCATTTGCTCCAAATCGATGGAGATGTGAAGCCGCTTGTTCGGGAATATGTCGATGGGGAAAATCCTCTCATCGTGACCAACTGCCGCTACACATCGACTGCGGGGGGAGAGGCGAGTCATAGAAGCTGTAGCCTTGAGCGGGGAGCGATCCTCAACGAGTTTTTCCAAGATGCGAAGGCGAAAACGGACGATTTTGATCTAGGAGAGCTAGCTCCGGTCGGACTATCGTTGCCTTTTGTCGACAACTGGGAGAGCGCCCACCGAGTGATTATGAAGGGAGACGGGAGCCTCGAGGTGAGCTTCGACAACGGTTTTGCTGGGAGCGCGCCGCTGTGCAGGCTGACTCGCGAAGAGCTCGTCGAAGAACCATTGCGAGCTTGAGTAGTTTTCGTTCTTTTTCTCGAGACGGTTGTTGTGGGAATCGGCGTTGTTACCGTTGTTGAAGAGGCCACATTCTGATTCGAGCTGGGAGAGATCATCGTAGGTGTAGTGGGATGCGTCGGAGCCGAGGGGCGTTATGGTGGAGAGTCTGAGAATGTTGCCGCGAGGGTCGAACCCTTCTATTTTGTGGGTAGCGTAAAGGTTTGTGCAACAAAACTAATCGATACCGAAAGTCTTTATTTACGAGTTAAGATTCTTTCTATCATTCCCCTGCAATTTTCTGGAAATGCAGCCTGTATTTCTATACGTTCTCCAGATTTCCAGTTGTTTGTTACCTCCATCAATATACCCAAATAAATCCTTTGATTCTCGACATTACTATTCATCGGAACATCACCATGTTTGAGTAGAATACGCTCATCGCTAAGCCAACTTAAATCTATTAAGCAATCAAAAAGAGCATCCCAGTTTCCTCCAAAATAATCAGGAAAAAATAATCCCAACGATATTGCATTTAACAGGTCTTTTTTTTCTTTAATGCCACTCTTTATTTCCACTGTTATATCATATTTTCCAATCTCTTTTGGATCTTTGAAATAAATAAATTTTTTCATTTTATTTAACCTTGTGAAATGTTGCGTAATGGTCTGGAGTGTAATAAATTTCGCCTTGTTCTCCAATGACAACTCTCTTAGGACCTGGGCCATTTGTCCCTGGAGTATGATGTACATATTCACGATAATATTCTTTGTGCTTTTTAGGTAACAGGCCCTCTCTATTCATAAAAAACGACCCATCATTTCTGTGAGGAAATTTGATACCCTTTTCAATCCTCTCAAGAGTTGGTTTTAATTCATTGAATGCTTGAGGGATGCTTTTATAATCTTTCGAGCCGAACTGAAGAAAATTTCTCGACTGAATTTTCTTTACAAAATCAGAAATATTTAACCTTAAACTTGAGAGTTTACCAAGTGTCCAAGTAGACGCATTTAGAGCTGCGCCCATGAGGCGGTTGTTTACACCTCCAAACAGACGATCCCCAACCAGTTCTCCTCCAATGCGGCCAGACTGGAAAAAATCATTAGATAAATCTGCCCTTCCAAAGAAACGGTTGTTGATTTGACCGTGAGTTTTATCGAGAAAACTGTTGATCGTGTGGTAAGAACTGGGCATGGCCCAATTAAAAGTTCCGCTTTGGTATGAAGTAAATGGTGCTAAAGGGCAGTGGATCAAAGCATTGCTAAAAGACAAAGCATTGAAAGCGCCATTCATTAATCCATACCCGAGACCAAGTTGACCTTGTGAGCGATCTTGGGCACTCCAAGTATATTGGCCATAGTCTAATAACCCATATTCATCGAAGTGAGTGAGGGGATCGTTGTGGACGAAGGCGTAGAGGTTCATGCCGTCGGTGAAACCGGCGGGATCGGGTGTGAGCCAGCGGCCGAGCGAGGGATCGTAGTAGCGGCGGCCGTAGTAGACGAGGGAGGTTTCGGGGTCTTTGCGCTTGGAGGAGAAGCGCCAGGGATTGATGGAGGAGGAGACTAGCTCCTCGCCAAAAGCTGTGAAACGGTAGGATTCGGTGAAGGTGCCGTCGGGAGTGTAGAGAAACGTGATGTTGCCAGATAGGTCGTGGAGCGGGACGTAGAGTTTTTGGCCAAGCTCGATGGCAACAGTGGCTCCAATCTCAGCATGTGGGGTTGTTCCTAAAATGCGCAGTTCTTGAGTGGCTCCAAAAGAGCCGATCTCGTTTTGGCCATCGTAGAGGTAGAGTTGGTTTGAGTTAGTGCTGCCGGTTGAGGTGGTTTTGGAGAGGCGGCGGTGGAGCCCGTCGTAAGTGAAGTGGACGTGGGTGTCATCGCTTGTAACTTCGACGAGGCGGTCGAGGGCATCGTATTTGAAGTCGGAGTTGTTTTTGAGGATGGGGTTGCCGTTGGAGTCGTAGCGGATGACTTCGAGGAGGTGGGCTGGACCGTAGCGATATTCGATCGAGGATTGATCGGGTAAGGTGAGACGCGTACGGCGGTTCGCGTCGTCGTAAGCGTTTGAGACGGTGAGGCCGTTGGCGAGGGTTTCGCGGATGAGTCTGCCGTGGGTATCGTAGGTGCGGCTTGTGGACTTTTGGGTGAAAAGGTCTTTTAACTCGAGGAGCTGGCCGACTCGGTTGTGAGTGTAGGAGTAGAGACACGTGAGATCGGAAGAGGCGAGAGTTTTGAGATGGCCGAGGTTGTCGTAAGTTCTCTCGAGGATGACTCCATCTGGCTTGATCGTTTGAAAGAGCTGGCCTTTGAGTGTGTAAGTGTATCGGGTCTTTTTGGTGAAAGCCTCTGTCAGGAGGATTTTCCGATTCATCGAGTCATATTCCCACTGGGTGGTCACGGAGCGGGAGAGCTGGTTCGATGCGTAAATGTCGCTGATTTGAGTAGTTAAGTTGCTGGAGGCATCTCGATAGAACCGTTCGAGATTGAGCGTTTGATCTGTTCTCTTTTCGGTCGAAGCGATTTGACCCAGGGCGTCGTAAGTGTCGATCGTCTGAAGACCCATCGGGTCTGTTTCGATTTTTCTTAAAACCCTTTGACCTAGGTTGTTTGAGTGGTTTTCGTCGTAGGCGGTTGTTGTGGCAAATCCGAGAGAGTCTTCATGGCGGACGAGTCGATGGAATGAGTCGTAGGCAAAGTGTTCGTCGACTTTTTGCTGTTCAGACCAGGTAGTGATTTTTGACTTGTTTCCGTCTGCATCGTATTCATAAAAGACTTGCGAGAGGAGATTTTGGGAAAGGTCTTCCTTTCTCTCTTCGATAGGGCGGTTTAGAAGGTCGTATTCAGTAATGGCTAGGAGAGATCCATTGACAGTCTTCGTTGAACGGATTCGGTTTAGAGAATCGTAGGTCCATTCGGTCCGTTCAGTTCCCTTTTGTTCGGCAATGAGGCGCCCTCCTCCGTCGTAAAAGTAGGAGGTGACTCTCCCTTCAGGATCGGTGTGTTGAGTCAATTGCCGAGCTTTATAGAGATAGGTCTCTTGAGAGAGTATTTCTCCCTGCGGAGTGGCGATTGTTTTGGAGGAGATGTCGTCCAAAGGGGTGTAAGAGTAGCTTGTTTGGACTCCCAGCGGATCAATAGAGGTTTTCAGTTTTCCATCTAGGTAGTAGATGAATTTATGGGTAGAGCCGTCTGGGTAAATGATTTGGGTGGGTTTCCCGTATGCATTGTAGGCTGTAGTCGTAGTATGTCCATTCGGATCTGTCTTTGAGTTTATTCGCCCCAGGGCGTCAAAAAGAGAGGATGAGACGACGGGTGTGCTTTTTGTTTCTAGAGATGGGATCGAGGGACTTTCTATGTGGGTTGGTTTGCCTGTAATGGGGTCATATTCGAAATGGGTTGAATGGCCGAGGTAGTCGATTTCGTCCGTGCAGTGGCTGAGGGCATTGTATTTGCGCAAGGCTGTATGGGAGATCCCATCCTTGGCTATCTCCTCTTGTTTAAAGAGGCGGCCTTGGAGATCGTAGTCCATTTTCTTCTCGAGACGGCCTGAAAAGGAAACCGAACGGATCGGGCGGCCTTTTGAATCGAACTCTCCCGTTGTTGTTTGGCCGAGAGGGTTTGTTTCAGAGAGGATGTTCCCTTGTTCATCGACGACGCGGGTGATGGCGTAAGCGAATTGATCGTCAGATCCGTAGATCTCTTCCCGCTCGATGTGGCCGATTTTGTCGTAGTGAAGGTGGGTCTTTTTGAGCAGCTTTTCTTGAGAACCTTCGCAATAATATTCTTCGATCCACTCAGGACAGTGGAGGAATGGGTGTTGTTGGCGCAGGCGAAGGCGCGTGATGGTTCTTTGAGTGACTCCAGATAGGTTGTCTGGGCTGTCAGATTCTCCGTCGTCGGAGATTTTCCCGATCAAATTATAGCAGTCGTCGTAAGTGTAGAATTCACGAAGGAGAATTTGGCTTCTGTCCTTCGTGTATTTAGCAGCGAGGAGATTCGTTTCAGGGAGATATTGATAGACGAGAACTTTTCCGTTATCGGTCTCTTCTTGAAGGAGTAGGTTTCTGCCGTCTTGAGAATATTTGCGCCGGATGGTGTATTGTTCCTGCAACCCTTGGCCCGAGAGGTTCCCTTCAAAGGTCTCTACTTCGGGGTTCCCAAAGGAGTCGCATTCAAAATTTTTGGCGTAAAGAAGGGCATCGTCGCCATCTCTATATTCGAGCCTCTTGAGATGTTGTTGATCAGACCAAAAGATGAGTTTTTGCTTAATTAGCTTTCCTTGCGGATTGAACCATCTGATTGAATCGGGGAGAAATCTCGGAGTGAAATGATACTCGATTCTTGAGCCGTCGATCCGGGTTGCGGTGGTTTGCCCCTCTTTTTTATCGGCAATAGGCGGGTCGTAGCTGATTTTATAGAGAGGCAAATATGAGTTGTTGGAACCAACTGGAAATTGGATAGAATCGACCCTCCGAGGCGACCCGCTATACGTGCACGAATAGGGAGGTTCTCTGGCAGAATGCGATTCCATCTGCATGAACTGATCATATCCCAATAATTCCGAGCGATAGAAGGGAGAACTAACGGAGGTTAGGATAGGTGGAAATACAATGGGATCTTTCTTTATATGTATTCTAGGTCCATCAGGATGTTTATCGTCGTAGACGATGTCTTCACACTGCCTTGCCTCCTGCCTATACTGAGCTCTTTCTCCGGCATTTGTTGTGATTGATAGAATCGGATTGGTTCCAAGAACCAAGCTTCCATCTATTGAGATCGATGAGTAAATGTGACTTTGCTTCGGATCTTGGCTTTCAACTCGGATGAGTCTAAAGCCATCCATTTTATTGTTCTCCAGATCATCGCCATAAAAATATCGGAGAGTTTTTCCGTTCGGAAGCTTCTCTATGCAGAGAGTATAATATTCGCTATAAGCTACTTTCTTTTTTCGCCCATGGATAGAGTGGCCCGTAGGAAAGTAGTATCTGACGGTTCCATCTGGGCAATATACGATGTATCTATGATTGCTTCTGAGCAGACGTATATTTCTAGGATCGTTCATTCCACTGGGAGATTCATCGGAACCGTTGCTCATTCCATAGGGAAGGTCAGCTAAAAAAGAATCCCTTTCAGAAACCGAAAATGCTAAAACGGCTCCGTTTGAATCGGCAAGATAGACGGTTGCATATTCATCGGGCTTGCTAGGCTGCCCTTGAGCTTTTAGCCAATGGTGAGGAAAAGCCCGCCAACCGGTCCGGCTTTGGATGAGATTGTCTTGTAATTCTTTCCAGTAACTATACTTTCTTTCGAAGTACAAAAGCTTAGCTGCTCGATCATTTCGTATCGCGTCGCGCCATTGGGTTTCGCTCATCCAGCCCTTCGCTTCTTGGGGGACGAGACCAGGGGGAGGAAGGGGAGCGGGAACTGTGGCAGGAATGTAGGATCTAAAAAGAGAGACATCTTGAGCCCCTCTGGCAACTAAGTCTGTTTTACTGGAGACAATTTGACCGCTCAACGGACTGATGACGCCTCCAATCAGCAGATCGTTCGATCCGTAGAAAGCAGCGATTTGATCGGGTGTAGATGGAGATAAAGAACTGCCCTCGAAATCAGATGCAGCCAAGAGCGATGTTGAAATCAGCAGGAGCAGGCAGAGGCGTTTGAACATATGTCCTCCAAAAAGGGAAGGACATGATAAATTAAATATTTGTTATTTGTATAAGAATTTTTCTGACTGCTTTTTTGGAGGGCGGGGCTTCCCCGCCCGCTCTTAGTCCCAGGGGCCCATGGGGAATGTGTACTCGATGCTGAGGATCGCCGAAATGAAGTTGAGGCTGTTCCGGCCATAGACCGAAAACTGGACGCCGCCTAGAACTCCGAGATTTTCATTGAAGTTGTATTCGATCGCCGGCGCCAAGCTGAAATTGTCGCTGAACCCTTTTCCTACAGGAGCGGTGGTTTTTCCTGTGAAGGTGGTCTGGTCGGTCATTGTGTAGACAAAGTCATTCGCTAACACCCAGCGCTGATCGATGCTCACCTCAATACCAAGGTCCGCATTGAATTTGTTCCCAGGTTTGACGACTCCTTTTGTCCCGATGCCGCCGCCGTAGGCATTGTAGCCGTGTACCTTGACGGGGGTAGAAACTTGATAGCTCATTGCATAGCGGGTGTTGACTGGATGCTGCGTGGCCCAGAAAAAGATCTTGGCGATGGCGAAAGAAAACGAAGTTGCGTAGGTGCCGCCTCCAGCACCGTCGAGCCCGCTAGGGCGAAGCCGCTGGTATTTGCCAGTTGGAAAAGTCTCTGAAATACTCACTTTCATTTTTGGAATATAGAGGCCTTGTTCTTGGACGAGAAATCCAAAGGATACTTGCGTGTCGCCGTAGCCTCCCCCCGATTTGCCATCTTGCCAATTCGTCTGCGTTTGATTGGTGATCGAGGTGTCCATTGAATCGGTGATGCCGATTTGGAGGATGTTCAACGGGTTTAAGTTGATCAGGTTGTTGGCCAGAGAAACCGATTTTCTGTCTTCGTTATAGTTGGCGTAGTTGTCGACGATGAAAATGTAAGGCTGTGCGTTGGCATATCCAGGCGGCATCATGGTGGCCGATGGAGTGAGTAGTGGACCTGTATACCAAGGGTTGAACAACTGCTCGGCTCTTTTCAATTGGTCTTCGGCTGTTTGAAGCTCCTTTTGGATCTCTTGGGGCGATTTATGTCTAGTTTGAGCCGATAATGAGGCGCAAAGTAGGCAAAAGAGGAGAACTTTTTTCATTTATACCTCAGGGGAGAACCATGTAGACGCTCAAGACGGCTTGAACGAAGTTTAAAGAGCTGCGGCCATAGACCGAAAACCAGGCGCCGCCCACAAATCCCATGTGGTCGTTCCAGTTGTATTCAATCGCTGGAGCTAAACTTAAATTGTCTTTGTAGCCGCCGCCGACCGCCGATGGGGTTCCACTTGCTAATGTTCCAGGATTGCCGTTAAATTTTGTCCGGTTCGTCGCTTTGTAGACGATATCTCCCGCTAGAACCCAACGCTGGGTAAAGCTCCATTCAAAGCCAAAATCGAGTTTGACGACATGGCCGGGGTGGACGGTCCCTTTCGCATGGTAGCCGCCGCCGTAGGAATTGAAATTCTTGATGTGGGCTGGCGTCGATACGACATATCCGCCGTAGGCACGGATCCGGAGGGGATGCTGCGACGACCAGAGGAGGACTTTGGAAAACCCGAGACCAAATTCTGTCGAGTAGGCGCCCCCGCCTGTCGCATTGAGCTGAAGTCCGTTCGGGCTCAGATTTTTGTACTTTCCTGTCGGATAGGTCTCCGTGATGGTGAATTTAAACTGTGGGATGTAGGGTTTTTCTCTGAAGATCAAAAATCCCGCCGTCGTCTGCAGGTCGGTCAAACCTCCGCCAAACGCGCTGTTTTGCCAATTCAACACGCCTGCATATTGAATCGTGACGTCGACGGTCGGAGTGACCCCGATCTGAAAAATGATCGGCTGCAGTACGAGGCTGACTAGATTGGAGGGAAGAGAATGGGATTCGCGCTGTTTGTTGAAACTTGCGTAGTTATCTGCGATGAATACGTAGGGCTGGATCATGATCTTGCCGGGAGGAATCATCGCGCAAGAAGGGGTGAGCAGTGGGCCTGTGTAGTAGGGGTTGAACATTTTTTCAGCTCGCGCCAATTGAGCTTCCGCTGAATCGAGGTTTTGCTGAATTTCCTGAGGAGATTTATGTTCCTGAGCTATAAGCGCCAGAGGGAGAAGGCAAAGGAAGGTCCAAATTCGCATAAATGTCATAACAACACCAATTCCATCCTTTTTTTATTTATCTTTTTGCACATTTTTGACAAGTAAAGAAATGAATGCAGGAGGTTCTATGGCTGATCAGATTCAGGGCAGCGAAGGGATGGGGCCGTTATCTCCCCAGGAGAAGCGGGAATATGAACTCGAGTATAAACACGGCGCCGATTTGTTCAAACGGGCGCTCGACGATTATTCCAAATCGGACAATATTTTTCAGAAAGCTGAATTCAAAGACGTGATGCAGCAGGCGATGCAGGTGTTGAACGACACGGCGGCAGAGCTAAAAAGGCAAGAGCTGTTGAAACAGAATCAGGCGATCCAGAAAGATTTTGCCGCCTTCCAAGACAAAGATGACGACGCGAGCATATCTAAACTCTCAAAAGATCTCGACAAGGCGAAGAAGTCGATCGGGTAAATAGTGTGTCTTCGATGAGAAGACACACTTTACTTAAGTTTAGTTATTGGGTCTTGACCTTCTCAAGAAAGGCTTTCTTTGCAGGTTGATTCTGCGAAGATTCCAATTCTTCGAGCGAGCGGAGAAGGGATTTTTGTTTGTCGGAGAGTCTGACTGGAGTTTCGACGATAATCCGGATGATGAGATCTCCTTCCCCTTTTCCGTGGACGTTCGGGAACCCCTTGCCGCTGACGCGATAGAGTTTGCCCGTCTGGGTTCCTTCAGAGATGGTGATCCGGCAGATTTCGCCAAGCGGAGTCGGAACTTCCTTTTTGCAGCCGAGAGCAGCTTCTGTGAAAGTGAGGGGAAGTTCGAGATAGACGTCGTCCCCTTCGCGCTTGAAGGTTTCGCTCGGCTCGACTTCGATATCGACGTAGAGATCTCCGGGGATACCGCCTGGAGGGCCCGCATCGCCATAGCCATTCATCTTGAGCCTCATGCCTGAGTCTACGCCGGGAGGAATCCGGATCTTGATCCGCTGTTTCTCTTTGACGTTCCCTGAGGCTCCGCATTCTCGGCACGGATCGGTGATCACTTGGCCTGTCGCGTTGCAATTAGGGCACGGGCTCGTCATGCTGAAGAAGCCCCGATTTTGGAAAAGTTGACCTCTTCCTTGGCAGGTTGGGCACGGTTTGATGCTGTTTTTCGTCCGGGCGCCCGATCCTTGGCATCCCTTGCAGTTGACTTGATTGACGATATTGAGATCTTTTTCGGTTCCTTTAGCTGCCTCTTCGAAAGAGACTCGGACCGAAGTTCTTTTGCTGGTCCCTTGACGCTGGCCGGGATCGCCTCCGCCGCCGCCAAAAAAGGTATCGAAAATTGATCCGCCTTGACCGAAAGCGCCCATGAATGTTCTCATGGCCTCTTCCATCGAAGCAAATCCGCCGGGGAATCCGCCGGGAGCGCCGCCTGATCCTCCCCGAAGCCCTTCTTCGCCGTATTGATCGTAGATGCGACGTCGGTTTTCGTCGCTCAATACTTCATAGGCTTCAGATACGAGCTTGAAGTTCGCCTCTGCGTTCGGATCGCCTGCGTTCCGATCGGGATGGCACTCGAGCGCTTTCTTTCGATAAGCTTTTTTAATTTCTTCGGGAGAAGCATCGCGCGCAACTCCCAGCGTAGCGTAATAGTCTTTCATAGGGTATTACCAGTTAGAATTTACCTCGATCTTAGCAGAAAAAAGGAATTCTAACAAAATAAATTAGCAGATCGTTTAACTGACTGCTAAGTATTTAAGGCCTATTTTAGTATCCGCGGCGCAGGGCGGTTTTGGTCCGCTTTGTCGCAGCTTTCGATTTAGCGCGGCTTTTGACGGAAGGCTTGTCGTAGAAACGGTGGGCTTTCGCAGCTTTCATGATCCCCTCTTTGTCAAGTTTCTTTTTGAGGGCGCGGAGGGCTTTATCGATCGGCTCGCCGATGCGAACTTTTACACTGGGCATTTGATATCACCTAAAATGGTTGGTTTAAAGAACTGGTGTCTATCTTAAAATATTCTCCCCTTAAGATCAAGGAGAGGTAAAAAATGAGCGCGATAAATTCTTTTTTCCCTGCCCTTGCAAGTTCAATAAGAGGTAAAAAAGAAAGCGCTATAACTTCCTCGCCCTTGCCCTTGCCCGTGCCTTTGGGGCAGCGGGGGCTTCGCCCCGACTGCCTCTT